>CAVTOY010000022.1:0-21783 GCA_963736445.1 uncultured Gammaproteobacteria bacterium | reverse complement strand
GAGTCTTGCGAGCGATCACCTCGCGATAACGCTGCTCGTCGGTGTCCGGATCGTTGCAATTGAGCAGCTGCAAGACCTCGCCCTCTGCGATCCGGTTGGTCGCGTGTGCCATGACGTCCATGACGGCCATCGAGTCCACGGAAACCATCATTTCGAACGCCCGTGAATAAAGGAAATCACCAACCAGCACGCTCGCCGCATTGCCCCAGACGGCGTTTGCGGTGTCCCGGCTACGGCGCTGCTCAGAGTCGTCGACCACGTCATCGTGCAGCAGCGTCGCGGTGTGTATAAATTCCACGACGGCGGCCAGTTCCACGTGTGCGGATCCCTGATATCCCAGCGCCCGCGCGGCTAACAGAACAATCATCGGCCGCAGGCGCTTGCCGCCTATTGACGATGTAATTTCCGATCTGGTTTATCAGGACCACGTCGGATCTGAGTCGGTCGAGAATCAGGGCGTCCGTGGCCTTGAGGTCGTCCTCGATCAACTCGCGGATGCTGGAAAACTCCATAGGGGGCTGGATTTAGAGGGCAGAAGGCTGGCGGGCATCCTAGGGAAGCGCCTTTCTCCCTGTCAAGCCGCTATGACATCGTCGCAGGCCCCCTCGGGCCAGTCGGAAGGTTGACGATCTGCCTGCAGATCGCTACTATCTCGCGTCTTTCCGACGGCGCTGAAGCCGTCCCGTCGCCAAATTAAACGCAGGAGAGTCGTCGGCCATGTATGCGGTGATCCAGACCGGGGGCAAGCAGTATCGGGTTGCTCAAGGTTCGACGCTGAAAGTCGAAAAGATCAACGCCGACGAAGGCGCCAGCGTAGAGCTGGACAGAGTCCTGATGATCGCCGATGGCGACGACGTACAGGTGGGGACACCTTACCTTTCAGGCAGCAGAGTTACGGCTACGGTGAAATCGCATGGTCGGGCAAGCAAAGTGACCATCATCAAGTTCCGCCGCCGGAAGCACCAGATGAAGCGCCAAGGGCACCGCCAAGCCTTCACGGAAATTGAGGTTACCGGCATAACCGCCGGTTGAAGGAGGATTCAGCATGGCACACAAAAAGGCAGGTGGTAGCTCCAAGAACGGCCGCGACTCAGAATCCAAGCGTTTGGGCGTAAAGGTCTTCGGCGGTCAGGCGATAAGCGCCGGCGGCATCATCATTCGGCAGCGCGGCACCCGCGTGCATGCCGGCGAGAACGTGGGTCTAGGCAGAGACCACACGCTGTTCGCGAAGGCAGACGGGGTCGTTCGCTTCGAGACCAAGGGGCCGAAAAGCCGTAAGTTTGTGAGCGTCGAATCGGCCTGAACCGCTGCTTCCAGCCCCGTGGTGCGATTAAGGCCTCGTCCCTCGACGGGGCCTTTTTCGTTGCACCACGGGCTATCGGCGTGGCAGCGTGGGACAAGCAAACATGAAATTCGTCGATGAGGCAGTGATCAAGGTCGAGGCCGGTGACGGCGGCAATGGCTGTGTCAGCTTTCGGCGCGAAAAGTTTATTCCGAAAGGTGGTCCCGACGGCGGGGACGGGGGAGATGGCGGCGACGTAATCCTGGTCGCCGACAGCGGGCTCAACACCCTGGTCGACTTTCGCCACCAGCGCCTACATCGGGCCGAGCGGGGCCAAAACGGCATGGGGCGGCAGATGACCGGGAAGAAGGGGGAATCGCTGCACATTCGCGTACCGACCGGCACGCGGGTACGTGACGCCGATACCGCGGAGTTTCTCGGTGAGGTCCTGAATCAGGGCCAGGCACTGCTAGTGGCACGCGGCGGTCATCACGGTCTCGGCAATGTCCATTTCAAGAGCAGCACCAATCGAGCGCCACGGCAGGCGACTCAGGGTACTCCCGGTGAGCGGCGCACCCTACATCTCGAGCTGGTACTGTTGGCGGACGTCGGTCTGCTCGGGCTGCCGAATGCCGGAAAATCAAGTCTTATCCGGGCGCTGTCGAGCGCGCGTCCGAAGGTGGCGGATTATCCGTTTACGACGCTGTACCCGAATTTGGGCGTGGTGCGGGCAGGAACCGATACGAGTTTCGTGATTGCAGACATACCTGGGCTCATCGAGGGTGCCGCGGACGGCGCTGGCCTGGGCATCCAGTTTCTTAAACACCTCGCGCGCACGCGCCTGCTACTGCACCTGGTCGATGTTGCGCCATTCGACGGTTCTTCGCCGTCCGATGCAGTGCGCAGAATCCTCAACGAGGTCGAAAAGTTCGGACATGGTCTGACCGAGCGCGAACGCTGGCTGGTGCTCAGCAAGAGTGACCTGCTGGATGACAACGACTTGGCGCAGCGTCAGGCGGCATTGTTAAGGGAGCTGAACTGGCATGGCCCGGTTTTCGCGATCTCGTCGGTCTCTCGCCAAGGCTTGGATGCCCTTGTCCTGGCACTGGCGCGCCATCTTCAGGCATTGCGTGAGGCCGAACGACAGGCGCAGACCCACGCAGACGCCGAGGAAGAGGCGTACGATCCGCTGACGTGAAGACGATGCGTGCATCCATAGCAGCCAGCCGCCGTTGGGTGATAAAGATCGGCAGTGCACTGATCACCGCCGATGGCACTGGACTGGACCGCGACAGGCTGCGCGAATGGGTCGATCAGATAGCGGACCTGATTGCGGCAGGCAACGAAATGGTGATCGTGTCGTCCGGCGCCGTCGCCGAAGGAATGAAACGCATGGGCTGGATGCGGCGTCCAAGCAGTCTTCATGAGCTTCAGGCGGCCGCGGCGATTGGCCAGATGGGTCTGGTCCAGGCCTGGGAGAGCTGCTTCCAGCGGCGCGGCCTGCACACCGCGCAGGTTCTGCTCACCCACGACGATCTTGCAGACCGCAAACGCTACCTGAATGCCCGCAGCACGCTGCGCGCACTGGTCGGTTTCGGCGTCGTACCGGTGATCAATGAAAACGACGCAGTGGCGAACGATGAACTGCGTCTCGGAGACAACGATACCCTGGCAGCATTGGTCGCCAACCTGATCGAGGCGGACCTGCTGGTGCTGTTGACGGATCAACAGGGGCTTTACGACGCCGATCCGCGGTTCCATCCCGGCGCGAGCCTGGTGTCTCATGCGAAGGCCGGTGACAGTGCACTGGATGATATGGCCGGTAGCGGTGGCCTGCTCGGTCAGGGCGGGATGCAGACGAAGGTCCGGGCAGCGCGGCTTGCCGCGCGATCCGGTGCGGCTACGCTGATCGCCAACGGCCGCAGCGATGGCGTCCTGCGGCGTCTCAAACTCGGCGAAGAGATCGGGAGTTTGCTCACGCCCTCGCAAGCGCCCGATGTGGCCCGCAAGCGCTGGCTGGCCGGTCAGCTGCAAATCAAGGGTCGCCTAGTCCTCGACGCCGGCGCAGTTCGGGTGCTGCGAGAATCAGGACGCAGTCTGTTGGCGGTAGGGGTTAAAGGGGTTCATGGCGATTTTCGCCGAGGCGAAATGGTGGTCTGCACCGACGAAGACGGGCGCGAGTGCGCACGCGGACTGGTCAATTACAGCGCGGTCGAGGCGCGACAGATCCAGGGGCGCCCATCGAGCGAAATCGAGCGAATTTTGGGTTATGTCGACGAGGATGAAATGATTCATCGCGATAATCTCGTGATTATTTAGCAAGTTGTACCGTTCCGTCGACTTAACACCAGACGGATTGACCTGCCAATCTAGTGCTTGTATTGCGGGCCATAAAAAACCCCGCGCGCGTCCCTACGCTCGGGGTTCAGGTGTCGTCAGTTTCGGTTGGCAAACTCTGTGGTCCCTGCGGCGCCTCCTGGCGCAGATCGCAATCCTTCGCGTCCTTGTTGACGACACTAGTACTTTGCCACGAGCCGCTCTCGCGGGAATATGATCTAGATCTGTTGTCTTTGTAGGAAAAATCCTACAGCCGATCCGCGGATCGCTGCGGAGACAAAAAAACCGGCCATCGGCCGGTTGTTCTGCCAGCGCTTCCGAGTGTTTTCAGAGTGCGCGAATCTTGGCGTTGAGTCGGCTCTTGTGGCGTGCCGCTTTGTTCTTGTGAATCAGACCCTTGGTCGCCAGGCTGTCGAGTAGCGGAGTTGCCGATTTGAGCGCGTCTGCGGCTGCCGCCTTGTCGCCGGCCTCGATAGCCTTAACTACCTTTTTGATCTCCGTGCGCATCTCGCTGCGCCGACCGGCATTGCGCTGGCGGCGGTCCTCGGCCTGGCGGGCGCGCTTACGGGCTTGGGGGGTGTTGGCCAATTCTAAACTCCTTGAGGATGACTAGCAGTCCCGAAAGACGCGCGATTATCTAGATCTAGACCGCTGGTGTCAAGCGGTGGGGACCGCAGCCAGCTGGGGGCCGTGCCACTATAATCGCGTCTTTGCGGAGGATCGCATCCTGTCACTGTTCAAGTCTCTTTCCACTGTAGGCGGCTACACTCTGCTGTCCCGCTTGCTGGGTTTCGTACGCGATCTGGTGTTCGCCCAGGTGTTTGGCGCCAATGCACAGACTGACGCATTTTTCGTCGCTTTCAAGATCCCCAATTTCCTGCGTCGTCTATTCGCCGAGGGTGCCTTTGCGACTGCCTTCGTCCCGGTGCTAACCGAATATCGGACCCAGCGCGATCTCCTTGAACTGAAGGATTTCGTCGACCATATCGCCGGTGCACTCGGCCTGGTGCTGTTGATTCTGTCACTAATTGGTGTAGTAGCCGCCCCGCTGATTGTCTCGCTATTCGCCTTCGGCTGGGTGATCGATGGTGAAGGCACCAAGCTCGCGTTGGCAGCTGAAATGCTGCGTCTGACCTTTCCGTATCTGTTCTTTATATCGCTGACCGCGTTTGCCGGCGGCATCCTCAATGCGCATGACCGCTTCGCGGTGCCGGCCTTTACGCCGGTTCTGCTGAACGTCTGCCTGATCGCTGCGGCCTTGTGGCTGGCACCGCAGATGGAGGACGCGATCGTGGCCCTGGCATGGGGGGTGCTGCTCGCCGGCATCACCCAGTTCACCTTCCAGCTACCGTTCTTGGCGCGTCTGAAGCTGTTGCCGCGCCCGCGCCCGGGTTTTCACGACCCCGGTGTTCGACGCGTGCTCAAGCTCATGGTGCCCGCATTGTTTGCCGTGTCGGTAACCCAAATAAATCTGATGTTCGACACCATCCTGGCCTCTTTTCTCGTCTCCGGCAGCATTTCCTGGCTGTACTACTCCGATCGCCTGGTGGAGTTCCCGCTCGGTGTGCTCGGCATCGCGCTGGCGACGGTGATTCTGCCGCGTCTGTCGCGGCGGCAGGCCGAGGCAGCGCCCCGGGCGTTCAGTCTGACCCTGGACTGGGGGCTGCGAATGACCCTGGTCTTCGGTGTCCCAGCTGCGGTCGGGTTGATGGTGCTGGCCGGGCCCATGATCGCCACCTTGTTTCAGTCCGACGTGTTCGACGCGCAGGATGTGCTGATGGCGCAGCGTAGCCTTATGGCCTACGCTCTCGGCCTGCAGGCCTTCATTCTCATCAAGGTGCTGGCGCCCGGCTTCTACGCCCGTCAAGACACGGCGACGCCGGTGAAGATCGGGGTTATTGCGATGGTTGCCAACATCGCACTCAACCTGGCGCTGATCTTCCCTCTCAAGCATGCTGGCCTGGCCCTGGCCACCAGCCTTTCGGCCTATCTGAACGCCTTTCTCCTGATGCGGCACCTGCGGCGCGACGCGGTCTACTCGCCCTCCAGCGGATGGTCGCGCCTGATCGCGCAGGTTGCTGGCGCGGCCTTGTTGATGGCCGGTCTGCTGGCCTGGCTGTCGCCTGAACTGAGTGCCTGGAGCGAGGCAGCACGTTGGACACGGGTCCTCTGGCTCGCTGGCTTGATCGCGCTTGGTGCGGGGATCTACGGTGCCGCGCTCGTGACTTTAGGCCTGCGCCCCCGGGATCTGCTGGACCACAGTGTCCGGGAGGCCGACTGATGCTGCGGCTGCTCTGGCTGAGCGCGCTGGTGGTCGTCGCCGATCAGATCAGCAAGTTCTGGATCATGGCGCGCTTCGAGGATTATGAGGTGCTGACGATCTGGCCCGTATTCAATCTGACATTGGTCTATAACACGGGCGCCGCATTCAGCTTTTTGAGCGATGCCGGGGGCTGGCAACGCTGGTTCTTTATCGCTATTGCCATCGTCGTGTCGGCGGTGATGACGGTCTGGCTCGGCCAGCTGCGCCGCGAAGAGCGCCTGACCGCTTACGGCCTGGCACTGGTCATCGGCGGTGCCATCGGCAACCTGATCGACCGCATCTGGTTGGGCAAGGTCGTCGACTTCCTGCAGTGGCATTGGCAGGAGTGGTACTGGCCGTCGTTCAATCTGGCAGACAGCGCGATCACCGTCGGTGTGGTGCTTTTGCTGATCGACGGCCTGTTCGGACAGCGCCGTCGAGATGACTAGATTCGTCAGAAAATTCCTACGTCGATTGCAGAATTCTGCTACTGCGCGCGAGCCGCGAGATCGACAATATGCATCACACCACCTTCAGGGACGAGACTGTTCGCACAGGACGTGCCGGACGACAAGGACGTCGCGGGACCCAGGATGGGTCGACATCAAGCCTCGGTGGCAATACCCGACAACAGGGACTGTTGTCGGGTATTTCTTTTTGCCTCGCCCCCTGTGCGCGGATCGTGCCGGCCCTGGGTCAAACCGATATACTCAACCGCTTGTTTCGGTTGATTGGTCGAGTCGGTGCTTCTAATCCGCGGGCTGCACAATTTGCGCACGGCGCATCGCGACTGCGTCGCCACCATCGGAAACTTTGATGGCGTGCATCTCGGGCATCAGGCGGTGCTGTCGGCGCTCAAGGCGCGTGCGGAAGCCGCCGGTGTGCCGTCGCTGGTCATCACCTTCGAGCCGCAGCCGATGGAGTTCTTTCTCCCGGAGCAGGCTCCCGCAAGACTGACCCGCCTGCGCGAAAAGCTCGAGGCCATCGCAGCCTGCGGCATCGATCGCGTGTTATTGATCCGATTCGACGCACGGTTCGCCGCGGTCGAGGCGCGCGATTTCGTCAATCGGGTACTGGTCGAGCAGCTGGGCATTCGTTATCTGTATGTCGGAGACGATTTCCGGTTCGGCAAGGCGCGCGTCGGCGATTTCGCACTGCTTCTACAGATGGGCGACGCCCTGGGGTTTGGCGTGGAGAGCCTGGACACGGTGAGTGACGACGGCGTGCGTATCAGCAGTACGCGCGTGCGTGAGGCGCTGGAACAGGGCGACCTGGCACACGCTGAGCGCTGCCTTGGGCGACGCTACCGGATCTGCGGGCATGTTGGGCATGGCAACGCACTTGGTCGTACTATTGGGTTTCCGACCATGAACGTGCCGCTGTTGCGGCGTTCGACGCCGCTGCGCGGTGTATTTGCGGTACAGGTTCAGGGAGTGGCGGATCGACCTCTGCCTGGTGTGGCCAACATCGGCAATCGGCCGACGCTCGAGGGTGACGATCGTTTCCTGCTCGAGGTCCACCTGTTCGATTACGCCGGGGATTCCTATGGTCGTCATGTCGAGGTGGATTTCATTGCACGCATTCGCGACGAACACAAGTTCGCGTCTTTCGATGCGCTGCGCGAGCAGATTCAGCGTGATGTACAGCGAGCCCGTGAGATTCATCGTCTGGATTCGGCACGCCAGCGTCAATCAGTCTGAATGGCTCGTCCGACCGCGCAATCGCAGGCAAGCGACTTCTTTTTACTCAGACACCGGGTCTTAGTCCGTGAGCAAAGATTACAAGGACACACTGAACCTTCCGAAGACCGCGTTTCCGATGAAGGCCAATCTGGCCCAGCGGGAACCGGCGATGCTGAAGCATTGGGAGGCTATCGATCTCTATCGCAAGGTCCGCGCGGCCTGCGAGGGTCGCGACAAGTTCGTGCTGCACGACGGACCGCCCTACGCCAATGGCGAGATCCATATCGGCCATGCGGTTAATAAGGTGCTGAAGGACATTATCGTCAAGAGTCGCACGCTGGCAGGGTTCGATGCGCCCTATCTCCCGGGCTGGGACTGCCATGGCCTGCCGATTGAACTGCAGGTCGAAAAGAAGGTCGGCAAACCCGGTCGCAAGGTCAGTGCCGCCGAGTTCCGGATCGCATGTCGCACTTATGCCGCGACGCAGGTCGACAAGCAGCGCATCGATTTCAAACGCCTGGGCGTGCTGGGTGATTGGGAGAATGCCTATCTGACCATGGATTTTTTCCAGGAGGCGGGGATCATCCGCTCCCTCGGGCGCATTGCAGAGCGCGGCCACATCAGCAAAGGCTCGAAGCCGGTCCACTGGTGTACCGAGTGTGGGTCGGCGCTGGCTGAGGCAGAGGTCGAGTATAGGGATAAGGAATCTTTCGCCATCGACGTCCGCTTTCGCGCCGTCGATCAGGACGCCTTTGGCGCACACTTCACCAGCACAGAGGATGGCCCTGGCCATGGTGAAATCTCTGTGGTGATCTGGACCACGACGCCGTGGACCCTGCCGGCCAACCAGGCGGTGGCGTTGAATCCAGAGTTCGAGTACGTCCTCGTGCAGATCGCGGCAGAGCGACTGGTGCTGGCCGAGGGCATGCTAGAAAGTGCCATGCAACGTTGGGGCATCGAGTATTTTGAGATTGTCGGACGCGCCGCCGGGGCATTGTTGGAAGGTCAGCTCCTACACCATCCTTTTTACCATCGCCAGGTCCCCGTGGTCTTGGGCGACCACGTGACCCTGGAGGCGGGTACCGGCGCCGTGCATACCGCGCCCGGCCATGGCCTCGATGACTATATCGTCGGTCAGCGCTACGGTCTGCTGGTCGACAACCCGGTTGGTGGAAACGGCTGCTTTGTGGCCGGCACGCCGCTATTCGAAGGCGAACAGGTATTCAAGGCCAATGACCATGTGATCGCAGTGCTCGAGGAACACGGGGCGCTGATCCAGTCGGCCAAATTCACCCATAGCTATCCGGTGTGCTGGCGGCACAAGACGCCGATCATCTTTCGCGCCACGCCGCAGTGGTTCATCTCCATGGAGCAGAACGGGCTGCGCGATGCCGCGCTAGCCGAGATTCGGCGCGTGAAATGGACGCCGGACTGGGGCCAGGCGCGAATCGAGGGAATGGTCGAGAACCGTCCGGACTGGTGTGTGTCACGTCAGCGCACCTGGGGCGTGCCGCTTGCGTTATTCGTGCACAAGGACAGCGGCGAGCTGCATCCAGATACCGCGCGACTCATAGAGGAGGTTGCACAGCGGGTCGAACATGCCGGTATCCAGGCCTGGTTTGATCTCGAACCAGAAGACCTCCTCGGCGATGGCGCCCAGGACTACGAAAAGGTCGCGGACACGCTCGATGTCTGGTTCGACTCCGGGGTAACCCATGCCTGCGTACTCGAGCCGCGCGCCGAACTGGTCAGCCCGGCCGATTTGTACCTCGAGGGTTCAGATCAACACCGCGGCTGGTTTCAATCCTCACTGCTGACTGGCGTGGCGATGAATGGCCATGCCCCCTACAAAGGCGTGCTGACGCACGGCTTCACGGTCGATGCCGACGGCAAGAAGATGTCCAAATCGCTGGGAAACGTCGTTGCGCCGCAGACAGTGATGAAGACGCTCGGCGCCGACATCATCAGACTCTGGGTTGCCGCAACGGACTATCGCGGGGAGATGTCGGTATCGGATGAGATCCTGAAGCGTACCGCCGATGCCTATCGCCGTATCCGCAACACCGTGCGCTTTCTGCTGGCCAATCTCGAGGGATTCAATCCGCCCCGGCATCGGGTGGCCGCCGCTGACATGATCGCATTGGATCAGTGGGCGGTGGGGCGCGCACATTCGCTGCAGCGCGAGATCGCCCTTGCCTATGACGATTACAATTTCCACCTCATCTACCAGAAACTGCTCAACTTCTGCGTCGCCGACCTGGGTGGCTTTTACCTCGATGTGATCAAGGATCGGCAGTACACCACGCAGGCGGACAGCCTTGCCCGACGCTCCTGCCAGACCGCAATGTTCCACATCGTCGAGGCGATGGTGCGCTGGATGGCGCCCGTGCTCAGTTTCACCGCCGATGAGATTTGGGGTTACATGCCGGGTGCGCGTGCCGAATCCGTGTTCATGGAGACTTGGTACGAGGGCCTCTTTCTGCGTGAACAGGGTCTGCTGGATGCCGCCGCCTGGGGACAGGTCATCAATGTCAAGACCGCAGTGGGGAAACAACTCGAGTTGATGCGTAGGGAGGGCATCATCGGCTCGTCGCTGGATGCCGAGGTCGAGCTGTATTGCGATGAGCCGCTGTTGAGCGTGCTCGCCGCGCTGGGCGACGAACTTCGCTACGCGTTGATCACCTCGTATGCCAGCGTGGCTCGATTGGCCGATGCCTCGCCGCAGGCTATGGACACTGAAGTGAATGGACTCAAGATTGCGGCCTGGGCCAGCGAGCACGCAAAGTGCACGCGCTGCTGGCACCATCGCGAGGATGTCGGGCGTGATGCCGAGCACCCTGAGCTGTGCGGGCGTTGTGTCGAGAATGTCGCCGGTGCGGGCGAAGTGCGGCGATTCGCCTGATGAAAACGTAGCGAGGTCACCGGGTGTCTGATGGCTATCTGGATCTGCCGGCGGCCCCGTACGGTGCGACGCGGTTTGGCGGTGCGAGCCACTGCGCCGGACCATCCCCGCTCAACCTCGAACTGGGTACCTGATCGACGTACAGATCGATGGAAATTGTGCATCACGGCGCCGTCGGCGGCGTTACCGGTTCTTGTCACGAGTTGCGGGTCGGCGAACGCGATGGGGTTTTGATTGACTGCGGGCTTTTTCAGGGCGCGGAGAACTCAGGTAAGGGGGCCAATGCGGTCGATCTGGCGATCGAGTTCTCCATCGAGCATGTCCGTGCGCTGATCGTGACCCATGTGCACATCGATCATGTCGGCCGGATACCCTATCTGCTCGCGGCAGGATTCACCGGTTTGATCTATTGTTCACAGCCCTCGGCGAGATTGCTGCCTGTGGTCCTGGAAGACGCGCTGAAGGTCGGGGTGACCCGCAACAAACGCCTGATCGAACGGGTAATGCGGCGGCTGCAGCAGATAATCCGGCCAGTAGACTATGGTGCCTGGCAAACCATCGATGTGCGGGGCGCAACACCGCTCGCGGTGCAGTTCCGCCGCGCCGGGCACATCCTCGGATCGGCGTGGGTTGACTTTCGCTATGGGGCCGGGACAGAGCAACGCCATGTGATCTTTTCCGGTGATCTGGGTGCGACCGAGACACCGCTGCTTCTGCCGCCGGATCAGCCGGACAGCTGCGATATGTTGGTTCTGGAAAGCACCTATGGTGATCGCAACCATGAAGGTCGAGCGCGGCGCCAGGCCGCGCTGGAAGACATCATCGGCCACGCACTGAAGGACGCTGGCACGGTCTTGATCCCGGCCTTCAGTATCGGGCGTACCCAGGAACTCCTCTACGAACTCGAAGACATCCTGTATCGCAATCAAGGCAAGGCGGCTGCACACGATCTGCCCTGGGACGAGCTGGAGATTGTGCTGGATTCACCGTTGGCGGCGCGCTTTACTGATCTTTACCGCGCGTTGCGCCCCTATTGGGACGATGAGGCGAGGACTCGTGCCGCACAGGGACGGCACCCGCTGAACTTTGATCAGCTGACGACCATTGACAGCCATGAGGACCATCTGCGCGTGGTGAGCTACCTGGCGAAGACCGGGCGCCCTGCGGTGGTACTGGCGGCCGGTGGCATGTGCGCCGGCGGGCGCGTGGTCAATTACCTCAAGGCCCTGCTAGGCGATGCCAGGAATGACATCCTGTTCGTCGGCTACCAGGCACAGGGTACCCCGGGACGCGATATCCAGCGCTATGGTCCGAGCGGTGGTTATGTCGATCTGGACGGCGAGCGCTTTGATATCTGTGCCCGCGTCCACACTATCGCTGGGTATTCGGCCCACGCCGATCAATCCGGGCTCATCGATTTCGTGCGCAACATGGCGACACGACCGCAGCGGATTCGTTTGGTGCATGGCGAGCCAGCGGCCAGTGCGGTGCTGGCCGAAAAGCTGCGGGCCTATGTCGCGGCGACCGAGGTGGCTGGTCAACACGCTGGCCCGGATAGCGCGCCCGACGCCTGACACCCTGATGGCTTGCTATCTGGCCCTGTCCTCCCATCGCCTCGCACGGAAGCCACACGCTGATAGACATAGCGCCCTCGATAGAGCGGGCTAGTAGCGCTGGCCGGCGTCAGGGCGTCGTCACCTGCTCACCGGCCGCCTCCTTGGCCCGGATCTCGGCACGGCGCATCGGCATGCCGTCGATCTGCAGGAAGATATCGCGTAAGTCGGTGTCCAGCGCGGCGCGCCGTTTCACACCGCCGTCCTTGCCAACCAGGATCATCAGGCGGTCGTCCTCCGTTACGCCCAGACGGCGTCGCAGCTGCTCGGCCTCGCGCGCGCTCAGGGCAAGATCGTCGACCGTTGCGCTATCGCGGTACAGCATGAAGACTCGCAGATCGCGATCGCGCAGGGCCGCTTTGCGCTGTTCAATCGTAGGGGCCTGCGCCTGCAGCATCGGGTCGTCGGGCGTAGGCGCTATCAGGAACAGTAAACGGTCACGCCACACATGTCGGTCGAGATCGTAGGCGGCTGCGCCCAGCGCCAGCGTTACAGCGAGTGTCGCGCCAACCAATCTGGCATAGCAGGCAGGGCCCCGGCTGGTGCGTTTACTCCGTGGTAGATCTCCTTTCCGGCTTCTTCGGTCCACCCGCTGCGCCCTCTATTTCGCCACGGCTTCGGTAACAGCGGCCGTGTAATGCTCCTGGCAAGACCGCTGGGCTTGATGCCTCAATAGATGACCGGCGGCGGCCTGGCCACTCAGATAGGCGCCCTCGATGCGCGCGCCATTACACCAGTCGCCACACACCGCCAGTTGCAGGGCCGGATCCCAGAGCGCCCCGGCCTGCAGCGGATTGTCGACCAGTGAATACAGCCAGCGGTGTGCGGCCAGCACTTCCGAATCGTCAAGGTCCATACCGGTCTGCGCGGCCAGCGAGGTTGTGAGCGTCTTCGCGACTAGCTCAACGGGGGTATCGAGATGGGCGCGCGTCCAGTCCGCTGCGGCATGGACCACCCAGGTGTGTCCGCGGCGTCCCGGTTTGGCGCTGTTGCGCGCCGCCCATGCGATCTCGCCGTCGGCGAAAAAGAGACCGTCATAGGGCAGCAGCGGTTCGCTGGGCAGACTGAGCATCAGCGCCCAGGCGGGCGAATAGTCAACGGCGGCTGCCTGCCGTGCGAGATGGGGTGCAGCGGCCGCCAGCAGCACCTGCGTCTGGGGTGCCGGCAGTGCGACGACCAGTGCATCGAAATCCCCCAGCGCATCGCCCCCCTCGCGCTGCAGCCGCCATAGCCCCTCGCGGTGATGCAGTGCTGTCACCAGCGTCTGTTTTCGCACGTCGAGGTCGGCACCCAGATGTCTGCCGATTTCGCTCATGCCGGGCACGCCGACAAAGCGCGCGTGGCGATTCGACGCCGGCTCGACACCACCTTCACTCACGCGCCCGATCCGGCCCTCCCAGGGCGCGACCAGACCCTGTTCGCACCACGCCTCGACCGCGCGTCGGAACCGGGTGTCGCGCGCGGTGAAGTACTGGGCGCCGTGATCGCAGCCGATGTTGCCGATGCGTCGCGTCGCCGCCCGGCCTCCGACACCGCGGGATTTCTCGAATACCGTGACGCAGTGCCCCTGGTCCTGCAGCGCCCGCGCGGCGCCGAGCCCGGCAATGCCGGCGCCGATTACCGCGATGTGCAGAACGCGTTCGGTGCTCGGTTGTGTCACCCGTTGGCGGAAGGCGGCGAGATCGAGGCGGCGTGCGTGCACCTGGCTCGGACGACTGCGCAGCCTGCCGATTACCGGTGAATCGGAAAACGGCCGATCGAACAGACCGAGGCTCCACAATAACCCGCCGTAGGAATTTGGATCCGAGCCATCCAGCGCATATCGGTGGTTGAGATCAATCAAGGCGTCCAATGTGGCCTGTACATCCGGTCGCCAATAGGCGAGCGCCTTGGCCCAGGTCATGCGCAAATTGTTGTGCAGCTCCCCGTGAATCCGCAGAGACGTCTGGGCCAAGTCCCATAGCGAATCGCCGCTGCGCGAGCGCGCCAGCATCTCTGTGTCGACCGCCGGCGGGCGGACGTCATCCGCGTGCGCATGCAGCGTCGCCCGGGCCCAGTCCGGGAGTGCGCCGATGACCTCCGGGTCCGCGGTATGAAAACAGAAGTTATAGGCGAGCTCGCGCCACACCAGCAGCTCATCGAGGAACTTTTCCGCCCCTTCGCCACCGACACGCGATGCCTCGCGCGCAACGCGGAACGGCGAGACATGTCCGTGGTGCAGATACGCAGAGAGGCGGCTGACGCCGCGCGGCCAGGCGATCGCGGCGTCGTTGCGTTGACGCGCATAGGCGCGCAGTCCCCGGTCGCGAAACATCGCCCAACGGGCATAGCCGGCCAGCGAGCCGCCTGGGGTGTGCGCGACCGGTGGGATGCTGTGGTCTATGGCGCAATCGGCGCAAAGGGTCGCGATGTCTGCCCGCTCCAGATCCAGCGGGGCAAATCCGAGTTCGCCGTCGAAAGGGGGTTTGCTGGGCGCTGGGGTTGGCCAGGTCAACGGGATACGTTGCGCGAAAAGCACCGCCGTGGCGCGCCGGAAGTCATATGCCCTGTCGAAACGCTTTGGCAGCAGCTGCATAGGCACCACGCAGCAGCTGTCTACCGCGATGACTGGTGCCAAGGAGCGCTCGGCCAGCCTGGCCGTCCAGGCGGGAAATGGCGGCGCAGGGTAGTCTTCGAAGACGATCGCCGCGGCGCGCGCTATCAGGTCGCCAAGCGGGGACGGCTGGGTTCCGCTGCGGTCGAGATGGAAGACCGCCCGAACGTCCCGATGGCGAAGTTCCCGATGGACGCTGCGGGCGCCCTGAAGGATGAAGGTGTGGTGGCGGTCGTTGTTAAAACGATGACGGCCACCAAGGCCCTGATAGACCAGCACCGGCAGCTGCCTTTCATTGCCGAGTGTTATCGCCGCATCCAGTGCTGGGTTCTCATGGCCGCGCACCGCGTGATGCATCCAATACAGCACAAACTCGGCATCCGGATTGTCCGAGGCGCCGTTGAGCAGACGGGTGCGCTCGCGAAGCGCCGGCGGCAGTACTTGAAGCAGCGCATCGCCCGCAGCGTGAACAGTCATCTCGTGTCTCCTCGGGAGCGTCGCGCAAGCAGCGTCAGGCGTGGATTTGTCAGCGTGGCCAGATCAGCAATGCGGCGGCGGTCAGCAGTACCAGCAGCTGCAGCCCGTTGATAAGGACGCTGCGCAGGTGCAGACGATCGAAGCGTCGACTGGCATCCTGCTCCCCGCGCAGCTGCGCATCGCGGGCCGCATTGATTTTCGGCATCAATACTTGCCGGGCATAGGCAAACAGGGCCAACACTGCGGCGCAGGAGAGGAAGACGGGCCAGCTCGCCCACAGTGCGATGCCGGTCAATGCTGCCGCGATCACCAGACCCCAGAGGTAATAGCTGGGAAAGAAAGAACGCAAGAAAATACCCGCGTGGTTCGGCGGCAGCGCCTGGAATACCTTGGGCGCCACGACCACTCCGAAGAACACCATGCTGCCGACCAGTGCACCCATGGCCCACAGCAATATCGCGGTTTCAATTGGCATGTCTCGGTCTCCGCCGTCTAATCGCGTCGTCGTTATATGGTGATGCGCAAGAATTGTCAGGATTCCCGTCACATTATCGCGGCCGAAGCGGAATGAGAACAGGTATTGCCTAGTAAATAAATGGTCAAAAGACTAACATCGGGGGCCGCGACACGAATTGTATAGAAATTTCCTTGGGCAAGTAGGGAGGACCTCTCGCGCAGCCGGTGGCCCATTTGCGATGCTTCATAGCAATTGTGCCCGCGCTCCAGCGCAGCTTGCAGGTTGCGCCATGCAGGTCAGGGCCGGGTCTGAGCGGTGATTCCCAGCCGCCTGGCGCACAGCAGATCAATCGCCTCGGCCAGACCGGGAGTCGGTCGCGATAACAGATCGGCGAGTCGATGATTTGCGCTCCCCGCGCGGCCTGGGAGCAGCGAGATCCGCATCGCACTGCGTGTCAGATAGCGAGCCTCGTCGGCGATCGCGAACACCCCGCGCGCTACGTGGCCAAACAAGTTGCGATAACCACTGTGCTTCAGGACGTCGTTGATCCAGTGACTGCCACCGATCGTCATCGCTGGCGTATCCCACACTTCAATGTACGCAGGCAGCAGCGGCTGTTGTGCACAGGCCGTCGCCAGGGATTTTTCAAAGCGCAGCGCAGCGCGCTCGGCAGTGGCGGTGTGATCGGCCAGCCTGCCGATCGCACGGATCGTAGAGGCGATGTCGCGAAGTGATGTGGGCTCGCTGCGGTAAAGCGCGATCCCAGTTCGTTCGATCCATTCCAGGTCCGACGCCCGGTTGCCGGATTGCCAGGCAATCACGAGATCAGGCCGCAAGGTCAAGAGCCGCTCACGGTCCAGCGCACCGGGACCGCCGATGCGTGGCAGGGCGGCGATGGACGGCGGATAGCTGCCTCCGGCGGCGACGCCCACCAAACGATCGCCGCCGCCTGCCGCAAGCACGAGTTCGGTGGTGTGCGGCGCCAGGGTGACAATGCGCTGCGCCGTGTGGGCCATCGCCACCGACCTGCCGAGGTCGTCATTCACCTGCACGCACCACGCTTGAGCAGGCAGCCCCAGCGCCGCCCCGAGCAGCAACCAGGCTGAAGTCGTAATGCGGCTCAAACCAGCACCGCGATAAGGCTGCCGCCCGCGATGTTCCCTACCCATAGCGCAGGGCGCTGCCGGACGAGCGATAGTATCGGGGCGAAATAGCTCATCGATCGAAGGGCCTCATCGGGGGTACCCAGTGGATGCCTCGCTCCCGCGGAAATCCCACCTCAAGTCCGATGAATCCGTCCCGGGTTTTCCTCGGTCGCCGCAAGCAGCGTGCGGAAGTTGTCCCATTCGAAATGGGGGCCGGGGTCGGTCTTGCGCCCCGGCGCGATATCCGAATGGCCAACGATGCGCGGCGTGATTATCTGCGGGAAAAACACGCGAATCTGGGCGCTGAGCGAGGCCAGGCGTTGGTATTGCGCCGCGGTGAATGGCGAGGTGTCGGTGCCTTCGAGCTCGATCCCGATGGAGAAGTCATTACAGCGCTGGCGACCGCAGAAGCTGGACGGACCGGCGTGCCACGCGCGCCGGTCGAGGGCCACGAACTGGGTCGCGGCCCCGTCGCGCTTGATCAGCAGGTGGGCGGATACCTCCAGGTGGGCAATCTCCTGGAAGTATGGATGATCCTCGGGATTCAAGCGATTGAGAAACAGGTCTTGGATATAACCCGAACCGAATTCCCCTGGCGGCAGGCTGATGCTGTGAATCACCAGCAGATCGACCTCGCTGCCGGGTGGGCGCTCGTCTGCATTGGGAGAGAGGGCTTGTTGCAAGCCCGGCAACCAAAGGCCGCTGCGGGTGATCATGGCGCCTCCCGTGCCGGTTGTTGCAATGCAGTAAGGACCGTAGAAATGACCGCTTCGGGATGCGTCTCGGTCTGCAGCTGACAGTTAAAATGGCTGCCGAGAAACAAGAAAACTTCTGGTAAATTAGAGACTTCCAATTCACTGGTCAATGTCAGGTCGCGTTTGGCATCGACTTCGAATAGCTGCCAGCGAGGCTGCGCGGTCTTCACTTTATGCATCACTTGGCGCAGCTGCCGCAGTCGGGGGAAGCGAACATCGCCAAAGCGGCGTCGGTCGAAGCAGCCGGTGGTGAAAATCGAACTGACTGAGGCTGTCGAGCTGGGATTCGGGCGTCTGAAGCAGGTCTGCAGACATGACTCATTGGAAATTTCTGGCAGAGGCGATAACTTACACCAGAATAATGACACCGGTCAGGAATCAAGGGCGGCCGCCGCTAACGTCTGCAAGACAGGCGGAACGCGCAGCTGGATCGATTTTAGGCGGCAGACTCCTAAGGTGATGTGATTGTGTTCACCGGTTCGCAAATACATCGAAACGGGTTGCGAGAAGCGTGACAACATTTACCTGGATGAAGCCAGGGCGCGAGTTAGTCTTCCCCTAGGTGCCCGGCGCCGACAAAGAGATCGGCCAGGCAAAGATGTCCAGAGGTTGGTGTTCATGGCAAGCGACAATGTAGTTTCCTTCGATCAGATGCTGGGCGGCATGCGCCGCAGGGTGGCTGACGCCAAGGCGAACGAAGTGATCGCGGCCTGTCGGGCGCGACTGGTCGACACGCTGCCGCGACTGCTGCAGGAGTTGTTCGAGCATGTCGACGACGAGCTCTATCAGCTCGCTGACAAATCTGCCAGTGACGTTCTGCAGACCCGCTATTTCGAGGCCATGCGCGAGATCCGCAAACTTCGCGGGGCGATCGAAGAGGAGTTTCTACGCGGCCAGATCAGCCGCTATGAGGCCTTTTGGAGCCAACCTGCGGCACCAGAAGACCCCGACGCGGTATTCGAGAAGGACGAGCTGAGCCTGGTTGACGATGAAGAGCTCGAAGAGAATCTTGCCGTCAGCGGGATGATCTCCAAGGCCGAGAACCGGTACCATCGGGAATTGTTCGCACTCAACATGCGATTCGCTCAGCTCGCCGGTATCCCAGACCTCACTACCCACCAGAATCCCGTTGGCCCGTTTGATCTGGCCGAAGGCTTCCGCGCGGCCCTGCGGCAATGGCAAGGTGAACTCGGCGTTCGCCTGGTGGTGTTCAAGCTGTTCGACCGCCATGTGATGGGATACATCGGCGGTCTGTACGACGACCTCAACGACAGCCTGGTCGATGCCGGGATATTGCCAAAGATCGTGCAGCGGGTGCGCCGCAACCCGGTCGCGCCCTCGGTCCAGCGGGCCCGCGAGGAGGCGCCTGAGAGCATTGATGGCGCCGCGATGGACTTCGCAAACGAACGAGCGGTAGCCGATGTCGGCCATGAGCAGGTACTCGGGATGCTGGGGCAGCTGCTCTCGCTGCGTCGAAATCACGGGGCCGCCAATCTCTATTCGCGGCAGTTGCCCGGCGGTGGGAACGCGGCACACTATACGCACTTGCCGGCGGTTGATTCGCACGAACTGGTCGATGCGCTGAATTACCTGCAGCGCGAGGTCTCGGTCGAGGCCCCGATTACCCCGCGTGAGATTCAGCAGCTGCAATCCGAAATGTTGATCAGCCTAGGTCGTCAGCTCGAGATGGGGTCCACCGAGGCGCCGTCGAAGCGGTTGAACGAGGTCGATCAGGACTTGCTGGATGTTATCGGGATGCTGTTCGATTTCATCCTTGATGATGCCAATGTGCCCGATGCAATGAAGGCATTGATAGGCCGGCTGCAGATTCCGATGCTGAAGGTTGCGGTTCTCGACCGCAGCTTCTTTGGCAACAAACAGCACCCGGCACGCCGTCTTCTAAACACCCTTGCGCGTGCCGCCATGAGCTGGGTGGATGACGGCGATCGATCGGCGAAGTCGCTGTATGGGCGAATCGATACAGCGGTCACCCGCATCCTGAGGGACTTTAACGACGATGTCGGTTTGTTCGCGCAGGTCTACGACGAATTCTCTAACTTTATCGAGCGGGAAACCCGTGGCGCCGAAGTGGCCGAGGAACGCGTCAATCAGGTCACCCGCGGGCAGGAACAGCTATTGATCGCGCGCCGGCGCGTCGCCGAGGTGCTCAACGAGTTCCGCGAGGCGCAACCGGACATGCCAACAGCGGTCGTCAATATACTGCGCGAGGGCTGGCATGATGTCATGCTGCTCGCCTTTCTGCGCGAGGGCGAGGAAAGCGCTGCTTGGCAGGATGCCTTTGGCGCCGTCGAGGAGCTGATCTGGAGCGTCCAGCCGAAGATTGAGACCGCCGACCGGCAGCGTCTTCTGAAGGCGATTCCGGACCTACTGAAGGAATTGCGCGATGGACTGAACAATATCTCCTTCGATCAGCACCGCGCGGGTCAATTGTTCAAGGACCTGCAGGCGTGCCATATCGCCGCGCTGCGCGGGGAAAAAGACGAGCCGGATCCAGAGACCGAGGACCTGATGATTGCTGAGGGGGTGGTGCTCGGCGACCAAACCGATGCCGAAGTCGTGAAGGATGCCTCGTTTGAGCTAGCGCGGGGATTGAAGGTAGGGCAATGGTTGGATTGGCAGCAAGACGATACCTGGATGCGGGGCAAACTGTCATGGCGCAGCGAGGTGACGAGCAATTGTATCTTCGTCAATCGCAAAGGGATGAAGCTTGCCGAGATCAGGGTGAATGACATCGCCGCACTATTGCGCGCCGGGCAGGCTCGTGTCCTCGAGGACCTGAATACGCCGCTGATGGATCGTGCCTTGAACGCCGTGGTGGATGCCCTAAAGGACACCGACGGATCTGAGAATCCTGTCTGATTGCGCCATCGTCGGCTACAATTTTCGCGCCGGCCATGAGCCGGCGCTTTATTTACTGGCGAATCGAATACGACGGAGGCGAGCATGGCGGAAAAAATGACCGATACCGGTCTCAAATATGAAGACCTGGTAGAGGGTGACGGCGCGACTGCCGAGACAGGCCATCAGGTGGTGGTGCACTACACTGGCTGGCTGACCGACGGCCGAAAATTCGATTCTAGCGTCGACCGCAATCAGCCCTTCGATTTCGCCCTTGGCCGCGGCATGGTGATAAGCGGCTGGGACGAGGGTGTCGCCGGAATGAAAGTAGGCGGAAAACGCAGGCTCACGATACCGCCGCAGCTGGGTTATGGGGCGCAGGGCGCCGGTGGCGTGATCCCGCCCAACGCCACCCTAGTGTTCGAGGTCGAGCTGCTCGAAACGCGCTAGTGTCGGCAAAGCCAGATCCGCGCGATGTCACAGCGCAGGTGCGCCAAGCCTTGGCCGAAGATTTCGGGCAGCGGCGACGTAACCGCCGGCCTGTTGCCTGCAGCGAGCGAGGCGCGCGCCGAGGTGGTGGCCCGTGAGTCAGCCATCTTGTGCGGCCGCGCCTGGTTCGACGAAGTCTTCCGCCAGCTCGATCCCGCCATCGCCATCGATTGGTTGGCGGATGATGGGGATAGCCTGCAATCGGGACAACGGGTATGTGGCCTGTCGGGTGGTGCACGCCCGCTGTTGTCGGGGGAGCGTGCGGCGCTGAATTTCCTGCAGACGCTCTCGGGTACGGCGACCCTTGCAGCCGACTACGTCGCAGCAGTGGCTGGTACCCGGGCGAGCATTCTCGATACCCGAAAAACTATCCCGGGTCTGCGGATGGCACAGAAGTATGCGGTGCGCTGTGGCGGCGCGACCAATCATCGGATGGGACTCTACGATGCAGTACTCATCAAGGAGAACCACATCCGTGCCGCAGGCTCTATTGCCGCGGCAATGGAGGCAGCCAGAAGCCTGGCCGGCCACGGTGTCTTGGTCGAGATCGAGGTAGAGAACCTGGCACAGCTCGATCAGGCGCTGGCGGCCGGTGCGACTCGAATCCTGCTGGATAATTTCGCTAATGACGCGCTGCGAGAGGCAGTGCAGCGGACCGCGGGCCGGGCGAAACTGGAGGCCTCGGGCGGTGTCAATTTGGCGACGGTAAGTGATATCGCCCTCACCGGCGTGGACTTTGTTTCGGTCGGACAATTGACTAAGGATGTCGTTGCAACCGATTACTCGATGTTGTTTTTGTGAGGGCCATGCCCTGAGCCTGAAACCTCGGATCGAGTCGATCGCAACCTGGTCTTTATTGTTGCGTGGCTAACCTGGAAATTTCACTGCTG
>CAVTOY010000021.1:0-60642 GCA_963736445.1 uncultured Gammaproteobacteria bacterium | reverse complement strand
CACCCTGGCACCACCTGCCCAGCGACGAGGCCATGCAGCGCCTGGCCGTCGGCAGTGGCGGCCTGACCACCGCTGCCGCGCAACAGCGCATGGAGCGCTACGGCGTCAACCGCCTCACGCCGCCCAAGCCGCGCAGCGCGCTGGCGCGCTTTCTCACCCAGTTCGGCAACTTGTTGATCTACATCCTGCTGGCCGCCGGTGCGGTCACCGTCATGCTCGGCCATTTCGTCGATGCCGGGGTGATCTTCGGCGTGGTGCTGATCAACAGCATCATCGGGTTCATCCAGGAGGGCAAGGCAGAGAAGGCGTTGGAGGCGGTGCGCAACCTGCTGTCGCTGCGGGCTACGGTGATCCGTGATGGCCACCGCAGCACGGTGCCGGCCGAACAACTGGTGCCCGGCGACCTGGTGTTTCTGCAGTCCGGCGACCGGGTCCCGGCCGACCTGCGCCTGGTGACGATCCGCGAGCTGCGCATCGACGAGGCCATCCTCACCGGGGAATCCATGCCCTCGACCAAGCACGTCGACCCAGTGCGCGAGGAGGCGTCGCTGGGCGACCGGCACAACATGGCTTACTCGGGCACGCTGGTGACCTATGGTCAGGCCACCGCTGTGGTGACGGCCACCGGCGACAGCACCGAGATCGGCCGCATCAGCGCCATGCTGGCCGAGGTGCAGACCATGGAGACGCCGTTGACGCGGCAGATGGCGCGCTTCGCCCGCGGCCTGACCGGCGCCATCCTGGCGCTGGCCGCCTTCACCGCCGTGTTCGGCATCCTGGTGCACGACTACCCGCTCAGCGAGATGTTCCTCGCCGCCGTGGGCCTGGCGGTGGCAGCCATCCCGGAGGGCCTGCCGGCCATCATCACCATCACCCTGGCCATCGGCGTGCAGCGCATGGCGGCAGCGCAACGCCATCATCCGCCGGCTGCCCGCGGTGGAGACACTGGGGTCGGTGACGGTGATCTGCTCGGACAAGACCGGCACCCTGACCCGTAACGAGATGACGGTGCAGGCGGTGGCCACCCGCCACCGGCTCTACACCGTCAGCGGCGTCGGTTACGACCCGCACGGCGGTTTCAGCAGCGATGGCCGGGATGAGGCGCCGGGCGACCACCCGGTGCTGCAGGAGCTGTGCCTGGCCGGCGTGCTGTGCAACGACGCCCGGCTGGTGGAGAACGATGGACAGTGGCGGGTGGAGGGCGATCCCATGGAGGGCGCGCTGCTGGTGCTCGGTCGCAAGGCCGGGCTCGACCCGGAACTGCTGGCCGAGGAGCTGCCACGCGACGACATCATCCCGTTCGAGTCCGAGCACCGCTTCATGGCCACGCTGCACCATGACCATGCCGGCCAGCGCACCATCTACCTGAAGGGTGCGCCCGAGGTGGTGTTCAACCGTTGCGGCCAGCAGCGAACCGAGACCGGCGACAACCCATTCGAACTCGACTATTGGCTGGCCGAGGTGGAGGAGATCGGGCGACGCGGCCAGCGGGCGCTGGCCATCGCCGTGCACGCCGCGCGGCCGGAGCAGGAGGCGCTGCAGTTCGACGATGTGGCCGGCGAGCTGGTGATGCTCGGCCTGGTGGGCATCATCGACCCGCCGCGCAATGAGGCCATCGAGGCGATAGCGCACTGCCGCTCGGCCGGTATCGGCGTGAAGATGATCACCGGCGACCACGCCACTACCGCCACGGCTATCGCCATCCAGATGGGGATCGGTGATGGTCGTCAGGTGCTGACGGGTGCCGACCTCGATGAACTGGACGACGAGGCATTGGAGTCGCGTGCGCTGGCGGTGGACGTTTTCGCCCGCGCCAGCCCGGAGCACAAACTGCGCCTGGTGCGCGCGCTGCAGGCCCGCGACCAGGTGGTCACCATGACCGGCGACGGCGTCAACGATGCGCCGGCCCTCAAGCGCGCCGGCGTGGGCGTGGCCATGGGCCAGAAGGGAACCGAGGCCGCCAAGGAAGCGGCGGAGATGGTGCTGGCGGACGACAACTTCGCCTCTATCACCCACGCCGTCCGCGAAGGGCGCACCGTCTACGACAATATCAAGAAGTCCATTATCTTCATCCTGCCCACCAATGGCGGCGAGGCGCTCACCATCCTGGCGGCGGTGGCCATGGGCCGCATGCTGCCGGTCACCGCGGCGCAGATCCTGTGGGTCAACATGATCACCGCCGTCACCCTGGCGCTGTCGCTGGCCTTCGAGGCCGGCGAGGCTGACTTGATGCGCCGTCGCCCGCGGCCACCCAGCGAGCCGCTGCTGACCGGCTTCATGACCTGGCGCATCATCTTCGTGTCGGTGCTGATGGTAACGGGCACCTTCGGCCTGTTCTTGTGGGAACGCGCCCAGGGCACCGGGCTCGAGGAGGCCCGCACCGTGGCGGTCAACGCGCTGGTCATCGCCGAGGCCTTCTATCTGCTCAATGCCCGCTTTCTCACCGCGCCGGTACTGAATCGCGCCGGCCTGCTGGGTAACCGCTATGTGCTGATCGCCATCGTGCTGGTGGTGGGGTTCCAGCTGCTGTTCACCTACCTGCCGCTGATGCAGTCCTTCTTCGGTACGGCCGCCATCGACGCCGCCGCCTGGGCACGCATCCTGGTGTTCGGCCTGGCGCTGTTCGGGCTGGTGGAACTGGAGAAGGCACTGCTGCGCTGGCGTGACGAGCGCAAGGGGCTGAAGGGCAAGGGGTCTGACGCCGGTTCGTAGGAGTCAGACCCCTCGATTGGAGTTTCGGGGTTGCGCTGAAGGGTCAAGGCTTTATCAACTTGTCCGTCGGCAGGATCATGTCGAAGCCTCGCATGTTGGCAGGCACCACTATGGTGTTGGCCCCCGTCTCGGCAAACTTCTGCAGTGTCAGATTGAGTTCGTGTTGCAGGTATTCTTTAGTGAGCGTCTCGTTGATGATTTCGTTTGCCCTGGCGATACCCTCGGCGCGAATGGCCTCGATTTCGGCATTCTTGCGCTCGATCTCGACCGTGATCTGTTTGGCCTCGAGGCGTTTCTGATTGGCGACCGCCTCACGGATCGACTCTTCGATAGAAGGGTCTGTCAGGACAGAGCGGATCACCACGCGGGTTACCTTGAAGACGTCCGGGTCGTTGCCGTCGAGCGCCTGCTGCAGACGTGTCTTGATGGATTCACCGATCTGCTCACGCCTTTTGTGCATCGTGAGCGAATCGATCTTCGCTACCGTCTCGTAGGCGGCCCGCCGGGCCTCCCGGTAAACCAGCCGATAGGCCGGAAAATAGCTGTCTGACTCTATGTCGTACTGGTGGGCGTTGGCATACTTGACGTAGAGATCAGCGATCTGCGCACTGTCCGCCTTGTAAAATACCGACACGTCCATATCACGAAGCGACAGGTTGTCGGCGGCCTTGGGTGTCAGGTCGGTAAGGTCTATCGCGATCTCTTTGCCGACAAACTCCGTGATCTGAGTGACGGCGGGCAGCTTGAAGTTTACGCCCGGAGTAGCTTCCTCCGGGTTGACCTTGCCGAGCGTCTTGCGCACACCAACGTTGCCTGATTCGATCAGCACGACGGTGAAGTACAGGGAGCTCACGGCCAGCAGGCCGGCGATGACTGCGACCGCGATACGCATGTTCTGAATCCCCGCAGAGTCTGATTAGGGAAGTGTCTAGGCGTTATCGGCTACTGCCGTTGCAACGACGCCAAGGATCCCGTCTACATGCTATCGGGCGGTTTAAGTCTTTCTGTAGTCTATTCACTGACCCCTCGATCCCTGCTCAGGACTCTGATCCCTCGATATTCCATGCGCTCGATCCCTTGCACGATCGGTAGACTTTGCGTACCGAAAACCTTACGAGGCTTGTGCGATGAGCCAGTGATGGTCCGGCCAGCTATCGCGTTCGTATTCGGCGCAATGCGCTCAGCGGAGTTCGTTGCATTCGTTCGAAGCACCAAGCGAACTTCTCGCTGGCCGCTTAAACCACCGCTCGGACCCGGTTGATCGTTGGGGTGGCGTGCGGGTACTTTGCACGCGTCTGATATCCTTTACAGTCGAGTACGTCTCCCGATAGCAGCCGGCCGTGTCAAGCCCGCCGCAACGCGACGGACATTCCCGAAGACCCCTGTGGTGGACCCGCCGTGAAATGCAACAAGACCCTGGTGCTGTTTGGTTACGATTGGGACGGCATCGAGTTTCGAAAGCTGTCGCGGAAGTGGCCTCAGTTGCATGCCGGCTTCGATCTGTTCAGCTTCCCGAGCAATGCACGCCTGGCCTGGTTCGATATGGACCGCTTCAGCAGCCTCGCGGCACTGCGCGCCAGGGTGCAGGGTGCACGCGCTGTGGTCAGCAACCATGAGCAGTTCGGCGCACTCTGTGCTGCCCTGGTGGCGGAAAAGCTGCGCTGGCCGGGCACCCCCGTGGAGGCGGTACTGGCGTGTCAGCACAAGCTGTATGCGCGCGAGGTCCTAGAACGCGTCGCGCCGGAAGCCAACGTCCCGTTTCGCAGGCTGGAGGCAGCGTACGACGCCGACATCCCCGAAGGCCTCGACTATCCGACCTTCGTCAAGCCCGTCAAGGCGGCCTTCTCCGTTTTGGCCAGGACCGTCCGCAGTCAGCAGGACCTGTTCGACCACACGCGATTCAGCAGGCAGGAACTGTGGGTAATCCGCCACCTTGTGGAGCCCTTCGAAAAGATCGTGCGCAGACGGCTGCCGGAGGCAGGTACGGCCCACAGCCTGATGCTCGAGGAGAGCCTGCGAGGCCGTCAGTACTGTCTGGACGGCTACTGTTTCGAGGGTAGCTTCCGCCGCCTGGGTATCGTGGACGCGATCATGTACCCCGGCACCGATGCGTTTATGCGGTGGGACTATCCGAGTCATCTCCCCGAACGACTGCAGCAACAGGCCGAGGCGATCGCCGCGCGGTTCTTGCGGGAGGTCGGTTTCAACCACGGGTTCTTCAATATGGAAGTCGTGCTCGATGAACAGAGTGGCCAGCTCAAGGTGATCGAGTTCAACCCCAGGATGGCCGCCCAGTTTTCCGACCTGTATGCGCGGGTCGACGGATTGCGGCTGCACGAAATGGCCATGGCCCTGAGTCATGGCATCGACCCGGCAATACTGCCCAGGAAACAGCCCACCGCGGCCTGTGCGTCCAGTTTCGTGTATCGAAGTTTCGCGCCGACCGCCCTGGTTGCGATGCCAACGCCATCCCAGCAGCGTGCCTTCAACGCGGCCTTTGCAGATGGCTTGCTGTTGCAGTTTCCGAAGTTAACCAGTCAAATCCAGCGGGATTTCAAGTGGTTGGGAAGCTACCGCTACGGCATTCTTCACCTCGGCGGAGATGATCCCGCAGACCTCAGGCGACGCTGCGAACACGCCAGCTCGCTGCTCGGTTGGACCGCCCCCTACGTCGAATATGCGATCGACTTGCCGGGATTCAGCCAGGATGGCGATACGTGGCCAGCCGCTATCAGAACCGAAAATGCATCGGGTTAGATCGTCCAAGAAAACACCAGGAGCTTTACTCATGTCTCATCGAATCAAGGCCTCCCGCATAAGTGGGATCGTGTTAGCTGCGGGATTGCTGACCGGTTGTGGTGCATTGACGGCGCAAAACCCGGACGGCGCATTTTCACCGGTCAATGCCATTGCCCAGGAAACCGATGACCATCTGCTGCTGTTCGGCGCAGACGTGGTGGCCTACTTCACTGAAAATCGTTATATGCAGGGCTCGCCTGCGTATCGCAGCGAATACGAGACGGTCGATTTCTATTTCTCTTCGGCAGCGAACAAGGCCCTGTTCGATGCCAACCCGACGGCCTACTTGCCGCAGTATGGCGGTTATTGTGCCAACGGTATCGCCTTCGGTATTCCCTGGGGCGGCAACGCCGAAGACTTTATCTTGCACGATGGCAAACTTTATATTTTTGGCGGTGAACTCTCGAAGAAGGCCTACCTTCTGGATCTCGACAACAACATCCGCTTATCTGAGAAGTACTGGCAGGACGAGGTCGGGGACAGCAACAGTTTCTGGCAGCGGACTAAGCGCCTGGTCTTTCGTGTCCCACACTACCAGACGGGCGAAGAACAGGCCGCAGCGGTCGCCGCTGCCGAACGAACGGGTGAACAAAAACCCGCCCAACCGGCTGGCTAACCTTCTCGCCAGCGCCGAAAGCGCTCTGCGCGGTCGCCGCGCGCACCCCTTATCCGCCAATCGACCGACAGCGTTTACAATGGTCGCCGCAACCGGATGCTCGGCGAGCATAACGGCGTCCGCAGTAGGAAGTTGGTGTGACAAGCGGGCTAGCCAACATCCCGTTGTGCAGGGCATGCTCTGGCGTGTCGGACAACGACGAGGAAAGACCATGAGCCAACACCGCATCAGCTTCACCTACCTTTCGCAAGAGGACCTGCTGGACGCCGGCTGCTTCGATATCCGCATGGCGATGGAGACCGCGGAAAAGACCCTGCTGGCGTTCGAGAATGATGCAATCCTGTTCCCGGAAAAGGTCGTGCAGATCTTCAGCCAGACGTCGCAGGAACGGATCAACTGCCTGCCCGCCACGTTGTTGGCTGAGCGCGTCTGCGGCGTAAAGTGGGTATCGGTTTTTCCCAACAACCCGGTTCGGCATGACAAGCAGAATCTGTCGGCGATCTTTGTGCTATCAGAAATAGAACAGGGTTTCCCAATCGCGGTCATGGAAGGCACGCTGGCCTCCAACATGCGGGTCGCGGCTATGGGTGGGCTCGCCGCCAGATACCTGGCCGCCGAGCGTCCCGAGGTGATCGGATTCATCGGTGCTGGCGAGCAGGCCAAGATGCACTTAATCGCGATGAAGGCGGTGCGTCCGTCGCTCAAACAGTGCCGCGTGGCGTCCAAACTGGCAGACGAAGAGGACCGATTCATCGACGAGCTGTCGCACCTTTTCCCAGACATGGAGTTCGTTGCCGCCCGCACCAATGCGAAGAAGGCGATGGACGAGGCCGATATCCTGGTCACCGCAACCAGCGCGCAGGCACCGCTGCTACATGCCGGATGGGTCAAACCGGGAAGTTTCTACAGTCATATCGGCGGCTGGGAGGACGAGTACGAGGTGGCGCTGCAGAGTGACAAGATCGTGTGTGACGACTGGGAGACCGTCACCCACCGGACTCAGACGCTCAGTCGCATGTACAAAGAGGGTTTGATCGACGGGCATAGCATCCACGCCGATCTGCACGAGCTAGTGTCGGGTCACAAGGTCGGCCGTGAGAATGACCGCGAGCGGATCTACTTCAACGCTGTGGGCCTCGCCTATGTGGATGTGGCCATCGGTCTGGCCATGTACAATCGGGCGCTGTCCGCAGGTATCGGAACGCGGCTGGATCTGCAGCAGGCAATGATCTTCGAACACGCCGATATCGCCCAGCAGATCCGTCTGTAGCCACACCGCTATCAGCCACGGAGTTTTAGTTGTTCAAACGGCTTCAAGAGCGCGATACGGACACGGTCGCCGTCGATATCGAGGGTGAATCGGTGAGCGTGCCGGCGGGTGCGAGTGTCGCCGCCGCGGTCTTGTCCCACGGCCTGATTCCGACCCGCAGCACGCCGGTATCGGGTCAGCCACGCGCACCCTTCTGCATGATGGGTGTCTGCTTCGACTGCCTGATGGAGATCGATGGCCGGCCCAACCGCCAGGCCTGCATGGTGCAGGTCGAGGAGGGTATGCGTATCCGGCGCCAGCAGGGTGTCGGTGGATGAGGGCGCACTACGAACTCGCGGTGATCGGTGCCGGGCCGGCCGGACTCAGCGCGGCGGTGACGGCCGCGGCGCATGGGGTAGACACCGTTCTGCTCGACGAACAGTCGGGCCCGGGCGGCCAGATCTATCGCAACATCGAGGCCATGCCGGTGCGGCGTGCCGAACATCTCGGCGACGAATACCAGCGCGGCGCCGAGCTGGTGCAGCGGATGCGTGCATCGTCCGCGCAGTGGGTCGCCGATGCCGCGGTCTGGGCGCTCGACGGCAGCGCCGAGCTGGGCGTCATCCACCATGGCCAGGCGCGGCTGCTGAGGGCCGGGCGGGTGATCATCGCCAGCGGTGCGCAGGAACGTCCGGTGCCATTCCCCGGCTGGACCCTGCCCGGGGTCATGAATGCCGGTGCCGGCCAGATCCTGATGAAACAGGCCGGACTGGTGCCGGCGGACGGGGTGGTGCTGGCAGGTAGCGGGCCGCTGCTGTTGCTGCTCGGGTGGCAGTATCTGCGCGCCGGTGTCGCGGTGCAGGCGCTGCTCGATGTGCAGCCGCTCGGTAACTGGCTGCGTGCCGTGCCGCAGCTGCCCAAGGCTTTACTGGCCCGCCATTATCTGACCAAAGGGCTGCGCTACAAGCGTGACCTCAAGGCCGCAGGCATACCCATGCTGCACGGCGTGCAGCAGTTGCGCGCCATCGGCGGCGACCGGGTACACGCGGTGGAGTTTCTGCACCGCGGCCGCCTGCAGCGCATTGATACCGGCCTGTTGCTGGCGCACTTCGGCGTTATTCCACAGACTCACCTGAGCCGCGCTGCCGGCTGCCGCCATCGCTGGGATGTCGCCCAGCAGTGCTGGCGTCCGGCGACCGACCCCTGGGGTGCCACCGACCTGCCGACGATCGGCGTGGCCGGTGATGGTGCCGGCATCGGCGGCGCGCGGACCGCCGAACACGCCGGACGACTGGCGGCACTGGATGCGGCGTGCCGTCTTGGCCGAATCGACGCCGCGCAGCGTGACCGTCTGGGCCGCCAGGACCTGACCTGGATGAAACAGGAGCTGTGGATCCGGCCTTTCTTGGATGCGCTGTTCCGTCCCCCGATAGCGATGCTGCGGCATCCGAGTGACGAGGACGTGCTTTGTCGCTGCGAAGAGGTTACCGCAGGTGATGTGCGACGCGCCGTCGGCGCGGGTCACCGATCGCCAAATGCGGTCAAGTTTTTTACACGTTGTGGCATGGGGCCGTGCCAGGGTCGGCAATGCGCCGAATCGGTGGCGCAGCTGATCGCCAGCGAAACCGGTCGTGCACCGGGTGATGTCGAGCCGTACCGGGTGCGCGCGCCGCTGAAGCCGATCACGATCGCTGAACTGGCGAATCTGCAAACGTCATGAACGCCGAGGTCCTGATCGTGGGCGGCGGTCTGGTCGGCTCGTTCACCGCGCTGTACCTCGCCAAGCGCGGCGTGAAGGGCGTGGTGGTGGACCGCGAACACCCGGGCAGGCATGCGTCTGGCGTCAATGCCGGCGGGCTGCGCAAACTCAACCGCCATCCGGCGGAGATTCCGCTGACGGTCGAGGCGGCAGCGATCTGGGCCCGTATCCGCGAACTCGTCGACGAGGACTGTGACGTCAAGCTTGCCGGGCAGGCGCGGGTGGCAGAGAACGCGGCGGATCTTGACACGCTGGAGGCGCGCGCGGCGCTGGTGCGTGATCTGGGTTACGACCATGAACGGATGATCGGTCGTGACGAGCTGTACGCGAAGATCCCGGCGCTGGCGCCTCACTGTGTCGGCGCCCTGTGGTGTGACGGCGATGGCTACGCGCGCCCCTATCATGCGACCACGGCGGTGCGGCGCAAGGCCGAGTCACTCGGCATCGAATATGTTTCTGGGGTTAGGGTCGACGCCCTCGAGCGCGACGGCAATACATGGATCGCTGCAACGTCCGCGGGCGACATGCGGGCGCCGGTGGTGGTCAATGCGGCCGGCGCCTGGGGCGGGCGGCTCGCGGCCGTCATCGGTGATCAGATTCCGCTGGAGCCCAGGGCGCCTGCATTGATGGTCACCGAGCGTCTGCCGCATTTCATCGATCCGGTGGTCGGCGCCGCGTCGCGCAAACTGTCGTTCAAGCAGATGCAGAACGGCACCGTGGTGATCGGCGGCGCGCATCTCGCGCGGCTCGATATCGACAAGCTCCGCACCGCGATCGATTACACCAACATGGCCGAAAGTGCGCGTACCGTCACGACCCTGTTTCCGCAGCTGGCCAATGCGCGCATCGTGCGCTTCTGGGCCGGCATCGAGGGGTTTACGCCGGATCTGATTCCGGTGGTCGGACCGGCAATCCATGCGCCGGGGTTGTTCCATGCCTTCGGCTTCTCGGCGCACGGCTTTCAGTTGTCGCCGATCATCGGCCGCATCGTCAGTGAGCTAATCCTCGACGGAAGCTCCAGCCTGCCGATCGAGCCGTTTCGCGCCGATCGTTTCCCGTCAGGTGAGCAGCCGGCGAGCGCCACGAGCTAAAAGCATCGTGCTGCAGCGACCTTGTTATGAACAACGCGGCAGGGTCCTTCGCCCGCCCGCCCGCCGGCCGGACTGGGCCAGATCCAGGGTCGGTTGTTTCAAACTGCCGTGCAGCCGCTGATCGGAGGTTGAGTTGCCAGTAAATAGAATTGTGCGATTGGCAGTCCGCGCAGTGCTGGCTGCGGTTGCGTTGCTCGTAGCCGCCATATTCGGCTGGGCGCTGAATTCACGCAATATGCCGGAGTTAGAGATCTGGCACACGACCGAGTTGCCCAGTCAATTTACCCGTCAGGACATCGAAAAGATGTCCAGTCTGGATGACTATTTGCAGCGCGAAGAACTGCTGTTTGATGAGATCCAGCGCCTGGTTTACGACCAGATGGATACCGCCGATCAGCTGGATTTCAATCGTTATCACCGCGACAGCAACACCGATCCGAGCCGTTTCCCCCAGGACTTCAATCGCACCTTTGAATTGCTGCCGCCAGGTCGGCCACGTTGTGGTGTCCTGTTGGTCCATGGTCTGACGGACTCGCCATACAGCATGCGTCAACTTGCGCAGATCTATTTGGCTGAAGGCTGTTACGCGCTGGTCTTGCGAATGCCTGGGCATGGCACAGTGCCGATGGGTCTTGTGGAGACAGATTGGCATGACTGGCGGGCAGCAGTAGCGCTGGGGGCCGCCGCTGTCCGTGAACGTGTCGGGGACGCGGCGCCTTTGCTTTTCGCTGGTTATTCCAATGGCGGAGCCTTGGTGCTTGGCCATGCGCTGGATGCGCTGGATGATCCTGAGCTGGAGCCAGCGAATGGGCTGATGCTGTTTTCGCCGATGATCGGCGTCACGCCGTTCTCAGGTCTCGCTGACCTGGGCAATGTGCTCACGCGATTTGAGTATTTCGCGCAATTTGCCTGGCTCGACATTCTTCCGGAGTACGATCCCTATAAGTACAACTCGTTCCCAAAGAATGCCGGTTTTCAGACATTCCTCGTGACCAGGGCGTTGCACCGTCGGCTGCAGGCGCTCGAGTCGGCAGGCCGGCTTGAAGAAATCCCGCCCGTTCTTACTTTCCAGTCGCTCGTGGATGCCACCGTCAGCATGCCTGCGGTGGTCGGGGAGCTGTATGCGCGATTGCGGAGTCCGGGAAGCGAGCTGGTTCTGTTTGATCTCAACAGATCCTCATCGCTGGCGCCCTTCCTGGCTGTGGACCATCTTCAGTTTGTCGAAAATCTTTTGTTGGGCGACAAAGTAACGTTTGACATTACCCTGATTGGAAATAGGGACCGGGTCAGTGGGGCAGTTGTCTCGCGTCACCGTCGTGCCCAGACGGATGAAATCGTTAAAACAACCCTGGGTGTCGAATGGCCGATGGGGGCTTATTCACTGTCCCATCTCGCCATTGTCTTTCCCCCTGACGATGAATTTTACGGGACTGCCGAGGCGTCAACAGCCGCCGGTGTGCTGAATCTCGGTTCTCTGTCCCCCCGCGGGGAGCGTGGAGTGACGAGTGTCCCGGTCGGGAATCTGGTACGGCTTCGTCACAACCCCTTCTTCGACTATATGGCGGATCGGGTGCGCGCCAATATTGCCGGATTTCTCGGTCCTTGATTTCACAATGAAGCCGTCTGTTGCTTTAGCCCGCTTATCTCACCGATTACCTACTGCGGGCGTGCCAGAATTATGCACCCAGCGCCCGGGCATGAAAGGCAATGTGCTCGCCGATAAAGCTTGCGATGAAATGGTAGCTGTGGTCGTAGCCTTTTTGCATGCGCAATTGCAGGGGGATGCCCGCGTCCTCGCAGGCCGCCCGCAGCGTCTCAGGCAAAAGCTGTCCCTCATCCAGAAACTCGTCGGCGGTGCCCTGGTCGACCAGGATTTCAGAGACGCGGGCGCCGGCCTCGATCAGCTCGACCGCGTCGTAGGCTGCCCAAGACAGTGTGTCGTCTCCCAGGTAGGCCGAGAAGCAGCCCTGCCCCCAGCCACACTGCATCGGATGACAGATCGGCGAGAAGGCCGAGACAGAGCGATAGGCGCCGGGATTCTTCAGCGCGCAGATCAGGGCGCCGTGTCCGCCCATCGAGTGCCCGCTGATCGATCGCCGGTCAGGGACCAATGGTAGTCCGGCCTCGACCAGCGCCGGCAGCTCGCTGGTGGTGTAGTCGTACATGCGGTAGTGCGTGTCCCACGGCGAGCGCGTGGCGTTGACATAGAAACCGGCGCCTTTGCCCAGGTCGTAACGCCCCGGTTCGTCCGGCACCTGATCGCTGCGCGGGCTGGTGTCGGGCATGATCAGCGCCAGTCCATGCTCGGCGGCATAGCGCTGCGCACCTGCCTTGACCCGCACATTGTCATCGGTGCAGGTGAGGCCGGACAGCCAATACAGGGCCGGCACCGGTCCTCGTTCGGCCTGCGGCGGCAGATATGCCGAAAAGGTCATCTCGCAGCTGCATGCGCTAGAGTCATGCGTATAGCGATTGAGGTAGCCGCCGAATTCCCGAATGCTTTCGATCTGTTTCATATCGTGCGCTAAAAAACGATGACCGAACGGATGCTCTCGCCACGGTGCATCAGGTCGAATGCCTCGTTGATATGTTCCAGTCCCATGGTATGAGTGACCATGCTGTCGAGCTCGATCTCGCCGTTCATATAGCGTTCGACATAGCCCGGAAGTTCGCTGCGACCTTTGACACCGCCGAATGCGCTGCCCTTCCAGGTTCGCCCGGTGATCAGTTGGATTGGACGGGTGCAGATCTCCTGTCCTGCGCCGGCCACGCCGATGATGGTGGATACGCCCCAGCCCATGCGGGTGCATTCCAGCGCATCACGCATGACATGCACATTGCCGATGCACTCGAACGAATAGTCGACGCCGCCGCTGGTCATCTCGACAATGTGCTCAGCGACGCTGTCGCCGACCTCGTTCGGGTTGACGAAATCGGTCGCGCCCAAGGCCTTGGCCATGGTCCATTTACCCGGATTGACATCGATCCCGATAATCCGCGACGCCTGTGCCATCACCGCGCCCTGAATACACGACAGGCCGATGCCACCGAGACCGAAGACTGCGACGGTGGATCCCGCTTCGACCTTGGCGGTATTGAGCACCGCGCCGATGCCGGTGGTGACACCGCAACCGAGCAGGCAGACCTTGTCCAGTGGCGCGGACTTGTTGATTTTCGCCAACGCGATCTCGGGTACAACAGTGTATTCGGAGAAGGTCGAACAGCCCATGTAGTGGTAGATGGGGTTGCCATTCTGCGAGAAGCGGCGGCTCCCGTCCGGCATGTAACCGGTCCACACCGTGCCGGCGATCGACTGACAGAGATTGGACCTGCTGGAGTTGCAGTACTCGCAGTCACCGCACTCTGGAATGTACAGCGGGATGACATGGTCGCCTGGCTGCAGGGTCTTGACGCCGGCGCTGCATTCGACCACCTCGCAGCCGCCTTCGTGCCCCAGTATGCAAGGGAACGCGCCTTCCGGGTCATCGCCTGACAGGGTGAACGCATCGGTGTGACACACGCCGGAGGCGATCACTTTCAGCAGCACCTCGCCTTCCCGCGGGCCGGCGACCTCGATCTCTTCGATCTGCAGATCCTTTTTCGGTTCCCACGCCACAGCCGCTTTGCACTTCATACCGTACCTCCGTCTTTTTTTGTGTTTGTGCTCCGTTTATAACAGGTATTGCTGGCCATTCGAAAGGTGCGGCATTTGAGGGCTAACGCAATTGCTCGAGTGTGAAGTGAAGACTGGTACTCTTGTCGGAAAACCAGATCTCACCGTCTTGCACGGTGCACTGCAGATCCATGTTGCGTGCTGCAAGTAACGCGAGCTGTTCGCCTATACCCTCCGGCAGCTTGAACACCGAGAGATGGGCGAAGCGTTCGAGTTTTGCGGAGATCTTCTTCCACCAGACACCGGCCGAACGATGCTGGACGCAATAGATCGTCACCCGGTCGGACCTGGCGCAGCCTTTCTTGATACGTTTTTCATCCGATTGTCCTATCTCTACCCAAAGGGTGATATCGCCGCTGCGCGAGCGCTGCCACAGGTCGGGTTCGTCATCCTGGCTCAATCCGCGGGTAAAGCTCAGGTGCTCATCGGCGTTGAGCGCGAACGCCAGCAGGCGCACCATCATGCGCTCGTCGGTTTCGGATGGGTGGCGCGCGATCGTCAGACTATGGGTCTGATAGTAAGCGCGATCCAGATCAGATATCTGGAGCACACATCGATGGATTGTCGAACTCAGCGCCATGATCTGATTTTGTCGTCCGTTGTGATACCTGTGCCTGTGTCTCCACCGGGTCAAATGAGGTCTTGAAGGGTGGCTATCTTTTTTCGCGTCTCTCGCCGACAGATTTTGTGCCTCTAACTCTTTGGGAGTTGTCGAGAAATCGTTCTTGGGAGCGGTGCTGGCCGAACCTTCTCCTGGGACGGCGACTCAAGGCGCACCCTCGGTATCTTGTTGAAAATTCGAACGATGATGGATCGCCCGGCTGGCAATGCCCAAGGATACCAGGACCATGGCTGTCTACAGAGAGTGGCTCGTTCGTCAAAATCTATCGATAGCCGAAATAAAAACAATTATCTAAATCAATAGTTTATTACTATCTTTAGCGTCGTGACCGCAGCGGGCTAGCAGGAGAAAGCCGCGATGACGACTCTAGTAAGAAATATCCGCAGCCACTTCCCGACGATCAATCTGGAGGTGCAGGGATTCACGCGCCGCGCCATGGTGGTGGCTGCAATGGTAGCAGCCCTCTCCATGGCACCCCGAGGGTGGGAGATCGCCTTGGATGCGATGAGTGAGGCCTACCTAGCCGTCGCGGTGTTTGTTGCCGGGACATTGGCTTTGGTCTCCTATTCCGAACGCGGTCTGAAGATCGATCTGGGAATATGGTTAGATGAGCACCGTCGATGGCAGGTGCCTGTCGCCACGCTCCTGGGTGCCTTTCCTGGCTGCGGCGGCGCAATCATTGCTGTCACGCAGTATACAAGGGGTTATTTGAGTTTCGGAGCCGTCGTCGCGACCCTGATTGCGACGATGGGTGATGCCATGTTCCTGCTGTTGGCACGCGAGCCGCAAACCGCGCTTGGCGTACTTGCCGTTAGCATGGCCGTTGGCACACTGAGCGGATTAATCGTCGATCGCGTGCATGGGAAGGACTTCCTACGGCCGAGTTCAAGGGATGCCATGGTCGACAAGGTCCCGGATAGGGAGGGGCGGATCGAAAAAGGACCGGCGAGTTCCGACGTCGTCTGGCTTTCTTTGATGTTGCCTGGTGCCGTTATCGGCGTTCTGGCCGCATTTCAGATCGAGGCCGATTCCTTTGTGTTATCGATCACAGGTTTTGAAGTCGCGCGCTGGTTGGGTGCAGCAGGCGCGATACTCGCTCTAGCGATGTGGGCAAGTGCGGGTGAATCCAGGTCTGAATGCACCAGCGGCGACCGGACGTGTCAGCCAACACCTCCGTCCACGTTGCAGAAGGTCATTGACACCACAAACTTTGTAACCAGTTGGGTCGTTTTTGCCTTCGTGGGATTCGAGTTGCTAGTAGCCGTTGGCGGGATTGACCTCGCGGCTGTGTTCGCGGTTTGGGCGCCGCTGGTTCCGGCGATGGCAATACTGATCGGCCTTATCCCTGGGTGTGGCCCCCAGATCCTCGTGACCTCGTTCTATCTGTCGGGGTCTGTACCTTTGTCCGCGCAGCTGGGCAACGCGATCGCCAATGATGGAGATGCCTTATTCCCTGCCTTGGCGGTAGCGCCGAAGGCAGCGATGGTGGCGACGCTTTACAGCGCCATACCCGCGGCAATTGTCGCCTACGGCTGGTATTGGTGGGTGGAAAGCGGTGCCGCAGCTTAGGGAACTGCATCTCATGGTTGAAAAACACCACATGGAACTGGCTGAAGCCAATGAAATCGAGGGTGTGCCCGCTGCTGAAAAATTAGTGAGCGGCCCCTTTAACTCGCTTTGATTCCGTGGGATCGTGTGAATAGATCAGCCAATAAGAGGACAGGCGATGAGTCAATCGGGGCCGGGCGAGGATTACTGGAAGAGGGCGGATGAGGTAATCCAACTTGCCAATGAACAACGCACCCAAGCCAGTAACATCAAGGTTGGTGCGTCGCTGCTCTACGCGGCTGCGCGCTTCAATGCCTTTGTCGCCGCATCGTCTAGCGCGGATGCTGACGAATTGAAGACCGATAAGGCCGAGGCCCTGGAATACTTTTGCGATGAGTTCCGCAAGGCGCTTTGTGAAAACCTGGATGACTATGTCGATCACTACGAGGACTACATCGAAAAGTTCAGGCAAACCTGAGGATCAACGGGGTGGGCGACAATCGAGAATGACAAGGAACCGCACTTGTCACTGACGCCTTGCCACCGTGAGATGTCCCGGCTAAAAACGCTGCGCCAGAGAGACGCCAAGGCGTGAGCCGCCTGCAACAAGGCCAACCCACAACTTGCCGAACACAGAAGTGCGTTGTCCCGCCATCCGCCTCGCCTCGTCGCGGTGTCCCACCTCATCCAATCGGCAACTTTCCAGCAGTTCGCGCAGTGCGGCCTGGTCGGCTCGACCATCGAGCTCGCTGACTTGTTCGGCATAGTGCTGGTCGACGAAGGTCTCGACCGCGTCGATCGTGCGATAGACCGCTGTTGGCCCGAAGATCGCGGGCAGCGCACCGGTCATCCATCCCGCGAGACGCCAGATCGGCAGCAAGCGACTGCGCTGAGGCCCCGGCAGCAATTCTTCCATTAGCCGCAGATGCCGCTGTTCGGTTCCGAGGTGGTCGCGGGCGAAGGCCTGCACCTCGGCGTTGCGGGTCACGGCAAGAATGCCGCGATAGATAAAAACTGCACCCGTTTCGCCAGCATGGTCGGAGCGGACGTCAGCGACCATATCGAGGGGCAGTGGCGGCCGGATCGCGCCACCATCAGCGCGACCCGGTCGCGGGGCCGAGTCGGTCAGGTATCCGGTCATTCGGCTGGCAGCAAGACCGAGTCCAGTACGTGAATGACGCCGTTGGACGCCTCGATGTCCGCCTTTGCCACGTCGAGTTCGGCTAGCGTCAGTTTTGCACCGCTGACCGTCTCGGCCTCGCCCGCGACGAGTAGATCGGCGGCGCTGAGCTTGCCGGATATCACGTGGTAGGTGAGAACGCCCTTCAACGCATCCGGGTCACTCATCAGCTCTGCAACCTGTTCCTTCGGCAGCTTGCTGAATGCCGAATCGGTCGGGGCTAGCACGGTGAAGGGCCCTTTGCCCTGGAGGGTCTCGGTCAGCCCGGCCGCATTGACCGCCGATAGCAGAGTGGAGAAGTTGCCGGCGGCCGTCGCCATGCCGACAATGTCCTGAGAGGCCGCAGGCGTAGCGGATTCGCTCGCCGTGTAGTCGGCGCTTTGTCCTCTGCCGTAGCCGCCGGCGCTCCCGTATCTCCCTGGATAGCCGCGCCCTGCTGAGTAGCCCTGCTGTAAGGACGGCTTGCTATACCCGGCGTGCATCTTTTTCCCTTGATGACCAGGATAACCCCCGTATCCATACCGCGGATGCTGCCGGTAAACCTTCGCATGACAGCGCGGGTGACCCTTGTGCGGGTACATTTTGTGGCCTCCATGGCTGTAATAACCGCCGTGCTTGTGGCCGGCGACCGCTGGCGATGCGGCGACAGACAGAATAAGCGCGCAGGCAAGACCAGCGACCGTCGAATTTAATGCTTTCATTGGGGCTCCAGAAAAAGGTCAGGGTACTGAATGATGAATACACTGAGATCTGCAGCGGTGCCCTTGGTTCGCCGCAGTTACCACGGTGGCGGTCGGCAAAAGGCTTGGACAATCCCGCTTCCCCAGGCGGCTGCTCCTTATCCCGCTGCACAGTCGGGCGAAGAAGACCGGGCAGGTTCGTCCCTGGCTTCTGGGGTAGAGCGATTACCTTTCGCTCGCATGGCGATGCTGGAATTTTTGGGCAGGCTACCCGATCTTCTCGGCGCCTTGGCCCGACTCCTCTCCGCTGCCGCGAACGAGGCGCATCCGTCACCGACCCCGGTCAGGGAGTGGCAGCCCCATGCGCCCCCAGAGTTTCAGGTACCATGGCAGTTGCCCGTACCACAGCGAAACCTCACGCAGTTTCTCGCGCCCCGCATCGCTGAGTGTGAAGAACCGGATCGCCTCCGGATTACGGTCTGGAAAATCGACCTCGCGCAAAAAGCCGTCGCGTTCCAGTCGATCGAACACCAGCGCGATCTCCGGGACGAATTCAAGGAACAGCCCATTGCTCATACGACCCGCTCGGCGTAACAGGTGCCCTCTGTCCAGGGAGTGCATGGCGTCGTAGAGTAGGATCGAGTGTGGCATTTGATTTAGATAGATCAATGGGGTCGGTGACAAACCAGAATAACAATGATCCGCATTTGTCACCGACCCCATTTAAAGTTAGTAAGCCGGTGCCGCGACATCGTATTTTAGGCCCTTCGCCGCTGCCTGATCGCGTACCGCACCATAGATTCGATCATCCAGTGAGGCGTCCGCACCGCCACTCTCCTCGACCTTCTCCTTCAGGAAGTCGCTGCGCTGCTGTGAAAGACTGCGGATCTCCGCCTGCAGTTGCTGCCGCTGCTCGGCCCTCTCCTGGACCAACGCCTTCGCCGCGGCGGGGGCCAACGCTTGCATCGGTTCCGGCAGGTCTTCAGTCTTGATCTCGTCCAAGTCCACCCGACCGCTGGAGACGTCAGCGACCAGCTCGCTGTCGCCGAGCAGGTTGGCCGCGCCACTGCCCGAGGTATTGAAGGCCGCCCGGCGCGCGCGTGATGCAACCGAGGCCGATGCATGCAGCTTGCGCGTCGCCGCCAGTTTGCCCTCCTTTGCGGCCCGCGTCTCGCTGTCGCCGTAGTACAGCCGAGTGGCGTCGAGCTCCTCTGACAAGTGGGCCAGCTTTTTGTCATAAGGTGTCGCGATAGCGACCGCGCTGCCCGTCGGATCGACCTGGAAATACTCGCCGGCACCGAGTGTCGCGATTTTCTGCCATTCCTGACCGGTGGCCCTTGCCGCGCCGGCCTGGATGGCATTCACTACAATGCCCCGGGCCTTGGCCTCGGCGATAATCTGCGGATACTGCGGTTCGCCCTGGTAGTCCATGTGGGGCGGTGCGTCGCCCACCAGAAAAACGGCCCGGTAGGTAACCTGGTCGCGGCTCCACGCGATCTTGTGTACGGCGTCATGCAGTGCCGCGTTGACGCTTTCCGGGGTGTCGCCGCCGCCGGCCGCACGATAGTCCATCAAGATCGCATACAAGGAATCGAGGTCTGACGACAGGCCCGTCACCTGGGTGATATAGGCTTCACCGCGATCGCGATACGCGACCAGCCCCATCCGGATCTCGGGCGCGGAATCCGCCTGCGCCAGCGAACTGGCGATGGACCATATCTTTTCCTTCGCCGCCTCGATCAGGCCGCTCATGCTCGCGGTGGTATCGAGCACGAACACCACTTCGACCTTTGTGGCGCCCGCGTTCGGGACCGCGTGTTCGATCAAGGGCTGCTGAATCGCACCGGTGCTGTGCCGCAGCGGGATCAGGACCACTGCGGCGGCGGTCAAAGCGAACAGGGTTATGCCAAACAGTTTTGTCTTCACGGTGGATTCCTCCGTCTATTTCAGTGGATGACTCGAGAGCTTGCGCAACGCCGCCTCGGCGCTGCGGTAGGCCGTTTGAAACGGGTCGGGTTGAGGCGCGGCGCCGGTGTCGCTACCTACGCGGCGACCCTCGGCCGAGGGGATGGCGACAAACAGCGCCTGCACCAGAAAGAAGGTCCAGATGCCCAGGAACATGCTGTCTGTATGTACGAAGGCCCATAGTCCGGCCATCACCGCAGTCAGGTTGAGCGCCAGATCCATTAGCGCCGCCAACGGACCGGGTTGGTGATACAGGGTGCGCACCAGCCAGACCAGGGCCAGGTGTACCGCGAGATACAGCAGCGGATCCGTGACCAGGAACCAGCTTGAGCCGGCGACTAGCAGCCAGCCCGTCAGCGTGACGACCCGCCCCGTGTGTTCGGGGCTGCGCCGCAGCAGATACAGTATGTAGCCCAGGCCGAGGCCTGCGCTCAGTGCGCGCACCGTCCAAGCAGGTCCCAACAGCCCGGGAAGCACCGTATAGACGATGCTGCCGAATATGGCCGCGACTAGCGCCACGATCACGCCTTCGGAAAAACAGGGGCGCTTCATCGTCCGGCCCTCCGCTGGCGCTCTTTGAGCAATGCGACCTCGACGTCCTCGTCGCGCACTCGGACGTCGACACTGGGCCAACGATCCACGCTGTCGGGCGCGGGCTCGCCCGGGCCCTCGTCGAACAGCTCCGCCTTCTGGCGCATGCTTTCGCAACGCGTCCGGTTTTCCGTCAGACGCTGTGCCAGCTGACCGCGTTGCGCGGCCAGCGTTCCGCGGCGCCGCCCCAGCAACCGCAGGGCACCTTCGATCTCTAGCCTGCGCCGTATCAGCGAGCGCGCCAGATCCTCCTTGTCGGCGGCGAAACAGACATCAAGCTCCTCGCCCAGAGAGGCATGCAGTTGCCGGAGTTCCGATTCCTTCTTGGAGAGCTGCTCAAGTTCCCGCTCGTGCTGGCGGCAAGCCTGCTCGTCACGCGCCAGGTCATCCTCCATCTCTCTGATCGCCTGACGCAGCAGGATGTCGGGTTCCTCCACGCGATCCAGGACCGCATGCAGGTCTGCCCGAAACAGGCGTGTCACCCTTTTGATCAATACCATGATGGCCACCTCTGTTGTTTGCCTAATGACTGGGTGATTTCAGTCTAGGGACCAGGGCGGGTCCGGCGTAGACACGGTTTGGTAAAAAGTCACCGTGTCTGTTTACAAAGGGTTTACATGTCTGCGTTGGATTCAACTGGTAGGCTGGACAGATGATCCTTTGTCAAAGGCCGGCGCAGCGTGCCGACAACACAGAGGTCATGTCTTGTGCGGAGAGCCCATGAACGAAAAGGCACGCATCCTGGTGGTGGAAGATGAGGTCGCGATTCGTACCGGCCTGATCGACGTCTTGACCTATCACGGCTACGAGGCGGCCTATGCAGCGGAGGGAGGCGAGGGCCTGCGCATGGCGCTCGGTGGTCAGTTTGATCTTGTCTTGCTCGATGTCATGTTGCCGGGCATGGACGGCTTCCGGATCTGCCAGCGCATCCGTGAGCAACGCCCCGACCAGGCCGTGATCATGCTAACCGCGAAGACCGACGATGATGACATCGTTCACGGCCTCTCGCTGGGTGCGGACGATTACGTCGCCAAGCCGTTTTCGGTCACCCAGCTGCTGTTGCGGGTGCAGGCCGTGCTGCGCCGCACGCGCCCGGCTGCACCATCGGCAACACACATCAGGCTACGCGACGGACTCGCGCTCGATGTCTTGAACCTGTCGGGCAGCCGCGATGGCGAAGCGCTTGGTTTTACCCGGCGCGAGATGGAAGTGTTGACTTATCTGCACGCCAATCGAGAGCGCCCGGTCTCGCGCGAGGAACTGCTCAGCCGTGTGTGGGGCTATGCGCGTGAGCTGAATATCGAGACCCGCACTATCGATATTCATATCGCGAAATTGCGACGCAAGATCGAGACAAATCCAAAGTCGCCAAAACACCTGCTGACGGTGCGTGGCGCCGGCTATCGCCTGGTAGGCGACTGACATGTGGCGCATCGCCGGTACCCGATCGAGCAGAGACCGGTTGCGCTGGTTGCTGGGCCTGTTCTTCATTGCGCTCGCCATTCCCAGTGCGGTCCTGACCTGGCAGGCATACAGTCGCCTGCAGTGGGAGAGTTTTTACCAGTACCAGCTGTTGGCGGAGGGACTGCTCGGGCGCATCGACCGGCGTGTGCGTGAAATGATCGCCACGGAAGAGGCGCGCGCGTTCACCGACTACCGCTTTCTCGTGGTGGAGGGTGCGTCTGTGGCCAACTCTCTGCAGCGTTCACCCTTGTCTGGCTTTCCGGTCAATAGCGTTATTCCGGGGCTCCTCGGATATTTTCAGGTGGATGCGGACGGGCGCTTCAGCACACCGCTTCTGCCGGATGATCCTGGGCAGTCGGCGCTCGCCTACGGCATCACCGATGCGGAACTTCGCCAACGGCAGACAGTGCGTGAGCGCCTGTTGAAGATCCTCAGTCAGGAAGGATCGTTCGTGGACGAGCAGCCGGCCGAGACGGCGTTAAAGGACGGCGTGAAGCCGGACAGTGAGAAGTCGGAGGCGGATCGGCGGGATCGTCAAGGGGAGATGGCTCCGGCCTCTGCATCCGTGCTGCAGGACGCAGCGCCCTTCGGTGTCGCCGGGCTGTCATTCCGGGCACCTCAGGTTGGCTCTCCAGCGACAGCGGCCTCGACTATGCCGGGGCAGCAAGCGGCTACCGAGGTGCAGGAACAGAAACTCGCTCAGGCCGCATTCGAACGTCTTAGTGAAGAGTCGTCGCGGCTGCGCAAGTCAAACAAGCAACCGACATCGGCCGGCAATATCGGGCGGGTCGATGAACTCAAGCTGGACCAGGCCTTTGATGCAGATGAGGCGAAGCTGCAGGCGCGGCGACCCTTACCGCGTTTCAAGGAACGCGTGGAGCTTGATGCGGCACGGCGCGGGCAAAGCTTGTTGCCGGTCCCGCTTGGGCGCGCGCGCCAGTCCAGCGATGCCGAGCAGGAGGCGGAACCCATTGCCGCATCGCCGGCACTGGTACGCATCTTTGAGAGCGAGGTAGATCCGTTCCAGTTCGACCAGGTCGGCAGCGATCACTTCGTGCTCTACCGAAAGGTCTGGCGTGACGGGCAACGGTTCATTCAGGGCGCGGTGATCGAGAAGGGCGCGTTGTTGCGCGAGTTGGTCGAGGCGCCCTATCGTGACACCGCACTGGCCGGCATGAGTCGCCTGGGAATTGTGTTCGATGCAGAAATTCTGTCTGCGCTGGGCGGGCAACAGGGTCGCGATTATCTTTCTAGCACTGAAGAACTGTCAGGTACTCTGCTGTATCGTGGCAGGTTGTCGTCGCCGTTGGATCAACTGGAACTGATCCTCTCGGTGACCCGGATGCCGTCTGGTACCGCCGGCCGCCTGGTGACCTGGGTGGCGCTGATCCTTCTACTGGTGCTGAGCAGCGGCCTGTTGTTGATGTACCGTCTCGGGGTGAAGCAGATCGAACTGAACCGCCAGCAGCGGGATTTTGTCTCCGCGGTCAGCCACGAACTCAAAACGCCGCTGACCTCGATCCGGATGTATAGCGAGATGCTGCGCGAGGGCTGGACCGATGAGGCGCGCCGACGCAGCTATTATGCGTTCATTCACGACGAGAGCGAACGCCTGTCGCGACTGATCTCCAACGTCCTGCAACTGGCACGGATGAGCCGCGACGAACTCAAGGTCGGATTATGCCCGATTTCGGTTACTCAGTTGATGGATACGGTGGAATCCAAGGTGGCAACACAGGTTGATCACGCTGGTTTTACGTTGCAGCTCCATTGCAGTGACCCGGCCGCGACTAAGACGCTGGCGGTCGATAATGACGCCTTCGCCCAGATCATGATCAACCTCGTGGACAACGCGATAAAGTTTTCGGCGCATGCCGAGGAACGTCTGATCACCATCGATGCAAACGACTCGGGTGACGGCTATGTCGCGTTCAGTGTCCGTGATCGTGGTCCCGGTATCCCGCGCGATCAGATGAAGAAGATCTTCCAACTCTTCTATCGCTCTGAGAACGAACTTACGCGAGAGACCGTGGGCACCGGTATCGGACTCGCCCTGGTTCATCGCCTGACGAGCGCGATGGGCGGCGAGGTGGACGTCGTCAACCGTGATCCGGGTGCCGAGTTTCGCGTTCGCTTTCCGTCGTTTACGGGGCTCTCGAGCCAATCAGCCGAGCGTGAAAAAACTTAACCGTAATCCGCGAGATGTCTCTGCACGCGCGCGCAGGGTCCGAGACCGTCAGATAGGCATGAACCGATCCTTTGCCAGGGCGCGGTGCCGGTTCCCATGCCCATCAAGTATGATTTGTTATTGATTTGTTACTGATCAACGTGGCCTGTCCCTAGGTGGACCCCAGACCATACGCACCGGGCCGGGCGAGAGAACGGGTCGCGTGTGGCGACCCGCATCAAGTTCCTGTGAAACTGCGCGAGCGGCTTATTTATAAGCGCCTACGCCGCAAAAGAAGCCTTTGTCATTCTTTATGATGTAACTGGTCTTTTGCTTGATCTCATCGGTACCCGGGTACGGCCAACGATAGTCGACCCAGCCCGTTCCCGGATCGGAAGCGACCGCGATCATGTCCTTGAACAGCATGTCGCCATATTTGTTGAAATCGATGAGATTTTTGCCGACCAGTTCCGGCTTCTTGGCGTGCGAAAGCATCTTGCCGTCGAGATCCATGCAGAACACATACAGATCCTTGGTGACAAAGCCTCCGTCGGCGGCGGAGAAGGCCTCGAAAGCCCCTTCGCCCGTTTGGTTGACCAGCGCTGCGGCCTTTTCACTCAGTGCCTTGGCCTCATCCGGCGATCCCATCTCGCCGGCAGTGACGTTCAGACTCATCGACAAGGCGGCTGCGCCGATAACGGCAGGGTGGATATTCATTGCTTATCTCCTCGGTTAATTGTTTTGGTCTACAGCGTCAGCGACCATAGCCGAGTCGCCTGCTCCGATAAAGTGAATTTTTCTTGCGATCATTGGTTCTGATAGCCGTGTCACAGCACGGCTGGTGCGGCAGGCGCCGCGACCACAGGAGTCCTAGCCCGCATGGGCTTGCTCCAGCGCCTGAGCCGAGACTGGGCGATCTTCCAGGCAATCGTTGATCCGCGTCCCCTCGGTAGAACCCCGAGGGCTTCCTGACGGCTCGAGCAGCGCTGCCTGAGCCGAAAAAGGGCAGACGGCGACCGAACAATCCGCGGTTTCTTCTGCATAGCGCGTTGGGCGACCAAATTGCGCTGCGAATGTTCCGTCAATCACACCGGGGGCTTCGCAAAAGCGCCGAGCTATGGGTGATCGGCAACCGCCACTTGGGCTACCACGTGAGCCTCAAGCACCTGTTTGCCAGCGTGGAACTGGTGGCGTCCAACAGAAACTTCGTAGTATCGCTTGCAAGCAAGTAGGGGCTGACCGATCGCCGGACCGCGGTCGCCGGCACTCCACGCGGGAACTATAAATTCGCTATGCTTCGGGGACGGGGGGATCTACGCGAAGGAATATTCGTCATGTTCAGGGATGTCTACCTTTTCAATGGTCTGCGGGAAGAAGAACTTGCGGCCCTGGAAGACCGCGCGGTAATCAAGCACTACCGCAAGAATACGGTGATAATTGATAAGGGAGACGAAGCGAACACCCTGTATATCCTTCGCGCAGGTCGGGTGAAGGCCTATGTGGTCGATGACAGTGGCAAAGAGATTATCTTTCGTGAGCAGGGGCCCGGAGCGGTTCTGGGTGAATTGGCCCTACTGGCCGATATCCCACGAACTGCGTCGGTCATGACCCTCGAGGATTGTGAGTTCGTCGTTCTCAGGAAGCCTTCCTTCATGCAATGTCTCAGCGATCATCCCCGCATTGCCTTGAACCTGATAAAGGCGCTGGCAAACCAGGTGAATTTGCTGACTGTGTCCGTGACCGACTTTGCGCTGCTGGACGTCTACGGCCGCATCGCGAAGGTCCTCCGCGACAGTGCCGAAGAGGAAGGTGGGCGTATGATCACGCCGAAGTTGACCCACCAGCAGATTGCCGACCGTGTGGGCGCTTCCAGGGAGATGGTCAGCAAGATTCTCAAAGACCTCAAGTTGGGCGGCTATCTCGGTATCGAAGAAAAACGTTACGTGCTACATCGAAGTTTGCCCGCAAAGTGGTGACAGCAGTTCACCCGAAACTGTGATGACTTCACATTTGTCACGCTGATTTTTGCCCAACCCGTCCGCGGCTCGATCCCTAGACTTTTCAATAAGGACCTTGCCTGGTGTGTAGGAACACACGGCAGCTGAGGTCCGAAACTGAAATAGCAGGGAGATCGCCGTCATGCGAAAACCCAAGATAAGCGGCCTGGAATCGTCGGGAAAGTGTTGGCGACTCATTGCCCGGCCTCTCAAAGCGGTTGCTATCGATTCCGACAAGCCTGCTGAGCAGGTGACTAAACAACGATGCGGAGGTCTGAGATGAACAAGCACTTTACTAAGATTGTGTTGATCCCGATGCTGTGGTGCGGCGCAGCAATCGGAGACAACGAATACGTCGACCCTTATGCCCTGGAACCCAGCATTAACGGTGGTGTCTCGGCAAGTGGGTTGTTTGCCAGTCAGGCGGAGGAAGATGCCTATTTGGCGGATTTGCAGGCCGATAAGCTTGCTGAAGAACTTGAACCCTGTATCAATGGAGGTGTTTCGGCAAACGGCTTGTTTGCCAGCCAGGTGGAAGAAGACGCCTTCACGGACTCAATTGCGACTGAGTAACCTTGGGATGCCGGGGCGATGACGGCGATCCTTCTCGCTGTGGACCGCCTGTCGTCGCCTTGCTGCAACAGTTGCACCGAATGCCGGGCTCTGAATCCGGCATTTTCATGAATACGGAAACAATCTCGTTGCAACTGCAGAGACTCGATCACGCCTATGCAGGGATTGGCCGGTGGCGGCCGCGTGTTCAACTTCCGGTTTGTTGACAAGCGCTTAGGAAGTAGCTCAAGCCGCGGTTGATCTTGTGCCGTTCTACGGTCTGTAACGCGAACTCATCGACGAAGCAGCCGACTATCGTCTCCACATCAAGCCGGTTTTGGCAAGTGTAGATGTCCGCGCTGATGTAACCTCGCAGCGGAAAAGTATGAAGGCTGATGTGACTTTCTGCCATTAGCGCAAAACCGATCAAACCGCAAGGATCCTTGCGGTTCTGCGGGCCCACCTCCACGACGACAGGGTCGGCAATCTTGTGCATACCAAGCCGGCCAGGCAGGTCATTTAGTAGAAGGTCTCTTATCAACGTCCGGTCGGCAAGCCTGCTGGCCGCGCCACCGTAGCCGTCTATCATGAAGTGGACGCCGAATTGGCCGGATTCGACATCCTCAGCATACCGCTGCTCACTGAGCGCACCTGTAAACATCAGCTTTTCTCTCACGACGGCTTTTGGCGCCGGCACAATCAAGAGTTTAGGCGCAAGCGCGAAAACGACTACGCAAGATGTTCACCAGACTTATGTGGAAAATTCACCGCAATTCCGATCTGGATGTCATCTGGTCCGGTGAGTACCGCGAAATCAGGATGCGAGACGGGCAGAACGGCTCGGAAAAGCGTCACGAACCGCCGCCACTCGTCGAGCGAGAAAGTATGCGCCCTAAGGTCTTTGCGTCGATAACCTCCCTCCGCCCGGAAAGGAATTTTCTGAGCGCGGCATTGATCAGTGTCTGATGGCCACTGCCCCTCTTGCCGCCCTTTTCTCGAAAGGCGGAAATGTCTTGCCCGATTCGACCTGGCTGGTCATAGAGACAGTAGGTGATCTGCTTGCCTGGGCCCGCCGTGTGGCGCTGCTCGCCGCCCTGGTGGTCCTGCTGATGATGGTGATGGTAAGCCTCTGGGTGCCGGCCCTCGACGCCGCCGCGGCGGACCGTTGGGGTCTGCGATACTCGGATGTCGACTGGAACTTGCTGTTGCCGCTCACGCCGGCCCCGGTGCTCGTGGCGATAGTGTTGGGCAATCTGATCCGCAGCCTAAAGCGCGATGTTTGCGATTGCCTATGGCCTGCGGGCCCTAATTGAGCTCGGCTAGGTATCTCGGCATCGGTTTTGGGCGGTCAGCGCTGTTGCTGGCCGACGGGTGCCAGCAGCGCGTATAGCAACCAGGAGAACCACGAGAAGAAAAAGATCAGCAGCACCCACACCAGCTTTTCGGCGCCATTGGTCTTGTCCGAGCGCAGAATCAGAATCACCGGCAGTAACCAGACGATCGCCAGCAGCAGAACAAAGCCGATACCTAACCCCAGAATCGAATCGATCATTTCCCCTTCGCTCTGGACTAAAATCAGGTTTCCTGACAGCCGTGCAGTTTTGCATCTTGCCCGATCGCCTTCAAGCCCTGATCCAGCACCAGACCGCACTCAAGGCCTGCAAAAGCTGCCCAGGGATGACCGGTCCGCCGGTGGTCGGCCAGCCGATCGCTTCACCTTTGCTGCTGATCGGGCAGGCACCGGGTGACAAGGAGCCGGCACTCGGCCGCCCGTTTGCCTGGACTGCCGGCAAGACCCTGTTCAAATGGTTTGCCACGATCGGGCTCGACGAGGCAGAGTTCCGCGAACGTGCCTACATGGCGGCGGTATGTCGTTGCTTTCCCGGCAAGCGGCCGCGCGGCGGCGATCGCGTGCCCGACGCGCAGGAGATAGCCACGTGCAATGGCTGGCTGCAGCGCGAGATCGAGCTGCTCCAGCCGCAGCTGCTGGTGCCGGTGGGCAAGCTGGCGATCGTGCAGTTTTTGGCGGTCGACAAGTTAGTAGAGGTGATCGGTCGTCTGCACCAGGTCGAGCTGCAAGGTCGATCGGTCGATGTACTGCCCCTGCCGCATCCCTCGGGTGCATCCACATGGCACCGCATGTCGCCCGGTAAGGAACTGCTAGAGCAGGCGCTACAACTGCTGGCCGCGCACCCGGCGTGGCGCGCATTGCTGCGCCGCTGAGCCATATAGCGTGAAGTGGATACCTCCTCGAAATAGTCGACGCCACGAAAATGTCCTTTCGCATTGCTGTATTCACGCCCGATCACAATTGAGCGATTCTTACGCGGAACAGCTTAGGCCAGCATTTGCCGGTCAGCAGGAATTCACCGTCGGCCTCCGTCGCGGTGATCCCGTTGAGTACATGATCTGTTCGCATAGGCCCGACTCTGGCGACCAGCGGCCGGCAATCGACCACGCCGGTGATTGACCCGTGCGAAGGATCGAGTCGATAAAGGTAAGTGTCGCTCAATACGTTGGCCAGGAGCTGCTTGCCATCCCATGCGAGATCGTTGATCCGCCGCATTTCGACGCCAAAGCGCTTGAAACAGACTGCACCGATCGGTGAAAAATTAGCCCCCATACGCCTTATTTGGGCGCTTCCGTCACTCATTAGTAACTCTTGCCCAAACGCCACCAGGCCCCAGCCCTCGCCATCATAGTGGTAATCGGGCTGCCGCCTCTCCAGCGTCGGCCAGTGGTAGCGCCGCGCGATACCCGTCTTGTAAGACAGCTGAATGACCTCGTCGCCAATCAGCGCAATCCCTTCGCCCCAGTCATCGGGCAGCTGAACCGTCTGCAGTACCTTGCCTGCAGCAGGATCGATTCGCCGCAATGTCGAAGAGCCTATGCGTCCGGTGCTTTCCAGCAGGCAACCGTCGACGTAACACAGCCCCTGGGTGAAGGCCTGAGGGTCATGGGGTAACTCCTCGATAACCTTAAGTGACAAACGCGGCAAGCCGACGGTCAACGCGAATCGCCTTGCCGTGCGCAGAACCCGGACGATCGTACGCCTGATCGGCATCAACTTACCTGGCCGGATCACGCGCGTGGTCGACTGGACTTGTCATCAGGCACCCTAGGCCTGCCGATGCTGCGCGAGACGCACTTTCAATGCCTTCAACCGATCGGTCAAGGCTATCGTGCTTCTCAGCCCTGAATGCAACAGGCGGCCGCGCACCGAGTTGGGCAGCAAGTAGTAAAAGCCGCCCTCGCTGGCCTCTGTGCTTAGCCGGGCCTTGTGCAATCGGTCGGTGATGCCGAAATCGAAACACCTGACTTCCGGGGCCGAGTTGCCGAGATCTTCCACTACGGCCATGTGCAAGACGATTCCCGGATGGCTTCTTCGCCACGCCGGGTCATAGCCGATCTCGTGTGCTTCGAATACGCCATTGCTTACGTAACCGATCTGAAACGCGATCGGTTGTTTCTCCGCGTACAGTACATAGCTGCGCAGCATGTTACGGCGCAGTGCCTCTCGACCTTTGTGGAGCAATGCACCGCGGTCACGCGGGCCCGCGTTCTCCTGTCGGTACTGCCAGGTACTCGGGGCAACCGAAAGGACGGCGTCGACGAGCCGATCGAGATCGCCATCCGTTTTCGCAACGAACAATTCCGTGTCGCCACCCGTGGTCTCTAGAAAGCGTCGTCGGGTGCGCCGCAGGTCTGCGCGCGTCTTCGACCCCAGGCGTGCTAGGTATGCCTCGAGGCCTCCAGTTATGTCAGCCTTGCGGTGCATATAGGTCGTTCCGTAGCGTAACGCGAGGTAACCGTCCCGCCGTCGGGCCGATTCTGCGAAAGCCCTCGTTACCGCCGAGTTTTCGGGGATCGATGCGAAGAACAATATTGCGTCCGCAGGAAGTTCCCTACGCAAGCGGCTCAGTGCCAGCAGAATTCGCGCCTCTGCATGCGCCTCAGCTGGCGCCGACTCACCGCTGTAGAGCGTCTGCAGGTCGCGACTGTCGACGCGGGTTACGCCCGCTCGCCAAAGTGTCGCCGGTCCCAGCCGTAAGCGCAGCTTGTAGGGATAGGCAGCCAGTGGCAAATACCAGCGCACCCTGCCTTCAGATTCACCGAGCAATGCCAACAACCTTGGCGCACGATTGGGCACATCAACACGAATCCAGTCGAACACGTGTCGAATCGTCGGAGGTTTGACAAGGTCGGTACCAAGCCGGCGGTTTAGCGCCGCCAGGTCTTCGGGGGCAGATACATCGGCAAACGTTAGGTCTTCTCTGCTCATTTCGCTCACCCGCGTGCCCGACCCTGCAATCTTTCGACCAGAATGTGCCTCAACTGCCGGACGGCAAGTCAGGAGACCAGTAGTTTCGTGAGCCCAACCAGCCGCGCCAAAGGCTGGGATAATTTGTCACGTAGCGTTGCAGGAGCGGTATGTAGCCTGAGATATAGTCCTCTTCGGCAACTGCGATATCGCTGTCGAGCGTGACTAGCGGCGGCTCCACCCTCACCTCATAGCCGCTAGGGACGGGCACCACGAATATCGGGAGCAGGGCGGCGCCGGTGGTTGACGCGAAGTTCGGTGCGCCCTTGGCCAGGCGCAGGGTTCCCCCGAACAAAGTCCGGGTACCGGTTCGCTTGCCGGATTGCAACGCGGTGACCGATACGAGTTCGCCTGCGCGCAGGCGGTCAAGCAGCAAACGAATTACGGCGCCCACGCCGGTTTTACCCATCACGCATCGTTCTTTCAGGTAACGACTCTCCACGCGCGTCTTGACAGGATTGAGTACCGAAAGGCCAAACCGCGTATCGGAGAAACCATGTGTCAATGCACTCAGGTGGTTTACGCGGTAACCGGCTTGGTGCAACCCCTTCTTAAACACCACGTCGGCGTGCGTAAACGGGCAATACCAAAGTACCGCTCCTTTGCCGGCCTCGATCGCCTCATCTAGATGCTCGCGGCCGACCAAACGTATCGTCGATGCCCACCCCCACGGCGCATGCTCACGCAGGATCTCGAGTAGCTCCCAGTAATTGTGCTGCCGAAAACCGACTTCCAGTGCGTGCGCCTGCAGCCCAAGGCTATCGAGCAAGGCCGGGTCGAGGTGGCCAGTTTTCGACCCGAGCAGCCGCACGTGGGCCATTCCAAGAAAGCGGGTGAAGCCCGGCCATGCATTGGTCGGCAAAAACCACGCGAAGGGCAGCAGGCCAAGGAGCATCAAGGCATCGAGTAGGTCCTTAGATCGAATGGCGCGCATGTCTATCCTCGGTCAGGCCGAAACGGTTGCTCCACGTTTTCAGCATGCCGTGATGATCTGCTTGTTCAACAGTGCCGTACATGCGTAGACACTTTGAATGGCATCTGCCTTGTGGCCGGTCAGTTCTGCAAGTTCGAGGATAGCGAGCATCAATGCATCCAATTCCATCGGGCGGCCGCTCTCTACATCCTGCAGCATCGAGGTCTTGTGATGACCCACTTTTCGTGCGCCCTCGATGCGCTGTTCGATGGTGTGGCGGAACGACGCGCCGAGTTCTTCGGCGATCAACTGCGCCTCTCGCATCATCTCGGTAACCAATGTCCTGGTCGGTGGAAAGGTGCAGATGTCTGCCATGGTGGCCCGAGACAATGCACTGATCGGATTGATGGACAGCGCGCCCCAGGCCTTCAGCCAGATTTCAGACCGAATATCTTCCAAAATGCGGCTCTTGAAACCAGCTTCCACAAAGAGCGACATCAGGCGCCTGGTCCGCTCGCGCTCTTGGCCATCCAGTTCACCCACCGGAAATCGATTGCCCTCTACATGCTTGACCGTCCCGTCGCTTCGCAAGATGGCTGCAGGATAGGCAATACATCCAACGATCCGCGAGGGATCGATATGGCTTTCGAGCGTTCCATCGGGGTCGACCGACGAAAGCCGTTTGCCCGAAAGTTTGTGATCCAGACCCTGGAAATACCACCAAGGTATACCATTCTGGACGGTGACGATCATCCCGTTCGGTTGCAGCAGCTTCGGCAGTTGAGGGGCGATGTCGCGCAGATTCTGGGCCTTTGTAGCCAGAAATACTAAGTCGTGTGGTCCGGCCGCACCGGCATCTGTAGTCAGCAGATCGGGAACCGAATGGCGCACTCGATCTTGCGGATCGACAACTAGGATTCCGCCCGCCTCCGAGAGTTGCGCTATTCGTTCGGGCTGATCGATCAGCGTCACGCGATATCCTGCGCGACAGAAGGCACCGCCCAACAAGGTGCCCAGTGCCCCCGCCCCAAAAACGGCAATCCGCATACTTCATCGTCCAACATATCGATCAGCTTTATATATTATCATTCGATGGCGACGATTGGCCGGACAGGCGCCAGATCGTTGCACGCCACACGGACACAGCGCCTGATTTCCAACGGTCTAGAACTAAATTCGTGAATGCCTTTGTTGTTGTCCTCACTTGCCGACACATACTTTAGTGCCTCGTATACTTGTTGCCGAACATGCGAACCAATCGTCTACCGCAGAACCGAGATGGGACTCAGGCGAAGGTCTCCCAGCCGGCGACGACGACAGCGTTGTCATACTGACCTGGGAAAGGTCGTCCGTAAGGTGAAGAAAACGCCCCAATCAGAATGGAACGCCGCTTGGCGACGTCAGGGTGATGCGGCCGGCTGGGTGAATACCGACGGCATTGTCGAACACGATATCGATTGGTTGATCGACCAGTGCGATGGTCCAAAAAAGGCCGTAATGGTGCTGTTCGACGACTCGTCGCACGTCGTCCCGTTGTTCACGCACACCGGATCGATTAGCTTCAACTTCGGCGAGGTCGAACTGGCGTCAACAACGGTTCGACGTTATGTCCTGGCGGGCAATTTTCCGGATCTCTCGCGGCGTGACTGGGAGTTGGTTTTGTTGGCCCTAAGGGCGCACTTGGAAACGCATGCCGCAGTCTACCTGTTGGGTGTCGTCGAGGGCGAGGGCCTGCACCGGGCGATTCGGGCCCGTTCGACAAGGGAAGGTTTCTGGTGTTCGCGGCACGGCAAGCACTATGCCCGCCGTTTTTGTGACTTGGCAGATGGCTACGAGGCTTATCTGCGAAGTCTGCCAGCGAGGCATCGCAAGAAACTCAAACGCAGTTTGAAACGTTTCGAAGCCCGATTTGCCGACTGCGCCAGCTTTTCGTGCCATGTGTCCGTTGATGAAGTGGATGTGTTTCTTACCCGCGTTGAACCGGTTTCTCACCGGACTTATCAGGCTCAGCTGTTAGGCAACGCGGTCAAGCGGGAGGGGCATGTCGGCCGCCAGCTCCTCCAGGGCGCCCGGCGCGGTAATGTGCGCTGTTACCTGCTCGCGATTGACGGGCATCCAATCGCTTGGCGCATCGGAACCGTCTACCAAGGGACGTTTTTCAGTCAGCACGTCGGATACGACCCCGACTACGCCGCGTGGCATCCGGGCGTGATTACCCACCTTTACTCGGCGAAAGACCTGGCCGATACGCCGACCGGCGTGAGCACGATCGACCTGCTCTACGGAGACAACGACTTCAAGCGAAAGATTTCTACCGGCTCACGACAGGAATGCAATTACTATTGTTTCCCTAAGACGGCGAGAGGCACGAGCACGCATGCTGTGCTGTCGGTCTGTAACGCGATCTCGGAAGGTTGTGGCAACTTGCTCGAGCGCTCCGGTTTCAAGCAGATGCTAAAGCGTCGAGTGAGGCGCCAAGGCGGCAACGATCAGCGTCGAGCGCGGCGGAACACACCAAAGCGGGTGCGGTAGGCACGAGAGACATTGCAAGGCCGCTCGGTCGGTGTACTGCCCCTGCCGCATCCCTCGGGTGCACCCACATGGCACCGCATGTCGCCTGGCAGGGAACTGCTAGAGCAGGCGCTACAACTGCTGGCCGCGCATCCGGCATGGCGGGCCTTGCTGCATCGCTGCTAGCCCGCTTATCTCACCGATTACTTACTGCGCCGCCCGATACACTCGCCGTGACGGCGCGTACTCGTTGCGGCCGGTTTGACGTAGTGTCGGCTACGCCTTCACCGCCCTCCGCTGCGTGCGCCCCGCCACAGCGGCGTCTCGAACCGCTCGCGACGGAAAACGGTGAGATAAGCGGGCTAGTCTTTCTGCAGCTCTTCGTGCCAGCCGCGGTCCAGGCCGAACTCGAAGGTATGGATGCGTAGACCCTCCGGGAAGGCCTCTTTGAGGCGACGCTCGAATTCTGCGTAGACCTCAGCCTTGTGTTGCTGCACGTTGTAGTCCCGGCTGGATACGTCAACACCCGGTACATCGAGCTCCATCTTCAACTCGATTTCCGGCGCCATCTGTATTCTGATTCTTGCCATTGCTCTGCTCCTCTCTGTTGATAATTAAGTATGTAGCAGAGGGATCATCAAAAGAGCCACGATATTGATGATCTTGATCAAAGGATTGATCGCTGGGCCTGCGGTGTCCTTGTAGGGATCTCCGACGGTATCGCCGGTTACCGAGGCCTTGTGTGCCTCCGAACCCTTGCCCCCGTGATTGTCGTCTTCAATAAACTTCTTGGCGTTGTCCCATGCGCCGCCGCCGGTCGTCATCGAGATCGCGACGAACAAACCGGTGACAATCGAGCCCAGCAGTACACCGCCCAGTGCCTGCGGACCCAGTAGCAATCCGACGAGTAACGGCACGGCGATAGGCAGCAGAGAAGGCAGAATCATTTCCTTGATCGCGGACCGGGTAAGCATATCGACGGCACGTGAATAATCCGGTTTGGTCTCGCGCGTCATGATCCCGGGCATCTCTTTGAACTGGCGGCGTACCTCGAGGACGATTCCGCTCGCAGCACGGCCGACCGATTCAAGCCCCATGGCGCCGAACAAATAGGGTACCAGTCCGCCGATAAACAGGCCGACAATGACCAGATGATTGGAAAGGTCGAAAGTAAGGACACTACCGGTATGCGCGGCGAGTTCACGTGTGTAATCCGAGAACAACACCAGCGCAGCCAAAGCGGCCGATCCGATCGCATAACCTTTGGTGACCGCCTTGGTGGTATTACCCACGGCGTCGAGCGCGTCGGTGGTGTTGCGTATCTCGCCGGGTAGTTCGGCCATCTCGGCGATTCCACCGGCGTTGTCGGTAATGGGTCCGTAGGCGTCGATCGCGACCACAATGCCGGTCATCGACAGCATTGCAGTGGCGGCGACGGCGATGCCATACAATCCGCCCAAATGAAAGGCGGCGAGAATTCCGACGCAGATGGTGATCAGTGGGGCAGCGGTAGACCGCATGGAAAGTGCCAGCCCGGCGATGATGTTAGTGGCATGCCCAGTCGTTGACGCGGCCGCTAGGTGGCGTACCGGCTTATAGGCCGTCGAAGTATAGTAGTCCGTGACCACTACCAACGCTGCGGTAACCAATAGCCCGACCACGGCGCTGCCGAATAAGCGGTTGGCATCCACGCCTTCCACATCGCCCATAATCCAAAGCGTAACGGGATAGAATAGCAGTGCGGAAAGGGCCGCGGACACGATCAGTGCACGGTACAGGGCCGCCATGATCTTGCCATCGTCACCGACTTTTACGAAAAAGCTTCCGGCAATCGACGTCAGAATCGACACCGCACCCAGGACCAATGGGTAAACGACGGCGCTGACGCTGCCGTCTTCGTACGCCAGCGCACCCAACATCATGGTGGCGATGATGGTAACCGCGTAGGTCTCGAAAAGATCCGCCGCCATGCCGGCGCAATCGCCCACGTTATCGCCCACGTTGTCTGCGATGACAGCGGGATTTCGCGGGTCGTCTTCCGGTATCCCAGCCTCGACCTTTCCGACCAGATCTGCGCCCACGTCAGCACCTTTGGTGAAGATGCCGCCGCCGAGACGGGCAAATATCGAGATCAGAGATCCACCGAACGCCAGTCCTACCAGCGGCGCTAGTGCCACATCCTGGCCGACCGGCGTGGTGCCTTGCAGGACCGCGTAGTATCCGGCTACCGACAACAGTCCCAGACCCACGACCAGCATTCCGGTAATGGCCCCGCCGCGAAAGGCGATGGCTAGCGCGGGGTTCAGTCCCTGTTTCGCGGCCTCCGTCGTGCGGACATTTGCGCGCACAGAGACATGCATGCCAACGAAGCCGGCAGCGCCCGACAACAGGGCGCCAATCGCGAAACCGATGGCAGTGGCGGAATCGAGCAGGAACCAAATAGCGCCGAACAGAGCAACGCCGGCCATCGCGATGGTCGTGTACTGTCGATTGAGGTAGGCGGACGCGCCCTCCTGAATCGCCTGGCTGATCGCCAGCATTGCATCGCTACCGGTTGGTTTTGCCAGCAGCCAACGAATAGACCCTACGCCATAAGCCAATGCTATCAATGCACAGGCAAGTACAAATATCAGTACCACAGTCACCATACACCTCCGGTGTGTAGCCAGCCCTCAGTGCAAATCGGCGCCGACCCGGTCTCTTCGGGCATTGCTCGTTTGCCAATGCCTCAGCCGGTCGATCTTCCGCTTGCCGCCCTTGTGGCGCACCGGAATCGATTCAGCCGGACGCCGCGCCGGGCACGTTAAACGTGCCGCCCGGCGCGCACAAACAACATTGTCGAATATGCCTATAAATCGCAGGGTCATTGCGCCTGCGGCATGGCGATGGGGACATTCATCGGCACCAGATAGTAGTGTTTCATTATTTACTGATGTACTAAAAATCAGTAACATAGTGCCACTGATCATCCGTTGCCGCCGACAGCGCGGTGATTTCTGGAACCTTTGCCGGGAGAAGACTATGCCAGTTTGGGCGCTTATCGTTTGGTTGGTCATTGGCGGTGCCGCGGGGTACCTGGCGCAACGCATCATGGGTGGCCAATCGCCCGGTGGCCTGCTTGGCGACCTCGTTCTCGGTATCGTCGGCGCACTTGTCGGTGGCTGGGGCCTGTCGCTGCTGGGCATCGCTAATGTTGGGGGTCTGATCGGGAGCTTTGTCGTGGCGCTGGTGGGCGCACTCGCCCTGATCTGGGTTGTGCGCAGACTGAAAGCTGCCTGATTCTGGAGATGGTGTCATGAATGACAAGAGCTGGCTCGATAACCTTTCCGAGATCCTCAGCAAGCCCTTGCCGGGAACCGAGTCAAAGAGCCGAGCGCCGGTGGACCGCCCCGTCGTCTTCAGCGACGACGATGATGACGACTCCCTGCTGGACAAGATCACCGAGATCCTCAGCAAACCCATCCCCGGCACCGTGCTGCCGGCCGACGTGGTGACAGAAACCTCCCCCGCAACGCCGGAGAACCCTGGCGAGGCAGCCGTGCGTGATGCCGAAGATCCCGAGGCCGATCCGGTCTCCACCACTGCCGCAGCGGGTGCGGACTGGATGCAGCGCGAGTATGAAATATTCAATGCCCACCAGGAACGCAACCGCCAGGTGTTTGCCGAGCAACAGCGTGTCGAGCAGGAGCGTTTTGCAGCCTACCAGAGGGCCCAGCTCGATCAGATCATGAAGTCTCAGGCAAGGGAACGTGAAGTCTTCAAACGGCATCAGCAAGCGCGTTTCCAGATGTGGCGGCAGGATCTACGCCACGCCTATATGCCACCGCAAGGTGCGGCGCCGCCAGCATTTCCACCCACGATGCAGCGGCCACCGCCACCACCCCCCCCCTGGTGGCGAAAGCGCTAAGACGCCCTGTACCTGGAACTCGATCCGAGGGGGGCGAGGCTCGCCCTCCCTTTTACCCCAGATCAAGCGGAGAAACCTGCTCGAGCTTCTTGCCGAGGCGACAATAGGTGCGTCCCGTTTCTGCTACTTAAAATCCTACCTGATTGGCCGCTAATCCCTATTGAACCCGGGCTCACACTGGATCCGCCCGGTGCAATGGAGAGGACCCCTGATGTGGAACCAGTGGCGTGCCCGAACCGCTGTCATCCTCGACGTGCCTGAACCAGGCGATCGCGTATCGAGATACTTCGATCTGCTTTTGATCACGTTGATCGTGGTGAACGTCAGCGCGGTCATCCTGGAGTCTGTCGGCGAGCTGCAGGTGCGGTGGGGTGGGGTGTTCTACCTGATCGAGACCGTCTCGTTGGTGATCTTTTCGCTGGAGTATCTGGCGAGGGTGTGGTCGATCGTCGATAACAAATGGCGCGAGGAATACCGTGACCCGCTGTGGGGACGGTTGAGGTTCATGCGCAGCCCGCTGGCGATTATCGACCTGCTCGCGGTGGCGCCATTCTGGTTGAGCATGATCTTCCCGATGGACCTGCGTTTTCTGCGCGTGGTACGCCTGTTGCGCGTGTTGAAGCTGACCCGGTACTCCGCGGCGATGGATCTACTGTTCTACGTATTGCGCGAAGAGGCCCGCGTTATCGGCGCAGCGATGTTCATCGTACTGGTGATGTTGATCGCGGCCGCCAGTGCGACCTATCTCGCGGAGCACGACGCCCAGCCGGACGCCTTTGCCAGTATCCCGCAGGCATTGTGGTGGGCGATCATTACCGTGACCACGGTGGGTTACGGCGACGTCGTGCCGGTGACGCCGATCGGCAAGGTAATGGGTTCGGTCGTCGGCTTCATCGGCGTGGGCATGGTGGCCCTGCCGGCCGGCATAATGGCATCAGGCTTTAGCAGCGCCTTGCACCGGCGTCGTAACAGTCTGCGTCGCGAGATGGCCTCGGTGCTGGAAGACGGCGTACTCGATGCCGAAGACCGTACACGGATTGCCGCGCATGCCGCTGCGCTGAATCTGTCCGAGGACGAGGTGGGCGATATCCTGCGCGAAAAGGTTGCACGCGGTCTGGCCTCCGTCGAGGTATGCCCGCATTGCGGCAAGCCACTGGTCGGCAAGCCGCAGCGGCCGTCCGGCTGAATCGGAGAATTGCGTATCCTGGATGTGACTTAATCAACCCAAAAGGGCGGGTTCCCGCCGGTTATGAGGCGGCGCCGTGGGAACGGTGAGCGCAATGCTCTCAGGGATGTTATGCGTTCGCCTTCTGGGCGGGCAGCGTAGGTGCGTAGAACCCACTGCGCAGAAGAGCGCTCAGTTCCTCGGCAGGGAGCGGTATGCTGAATAGATAACCTTGCGCCTCTTCACAGCCCTCATTGATGAGAAAGCTAAGCTGCTCCTCGGTCTCGACGCCCTCGGCGACGATTGTCATCTGCAGTCGGTGGCCGAGCGCCACGATCGCACTGGTGATCGCCATATCGTCCGGATCAGTGGGGATATCGCGCACGAAAGAGCGATCAATCTTCAGTTTCTGGATAGGTAACTGCTTCAGATAGCTGAGCGAGGAATGACCGGTGCCGAAATCATCGATTGCGATGTTGACACCCATCTCGCGCAGTGAATTCAGCAGATCGATGGCCGCATCGGGCTGATGCATTATAAAGCCCTCGGTCAACTCGAGCTCCAGACATCGCGGGTCGAGACCGCTTTCCGACAACGCGTCGGCGACAGTCTGCAACAGGTTTCCCTCGACGATGTGCCGCCCCGAGAGATTGATGGACATCTGAATAGCTGGCAGGCTCTGTGCCTGCCATGCCTGCGCCTGCTGACAGGCGGTCCGCAATATCCATCTACCGACTGGCAGGATCAGGCCACAGTCCTCGAGCGTATTCAAGAAGGCGCCCGGCCCGATGAGACCACGCTCCGGATGCTGCCATCTGAGCAGTGCCTCTACACCCGTGATAGCACCAGTGTGCGTGTTCCACTTCGGCTGGTAGTGCAGCACGAACTCGCCCCTGTCCAGAGCCAGCCGCAGACTCGACTCGAGCCGGAGGCTCTCGTGGGCTGCGGTGGTGAGATCCCGGGTATAGAAATGGTAGCTGTTCTTGCCCTTCTGCTTGGCGCGATACATTGCGGCGTCGGAATTACGCACCAGTTCATCCACGGTCATGCCGTCATCCGGGTACAGACTGATACCAATGCTGGCGGTGATGAACAATTGGTGACCCTGGATATCGAATGCCTCTCGCAGGGAATCCAGCAGTTTCTGCGCAACACTGCGCGGATCCTCGTCTGAGGCATAGTCTTCGAGAATTACCATGAATTCGTCGCCGCCGAGACGGGCTACGGTGTCACCCTCGCGAACCAGCCGTGACAGTCGGCTGGCAAAAATCCGCAACATTTGATCCCCGGCCCCATGCCCAAGGGTGTCGTTGATGTTTTTGAAACGATCCAAGTCAAGAAAGAGCACGGCCAGACGGTGGCCCAGGCGATGCGCGCGGTGGATGGCATGGTCGAGTCTGTCCTGCAGCAGCAGTCGATTCGGCAGGTCGGTGAGCGTGTCGTGGTGCGCGAGATGGTCTAGCTGCTGCAGCGACCGCTTTACGATCGCGACATCGGAGAAAACCGCCACGTACTGGCTAACCCGGCCCTCGTTGTCTTTCACGGCATTGACGGTGAGCCACTCCAGTATCGAGTCGCCCGATTTCTTGCGCGTATAGACCTCACCCTGCCAGCGTCCGTTTGCCGCGATGGTCTCGAGCATTTGCTGGTAGAAGGCTATGCGATGCCGTCTCGATCGCAAGATCCGGATATGCCGGCCGGCAAGCTCAGTGCGTTCGTAGTCCGACGAATCGCTGAACGCCCGGTTGGCCGCAACGATTCGGCCGCGCGGATCGATGATAATGACGCCCTCGCCGGTACTCTCGAAAACCGTTGCCGCCTGCCGGATTTCGTGGTCCTGTCTGCTTAGGGTGCGAATCGAGAAGAACGCAATGAGCACCAGCAGGAACAGGCCGATTAGAAAAACCAGCACCAGCAGGGCACGGTCTGCACCGCGGCTCTGCCGCAACTGCGAACTGAGCGCGGTGGCCTGTGCCTGGACATCTGCCACCAGTTCCTCGACGTGCTGCTTGAGCTGCGCGGCCACGTCCCGATTGCCGGCCAGCAGCCGTTCTATCTGCGCCTGTGCTGTGAGCTGTCCACGGCGGATATCGAACAGGTTTTCCGGCCCATCCCCCAGCAGTTGAAGCTGTCTTTCGATCTCTGCCACGTTGTCCGCCAGAATCGGATTACGCTGCGACAATTGACTGTTGAGAAAATCCTTCGCTGATACGAGGAAAGTCGCGAGCGAACGCTTGAAGCGATCCTGCAGCACGGATATGTTCTCTCGGCTGTCCACATCCGCCACCGCGGTCAGCAGCGCGAACAGCAGATTACCTTCGGCCTTGATATCCAGCGCATATCTCATGTCCTTGACCGCTTGCGCGACAAACTCGGCGATCGTCGACTCGGTGTTCTGCACGGCAACCCCGAGGTTTTGCGCCAGTTCCGCCTTTTTGCGCTCGATGGCATCTGCCAGCGCCAACTCGAACTCGCTGCTGGGCGGGCCGGCGACGCCCTCTGGCAGGCGTGACCAGTCGGTCCGGAAGCTATCACCGGCCACCCGCAGGCGTCGCGTAAGGCCGCTATCCGTGTCACCGTCCTCAACATTGCGCACATGTCCCCAGGCCGTAAGAAAATCTTGCCACAGCAGGGTGCGGGCGTGACGCTCGTTGTCGCCGTCGAATAGGTCGCGGTAGGCGAGTTGTAGATCCATCAGCGCTACCAGGTGCATTACATCATGGTCGCGCAAGTTTCTGAGCGCCGCGGCGTTGACGCGCGCAACGCGCTTGCCGAACAGCCGCGTCAGCGAAGAAACGCCCCACACCACCGGGCTGACGGTGTCGGAAAATTCGCTGTGCACCTGGCGGACGTGCGTCATTACTCGGTCGTGACGCTCATCCAACGCGATGCGCTCATTGGTGGCGCCCTTCAAGCCCGACAAGATGTCGGTGAGCATTGCCACGTTGCTGCGCACCTCGACCATTTGCTGCGTTCTTGCGGTCTGCTCGAGGACCGAGAGGTTGTCATCGATCCGTCGCTTCAGTTGATCCAGGCTCGCCACCACCTGGCGGGTTTCGTGCAGGTCGCGGGCGCTGGCCAGACTCGGGGCCGATGCCGCAAGCAGAGCGCTATGCTCTGACAGGCTCTGCGCGACCAATGCCTTAGGCAGGATGTCGCTGGTCGCCCGTTCCACGGCGCTGCCCAGCTGGTTCATCAGATAGAGCGCGAAGCCGCCCGCCAGCAGCAGGATCAGCGCGCTGCCGGCAAAAGTCAGCGACAGGCTGCGCCTAAAGCTTCGGCGGTTGCTCCGGCTCATCTTGGGAAACCGGCGAAATTGGAATCAATATGCATTATTCCGCAGCATACCGGCTGAGTATCTTGGCAGCATTGGTCTTATCGATGGTCGAAGTCGGCAGCATCAGACGTTTCTGCACCGCTTCCCCCCGAAGAAAACGCAGCGCCTGGCGGATGCCCTCCTCGCCTGGGGTCTTGTATAAAAAGGTGGCGTCCAAAATGCCGTCCTTTACCCATTTCACGCCCTCGGCCGGGATGCCGTCGATGCCGAGGAACGCGATATCCTCTTCGCGCCCGGCATCGCGCGCCGCCAGGTAGGCCCCGTAGGCCATGGGGTCGTTGTGCGCATATACCAGATCGATGTCCGGATGGGCATCCAGTGCCTCGGTCATGAGGCCGTAGGCCAGGTCCTGCTTCCAGTCGCCATCCTGCGGCGCGTTGATGATCTTCACTCCGGGTTCCCGTCGGATCACCTCGACGAACCCGCTGTGGCGGTCGGCGGCAGGTGACGAGGCCATGCCGCCCCATATCTCGATCACATTGCCCTTTGCTTGACCTTCCCCGCCCAGTAACTGCACCGCGCGGTGTCCGGCCGCGCGGCCGATCTCCCGGTTGTCGCCGCCGATGTACTGCGTGTAACGGTCGTTGGCCACGTCGCGATCGAGAACGAATACCGGTATTCCGAGCGAAAACGCCTTGCTGACCGGTGCGGTGAGCTCCTCGGTCACTTTGGGCGAGAGCAATATCGCGTCCACGCCCCGGGCGATCAGGTCTTCCATGTCGGCTACCTGGCGCTGCACGGAGTCCATGGCATCGCGCACGACCAGTTTCACCTCCGGGTGGCGGGCTGCTTCGGCCCGGAGCTCTTTATTGAACAGCAGGCGCCATGGCTCGGTGGTGGTCGCCTGCGAGAATCCGATCACGTAGCGCGCCTTGTGTGCTTGCACGCCCGGCCGGGGGCCGCCAGGCCCTTTCGGCAGCGCCATTTCGGTCCGATAGGCGGCCAGCTGCTGCTTGCGCCCCAGTTGATCGGTGATCGCATTCCAAGCGGTCGCTGCGCGCTGCATGGCTGCATCCACCTCGCTGTCGTTACGCAGGATCCCGGTCAGTTCCTCCTCGAGCACCTCGGTGTAGCGGTAGAAGCCGGGGATCCGCAGATCCATCGCCGCATGTGGTGAATCGAGGCTGGCCCGCACCATGCCTAGATATTCGGAGGCGGCGGAGATCGAGAGGGCCTTGGTCCAGGCATCGATGTTGGTGAAGTGGGTGAAACGGTAGGGATTGATGCCGGTTCCGCCGGTGACCACGTCACGCAGGCTGTTTTCGGGGTTTGAGAGCCACATGATGTAGTCCCATGCCGCCTGTTGATGCCGACTGTTCTTTGGCACCCCGGCTATCCAGCCCCCGAAGGCGAGAAAGGGCGCCTTGTAGACCGAGTCTCTGTCGTCCCATCGCCACAGCCGGCTGTCCCAGACGCGCATGGTCCCTGGCAGCACGAAGTAGCCGACCTTGCCGGCGACTTTCGAACGCGCCGGATCCTCGGCAAGCTGCGCGGTGTCGCCCCAATCCAGCGCCATCGCGGTGCGGCCGTCGAGGAACGCATCTCTTACCTCCACGATCCCGAACTGCCGCGCGCCCGGCGGGCTGAACGCCAATATCTCTTTGTATTCGCGCACTGCCCGCAGCCAACCGGGGTTGTCGATCTGGGCACGCATGGTGTCTGGGTCGAAGAACTGTGCGCCCGGGAAATCCGGGTGGTTGGTGTAGGCCGAGGCGCGACTGAATAGGGTCCAGAACTGTTTGCCGTTGCGCGCAAAGGCTTCGGCCGTTCCGTACATTAGGCCCCCGTCAGGCGAGTCGCGGCCATTGAAGAATTCCGCGATGTCGCGGTACTGGCTCCAGGTGTCGGGGGGGAAAAGCTCGTAGCCGTAGCGGGCGCGAAACGCCGCCTGATTTTCCGAGTCACCGAACAGATCCTTGCGGTAGTAGCCGCTGAACAGGTCGCCGTCCACCGTCGCCGCGATCCACTTGCCGTCCCAGGTCATCAGCCTTTCGCGATATGCGGGATGGATGTCGTCGAAGGCATCGCTGTCGCGGTACGCGTCTGGCATCTCGGCCAGATAGGGATAGAAATCTGCGGCCCAGGCGGCAGGGAAGAGCAGGACATCGTAGCCTGGTTGCTCTGCCTGCAACGCGTCCATGTAGTCGCGAAAAAGCCGGCCGAAGTCCGACTGCACAACCTCGGCCTTGCCCCCGGTTCTCTGCTCCCAGGTCAGGGCGTGGGCCTTGGCTGGGCTGCCGATGGCATGAGCGTTCTGCACGCCAATCCTGATGTGCTCGCCGCGGAGATCAGCCGTTCCGGCGAGCCCTGGACCAGGGCTGCACAGAATCCCCATCCAGACCAGGAGCCATCGGATACCGACCCGCTTAGCGGTCTCGCTGTCCACGAATTTTCACCCCCCCCCCCTCCTCCGCCCCCGAGCTGCACGTCCGATCGAAATCATGCACGCGCACTGAGCGCTGGATGAAACAGGATAGCGATTCCAAAAAATTAAGCCCGTCGCAATCTAGATATTTAACGACCAGCGACGCCAAAACTGTTCCATCCGTTCGATGGGGCGAAGATTCCCAGGCTGCACCTTTCCGGTGCGATTATCCGGGATGCCGACGCAACATGCAGGCTAAGAGCCGTCGATTCGCTCTGCTATCCATGCGAGTGCGGTGTCGCGGTGCTGAAGCGATCTGGTCAAGAAGCTGCAGTCGACAAGATGTGCCTGCCACAAATCCGTCAGGCTGAATTGCAGGCAACGCGATTCAATGATCGCAATGGCGATGTCGGGGTTCACCAGCGAGGCCTTCCGGTCCGATTCCGCGATCTTGGCGATGTGGTCGGCCGTCACCGCATACTCGGTTCAGCCGGATTTGTCGACGATCTGGTATCTCTGACGGCCCAGGCGAAGTTCGTCGTAGATCTCGTCGTGGGCCGCAATGACCTCATCCCCAAGGACGACGCCATCGGCGAGGATCTCGTCGCCGTCGCCCTTATTCAGAATGTTCACCACAATGCCCAAGGCTGCTGTCCGATTGGCCCTGATGACTTACTTGTGCGGCACGTCCTGCTTATTGTTCATATCCAAGTCGAAGACCGCCGCCTTGACTGAAACAATCCGGCGACCCGAATCCGCGAACGCCGTATCATGCACTTCAGCGACCGACGTATTCAACACATCGGTCATTCTACCGATGCCGTCGTTCGTGCCAAGGATTCGATCGCTACAGATCAGCGAGGGTTGCCCGCTCAAGGGTTCAGTTAGCCAGGTCTGCAAGGGCACAACGAAAAAGGCGCAACCCTGATGATCAGGATTGCGCCATCGTTCGGACCGCGCGGCGGCTAAGCGGCTATGCCCGACGGCGATTCCTCCGCACGCCGAAGGCGAGCAGCCCAATGCCGAGAAGGGCCAGGGCGTTGGGCAGCGGTATCTCGGTAGGCGGCACCACTTCGAGCCTTGCGTACAAGGTGGCCTGGTTTTCCTGGAATTCTTCCGTGATGAAACCGGGAGTGATCGTAGACCCGCCGTCTTCGCTGAATCCTTCGATGAACAGCAGGTATTCTATGCCATCGAGGACAACGGTTTCCGTCGATGCGGCACTGGGGATGCTGACGACATCTGGGCAGACAGTCAAACCGGTAGGATCACAGGGGGCCGAGTTCGGAGTCTCATTGTGTTCGAAGAAGTAAGAGAAGGTTTCAGTTACGGGACCTTCAAACATCAGGTTCAACGCCAGATCCGCGCCCGTGATCGAGGGCGAGAAGATCTCGAAGTTCTCGTGCGTGAAGTCACCCAACGCGAACAGGCTGTTGTCTGTCGGTGCATCTCCCGCGGCGCCATCGAAGACGTACGCGCTCGACTGTGAACCATCCGGGAATGTGCCCCAACTGACCCTGTTGGTGGTGAGGCCAGCCACATTCGCCACGGCGCCGTCGTTTTCTTGGACCGAAGTCCAGACCCCGTTCGACGTGAAAAGAACGGCGTGGGCACTGCCCGCGACTAAACTGAGCGCGACCATTGACGCGCCACAAATATTCTTCTTGAAATTCATCGTTTGATTTCCTCTGTTCCGACGTCAATTTTTGTTAAAGGCCCGGCGCCCATCGTTACCGAGGTAACGATGGGCGCCTTCTGGGGCGACAGCTGAATCCGTCGAGAATCGAAAGCATAATTCATGCTAGAAAACATAACTCACTGAAAGTTGGAGAAATAAAAGATTATCGCTCCTTCGGCAGCCAACGAATTGTAAAAATTCCTGACAGTGACAAGCGCGTTTTGAAGCTTCTCATCCTAGCATCGGTAGCGACAGCATAGGAGTTGGAGGTCCACTCTCGATCGGCTTTCCGCGGTGCTCTACTGGCCAAAACTGACGAGTACGGGGCCGGATCAATCTCTGCCGCGGCCCTTGCGCCCTTCGGCGGCCAGCGACTTACACAAACCACGCCGCATGACGGCCTCTGTGTTCTCCAGCAGAATCATCGATATGAATCCCCCGCCGCCGTGCTAACCAGGTCGGGGCACGGTCGGTCAATGGTCGGGCAACCGGGGCGCGGCGGCCTCCAACTGCGCGGCGGCCGCGAGTACTGCATGATCGTGACCGCGCGCTGCGACAATCTGCACCCCCAACGGCATCCCCGCCGCGCGTCCAAAGGGCACCGTGGTCGCCGGGCAGCCCGCCAGAGTCCACAGGCGCTGTGGCGTGCGCGAGCCGGTGCCGTCGCGCAACAGCGGTGCGATCCCCGTGGTTGCCGGTATCAGGGCGACGCCATCGCCCAGTAACTCGTCTAACGCATCCGCGATTCGTGCACGGTCCCGCAGGGCCGCTGCATAGGCCGACTCGGGGAGCGCCCGGCCGCGCGCAATATAATCTCGGATCCGCGCCGTCATGCGATCGGTAGCCCGGTCGAAATCCGCCGCATGACTCTGCGCCATGCCATGGGCGAGGATGGTATCCAGCACCTGCGCCTCGGTCTGGGTGATCCACGCCGGCAACTTGGCCTGCGCGACGGGCAGGCCCGTCGCGCCGAGGACCTCCACTGCCGATGCTACGGCCGCGATGACGTGCGCGTCCGTCTCGGCGTCGTACCAGGGCTGCATGGCGATGACCCGGTCCGGTCGGACCGCGGCATCGAGCCCGGGCGCCAGGAACGCGAGCGCAGTGCGCGCCAGATCCGTGCTGGAGGCCAGATATCCGACATGGTCGATCGGCGCCGATAGCGGCATCGAGCCGGTGACATCGATCATGCCCCAGGTCGGTTTGACCCCGACGCAGCCGCAATAGGCGGCTGGCCGGATCACAGAGCCGATCGTCTGCGAGCCAAGCGCCAGCGGCACCAGCCCGGCGCCGACCGCAGCGGCCGAGCCCTGCGATGACGCGCCCGGCGTGCGGGCCGGGTCCCAAGGATTGACCGTCGGTCCGACGCGCGACATTGCATACTCGGTAGAGACCGTAACACCGGCGATTATCGCGCCGGCATCGCGCAGCAGGCGCACGGCGGCCGCGTCCTTGTTCGGTATTCGGTCGCGATGGATGGGCGTCCCCCAGGCGCAGGTGTATCCGGCGACATCGAACACCTCTTTGACGGCCACGAGTCGCGCGTGCAGCGGGCCACGCGCATCCTGCGGAATGGCGTCATGCATCGCCGCCTCGGCGCGCAGCCGTGTACTGTCGATCTGCACGAAGGCGCGCAAGCCCGCGTCGCGCCGCGCGACCGCCTCGAGGAAGGACTCGACCGCGTCGACGCAGGTCGCGCGACCGTCGATCGGTCGCCGCCGGGTTTCAGTCACGGAAGGTCCCTGCGCCGCCCTCGAGCTTGAAGGTCTTGGCCAGCTCCTCGTCGAGCTGGTCGTACACGAGCTTTTCCTGGTGTACGAAGTCGTCACTGGTGAAATCGCGCGGGTAGGCCAGATCGATCTTTTCATCCAACTTGATGCGACCCGGCCGGGCCGTCATCACGACCACCCGGGTGGCCAGATATACCGCCTCTTGGACAGAATGTGTCACGAACACCACGGTCTTTCGATTGCGCTGCCAGATCTCCAGGAGCTGATGCTGAAGGAACCGCCGGGTCAGCGCGTCGAGCGCGCCGAACGGCTCATCCATCAAGATCACGGAGGGGTCGGTGGCGAAGACCCGGGCGATGGCGACGCGTTGTTTCATGCCCCCGGACAGCTCGTTGATCCTGTTCTCGGCAAAATCCTTCAGGCCGACCAACGCCAGGTTTTCGCGTGCCCGCTCGTAGCGTTCCTGCTTTCTGACCCCCTGGCGTTCGAGGCCGAATGCGACGTTATCGATGACGTTGAGCCAGGGGAACAGGGCATAGTCTTGAAACACCATGCCGTGATCGATGTCTGGCTTGGTGATGGGTTCGTCACCGACATAGGCGCTGCCGACGCTTGGCGTGATGAAGCCCGCCAGGACGTTCAACAGTGTCGACTTGCCGCAGCCGGATGGCCCGACGAGGGCAACGAACTCGCCGGGTTCGATCTCCAGGTCGACCGGCCTTAGGGCCTCCACCGGATCCGTGCCTTCGGCATTGAACGTCACGCCGATACGTTTGATCGAGATACCCTTGGTATTGACCGCCGGAGTGGGGTCTTGTCTGACCGCTTCCTGTGTCACGGTGTCTTCTCCGTCTCTTTTCATCCGCCCCACGAGAACCGCCGATTGACAATGCGGAATACCGCATCGATCAGAACACCGAGAATGCCGATGGTCACCATGCCCACGAGCACCAGGTCAGAGCGGAGGATCTCCATACCGTCTGCAATCAGGTATCCCAACCCGACCTGGGCAGCGACCAGCTCGGCGGCGATGATTGCTGCCCACCCGGTGCCGAAGGATATCCGCAGTCCCACGACGATGGTCGGCATTGCTGCCGGCAGAATCACGTTGACGAACAGCGCACGGTCAGTCTCGCAACCCAGGACCTGTCCCGCACGGATCAGCACCGGGTCGACGCCTTTCACGCCGGATACCGTGTTCAATAAAATTGGAAAAAAGGTTGCGATGAAAATAATGAATATCTTGCCGGTTTCACCGATCCCGAACCACAGGATGGCCAGCGGGATCCATGCCAGCGGAGAGATCGGGCGAAACAGCTCGACAACCGGATCGACCACTTTCTCAAATCGGGTCCAGTGACCCATCGCCAGGCCCAACGGAATCGCGATCACCGCCGACAGCAGCCACGCCGACACCACGCGCCCCAGACTGGCACCGATGTGAACAAACAGCTCGCCGGATACAATCAACTCCCAGAAAGACTCTGCCGTCAGCAGCGGTGGCGGCAACAGTGCCACGTGCGCATCGGTAAGCGTGACCACCAGTTGCCAGACGGTGACGATGAACAGCGCGGCATAGAGATACGGCAATGCGCTGCCGGACGAGTTGGTTCGAGAGCTCATGGCGTTTCCGGGACGGCTGGGCGGTGATGGCGCGGCGGCGCACAGTTTTGCCGGCCGCCGCGCTGAGGTGGTTACTGCAGGCTCTTGAGGGCGTTGTGCGCGAAGCTGGCGTCAAATTTCGGATCGTCTTCCGGCTTCAGAATTTCGGCATCCTTGAGAAACTTGGTATAGGCCTGGATGGTCGCTGCCTCGGGCGCGACATCCAGGTTGTACACCGAGATCTTTTCCTTCAACGCGAAGCGGATGACGTCTTCCGGAAACCCGATCTGGTCGGCCCACATCTTGATTGCTTCATCTTCGTTCTTGAGGATGAAATCGATCGCCTTGACGATCGCGGTGATCAAGTCCTGCACCAGTGCCGGGCGCGCCTCGATGAAGTCGTCGCGCGCATATACGCCGTTGCCGATGTAGTGCCCGGCCTTGATCGGAAGAATCTTCTCCGCCTTGATCAAGACCTTAGAATGTCCGGCAGCGAGTGCGTTGGAGACATGCGGATCCCAGGTGATCCCGGCGTCCACGCTCTTGTTGGCGAGCAGCGTCGGCACGTCCGAGCCCTTGGTCTTGAACAACTCGACGTCGCTGACCTCGAGGCCGGCGTCGGCCAGGGCCTTGACCAGCAGCGGGTATTGCTGAGAGCCCTTACCGGGGAATGCGATGCGCGTACCCTTGAGCTGCGCAACGGATGTAAGCGGCGAATCGGACGGCACAATGATCGCAGTCTGCTCAAGGATCGAGATCGCCAGCAGCTTTGCGGGCAATCGTGCTGAGGCGACGATCGCGGGGCCCATGCCCGCCGAAGCGATCTGCAGCTCGCCGGCCGCCAGCGCCTGGTTCTCTGGTGCACCATAGGAGAACACCTTGAACTCGATCTTCACATCGTGCTTTTTCTCGACCTCGTCGAGTGCCCCCATGGCGCGGGCGATGTAGATCGGCATGGTTGCGGGCTGTGTGCCGAAGTTGATCGTATCGGTCGCGGCCGCCGGTCCCGCGCCGATGCCCAGACCTAGGGTCACGGCGAAGGTCACCGCGACGAGAATTCTGTTGAGAGATACTCGCAGCATTATCGGACTCCGTAATTATTGGTTTGACGAGATGATCGCGTCTGCGCCAGGTGTGCTGACAGGTCGAGGCGGCAGGCCATAACAGGTGGTGGTCGTATCAAGACCGTACCAGATGTTCTAGACGACTTGGAGGCAAGTCAACGATAAATACGACCACATTTTGTGGCCTTGTTCTGCTCAACAAGCCGATGCCCACCGACCCAGCCGCCGTCTGAAACCACTGTTCTTGCTGGATAGCTCGGACATGAGGGAGATTTCCGTTGCGTTGCACCAGTATCCGAATCGCGATCGGAACCATCGGTTCTTCAAGGTTTTGTCCGCCAGGGTTTTGTAGGCACGGGGTCTCTTCAACGCGGCGCACAGGCCAGTACAGCGTTGGCGGCGTTAGGCCTGTCCAGTGTCCGGGTGCCTGACGGCGAGTTCCTCTAGTAGCCTGGTGAGCCCCGGATAGGCCACGGCATCCAGCTGGTACTTGAGCGCGACGCTGCCCCAGGGTTCGCCGCGACGTAGATGCTCTATCAGCTTCGCCTGACTGCTGAACAGGCTGCCGCCGACCGTGCTGACGTCGCGCGCGAACAAGGGGTCGGGGAGGCCACTGCCACTCGGCCCGATCATCTCGATCCTCACCCGACCAGCGAGCACCGCCAGAAGACCCTCGAGGCTGTCATTGATTAGCGCTGATGCGCTGCACAGCACCAGGTCGCAGCCGATGAGCTCGCTCGGATCGCTGCAGCATGAGACACCCTCCTTGTCTTCCACGCGTTCGGGAGAGAGTTCCAGCACCCGCACGCTGCAGCCCTGAGCGGTGAGTCTGTCGACTAGCGGCCGGAAGTAGCCGACCATGCCCACTGAGCTCCCTGCCGGGACGTCGTTCAACCCGGCATTTCCCGCACGCTCGGGGGGGACAAAACCGACCTTCTGAAATAACGCGGCGCTCAGCGCATTGTAGGCGCCCAGTGCGAGCGCGCGTCTGGCGAGGTCACCGTCGGCGAAGCCACGCAGCAGTGTCGTCGCGTCGCTGCTCAGCTGCGCCGGTTTGGGATGGCGCTGCCAAAGCTTGCGCAGCAGGTCGCCCATGCTGACATAGAAGGGGCCGACGCTGCCGTTCGCCAGTAGGACAAAACCGAACTCATCGCGGTAGGTCTCGTCGGCCACCGGCGCGGGTAGATAGAGACCGCTGACGGCCGGACGCCCGAGGCGCGCCGCGAGCTGTGTGCCGATCTGCTGGTACGCTTCATTGATCGGTGTCACTAGCCTGCAAATCTCACCGATTCCCTGCCGCGGCCGGCAGTGCCTCAGCCATCGCCCTGCGCCATCGCCGATGCCGCATCACGCGGCGCGTCGGTCTTGGGCGCAGTGGATGGGGCACTCGGCTTGGTCGGCGGGGCTTGCTGTGACTCGAAATGGGTCGCGATCGCGGCCAAGTCCTTGATATGCAGATCTTGCTGCGGGTACGGAATCGAAACGCCGGCCGCGTCAAACGCCTCCTTTACCTGACGTGTCAGATCCCAATGGACAGTCCAATAGTCGACCGTTTTGGTCCACGGCCGCACGATAAAGTCGACGGAACTCGCGCCGAGTGTGCCGACGCGGATGACCGGAGCTGGATCCTTCAGTACCAGCGGATGCGCCGAAACGACTTCCTCGAGCACACGCTGCGCGGTCTCGATGTCATCGTCGTAGCCAATGCCAAAGGTGAGGTCCACTCGCCGTGTCTTGCTCGTCGTGACATTGGTGATGACGTTGCCCCAGACGTTCTTGTTTGGGATGACGATTACCTGGTTGTCGGGCGTGGTGACGGTGGTAGCGACGATGCTCACCGACTTCACGGTTCCTGCGACACCACCGATGTCGACGTAGTCGCCCTCGTCGAACGGTCGGTTGACCATGATCATCAGCCCACTGGCGAGGTTGCCCAGTGTGTCCTGGAAGGCGAAGGCCAGGATGAACGAGGCGCCGCCAACCAGTGCGAAGACCGGCGAGATATCGACACCGAGCCCCGACAGCACGATCATCAGCCCGAAGGCTAGTACGATCCAGTAGATCAGGCCGACGAGGAAGACCTGCAGCAGCTTCGATAGATTCGGGACACGGACGATATATTTGCGCACCATGCGCCGGATGATCCGTGCGACGAACAGCAAACCGAACAATGAGGCCAGGATGACAGCGGTACTGATGGCCAGTGCGATCCCGCCGTCCTCGGCTGTGGACCAGGCAAGCGCGCGGGCCATCAGGGTTTCAAAATCAGCGGTGCGTGTCTCCTCGACAATGATCGAGTTGCGATAGGCGCGAAACTCTTCGATCGCCTCTTCGCTGCCACCCTTTTTCTCCCAACTGTTCACCACTGTCGAATAGCGGTCAAACAAAGCGCCGCGCGCCTCGGCCAACTCGGTGAGCTGCTGCCGCGCCTGCTCCTCTACAGCGTCGTTGTCATTGTCTTTTGCCTTGTTCGCCGCGATCTGCGCGGAGACCACTTCTTCGGTCTTGTCCTTCACAATATCGCGCCAAGCCTCTGCTGCAGCGGCCAGCTCGGCGACGGTGAGCGGCGTCAAACGCAGCGCGAGCTCGTCAATCACAATGTCTGGGGCCAGTATCGCTTGCGGAACGGTCGGCTCGTTTGCATTGGCCGCGTCCGTTGCCCAGCCGACGCTCGTCATTAAGAACAGGGCCATCAAAACGACGGCCGGATTTGTCGCAAATCGCATTATTGGTTTCCGTTCGTAAGGTTGTGTCAGGAGAAAGCGGCGCCGATACGCCACTGATCAGCAAATAGTTGACCGCGCGAATTATAGGCCGCTCCAGCCAGCCTAGGAACCCACAGAACCCATAGAACCCGCAGGGTCAGCCGCCCTGCCTGGAACGCCGCCCGTAGGCGCGAGCCCAGGGGTTTGACGTCACGCCGTGGGCGAGGATACTCATAATCACAGTGCAGGCGACGACAATGGCGAGGATGTCCGCGTTTTCCAGATCGGCATTCAGGACCATCACCGCGAACACAATGCTGGCCAGGCCCCGCGGACCGAACCAGCCGATGAACAGCTTACTCTCGGTGTTCATGCCGGTGCCGGTCAGGCAGAGAAATACCGGGGCCATACGGATCAGGGTCAGGCTCAAGGCCGCATAGACCAGATAGCGCCACTCGAAGGCCCCGATCGCTTGACCGATTACCGCTGAGCCGAAGATGACCCAGGTGATCAGGCCAAAAACGCCTCCGGTACCCTCGGCAGCCAGCAGAAACTTCTCCCGGTGTTCCCCAGCCAGGCCGCCGAACAGCAGTCCGCCGACGAATGCGGCGATAAAGCCACTGCCACCCAGCGATTGCGCTGCAGCGAAACAGGCCATACCGAGGGCGATCACCGGGACCTGCTTCCAGATAACGATCAGCCACTGGTGCCTGGCGGCGATCTTGAGAAGCTGCACGGCGACGCCGGTCAGCACCACGCCGACCGCCAAGCCGATTCCTACTTCCTGGGCCAGCAGGTCCAGCGCGAGATCCCAGGGCCCACCCTCGTGACTCGTGCTTTCTGCCAGCGCCAGAAACAGCAGCAGGACCGGCACACAGATACCATCGTTCAGGCCGCTCTCCACGTTCAGGCCCTGCCGGACGTCATCGGGCACCGCCTTGTTGCTGACTACGGCCTGTCCCAGCGCGGCGTCCGTCGGCGCCAGCATTGTCGCCAGCAGCGCCAGCTCGAAAAGGGATAGCTGCATATTGAGCAGCCATGCAATGACGAAACCGAGCGCGATCGTCAGCGGCAGGCCTACGAGCAGCAAACGCGTAGGCAGCCAGGCGGTCTTGCGCAGTATCTTCAGATTGGCGCCGGCCGCGTCACTGAACAACACCAGCGCCAGCGTCAGCTCCGCCAGCGTCTTCAGCGCCTCGCGATCGGTTTCGTACGACAACAGGTCGAGACCCGTGGGACCGATCAGCAGACCAAAGGCGGTAAACACCATCGGGCCGCTTATCCAGGTCCGGTCGATGCCGCCGGCGAAAATGCTGTAGAGCAGCGCGAAGCCAGCGATCAGTGCAAGACTCTCGTACACCAGGTAACCTCTTTCTCTTGAGTGCCACTCTGTCGCATCTACTTTCTGGACGCAAACCGTATGCAGGACAACGACACGCGGGCTACCGCTGCGGTCACTCTTTAAGATGCGCCGCCGTAGGCGGTGCCCGAGAGGTGCGCCATATCGCGATCCCAGGTGGTCAAGTCATCGACGCAGAACTGGTTGAGATGTTCGTGACCGCAGGCGCGCGCCATGACCTTCATCAGATCGGTGGAGGCGCGGAAGAAATTATGCAGCTGCTCTGCGCCTTTCTGAATCTCCAGGCGTTGCCGCAGGTGCGGCTGCTGAGTGGCAATCCCGACCGGGCAGTTGTTGGTATGACAGGCGCGCATGCCCAGACAGCCGATCGCCTGTAATGCCGCATTGGATACCGCGACGGCGTCGGCACCCAGTGCCAACGCCTTGATGAAGTCGGCCGGTAGGCGCAGGCCGCCGGTTATCACCAGACTCACATCGTCGCGCCCTTGTTTGTCGAGATATCGCCGCGCACGTGCCAGCGCCGGGATCGTCGGTACCGAGATATTGTCGCGGAAGATCAGCGGCGCCGCGCCAGTGCCACCGCCACGGCCGTCGAGAATGATGTAGTCGACACCGATCTTCAGCGCCGCGTCGATATCCCGCTCGATGTGTTGGGCAGACAATTTCACACCGATCGGAATGCCGCCGGTGGCCTCGCGCACGTCGGCCGCAAAGCGACGATAGTCTTCGATGTGTTCCCAGTCCGGGAAGCGGGATGGCGAGACGGCGGGCTCGCCTTCAGACAGACCCCGTACCTGAGCAATCTTGCCCTTCACCTTGATGCCGGGCAGGTGGCCGCCAGTGCCGGTCTTCGCGCCCTGACCGCATTTGAAATGGAAGGCCTGAGACTGCTGCACCTTGCTCATCGAATAACCAAAACGCCCCGACGCCAGTTCATAAAAGTAACGCGAGTTGGCCGCCTGTTCTTCCGGCAGCATGCCGCCCTCGCCGGAGCAGATCCCCGTGCCGGCCATCTCAGCGCCCATCGCCAACGCGGTCTTGGCCTCTTCCGACAGCGCGCCAAAGCTCATGTCGGACACGAACAGCGGCATCTCCAGCACCAGCGGCTTCGCTGCATTCGGTCCAATCACCACCTCGGTACCGACGGGGTGATCATCCAGCAGCGGCACCTTGTGCAACTGTGCGGTCAGGATCTGGATGTCGTCCCACTTCGGCAGGGTGTCACGCGGTACACCCATCGCACTGACGCGGCCATGGTGACCGACCTTCGACAGGCCATGCTCGGCGAGATGTTGAATGTACTGATAGTGCGGTTCTTCGGGTTCACCATGCAGATCCTTGTATAGGCCCTGATAGGCCTCCCGGTCATAGGGCTGCGGATTGTCCATCGCCCAGGCACGGACCTCTTCCTCGTCGACCCACACCTGGGCGTCTTCGACCCAGGCCTTGAAACGGTGCAGACGCTCCGCCGGATTGTAGGAGCTGATGCCGGACTTGAAACAATAATCCCAGTCGTGGACGCCGCAGATGATATTGCCGCCCTCGACGCGACCGTCCGCCATCAGCGCGCCTCGATGGGCGCAACGGCCATACAGGACCGATACATCTTCGCTTTCCACCCAACGGACAATAACCAGGTCGACGTCGGCGACCAGGGCATAGGCAGGCTTCAGCGGTTCCAGATCAGTCCACTGTGCGATGGCAATTTTTTGCATGGTAGAACTCTTTGCTGTGCTCGGTGAAGGCGCTCAATGGAAAGGCGCAGTGACAGGTTGTTTCTCCTGCCAAAGGTAGTCGAAAGTGGCAGTCTGTGCAGCGGCTCGTTCTGATCCTGGGGGAGACGGTGCAATACGCTGCGCTATCAGACCCTATGGTCCCGCGGGAGCACCCGCCGCCGATCGACGACGCGACGACGGCGGCACTTTGTGCCAGCATACCGGCTGGCAAAACAGACGAAACACCCTGTCGTCTTTCTCTTACATCGACCAGTAAGCCGGATGTTGAAAATCGATTTCACACTGCTGGACTGGATATCGCTGGCCTGGTTCGCCGCCTGCTGGATCGGCTATACGCTTTTCTCAGGCTTTCGCTCCGCAAAGCGCCATCGGCTGCAGGATGCCCTGCACTCGAATATCGAGCAATGGATCGAGGTGCTGTACCAACGCGAAATGCGCATGGTTGATACGTCGGTCATCGCCAATATCGAGCGCAACGCGACCTTTTTCGCCTCCAGCAGCCTGCTGATCATTGCCGGCCTGGTGACTGCGACCGGCGCCACCGACAAGGCCATCACCTTCCTCTCTGATCTCCCGTTCGTGCAACACATCAACCGGCAGGTCTGGGAGCTGGGGATTCTGCTGATGCTGCTGATCTTCGCCTACGCCTTCTTCACCTTCACCTGGTGCATGCGGCAATGGGGCTTTGCCTCGATCCTGGTCGGCAGTGCGCCGCTCCCTGACCGGGCCTCCCGTGACGAAGAGGCACTACAGCGCCACGGCGAGGCCTTGTCGCGGGTCGTCTGGCTGGCGATCTACAATTTCAATCTGGGTCTGCGCGCTTACTATTTCAGTATCGCCCTGCTCACCTGGTTCGTGCATCCGGTGTTGTTCATACTCGCGAGCACCTGGGTGGTCGCAGTACTGTACAGACGCGAGTTCCGTTCGCGAACGCTGAAGGCCTTGCTGGCCGGATTGAACCGAACCTCTTAGGGATGCGGCCGCGAGCAAGCCGGGCTCAAAATAGGGTGTTTTGATAGTGGTGCCTGTCGGTGATGCAGTGACTGATGCGAAGCTCGATAGGCGTCCCGTCCAGCGTCGATGCGACACGCTCGATTTCCAGCAATGGCGTCCCCACCGTCAGATTCAGCAGAGACGCGTCGTGTTCCGATGCGGCGACCGCGCGTAGCTGCTCTTCGGCACTATGGACGGTTATCCCGAACCTATTCTCGTACAGCTCGTAGAGCATGTTCGGCAGATGGCGGGCCCCGATAGTCACCAACTCAGCAAACGGCTCTGACGGCAATGTGATCGTTTCCAGCATCGTCGGCTGAGCGTCGAATGTCCGAATGCGCTCGATGTTGACCACCGAGGTGCCCGCTGCCAATTCGAGCTTCGATGCCTCCAGACGCGATGCACGTTTACGGCGACAGCGCAGCGTTTTGCTGTCGGGTAGGATCTTGTGGCCGTTGTCACCTACGACGTGAAAAAAATGAAACAGTGCGCGTTGGCTGTCGTGGTTTGCCACAAACGTTCCCCGGCCCTGTCTGCGGGTCAACACGTTGCTTTCGACCAGCTCGGTAATCGCCTTGCGAACGGTTCCCTGACTGACGCCCAGCTCCTGTGCGAGCCGTATCTCACTGGGAATTATCTCGCCGGGCAACCACCGTCCATCGCGAAGATTCTCTACGAACAGCTCCTTTATCTGCATGTACAGCGGGACCGAGCCTTTCGTGTTCGAAAGCACCAATCTGTCTCCTCCCCCCTAGACAAATGCACGCCCGGTTCAATCCAGACGGCTATTTAGCAGAATAACTATAGTCTTATAGAAGACTATAGCGAAAAACTTCGCCTTGCTGACCCGCCTTACCCGTGAACTTGCGGGCTCGTCGCGAGGCGGCTCAAAAAAATAACAAAGCGATTACATGTGGTTAAGGAAGTCGCCGGCACCACTGGGCCTAAGTCTTATATAAGACTGCTTGACTATTGGTATCGGCCGGCTAACCTTCGGTGACAGTTCAGCGTAATCCTAGTCCATTCCAGCTCGGGAGAAACAGATGATCGATTTTGTGGTTCATGACGAAGGCGACAGCGTCGGCGTGATTGTCGTGGAAGGGGTCAAGGCCGGCGACGAGCTTGTCGGGTGGATTATGGATCAGGACGAAGAGATCAAATTCGTTGCGGCGAGCGATATACCGATCGGGCACAAGTTGGCGATCAAGCCCCTGAAAGCGGGCGATACGGTGATCAAGTACGGCGTGGATATCGGCAAGGTAGTGGCCGACATCGGCAAGGGCGAACACGCCCACGTGCACAACATCAAGACCAAGCGCTGGTAGGCACCGATAGGAATCCAAGCGTCGTTAATTTATTCGGAGAGTCACCAATGTCTCAAGACCTCAGCAATGCAACGTTTCAGGGATATCGCCGCGAAAATGGACGCGTGGGTGTTCGCAATCATGTCATTATCCTCCCGGTCGACGATCTATCGAACGCGGCCTGCGAGGCCGTAGCCCACAATATCCCCGCGGCCATGGCGCTGCCTCATCCCTACGGCAGATTGCAGTTTGGAGAGGATCTCGATCTACACTTTCGCACGCTGATCGGCACGGGCTCCAACCCCAATGTGGCGGCCGTCGTTGTCATCGGCATTGAGAATGGCTGGACCCAGCGCATCGTGGACGGCATCGCGGCCACCGGAAAACCGGTGACGGGCTTCGGTATCGAGCAGCACGGCGATCACGAGACCATCATGAAGGCCTCCCAGGCGGCGAAGGAGTACGTCCAATGGGCCTCAGAACAACACCGTGAAGAGGCGCCGTTGAGCGATCTCTGGGTTTCCACAAAATGTGGTGAATCGGATACGACATCCGGCTGCGGGTCGAACCCCACGGTGGGCAACGCCTTCGATAAGCTGTATCCCCATGGGACGACGCTGCTGTTCGGTGAGACCTCGGAGATTACCGGCGGCGAGCACCTGGTGGCGGCGCGCTGCCGTAATGACGAGGTGCGTGAGCGCTTCATGTTCATGTTCAACCGTTATCAGGACCTGATCAATCGCTTCAAGACCTCCGATCTCTCGGACTCACAGCCGACGAAGGGAAATATCGAGGGAGGCCTGACCACCATCGAAGAGAAGGCGCTGGGGAATATCCAGAAGATCGGCAAGGAATGCGTCGTGGACGGGGTGCTGGACAAGGCAGAGGCGCCGACAGGGCCGGGCCTCTGGTTCATGGATTCCTCGTCTGCCGCCGCCGAAATGGTCACCTTGGCCGCTGCAGCGGGTTATGTGTTGCATTTCTTCCCTACCGGACAGGGGAACATCATAGGTAACCCGATACTCCCGGTGATCAAGATCTGCGCCAACCCGCGTACGGTTCGCACCATGAGCGAGCACGTCGATGTGGATGTGTCCGCCCTGCTGCGTAAAGAAATGACCCCCGACGGAGCAGGCGATGCGCTCCTCGACAGCATGTTCAGAACCGCAAATGGGCGTCTTACATCAGCGGAGGCGCTTGGACATAGGGAGTTCGTGCTCACGCGGCTTTATGAAAGCGCGTAGACCGCACGCAGCGCTGAGCATGCTTGATTCAGACCGCACAGA
>CAVTOY010000020.1:0-51208 GCA_963736445.1 uncultured Gammaproteobacteria bacterium | reverse complement strand
TCGATCCGAGTTGAGCGATTGGCTGACAAACATCGCCAGCGTTTCAGTGGGAAAACACCGCTTCCGTGCTCAAGGCAGCCGGCTTTCGAGTTCATCGAACAAAAGGTCGCTGGTCAGAAGGTTAAAGATCCCCAGGCAATCGCTGTAACGGCGCTGGGTATGGAAAAGACGTCGTTGGGCGCGAATGGCGTCGGCGGTATGATGCATTTTGACCGGTCCCTGATGTAGGTGGATGGTTTGGCGATTTGAAGCCTAACGTCACACCGGTCGTTCTTGTACTGCTTTCAATTAGTTACGCTTAAGTAAGTGCCATTCGGGTCTGACCCCATTGAAAAATTGTGGCAGGGTACGGAGGACTGCTCGCGCCGGGGAGGAAGCCGATGTCGCAATTCTTGTCTTTGTCGCGCGCCGCGCGGCTCGCGGGGGTATCGCGGGGTGAACTGCAGGCGACCATCCGCGAGCGCGATATCCAGACCTTCGAGGGTGAGATCGCGGTGGAGGATCTGCTGAAGGCCTATCCGGCGATCGACATGGAGCACGATCCCATGCTCGAGCGTATCGCCTCGATCAAGGCCGCGGCCAAGCCCAAGTCGCGCTACTCCGACCACTGGCTGCCGGAACCCGAGGTGCTGATGGCGCGTCTGGAGGAGTTTCAGCATGTGCTGATGCGCACCAAGGCGACGCTCAACAATATGGAACAGCTGCTGGCTGAGGTCACCGAGGGTCTGGAGGCCGTCGTCGAGTCCGATGACCAGCGCGTGCGCGAGACGGTGGTCCAACTCAGCGGGCGATTGCGCCAAGCGCTAAAAAAGGCGCAGACACAGACCGACCGACGCGCGGAGATCTTTGCGCGTGATGCTATGCTGCGCTTCATCGCGGTCAGTGCGCGCATCCTGCCCAGCGGCCATGAGTTCTTCGTGGAGGGGAAAGATTCGCTGCTCGACGCGGCGCTGAGGGCGGGACTGCATCTCGATTACGGCTGCGCCAGCGGCAACTGCGGCGCATGCAAGGTGCGGGTGATTAAGGGCAAGGTGCGCAAGATTCGCGCGCACGACTTTGTCCTCAGCGCGCGCGAGCAGGAACAGGGCTATTGCCTGGCCTGCTCGAACACCGCGGTTTCAGATGTCGTGATCGAGGCCAGCGAGGCGCTGAATGCGGTCGACCTCCCCCATCAGGAGATTCGCTGCGTGCTGCGCAAGGCAGAGGCCCTGAGCGCCGGTCTGAATCTGGTGCATGTGCAGACGCCGCGCACCCATACGCTCCGCTTCATGGCGGGCCAGCGCGTGGTAATGACCCTGGAAGACGGTAAGCAGCGCGAGCTGGCGGTGGCGAGCTGCCCCTGCGACGGGCGCAATCTGCAGTTTCTGCTGCGCCGCGGTGTCGGTGACGGCTTCGCCGAGACAATGCTCACCGGCGGGCACGGCCAAACCCTGTTGATCGAGGGTCCGCAAGGTGATTTTCTACTCGAGGAAGAGGCGACCGAACCAGCGCTGTTCGTTGCCATCGGTGATGGTTTTGCGCCTATCAAGAGCCTGGTCGAGCATGCCATCGCCATCGATAATGCCGCGTCGCTGCACCTGTTTCGCGTCGACGATTCTCCGCCCGGCGGCCAGTTGGATAACCTCTGCCGATCATGGAACGATGCGCTCGACAACTTCAGTTATCGCCGTCTCGCGCCTGACGTCGGGCCGGCGGAGGCGGCGCGGGCGATTGCCGAGGCCTTTACAGATCTCGCGCGGTATCGCTTGTATGCCGCCGGGCCGGCCGACTATGTGGATGGCCTCATCGAGCGAGCCACCGTGCTCGGTGTCCGGGTGGAGAATACCCGCGCGGATCGAATCGCGGTTGCTTGACTGCTGTCGAATGCAATGGCGAAGCCAAAGCGGGTCAGGCTCGGTGTCTAGCCTGAGGTAACTGCCATTCGAGAACTGAAAATTCGGGCGGATAGAATTGGGTTCGCCTGGCAGCAGTTGCAGCAGGTAGGCGTCGCCAAGGGCCGCGCGCTATTCACTGTAGCCGGTGCGCAGCCGTGTGGCCTGCTGCTGAATCTCGTTGCGGCGTGGCTCGTCGAGGCGTGCAAGAGCGCGCCACTGCATGGCGGCACGCGGATGCTTGGCGAAGCGCGCCTCGTGGCGGATCAAGAAGTCCCAGTAGAGCGTGGTGAATGGGCAGGCTCGGTCGCCGCTGGCCTGGTCTGGCGCGTAGCGGCAGCCGCTGCAGTAGTTGCTCATACGCTGGATATAGCGCCCGGAGGCGGCGTAGGGTTTAGAGCCCAGCAGGCCGCCGTCGGCGTGTTGTGACATCCCGAGGGTGTTGGGGGCCTCCACCCACTCGACCGCATCGATATAGACCGCGAGATACCATTCATGGATCTCGCGGGGACGCACGCCGAGCAGCAGCGCGAACAACCCGGTTACCATGAGGCGCTGGATGTGGTGTGCATAGCCATATGCCAGCGTCTGGCTGATCACATGGCGTAGACAGGCCATGTCGGTGTCGCCGCTCCAATAAAAATTAGGCAGTGGCTGGTCGGCCGCGAGGCTGTTGCGCTCGAGATAGTCGGGCATCTCCAGCCAGTAGACGCCGCGGACGTATTCGCGCCATCCGAGGATCTGGCGCACGAAGCCCTCGACGGACGACAGCGGTGCATGCCCGGCGTGATAGGCGTCCACCGAGGCAGCGATGACCTCGCGCGGGTTCAGCAGTTTGAGATTGAGTGCGGCCGACAGGGTCGAGTGATATAGCAGCGGTTCGCTGTCCCACATGGCGTCCTGAAAAGGACCGAACGCCGGCAGGCGCCGTTCGACGAAATCATGCAACAGCGCCGACGCCTGCTCACGGCTGACCGGCCAGGCGAAGTTGTCCAGGCTGCCGGGGTTGTCTGGAAACTGTGCCTCGACGTCGGCTAGCGCGCCGAGGGTGATGTCATCGGGCGCGAACCCGGGGTGTGTCGGTATCGTTCCAGGCCCCTTTCTGCCGAAGGGTTTGCGATTCTGCTGATCGAAATTCCAGCGGCCGCCGGTCGGTTTGCGATCCTCCATCAGGATGTCGTGCTGCTGGCGCATGTGCCGATAGAAGTGCTCCATCACCAGTACCTTGCGTCCGCGGCGCCATTCCATAAAATCTTCACGGGTGCTCAAGAAGTGGCTGTCGGGAAGGCGGTCGACGGATAGGCCGGCCTGCGCGCAGACGGCGTCGATCTCGGCCTGAACACCGTACTCGCCGGCCTCGACCATGACCAGGCGTTCGGGGCGATGCCGGGCGATTGCCGCCTCGAGGGCGCTGCGGAAGCTCGCGGCCTCTGCGTGATCGATGCCGACATAGTCCAGCGCATAGCCTTGCCGCCGCAACCAGTCGGCATGATGGCGCATGGCGGCCAGAAACAGCGCGGTGCGCGCCTTATGCGAACGGATCCGCTGGGATTCGGCCCGCGCCTCGATCATCAGTACGCAATCCTTTTTCTTGGCGCTGTGCGCCCGCCACGCCGCGTCGCGGTCGAGCTGGTCGCCGAGGATTAGGATCAGCTGGCGCATGCTCACGTCGATTTGGCGACCGTGCGCCGACAGCGTTCCGAGCAGTAGCGCACGGCATCCCAGTTGTTGCGCCAGCGCTTGCGCCAGCTGAACGGGCGGCGGCAGACGGCACACAGCCGTGCGGGCAGGTGCGGCTTCTTATGCGCCATCGTCGAACAGATCGGATTGCGGATGCGGGATTTGTTTGGGGCGCGGGCCGCGTCGACGACTGCCGTGGCGATGGTGGATGGCACGGCTCTCGGCCCGGGCCTCGCCGCTGCGACGTGCCAGCTGGATGCGCTGGCGCGCGCTGCGCGCGGCGGCCTCGTGGTCGACCAGCGGCGCCGGATAGTCGCGGCCGATGCATACACCGCAGCGCTGCTGCGCGGAGGCCGGCATCCGCCAGGGGACATGAATCCAGGCGTCGTCGACGGCCGTGAGCTCCGGTACCCAGGTGCGGATGAAGCGGCCCGCCGGGTCCTGATCGAGCGATTGCTTGATCGGGTTGTAGATGCGCAGGGTGTTGATGCCGGTGGTCCCGGACTGCATCTGCGCCTGTGGGTAGTGGATGCCGGGTTCGTAGTCGACGAACTGACGCGCCAGGTGCAGCGCCGGCTCGCGCCAGTGCAGCCACAGCTGGTAGCTGGCGACCGACATCAGCATGGCCCGCATGCGAAAGTTGATCCAGCCGCTGTGCGCCAGCGCGCGCATGCAGGCATCGACAAAGGGCCAGCCGGTCTCGCCGCGCGCCCAAGCGGACAGCCGATCCGGGTCGGCGCGCTCGTCGCGCAGGCCGTTCATTGCGGTGCTGCAGATTTTCGAACTCGATGCGCGGTTCGCTCTCGAGCTTCTGCATGAAATGGCAGTGCCAGTGCAGGCGACCCTCGAAGGCCGCCAGCGCCTTAGGCCAGGCAGTTTGGCCGCGGCCGGGTCGGCCCTGCCATAATTGGCGCCGATGCCGGGTCGCCTGCAGCACTTCGCGTATGGATAGCGTGCCGCTGGCCAGATGCGCGCTGAGGCGTGAACAGCTGGTGCTCGCGGTCAGTGGACTGGACATCTCGAGGTGATAGCGGTCACCGCGTATCTGCAGGAAGCTGTGCAGGGCCTGCTCGGCCTCGGGCCGCCCGCCGTGCTGCCGGCCCGGACAGGGGTCGGGCACCAGCGCTGCGCACGGCTGGTGTGGCAGTTGGCCCGGATCGACACCCTGCAGCGGCGCTAGCTGGGGTGCCGGATAGCGCGTGGCGGTCATCAATTTCTCCCACTGCCGCGACCAGCGGTTGCGGTCGAGCGTCCCGCGCACGATGCCGTGCTGGCGCGCCTGATGCCATGCGACGCCATGTTCGCGAAGCAGCTCGCCGACCGCTTGGTCGCGCTGGTAGGTCCAGGCGTTCCCGGTCTCCTGGTGCGACCAAAGTGCGGCGACCCGGTGTTCACGCACCAGCGCGCGCAGCACCGCGACCGCCTCGCCCTGGCGTATCACCAGGGGCTGCCCGCAGCGTGTCAGGTGGTCACGCAGCGATTGCAGGGCCTCGCGCCAGAACGCCCAGTGCCGGGCGGACATGTCCGGCTGCCGCCACAGCTCGGGTTCGACAATGTACAGGGGTAGCACCGGCCCGTGCTCGGCGGCACGAGACAGGGGTTCATGGTCGACGGCGCGCAGGTCGCGCTTGAACCAGACGATCTGCAGCACGATTCAGCCGGCGGCCTGTTCGAGGGACAAGGCGTCGGTTGGCTGCTCGTCGAGGTAGGGTGCCAGCAATGTGCGCACCGGCAGCGTCGCGCCGAGGCGCGAGAGCAGCAGGTAGAGTCCGCCAAGCTTGCGGTGCAGGAACAGCACCTCGGTCGGCGGCAGACGACCAAATTTCTCGCGCACCCGCATGTCGATCACCACCTCGCTCATGCGCTGGGCCAGATCGGTGTTGCGGAACACGAAGGGGCGCTGGTCGCGCACGGGTTCGGTCGCGGTGCGCAGCAGTTTGACGATACTCGCTTCATAGCCCGACGCATCATCTTCCTTCAAATAGCCCACTGCGCAGGCGGCGCGCGCAACATCGGCATCTTCGCCATCGGCGCAGGCCAGCAGTAGCGCATGCAGCGCGCGGCGCCGTGCTGCCGGATACACGCGCGTCGCGCCGAAGTCCAGCAGCTGTATCTGCCCGGAATGGGGTGCGTACAGATAGTTGGCGAAGTTCGGGTCGGTCTGCACCATTCCCCACTCGAACAACTCGCGCATGGCAAGCTCGAGCAGCGTCGCGGCGATCTGATTGCGCTGCGCCACCGGGGCGTCCGCCACAGATTCGATCGGCTGCCCGTCTAGGAACGCCATCGCCAGGACGTCGCTGGATGTGAGGTCCTCGATGACCGCCGGCACCACAAATCGCGGGTCGTCTTCGAGCAGCTGGGCAAAGCCGGCCAGTGCCGCGGCCTCCTGGTGGTAATCGGCCTCCGCATGCAGCTGCTGCTTGGCCTCGGCCAATACCGGCTTGAAGTCGACACCCTGCGGCACCAGATTGACCAGCCGCAACAGCGTAGCGACGTTGTCGACATCACTGTCGATGCTGCGGCGTATGCCAGGGTATTGCACTTTGATCGCCAGCTGCCGTCCGTCGCGCAGCTCGGCCCTGTGCACCTGGCCGATGGACGCCGAGGCGATTGGGGTGAAGTTGAAGCGCCGGAACTGTGACTCCCAGCCGTCACCCCAGGCCTGCTTGAGGACCTGAGCGACCTGGCCGAGCGGCATCTGATGGGCATCCTCGCGCAGTCGGCTGAGGACCTCGGTCAACTGCGGCGGCAGCAGTTGACCGCCGTCCATGGATAAGAGCTGGCCCACCTTCATCGCCGCGCCGCGCATCTCGGACAGACGCTCGGCGACCCGTCGTGCGTTGGCCGGCGTGAGCAACAGGTCGCCGAACGACGGGCGCTGGCCGGTCGAGAGTTGGCGCGCACCCTCGCTGACCATGCCTCCCGCGATGCCGCCGGCCAGGCGGCCGAGCTGTCCCAGGCGACCCAGGCGCGATGCCGTTATGCGGCGTTCTGATGCCATGTTTCCGGTCCCTCGTCGGTGTTGTTGAGATACAGCAGGTTGGAGACGTCGAATGGCCGCGCGGTAATGCCTAGCTCGGTGAGCCCAGAGTTGTCGCAAACATTGCCCTCGAGCAGCATCTTGATCTGGTCGCGCGTGATTGGAAAATCTTCGAAGCGATCGAGTATCGCCGCGGCTATCGAGATACCCAACGCGGGTACTGGGAGCATCAGCTTGCGCTTTTCGCCGACCGCGGCGAGCGTCTCCAGGATCTGGCGCCACGACAGCGTCGACGGGCCGCCCAGTGCGATGATCTGGCCGATCGTGTCTGGCCGTTGCAGCGCCGTCACGAATGCGCTGGCGACGTCCTCCACGTACACCGGCGAGAGCTCAAAGCGACCGGCCCCGAACGGCAGGAGACCGGGATAGAACAGTGGTGCGGGCAGTGGCGACCCGATGATGTCGCGATGCAGCTGGGTGGCGAACTCCATGCGACCACGCGGATCGCCGAAGATTACCGACGGCCGGAAGATGGTCCAGTCGAGGTCGGTCCCCATCAGGTGCTGCTCGGCCAGCGCCTTCGACCGCTGGTAAGCAGTACCGTCCGGCCGCACGCCATTGGCGCTCATCAACAGAAAGCGTCTAACGCCGAGTTGCACCGCGGCATCCATGACGCGCCGCGCCGCCTTGTAGTGCAGTTCGTCGAAGGTGACGCCACGCCCTGGGAATTCGCGCAGTATACCGATGTTGTAGATCGCCGCGTCGGCCTGGCTGAGCAGGCTGTTGACCGCGCCCAGGTCGCCGATGTCGCCCTCGATGGTGACGCATTCGGCCGGGTGCCTGACCTTTCCCGCATGACCGGGCCTGACCAGCATCACCGGCTCCATCCCGGCGGCGATCAGGGCATCGACCAGGTAGCTGCCTACGAAACCGGTACCGCCAAACAGTGCAACGCGCATGCTGTCTTTCCTCTGTTGCCGGCCTCAGGGCCGTTTGGTGTGTGGGCGCGCCGCCGTGGTTTCGGTGGCGCAGCTTGTCTCGTCGCAGCGTCGCCGCAGCCGCCAAAGCGCGAAGCGTGTATAGGCGAAATCCAGTATGCGGGTTAGCCGCAGCGATCGCATACCAGCGGCGAGCCAGCGGTAAGCCACGAGGTGTGACCACAGCTCGACGAACCCCCAAGCCCCCGTCTGCCAGTGCCCTTGCGGATCCCGAACGTGGAAGCGGGCCATAGCGACATCCGACGATATTCCGTACTGCGCCTGCAGCGAAACAGCGGCGGAGATATCGACCCAATCGATCGCCTCGGCGCCGCCGAGTCGGCGGTAGTGGGCGATCTCCCGACTGCACATCGGGCAGCCGCCGTCGAACAGCACCACCGGGCGTTGCGATGTGGGCGAGTCGATTGCGCTGTCTGCATCGTTGCTCATTGCGTCTTTCTCCTTTGCGTGATCCGGCTAGTTGAAACGCCGCAGCGCCCCTATGCCGCCGTCGACATGAATGACCTGACCGGACATCCAACTAGACTCGTCGCCCAACAAGAAGTGCGCAGCGGCGGCGATGTCCTGCGCTTGGCCGACGCGCTCGAGCGGGTGGCGTGCCGCGGCGGCCTCGCGCTGGCGATCGGTCTTCAAGAGCTGGCTCGCGAGCGGGGTATCGGACAGCGACGGGGCGATCGCATTGACGCGGATTTTGGGTGCAAATTCGGCGGCCAAAGACCTGGTCAAACCCTCGACAGCGCCCTTGGCGGCGGCGACGGCGGCGTGCATCGGCATTCCGGTGCCGACCGCGACGGTGGAGAACAGCACGATACTGGCCTGTGGTGCCGCCTTGAGCGCCGGGAGTGCCGCCCGGATCGCGCGAACGGCTCCCATCAGATTCAGCTCGAAGTCCTCGCGAAACGCCGCATCGCCGATGCGTTCGAAAGGAAGCAGGCGGATCGATCCGGGGCAATAGACCAGGCCGTCAAGCGCATCAGGCAGTCCGTCGGCCGGAAAAGGCGCTGTGGTATCGGCGGCATCCCAGGCCAGGTGGCAGGAATCTTGCTTCGAGGTCGCCGACCGTGAGGCCGTCCAGAGCCGGGCTTCGCCCGTCAGCCTAGAGGCCAGCTGCTGCCCGATGCCGCTGTTGGCCCCGACGATTAATACCTGCCGCATTGCGCTCTCCCAAACGTCTGTCCCGCAATTGTACAACAAATATCCGGTGCACAACGATTCAAAAACTATACATTTAAGTGTCACGCGGCCGACGGCGATCGTCGACCCTTGTTTAAGGCCCCATGCGGCCGCGTTACCGGCCCTACTTTCCCTTTTAGAGGCCACCCTTCCGTTATCGGATGCCGCCGATGCGTGGTGCTATGCAGGGCCACTTGCCACCGCGGGCCGCGTCGAACGACGGACTGGCTCGAATGGCGCCGGCGGCGACGCCGGCGCCTTCTTAAGACCCGACCTGGAGAGGCGCAGTGGCGCCGGTCACTACCCCGCGTGATACCCGAGTTGCGCAGAGATGGTCTTGCCGGCCTCGATGACTTCATCCACCCAGGCCATGCGCCGGCGCTCGATTGGGGCAGATACCGAGAGTCCGGCCACCGGACTCCCAGTGCTGTCTTTCAGCAGCACGCCGATGCAGCCGACGTCGATCTCCGCCTCTTCATTGTCTAGTGCGTAGCCCTGCTTGACCGCGGAGGTGCATTCCGCGATCAGGCTCGGCAGCGTGGAGAGGGTGTTGCGCGTATAGGAGGGCAGGTTGGTGCGCTGTGCATAGCCGCGAATCGCCTCTTCCCCCGCGGCACCCAGCATCAGCTTGCCGACCGCGGTCACATGCAATGGCGCGCGGCTGCCGACCACCTGCTGAACATGCATCATCCGGTTTGGGGTTGCCTTCTCTAGATAGACCACCACGTCGCCCTCGCGGATCGTCAGATTCACGGATTCGCCGAGCTTGTCGCGCAGTGCCTCCATCACCGGCAATGCGACGGAGCGCAGGTCGATGCTGCTGTGCAGGCGTACGCCGAGCTGCAGCAGGCGGATGCCCAGCCGATAGCGGCCCGCGGCGTCGCGCTCCACGAAACGGTTATCGATCAAGGATGCCAGGATGCGATGTGCGGTCGACGCGTGCAGGCCGGTCTCTGCGCCCAGGATCTTCAGGCTGACGGGCTCTGGGTAGCGGGCTATCGCATCCAGCAGCGTCGCGGCACGGTCGATCACCTGGATGCGTCCACCGCGCTCGTTTTCCTTCTTAGCGGAATCGCTTCTCATATTGTGCAAAATACCCCCTTTGATACCTGTGAACGCCGTGATGTTTCCGATTGCTGGTAATCCTAGACCAAAATTTCATATTGTGAAAATTTTACCCCGCTTTTAGGGTTATTGTAATTAATCTCCGTATATCAACTGCTTAGGAGTCTCACGATGATTACGCAGCAGAATATTTCGTATTGTGAAAAGTTTCTCTCATTGCGAAAGATAACCAGCTCGCCTAAGTTTCGCTGCAAGGTGGGCCAGCCGGTCCGCACTGTCTGATGACTGAGGAGAGACGAGAATGAGCACACCGGCACGAGAGATGATCCCCAACGCCCCGGCATTCTGCGAGGGCATACTGCACTTTGGCCCGCGGCCGGCGCAGTTCGACGACCTGGGGGCTGAGCCGGTAGTCGATGCGCAGACCGGATCGATCTCGTCGATCGACGAGACGGCGGTGTTTCAGACGCGCTTGATCGTCGACGCGCTGCGTTACACCACGCTGCAGCTGTGCGCCTCCAAAGAGTCGGGTCACCCGGGTGGCTTCGCCAGCAGCGCCGACGCCTATGCCGCGCTCGTAATGCTCGGTCATACCAATGTCGTGACCGAAGTCGGCCACCACGCCCCCGGTTTCTACAGCGCGATGTTTCTGGACGGCTCGCTCAGCGACATGGGAATCGAGACGATGGACCAGCTGCAGGCGCGCTTTCGCGAACGCGACGGCCTGCTCGGCCACCTTTCCGGTGCGATACCGGGTCTCTTGGCGCCGGCCGGGCCGCTCGGTCAGGGTCAGCACTTCGCGATGGCGGGTGCCTACCTGAATCACGACACGCTGTTCCCCTGCACCATCGGCGACGGCGGTCTGGGCGAACCCTACATCATGTCAGCGATGAAGCACTTCCATACCAGCTACCCGGACATCACCAACTTTCTCCCGGTCCTGGTTTGGAACGGCTTCAGCCAGGAGCACCACTCCATGGTCTCGCTGATGGACAACGCGCAGATGACGGCCTATTGGAAGGCGCACGATTTCGACAACGTGATCCTGATCGATGCCAAAGACTTCGATGATGCCGGTCAGCAGGGGCCTTATGTCGACAGCACGCTGTTCAGCGACAAGGCGCGCAGTGCGTTTACCCGTGCCGTGCTCGAGGGTGCCAAGCAGGCCGCCGACGCGGCGATGAGCGGCACGCTGACTGTGCTGATAATCAAACAACTCAAGGGGGCCGGGGTGCACGCGCATGGCGCCAAGGCGCACAATCTGTATCCGGGCGATAACCCGCAAAAAGACAATATCGCGGCGGCGCTCGCCCGCGGCGCGCTGGCCCCGGAGGCCTGGGATCTGGTCCGCACGAATATGAATCGCGCGGGAGGCGGGCCGGCCGGGCGCACCGTGGTGACCGAGTTTGAGCGCGAGTTGCCCGAGATCGGCACGCTGCCGACCCAGGCCTTTGCACCGGGCGAGAAGGCCGTGCCGGCGACGGCTATGGCGCACATGGTCGGCGCGCTGGGCAAGCGTGACCCGAGCTTCGTCGTGACCAACGCCGACGGAAACGAGGCCTCGAACATGAAAGCCATCAACGAAAAGCTCAAGATTCGGCACCCAACGGACGACGCGCTCTACAACCAGAGTCCGTCGGGACAAGTCTACGAGCCGCTCAGCGAGGACGCCTGCGCCGGACTCGCCGCCAGCCTGGCTTTGTTCGGTGGCCGCTCGCTGTGGTTGTCTTACGAGAGCTTCGCGATCAACGGTTGGCCAATCGTGCAGACCGTCGGTCAGGCGATGGCCGAACTGCGCCGCAAGACGCCGGCCGTGGTGTCGATGTTCACCGCTGGGGCGCTCGAGCAAGGTCGCAACGGCTGGACGCATCAGCGACCCGAGATCGAAAATTACATCGGTGGGCAGATGCGTAACGGCAACGTCTATCTGCTCTACCCGGCCGATGCAAACATGATCCAGGTCGCCTATGGCTGGGCAGTCGAGCAATCGAACAAGTCGGTCAGCATCGTGGCGTCCAAATCGGCATTGCCGGTCTACACCACGCCGGAACAGGCCGCCGAGGCCATAGAGCAGGGCGCGGTCACGCTGTACGAATCGTCCGCCGGCGACAAACGGAGCATCGTGTTTGCGGTTACCGGCGACATGATCCTACTGCCGGTGTTCGAGGCCAAGGACACGCTGGAGGCGGCCGGTTACCGGGTGCGCATCGTCTGCGTTGCCAACCCCCGCCGTTTGTTTCGCCCCGGCGACGTCGCCTGGCAGCACGCCGCTGAACCGGACGCCAGCTTTATGGACGACGCGCAGTTTGAAGACCTGTTCGGCGGCGACGCGCTGATCGGCGTCAGCGGCGGCGGTACCATCGCGCTGGAGCCGGTGATGCTGCGCAGCAATGCGCCGGCCCGCGATCTGTTCGGTTGGCAGCGTGGCGAGACCACCGCAAGCCCGGCTGAGATCATGGCCTACAACGGTATCACCGTGGGCAATCTGAGCGATCGGGCGCGGGCGCTGGTGGATGGCACGAAGGCTGCTGACAAGCACGCGGCCTGAGGAGACAGTGATGAAGGCGCAAAAGATTACCAAGATCGTTGTGATCGATGACGACCCGACCGGCTCGCAGACGGTGCACAGTTGTCTGCTGCTGACGCGCTGGGACCCCGCGACGCTGATGGAGGGTCTGCGTGATGCCGCGCCGCTGTTCTTCATCTTAAGTAACACCCGCGGCATGGATGCCGCACAGGCGGCCGCGGTGACGCGCGAGATCTGCGTGAATCTGCGCCAGGCGATCGAGGAAATGCGCGGCGAGGGCGTCGACATCCAACCGGTTATCGTCAGCCGCTCGGATTCGACGCTGCGTGGCCACTACCCGGTCGAGACGGATGTGATCGCCGGGGAACTCGGGCCGTTCGATGCCCACTTCCTTGTGCCGGCCTTCTTCGAGGGCGGGCGCATCACGCGCGACGGCGTGCACTACCTGATTGTCGACGGCACGCCAGTCGCCGTGCACGAGACCGAGTTTGCGCGAGATTCGGTGTTTGGTTTCAGCACTGCCTTTCTGCCGGACTATGTCGCGGAAAAGACCGACGGAAGAATCCAGGCGGATCAGGTGCAGCATTTTGGCCTGGCCGACGTGCGTGGTGATATCAGCGCGCGGCTGCATGCGCTTCGTGACAACACCTGTTGCGTGGTCGACGCCGAAGAGCAGGCCGACCTCGACAGCTTCGCGCGCCAGGTGCTGGCCGCCGCCGGCGACGGCAAGCGTTTCCTGTTCCGGAGCGCCGCCAGCCTTCTGACCGCCTTCGCAGGTCTGCCGCCGCAGCCGGTCGCGTCCGCGGACATGTCGCGCCTGGTGCGTGACGGGAGGCCCGGGGTAGTGCTGGTAGGATCGCACGTTGACAAGACCAGCCGACAGCTCAGACAGTTGATGGAGCAGACCGCCGTGCAGCCGTTGCATGTCGATCTCGACTGGCTGGTGCGCGACGAAGAGGGTCTGTACGCCGAGCTGGTGCGGCAAATGGTCGAGGCGCAGCAGGCCGGGCAAGGCGTCGTACTCTACACCAGCCGTGGCGAGCGCAAGTTCACGACGACAGCCGACCGCCTGGCCTTCGGCGAGCGCGTCTCCGGTTTCTTGATGCGGCTGGTGCGCAACCTGCCGCCCGAGACGGGTTTCCTTATCAGCAAGGGCGGCATCACGTCGAACGATACCCTGAGCACCGGTCTGGCGCTGCGCACGGCGCGGGTCATGGGCCAAATTCTTGCCGGCTGTTCGGTCGTCGTCTGTCCCGAGGATCACCCGCGCTACCCGCGCCTTCCGGTGGTGATCTTTCCCGGCAATGTCGGGGGTGATGGCGCGCTGGCCCAGGCCTATCAGATACTCAGTCGGATGCAGTCCGAGAGGCTGGGTAGCGCGTCGGCCGTGGCCTGAGCTAGCAGCCGGTCGGTTGTGACCGTTCGCTAGCCCAGTCGGCGGACGCCGACACGCCGCCGATAGCCGAAACGCGGTTATCCTCACACGGATGAGCACCGAAGATCTGCGTGAAAAATGGGATCGCCGCTATGAGAATGCGCTCGCGACACCGCCCCCGATCGCGGTTCTGACCGAGAACGCGCATCTGCTGCCCGACCGCGGGCGGGCGCTCGATCTCGCCTGTGGGCTGGGCGGTAATGCCCTGTATCTCGCCAGGCGCGGGTTGCAGGTGTCGGCCTGGGATCTGTCACCGGTAGCGGTCGCTGCGCTGGTGGCGTCTGCCGGCGGCCTCGATCTGTCGGCCGAAGCGCGTGATGTAACGGCGCATCCCCCGCCGCCCGATCTGTTCGATGTCATCTGCGTGGGGCATTTTCTCGAGCGGGCCTTGTGTTCGCACATCGCCGATGCACTAAGACCGGGCGGCCTGCTGTTTTATCAGACCTTCACCCGCGAGCGCGTTGACGACGGCGGACCGTCCACGGCCAGTTTCAGGCTTGAGACCAATGAGCTCATGCGCCTCTTCTCCGGATTGATCCTGCGTTTCTACCGCGACGAGGGCTGCATCGGTGATACCGGTCGGGGATTCCGCAATTACGCCCAGATGGTTGCTCAGCGCCCGTTTTGACACCCTCTGACGTGCGTCAAGCCAGCTCAGGCAAGAAGGTGGCGAGCGGCTGGGCGCGGCTGCCGTCGGGCAGCGTCTTCTCCATGTCTCGATACTCGCTCAGCGGGATGGCAAGGCCGCCGGCGGCAGGCTGGATGATGGGGTAGTCCGGAAAGTCGGCCGCCGCGATCCGACCGATCATGTGTGATCGGTCGGAACAGAAGTGCGCCAGATAGCTTGCCGCCGGGATGCATCGTACCCAGCAACGGTAGTGCTCGGGCAGGGTCGACTGCAGCGGGAAGCTGTCGACGAAGTATTCGCGATAGGGCGTCGGGAACGCCAGGCGGGTGTCGAAATCCAGCACCCACGGTGTCGAGTCGCTGACTGCGGTGAGAACCACGTGATAGTCCCAGGCGACCGGCTGTCCCACGGTGGCGGCACGTTGGTTGCGCAGGATCACGGTCTGCCAGCGATTGGCAAACAACAGCACCTGCATCTGCGCCGCGTCACTGCCCGCATCGATGAGCGATCTGGCGAGCCACCAGATATTCTCCTCGCAGAAATAGCCGGTGTATCGGAATGCCTCGCGGCGCCAGTCGTTCATGGTTGCAAGACTAGCGTCTTTACGCGGCAAGTTAGCCAACTATCGAGAGTGTGCGCGCTGAGCAGGCTGCAGTAGCCGCGCATTACATGCTTCGGGTAGCCCGCAATGGCAGCGCATTTCGTTCTGGTCAGCAAGGGACAATCAGGAGAAAATCACCCGGTTTAAGGTGCCGTCGCCCGCGGGGTGCATGTCTTTCCAGCGGCCGGCATCGCTTTCACCAAGGCAGTCATGCTCAACGAGGGATAGCAATGGGCAAGAATAGCGAAGAAACCGGTCGTAGCGCGACCCAGCCGAAGGCTAGTAAGAAGGCAACGTCGAAGAAAAAGACCGCGGCGCAAAAGACTTCGAAGAGCGTAGTAAGCAAAGACGCTGCTGCCAAGAAGACGTCCATAACGAAGAAAGCAGGCCCGAAGGCGGCGGGGCAGAAGAGGTCAGCGGCCGAAAAGGGTACGCGAAAGGCCGCACAACGGATCCTTGCCAGCGAACGCCACCAGATGATCGCCAAGGCGGCCTATCTGCGCGCCGAGGCGCAGGGCTTTACCAGTGATCAGCGCGAAGACTGGCTGGTGGCCGAGGCGGACGTAGATGCCCGTCTGGCAAAGGCCGGACGGAAGGTTGTCGACTGACTATCAGGCTAGCAGCCTGTCGGAGTTAACACGGTTTGGCTGCAAATCCCTGGACAGCGATCAACTCCGTTTAGAGTCCCCGATAGGGGATCTGTAAACCCCTCGCCTTTAGGCGACGGATAGGTCCGGTGGGATTATGCTCGGTGGATGGAGTCATACAAGAGCGGAAGCCATACGGTCTGGGACTGCAAATACCACCTGGTGTGGACAACGAAGTACCGGTATCAGGTGTTGGGAGGTGATGTCGGGCTGCGTTGCCGGGAGTTGTTGCGAGAGATTGCGCGCAGCAAAGAGATGGTGATCTATGCGGGGTCGATCAACCGGGATCACGTACATATGCTGATTGGGATCCCACCGCAGTTGTCGGTATCGAAGGCGGTACAGTTTCTCAAGGGCAAGAGTTCGCACAGATTGCTGACGGAGTATGGGGCCTTGAGAAAGCGCTACTGGGGCCAGCATTTGTGGGCGAGGGGATATTGGGTGGCATCGAGCGGGAACGTGACCGATGAGGTATGGAAGGAATACATCAAGAACCAGACCCCGCCGGAGCCGGACGACGATTTTCACGTTGTGTAGCGACAGCAATCGGCCGAAGTGCCGATCGATCCGGCTTCCAGCCGTAACTCGAAGCCACCGGCTTTAGCCGGTGGAGTATTCACCCTCTTCGTCAAATAGCCGGGGAATTCTGCTCAGACAATAATCTGATTCGATTCGCTTTCAGTAATTCGCGCCGCAAAGGGTCAAGTCCAACAGGCTTGCTAGGCCTTCGGGGCGGCCATCGACTGGACGAATCGATCTGCTTCCGCGATCGACTGGTTCATGTCGCGTATCAGCGCCTGGATGTCGGATTCGACCGCTGCCCGATTGGTTTTCAACGACGCGATCGCCTGGGCGTTAAGGTTGTGTTTCAGGAAGAGTACCCGATCGCGGAAGGCCAGCAGCACGGGGTCGATCTTGGACTCTGCCCGGCGCATGGCCTGCATCAGCTGAAGGTAACTGGTCTGTGTCCTGCGCAGCTGATCGGCGCTGGCGCGACGCAGATTGGCGTCGCTGTACTGGTCGAGTTCTGCCTCCCACTCATCGAACAGGTCCTCAGCAACACGTTCGACGTCATCGATCCGACGGCGGACCGCGTTGGCACGGTCCGCGCTGTTCTCGTATTCCGATTTCAGATTGCGGTACTGATCTTCGAGGTCACTGCCTCGATAGTCAGTAACGGCAATGAACTGCTCGAGTGCCGACTCGAACTGTACCTTGGCGTCCTGTTGAGCGTCGCGCGCCTCCTCGACGCGGTCGACCAGAATGTCGCGTTTCTCGAATCCGAGGCCCTCCATGGTGCTGTAGTACGCGGTTTGGCAGCCGGTCATCAGCAGGGCGAGGGAAAAGAAGAAAAGGCGCAGTTGCATGGGAGAGCCCGAATTCTAGTTATTGCCGGTCGCCGATAGTATCCCATGGCGCGCCGGTACTACAGAGGTTCTCAGCAGGGACAGGATCTACCCTTCGGGCAGTGGTGGAAACACCCGATCCTGTTCTGGATCGGCATCGATATAGCAGCCGACTACCACGGCATCATCGTGCAAGACCGCATCCATGGCGTTGCGTAGGTAGTCACAAGACCACGCCGCGTGCCAGCGTATTTCGCGCGGGTCTTTCGATTGCCGTTCGATGATGCGCAAAGCCCCCGCTTCCTCCGTTGCACCCTGGTCACGCGCTTCCCAACTTATGCTGACGACTTGGCCCTTGGGTTGCAGCAAAGCGTCAGTTTGTTCAAAAAATTTTACGAAACGGATTTCTGCTGCGGAATGCTGGGGCCGGAAATAGCCTAGATAGACTCGGAGAAAAAACTTTTTAAGCTATTGAAAGATAAATATTTATAGGCGCTTTTTTTGCTGTGATGACCGAGCTTCCCAATCGCTGGCATAGCTGATGCTTGTGCTGTAGATGCCGTCGGCCGATATGTCGCCGATTTCGCCTGGGAGAGAGCCGTGACCAGCCGTCGAACACCACAGAGTATTGCGCATCGCAATATTGCTTGCCGGCGCAGGGCCGGCCCGGATCGCGCCGCGCTGTGCCGGCAAAAATTGCGTCGTGAGAATGCGTTATTTCGCGGGACCAGAGGTGTAAGCGAGAACAACCGGTCGCTGGGTTTTCGACCCGCCTACCTCAATACGGCGACCGGAGAGACTGTCGTATCGCGATTCGCCGATGGCACCGTGGCCCCGGTGCACGTGCTCGACGGACTGCCTGAGGATTGGGTGATCGCGCGCGACCGCAGCGGCAATGTCCTCAAGGTGCTCGCCACCATCCTCGCGGGGTTTTTGCGTGGCGGACGGTTTTATACCCGAGAGGCCGCCGCGCGCGCTGCAGTGCCTGGCGATCAGCCGCGCGAAGGGGCCGATTGGCGACTTGCGACAGATCGCTAATTGCATCATTGGAACGGTGCCGGGCGAATGACCTGGTCGACCTGAACGCTGCGCAGCAATAGGATTTTCAGCACTTAACTGAAACTTCACGATTTCCACATCGGAATCAGTCTGTTAGGGTGGATACCTGTACTTGAAGACCGATGAGGGACAGCGGTTATGTACGAGCGTTTCTATCAACTGCGCAACGACCCATTTCGGTTGTTGCCGGATCCCCGTGTCTGTTTCACGCACAGTAGCTGCGCGAAAGCATGGGCATACCTGCACTATGCGCTCAAGCGCGGCGAGGGGATTGTCGTGGTGACGGGTCCATCCGGATCCGGCAAGACGACACTGGCCGAGCGGCTGCTGACCGGGCTCAATCCCTCCAAGATCGTCAGCGTGCGATTGATCGCAAACGACCTCAATCCAACCGATCTGTTGCGCAAGCTGGGCTATTCCTTCGGTCTGGCGGTCGAAGGCCTAGATCGGGCAATGCTCTCGCACCGTATCGAACGCTATCTCATAGAGCTTGAACATTCGCAGCGACGCGCGCTGGTGCTGATCGATGAAGCCCAGACACTCTCCCACCATTCGTTAGAGTCGATGCGACTGTTGACTGATATGCAGTCGCGCTCGCGACCGGTGTTTCAGCTGGTACTGCTCGGTCAGGAGGGACTCGAGGACGTGATGTCGGCCCCCGGGATGGAACAGTTCCAACAGCGTGTGATTGCCAGTTGCCGTCTGCAGGCGATGACCCTGGAAGAAACCAAGGCATACATCGAGTACCGCCTAGAGGCTGCCGATTGGATGGGAGATCCCGCAGTCAACGGCCCGGCAGTCAAGGCGATTTACGAATACAGTCATGGCCTTCCCCGGCATGTGAACAAGATCTGCAGCCGACTGCTGCTACATGGCAGTACGGAGGAAAAACATGCGCTGAACGAGAGTGATGTCACCGCGGTGGTACGAGATCTGCGTGATGAGTTGCTGGCACCGCTGCGCGAGGACCTAAATCGCACGGCCGAGGGGTCTCAGGGGGTCTTCGATCCTGTCCATAGCCTGGCATTGACACCGAGTCCGCGCGGTCAAGTCGTGAAAGATTCGTCAGCTCTGTCTCCTACACCCGAGCCGTCCCTCGCCGATGCGCGGCCTGTGGACCAGGCGGCAATGCCACCGGCAGCCGATCCGCAGTCGCTGACGCGACCCTTGTCTTCAGGGCACGCAGCGTCTTTTGCATCCTGGCGGCGGAAGTCGCCGGCGAGCGCAGCCATCGAGCGCGTTGAAACCCCGCCGCATCGCGCTGCCTTGTGGCGCTGGCCGCGTCCTGTGACGGCTGGCTTGGGTATCGCTGCCGCCGTCGCCGTCGCGATCCTGAGTTGGCAGCTGAGCGGGCCGACTGCGAGAACAGTGCCTGAGGTCGCGGCAGTGCCCAAGCCGCTGAAGGATCTGGATGAGACGTCCATGGAAGGTCGCCGTTATGTGTTGAATGAGGACCAGGGCTACCTTGCGTTGCCCTATGGGAGCGTGCTGGATCTTGGCGGCCAGGCGCAAGGCTGGCCGGCCGGGACTTCGGTCGCTGAGCAGGGTGCGTCAGCGACCGCGCAAACGACTGCCGTAATAGCGCAGCAAGGGTTCTCGGATGCGGTCGCAGGGTTGCGCCGCTTCTTCAGCGCCAGCAGCGGCGTAGACGATGCGCTGGAACCCGCACCCCCGGAAGGCGATCTGGCCGGGGTGACCCGCGGCGGTGTCGACAGTGTTGCCCAGCGGCCCCCCGACCCAGAGGACTTGGCGTCGGCCGCGGCGCCGGCCACACGCCTACCAGATGTGGAAGGGACGCTGCAGATTGCCGACAGCATGCAAGATTTGGCCGACGTATCTGCCGAGCGCAGCGCCTCGATGATGCCCGATGAACGATACATGGGACTTGATCTTGCACCCGTTCCGCCATCCGCGCCGGTGGCATTAGCGGCGGCCGCGGATCCCGGCAGCGCGGCAGAGGAAATGGCCGTTTCGGCACCGCCACTGCTCCAGCTGGGTCTGGAGAAGCAGCCGGTACTGGTCGATGCCGCATCGGTGCTGCCCGCCTCGACGCTCGACGCCGATGCCGAGTATGTCGCACAGCATGGGGCCCCGCTAGCGGCCGCTCCGCCCAAGGCCTTCGAGGATTTCGCCCTAGCCGACACGGCGGAAGTCATGGAACTGCTGGTGCTGGCCGATCAGGCGCTGGCTGAGGATCGGCTGCTTTTTCCCGAACAACGCAGTGCGTTCTCTTATCTGCAACAGGTGCTGGAGATGCAGCCTGACAATCAGGATGCCCAGGCGGGCATCCGTCGAATTGCGCTGCGCTACGCTGAGCTGGCGAGGGCCGCGTTGCGCGACGCCGCTTATGATCGGGCCGTGCTGTATGTCGAACGTGGCTGGCGAATCGCGCCGGATGACGCCGCCATCCGCGCCGTTGACGTCGAGCTTTCGCAAATCATGGCGGCCGCCGAAGCCGCCGAAGCCGCCGAAGCCGCCGAAGCCGCCGAAGCCGCCGAAGCCGCCGCAGAACGTCAGCGCATGATCGCGGCGTCCCAAGCGCGTGCGAATGTCGAACCAGAGGAACCGAAACTCAGCAGTCTGGAGATGCTGCTGCGCGACATTAACGGGCTTTAAATTAAGCGCGCTTGTTGACGGAAATGGGGCTTGCTCTGGGCGGTAGTATTAGGTGCACCGCTTCCGCCCGTATGCGGTGTTCGGTTGCGCAGTAGGCTAGCTGCGAGTCAGCGCGCGGGCGAGCGAGTCGGCCAGTGCGGCCGCGCCGCTCGCCACCTCGCTGCGTAATACCTGCATCTGCATGTCGGTTCGACCGAGTTCGATGCCGTAGAGATCCACCCGCGAGGGTAGACAGTCGAGCGTCGCTGCCAGTTGCAGCGCCTCCGCGAGACGCAGTCCGTGGCTGCCGACGCTCGGAGGCGTCTCATCCAGCCGCGTCGGATCGAGCCGCATTACGCTGCCGAGCGGGGCGTCTGAAGATACCGCATCGACCAGGATCAACCAGTCTACGTCGGGTAGCCAGTTGATCAGCGAGTGTCCGGGGCGATCGAGTGCGATCAGATCGATGCCCGAGAGACCACGTGCGTGTAGCAAGTCGATAACGCGCCAGCCGGCCTGGTCGTCACCGAACGGTGAACCCAGTCCGATCACGCGGATCATCTGCGCTGGACGTCGATCTGCAGGAAGTGCGTTGCACAGGAGATGCAGGGATCGTAGTTGCGGATCACGGTCTCGGCGCGCAGGCGCAGGGCGTCGTCCGGCTGGTCCAGGCCGAACGCACGCAGGCTATGCTGCAGGTCGATCTCGAGCCTGGCCTGATTTTGACTGGTTGGCGGTACGATGCGCGCGTTTCTGATTATGCCCTGATCGTCGACTTCATAGCGGTGCCACAACAGGCCACGTGGGGCCTCGGTCGCGCCGCAACCGACGCCTGCGACCGGAGTGGCCTCGGTATGCGCGATCGGCGGCTCGGCGTAGCCCTCGAGCAGGCGCATTGCCTCGACCACGGCGATATGGATCTCCACGGCGCGTGCCAGCAGGCTATGAAACATATTGCTGCTGGGGAAGGTGATCCCGGTCTGCGCTAGCAATTCGCGACTCGCGGCTGGTAGTCGGTCCAGATTCAGGTTCAGCCGTGCCAGTGGCCCCACCAGGTAGGGTTCACCACGCAGCGCGGAAAAGAGCGCGGTAGACTGGCTTCGATGCTGTTCTTGGAAGTGCTGGCCATATTCGTCGATTGCGATATCCAGTCCGTTATCGGACACGATTCGCCCCTCGGCAAAGGGGTAGTCGCTGGGGTGCCGCAGCGCCACATTGATAAACGCCTGGTCATCATCCGGCACCGGCAGCGCAGCCGACCAGGCCACCAGTGCCTCGGCATCGGGCAGAGCTGCGCTCAGTCGATCGCGCATCGCTGCGACCTGCTCGGTCGTCGGCGCACGGAAAAAGCCACCGACACAGGCCCCGACCGGATGCACCGAGCGCGCGCCGAGCAGCCGAATCAGCTCATTGCCGAGGCCCTGTAGGCGCAGGCCGCGGCGTACTGCCTCGGGGTGCTTCTCGGCCATGCCGATCACGCTGTCGAAGCCCAGAAAATCCGGTGCGGCCAGCAGATGCACATGCAGCGCATGGCTCTGTAGCCATTCGCCGCAATAGAACACCCGCCGCATGTCGCGAACCCAGGCCGTCGGCGTGATACCGAAGGCGTTCTCCAGCGCCTGGGCCGCGCTCATCTGGTAGGCGATGGGGCAGATACCGCAGATTCGGGCGACGATATCTATCACCTCATGATAGCGACGGCCCTCGAGGAACTTCTCGAAATAGCGGGGCGGTTCGAAGATATCCAGCGCCAGTTCCTCGATTCTCCCGTGCTCGATACGCAGACGCAGCGAACCCTCACCCTCGACGCGTGTCATCGCTGGCACGTGAATGGAGACGCGGCGTTCAGTCATCGGAAAAGCCCGCGCGGTAAAACAGTTTTCCAGCCGCATGAAATGCCGGTGCGTGACTGTTGACGAACAGGAAGCGCCGTGCGACGTCTGACGGCGGCAGCCCGAGCCCCTGCAGGCGCTGCGACATCGCGTCGGTGTTGAGGTTCTCGGCGGGACCGAAGCAGGCGTAGCAGTCGCGGCCGAAACGCGGACATAGGGCACCACAGCCGGTGCGTGTGACCGGGCCCATGCACGGCAGGCCTTCCGTGACCATGACGCACACCGCATGCTGGCGTTTGCACTCCATGCAGACCTTGTCGCGCGTGTCCAGCGGCGTCACGCCGAATAACAGCTGTTGAATGGCCGCCAGCACTTGTCGGCCATTGACCGGGCAGCCCCACAGCTCGAAGTCCACCTCGATATGGGCGCCAACCGGATCGGCCTGGTCCAGGGTCTTGATGAACTCCGGTTGCGCGTAGACGGCATGTTTCCAGGCCTCGTTGCTGCCATCCAGATTACGCAGTGCCTGCAGCCCACCGGCGGTGGCGCAGGCGCCGAGGGTAACCACAAAGCGGCTGTTCGCGCGCACGCGCTGAATACGCGTCAGCTCTTCGCTGGTCGATATGCTGCCTTCGACGAAGGCGATGTCGACTCGGGCGTACTCGTCGGCGATGCCCGCCTCGAGGAAATGTCGTATGTCGACCAGATGTGCCAGTTCGAGAAGATCTTCGCCGGCATTCAGAAAGGCCAGCTGGCAACCGTCACAGGAAGAAAACTTGTGGACAGCAATACGTGGACGATGCATGTCAAAAACCCCGCGTGCCCAGCAGTGAACGCACCTCGGGCCAGCGGAACACCGGACCGTTGCGGCACACGAAGTGGGCGCCCATCTGACAATGGCCACAGTGACCGACCGCGCACTGCATATTGCGCTCCATGCTCAGATGGATGCTTTCGGCGGCGAGGCCCAGGGTCTGCAGCCCCTCGGCGCCCGCGCGCATCATGACCTCCGGTCCGCACAGCATCGCTACTGTCCGATCGGCCTCCAGATGCAGGCGATCGAACAGTGTCGTCACCAGTCCGACATGGCCGCGCCAGCCGGGTTGCGCGACATCGGCCGCTAGCAGTACCTCGACATCGGGGAGCGCCGACCAGGCGTCGTATTGGGCGCGCCAGATTAGATCATCGGTGTGTTTTACGCCCTGCAGGATGCTCAGGCGGCCATAGCGTTCGCGCCGGCTCAGGATGTGATGGATCACAGAGACCGAGGGCGCACAACCCAGTCCCCCGGTGACGATCACGACGTCCTGTTCCTGCGCCTCGGTCATCGGCCAGCCGCGCCCGAACGGGCCGCGCAGACCGATCCGGCTACCCGGCTGAAGTGCCGTCAGACCGCGGGTAATGCGGCCCAGGGCGCGTATCGTGTGCATGAGCAGACCGTTCTCCTCGGCATCGCTGACGACAGAGATGGCCACTTCGCCGCAGCCATACAGGTACAGCATATTGAACTGGCCGGGCGCGAAGTCATAAGGCTGGCCGTCGGTCAGGCGAAGGAGCAGGCTGACCGTGTTGGGCGATTCCTCGCTGCGCTTGATTATTTCCGCCTCGCGCGGCAGGTAGGGATTCATGCGTTCCCCCTTGGTTCCCATCTGTCGCCCGTGATGGCGTTGGCCTCTTCGGTGATGTCTATCCCGACCGGACACCAGGTGATACATCGTCCACAGCCGACGCAGCCGCTGCGGCCATACTGTGTATGCCAGCTGCCGAGCTTATGGGTCAGCCATTGACGGTAGCGGTGCCGGGTCTCAGGCCGGACTACAAAACCGTGCAGATAGCTATGCCCGACGCTGAAACAGGAATCCCACTCACGGACGTGCTCCGTGTGCGCGCCGCCGAGCGCCGCGACATCCTGTTCGGCATGACAGAAACAAGTCGGACAGACGCTTGTACAGTTTCCGCAGGAGAGGCAGCGCGCGGCCACGGCATCCCAGCGCGGATGTTCGAGACGTTCAAACAGGGTGGACTGCAGGTCGCGTGAGGGCAACTGGCGGAATTGCCTGTGCGCCGCCTCTTCGATCTCATGTTCCGCCTGCCGATGCTGTTCGGGGCGCGGGGGCTGCAGCGGCAGCTGCGCAGCGACGGCCGCGCCGCGTTCGGTGCCGACCTCGATCAGAAAACCCTCGTCGAGCTCGCTCAATGCGAGATCGAAACCCTGCTTGGCGCGCGGTCCGTCGCCCGTCGAGGTGCAAAAGCAAGTGTCGGCCGGAAACGCACAGTGCAGCGCGACGATGAACAGCGTGTCACGTCGCGCGGCATAGTAGGGATCGCGAATGGCGCCGAGGAAGTGCGTGTCTTGAAGAGCCAGCGCCGCCAGGTCGCAGGCACGCGCGCCGATAATCGCCACGGGCGCCTCGTTGGGTTGCGGGGCGCTGAAATCCAGTTTGCCGGTCGCGTCGCGTTCGGCCTGCCACAAGACCTCGCGCGAGCGAAACAGATAGGGCTTCAAAGCCTGCGGTCCTATCGCCCAGGCAAAGCAGCGCGGCGACTCCACTCGACTGAGATGATAGCTGCCCGGTGCCTGATCATCGGTCCAACCGGCTGGGAGTTGGCTAACGTCAACGAGGTCGAGATACTGAATCGCCTTATCGCGCACCTGCGGGCCGATGGTCCGGTAACCGTGGCCAGTCAGTGCGTCGAGCAGGCTCTGCAGCGCCCCGCGAGGCAGGAATCCGCTGTTGTCCATCTGATTCCAGGCATGTTTCGTTGTGGCTATCAGGTTAGCCGATGCGCAGGCAAGTAGTAACCTGGTAATTCTGCCGAATTTGATCTGGGTGGGATGCCGATAGAAAAGGGTTTCCCTCGCGGGTCCTGTCTGTTCAGATCACGATCTGGGCGTTCGTATACCGCGGTCACCATAGGGGAGCGTTTTTCCATGAAAAAAACGGGTCAAAACACTTTGCTCCTAGTGGTGGTGCTCTGGACGGCGATCGGCTGTGTCGGCCCCGGTTATTCGCACGACCCCGTTCGGGTCACTGTGTCCGATATCCGGGTGATCGAGGCGACGCTGCTCGAGCAGCTGTACCAGGTTACCCTGCGAGTGCAAAACCGGGAAGAGCGAGCGCTCGAGATGCGCGGTGGCAGTTTCGACCTGGCGATCGATGGTGTGGACTTCGGGTCCGGCGTCACGGCCCAGGGCCTCACTATCCCCGCTTACTCCGATGCCAAGATCGACGTGCGCATGGTCAGCACGGTATTTGGGATGCTGCGCGTTATCCAGCGGCTGCAGGCGCGCACCAACTCCCTACGATACCAGATCTCCGGCCGCCTGTCGGTCGACGGACACCTCGGCGGTGTGAGTTTTTCTGATGCCGGCGAGTTCAGCATGGCGCAGGACGCGTCGGAAGGTGGACGTTGAGCTACACGCCGTCAGACGATCATATGACCCACGAACTTGCTCGTATCGTCGAGGATTGCGCCGCCGCGGCGAAAGCCCAGGCCGCAAGCCTCCCAGACATAGAACACACCCGCCTGATAATTCAGTCCCGACGCGTCCTGTGCGAAGCGCGCGCGCGCCTGATAGACCGGCTTGTGATGCGTGTAGGGCCCGTCGGTGCCTTGCAGGGCCTTGCCGTCGGCCGCGAGGATGCGCACATTGGCGCCCTCTCGCCCGAACATCTTTTTGCTCACCTGCTCTGTGCCCGGTAGGGGACTGAAGTCGGTCGGCAGAAGATAGGGCGAGTCCGGGTAGAGGTCGTACAGAACCTTCAGGATGCCCTTGCTCTGGAATAACAGCGTGTAGGCCGGATTGAGGATCCGCGTGCGCCCTCGCGTCGCCATCTTGCTCAGCATGCGAGTCAGCTCCAGTTCGTCCGCGGCTATGTCTTCCCAGGGAAACAGCTTGAACCAGAAGTCGGCGAGCTGTGAATCCCTGTTGAACACGCCTTCATCGGTGGTGAAGCCGGCCTCATGCAGGTAACAGAAGTCGGTCAGGAAGCCGGCCTCGTGGGCGATTTGCTGCAGATAACGAACGGTGCGTTCGTCTTCCGCCAGCTGGCTTACGCTGGAGAACAGTATCTTCTCCCGGGCGTAGCGTGCGCCGAACTCCTCCAATGGGTGGTCGCGGGTGATTAGACGGCGGAAGTTCTCCTGCAGCATTCCATGCAGATTGTTGAACTGACGCGTCTCGTCCATGGCATTCGCCTTTAGCAGCGCCCACTGGACTATGGCGGTCTCGAACAGACTGGTCGGCGTATCGGCGTTGAACTCGATCAGCTTGATCGGCAGCCCGTCGAGCCCGCCGGCGAGATCGAAGCGTCCGTACAGGTGCAGATCGTCGCGTTCCCAGCTGTCTTCAATCAGCCCGATCATGTTCGAGGGGATGCCCAGTTCGGTGAAGCGCCGCTCTGCGATTACCGCGCCGGCGGCCTCGACGCACATGTCATACAGCGCGTTCGCAGCGGCGTAATAGGCCTCTGCCTGCGCCTCGCTGACCTCGACCAGCTCCTCGCCGATGTAGCTGCTGCCATCGCTGTCGGTATGCCATGTCATACCGATCTCTTCTAGCACCGCTCTGCTCAGCGGCTCGATAGCGCGCACTCGGGGCATGAGTCAGCCGCCGAACGATCCGTAGTAACCCTTCGACGATGACTTACCGCCTGGTCCACCGAAGAAACCGCTGCGCGGCGCGCTCCTGGCCGCTGTCTGTTGTCTGGCCGGCTGCGAGATGCTCGCCGTCGGCCGGCCGCCGCCGTAGCTTTGCTGGGTGCGCTGAAAGTTGCTGTTCGACGCCAGACGGTTCGCCAATGCCGCACCGATCAACGAGCCGGCTGCGGCGGCGAGCAGGGTTTCACCCAGCGATAGGCCGCCGCTATGCATGCTCGGATCCTCGGTCAGGCGCGAGCTGCCGTCCTCGACCTTCACGGCCTCCTGCGCGGCGATTTGCTCGAGTTCCGCCGTGGAGAGAAAGCGCTCCTGCCCGTCGGTCATGCGGAGGATGGCGCGCGTCGGTCCGGTGGTCGAGTGCCGTTCCGCCACCCGGTAGGAATCGGGTGCGGAGCCGGTCTGCTCGATGACCAGAAAATAGTCCTGTGTCGGGTCGGCCTGGCCGCTGTCGAACCCGCCGAGACTCGGCGCTGTCGGTCCCTGGTCGCTGCATCCCTGAAGGCTCGCGATCACGGTCAAGCCAAGGCTGCCCGCGACTGAGTAGGAGAGTGCCTTTTTGATGTGCCGCATCTTACCGTCCCAAAACTCAAAAGATCGCCGCAGATTCTAGGCCAGGCCCGGGTTCCGCGGCCGCGGCCTTTGCAGGGTTTCTCCCGTCCGCCTGCAATTGCAGCCGCAGCGGCAGCCTCTGCCAGCTGATGCGGCAAACGCTGCCGCTTCGATCTGCCCTCGTGCGATGTGTGGCTTATCCGTAGGTCCGTTTTCGGGCATAATATGCGGTTCTATGGCGGTCCCGTTGGTCTCCCGCGACAATAGATTGTGAACCCGGTCAGGCCTGGAAGGGAGCAGCCGCAGCAGTTGACTTGTGCGCCAGGAATCGCTGACGGGGCCGCCGCCCTCGCATCGTCGATCCACTACCGCCCCGGTGCATAAGGTAGACTTCAGCCTGTGTACCCCCGACCCCCGATTCCTTGATGTCCTACCAGGTCCTCGCCCGCAAATGGCGCCCGCGCAACTTCGCCGAGATGGTCGGCCAGGAGCATGTCGTGCGCGCGCTGAGCAATGCGCTCGACAATGACCGGCTGCACCACGCCTACCTGTTCTCCGGCACGCGCGGCGTCGGCAAGACCACGCTGGCGCGGATCCTTTCCAAGTCGTTGAACTGCGAGACTGGTGTCAGCGCCACGCCCTGCGGCGAATGCAGTAGCTGCCGCGAGATCGATGACGGGCGTTTCGTCGATCTGCTGGAAGTCGATGCGGCCTCGAAGACCGGGGTCGATGATACCCGGGAGCTCCTCGACAACGTCCCCTACGCGCCGGTACGTGGGCGCTACAAGGTCTACCTGATCGACGAGGTGCATATGTTTTCCGGGCACAGCTTCAACGCCCTGTTGAAGACGCTCGAGGAGCCGCCACCGCATGTCAAGTTCCTGCTGGCGACAACCGATCCGCAGAAGGTGCCAGTGACCGTACTGTCGCGCTGCCTCCAGTTCAATCTGAAACGCCTACCGGTGGAACAGATCGAAGGCCAGTTGCGGCACATCCTCGAGGCCGAGCAGATCGCGTTCGAACCGGCGGCGCTGGCCGTACTGGCCCGGTCTGCTGACGGCAGCATGCGCGATGGTCTGAGTCTGCTGGATCAGGCGATTGGCTTCGGTGGCGGCGAGGTGAAGGCCGCCGATGTGCGCGCTATGCTCGGTGTGGTCACCAGTGAACGACTGCCCGAGATCCTGGCTGCGGTGCACGGCGGTGCAGCCCAACAAGTGGTGGCGCAGATCGAGGCAATGTCGGAACATGCGCCGGATTTTGCGAGTCTGTTGCGCGAGGTGGTGACCCTGTTGCATCGGATCGCGATACTGCAGCGGGTGCCGTCGGCGGCGCAGGCCAGTTGGGGAGACGTGGCGCGTCTGCAGGAGCTGGCGCAGCAGATTCCGCCCGAAGACGTGCAGCTGTATTACCAGATCGCACTGGTTGGACAGCGCGATCTGCCGTTGGCCCCGGACGAGCGCAGCGGCTTCGAGATGCTGATGTTGCGGATGTTGGCATTTCGTCCGGATCTTGGCGACGACGCACCGGGTGCGGCGACCGAGCGGCCGACCGAGGGTTCGAGACCGCGGATGCCCGGCAAGTCTGGACACCGTGGGGCGCCGACGGCCGACGGGACAACGGTCGCGGAGATGGCGGCTCCGATCACCGAGTCAGCCAGGCGGGCGCCCCAGGGCAGGGCGGACTTCGCCGACTGGCGCGGATTCATCGCGGGCCTGGGTCTGAAGGGAATGGCGGCCCAGCTGGCGGAGAACTGCGTGTTCGATGCATGGGACGGCAAACGCCTGGCGCTGCGCCTGGATCCAGCCTGCAGCAGCCTGATTGGCAGCCTCGCCGAGCGGCGTCTACAAGAGGCGGTCGCGGCCGCCATCGGTCAAGCTGTCGTGCTGCGGGTCGCGGCCGGTCCCGTGGACGAGGAGACCCCGGCACAGCACGGGGCCCGAGAGCAGCGGGCGCGTCAGGCGGCGACCGAGGCGGATATCGCCGGGGATCCGCTGGTGGTAGCGGTGAAGGAGACCTTCGATGCGGAGATCGTGCCCGATTCGATCCGCCGTATCGACTCACTCAGTCAAGAGGAATCGAGATGAAAGGACCAATGGGCAATCTGATGAAACAGGCGCAGAAGATGCAGGAAGACCTGCAGAAGGCGCAGGAGGAGTTGGCTAATGCCGAGGTGACCGGCGAATCCGGTGGCGGGCTGGTCAAGGTCACGATGAATGGGCGCCACGAGGTGCGCCGGGTGGAGATTGATGCCAATCTGATGAGCGACGACAAGGAGATGCTGGAAGATCTTGTCGCCGCGGCCTGCAATGACGCGGCGCACCGCATCGTTGAACACACCAAGGAACGCATGGCCGGGGTAACCGCAGGGCTGAATCTGCCGCCCGGCATGAAGCTGCCGTTTTGATCGCCGCGCGAGGCACGCGACAGGATGCCTGAAAAGGCGCTTTTGAATGAGTTGATCGACAGCCTGCGCTGTCTGCCCGGTGTGGGGCCGAAGTCCGCTCAGCGCATGGCCTTCCACATACTGCAGCGCGACCGCGCCGGCGGCGCGCGCCTGGCGGCGGTCCTGGCCGAGGCCGTGCGGTCGATCGGTCATTGCCAAATGTGCCGCACCCTAACCGAGAATACGCTTTGCGAGCTGTGTCGTAATGCGACACGCGACGATAGCGTGCTGTGCGTTGTCGAGAACCCATCCGATGTAATGGCCCTCGAGCAGGCGACGGGTTTTCGCGGTCGCTATTTTGTACTCGGGGGGCGCCTGTCACCGCTTGACGGTATTGGCCCGGCAGAGCTGGGGATGGACCAGCTCGCGCAGCGTCTAGACGAGCTTAGCCCGACCGAGCTCATCCTGGCGATGACTACGACCGTCGAGGGTGAAGCCACGGCACATTACGTCGGCGAGTTGGCTGCGGAGCGCGGTGTCGCGACCTCGCGCATCGCGCACGGTGTACCGCTCGGGGGAGAGCTGGAGTATGTTGACGGCGGCACCCTGGCGCATGCCTTTGCCGGTCGTCGGCGCGTGGCCGCAGAGTAGCGTTGGCTGCCCCGGCCTTGGCCCGGGGCCACTACAAGAGGTGGGGACCCATGCAAGACTGTATCTTCTGCAAGATCGCCGGCGGTGATATCCCGGCTGACACGGTGTTTGAAGACGATCATGTCATCGCCTTCCGCGATCTGAACCCGCAGGCACCGTCGCACATCCTGGTGATACCCCGTAAACATATCGCGACGCTGAACGACATGCAGCCGGAAGACGAGGTAATTCTCGGTCGTATGTACGGCGCTGCGCGCGCGATCGCCGTTAAGGAGGGCCTCGCCGATGCCGGCTACCGTACCGTGGTGAACTGCAACGAGGCCGGCGGGCAGAGTGTGTTCCACCTTCACCTGCATCTGCTGGGAGGTCGCATGATGCACTGGCCCCCAGGTTAAGCTGCAAACTACATCCAGGTATCAGACCTGGGTCTCCCAGTTTCAACAACTTGGCGGCGAAAATTCCGCAGTGGCGGTCTCCTGACGTCAGCTCAAAGGAACGAAACGGCCTAAAGCCGTCTATAATAAGCAGCGCTTATGAGAATCTATAGGCAATCGCCTTGAACATTACGCCGGTACTGCCGAATCCGCCCCAACGCCCCATGGATAGGGAACCGGCCGCTGTCGGTGCGGTTCGGCCAGCGCAGCAAACGCGTGACCCCGTTGACGAGACGGACCGTCGCGCCATGGTTGCACAGCCGTACGATCAGGCCGAACGCGAGCGCCTAAGCCAGGGTGTCGCGGGTCCGGTGCCACGCCAGGCCGGATCGGCACGTATAGGTCGCGCCTTGGCGACCTATGCCGAGGTGGGCGGCGACAGCGATCGTCATGCGCTGCGCGAACTCCTCGGATTCGACGCCTACGCCTAGCCTGCATATCTCACCGATTTCCTGCTGCGGCCCCCGATCCCCTCACCATGACGGGGCGTACCCGTTGCAGGCGATTCGACGTAGTGTCGACCACGCCTTCACCGCCCTCGCGACGAAACCCGGTGAGATAAGCGGGCTAGCCTGCATGTTGCACCAGTCGATCGTGGACGGGCGCGAATGAATCGGCAGAGATGCGGCGAAAGTCATATTCGGTGCGCTTTTTCGAAGGTTCAATTTGTCCCTCGTCCCCGATCTATCCAGGCCCTCGCTTGTCCAGGCACGCCTGCACTTGCCCTTCGCTCAAACCATAGCTACGGCTATGCTTTTCGCTCCAGGGCGGCGTCCAACCGCACCTGGCCGGCGCGATCATCCTGGATACTGGTGCAACATGCAGGCTAGGCATGATTCGGTATACGCATTCCCTAGGGCAATGCGTTTGGCATCAGCCGTAGCGCACCGGATGGGGATGGAGATCGCGCATCATGCGGTGCCATTTCATACTAAGCTCATTGTCGCGGCATTCGATACTTAAGCGCCGTCGAATGGGCCGGGTCACCCCAGTCGGCGCCTAAATCCGTCATACTTACTCTCAGAGCGTGCCACCGGGAATCAATTGCGATGAAAGAACCGAACGTGCTGCCCCAAGACAGCGACAACGCCACCGAGCCAACCTCGCCTGAGACGATCGATCTCAACGACGCTGCATTCTATCTCAACCGCGAGTTGACCTGGCTGGCGTTCAACCGACGCGTACTCTACGAGGCGGAGGATTCGCGCAACCCGCTATTGGAGCGCCTGAAGTTTCTCGCGATCGTCAGTTCCAACCTCGACGAATTCTTCATGAAGCGCATCGGCGGCCTCAAGCAGCAGGTTGGTGCCGGCATGACCGTGAAGACCGTCGATGGCCGAACGCCAAAAGAGCAGATCACCGAATGCTACAGCGTGGTGCGCGATCAGGAACAGGCGCAGCGCGAGATCTTTCACCAGTTGCGCGGCGAACTCGCTGCGCACGAGATCGAGATCGTCGGTTATGAGGCCCTGGGACGGGACGATATCGATTTTCTGCGCGCACATTTTCATGATTTTATATTTCCGCTGATTACGCCTCAGTCGATCGACCCGGCGCATCCGTTTCCGTTTATCTCCAATCTCTCGCTCAATCTCCTCGCCCATGTGCGTTTTCCGGACCATGAGGGGCGCAGTTCCCTGGCCCGCATCAAGGTGCCAACCGGCGGAAACCTGCCGCGGTTCATTCAGCTCCCCGGGCGCAATCACTTCGTCCCGGTCGAGGAGGTCTTGCGCAACAATCTCGACATGCTGATGCCGGAGATGGAGGTTATCAGCGTGTACATCTTTCGTGTCACACGGAATGCCAATACAGAGCGCAACGAGGAGCATGCCGATGACCTGCTGTCGATGATCGAGTCGGAACTGCGTGATCGGCGTTTTGCGCCTATCGTGCGCCTTCAGATCCAGGGCGACATGGACGAGACGAGCCGCGGGATGCTCGCGGCAGAACTCGGACTGGACCAGAACGAGGATGTCTTCAATGCAGGGGGGGACATGCTCGCCATGCGCGACTTGTTTCAATTGGTTGGAATAGATGTGCCAGAATTGCATGATGAACCTTTTCAAGCCGTCGACCACCCCGACCTTAGCCGGGGCACCAACATTTTCCACCTCATTCGCGACCGTGGCCCGTTCCTGCTGCAGCATCCCTATGAGAGCTTCGGTACCTCGGTCGAGCGCTTTCTGAAGGAGGCGGCCCTGGATCCGAAGGTCCGTGCCATCAAGATGACGCTGTACCGCACCTCCAGCGATACCCAGGTGATCGACAACCTGGTGCGGGCCGCACGCCATGGCAAGCAGGTGGCGGTGGTTGTGGAGCTGAAGGCGCGTTTCGATGAAGCAGCGAATATACGCTGGGCGGCGCGAATGGAAGAGGCCGGCATCCATGTAACCTATGGCGTCGTCGGGTTGAAGACCCACTCGAAGATCGTGTTGGTGGTGCGCAATGACTACAACGGCATCCGACGATACTTGCATATCGGTACCGGCAACTATCACGCCGGTACGGCGCGCCTTTATTCCGATCTCGGGATTCTGACCAATGATCAGGATCTCGGGCGCGACGCCACGGAGCTGTTCAACTATCTCACGACCGGTTACACGCCGGAGCGTTACTATCGCAAGCTGCTGCCGGCGCCCAAGGTGCTCAAAGTGGCGCTGCTGGCGCGCATCCAGCGCGAACGCTCGCTGCACAGCGCGGACAAGCCAGGTCTCATCCAGTTCAAGATGAACGCGCTGGAAGACGTGGACATCACGCGGGCGCTGTACGAAGCCAGTCGAGAGGGCGTGAGGGTAGATCTGATCGTGCGTGATACCTGTCGCTTTCGTCCCGGCGTCCCAGGGCTGTCGGAAAGCGCACGGGTCATCAGCGTTGTCGGTCGCTTTCTCGAACACACGCGCATCTACTACTTTCAGAATGGCGGCGATGAAGAATATTTCATCGGCTCGGCCGATTGCATGAAGCGTAATCTGGAATCACGGGTAGAGGTCGTGACGCCCGTCGAAGGTGACACTCTGCGTCAGGAACTGCGTGAGACGCTCGACAGTCAGCTGGCAGACTACCGCAACGGTTGGGAGATGCAGTCCGACGGCGGCTATGTCAAGCGCGTGCCGCGCGACGAGGCTGAAGAGATAGGCTCTCAGCAGCGCGCGATCGAACGTGCGAAGGCACGCGCAAAACAGACTATCCGATATCAGCGCGGCAAGACTCGCTGGCCGGTGGCGGGCAGGAACCTTCGCTAGTGTCTTAAGGATTGCCGATGACGTCAGATACCCGGGAGACCGAAAGCCCGACGCGCAGTAGCGGCCTTCGCGGCAGCCATGTCCTATGGATTATATTGGCCACTGTGCTGCTGACCGTCGCGGCGACCTACTGGGTGGTCAGTACCTATATCTATGCCAAAGACTTCACCCCAGTCGAGCTCAGTGTTGCGGAACAACGGACACTGGACGCAAAGCTGCGGGCGATTGGCTACGATCCCGGCACGTTACCGCAACCGCCCGCCGATGCGTCTGAGGAGACCGATGCGCAATGGCTGAGGCCCGAGCGTTACTCGGAGGCCGGTGCCGAGCGCGCGGTGAGCTTCAGTGAACGCGAGTTGAATGCAATGCTTGCCAAAAACCCTGACCTGGCCAAGAAACTGGCGGTCGATCTTGCGGATGACCTGGTCAGCGCGCGACTGCTGATCCCGGTCGATCCTGATTTTCCTTTCCTCGGCGGCAAGACGCTGCGCGTCGCGGCCGGCGTGGAGATGGCATATCGGGGTGATCGGCCGACGGTCGTGCTCAAGGGTGTCAGCATAATGGGTATTCCGATACCGAACGCCTGGCTGGGCGGCCTGAAAAACATCGACCTGGTCGGCGAATTCGGTGATCAGCAGGGCTTCTGGAAAGGCTTTGCCGACGGCGTCGAGGATATTAGCGTGCGCGAGGGGCAGCTGCAGCTGAACCTCAGAGAATAGGCAGGGCACGCTGTCACAGGCAGTCGGCTTCAGGCTATGCAGCGTCGCACCCCAACGCAGGAGCTTCAACGCATGGAATCGAACACAGATTCACCGCGCGGTCCCTTCGCGACCTTGCTGCTGGCGATTTTCGGCCTACTGGGTCTGATTCTGGTCGGCTTCGGTGTTTGGGCGCTGGGTGGGGCTATCTATGTCGCCTGGGGGCTGTTCCATGGACCCGACGGGATCGCCCAGTTTGCCAACTATTTTCGCGAGACCCCGCAGGTTGCCGCACAAGTGCAGATCGGCGGCGAGGGCCTGGTCCACTATCTGGCCTGGCTTGCGGTGATTCTGCTGCTGCTGGTGCTGGGTAAGCTGGGTGCCTGGGCCGTCACTGTCGGTGCCCAGCTGCTGGCTGCGCTCGGTCGGGGTCGCTAGCTCATTCAAATCAAGTGAGCAGTTGGACCAGAATCTGCTCATACATCGCCGAGAGCGTGTCGAGGTCCTCGACCGCCACGCATTCGTTTACCTGGTGAATGCTCGCATTGCAGGGTCCGAGTTCCAGGACCTGCACACCCGTCGGCGCGATGAAGCGGCCATCCGAGGTGCCACCGGCGGTAGAGAGCTGCGTGGCGAAACCGGCAATGCTCCGAATGGCCGCTTTTGCCGCCTCGATCAGCGCGCCGCCCGGGGTGAGGAAGGGTAGCCCGGAGAGGTTCCATGTCATGGCGTAGTCCAGGTCGTGTCGGTCCAGCAGGGCCTCGACGTGGGCGCGCAATGACTCGGCATCGCTCTCCGTCGAGTAACGGAAATTGAATACCACTTCACAGATCCCTGGGATCACATTGGTCGCCCCGGTCCCTGCATGGATGTTGGAGATCTGAAATGTGGTCTTGGGGAAGAATTCGTTGCCCTGGTCCCATTCGGTCGCCGTCAGTTCCGATAGTGCCGGGACGGCTGCGTGTACCGGATTGCTCGCCAGATGCGGGTAGGCGACATGGCCCTGGACGCCGCGCACGACGAGCACGCCCCCCAGGGAGCCACGGCGGCCATTTTTCACCACGTCCCCGACCCGGCTCGTGGAAGACGGTTCCCCCACCAGACACCAATCAATGGCCTCGCCACGTGCCTGCAGTTTCTCGATGACCTTGACTGTGCCGTTGATCGCAGGCCCCTCTTCATCACTGGTGATCAGGAAGGTGATCGAACCCTTATGCTTGGGGTACCGGGCGACGAAGCGCTCGCTGGCCGTGACCATCGCGGCCAGCGAACCCTTCATGTCTGCCGCACCCCTTCCGTACAAGATGCCATCGCGAATCGCGGGCTGGAATGGATCCGAGCGCCACAGATCGCGCGGACCGGGCGGCACCACATCGGTGTGGCCTGCGAAACAGAAGACCGGGCCGGCACGCCCGCGCCGCGCCCAGAAGTTCTCCACGTTGCCGAAAGGCAGCGGCTCGGTGCAGAAACCCTGCGCCGCCAGGCGCTGCATCATCAGCGCCTGACAGCCGGCGTCTTCCGGGGTGACCGACGGTCGTCGGATCAGGTCAAGCGCGAGTTCGAGGGTATCGCTCATGATGCAACGATCACGTCCGGCGCTGCATGAGGGGCCGGCCGCGCGCGTTTCGCGCGGCTGGCCGTGCCGACAGGCGACTCATGGATTGAAAAAGATCTGTGCATACTGCTCTGGACTGAATCCAACGTACCTTGCCGTTCCTGTGTCGAGCACCGGGCGCTTGATGATGCTCGGCGTTTCCAGCATCACCCTGACCGCCGCCGCCTCGTCGATACCTTGTTTGACGCCCTGCGGCAGCTTCCGCCACATCATGCCGCGACGGTTGAGCAACGCCTCCCAACCCAGCTCTTCGACCCAGCTGCGCAGCCTGCGTTCGTCGATGCCGACCTTCTTGTAGTCATGAAAATGACACTCGATGGCGTTTTCGCCGAGCCATGCGCGTGCCTTTTTCATGGTATCGCAGTTCGGAATTCCGTAGATCGTTACCACGTAGTGCTCCAGGGCAGTCCAGGATAGAGTGCATCGCGCTAGATATCGCGCAGCAGCTCGTTGATGCCGACCTTTGCACGCGTCTTTTCGTCGACGCGCTTGACGATCACCGCGCAATACAGGCTGTACTTGCCGTCCTTCGAGGGCAGATTGCCCGACACGACCACCGAGCCTGCGGGAATGCGTCCATAGATGATCTTATCGTTCTCACGATCGTAGATCCGCGTCGACTGACCGATGTAGACGCCCATCGAGATCACCGAGCCGTGTTCCACGATGACGCCCTCGACGACCTCGGAGCGTGCCCCGATGAAGCAGTTGTCCTCGATAATGGTCGGTGCGGCCTGAAGTGGCTCCAGAACGCCGCCGATGCCCACGCCTCCCGACAGATGTACGTTCTTGCCGATCTGCGCGCAGGATCCGACCGTGGCCCAGGTATCGACCATGGTGCCGGAATCGACAAAGGCGCCGATATTCACGTAGGAGGGCATCAGCACGCAGCTGGGTGCTATGTACGAGCCTTTGCGCGCAGTGGCTGGCGGCACCACGCGGACGCCGGCGTCACGGAATTCGCGTGAGTTGTAATCGGCGTACTTCGACGCGACTTTGTCATAGTAATTCGTGAAGCCGCCCTTGATGAAGTCGTTGTCGTTGATGCGGAACGACAGCAGGACGGCCTTCTTTACCCAGTCGTTGACGACCCAGGCGCCGTCGCGCTTTTCCGCGACGCGGATCTCGCCGCGGTCCAACTGCTCGATGGCCTCCACAACGGCATCGCGCACCGGTGTGCTGACGTTGCGCGGCGTGATATCGGCGCGGTTTTCGAAGGCATCGCCAATAATGGCCTGGATGTCGCTCATGAGATTCTCCTCGCGGTGTCTTGAGTTCAAAGGCGGGTTACGAATTCTTTGATGCGCCGAGCGGCCTCGACCGTCTCGGCCTCGCTGGCTACCAAGGCCATCCGCACGTGCCCGGCGCCTGGATTGGCGCCTGCGACCGTACGTGACAGATAGCGTCCAGGCAGTACCGTCACTTGCTGCTGTACAAACAGCTCGCGGGCAAAATCCTCGTCACTGATCGGCGTCCTCGGCCACAGATAAAAGCCGGCATCGGGCGCGGTCACATCCAGGCAGCCATCGAGTGTCTCGAGGACGGCGGCGAACTTTTCACGGTATAGGCGGCGGTTCTCGCGCACATGCGTCTCATCCTGCCATGCCGCAATGCTGGCATGCTGATGCTGCAGCGGCAGCGCGCAGCCATGATAGGTGCGGTAGCGCAGAAACTCGGTCAGTACAGCGGCATCGCCGGCGACAAAGCCGGATCGCAGACCCGGGGCATTTGAACGCTTCGACAGACTGTGAAACGCCAGGCATCGGCGATAGTCGGTGTTGCCCATGGCGGCGGCCGCCTGAAGGAGACCGACCGGTGCTTTAGCCTCGTCGAAATAGATCTCCGAATAGCATTCGTCGGCGGCAATCAAAAAGTCATAGCGCTCGGCCAGATCGATCAACCGTTGCAGGCCCTGCTGCGACATCACCGCGCCTGTGGGATTGCCGGGCGAACAGAGATACAGCAGCTGACAGTCTGTCCAGGTCTGCGGGCCCACGGTGTCAAAATCCGGCAGGTAGGCGTTCTCACTCAGGCAGGGGACGAAGTGCAGTGTGGCACCTGCCAACAGCGCTGCACCTTCGTAGATCTGATAGAACGGGTTTGGCGACACCACGACGGCGGGTCGTGTGCGGTCTACGACAGCCTGCGCAATGGCGAACAGGGCCTCGCGCGTGCCGTTCACCGGCAGCACATGGTGTTCCGGATCGAGCGAATCGGGTGGTAGCGAGAAACGCCGCGACAACCACTCGCAGATTGCCTGGCGCAGTTCAGGGATCCCCCTGGTCATCGGATAGCTGGCGAGACCTGGGCCCAGATGCCGCTGCAACGCTGCCGTAATGAGTTCGGGTGTGGCATGCTTCGGCTCGCCGATCGACAGCGCGATGTGCGATTTCGACTTCGATGAAGTGCCCGCCTTGAGGGCATTCAGTTTCTCAAAGGGGTAGGGCTGAAGTTTGTCCAGGTCGGGGTTCATGCGAGCGACAGTGTCTTTTGGGGCGCCTGATTATAGGGCACCTCCCACAATCCAACACGTTGCGACGCGAGCCGGGCGTATGGCCGCATTGGCCGCGCACCGTCGGTCACGCCTGTGAACGCCTCTACGCTGGCCATGGCGCCGGTGCTGGCACTGTTGTTTGCGGCCTCATTCTGGGGCGTCGTCTGGTATCCGTTGCGGATGCTCGAAGTCATGGGCATGCACGGTGCCTGGTTGGCCCTGGTGAGCTACGCCGCGGCGTTCCTGGTCTTTACCCCCTTTGTGCGTTTTTCCACTCGGGGCCTGCGCCGGCAGCCCTGGGAGGCCCTGATGCTCGTGCTGAGTGCCGGCTGGGCCAATGTCGCTTTCGTACTGGCGGTGCTGGAGGGCGAGGTCGTTCGGGTGGTCCTGCTGTTCTACCTGTCGCCCATCTGGACGGTATTGCTGGGTCGGTGGCTGTTGCACGAGCTGCTCGACGGCTATACCTGGGCGATGCTGGGATTGGGCATCGGCGGCGCTATCATCATGCTCTGGGATCCGGTGATCGGGCACTTACCGCTGAACCAGGCCGATCTGTTGGCGGCGAGCGCCGGCCTTGCGTTTGCGGTAACCAATGTGATGACGCGCCGGATTACCGAGATGGGGATCCGCGCCAAGACCCACCTGGCATGGTTTGGTGTCATCATTGTCGCGACGCTGTTCGTGTTGTTCCAAGCGCCGGCGCTGCCCGACGTTGCGCCGGTGGCCTGGGCGGGTGCGATAGCCTTGGGGGTCGGCGGCTTCATGCTGTCGACGCTGGCGGTGGTCTACGGTGTATCGAATATGCCGGTACAGCGGTCTGCGGTGATCATGCTCTTTGAACTCATCGTCGGCGCGTTGTCGGCCTGGCTGCTGGCGGCCGAGATGATTTCGCTGCAAGAGTGGTTGGGGGGTGCGTTGATCGTCAGCGCGGCAATGATCGCGATATTCAAGGAGGGGCTGCCGACATGAGCGAGGTCATTGGTCTGCATCATGTGAGTCTTGTCGTCGAGGACAGCCGCCGTTCACTGGCCTTTTATCAGGGCGTTCTCGGTCTGGCGATCGATCCGACGCGTCCGCAGCTCGGCTTCCCGGGTGTCTGGTTGCGCCTGGGTGATCAGCAGGTGCATTTACTGCAATTGCCAAATTCGGACCCGCGTACGGGGCGGCCGCCGCATGGCGGGCGCGATCGGCATACCGCCGCGGCGGTCAGCGACCTGGACGGTTTCATCGCGCGCCTGGACGGGGCCGGGATCCCGTATACCCTGAGCAAGTCGGGACGTCGGGCGCTGTTCTGTCGTGACCCCGACGGCAATGCATGGGAGCTGATAGAGCAGCGCCCTTGACCGGTCCCGCCATGCGGGCTAGACAGCGGCGCCATCTGAAGCGGCGTGGCGGGAGGACCACGGGTCTGCCGGTGGAGGGAGCGGGGGAGCTCGCTGTCAGGGGGCGGCGCTCAATCGTCCAGGATGTCCCTTAGTGACTTGGCGATCGCGTGCAGCCGATCCGGGTCGGTAATGGGTTGGTTCTCGCGGTCGGTGATCGCAAAAGTGTCCTGTGCCTCGGCGCCGGCCGTCGCGATGCGCGCGTTGGACAGCCGCAGCTTGTGGGACGCGAAGGCCTGGCCGACCAGACGCAGTAGGCCGGGCCTGTCACTCGTTTTCAGTCTGAGCAATGTCAACATCCGGCCTTCATCCTGTTCAAATCGGATCTCGGATGCGGTCTGGAAGGGCCTGAGCTGACGTGGAATGCGGGGTCTGCCCTGCGGCGGCTCGCCGCCGTTGAGACCATCCTGCATATAGAACCTGATACCTTGCACCCGTTCCTCGCCGACGATCTGGGTGCCATCCTCTTCGAGGACCAGATAGGTGCTTATACTCAACCCCTGAGACGTCGTCTGAACGCGTGCGCTGAGGATGTTCAGACCCAACTGGTCAAGCAGCGCTGCGGAGTGGGCGAACAACTCGTCACTGTCGGGTCCATAGACGCAGATGTCGGTACAGCGATGTACCGGATCCGCGCGCAGCTCCACCTGCAGGCAATCGAAAATCTTGCCCGGAGGCCACAGGAGTTCCGTGTGCCAGACGACGGCGTCCGCTGAATTCTGCAGAAAATAGTCCGTGGTCAGAGACAGCCACAGCAGGTTCAGCTGGTCGTGGTCGTAACCCTGCTTCAGCAGTTGAAACCGTGCCTCGGCTTGACGTTCGGTGATTACCTCATCCTGCTCCTGCGGTTGGTCGAGGCCACGCTCCAGAGCCGTGCCGGTGCGCGTATGGAGATGATCCAATAGCGCTGCCTTCCACGAGTTCCAGCGCCCTGGGTTGGTGCCGCGCATGTCAGCGACTGTCAATAGATACAGATAGTCCAGGCGTAATTGACTGCCGACCATCCGCGCAAAATCCTGGATGATGTCCGGGTCATCGATATCCCGGTGCTGGGCGGTAGAGGACATTACCAGGTGTTTCTTTACCAACCAGGCAACCAGATCGGCATCAAACGCCGACAAACCATGTTTCAGGCAGAAATCGCGCGCATCCTCGGCGCCAAGCTCGGAGTGATCGCCGCCGCGGCCCTTGGCGATATCGTGGAACAGGCCGGCTAGGTAAAGAAGTTCGGTCTTGGGGATCCGCGCAAAGACCTGGTTGCAGCGCGGGCATTCTGCCGCATGCTTCTGTAGCGCGAAGCGGCGCATGTTGCGTATCACCATCAGGATGTGTTCGTCCACGGTGTAGACGTGGAACAGGTCGAACTGCATTAGCCCCGTCACCGCATGAAAGGCGGGGAGGTAGCGCATCAGGATGCCATAGCGGTGCATACGCCGGGTCGCGTGGGTCAGCCCCTCGCGCTGCCTGAATATCTCGAGGAAGAGTGCACGCGCGCGGATGTCCCTGCGGAAGCGTTCATCGATGAGGTGCCTGTGCGCTCGGATCAGTCGAATGGTGCTGGCCCGCACGCCCTGGAGTTGGGGATTCTGTTGCAGGATCAAAAACAACTCGAGCATGGCCAGCGGGTAACGGGCGAATATCCCGGAATTTACAACCTCCAGGTAGCCGCTGCGGGCCTGGAAGCGGCGATTGATCGGCACCGGTTCCCCGAGCTGGTTGTCCAGCAGGATCGCCTCTTCGAAAAGCTGCAGGAGCATTTCGTTCAGGCGCTGCATCTCTACCACCCTGCGGTAGTAGTCCTGCATGAATTGCTCGACGGCAAGATTGCTGTTCGCGTCCGTGTAGCCGAACTGATTGGCCAGCACCCGCTGATACTCGAACAACAAGCGGTCTTCGTGACGACCCGTCAACAGGTGCAGCGCGTAGCGGATGCGCCACAGGTGCTCTTCGCCACGTTGGAGCTGGCGATACTCCTGGTCGTTCAGGAAACCATGCTCGACCAGGGCCGCCATTGTGCTAACGCCGAAGTGTCGCTTGGCCACCCAGCCAATGGTCTGGATATCGCGCAATCCTCCGGGGCCCTCTTTTACATTGGGCTCGAGATTGTGGCCGCTGTCGTCGAACTTGGCGTGCCGATGGCGCTGTTCTTCGCGTTTGGCGGAGAAGAATTCCCGGCTGGGCCAAATATGCGTCGGTCCGGTTGCCTCGCCGAGCTGCGCATACAGTTCGCTGCTGCCCGCCAGCCAGCGCGCCTCGACGAGGTTCGTGGCCACGCTGATATCCGCACGTGCCTCGTCGACGCATTGCCTGAGGCTGCGCACGCTGTGACCGATCTCGAGACCGATATCCCATAGAAACATCACCAGCGGTTCGATGTAATCGGCCAGCGACTGCGGGTCGTCGCTGGTGAGGATCAGCACATCCACATCAGACGCGGGATGCAGTTCGCCGCGACCATAACCACCGACGGCGATCAGGCTGGCCGCCGCATCGGCGGGCAAGAAGCGTGGCCACACGCGCTGCATTACGGCGTCGGTGAACCGCGCCGCTGTCCTCACCAGCACGCTGGCGCGCGTCCCTTGCTCGAAGCGCGTAGCGAGCAGCGCGCGGGCGTCGCGCACCGTCGCCTTGAAAGTCGAGAGCGGCGGGTCGCCGGCGTCCAGCCGCCGATCCAGGGTTGCCATCAGGGAATCGATCATGCGGTCAGCCGGTTGCGGCCTGTCTTTCCTCTTTGCGCAGGGTCAGCACTTCGTAGCCGCTTGGGGTCACTAGGATGGTGTGTTCCCACTGCGCCGAGAGCTTCCGGTCCTTGGTGACGACGGTCCAACCGTCCGGCAGGAGTTTGACGTTGCGCCGGCCGGCATTGACCATTGGCTCGATGGTGAACGTCATCCCAGCCTGCAGTTGAAGGCCGCTGTTCGGCGTCCCGTAGTGAAGGACCTGGGGATCCTCATGGAACCCTCGACCGATGCCGTGGCCGCAGTATTCTTGCACCACCGAGTACCCGCTGGATTCGACGAATTTTTGGATCGCATGCCCGATATCCCCCAGATGGGCGCCTGGCCTCACCAGTTCGATCCCCTTCCACATCGCCTTTTGCGTCACGCCGACCAGGCGCTGGGCAAGGATCGACGGCTTGCCGATGAAAAACATCTTGCTGGTATCGCCGTGAAAACCGTCTTTGATCACCGTGATGTCGATGTTGACGATATCGCCGTCTTTGAGCACCTTGCTGCCCGGTATGCCATGGCAGACTTGGTGGTTCACCGAGGTGCAGATCGACTTGGGAAAGCCACGGTAGTTCAGGGGGGCGGGGACCGCATTCTGAACGTCAACGATAAAGTCGTGGCAGATGCGATCCAGCTGTTCGGTGCTGACGCCAGGCTTCACATGCTCGCCGATCATCTCCAGCACGTCTGCGGCCAGACGGCCGGCGACGCGCATTTTTTCGATCTCTTCCGGCGTTTTGATGATAACGGCCATCGGCGCCCCGCGCGTGGAATTGGTGAGAAAAACAACATCTTGGCGTCAAAACCAGATTGAGGCCAAGGCGCCGTTATGGTATAAAACGCGCCGCTTGGCGGCAATGAGCGTCAAGCAACCCTGTTTTCAGGGTTATCAGGAGCCACCGGCTGTGGGTCACGATCCGACCCGGTGTATCCTAAGACAACTACACACACGTGCTGCGATCTGGCGTCCGGGTGCCCGGTGGATTTCGGGTTGGCCGTCAGGGTACGTGGAGGCCCAACCCAACCTTAACAGAGTGAAACCCTACCAATGAGCAACGTTTCAATGCGCCAAATGCTAGAGGCTGGCGTACATTTCGGCCATCAGACGCGTTACTGGAATCCGAAGATGAGCCCCTACATCTTCGGTCACCGTAACAAGATCCACATCGTCAACCTCGAAAAGACGCTACCGCTGTACAACGATTCCATGAATTTCGTCGGCAAATTGGCGGCGAATGGCGGCAGACTGCTGTTTGTCGGCACCAAGCGATCCGCACGCGACGTGGTGAAGGAAGAGGCAGAGCGCTGCGGGATGCCTTACGTCAACCATCGCTGGCTCGGTGGCATGCTGACGAATTTCAAGACTATCAAGCAGTCGATCAAGCGGTTGAAAGAGCTGGAGGCCATGGATGCCGATGGCTCGCTGGCGGCCAGATTCAACAAGAAAGAGGCGCTGACACTGCGTCGCGAGAAAGACAAGCTGGCGCGCAGTCTCGGGGGAATCAAGGAGATGAACGGCCTGCCGGATGCGCTGTTCGTGGTCGACACCGGACACGAAAAGATTGCCGTTGCCGAGGCGCAAAAGCTGGATATTCCCCTTATCGGTGTTGTCGACACGAATAACGATCCGGAAGGCATCGACTATGTGATCCCAGGCAACGACGATGCCATCCGTGCGGTGCAGCTTTACGTGCAGGGGGCCTCGGCGGCCATCCTAGAAGGTCGTGCAGCCGCAGCAACGGCGGCAGCCGCGGGCCGCGGGCATACGGAAGAGGCGGCGGCCGGCTAGAGCCACCGCCGACAACGATTCGATAATGCGCCCCTGTCCGGCTTGCCGGCCGGGGGCCGTTTGTTATCAGCCATATTGAGAATTTCCGAGGTACACAGCATGGCGATTACTGCTTCTCTGGTAAAAGAACTGCGCGAGCGCACTGGCGCAGGCATGATGGAGTGCAAAAAGGCACTGACCGAAACGAATGGCGACATCGAGGCCGCTATCGAGAATATGCGTAAATCCGGTCAGGCCAAGGCCGCCAAGAAGGCAGGCCGGACGGCGGCCGACGGTGTGATCGTCATCGCGCAAGCAGACGGTGGCCGGCGTGCAGCCATGGTCGAGGTAAACTGCGAGACCGATTTCGTCGCCAAAGACGACACCTTCAAGTCGTTCGCCAATGCGGTGGCCGAGCGCGTTCTCAACAGCGATGCCGCCGATGTCGACGCGCTGATGGCGCTGCCCCTCCACGAGGGGGAAGACACCACCATCGAGGAGGCGCGTCAGGCCCTGGTTTCGAAGATCGGCGAGAACATGACCGTGCGTCGTTTCCTCCGCCATCAGGTGCAGGGCACGCTGGCAAGCTACAGTCACGGCGTGCGAATCGGCGTGCTAGTCGACGTCAGCGGGGGTGACGAGGATCTGGGGCGTGATCTGGCCATGCATATCGCTGCCAGCAATCCGATTTGCGTGAACGAAGATGAGATGCCGGCGGAGATGCTGGCAAAAGAACGCGAGATTGCCGAGTCTCAGGCCATGGAGAGCGGTAAACCAGACAACATTATCGAGAAGATGATTGAGGGCCGTATTCGCAAGTATCTGGGCGAAGTGACCCTGGTAGGCCAACCTTTCGTCAAGGATCCAGACAAGAAGGTGGGCAAACTGCTGCAGGATCACGCTGCGAAAGTCAACGCCTTTACCCGCTTCGAGGTGGGTGAAGGCATTGAAAAGAAGGTCGAAGATTTCCGCGAGGAAGTCATGGCCCAGGCAGCGGCCGCACGCGGCGATTAACCTAGGCAACGGCCCGCGTTATCGCGGGCTGTTTGCTTCCCGCTGCTAATTCGAGGTCAGATCAGTCACTCTATGCCAGACGCTGCCGCCCCACGCCGGATACTACTCAAGCTCAGTGGCGAGGCCCTGATGGGCGACAGTGAATTCGGCATCGATCCCGCGGTGATGCAACGCGTCGCCGGGGAGATCGCCGACTTGGCGAAGCGCGGCATCCAGCTCGGACTGGTCATCGGGGGTGGCAATATATTCCGCGGCGCCGGCCTTGCCGGCGGCGGATTCGACCGCGTCACCGGCGATCATATCGGGATGCTGGCGACCGTGATGAATTCCCTCGCGATGCAGGATGCGCTGCACAAACACCAGATAGACGTGCGCGTGATGTCGGCTTTCCGCATTGACTCGGTCTGCGAACATTACCGCCGCGACGTGGCTGTCGAGCATCTGCAGTCCGGTCGCGTGGTAATTCTGTCGGCCGGGACTGGAAATCCTTATTTTACAACGGATTCCGCCGCGAGCCTGCGGGCAATAGAGATTGCGGCAGACCTGATGATCAAGGCAACCAAGGTCGATGGTGTCTATTCGGCTGACCCTGTCCATAATCCTACTGCCGAATTTTACCCTCGACTGAGCTACGATCGTGTGTTGCGCGAGCGTCTGGCGGTAATGGACGCGACGGCTGTGGTCCTATGCAAGGAGCACGGCATGCCGCTGCGAGTAATGAACATTAACGCTGAGGGCGCCTTACAGCGCATCGTTCAGGGTGAAGATGTCGGGACCCTGGTTACAAGTGGAGAGGAGTCATGATCGACGACGTAAAAAAAGATGCGGCAAGCCGCATGGGTAAAAGCGTCGAGGCACTGAGTGAAAACCTGGCAAAGGTACGCACCGGGCGGGCTCATTCGAGCCTGTTGGATCACCTGACGGTGTCTTACTATGGCGCCGAGGTTCCGCTAAAGCAGGTCGCCAATATCGGCGTCGAGGACGCGCGCACGATTACCGTTCAACCCTATGAGCAGCAGATGGTAACTGCGGTAGAGAAGGCGATCATGGAATCGGACCTGGGGCTCAATCCGAACAGCGCAGGAACCCTGATTCGCGTCCCGATGCCACAGTTGACCGAAGAGCGCCGGCGTGACATGACAAAGATCGTGCGCCACGAGGCTGAACAGGCGCGGGTGGCGGTACGCAACATTCGGCGCGATGCCAACAACGACCTCAAAGCGTTGGTCAAAGATAAGCTGATTTCTGAAGACGATGAGCGACGGGGTCAGGAGATCATTCAGAAACTGACCGATCAGCACGTAAAGGAGATCGATGAGCTGTTGGAAAAGAAAGAAACCGACCTGATGTCCGTCTGAGGGTGCCGGGTCGGGCATGGCGCACGACATGGAAACCGGCGAGATCCCGATGACGACCGGGCCTGTCCCGGTGCACGTGGCTATCATTATGGACGGTAACGGCCGCTGGGCCGAGGCGCGCGGGCAGGCTCGCCATGCGGGACACCGGGCTGGCGTGGCCAGTGTCCGCAGTACCATCGAGGAATGCATCCGACAGGGTATCGGCGTACTCACCCTGTTTGCATTCAGTAGCGAGAACTGGCGGCGACCGCAGTCAGAAATCAATCTGTTGATGGATCTTTTCCTGACTGCGCTGCAACGCGAGGTCAAGCGGATGCAGACCAATGACATCCAGTTGCGTGTGATCGGCGATGTCTCCGCCTTCCCGGAGAAACTGCGAGAACGCATTCGCACGTCAGAGCATGCGACACGGCGCAACAATCGCCTGATTCTTCAGGTCGCTGCGAACTACGGCGGGCGGTGGGACATCATTGAGGCAACGCGCAGGCTTGCCGCTGCGGTACGCAGCGGTGATATAGACCTAAAGGACATTGACGAAAAGGTATTTGCGCGCGCTACTGCCCTCAACGGCCTGCCCGACCCAGACCTTTTCATCCGTACCGGCGGGGACCAGCGGATCAGCAATTTTCTCTTGTGGCATTGTGCCTATACAGAGCTCTACTTCACGCCCGTGCTATGGCCGGACTTCAATGCCGCGGAATTCCGCGCGGCGGTCACCGAGTTCTCGCGACGTCAGCGCCGTTTCGGGCAGACCAGTGCGCAGTTGCGGGAGACATCCTGATGCTGTGGCAGCGTCTGCTGACGGCGCTGCTTCTGCTGCCGTTGGTCATTGGCGGCATCTTATTGCTCGAGAGTCAGGTTTTTGCCGCGTGGCTCGGAGTTGTCGTTGCGCTGGCGGCCAACGAGATGGCCAAATTGTGCCACCTGGGTGGCGCGCCTGCCCGGCTGGTCTTTGTGGTTGCAGTGGCGGCGGCATGCTGGCTCTCATGGCGCTATCTGTTGCCTGCGCACATCGTCCTGCTGCAATGGACCATGACCATCTGGTGGTTGACGATGACTGTCATTCTGTTGGTGCGGCACAGCCGGCTGCCATTGGTGGAATCGATGCGCCCGGCGATCCTGTTGCTGGGGGGGCTGGTCTTGGTGAGCGCCTGGCTATCGATCGCTATGCTGCATGCCTCGGGACCGCAGGGCCCAGCGCTGGTTTTGTTTCTTTTCGTGTTGACCTGGGTTGCGGATTCGGCCGCATACTTTGCTGGGCGAGCCTTTGGTCGCCGTAAGCTGTCGCCATTCGTCAGTCCTGGCAAGACCTGGGCCGGTGCGGGGGGCGCTATCTTGGGCGCGGTGGCCTGTGGGGTTGCGCTCTCACTGAGCGGCCTGACCCGGGATTCACCGCTGTGGGCATTGGTCTTGTTGTCTATTCTGGTGACCGTCGTTGCAATCGGCGGCGATCTTTGGGAGAGCCGGTTGAAGCGAGAGGCGGGCGTCAAAGACAGCGGGCGACTCCTGCCCGGGCACGGCGGCTTACTCGACCGCATCGACAGTATCATGGCGGCAGCCCCTGTATTCCATACCGGTCTTGTGCTGCTGGAGTTCGCATGATCGGCATTACAGTTCTCGGCTCCACGGGTTCCATCGGGGTGAGTACCCTGGACGTGATCGCGCGCCATCCCGAGCGGTTTCACGTGGTTGCTCTGACCGCCAACCGCGATGTGCAGGGCCTTATCAACCAGGTTCGCCGCCATCGGCCGGATTTCGCGGTGATGGCGGATGAGGGTTCGGCGGCGACGTTGAGGGGCCTTGCAGGGGAAGGAATTCCAATCGAGGTGCTTGGCGGTCACCGGAGCTGGCCACGGTGGCCTCGGATCCGAGGCGGCCGATCTCATGGCGGCGATCGTCGGCGCGGCGGGCCTGTCGCCGGCGCTTGCGGCGGCGCAGGCCGGGAAGCGCCTCTTGCTGGCCAACAAGGAGGCGTTGGTGGTCGCCGGCGCGCTTTTCGTGGCCGCCGCCGGCGAGCAAGGCGCGATTCTGCCGATCGACAGCGAACACAATGCGATTTTTCAGTGCCTGCCTGCCGATTACGCCGGGGGCCCGCGCCAAGTGGGCGTCGAGCGAATTCTGCTCACGGCTTCGGGTGGCCCGTTTCGGCACCGCGCCCTGGATCGACTGGAGGCGGTGACGCCGGCGCAGGCCTGCGCGCACCCCAACTGGGATATGGGGCGCAAGATCTCAGTCGATTCGGCCTCCATGATGAACAAGGGGCTCGAGGTCATCGAGGCCCATTGGCTGTTCGAGTCTGGAACCCGAGCAAATCCAGGTCGTTGTGCATCCCCAGAGCGTGATCCATTCAATGGTCGCAGTACGTGGACGGCGTCGGTTCTGGCCCAGATGGGCAACCCCGACATGCGAACGCCGATCGCGCACGCGCTCGCCTGGCCTGAACGCGTCGCGGCCGGAGTGGAGCCGCTGGATCTCTACCAGGTTGCCCGTCTGGACTTCGAAGCCGCCCGATCTGCATCGGTTTCCCTGTCTGGGGCTGGCCTTCGACGCATCGCGACAAGGCGGCGATTTTCGCCGCCGTACTTAACGCGGCCAACGAAATTGCCGTTGAGGCATTTCTGGACGGTCGAATTCCCTTCACCGGTATTCCCAAACTGATAGAGGGCGCGCTGGCGGGCCACTCTGCGGCATCAGCGGTGGGTTCACTGGACGAACTCATCATGATTGACGGTGAGGTGCGGCGGGCCACCGAACAACGCATCGCCAGAATGGTCTGAACAGAAATGAATGGTCTAATCACGACAATCGTAGCCTTCATCGTTGCCCTGGGCATTCTGATCTCGGTGCACGAGTACGGACATTTTTGGGTGGCCCGACGCCTCGGGGTCAAGGTGTTGAGGTTCTCCATCGGGTTCGGCAAGCCGTTGTGGCGGCGGGTGGGTCGGGACGGTGTGGAATACGTGGTCGCGGCGTTGCCCCTCGGCGGCTATGTGCGCATGCTCGACGAGCGTGAAGGGCCGGTGCCGCGAGAGGCATCATCGGCCTTCAACCGCCAATCGCTCTGGGTTCGCTCTGCGATGGTGGTTGCCGGCCCGATGTTCAATTTCCTGTTCGCCATCGTGGCATTCTGGGGCGTGATGACGCTGGGTGAAACCGGCCTGAGCCCCCTCATCGGGCAGGTGCTCCCCCAACTGCCGGCCGCTCGGTCAGAGCTCCAGCCCGGCGACGAAATCCTGACCATCAACGGCCGGGCCACGCCGACCTGGTCCCTGGCGATGCAGGAACTTGCGACCGCGTCGCTCTCCGAGCCAGTGCTGAATATACGCGTTCGCGATGCCGCCGGCAGCGAGCGCGTCCGGGTGATGCCCTTCTGCCGAGGTCGGGGATCTCGGTGAAACCAAGGATCTGTTAGGTCACCTGGGCCTGGCACCGGAGCGTCCAGAGGCTCCGCCGTATTCGGGCAGATACTGCGCGGCCGAGCCGGCGGCAGACGCTGACCCTGCGCGAAGGCGACCGCATCCTCTCCGCAGACGGCAATGCCATTTGAACTGGGGGCAATCGGTCAAGCAGCAGCAGGTGCGTCCTGGTGTACCCATCGATCTGCGCTTCGAACTCGAGTGCACCCCAGCGCGTGTCAGTCAGATGCCGGCACCGCACGCGAGGGAAGACGCTGTGATCGGACGGATCGGTGCGGCAAATCAACCTGTCCCGGGTCTGATGGAGCGCTATGAAGTTACCTATCGGATGGGTTGGGGAGAGGCGTTGCCGGCAGCGGGTCCACGGCCTGGA
>CAVTOY010000019.1:0-428087 GCA_963736445.1 uncultured Gammaproteobacteria bacterium | reverse complement strand
AAAGCAATTGGAAATCGCCTTGTTTATTGTCTGGCGCGACTACGTATTGCTCATGAAACTTCGAATACTCGTCGTCATGATGGCGCTGCTGGTCGGTGCCTGCCAAGACAGTGCCACGGTGCGTGAAGAACTCGGCAGCGGTTTCGTCGACATGCAGGGTGCCCGGGTAGTCTTGAACAAAGACATCGGGGTGGCGGCCGGCAGGGCCCGCGTGTACATCCAGGATGGCGGCCCGGGCGCGCGGCAGGCACGCGTCAGGTCCAGTGGCTTCGACAGTTTCCGCCCCAGCTGTGCGTTCGAGATCGAAAGCGTGGACCATCCCGGTGTCACGATCAGCGCAGACAGTTTCTTGATCACCCGAGTACAGATAACCGTCGTAGAGGTAGTCAGTCTACAGCCCGTGCAGGTGGCCGGATTGCGCCTGGCCGGTGCAGGGGGTATCGACGGAGGTCCGATGCTTTATTCCGGCTACCATTTCTGGTTAGAGTCTGAGAGGCAGCCCGATGTGCGGCGTATGACCTGTTATGGTGTGTATGCCGAGTCCGGCGAACTCTATCCACCCACGTTGGCGGAGATCCGCCGGGCGCTGCGTGGCGTGGCAGAGATCGAGCTCTGACTTCCAGGTGAATAATCGTAGGGTAATGCGATAGCGCAGCGTATCGCTCCGCTTCGACCGGTATCCGGTGAGTTGCGGCCTGTGCCTAATGCATCCGACGCCGGTTGCGGGACCGTCGGTCGACAGAGGCGCTTTTCCGCACTAGCCGTTGTGCTCATGGTGTGTTTCGAGCAGATGCGCGAAGGCACGCACCAGATCCGCCTTGCTGAGGATGCCGACGAGATGATTGCCCTTGTCCAGTACGGGCAGGGCGCCGAAACCGTGCTGATTGATCAGTGTGCAGGCCTTGGCAAGATCGTCATAGGTGTGGACCACGACGGGATGATGGCTCATTAGGTCCGATACCGACAGGCTGTCATCGAGCTGGTAGTCATGTGACAGATCTGGAGCCTCGTCCACCCAGTCCGGGCGTCGCAGGTCGCGGTCGCTGAGTATGCCAACCAGCTGAGCGCCATCGAGTACAGGCAGGTGCCGCACCTTCGCCTCGCGCATGCGAAAGAAGGTCTCACGGACGCCGTCACCAGGCGCTGCGGTCAATAGCTTTCGGGTCATGTAGTCACTTACGCGCACCTAGACGTTCTCCCGTCAAAGACCAGCGTTGGCCGCGCAGCGACGAGCGGTCGCATTGCGTGCCTGCCCCTCGGCTGGCTTTCAATGCCTCGTGCGTCTTCGGGCCGGAGACGCCTTTTTTGAGCCGCGTGTGTGCTGTGTGCGAAAGGTGCGCTTTGCCCGGCCGTCGCCGTCGTGCGCGCGCGCAGTAGTACTGCCGGTGCCGGACGGCTGGAAGCTCGGTATCAGGTGACGTTTGCCGTTGCCGATCAGGTCCGCCCGTCCCATGCGTTGCAGCGCCTCGCGCAGCAGCGGCCAGTTCTCGGGGTCATGATAGCGTAGAAAGGCCTTGTGCAATCGCCGCTGGCGCCGGCCCTTGGGTGAGAATACTGTTGCCGAGTTCCGGCTGATCTTCTTCAGCGGATTGCGGCCGCTGTGCCACATCGCCGTGGCCAACGCCATCGGTGACGGCAGAAAGGCCTGTACCTGGTCGGCGCGAAAGCCATGGGCCTTCAGCCATAATGCCAGGTTGAGCATATCCTGGTCGCTGGTGCCCGGATGCGCGGCGATGAAGTAGGGAATCAGGTACTGTTCCTTGCCGGCCTGTCGCGAATACTTTTCGAACATCGCCTGGAAACGTTCGTAAGTCGCCATGCCGGGTTTCATCATCTTCGACAGTGGACCTTGCTCAGTATGCTCCGGAGCGATCTTCAGGTAACCGCCGACATGATGGGTCACCAGCTCTTTGACATATTCCGGCGTCTCGACGGCTATGTCATAGCGCAGCCCCGATGCGATCAAGACGCGCTTGATTCCCGGGAGTGCGCGGGCCTTACGATACAGGCGCACCAGCGGCATCTGATCGGTTTTCAGGTTGCCGCAGATGCCTGGGAAGACACAGGACAGCCGGCGGCAGCTCGATTCGATCTTTGGGTCCTTGCAGTGTAGACGCCACATATTGGCGGTCGGGCCACCGAGATCGGAAATCACGCCGGTGAAGCCAGGCGTCTGGTCGCGGATGTTCTCGATTTCGCGCAGGATACTCTGCTCAGAGCGATTCTGGATGATGCGGCCCTCGTGTTCGGTGATGGAACAGAACGAACAGCCACCAAAACAACCCCGCATGATGTTGATCGAGAAGCGGATCATCTCGTAAGCCGGTATCCGTTCCCCGCCGTAGGCGGGATGCGGCACCCGCTGGTAGGGCAGCTCGAACACTCGGTCGAGTTCGGGCGTGCGCAGCGGGATCGGCGGCGGGTTGATCCATACATCGCGGTTGCCATGTCCTTGCATCAACGCCCGCGCATTGCCCGGGTTGGATTCGAGATGCAGCACGCGCGAGGCATGAGCATACAGGACCGGGTCGTCGCGGACGCACTCGAAGCTCGGCAGTCTCACCGTCTGAGCCTGACGATCCTGGCCCTTTGGGCGGCGGTGCAGCGTGACCACCTGCGGTGTTGTGGTAGGGCGCGAGGGTCGCATGTCACCGGTTGCCTGTTCCTGCACGACCCCGGTAATTGACGCATAGGGATCCGGACGTGACTGAATCTCGCCTGGCGCATCAATGGTGGTGGAGTCGATGATGGTCCAGTCGTTCAGCGGCGTCTTACGGACAAACGCGGTGCCGCGCAGATCTTCGATCTGTTCGATCTTCTCGCCGGCGGCCAGGCGGTGGCTCAGCTCGACGATGGCCCGCTCCGCGTTGCCGAAAAGCAGCATGTCCGCCTTGGCGTCGATCAATAACGAACGGCGAACCTTCTCCTGCCAGTAATCGAAGTGCGCAATGCGCCGCAGGCTGGCCTCGATACCGCCGATGACGATCGGCACATCCTTGAATGCCTCACGACAGCGCTGAGAGTAGACGATCACCGCCCGGTCGGGCCGCCTGCCGCCTTTGCCGCCCGGGGTATAGGCATCGTCCGAACGCAGGCGACGCTCCGCGGTATAGCGGTTGACCATGGAGTCCATATTGCCGGCGCTTACACCGAAATACAGATTGGGGCGTCCCAGGCGGGCGAAATCGTCCATGCGATTCCAGTCTGGCTGGGCGATGATCCCGACCCGAAAACCCTGTGCCTCGAGGACGCGACCGATGACTGCCATGCCGAAACTCGGGTGATCGACATAGGCATCGCCGCTGACGATGATGACGTCGCAGCTGTCCCATCCGAGCAGATCCATCTCCTCGCGCGACATCGGCAGGAACGGGGCGGGGCCGAATTTGTGCGCCCAATAGCGCCGAAATCCGAACAGGTCTGGCGAAGGCTGATTCATGTTGCTGACGGGACCGGGACGCTGCATGCCGTATCGACAATACACCATCGCAGTACCTGCCAGCCCGTCCGTCGTGGCAGCTTGGGAATAGGTTAGCCACCCAACCCGATGAATATCGTCGCGGGCCTGTGTGTCGCGCCCGATGTTCGCTATCCTGGTCGGCATGGCTATGCTGTTTTGGCGCAGCCGCGGTGATTTTCATGACCAACCCGAGCTGACGTGGCAGCATCGATGAACAGGCTCATTGCGTTAGCAGTTATGATGCTGTGTCCGGGCGCGGTACTGGCGGCCGACCAGGGAGGGCATGCCGATCCAGCGGCGCCGATTATATTGGGCGTGACGGCCATCCTCGTGTTTGCCGTCATCGGCCGCCGCATCGCGCGCCATTACGGCCAGCCCTCCGTGCTCGGCGAGCTGATCATCGGCATCGCGCTGGGTAACCTGGTCTACCTGCTGGGAGGGGATTTTATCCTGGTGGTACGCGAGGGTAGGGCCCTGTTCGATATGATCGACCTGACCTTCGCGGGTATGGGCTTGCAAGAGGCCGCTGCGCAGTATTTCAGCGACCCGATACTCGCTCAGAAGATTGTCGATATTGTCCAAGGTCCGTATGGCATGCAGCTGTTGAGCATTGCCCATACGGTCGATATATTCTCGCGGTACGGCGTGATCTTCCTGATGTTTCTGGTCGGCCTGGAAAGCAGTGTCGAAGAGATGCGGTATGCGGGTATACCGTCGCTGAAGGTTGCGATCATCGGCATGGCGACGCCTTTTTCTCTGGGCCTGGCGGTCGCCTGGCTGGTGCTGCCCGAAAATTCCGTCGGCTCGCTGTTGTTCATCGGTGCCACGCTCGGCGCCACAAGTGTTGGGATAACCGCGCGCGTGCTCTCCGAGTTGAATGTGGTGCATTCGCAGGAGGCTAGCGTGATACTCGGCGCAGCGATATTCGATGACGTGCTCGGCCTGATCTCGCTGGCGATCGTCTCGGGGATCGTAATCAGCGGCACGATCGAGAGCTACGCGGTGCTGCAGATCCTCGCGTTGTCGACGCTCTTCATCGTTGCAGTCATGTACGCCGGACCTTACATCCTGCGCACGCTGATTTCGATGATGCGTGGTCTGCAGGCCCTCGAGGCGAAGATATTTGTCACCTTCATTTTCGTCATGGGGCTTGCGTGGTTTGCCGATCTGGTCGGTCTCGCGACGATCATCGGCGCCTTCGCCGCCGGTCTAATCATGAATGACCAGTACTTCTATGCGTGGCAGAATGACCCGGAGCACGGTCGTGCGTCGATCAAGAGCCTGATGGCCCCGCTGGAGGCTATCCTGGTGCCGATCTTTTTCGTGCTGATCGGACTGCAGGTGAAGCTGGAGAGTTTTCTCCACACCGATGTCTGGCTGTTCGCGAGTGGCCTCACCCTGGCGGCCATTGTCGGCAAGCTGGTCAGCGGGCTGGTTGCGGGTCGCAATCTCAACCGCCTGGCGATCGGCGTCGGTATGCTGCCGCGTGGCGAGGTGGGTCTGATCTTCGCCAGTATCGGCAAGGGCCTGGGCGTGATCGACGGCCAGCTATTTTCCGCCATCGTCCTTATGGTGGTCATTACCACGGTGATCTCACCGTCATTGCTGAAATGGTCGCTGCGCCGCGGCGTCACAGAAAGCGCGACATACAACACAGGTCCCTGACCCGGGGATCTGGCACATGGATCCTGGAGGAACAATGAAAATCCGACTTCTTGTGGTGATCCTGATGGTCTCGGCACTCGTTGCCTGCACCCAGGAAACGCAGAATAAATTCGGGCGCGCAATCCAGAACTGGACGGGCACGAATGGTGTGTTGGAGATCTATGCCGGCGACAAGCTGGTTCGTCGATTCATCGAGATCGACAAGCTCAGTACCGCGGTCGCGACGCAGGGCAGCGATTCGCGTCCCTACCGCTTCGGATATGGCGTATTCGATGAGAATCTGAACATGCACAAGGACCCGGGCGAGACGAAGGTGTACTTCGAGTTCAGCGATTACTCGACGCCTTATGTATTCTTCGAACATCCACACCGGTAATCGAGCTATCGCGCCTCGGTTGAGGCGGTGGACCGGCAGCCTGCCAAAACTCAGCGGCAGGTGCTGTCTGTCAAGCGACAGCTCAGCCTAAGCATCAGGTAGCCGGCCACGCCCGACAGTAGCGAGCCGAATATGATGCCGATGCGTTCATCGAAGACTCGCGAGCCGACGTTCTCGAAGGCCAGGCTGCCGATAAAAAGACTCATGGTGAAGCCGACGCCACACAGCAGTGCAGTGCCATACAGGCCCAACCAGCCAACGCCCCGCGGCAACTCGGCGATGCCGAGTCGAATCGTCAGCCAACAGAATCCGAAGATACCGACCTGTTTGCCCAGGAACAATCCGCTGGCCACGCCGAGAGACACCGGGTGCAACAGATAAGCCATCGAGGCACCGGCCAAGCTGATGCCGGCGTTGGCCAATGCGAAGATCGGCAGGATGATAAACGCGACCACGGGGTGCAGGTCGTGCTCCAGTGCCCGCAACGGCGAGTGGTCTGGGTACTCGGGATGCCGCATGGGGATGAACATCGCGAGCACGACACCCGCCAGCGTGGCGTGCACGCCGGACTTCAGGACCGCGACCCAGAGTACTATGCCGAAGAGCATATAGGGCGCAATGGAACCGACGCCGCGTCTGTTCATCACAAACAGCCCGCCGATGGCGAAGGCCGCGGTGGTCAGAGCGGCCAGGGACAGGCCGTCGCTGTAAAATAGCGCGATGATGATGATCGCGCCGACGTCATCAAAGATCGCCAGCGACACCAGGAACACCTTCAATGACGTCGGCACCCGTTTGCCGAGCAGCGTGAGGATGCCGAGGGCGAATGCGATGTCGGTCGCCGCCGGAATTGCCCAGCCGGCGAGTGCGATCTCATCGCTCCAGTTGATCGCCACATAGATCAGCGCCGGCACCACCATCCCGCCGACGGCTCCGGTGATCGGCAGCACGATATTACCCGGCTTGGAAAGCTCGCCTTCGATCAGTTCCCGTTTCAGCTCGAGACCGACTAGGAAGAAGAAGACCGCCATCAGGCCGTCATTGATCCATAGCAGCAGCGGCTTGGCGATCTGCAGCGGCCCGACCCGTATCTCCACCGGCATATCGAGCACCCCGGCATAGACCGTCGCCAGCGGCGAATTGGCCAGGATCATCGCGGCAACCGCGGCGGTTACCAGCAGGATACCGCCGCTCGACTCGAGACGGAGAAAGTCGTTGAGTGCCTTCAGGAGCCCGGACTCTCTACGTTGATCCCTTTCTTTTTCCGAGAGTTCTTCTTGCATGGTCTCTATTTGTCGTGGCAAAGGACGGTTGGTGATCTCGCGCCGGATCTCGAGTCGGTGTTCCGCTCACCGGTCCCCGAGACTGCCGATAAAGCGTCACAATTCTACACAACTTGTCCCGGCGATTCCCCGGCGTGAGGGCGTAAATTCGCTGTGTGGCGTGTCATTTGCGCAGCAGTACGCCGGCCGCCCCTGCTCCAACCTAAACGCTATGGCGTACGAAGCCGTCGGTCTTGGGGCGAAACACCCCCGAAACTGGAGCACTCAGCGTATAATCTGCCGGCCGCTATGAGTGTATAGCCCCATCCGAGCCGCGTGGTCCCCACTATGTCTGAAATACCCAACGGCTTCGCTACGCTGGGGTTGCCCGATCCTATCCTGGCGGCGCTGGCAGATGTCGGTTATGAGACTCCGTCGCCGATCCAGGCGCAGGCGATACCGCTGCTTCTCGCCGGGCACGATCTGCTTGGCCAGGCGCAGACCGGGACCGGCAAGACCGCGGCCTTCGCATTGCCGCTGCTGGCACGGATCGATGCCGCCGCACGCTATCCGCAGCTGCTGGTGCTGACCCCAACCCGCGAACTGGCCCTGCAGGTTGCCGAGGCCATGCAGACCTATGCGCGTTTCTTGCCCGGTTTTCATGTGCTGCCGATCTATGGCGGGCAGGGGATGGGGATGCAGCTCAACCACTTGCGTCGCGGGGCGCAGGTCGTGGTCGGGACACCCGGTCGGATCATGGACCACATGCGTCGGGGTACGCTGGACATCTCGCGCCTACAGTCGTTGGTGCTCGACGAAGCGGACGAAATGTTGCGCATGGGCTTCATCGATGACGTCGAATGGATCCTTCAGCATACCCCGGGGGAACGGCAGATTGCGCTGTTCTCAGCGACGATGCCGAACGCTATCCGTGCAGTCACCGAGCGCCACCTGCGCGCACCGCAGCGGGTCCAGATCGCAGCGCAGACCGCCACGGCGGAGAACATCCGCCAGCGTTACTGGCCTATCAAGGGGCTTCACAAGCTCGACGCCTTGACCCGCATCCTCGAGACCGAGCCATTCGACGGCCTGATTATTTTTGTGCGCACCAAGACCCAGACGGTAGAACTTGCGGAAAAGCTCAGTGCCCGCGGATTTGCAGCCGAGGCGCTAAATGGCGATATCGCCCAGGCGCAGCGCGAGCGCACCGTGGAGCGCCTGCGCGATGGGCGGCTTGATATCCTGGTCGCTACCGACGTCGCGGCCCGCGGCCTGGATGTCAAACGCGTTACGCACGTGATCAATTTCGATATTCCGTACGATACCGAGTCCTATATCCACCGCATCGGTCGCACGGGGCGCGCCGGTGCCGCCGGCGAGGCGATTCTGTTCGTGGCGCCGCGTGAGCGCCGCCTGCTGCACAGCATCGAGAAGGCGACCGGCGGTCGCATAGAGCCGATGGATATGCCCTCGGTCCAAGACATCAATTCGAAGCGCACCGAGCGATTCAAACAGCAGGTACGCGAACTGATCGCAAAACAGGACCTGGCGGTCTACTACCGCCTGGTGAGTGAACTCGAGCAGGAGGACGAAATGGACGCCCTGCAGATCGCCGCCGCGCTGGCGCGACTCGCACAAGGCGACATGCCGCTGTTTTTGGATGCCAAGACCGACAAGGCCAGGGCGGCGCCGCGCGCCGCTGATCCGGCGCACAATCCCACTGTTGAAGGGGCAGTTCGGTCGCGTCAGCCCTCGTCCGGCCAAGACCCTGCAGACCGAGGCTCTGCCGCTCAGGGACTATCCGGATATCGAGATGGAGCGCTTTCGTCTCGACGTGGGTTATACGCATGGAGTGAAGCCGGGCAACATCGTCGGCGCTATCGCCAACGAGGCTGAGCTGGAGAGCAAATACATCGGCCATATCGAGATCTTCGACGACTTCACTACTGTCGATCTGCCGGCCGGCATGCCCACAGAGACCCTGCGAGATCTGCAGAACACCTGGGTGTGCCAGCGTAAGCTGGCGATCACCCGTCTGCCGGTCGATAGTCCGGGGGCATCCGCCCCGGGTGCGCCGCGGCAGCGCGCACGCCCCGCGAAGAACGTCGGTGCGCCTTCCGCACGACGCAAAGCGGGTCGACCGGGCGCGGGTGCCGCATCAAAAAAAGACGGGCGAAAGACCGCTCAGCTCTCCAAGGCGCCACGCAAACCCGCCAAGTAGTGCGTTACCCGCTTTTCTCGCCGACTTCCTGCTGCGGACGCCCCGTCGCAGCGGCATCTCGCCGCCCTCGTAACGAAACCCGGTGAGATAAGCGGGTTAACCCGCATATTGTACGAAGGCGGATCGATGCAGCTAAGTTTGCCGCACTATTTTCGGTGATTGCGTTCGCATCAGAACCTTTCACCTCGGTTGCGGTTTGTCCTTTTCGGGCTCAGGCCGCGCTGCGCTTCGCATCTGCGCAGATCCCCCTTAAACCATAGCTACGGCTATGCTTTATCGGCCGATCGACACAGCTGCTTTGCCCATCACGCCCTGATTCCCGAAACCTTCGTGCAATATGCGGGTTAACGGCGTGCGTTCAGGTAGGTATCGAGCGCGTTCGCAAAGGCCTGCCTGTCGGTCGCCGACAGGGGCGGCGGGCCACCGCTGGCCATACCGCTGGCGCGCATGGTGTCCATGAAGTCGCGCATGTTGAGACGCTCGCGAATATTGTCGGGCGTGAAGCGCTCGCCGCGTGGGCTGAGTGCCAGGGCCTGCTTTTCCACCACCTCTGCGGCCAGCGGGATGTCGGCTGTCACCACCAAGTCGCCCGGGGCGACCCGGCGTGCGATCTCGTTGTCGGCGACATCGAAACCGGATGCCACGCGCAGCATGCGCACATGCCGTGATCGGGGCACGTCAATCGACTGATTGGCGACCAGGGTAACTGCAGTCTGGCTACGTTCGGCGGCACGGAACAAGATATCGCGAATCACACGCGGGCAGGCATCTGCATCGACCCAGATGGTCATAGTCCGCCCCCCGGGCCTGATAAGGTCTGATCCGCAGGGTCACCGGCCTGACGCGTAGAAGTCACTCGAATTCCATCGCACGAAAGATGGTGCTGGCATTCAGACGCGCCAGTTCATCGAAGGTGTCGAGGTGTCGATACGGCGACTGGTCGATGCTGTAGACGTCTTGCAGGCTGCCTCCGTTCTCGATCAGCGCGCCGATCTGGCTGCGCATATAGTCCAGATAATCCCTGGTGTATCGGGTGACTACCGCCATGTCGGTAGGCTCGCCGTGACCCGGTACCACGATCTCGGCCCCGAGTGCCTCGAGTCTTTCCCAGGTCTCGATCCAGGCGCCGGTGTCGGTATGTTCGAATACCGGCAATAGGCGTTGGTGAAATGCAATGTCGCCGGAGATCACGACCTTTTGGTCGGGTAGCCAAACAGAGATATCGCCGGGGCTGTGCGCGGGTCCGAGGTGCAAGAGTTCGATGCGCCTATCGCCGAGCTGGATGAGCTTGCGCTCCGTGAAGGTCTCGTCGGGCAACACCAGCCGCGTGCCTATGCCCTTGTCGCGGGTGCGCCGCAATACACGCTCCAGGATCTGCTCGCCGTGAGTCTTAAGTTCCGCGTTTGCGTCGACATGGGCAATGATCTGCGCACCTTGCTCTTTCCAGTAGGCCGCGCCCATGGCCGCATGGCCTTGCCCGTTCTCCAGCACCACGTATCTGACGGGCTGATCGGTGATTGCCCGGACCTCTTCATGCAGTGCACGGGCCAGCAGATAGTTGTCACCGGCATTGACGACCAGCACGCCGTCATTGCTGACCACAAAGGACAGATTGTTGTTGTGTCCCGAATTCTCGTAGCTCGGGGGCTCGGTCGCGCCGATTGCCGACCAAACCCCATCGGCCACCGGGCGCGGTCTGCTGAAGAGCATGGAGTCGAGCGCTTCATCGGGCGTTTCGACCGGCAGGCCGGCATCGCGCCAGGCGAAGAAGCCGTCGCTGTAGTTGCTGATGTTGCGGTAACCCATCTGCATCAGCCGCTGTGCGGCCAGTGGGCTGCGTTGATTGATCCCGCAGTAGACGATGATCGGCGTATCCTTGTCAGGCACGCGTTCGGCAATACGAAACTCCAGCCAGCCGCGCGGGATGTTGTAACTGCGTGGCGCATCGATGGTGCCGCCAAGCAAATGGATCTCGCGTGGCGTACGCACATCGATCAGTACACTATGCGGCCGCTGCTCGAGCGCCTCGACCAGCTCGGCGGTGCTCAAATTGTTGACGCGCTGGCTGGCCTGCTCGCGCAGTATCTCACCACTCAGCAGTGACTCCTCCGCGTTGGCTGCTGGGGCGGTCAACAGCGCGCAGGCGGTGGCGGCACAGATGTTGCGGATTGTCCGTAGCGAAGCTTGCATGCCGTCTCGTAGTCGGAACCTCTTGCGCATGGTAGCGGATTTCGCCGGCTTCCCGGCACGCGCAGAATGATCGGCGGGGATGGCGACCTCCACCCGCGGGTAAGTGCCTAGCAGCAACCTGTCGGACTTAACGCTGTTTGGCTGCAAATTCCTGGACAGCGAGAAACTTCGCTTATCCTCTTCGTCAAATAGCCAGGCTATTCCCCTGAGACAATAATCTGATTTGATTCGCTCCCAGTAATTTTCGCCGCAAACGGTCAAGTCCGACAGGCTTGCAGCTCAGTAGTAACTCGGCGACTCATAGGCGCGTTGTTCTTGTCCCTCGACGATCGGTTTGACAAATACCTCGACCCGCCGATTCAGCTGGCGCCCCGCCTCTGTCGCGTTGGTATCGCGCGGTTCACGCTCGCCGCGACCTTCAGTGCGCAGGCGCTGACGTGGCAAGCCGTAGGTCGCCAGGTAATCACCGACACTCAGCGCACGCTGCTCCGATAGTGTCTGGTTGTACGCCTCGGAGCCGATACTGTCCGTATGTCCGACCACGTGCACGACGGTGCGGTCATACTTCATCAACAGTTGTGCGAGTTTATCCAGCGACGGGCGGAATGCGGGCTTGATATCGTATCTGTTGAAATCGAAAGATACCTCGGAGTCGACTGTCAGCTTGAGGGTGTCATCGCGCAGGCGCTCGATCTCCAACTGATTGGCGTCACGCTCGTCCTGCAGGGCGGCCTCGAATTCCCGCTGCTGATTGTCCATATAGTGGCCAACGGCGCCGCCCGCCAGTGCGCCGACAGCGGCACCGACCCATTTTCCCGAGTTATCGTCAACCTGGTGGCCAATTAACGCGCCGGCGACCGCACCCACCGCGGCGCCGACCTTGGCACGTTGGTTGGGGTCGTTCTCGGTGGCGCAGCCGGTCAGTCCGAAGGTAATGGCGCAGCCGAGCACCAAGGGGGGCAGGGTATGTTTCATAGCGGCGGTCTCACGATGAATGTTATCGGTCGGTCGGTACCTACTATGACCGATGATCGGGAGAGGTCGCCAGCGGGTGGGGGCCTGTGTGAGCGCTACTATCGGCCGAGAACCTGTGAGTCAGGTCGCGCCCTGAGAAGGTGTGCCCATCAGCGGCGTGCCGCTGGTAGTTCCTCGCAGTCCGCCGGGGACGGGCTGGCGGGGGCATCGGCGTCGATCAGGGGATAGCGATCGGCGACATAGGCGGGTCCTTTCATGATCCACACGATGCCGCAGCCGATCGCAATCGTAAACACGGCGGTCCAGATGGTTAGCGTTGCGGCCACGGCAGCGATGGCCACGCCTGCTAAATGTTTCTCGATGGTGTCGCCGATGTCGGGGTCGGGGAACAGGACGGCATAGAGGAAACACAGCGCCGGGACGGCAGTGCCGCCCAGCAGCATCCATGGTAGTTTTTTCGCGATGCGCCACTCGAGTCCGTGCGGTTCACGCCGATATCCGGGCAACTTCTGCAGCAATGACATAAGCGGAATGCCTCTGCGTAGTGGGCGAGTGGAGCCGAGGACCGGGGCCTCGCGGCCCCGGTTCAGCTTCCACGGTGTTAGCTCTGCGGGATCAGGACTTCGTCGATCACGTGGATCACGCCGTTCGACGTCATGATATCAGTGCTGGTGATTGAGATGCTGCTGACCGGGAGGTCGGTGCCCTCGACCGTAGCGAGCTTAGTCATCGCAGTGACCTGGCTGGCGTCAAGCTTACCTGGCACCACGTGGTAGGTAAGGACCTGAACCAGCTTCTCTTTGTCGGCGAGCAGCGCCTCCACGGTCCCGGCCGGCAGCTTGGCGAACGCGGCATCGGTCGGTGCGAACACGGTATACGGTCCCTCGCCCTTCAGGGTTTCCACCAAACCAGCGGCCTGTGCCGCCTGCAGCAGCGTATTGAAAGAGCCGGCGGCGATAGCGGTATCGACGATATCGGACTGCTCGGCCTTCATCATGCCTTGTTGGCCGGTGAGGACAAAGCCGCCGGCGTATGGCATCGAATTCATCACGGCCTTACCCGTGCCGTAGGAACCGCCGGTCTTATGATAGGCGCATTCGGCTGATGCCGCGCCCGCTACTAGGATTGCGGATGCGGCTGCAAGGGCTGTAAGTGTCTTTTTCATGGGTCGATCTCCGTTTGCTTCAAGGAAGGTTTTCAGGCGGGTTGGCGTGAATGCGCCAGCAGCCCGCGTCGATCTTCGGTCGGCCGCGACATACCGTCGGCCGTCGGCACTGCGGGTTACGAACCGACGACGTTGTTGCGTGACGTCCGTAAATGTCTAGATTTTTCGCCTAAACTGCGGCGGAAGATCTGCAGTGCGACCAAGTATGGCGGCAAAAAAACATAACACAAGCATTTCATTCTCTACAAAACCAGGACAAAATGCGGAGCCGTCCGAGGTTGGCGAGCGGCGATTACCGATCGAGATTTTTGTAGGGTGGGGTTAAACAGGCGTCGCGGCCTGACGAATGACAACTTTTGGAGGAGAGGATGAAACAACGACGCCAGTTCTTACGTCAGATGGCCGGTGCCGCCGGTATGGCCATGGCACCGGTGTGGGCGAGTAGCGCGCTGCTTACGCCGCGCCAGTCGGCCGGTCCTTTCTATCCGCCCGAGCTGCCGCTCGACAACGACAACGATCTAACACGGGTTGTCGGGCAGGGCGGCGTGGCGAAGGGCGCAATCTCGGACCTGAGCGGGCGTATCCTCGATCAGAACGGCACGCCGTTGCGCGGCGTGCGCATTGAGATCTGGCAGTGCGATGCCAATGGCCGCTATCGGCATCCGCGGGATCCGGGGCGGAAGGCCATCGACGCGGGTTTTCAGGGTTTCGGCCGGACCCTGGCGGATGATCAAGGGCGTTATCGTTTTTTGACGATCAGGCCGGTGCCCTATCCGGGGCGTACGCCACATATCCATGTCGCAGTCTATCGGCCCGGTGCGCAGCCGTTTGTCACTCAGCTGTACGTCGCCGACGAGACGCGCAACGACAGCGATTTTCTGTACCAGCGTGTGCCGGTGGAGCAGCGTCACCTGATAACCACGGCATTCTCGCCCAGCAGTAGACCGGAATTCGACCTCGAGGCACATTGGGATCTAATTTTGGACGTCGCGCCGACGGCCTGATTCCCAAAGCCTTGGTGCTAGCCTGCAAATCTCACCGATTTCCTGCTGCGGGCGGCGATTCACTCGCCCTGACGGGGCGTACTCGCTACAGCCGCTTCGACGTAGTGTCAGCTACGCCGTCACCGTCTTGCACTGCGTGCGCCCCGCCATGCCGGCGTCTCGACACCCTTGCGACGAAAAACGGTGAAATTTGCGGGCTAGCTGGCCCCACGGTCTCGTCCGCTGCGATAACTGACCTTTGACCGAAATGGCATTTACGTTAGCGCAACGGTGAGGAATGTGCGGCGCTCCGGGGGTTCGAGCCGAGGGCGTCTGCAGCAAGGATGCTGCAGTCGAGCCTCCAGGGATGGATCCACGGCGTCCCTCGGCTCGAATCCGCCGGGGCGCAAGTCCTTAACTTAACGCTATTCACCCCTGACCAGTTTTTGTCGCCACCGGCGGGGTCGCCAGGACGACCTGTCTGTTCTATATTAGTTCTCTATCTCCGTTTTATTCCGCCGTGTCCCGAGCGCGCGGACAGGCTAGGTATGCGCTGCGATGCAGGTTGTAAGTCTCGACGAACTGAAACGGCACGGGGCCCTGTGGCAGGGACGACGCGGTCTGCTGGCGGCAGACAGACTGCTGAGCAGCGGCTGGACGGTGCTGGATGATGTGCTCGGTGGTGGCTGGCCGCGCGCATCCCTGGCCGAGGTGTTGAGTGATGCGTATCAAGGTCTGCCGCTGATACTGCCGCTGCTAGCCCGCCTGAGTGCGGGGCCGCGCTGGTTGGCATGGGTCGCGCCACCCTATGTGCCCTACGCCCCGGCGCTGGCGGCGCGCGGAATCCAGGTCGAGCGGCTGCTGTTGGTTCGTGACGTGTCGGCCGGGCAGCGTCTGTGGGCGGCCGAACAGGCGCTCAAGTCGGGTGCTTGCAGTGCAGTGCTGGTCTGGCCGGAGCAGGTACAGGCGGCCCAGTTGCGCCGTCTGCAGCTGGCGGCCGAGCAGGGCGATTGTTCGGGCATTCTGTTTCGCTCGCTGCGCGTCGTGCGCCACGGATCGCCGGCGGTCCTGCGTCTGCGTGTACGCCCCTCACCGGCGGGCCTCGCGGTCGAGGTGCTCAAGCGCCGCGGTGCCTGGGGCGGGGCGACATGTATCGTGCCCGTCGGTAGGGACGAGGACCGGGGGGCCCCGGCCCTCGTCCCCTGAGCCATGCTCTGGCTCGCGCTGTATTTTCCGGACCTCCCGCTCGAGGTATTCACTCGCGGCCGGCAGCAGGCCGGTGCACTGGCGATTATCGAAAAGCTCGGTGGGCGTGAGCAGGTCAGCCGTTGCAATAGCGCGGCACAGGCCTACGGGATTCGGTCGGGACTCGCGTTGCCGGCAGCCCTGGCGTTGTGCACCGGGCTGTCGATACAGCGGCGTGACCGCGCACGCGAACAGCAGGCCCTGCACGGGCTGGCGGCCTGGGCCTATCAGTTCAGCGCACGGATCAGCTTCGAACCTTCATTGCTGCTGCTCGAGGTCGGCGCCAGCCTGCGTCTGTTCGGCGGTCTGCCGACCCTGCTGGAGCCTTTGCAGCGTGAACTCGAACAGCTTGGCTACGGTGTTCGCCATGCCGTCGCGCCCACGCCGATGGCTGCCGGTGTGCTGGCCCGTAACCGACCGGATTGCCAGGTAATGACGCAAGATGGTCTGTGCGAGGTGGTGGCGCCGCTGCCCCTGGCATGTCTGACCCGCGCGCGGGATGTCCGCAACCTGATCCGGCATATCGGTATGGACAGCATCGGCGATGTGCTGGCGCTGCCGCGAGCGGAACTGGCGCGTCGTACCGGGCCGCAGCTGTTGAACCTGCTCGATCGCCTGCTTGGTCGGTTGCCGGATCCACGCCCGGAGTGGCAGCCGCCGCGGCATTTCAGCCAGATCATCGAACTGCTGGGCGAGATCGCGCAGACCATAGCGCTGATGTTCCCGGCGCGCCGCCTGATGGTGGCCTTGTGTGGTTTTCTACGCGGCCAGGGTGGTGGGGCGCAGCGCCTGCAGTGGACCCTGCGGCACCGTGATCATCCACCTACCCGGTTCGGCCAGGGGTTGCTCGATCCCAGCCGCGATCCGGATCACATGCTCGAGGTGCTGCGGGAGCGTATCGAGCGTCTGCAGCTCCCAGCGCCGGTGGTGGCGATCGATCTGCGGGTGGATGACTGGCAGGCCTTCGAGGAGCGTAGTCTCACGTTGTTCGAGCGTCCGGCGCAGGCCGACCAGGCCCTGCTCGAGCGTCTGAGCAATCGCCTCGGCGAGCAGCGCATACGCGGGCTGCGCTGTCTGGCCGACCATCGGCCGGAACGCGCCTGGCAGTTTTGTCAGCCGGGCGAGTCCGTGGTGCCATTGTCGCTACGAGGGGTCTCTCAGCCGCCCTGGCTGCTGCCCCAGCCACGACCCCTGCAAGAATACCAGGGCGCCCCGCAGTATGGTGGCGCATTGCGCCTGGAAAACCTGCCCGAGCGCATCGAGGCCGGCTGGTGGGACGGCTTTGATATCACCCGGGACTACTTTGTCGCGCACAGCCCGGCCGGTGAACGCCTATGGGTATTCCGGGATCGCCGCGCGGGCGGTTGGTATCTGCATGGACTCTTCATGTAAGGGACGCGGGGCGCAGGCCGTAGGGCGCGTAGCGGCCCCCTGCGGCCCTCGATCCCCGCACCTCGGGCCGGACGCCTATGCAGAGTTGCATTGCCTGACGAATTACACCTTCCAGCGCGGTGCCTCGCACCCCGAGGAGTTGGTCGAGCGGGCGCATGCACTGGGCTACCGTGCGCTGGCGATTACCGATGAATGTTCCCTGTCGGGCGTGGTGCGTGCGCATCAGAAGGCGAAGGCGCTCGGACTGGCATTGATCATCGGCAGTGAGGTCCACTTGTGCGATGGGCCGCGTCTGGTGCTGCTGGTGACCAACCGCGCCGGCTATGCGCAGTTATGTCGTCTGATTACCCGGGGGCGACGGCATGCAGACAAGGGCAGCTATCGACTGCAGCGCGCCGATCTCGAAGACGCCCTGCCGGACTGCCTGGCCCTGCTGCCAACAGATCAGGATGACGTTGAGGATGCCGCCGCCTGGCTGGCGACGACCTTCGCCCGGCGTGCCTGGCTGGCGGTTGAACTGTTGCGTGACGGCTACGATGCCGAACGTCTGCGATGCAGTGAACGTCTGGCGCAGGTCTATCGGCTGCCGCGGCTCGCCAGTGGTGATGTGCACATGCATGTGCGTGGACGGCGTGCGCTGCAGGACGTGCTCACGGCGGTCCGTCTGAACACCCCGGTGGCCGCGCTGGGTTATGCGCGTCTGTCCAATGGCGAGCGTCATCTGCGCCCGCTGGACGATCTGGCGACGCTGTATCCTGCTGCACTGCTCGAGGAGACGGTGCATGTGGCCGGGCGCTGCGTTTTCTCGCTCGATGTGCTGCGGTATGAATACCCCGACGATGTCACCCCAGCCGGTTTCACGCCGCATGCCTGGCTGCGCCGGCTGACCGAGCAGGGTATCGCGCGGCGCTGGCCGGACGGTTGCCCGGCGCGGGTGCGCGCGCAGATCGAACACGAGCTGGCATTGATCGCTGAACTGCGTTACGAAGCCTACTTTCTCACGGTCTGGGACATCGTCCGCCACGCCCGTGCGCTTGGCATCCTATGCCAGGGGCGGGGTTCGGCGGCCAACTCGGCGGTGTGTTACTGCCTGGAGATAACCGAGGTCGATCCGTCGCGTATGAACCTGCTGTTCGAGCGTTTCATCTCGCGCGAACGCAATGAGCCGCCGGATATCGATGTCGACTTCGAGCATCAACGGCGTGAAGAGGTGATCCAGTACATCTACACCAAGTACGGGCGTGATCGCGCCGCGCTGGCGGCGACCCTGATCACCTATCGCACGCGCAGTGCACTGCGTGATGTCGGCAAGTCCCTGGGTCTGGGATTGGAACAGATCGAGGCCTTGGTATCGGCGGTCTCGGCCTGGCGTCGACATGCGGAGATCGAACCTGCGCATCTGGCCGAGGCGGGTTTCGATCCGGACAACCCGACGCTGCAGCGGCTGCGCATACTGGTCAACAGTCTGCGCGGCTTTCCACGTCATTTGTCACAGCACGTCGGCGGTTTCGTGATCGCAGCCGGCCGCCTGGATGAACTGGTGCCGATCGAAAATGCGGCAATGGCCGAGCGCAGCGTGATCCAGTGGGAAAAGGACGATCTCGAGGCATTGGGGCTGCTCAAGATCGATGTGCTCGCACTTGGGATGTTGTCGGCAATACGCCGGACGATCGATTTGATCAACCACTTCGAGGGACCAAAGCAGGCATTGACGCTTGCGCGCATACCGGCAGAGGACCCTGGGGTGTACCGGATGATTCAGCGTGCAGATACCGTCGGCGTGTTCCAGATCGAGTCGCGTGCGCAGATGTCCATGCTGCCGCGGTTGAGACCAGAGGGCTTCTACGACCTGGTTATCGAGGTGGCGATCGTGCGTCCAGGGCCGATCCAGGGCGATATGGTGCATCCCTACCTGCGTCGGCGTCAGGGCAGGGAGGCGGTGGACTATCCGTCAGAGACGGTGCGCTCGGTGCTCGAGCGCACCCTGGGGGTGCCGATCTTTCAGGAACAGGTGATCAAGCTGGCCATGGTCGCGGCCGGTTTCACGCCCGGCGAGGCGGATCATTTGCGCCGGGCGATGGCGGCCTGGAAGCGGCGCGGCGGGCTGGAACCCTACCAAAAAAAACTGATGTCCGGGATGCAGGCACGCGGCTATCGGCGCGAGTTTGCCGAACGCCTGTACCGGCAGATCCTCGGCTTCGGCGACTATGGCTTTCCGGAATCCCATGCCGCCAGCTTTGCGCTGCTGGTGTATGTCTCGGCCTGGCTGAAGTGCTATCACCCGGCGGCATTCTGTGCGGCCCTGATCAACAGCCAGCCAATGGGCTTCTATGCCCCGGCACAACTGGTGCGCGATGCACGCGAACACGGTGTCGAGGTATTACCGGTCGATGTGAACTGCAGCGACTGGGATTGCACCCTGGAGCGGATTGAGGCGCGCAACGCAGGCCTCGAACCTGGATCCCCGTCCGAGCCTCATATGCCAGCCTTGCGCCTGGGTTTGCGGCTGGTTCGTGGCCTGTCACAGGCGGCCGCCGAACGTATAGAGCGGCTGCGCGGGCAGGGGCGATTCGAGGATGTTGCGGATCTGGCGCGCCGCGCCGCGCTCAACCGCGCCGATCTCAAGGCGCTGGCCGCCGCTGATGCCTTGCGGGGTCTGGCCGGCCACCGTCATCTCGCCGCCTGGGAGGTCGCTGGCGTCGAGGATGCCATGCCGTTGTATGGTCTGGACCGTTTCAGGGAGCGCGTGCCGCGCCTGCGCCCACCGGATGCCGGTCAGGCGGTGCTGGCCGACTATGCCCAGCTGGGGCTGAGCCTGCGCGAGCATCCTCTCGCCCTGATCAGGCGACAGTTGCGCGAGCGCGGGTTTCTGTCGGCGCAAGAGATCGGCGATTATCCCGCGGGTGACATCGTGCGCGCGGCCGGGCTGGTCCTGATACGACAGCGCCCAGGTAACGGACGGGCGATTTTTGTCACTCTGGAGGACGAGAGCGGGGGACTGAATCTGTTGATCTGGGCGGATCTGGCCGAGCGCCAGCGCAAGATCCTGCTCGGTGCACAGTTGCTCGGCGTAGTGGCTGAGATCCAGCGCGCCGAGGGCGTGCAGCACCTGTTATGCCGACGTCTCGAAGACCATAGCGAATTGCTGAACGGTCTCAACGTCGTGTCGCGCGACTTCCACTAACCTTTCGTTCACCAGCTGAAATAGCTGAATCCCCGCTCTTGCAACAGCATGATGTCTTCCACACCGACCGCCACGACCTTGGCGTAATCGACCAGGTTTTCTTCGGTCCAGCCGAGACCGTCCATGGTGTTCTTGCAGGCATGGAAGACCACGCCGTAGGCCGCTAGCGAAGATGCACGCTGGCGTAGTTCCTCGGCGATTGGCCGCTCCGGCGGGTCGCCGAGGAGATGCAGACCGGCGCCGAAACAGGCCACCACGATCTCGACGTTGTCACCGTGTTTGCGGATCAGTTCGCCAACGGAAAACAGAATGTGCGATAGATAGTCAGCGTCGGCCTTGTTGCACTGGTAGACAATCTGGTGCTCTGACTTGTCTTCAAAGTGGGTGTCGGTGTGATGGGCGCGTGCGCCGCTGAATGCCAACAGGCCGCCTGCGGCGCTCACCCACTGAATTAGCCGCCGCCGTGCCTGGTTGATCTGTTGCATAGCTCGCCTCTCTCTGTCTGTAATCTGTTGCCTGACGAAATCGATTTCGTCGATCGACCCTTTATTCCTCGCCCGGGCCGTGCGATCCTGCCGCAGGTGCCCGACCCGGCACCGGATATTCCATCACTCGAGCGGGGATGACCATCCCTCAAGCGGTCAATGCCGCGCGATTTCGCCAATTTTCTTGTATTTATCTCGCGACATTGTGCCGATAGTGTGTCTGTCGTAGGCGGTGTCTTGCATGCCGCATCGCCGTTAGCCACGGGCGCAGGGCGCCCGATCCGACGCAGGGGCTTGATCAGTTTGTGATCATCGTTCGTATCGTAATCATCGCAGCCGTGGTACTGGCCGCCGGCTGCAGCCGAACCGGCCTGCTATACGACAACGGCGCCTGGTTGGCGCAGCGCTGGGCGAGCGGCTTGGTCGATCCGAACGATGACCAGCGTCAGGCCTGGAAGGATCCCTTCAGTGCATGGATGGTCGAGCATCGCCGTGATCTGCTTCCCGAAGTGGTGTTCCTGCTGAAGACTGCAGAGACGGAGATTGCCCGCGGTCTGCACCGAGACCGCCTGAACTGCCTGCTCGACAGCGTCGATCTCGTCTATCGCGAACACGCCCGGCGCGCCGTGACGCTGGCTACCGTCGTCCTGCGGGATATCACGCCCGAACAGATCGACCATCTGGCAGACGAGTTGGCAGAGAGCGATCGCGACTATCAGGAAGAGTACCTGGATGAGGATCTGCAGCGGCGCGAGGGTCAGCGCCTGGCGCGCTATGTGGATCGTATCGAGGGTTGGATCGGCGATCTCTCAACGATGCAATTGGCAATCGTCGAGCGCAAGGTGAGCGGCATGCCTGACACGGCCGAGGATTGGCTGTCTTACCGGCGACAGCAGCAACAACGCTTACTGGACCTGCTGCGTGGGGGGCAGGCCCGTGAGCGGGCTCTGACGCAGTTCCTGAACGCGTGGTGGGTCGATTTTGCCGACCAACCCCCCCATCTGGTCAGCAAGGTCGCGCAAGTGCGCGCGGGGTCCATCGATATGCTGCATTTGCTGGATGGTACGCTCAGCGAGGAACAACGAAATCATTTTGTTGGCGAGGTCGCCGATATCCGTATCGACCTGGAGACCTTCGTGGACAATCCGGCACCGAATCAATTTGCGCGACCGGCCATAGACCGGTGCACGAAGGTGGCGCAGCTCGCGAACTAGCCCGCTTATGTCAGGGATTCAGGAATTCTGCGCGGGTGTGGATATTGTCCCTGAAGCAGCCGCCAAGTGCGGTAGTGCTGGTCTGTGAATTCGCGTCCATCACCCCGCGAGACTTCACGCAGTAATGGGTCGCATCGATGCTCACTGCGACGTCGTCGGTCTCTAGCAGGACCTGCAGAGCGACCAGAATCTGGCGCGTCAGGCGCTCCTGCACCTGCGGGCGCTGGCCGAAAAATCGGACCACGCGATTGATTTTCGACAGCCCAATGATGCGGTCCTTAGGTATGTAGGCCACCTTCGCCACGCCGTCGATGGTCACAAAGTGGTGCTCGCAGGTGCTGGTGAGGTCGATGTCGCGCACCTTCACCATTTCGTTCGCGCCCATCTTGTTCTCGATCAGCGACAGCTTGGGGAAGTTCCGGTAGTCGAGTCCCGAGAACACCTCGTGCACGTACATCTTGGCGATTCGGTGCGGCGTCTCGGCCAAGCTGTCGTCGCTGAGGTCGAGCCCCAAGGTGCTGACCACCTCAGTCATCAGATCTTTGACGCGCTCGTATTTCTGCCGAGCATTCAGCCCGCTCTCGATCATCGGCGTTTCCAGGCCATTCGCAATCAGCGCGGTGCGCACCAACTGGGCTTCGTCGCTGAGATCTGGCTGCTCGGCCAGGTAGACGGGATCGGTCGGCATGGGTCGGTCTCCGGGGTAGAGGACTATCAGGGCAGCCGTGACACGGGTGGGCGCAGAGTTCTGCTACCCCTAACCAACGAAGGCTAAGCAATATCCGAACAAAATCAAGACAAATTCCGTATCAAATTATGCGGTTTGCTTTTGGAAGCGAGCAGGCGCGGACTCCAGTTTTAATGAGGACCGCGACGAGAATGATTGTAAGCGATTGAATTATCGAATTTTTAGCTGTACGCAGTGCGATGGAGGTATCGCTCAGGGCAGGTCCGACGCTGGCCAGGGCGCCTGAGCGCTAGACTCGCGGGGGCTGGGTTGACGGGGAATTGAACAACTTCCCGATCGGCTTGTCGGTCGTTCTCGCGGGCTGCAACTACGCGCCGGTGCGGTGCTTCTGCACGGTGCAGCGACGATTCGAGGTCTTGCGGGGGCCGGGCCGCACGTGGCGGCGTGAAGTCCCATCGATCGGCGCGGCGTTGCGCTAGCCTGCAATTCCAAACGTTTTTCGTCGCGAGGGTGCCCGAAGGTTTACCGCGGGAAGCTTAGGTAGCGTCCGCTTTCTCGAACCAGAACACGTAACCGCCGAAGGCCAGAGGACGGATCCTGTTTCTCAGGCCGTCATCGAGCCGCTCGCTGCGCATGCAGATCCAATAGCGCTTGCCCCATTTTAGCAGCAATGACGGTTTTCCAACGCTCTTCAACATGCCGGCCATCCTTTTCAACGACTGATACGAAGTATCACGATTTTCGGATGCTAAGGCTATCGGCAGTTCGGATTTCAACCTGAGGGCTTACCGCCGCATCTGGCACAAGGGCCGGGCGTGTTGCGGATACTTTCCGATTTGGTGGTTGGCCGGTGAGGGCGCTACATTCGGCAAATGGTGTATCAATGTAACGCTATGGGTCGATGAGAGCGTACGCCAAGCGTCGCGCCGGTCGTGCAGGATTCCTGTATCTGCTGTTGATCCTGGCGTTGGTCGCCGGCGTGGGCGGCTATTTCGCGTTCTACCCGGAGCGCATGCCGGACTGGGCAGCCAAGACCACGCTTGGCCGCGAGTTGCAGACCACCCGCGTCTATAGGTGGCAGGATGCCTCCGGCCAGTGGCATGTCAGCGACCAAGCGCCGCCGGCCGGCATCAAATACCAGACCGAGGACTATTCGCACGACACCAATGCGCTGCCGCTGCCACCCGCGCTGCAGGACTGAAAGCCCTGTACGCAGCTACGGAGTGAACTGGTAGAAGCGCCGGTCCAGATAGCGGGTGACTGCGTCGATCTCCTCGGAGGTCCAGCTGAGACCGGTGTGAAGACTCCATGACGCTACGCGAACGCGAAGCTCATCGAGCGAATCGACCACGTGCCCGTCCCTGGTATGTGCCCAGCTCTCATGGCATGAACGGCAATGATTCTCATACAGCGCGCGGGCGCGATCGAAGCCCTCGGCGGCCGGCGCGGACATAGACCCCGCGGTTAGCAGCAGGATACCCATCAGGGACCACCAGCTGTGCGATCGATAGCCTCTCGGTTGGCCAGCCGTTCCCAGCGTCGCTGCGGAATTCTCAGTAGCGTTCACACCCTACAATGTAGCGGCTGGAGAGCGCGGCGTCATTGGGCCTTTGCAGACGCCTGTCTGCAGACTCAGTGCTGGCCGGCCTCGGCGTCTCGGGCGGCAGCGATCTCACGTAGGCTGTCTGCGGCGCTGACGCAGCCGAGCGGGATGACCAGCAGGGTCAAGACTGTCGAGACAAACACGCCGAACATCAGCGAGATGGCCATGCCCTGGAAGATCGGGTCGGTGAGGATGACGCTGGCGCCGCCGATCAGCGCGAACGCGGTGATCATGATCGGCCGGGTGCGGGCCTTGCACGAACGCAGCACCGCCTCGCGCACCTCGATCCCCTGACGCACTTCCTCGACGGCGAAGTCGACCAGAAGGATGGAGTTGCGCACGATGATCCCTGCCAGCGCGATGAAGCCGATCATCGAGGTCGCGGTGAAATAGGCATTGTGCCCCGTCAATAAGCTGATCAGCCAGTGACCCGGCACGATGCCGAGCAGGGTCAATGGGATAGGCGCCATGATGATCGCGGGCACCAGGAAGTTGCCGAACATCCCGACCACCAGCATGTAGATCAGCATCAGCGCGACCGCGAAGGCCGCGCCCATGTCGCGGAAGGTCTCGTAGGTCACGGTCCATTCGCCCGGCCCACTCGAATGCCGAAAGGCCGGTGTCAGCCGGCTTGCCCGTCATCGTCCCCGACAGGATCTGACCATCCGGCGTCACGTAGTCCTCAAGCTTCTCGTCGATCTCCAACATCGGGTAGATCGGTGCACCGAGGCGGCCGACGGCATCGCCGACCACGTATTCCAACGGGCGCAGGTCCTTGTGGTAGATGATGGGGTCTTCCTGAATGCGCTGGAAGCTGCCCAGCTCGGCCAGCGGCAGCGTGCTGCCTTGTGGCCCCGGCACCGGTAGATCGCTGAGGGCCAACGGGTTGGCACGCAGCGCGAGCGGGACCTCGATCACGATCCAGGTCGGCTCCAGCGCAGAACCCTCGCGCACGTCGGTAATGCGGTATCCGCCCATCGCGTTTGACAGGGTCTCGATGACCGTACGCGTCGAGACGCCCTTGGTCGAGGCCTTTTGGGTGTCGATCACGAAGCGCCAGGCCTCATAGGGCTGGCTCATGTAATTGTCGACGTCCGCCAGCCCCGGGACCGATTCGAATATCGCGGTCATATCCAAGGCGACCTGGCGTCGAGTGGCCGCTTCAGGGCCATAGATCTCGGCGACCACCGCCTGGATCACCGGGGGTCCGGGCGGCATCTCGGCGATGGTGATTCTGGCGCCGGCCTCCTGCGCCAGCGGAGTCAGCAGCGCGCGCGCCTGGACTGCGATGTCGTGACTGCTGCGCTTGCGATCCTTTTTGTTCAGCAGCTGCACCTGGATCTCGCCCAGCCAGGGATCGCTGCGCAGATAGTAGTGCCGCACCATGCCGTTGAAGTCGAACGGACGCGCGGTGCCGGCATAGGTCTGCAGTGCAGTGACCTCGGGGATCTCACGCAGCTTCTCGGCCAGCTCGCGCGCCAGGTTGCTGGTAGCCGGTAGCGCGGTGCCCTCGGGCATGTCGATCACCACGGCGAATTCCGCCTTGTTGTCGTATGGCAGCATCTTCACGGTGACGGCGGTGGTGTAGAACATCGCCATCACCGCGAAGAACAGCACTACCAGTCCGACGAGGAAGCCATAGCCGGCGACCTTGCTGTCGAGCAGGCTCGGGATCACCTTGCGAAACAGCCGGTCGAGCTTCTCGTTGCTCGCGTGCTCGGCCTCCTCGGCCTTCTTCAACTGTGCCATCGAGGGGCGGATGCGCATCGCCAGATACGAGGTGAACGCAAAGGCGGCAAACAAAGAGATCACCATCGCGATCGAGCCGAGCACCGGGATCGGCGCCATGTAGGGCCCCATCAGGCCGCTGACGAAGGCCATCGGCATCAGTGCCGCGACCACGGTGAAGGTGGCGAGGATGGTCGGGTTGCCGACCTCACGCACCGCATCGACCGCGACGTCGGTCGAGGGCTCGCCGGCCATGAGCCAGCGTCGGTAGATGTTCTCGACCACCACGATCGCGTCGTCGACCAGTATCCCGATCGAGAAGATCAGCGCAAACAGGGATACCCGGTCGATGCTGAAGCCCATCACGAACGCGGCGAACACAGTCATCAGGATAACGACTGGGATTACAACGGTGACCACGATTGCCGGTTTCAGGCCGAGCGAATACCACACCAGTACCGTGACGATGCCGGTCGCGACGACCAGCTTGAAAAGCAGCTCGTTGACCTTCTCTTGCGCGGTCTCGCCGTAGTTTCGCGTGACCTCTACGGTGACCTGCTCGGGAATCAGTCTTCCCTTCAGCGACTCGACCATCGCTAGGATGTCGTTCGCCACCGTGACGCCGTTTGAACCTTCTTTTTTTGCGAGCGCGACCGTGACTGCGAATTCGCCGTCGGCCTGTTTTTCCACGCCGTCGACGCTGGCATAGGCCGGCCCGGAGTAATAGTTCACATAGCTGCTCGCCTCCTCGTTGGCCCAGCTGACATTGGCCACGTCGCGCACGTATATCGGGGTCCCGTCGATCACTCGAACGACCAGATTCTCGACGTCGCGCGGCGACCTCAGGAAGCTGCCGGCATAGATGCGCGAGTCGAGGTTGTCGTTCTCGGAACTTCCAACCATCTGCTCGGCGTTACTGCCGCGAATCACGTTGATCACTTCACCGGGGGTCAGCCCCTTGCCGCTCAGCTTGTCGGGCAGGATCTCGACCCGGATCTGCTGCTGCTGTCCGCCCACCACGAAGCCCTGGCCGGTGTTGGGTATCCGTTTGAGCTGCTGCAACAGGTTGACGCCGAGCCGGCGCAGGCTGCCGCCATCGAGTTCGGGTGACCAGAGCGTCAGGGTAACGACCGGGACATCGTCGATGCCTTTGACTTTGACCAGCGGCGGCATCTGAACACCTGTTGGCATCTGGTCGAGGTGCGAGGCGAGCTTGTCGTGCACCTTGACCAGCGAGGGGCCGGTCTGCTCGCCCACCTTAAAGCGCACTGTGACGATGCCCTGGCCGCGCATGCTTGCCGAGTAGACATGCTTCACGCCCGGGATCTCGCTCATGATGCGCTCGAGTGGATTAACCGCCATCGCCGCCACCTGCTCGGCCGAGGCGCCGGGGTACTGGAGGAAAATATCGACTAGCGGCACCGAAATCTGCGGGTCCTCCTGGCGCGGGGTGGCCATCAGGCCGAGGACCCCCATTGCCAGCATCGCGAGGAACAGCAGCGGCGACAGCGGTGAATGAATGAATGCGCGCGCGGTCCTGCCGGCGAGACCGAGCTCGGCGGCCGCGGCTTCCTTGCGTTCGATGTCCGACATGGCGAACCCTTGTTTATTCTGTGTTCTGTGCCGTTTCCGGCGTCGTCGGCGGCTGGACGATCTGGGTGCCGGCGCGCAGGCCCGGCGGTGGCTGGTCGATCAGCCGGTCGCCGACATCGACGCCGGACAGCACCACCCGGGTCTTGCCATCGGGCGAATCACCGAGCCGCACGACACGCAGGCGGGCCTTGCCCGCGCGATCGACCGTGAAGACCAGCGGCAGTCCGCCTTTGGTAACAATGGCGCTCTGCGGGATAACGAGTTGATCTGGCACGCCAGCGGCGTTGTCGGGCACGCGTATCTCGACGTACTGGCCGGGGGTGGCGCGGATGCCGACCGGCAGCGTGAGTTCTATACGTACGGTGTTTTGACGCGGGTCGGCCGCCGGGTAGATGCGGCTGACCGGGGCCGGCAACGTCTGGTCGCCGCCCAGCGCCACGATCAGTGGCTGGCCCAGTGCCAGCGTGCGACTCAGACGAATTGGCAGATCGGCCTCGACGACCAACGCGGCCGACTCACTGAAATCGAGCAGTGGCTGTCCTGGTTGGACGGGATCGCCCACTTCTACATGCAAGTTCTGGATCACGCCGGTGAACTCTGCCACCCCTCTGGTATCGCGAAGCCGCGAATCGACCTCGCGGATGTTGGCCTCGGCCGTCTTCAGTCGCGTAGTGGCCTGCGCCAACTGTGTCTCCATACTGACCAGGTCCGACGTACGGTCGGCGCCGCGGCTGCGCATACCCATCATGTTTTGCATCGGGTTGGCGAATACCTGATCCATCATCGCCGGCATGCCCATGCCGCCGGGGGCGGTATTGGCTGCATTGGAACGCGGCGAGAAGCGTTCGCGATCGAGCTGGACACGGGCGTTGCGGATTTCGGCAGCGGCGGCATCACGGCTGGCCAGTGCGGCCTCGCGGCGCGCCAACAGGGCGCTGTCCTCCAGCTCGACCAATACTGTGCCGGCCGCGAATTCGTCGCCCTCCTCGCCGGCGATATCCGCGACACGACCTGGCATCTGTGCGGTAAGTTGCAGGGTCTTGTCGGCCGATACCGTGCCGGCAAACGACAGCGTTACCGGGATAGCGTCCCGGGTAACCACGTAGATGAGGTAATCGTCCCCTGGGGTGTCGGCTGCACTGGCTTGGCCAAGGGCTGTGATACAGACCGCAGCAATGACGCCATTGAAAAGCTTCATTTCACAGACTCCAGAGTTAGATCGAGGACCCTTTCACCCGGCGTCCACTGCGGCCTGCACGCCAGGAAACGACGTCGCGAGTCTACCTTCATCGGCTTATATAAACAAATTCTATTCTCCGATACGAATTTAATTATGAGCTTCTCCCGTGCACGATCTTGACCCTCATTGTGCGGCACCCCACGCGGGGAGGGCCAATCCCCCGGTGGTCAGCGGTTCGCGGCGGGTGGTACATTTCCGACCGAAAATCAACGGCATCGCCTCATCACTATGCACTGGCAGCAATTGCTCTCGCGAGACCGGCTCGGTTCGCAGCAACCCCCCACTCCGTCGAGCGCGCGCACCGATTTTCAGCGCGACTTCGACCGCGTCGTCTTTTCCTCGGCGTTTCGGCGGATGCAGGACAAGACGCAGGTCTTCCCGCTGTCCAAGGTGGACTATATACGCACCCGCCTCACGCACAGTCTCGAGGCCTCGAGTATCGGCCGTTCCCTCGGCACCCTGGTCGGGGAGCAGGTGATCGGCCGCCACCGTCTAGACGCGATCGAGGCGGCCGATCTGGGCAGCATCGTCGCGGCGGCGTGTCTTGCGCATGACATCGGCAATCCGCCGTTCGGTCACTCCGGTGAAGATGCCATGCGCCACTGGGCGTGCAACGCGGACTATGGCGCACGCCGCGTGGCCCTGTTGACTGGCAGCGAGCGCGAGGATTTCCTATCGTTCGAGGGCAATTCACAGGGTTTTCGCATCATCACGCGGCTGCAAAATCCCGATAATCGTGGCGGCCTGCAACTTACCTGTGCGACCCTGGCGGCGTTCACCAAGTACCCACGCGAGTCATACCTCGGCGGAAGTCGCTTCGCGGGCATCAGCGCAAAAAAGCAGGGTTTTACCGCAGCCGATCGTGCGTCATTCGAGGACGTCGCGGCGGCCGTGGGCCTGATTCCGCGCGACAATCATTACGCGATGTGGTGCCGGCATCCGCTGGCCTTCCTGGTAGAGGCGGCGGATGACATCAGTTATCGCGTGATCGACATCGAAGATGGCTACCGCCTCGGCCACTTCAGCTATCCAGAGGTGCTGGAGATGTTCTGGCCGCTGCTCAGCGATCCGGAGCACCAGCGTCCGCGCCTGGAACGCATTCGCGACTCCAAGGATCGGGTCGAGTTCCTGCGCGCCAAAGTCATCAACGAGGTAATACGCCAAGCGCTCAACTGCTTCATGGACAACGAAGACGCTATCCTCGCCGGACGTTTCGATGTCCCGCTGCTGGACGAGGTGCCGGCGCGCGCCGCGCTGGATGCGTTGATCGACAATGCCCGCCAGCGAATCTATTGCGCGCCCGAGGTGGTGAGCATCCAGGCCGCCGGATTCCAGGTGGTAAGCGACCTGCTGGAGCGTTTCGTCCAGGTGGTCGATGACGTCGCAGAGCACGGCGAGCGAGCCTCGCCGCGCAGCCGCATGCTGATTCACCTGGTACCCGAGCAGTTCGTCGGCCCCGATCGGGTGCCGGTCGATGATCCTTATCTGCGGCTGTTGCTGTTGACGGACTTCGTCTCGGGCATGACCGACTCCTATGCGGTCAGCCTGTACAAGAAAGTCACCGGCATCTCGCTCCCGGGCAGTTAGCCTATGTGCGGCCGCTATTTCCTGCATTCGAACGCCGACAAACTGGCCAAGCTATTCGGCGACATGCCGATGCCGCTGCTCGAGGCACGCTACAATATTGCACCGACCCAGCCGGTGCCGATCGTCCGCCAGGATCACAACGGCCGGCGCGAGATGGTGCTGGTGCGCTGGGGCCTGATACCCGCTTGGTCGAAAGGGCCAGATAGCCGCTTCAGCATGATCAATGCGCGGGTCGAGACGGTGGGGCAGAAGCCGGCCTACCGCAACGCCTTTCGCTATCGACGCTGCCTGCTGCCGGCAGACGGCTTCTACGAGTGGCGCAGCGCGGGCGGCAAGAAGCAGCCCTTCGTGCTGCGACCGAGCGACGGGAGGCCACTCGCGTTGGCCGGGCTGTGGGAGCACTGGCAGGACGCCGACGGCAACGAGCTGGTGTCCTGCAGCATCCTGGTCGGCGAGGCCAATGCGCAGGTCAAGGCGGTGCACGAGCGCATGCCGGTGGTGATCGATCCGACTGCCTTCGATCTTTGGCTGGACATCCGCAGCCAGAAACCGCAACCGCTGGAGACCCTTCTTGCGGCGCAGCGGGCGCCGGCTCTGACGGTGTATCCGGTCGGCCGCGCGGTAAACAATCCCAGGGTCGACCAGCCGGATCTGATTGTGGCCCTCGAGGGCGAGTCCTGAATGGAGGCCGTGCAAAGGCTGCTGGCGATTATGGCGCGTCTGCGCGATCCCGAGGACGGTTGCCCCTGGGATCGGCGCCAGACCTACGCGACCATCGTCCCCTACACCCTAGAGGAGGCCTACGAGGTGGCCGACGCCATCCAGCGCGGCGACATGCGCGAGCTGCGCAATGAACTCGGCGATCTGCTGTTTCAGATCGTGTTCTACAGCCAGATCGCGCACGAAGAGGACCAGTTCGATTTTCACGACGTGGCCCAGGGCATCTGCGACAAGATGGTCCGGCGACATCCGCACGTATTCGCCGATGCCGAAGTCACCGATGAAGCGCAGCTGCGTCAGGCCTGGGAACAGAACAAGGCGGAGGAGCGTGCTGCGGACCGGCGCCAGGGGACGGAGCCCAGCCAGATGGATGGTGTGGCGCGTGCCCTGCCGGCGCTGATACGGGCCGAGAAGCTGCAGAAACGTGCGGCGAGGGTCGGCTTCGACTGGCCGGATGCGCAGGGCGCATTCGACAAGGTGCGTGAGGAGTTCGACGAGGTCGAGGCGGAGGCTGTAACCACCGACCCTGACCGCTTGCAGGATGAACTCGGTGATCTGTTGTTCGCGATGGTCAATGTAATCCGCCTGCTCGGCATGGACGCGGAACAGACCCTGAGCCACGCGAACGAGAAGTTCGAGCGGCGCTTTCGTGCCATGGAGACGCAGCTTCGCAATGCGGGTCGGCAAGACTTGCGGGAACTCTCTCTCGAGGCGCTCGATGCAGCCTGGGATCTGGTCAAGAAAGCCGATAAAGGAACCTGACGCCATCGCCAGGGTCTTCAAAGCTGTGCCACAGCGCGTGGTGCGATTGCGACCCTCCGTATTTTCTCTTCCAGCCAGCGGGGCGACACGGCATCGAAACCATGAGAAGCAACAGACCAATACGCCGCGATACCATTACCATTGTGGTGCCGATGCTTCTGGTCGGGGCACTGGCCGGCTGCGCTGTCAATCCGGTCACCGGCAAGAACGAGATCACGCTGGTCTCGGAGGCGCAGGAAATGGCCATCGGGCAGAAGAACTACGGGCCTTATCGCCAGGCTCAGGGCGGCGACTACGTCCTGGAACCTGCGTTGACCGCCTATGTCACGTCCGTCGGCGATCGCCTGGCCAAGGCCAGCGACCGCAAACTGCCCTACGAATTCAAGGTGCTCAATGACTCCTCACCGAATGCCTGGGCGCTGCCCGGCGGCAAGATCTCCATCAATCGCGGCCTGTTGGTGGAGTTGCGCAGCGAGGCCGAGCTGGCGGCTGTATTGGCTCACGAGATCGTGCACGCGGCCGCCCGGCACAGCGCGCAGTCGATGGAGCGCGGCATGTTCCTGCAGGGCGCGCTGGTGGCCGCCGGCGTCGCCCTGGGCGATTCCGGCTATAGTGACATCGGTCTGCTGGGCGCCAATGTCGGCGCCCAGCTGACCAATCAGAAGTTTAGTCGCGACGACGAAAGCGAGGCCGATCTTTATGGCATGCGCTATATGGTCACGCGCCGGCTATGACCCGTCCGCCGCGGTGAAGCTGCAGGAGACCTTCGTGCGGTTGGCCGAAGACAGGCAAACCAACTGGCTCGAGGGACTGTTCGCCAGCCACCCGCCGTCGGCAGAGCGGGTTGCGGCAAATCGCGCGCTAGTCGACCAGCTGGGTAACCCTGGCGGCGAGATCGGCGAGGCGAGATATCAGCGGGAGATCGCCCGGCTCCGGCGCAACAAGCCGGCCTACGAGGCCTACGACGAGGCGCGCAGGGCGGTTGAGAATAAAGACCTGAAGACGGCACTGCGCAAGGTCAATCTGGCAATCCGGATTGAGCCCGACGAGGCCGTATTTTACAGCCTGCGCGGCGAGATCAAGGCGGCCCAGGACAACGACAGGGCAGCGCTCGAGGATCTCGACCGCGCGGTTGAACTGAACCCTGAGTACTTTCGCCCGCTGCTGGCACGCGGCCTGATCCGCGACGAGGTCGACGACCCACGCGGGGCGATAAGCGACCTCGAGCGCAGCGTCGCACTGTTGCCGACCGCCGAGGGTTACTATGGCCTTGGCCGTGCGGCGCAGCTCACCGGAAAGCGCGACGAGGCAATCCGTTATTTCCGCAAGGCGGCTTCGTCAAAGTCGAATGTTGGCACCCTGGCGGAAGCGCAGCTTGCGCGCCTCGACCTGCAGGACAATCCCGCGCGCTACCTCAAAACAGCTCTGGGCCTGACGTCTGATGGCTACCTGGTGGTGAGCGTCCGCAATGCAGCGCCACTGACGGTCACCGGCGTGCGGGTAGTCGTCGGGCCGCAGGTGGGGGCGGCCTGCGTGAGCAGGCCTCGTACCGGGTGTCGCGCGCGCTGAAGGCCGGGCAGACGGCGCAGATCCGGACAGACATCGGACCCATGAATGCCGCCGCCGCGCGCCGTTATGGCGCGATTGTCAGCGATGCGCGGCTCGTCGAGTAAGAGAGCTTATGCGCCAGACGGTGATCACCTACGGCGGAATCTCCACGTGACGGGCTATTTTCGGCATGTGGCGGCCTGCAATTCGCCTTTGGACGAGGTTTTTCTGCCGTGGCGCATCGACGCCGAGGTGGTCGGTTGCATTCGCCCGGCGTTTGCCCGCCACCTGCGACGGTTTGCAGAAATATTCCAGTTCGATGACAACGAGATGCGTCTGGATCCGGGACTGCTCGATTTCGCCTCCCGCAGCGCGGCTTTGGAGCATGTCGCCCGCGAGCTCGCCGCGGCGGAAATAATCACCCCGTTCCTCGGAGAACCCTATGCCGTGACCCCCGGGGGGCGAGAGCGCGCGGTCTGTGTGGTCGACCGTGCCGCGGCCGCCTATTTCGGAGTGCGCTCGTTCGGTCAGCATCTCAATGGTTATGTCCGCGGTGCCGATGGCATCCGCATGTGGGTTGGTCGCCGGGCGCGCGACCGTCTTTTATTTCCCGGCGCGCTGGACAACATGGTGGCGGGCGGCCTGCCGCATGCGCTGACCATGGAGGAAAACCTGGTCAAGGAATCTGCAGAGGAGGCCGCTGTTCCAGAACAACTGGCACGGAAGGCTGTTCCTGTCGGCGCGATTTCCTACAATCGGATAACGCAGCGCGGTTTTCGGCGCGACGTGTTGTACTGCTACGACCTCGAAGTGCCAGACGATTTTGTGCCGCGCAACATGGACGGAGAGGTGGAGGAGTTCATGCTGCTGCCGTTGGAAGAAATTGCCGCAATCGTGCGCGAAACGGATGACTTCAAGCTGAATTGCAACTTGGTGGTGATTGATTTCCTCATCCGACATGGCTGGCTCGGCCCCGAGTCGCCGGAGTATCTGGCGCTGGTTACGGGCCTGCGGAAGCCACTGGCGGCGGCCGATAACCTGGTCAGTGTTGGGGCCTAAGTACTTGCCGCAAAAGCGATAATGGGGCAAGGTCAGAGTTCACGCTGGGTCGAGAGACGCGGCACATGAGCGCGGACAAGCCGCGCGACGAGGTAAACGCTATGCAACTTCGCCTGATCGGCCTTCTGCTGTCCTTTGTCTGCTTGTGCGCCGGCACGGCAATCGCCAAACCCACGTATGTCACTATCGACGACCTACGTGCAAGCGATCAACAACGCCAGACAGCGCTGATCATCACGCAAGTGATGGAGAAGTTTCATTATCGAAAGCCCAGTCTCGACGATAGCCTGTCGACCGCCATTCTCGATCGCTACCTCGAGTCGCTGGACTCCAACCGCAGTTTCTTCAGCGCACAGGATGTAGCGCGCTACGAGCGTCATCGTTTGGAACTGGACGACAATCTGCGCACTGGAAAACTGGAACCCGCATTCGAGATCTTCCGGCGTTTTCGCGAGTCGGTTGATGAGCGCGTCGCTTACGCCGAGAAAATCCTCGCGGCCAACGACTTCGATTTCGAGCGCGACGAGGAGTACCAGTTCGACCGCAGCGAAGCCGAGTGGCCAGCAGATACAGCCGCCCTCGACGACCTTTGGCGCAAGCGAGTCAAGAACGACATCCTTGGATTGCGCCTCGCCGGCAAGGACGAGGCGGAGATAGGCGAGACCTTGAGCAAGCGCTATAAAGGGATCCAGCGCAGGGTTGCACAGATGACGCCGGAAGATGTGTTCCAGGCCTTCATCAACGCCTATACGCTGACAGTTGAGCCGCATACCAGTTATATGTCGCCGCGGCTATCGGAGAACTTCGACATCGGGATGCGCCTGTCGCTGCAGGGTATCGGCGCGGTGCTACGCAATGACAACGAATTCACCGAGATCCAGAGCACGGTGCCTGGCGGACCGGCCGAGCGCAGTGGAGAGCTAAAAGGCGGGGACCGCATCGTCGGTGTGGCCCAGGGCCATGACGGAAATATGGAGGACGTGGTCGGCTGGCGCCTGCAAGACGTCGTCGACCTCATCCGCGGTCCGAAAGACAGCATCGTGCGTCTCAATGTCCTGCCGAAGAGCCAGGGCGTTAGCGGCCGTACCCGTGAGGTAATGCTGGTGCGCGATGAAATCAAACTCGAGGACAAGGCGGCGAAGAGTGAAGTGATCGAGACCGATGGGTTGCGCCTCGGGGTGATCGAGATACCCGCCTTTTACCGCGACTTTGGCGCGCAGGCGGCCGGCGAAGAGAACTTCCGCAGCACTACGCGTGACGTACGAAAGCTGCTGGATGAGCTTCAGGCCACGGGCGTCGACGGGGTAATCATCGACCTACGGCGCAACGGCGGCGGTTCCTTATCAGAGGCGACCGAACTGACGGGGCTGTTCATAGAAAAGGGACCGGTAGTGCAGGTGCGGGATTCGGCCGGCAAGATCGAGGTCGAGCGAGATCCCGACCCGGAACAAGTTTATAAAGGACCGCTGGCTGTGCTGGTTGACCGCAACAGTGCGTCGGCCTCCGAGATCTTCGCCGGCGCAATCCAGGACTACAGTCGCGGGCTGATTATCGGCGAGCCTACCTTCGGCAAAGGTACGGTGCAGACGCTGGTGGACTTGGGCCGCTTCCTACGCTCGCGCGACGACATCGGCCGCTTGCGCCTGACGATGGCGCAATTCTTCCGCGTACAGGGTGGAAGTACCCAGCATCGTGGCGTTATGCCGGACATCGTTTACCCGACCGCAAAAGGCGCGGCCGATCATGGCGAGCGGGCGCTCAAAAATGCGTTGCCCTGGGCATCGATCCAGCCTGCGGCGCACCAACTGCATGGCATCACCTCGGTGTCGGGTTTGCGAGACGCCTCGCTGATGCGGATAGGGAGCAATCCCGGTTTCCGCTTCCTGGTAGAGGAAGAAGACGACCTGATCGAGCTCGAGCAGCGCAAGACCGTATCCTTGCGGGAGTCTGTGCGCCGCGCGGAATGGGAGGAGCGCGAGCAACATCGCCTGGATCGCCGCAACCGCCTGCGTGCCTTCCGCGGACTGGAGCCGCTGGCCAGCCTCGATGATACAGAGGATGACGAGCCTGCGGCGGACAGCGATGAAAAGGACGACGAGGAGGGGATTCAGCGAATCATGCTGGAAGAATCCGCCAACATTCTCGCCGATCATATCCGGGCGATACGGCCTCGTACTGCGCTGCTGAATTAAGCGCAGCGGCCGTCGATCAGCCGGATTGATCCGCGTCTGCGGCGGATTGCGCCTGTCGCTGGCCGGTATTCTGAACGCCGGATTCAATCCACTTGCGCACGCGGTTTGCGTCACCAAACGGCGTGAGTTTGCCGAACGAGTTGAGCAGGACGAGTACGGTCGGCGTTCCCTCGAACTCCGTATGCATTACCAGACAGCGCCCGGCCTCGTTAATGTAGCCGGTCTTGCTGATCTGGATATCCCACTTGCCGCTTCGAAGCAGTCGGTTGGTATTCACATAGCGCAGCGGACCCCGCTTCTTCCACGGCCGCACATCCATTTTGCTGCGGGTGGTGGCCGCGCGAATTTCCGCGTACTGCATCGAGGCGAACACCAGACGACCGAGGTCGTGGGCGCTGGCGACATTGTCGGCATCGAGTCCCGCCGGATCGGCGAAACGCGACTTGCGCATACCGAGTTCCTCTGCCTTGCGGTTCATCGCCTCTACGATGCCGTCCATGCCGCCGGGAAAAGTCCGACCGAGCGCAGCGGCCGCCCGATTCTCGGATGACATCAAGGCCAGTGTGAGCAAATCGCCCCGGCTTAGTGTCGCACCGACGCGCAGGCGTGACCCGGTCAGACGCAACAAGTCGCGATCGGCTTTGACTATCTCGATTTTCTCGTCCAGTGACAGCTTGGCATCCAGGATCACCATTGCGGTCATCAGCTTGGTGACCGAGGCGATGGGTACCGCTTTGTCGGCGTCGCGCTCGTAGAGTGAATTGCCGTATCGGTCCACAATGACGGCGGCCTTGGAACGCAATTTCAGCTTGCGTGCGTCGAGCTGTTTCCACAGGCGGAGGGCATGTTCACTGGCCGGGCTATCGGCGAGACACTGACCGACCGGCAACAGCATCAAGGGACAAAGTAGGACGACCATCACGACTGAACAACTGCGCATGGCGCCGCATGATCGCTCAGCTCACGTGCGATCGCAAACCCTTCGTCGGTAGATTGCGCCGGCAGGTTATAATCGCGCGCCCAGACTCCCCGGGAAAACGCTTTGCTCGATTCTGTCCAGGGCCGGCTCACGCGGCTCGCCAACGAGACCGATATGCAGCTACTTCACGAAGGCCGCTTCGGTCTCGAAAAGGAAAGCCTGCGAGTATCGACCGCGGGTGGCATCGCGCTGACGCCGCATCCGCGGGCGCTCGGTTCGGCGCTCACCCATCCGGATATTACGACCGATTACTCAGAGTCCCTGATCGAGTTCATTACCCCGCCATTGCCCCGGGTGGGCGACGCCCTGCAATACTTGGCCGATTTGCAGGCCTTCGTCTACCGTCGATTGGACAGCGAGATACTCTGGTCGACGAGCATGCCCTGCGTCCTCTCGGGGGATCACAACATACCGGTTGCCGAGTATGGGGACTCGAACGCAGGGCGCATGAAACATCTGTACCGGGTCGGACTGGGCTACCGTTACGGCCGCGTCATGCAAGTCATCGCCGGCGTGCATTTCAACTGGTCGCTCGCCGAGGACCTGTGGCCGGCATTGCGTCTAATCGAGGGTCGGGTTTATGGACTGCGCGACTTTCGCGACCGCTGTTACATGGGTCAAATTCGCAATCTGCAGCGCTTCGGCTGGCTGATCCCCTATCTCTTTGGTGCGTCGCCCGCGGTCTGCAAATCGTTTTTCCTTGGTCAGGCGACCAATCTGGCATCGTTTGACGAGACCACCTATTACGCGCCGCATGCGACCTCGTTGCGCATGGGCGACATCGGTTATCAAAACAGTCGCGAGGAGGGCCTGGGCATCAAGGCCTGCTATGACGACGTGCAGTGCTATGCGGACAGCCTGCTGCGTGCGACCATGACGCCGGCGGCCGCGTGGGAGGCGATCGGTGTGCGTGACGGCGACGACTACCGTCAGCTCAACACCAATATCCTGCAGATCGAGAACGAGTACTACAGTACGGTGCGGCCCAAGCAGGTGCTTCAGGGCCTCGAGAAATCCAGCCTGGCGTTGAAGAAACGGGGTATTCGCTACATCGAACTGCGCTCGCTGGACGTCAATGCCTACCATCCATTGGGTCTGGACGAGACCCAGGGGCGTTTTTTGGAGGCCTTCCTTCTTTTCTGTCTGCTTGCCGAGAGCCCGTTGATCGATCAATGCGAGCGTCGCGAGATCGACCGCAACCTGCTCGATGTCGCGCACCGTGGCCGTGAGCCGAGACTGATGCTGCAGCACCGCGGGGTGCGGCTGCCGATGCGCGCATGGTCGTTGGAGATCCTCGAATCGATGTTGCCGGTCTGTGAGGTGCTCGATGCTATCGAAGGAGGCGCCTGGTTCGAAGATGCAGTCGATGAGCAAATCAGCAAGGTGCGTGCCCCCGACCTGACGCCGTCCGGCAAGATGCTCGCTGAGATGCGCGACAGGGGTGAAGGCTTTTACCAATTCGCGCGGCGCCTCTCGCATCAGCATCAGCGCTATTTTGTCGAGCGAGAGCTGTCGCCGCAGAGAATGGCCGAGTTGGATGGCAAGGCCGCAGAGTCTCTGGCCGCACAGGAGCGCATCGAGGCCGAACCGCAGAGAGACTTCGATCAGTTTCTCGCAGACTATTTCGCGCAGATTTGATTGCCTGCCTATGCATTCCAGCGATCGCTTTCCTCTTCTTTTGTCGGTACCTGTTTTGTTTGCAACTGCCGTCGCTTCTTCGCTCCATGTCGGCTCAAATCAATTTATGCGCAGTTTGCTATTGCCGTCTCTTTCGACACGCCTATATTTAGGAGTGAAAAGATTGTTCAACAAGGGAGTCCGTGATGGCGAAGAAAGCAAGCAAAAAGAAGGTATCGGCGAGCACGGGTGGCTTTGCCGAATCGTTCAAGGCTACCGCGTCCTCGGTAATCACTGAGGTAGAGAAGGCCGGCGACGTCGTACTGACCGAGGTGAAAGAGGGCCTGAGCGCCGTCACCGACAAGGTTGCAGACACCGCCAAGGGGGTGACCGAGACCCAAGCGGCGAAGATGCTCAAGACGCTGGTCGATGAGATTGAGGAGATCGGCAATGACATCGTCGACGCCGTCGGTCGAAAAATGAACCAATTACGCGGCCAGGTGGAGGCGAAAACGACTGCGACGCCGCGCAAGAAGGCGGCTAAGAAAAAGGCCGGTGCCAAGAAAAAGGTAGCTTCGAAGAAAAAGGTAGCTGCCAAGAAAAAGGTAGCTGCCAAGAAGAAGGTAGCTGCCAAGAAGAAGGTAGCTGCCAAGAAGAAGGTCGGCGCGAAGAAAAAGACCGCTAAGAAGAAGGCTTCGCCGAAGAGAAAGGTGACGGTCAAGAAAAAGGCGGCACCCAAGAAGAAGGTGGCGACCAAGAAAAGGGTTGCAAAGAAAAAGGTGACGGCGAAAAAGAAGGCCAGGGCTAAGCGCTGAGTAAGCGGTGGTGTAAGCACGCCGGCCTGTAGGGTGCAATACGCTGCGCTATCGCACCCTGCAGGTGAGATTCAGCGGCTACCGCCGCCGGATGTCCGACGCAACAGCCAGTCGAGCTGTCGCGTGCTGAGCAGCCGACGCAATGCGGCGAACACATGGGTAGGAGTGGTGACTGCATAACGGGCACGCGGATGCCTGCTCTCCAGGGCATGCACCACCTTCTTCAGCACCGCCTCCGGAGGCAGCGTGAAGGTCGTCGTTGGCCCGTCGCTCGCGAGCCGGGCCTCCAGGTTCCGATATTGCTCTCGATGCACGCTGTTCTCGGCATCGATGTTCTGCTTGAATTTGATGTGAGAATTTTCGCGGAAGCGGCTAATAATCGGTCCCGGCTGGATCAGGCTGACTCGGACGCCACTGCCATGCAGTTCCAGGCGCAGTGTGTCGGTCAGCCCCTCCAGCGCGAATTTCGAGCAGATGTAGGCGCCGCGGTAAGGCAGGGCGACCAGCCCGAGGACCGAGCTGTTTTGAATGACCCTGCCTTCGCCTCGCTGGCGCATGCCAGGGATCAGGAGGCGGGTCAATTCATGCCATCCGAGTAGATTGGTGCGCAGCTGTGCCTCGAGTACCTCCCAGGTCAAGTCTTCGACCGCGCCCGGCTGGCCATAAGCTGCGTTGTTGAAGAGGCCAAATACGTGGCCTTCGCAGCGCTCGAGCACCTGGGTTACGGCGGCTGCGATCGACGCGGGCTGATCGAGCTCGAGATAGATTGCTTCCAACCCCTGCTGTTCCAGATCGTCGAGATCTTGCTGTCTGCGCGCGGTCGCGATCACGCGGTAGCCTCGCTGCTGCAGGCCGAAGGCGACACACCGCCCGATGCCGCTGGAACATCCGGTCACCAATATCGATTTGTGATGCATTGAGCCCCCTTCCTGGTCGACGGCAGAACTAAAGTTTTCGCCCTGACTCCCGCTACGTTGCACATACCGCGCCTGGCTGGTATTCCCACGGCCGTCGGGCGGTGCCCGCAAGGAGGTTTATCGGTGGATATCGCTACGCTCGTCGGCCTGCTGGGCGGATTTGGCGTAATTATCGGCGCAATCGCGACTGGCGGCGACGTCATGTTGTTTGTCAACGTGCCCTCGATCCTGATCGTCGTGGGTGGGACGTTCATGGTCACGCTGATGCAGGTATCACTCGGCGATTTCCTCGGCTCCTTCGCGATCGGGCTGAAGGCCTTTTTCTATCGGGTAGACGACCCGAGAAAGCTCATCGAAGAGGCCGTGACTCTGGCGGATGTCGCCCGTAAGAACGGTCTGCTCGCACTCGAAGGGCAAGAGATTTCCAATCCCTTCATGGAGAAAGGCGTCGGTCTGTGCGTCGACGGGCATGACCCGGCGCTGGTGCAGAAGATGCTCACCAAAGACATCGATCTGACGATTCAGCGACACGAGGTCGGTCAGCGGATGTTCAAGAATATGGCGATCATGGCGCCCGCAATGGGCATGATAGGTACCTTGGTGGGTCTGGTACAGATGCTGGCGAATATGTCCGATCCGGCGGCGATCGGACCGGCGATGGCGGTTGCATTGCTGACCACGCTTTATGGCGCCATCATCGCCAATGCATTCGCCCAGCCAATGGCGGACAAGCTGGGGCGAGCCAGTGAGCTCGAGCAAACGAATAAATCCCTGATCCTCGAGACTATTGCCGGCATCCAGGAGGGTATGAATCCCAAGGTGCTGGAACAGATGCTCGGCACCTATCTACCACCGAAGAAGCGACTCGAGCAGGCCTGAGGTGCAATGAATGGCGGATGACTGCCCAAAGTGCGAAGACGGACTTCCCCCGTGGATGGCAACCTTCGCGGATTTGATGTCGCTGCTGATGTGCTTTTTCGTGCTGCTGTTGTCGTTTGCGACCATTGATGCAGTGCGGTTCAAGAAGATGGCGGAGTCGATGAAGGACGCATTCGGGGTACAGCGCGAGATCCCGGCCAACGAGATCGTCAAGGGCATCAGCGTCATCAAGCAGGAATGGAGCCCGACCCTGGGCGAACCGTCGGTGATTACCGAGATTCGCCAGGAGACTTCCGATGTGGAGAAAGAACACCTCAAGATGAAAGAAGGCGAGGGTGAGGGCGCGGGTGAGCAGCAGGAGGAGATCGAGCGGAAAAAGGCACTGGAGGCGGCACAGAGGGCATTGCAGGAAGAGCTGCGTGAACAATTTGCAGATCTGCAGGCAGCGCTGGAGGTGGAGGTCAAACAGGGCCTGGTAACGCTCGAGCAGGTCGACAAGAAGATTATCATTCGCATCCAGGAAAAGGGGTCGTTCGGATCCGGTAGTGCGCGCCTCGACCCTGGCTTTCACGACGTGATGGCCAGGATCAGTAAGGTGTTGGCGGCCAAACCCGGCACCATTATGGTGGCCGGTCACACCGATAATATCCCGATCAGCACCGGCCGTTTCCGGTCGAATTGGGAGCTCTCCTCGGCACGGGCGGTGACCGTCCTGCACTCGCTGCTGCGCAATCCGGAGATTGCGGAGGAACGCGTGATAGTGCAGGGGCTGTCCGACACCCAGCCACTGGTGGACAACGACAGTCCACAGAACCGCGCGAAGAATCGACGCGTCGAGCTGATTCTGATGCGTGGCATGGATGAAGATTTTGGAGACCTCAACGATCTGCAGTCGAAGTGAACGCCGGGAACTCGCAATGACAGAACCGACACAGCACAGTAGGTCCGCAGCTGAAAGGCGAAATTTCTTTCGCATCGACGACACCGTCCGTTTAAGTCTGCGCCGAGTTCCCGCTGAGGAACTGGAGAGCCGCCTAGATCGCCTGGATCACGATCTGGCGGGAAACTTCACCGTATTGTCGAGTCTGGCCGCGATCACCGCGCAGATGTCGCTGGGTCTGCGACGGATCGAGAATCGTGATCCGGACCTCGCGGCCTATCTGCGCGCTATCGACCAAAAGATCGAGGTCATCGGTCGGGCGTTTATCGCCCAGGAGCCGGAACTCATCGCAGAGAAAGCGACGCCGGTGAACCTTAGTGCCGGCGGCATGTGTGTCGGGCTGGATGAGTCCTACGAGCCAGGCACCAGCCTGGAGATCCGCATGCTGCTGTTCCCGTCGTTCACCGGCCTGCTGATTTACGGCACTGTCATCGACAGCAGTCCGGCCTCGACAGACGAACCCTCGGCTCCTTACCGGCATCTCGCCCGAATCGAGTTTTCGCACATCCGCGAGCAGGATCGGGAGCTATTGATTCGCCACCTGCTGCGGCGTCAGGGTGATCAGATGCGTGACCGCCATGGGGAGGACATTGGAATCGATGAAGACCTATAGACCGGACGATGACGAACTCGAGGCCGCGCTGGGCGCTGCCGAACAGATGCGGGCGGAAGGCAACGATCCGCATCACCTGGCCAAGGCGCTCCGCTACCTGCACGACCGCAATATCGCACTGCAGGCGCTGTTGGTGGCCACCGATAAGTATTTGCGCTTCGGCATGCCGGAGCATGAACTCTCACAGATGCGGGTGTTGGTCAATCGCTTGCGCGAGCCCGAACTCGCCGCAAATGACGGCAACGACATCGACGGCACGCTGCCGATCTGAGTGGGGCGCACGCCGGCCGAGGTTGCCGCACCTCTGCCGATCGACGCTGCCGGCCGCACAGCTCGGTCGCTGCGCCATCTGGATTCGCGTTCGCGTGGCTTCTCGGCGCATTTCAGGCTGTGGTAATATTTGCCCGGCGTTGAAATCCTTGGGGTAATGACATGCCTTTCTACGAATATCGCTGCGAGTCATGTGGTCATCAGCTGGAGGCCCTGCAGAAGATCAGTGAGGCTCCGCTGACGGATTGTCCAGAGTGTGCACGGCCGGAACTGGTAAAGCTCGTCTCGGCGACTGCGTTCCAGCTTAAGGGCAACGGTTGGTACGCGACGGACTTCAAAGGCGGTTCCAAGGCAAATTCCGTCGATAAGGGTGGCGAGGCGCCAGCCAAAGAGGCGTCATCCGGCAGTCACAGCTGTAAGACCGGGACTTGTCCTGCCTGCAACTGAATTGTCGCAGTACTGATATGGTTTTCGGACGAGGCGCCCCGCCGGTCGGGGCGCCTCGTCTTTTACAACCTGGGAAAACACCATGCGCAGCCATTACTGTGGTGAAGTGAACACTGCCCACATTGACCAGACGGTCGAATTCAGCGGTTGGGTCAATCGCCGCCGCGACCATGGGGGCGTGATCTTTATTGATCTGCGCGATCGCAGCGGCCTGGTCCAGGTCGTCTACGATCCCGATCTCCCTGAAGTTTTCGCCGCCGCCGAACAGGTGCGCAACGAATTCGTGGTACGTGTCAAAGGTCGCGTCCGCGCACGCCCCGAGGGCACGCTGAACAAAGAGCTGCCGACCGGTGAGATCGAGGTATTGGGGCAGGAGCTGGAGATCCTCAATCGCGCCGAGACCCCTCCCTTCCAGCTCGACGATGAAGACACCTCCGAAGAGCTGCGCCTGCGCTATCGTTATGTCGATCTGCGCCGCCCGGTGATGCAGGAGCGCATTGTGCTGCGGGCACTGGTCACGCGCACGCTGCGCCGCTATCTCGACGACCGGGGATTTCTCGATATCGAGACGCCGATGTTGACCAAGGCGACGCCCGAGGGCGCGCGTGACTACCTGGTGCCCAGCCGGGTGCATGCCGGCAAGTTCTTTGCGCTGCCGCAGTCACCGCAGCTGTTCAAACAGCTGCTGATGATGTCCGGCATGGACCGCTACTATCAGATCGTGCGCTGTTTCCGCGACGAAGATCTTCGCGCCGATCGGCAGCCGGAGTTCACCCAGCTCGACCTCGAGATGTCGTTCATGAACGAAGATGAGATCATGCGCCTGATGGAGGGCATGATCCGCGACCTTTACGACAATGCCCTCGACGTGCAGCTGCCAGATCCCTTTCCGCGCATGAGCTATGCCGAGGCGATGCAGCGTTTCGGCACCGACCGCCCTGATCTGCGTTGTCCGCTGGAACTGATCGACATTGCCGACCTGATGGCCGATGTCGAGTTCAAGGTGTTTGCTGGGCCGGCCAAAGACCCCAAGGGTCGGGTCGTGGCGCTGCGGGTTCCCGCGGGCGGCGAGCTGAGTCGCAAGGACATCGACGATTACACCAAGTTTGTGGGGATATACGGCGCCAAGGGCCTCGCGTACGTCAAGGTCAACGATGTCGCCCAGGGTCGCGACGGTCTGCAGTCGCCGATACTCAAGTTTCTGCCGGACCATGCGGTCAGCGAGATTCTGGCGCGTACCGGCGCCGCAGATGGCGACCTCATCTTCTTCGGTGCCGACAAGGCGCGGGTGGTCAACGAGGCCATAGGTGCACTGCGCGAGAAGCTCGGTCGTGACCTGGGCCTTATGCAAGACGGCTGGCAACCCCTGTGGGTGGTGGACTTCCCGATGTTCGAATGGGACGAGGGCGAAGGGCGCTGGCAGGCGCTGCATCACCCATTCACGGCACCCAAGGCCGAGCATGTCGACAGACTCGGCAGTGCGCCTGGCGACACCCTGTCGCGGGCATATGACATGGTCATCAACGGCACCGAGGTTGGCGGCGGCTCGATTCGTATCCACCGTGAGGAGATTCAGGAGCAGGTCTTCCGTCTGCTTGGGATCGAAGCGCAGGAGGCGCAGGAGAAGTTCGGCTTCCTGCTGACTGCGCTCAAGTACGGTTGTCCGCCGCACGGTGGCCTGGCATTCGGCCTGGACCGCCTGGTGATGTTGATGAGCGGTGCGCATTCGATCCGTGACGTAATGGCCTTCCCCAAGACCCAGAGCGCGAGCTGCCTGCTGACCCAGGCACCCTCAGAGGTAACCCAGGGCCAACTGCGCGAACTTCACTTGCGCGTGCGGCTCCCGCAGTCCGGGGGTGCCGAGGGTAACGGGGGCTGATTGGAGACGGACGCCTCGGCAGAGCCAGCCAATAGAGACTTCAAACGCCCCGAATCCGTACTGGTAATGATCTGCACCCGGGCCGGCGAGGTGCTGCTGATGGAACGCACTCGGCCACACGGCTTCTGGCAGTCCGTGACCGGCTCACTCGACTGGGGTGAATCGGCGCGCGTGGCGGCCGCGCGCGAACTGGCGGAAGAGACCGGGCTTAGCGCCGGCAGAAACCTCGTGGATCTGCGGCGCACCGTGAGCTTTCCGATCGTTCCACCCTGGCGCGCCCGCTATGCGCCCTCGGCGCACACCAACCGTGAACACTGGTTTGCGCTCGAACTGCCGGCGCGCCGTAGCATCCGACTCAACCCGGCTGAGCATCGACAGTGCCGCTGGTTACCGGCCGCCCAGGCGGTTCGGCGAGCAACCTCCAGGACCAATCGCAGGCTCATTCGCGAGTGGATGGTGCGCCACCTTGCAAGTTCACAGCCCTAGCTTGCGTTAGGAGATTACCGCAGGGCCGTTCGGTACGATGCGCGTCACGAGATCCGCCCGTCCAGCCCCATCGCTGCGAGAAGCTCTGTGCGGCTGAGGACATGGCAATAGATCATGTTGATGATCTCCAGCTCCCGGGCGTGCAGCTCGTCGGTGCCGGCGGCGCAACAGTCCTCGATGAGCACGACGTTGAAGCTCTCGTCCGCCAGGCTGCGCACGGTAGATGAAACGCACTGATCTGTATAGATCCCGGTGACGACCACATTGCGAATACCCATATTGCTGAGCACCAGGCGCAGATTGGTGCCGGTCAGCGCACTGTCGGTGGTCTTGGTGACGACGATCTCGCCGGGCAGCGGGGCGAGTTGCGGGATGATCTGCGACTCCTCGGTATCGCTTGGCATCAGCAGGTTGTTCCAGCCCGGCATCTTCTGGCTCAACGAGCGGTCGCGGCCGTCCTCGAGCAGGCAGGCGATGCGCGCATGAACTACATCGATCCCGTGTTTGCGGAATGTCTCCTGCAGCGCGCCCAGGTTGGGGATGACGATATCGCGCATACGCGCGAAAAACGGGTCCCAACGCGCATTCTCGGCCGCGGTCGATTTCGGCGCCAGGCCGTAGTTCTGCACATCGATGCACAGCAACGCGGTCTCCGCGGGGCGCAGCGACAGGTCGTCGGGTTCAGGGGCATCTTGATAATAAAAGGAGCGATAGGCGGTCTTCCAGCGCATCACGGGGCTCTCCGAGTTGTGGGGTTGGGCCTGACCCGAATCCCTCGCTGCCTCAGCCGGCTGGTGAGACGCCGAACAGCCAGGCGTGACCCTGCAGCACGAACCAGACATACAGGCCGAGGCCGCCGACGACTGCGATGACGTCGTTGTACCTTGACGCTGGCGCACCGGGGACGGTTCGCTGCACCCGTCGCTTCATCGAGATGCGGTCGACCACGGCCCAGGCCAGAAACGCGCCAAACAGGACCACGTCATGCAGCATGCCATTGGCGAGCAGATGGGCCAGGGCCCAGATCTTGGTCGCCAGCAGCATGGGGTGGCGCGTGGCGGACTTGATCCGGCCGGGCAGATAGGCGGCGAGAAGCAGCGGAAAGACAAACAGCATCAGCAGCAGCGCGACATGTCGCAGCCACATCGGCGGAACATAGAGCACTACGGGCGCCTGGCGTGCCAGACCATAGCCCCAGATGATCAGGATGAATCCGGCGACTGCGAACACGGCGTAGATCGCCTGCCAGCTGAATTCGCCCAGCCGTGCGGCGACGTTGTCGCGCCAGGGCGCGTTGACGATGGAAATCGAGTGCGTGCCAAGAAAAAGCACCAGGCCGAATAACATTATCTCCATAGCGCGTCTCGCTGCATTCCGTAGGTAATCGAGGCGGTCAGGATAATCCAGATCCGCATGCAACTGGGACAGTTCTTGACGAGGGCGCCGTCAGGCGCGTCCCGGGACGATCGATGCGGTCAGTATGTGTCAAGAATCCAAGTCATGGTTTACCAGTCATCTTGCCGTTGTTTGGGCCGTTGGGGTGGCGACGGCGGATTGGGCGAGTTGGGGACTATTGCCACTTCGTCGCCGGGATCCAGGCGGGTGAAGGGCTCCGCAAACTGCTTATTGACCGTCACCCGCACATTTTCGTCGGCAAACAGATAGGCGCGGTCGCCTTTCACTCGGCGCAGCCAGGCGAGCAACTGCTCGACGGTCTCGACGGTCTCCGGTGCCGTGACCTCCTCGGCCTCTTTGCGCATCTTGTTTGCCAGATAGGCGAAGTAGAGTAGCTTGATCTTGCGTTCGGCCTCAGGCGCCCCGGCCAGGCGCGCGCCGCTGCGGTCATAGCCGGCGGCCGCGAGTCGATCGAGATATGCCTGCCAGTAGGTCTCCTGGTTGACGCCGAGATCGTAGAGCGTCTCCCATGAATAGATCCCGGTGTCATGCCCGTCGTCGAAGGAAATCCGAATGGCATAGGTGCCCTGAGGCTCGATCCTGTCGATATTCACCTGCTCCTTGCCCACCTCTGGCATGGCGCGGCTGGTCACCTCGGCCGCATGTGAACTGACGCGCAGGTACTCGCAGGGCAGTGAAAAGGACTGACCGTCTGAAAAGCTGATCTTCAGCAGCCTGGATTTGCGATGCAGATTGATCTCTGTCGGGATTGGCCCCCGGGCCTGTTCGCTCACGCCGTTGTCTCCCTGCACGTCCGGCCTTGCACCTCGATAGATTTATGGTTACACGCCGCTACGGTGGCTTCAACTGGGAGCTGTCCGCGGAATTCGCAGCCAGCCCGCTTATCTCACCAACCCCCTACTGCGGACGCCGTTATGCTCGCTGTGACGGGGCGTACTCGTTACAGCCGGTTTGACGCAGCGTCAGCTGCGCCGGCACCGCCTTTCACTGCGTGCGCCCCGTCGCAGCGGCATCTCGCCGTCCTCGCAACGAAACCTGGTGAGATAAGCGGGCTGGCCAGACTTTGACGCTGTCGCTGCATGCCCGCAGTGATAAAATCGCGGAGTCGACGTCGAGTTCAACGCAATAGGCATGAGGTAGTGGCATGGCAGGTCACAGCAAATGGGCCAACATCAAGCATAAGAAGGCCGCCAATGACAAAAAGCGCGGCAAGCTATGGTCTAAGCTGATCCGTGAGGTCACCGTGGCGGCGAAGGAGGGTGGTGGCGACATCGATGTCAATCCGCGCCTGCGCCTCGCGGTAGACAAGGCGCGTGGCGCAAATATGCCCAACGACACCGTCGAGCGTGCAATCAAACGTGGCGCGGGCGGCGAGGAAGGAGACAACTACGACGAAATTCGCTATGAAGGCTACGGACCTGGCGGAGTCGCCGTTATCGTCGACTGCCTGACCGACAATCGCAACCGCACTGCCTCGGAGGTCCGTCACGCCTTCACCAAGCACGGCGGCAACCTGGGCACCGATGGTTCGGTAGCCTATATGTTCAGTAAGAAGGGCATCATCAGTTACGGCCCCGGCGCCGATGAGGATAAGATCATGGAGGCCGCACTCGAGGCCGGGGCGGAGGATGTGGTCGGCAACGACGATGAGTCGGTCGATGTCTACACGACGCCGGATGATTTCTCTGACGTGGTCGATGCGATGCGTGCGGCCGGTCTTGAGCCGGACAACGCCGAGGTCACCTTCGCGGCCGAAAACAGCTCAGCGCTGGACCAGGACGGTGCTGAAAAGCTGCTGCGCCTGGTCGATTTTCTCGAAGACCTGGACGATGTCCAGGAGGTCTATACCAATGCCGACATCGCCCCGGAGATCCTGGAAGCCCTGGAGGCCTGAGTTGACTCGGGACGCCAGGGTGTGACCCGGGTACTCGGAATCGACCCCGGTTCACGGATAACCGGCTACGGCGTCATCGAGAGTGACGGCGTGCACAGCCGTCATCTCGGCTCCGGGTGTATACGCACGCTGTCGGGCGCCTTTCCCGACCGTCTCGGTGAGATCTTCCACGGGATCCGTAAGGTGCTGCTCGATTGGCAGCCGCAGGAAGTGGCGGTAGAACAGGTGTTCGTGTCGCGTAATGCCTCGTCAGCGCTTAAACTCGGGCAGGCGCGGGGTGCGGCGATCACCGCAGTGGTCACGCTCGAACTGCCGGTCTTCGAATACACGCCGGCGGCCGTCAAGCAGGGGTTGGTCGGCAGTGGTCGTGCGCAGAAAGAACAGGTACAGCACATGGTGCGCTTGATCCTCGGCATGCAGGGCAGGCTGGCGCTGGACGAGTCGGACGCACTGGCGATCGCGGTGTGCCATGCGCACAGCCATGCCACCCGACGGCAGATCGAGGGCGCTTTGTGATCGGGCGTCTGCGCGGCCGGATACTCAGCAAGCAGCCGCCATTCCTCCTGCTGGACGTAAACGGCGTCGGTTACGAGATCGAGGCGCCGATGTCGACCTTTTATGTGCTGCCAGCCGGCGATGAACCGGTCACGCTGCATACCCATCTGGCAGTGCGTGAAGACGCACATGTGCTCTATGGGTTTGCCCGCGAGGCCGACCGTACCCTGTTCCGTGCGCTGCTCAAGGTCAGCGGGGTGGGTGGCAAGATGGCGCTCGGGGTGCTCTCGGGCATGACCTCCGAGGAGTTCAGCCTGGCGGTGCAGGCGGCTGATCACGCGGCGCTGACCCGCCTGCCCGGCGTCGGTAAGAAGACCGCGGAACGCCTGGTCGTGGAGATGCGCGACAAGCTCGACGGGATCGGGGTGCTGCCCGCGACCAGCCCGCCGTCGGTCGCTGGCGCGGCGCCGATCGGGGCCGACCACGACGCCGTCAGCGCATTGATCGCCTTGGGATACAAGCCGCCCGAGGCCAGTCGCATGGTGAGCAAGGTATTCGAGGCCGGCATGGGTACTGAGGCGATCATCAGGGCGGCGCTACAGGGCACTGTCAAGTAAGACTGCGGGCCCGTTGTGCGCTGCGCTGGCACTGCGGTGTTGCGACCGCCTGCCGATTGCCCTTTTTAAGGACTCGAAGCGACGCGCCCATTCCGACATAATCACCGCATGCAGGAACCCGATCGCCTAATCAGTGCCCAGTCCGCCCTCGACGACGTAGCGATCGATCGTGCTATCCGCCCCAAGACGCTGGCCGAATATGTCGGCCAACCCGCGGTGCGCGAACAGATGGAGATCTTTATCCCGGCGGCGCGCGATCGTGGCGAGGCGCTCGATCACGTACTGATCTTCGGTCCGCCGGGACTCGGCAAGACCACGCTGTCGCACATCATCGCCAATGAGATGGGGGTCAACCTGCGCCAGACTTCGGGTCCGGTGCTCGAGCGCCCGGGTGACCTGGCGGCCTTGCTGACCAATCTCGAGCCGCACGACGTGCTGTTCGTCGATGAGATTCATCGTCTGAGCCCGGTGGTCGAAGAGGTGCTGTATCCGGCGATGGAGGACTATCAGCTCGACATCATGATCGGCGAGGGGCCTGCGGCGCGCTCGATCAAGCTCGACCTGCCACCCTTCACCCTGGTCGGGGCGACCACCCGCGCCGGCCTGCTGACGTCGCCATTGCGCGACCGTTTCGGCATCGTGCAGCGCCTGGAGTTCTATTCCGAGGCCGAACTGGCGCAGCATCGTGCGCCGCTCGGCCGGTATCCTTGGGGTCGCGATCACGGCCGACGGGGCGGCCGAGATCGCGCGCCGCTCGCGCGGCACGCCGCGCATCGCCAATCGCCTGCTGCGCCGGGTGCGTGATTTCGCGCAGGTCAAATCGCACGGCGAGGTCACGATCGACGTGGCCGATGCGGCGCTGCACATGCTCAAGGTCGATGCCAACGGCTTCGATCAAATGGACCGCCGACTGTTGCAGGCGATCATCGAGAAATTCGATGGCGGGCCGGTCGGTGTGGACAATCTGGCGGCGGCGATCGGCGAGGAGCGCGGCACCATCGAGGACGTACTCGAACCCTATCTGATCCAGCAGGGCTTTCTGATGCGTACGCCGCGCGGGCGCATGGCGACCCGGGCCTGCTTTATCCATTTCGGGCTCACCCCGCCGAAGGCGAATGACGCCCCGGATCTGTTCGCCGATCTTGCCGACGACTGATCTTTTTTTACCGCCCAAAACAGGCAGGACTGTCAGTTGAGTGTGTTCGAATGGCCGGTGCGGGTGTATTACGAAGATACCGATGCCGGTGGCGTGGTGTATTACGCCAACTATCTGCGATACCTTGAGCGCGCGCGCACCGAGTGGTTGCGTGAGCTGGGTTTCGAGCAGGATCGTCTGATACACGACGCCGGGGTCGTGTTCGCGGTTCGGCGGGTGGAAATCGATTACCTTCTGCCCGCGCGTTTCGACGATGCGTTGACCGTCGAGTCCGCTATAGAGACGATCGGCAAGGTCGCGCTGACCTTTCGTCAAGCGATCATGCGGGCACCCGACAGCCTGCTCAGCCGGGCGGTCGTGCAGGTAGTCTGCCTGGACCAGAGCCGGTTCCGCCCGACCGCCATACCAGCCGATATTCGCGAGAAGATGTATGCCCAGCAGTGATTTATCGTTCGTCAGCCTGATCCTGAACGCCAGCGTGGTGGTCCAGCTGGTGATGGCGATGCTGGTGCTGGCCTCCGTGCTCTCCTGGACCATTATCTTCGATCGCTCGCGGGTATTGCGCGGGGCGCAGCGCGAGGCCGAAGAGTTCGAGGACCGCTTCTGGTCCGGTGGTGACCTGGGCGACCTCTACCGCGCAGTGGACCGCGATCGCGAGTCGCTGCGTGGCGCGGGCGCGATCTTCCATGCCGGATTTCGTGAATTCGCCCGGCTGCGCGAGAACCAAAGCATCGATCCCATGGCGATGGTCGAGGGTGCGCGGCGGGCGATGCGGGTCGCCCTGAGCCGCGAGATCGATACCCTGGAGACGCATCTGACGTTTCTCGCCACGGTGGGTTCCACGAGCCCCTATGTCGGCCTGTTCGGCACCGTGTGGGGGATCATGAACGCCTTCCATGCGCTGGGAAACGTGAAACAGGCCACCCTGAATCTGGTCGCGCCAGGCATCGCCGAGGCCCTGATTGCCACCGCGATGGGTCTGTTTGCAGCGATCCCAGCGGTGGTCGCCTACAACCGCTATGCCAATGCCGTACAGCGCCTGGAAAACCGTTACGACGACTTTGTGGAAGAGTTCTCCAATATCCTGCAGCGCCAGGCGCATACGCGGGTTCGCAAGCGGTGACTGCGCAGACCCCTGACTTCCTAGCAGCGGCGCTGCATTTTAGGGCTTGTGCGCCGGCGGTGTCCGACAGCCGGCGGCGGCACGCCTGTAACTCTCATCCTTGTGCCCTTCGGATGGACGCAAGATGACCCAGAGAAGAAAGACCAGGCGCCCAATGGCAGAGATCAATGTGGTGCCTTACATCGACGTAATGTTGGTGCTACTAGTGATCTTCATGATCACGGCTCCGCTGCTCACCCAGGGGGTGAAAGTGGAGCTGGCCGAGGCCGACGCCAGGCCGATCGAGGAAGACGCCAAGCGCCCGTTGGTGGTCAGCGTAGAGGCGGACGGCACCTGGTCGATCACCTACGACGACGACCGCATCCAGCAGGTCGATGAGGAAGCGTTGTTGCTGAAGAGCGCGGCGATCATCAAGAACAACCCAGGCATCCCGGTGCTGATTAAGGGTGACAAGAAGGTTCTCTACGACCGGGTCATACAGGCGATGGTGCTGCTGCAGCAGGCCGGTGCGCCGAGTGTCGGCCTGATCACCCAACCGCCCGAGGAGCGTTAGCCTGAAAATCTCACCGGCCGGCCAACGGCTGCCTAGATCGTGCTTGAATTTGCAGCGGTATGAGCCCACATGAAGCCACGTCGAACAAAGACACTCTGTTTTCGCCGTTCGCCTATCGCGGTCCTGTCGGTTTCTCGCTCGCCCTGGCTTGCGCTTCACTTAAGTGGTAGCTATGGCTACCACTTTCGCTCCAGCCCGGCGCCAGGCCGGCTGCGAAATTCGCCAGTCCCCGCGATACCGGTGAGATTTCCAGGCTAGGTCCCGGCGTGCTCGCGGTCTTCAAACGCAATCCCGTGGCCCTGGTGCTGGCGATCCTGCTGCATATTGCGCTGGCGGTATTCCTGATATTCGAGGTCGATTGGCGCGATGCCGTCAAGCCGATCGGCGGCGATGTCAAGGTCGTGCAGGCGCAACTGATCGATCAACAAAAGCTCGACGCCGAGGTGGCCGAGCGCAAGGCCGCCGAGCGTGCTAAGGCAGAGCAGGCCGTCGCTGCCAAGCGCGCGGAGCAGGAACGGCTCGAGGCCTTGCAGAAGCGGCGCGCCGAGGAGAAGCGCAAACTCGCGGAACGCGAGCAGCAGCGCAAGAAACGTGAGCAGGAGGCGGCGCGCGAGGCCGCCGAGGCGAAACAGCGCGCCGCAGCGGAAAAGAAGCGCATCGCCGAGCTCGAGCGCAAGCAAGCGGAACTGAAGCAAAAGCAAGAGGCGGAGAAGAAGCGTCTTGCGGAACTCGAGCGGCAGCGCGCGGCCGAAGAGAAAAAGCGCAAGGCGGCAGAGGTCAAGAAGGCCGCTGAGGAGAAGGCACGGGCGGAGCGCATCGCGCGCGAGAAAGCCGCTGAGGAAAAGGCGCGCAAGGAGCAAATCGCACGCGAAAAGGCCGAGGCGGAACGCAAACGCAAGGCGGCAGCCGAGGCCAAGGCGCGCGCGGACCGTGCCGCACGCGAGGCTGAGCTCGCGGCCCAGTTTGCCGCCGAACAGGATGCCTCGGAAAAGGCGCAGTTGGTTGGCCTGATTCAGTCCAAGGTGGAACGCAACTGGCTGCGCCCGCCGGGCACGGAGGGCCTGACGTGCAAGGTTCGCGTGCGGCTGGGGGCAAGCGGCTCGGTATTGCTCGCCAACGTGGTAGAGTCCAGCGGCAACATCGCCTTCGATCGCTCTGTCGAGGCGGCCGTGCGCAAGGCGGACCCATTGCCAATGCCAAAATCTCCACGCTTGCAGGCGGTGTTTCGTGATCTGACCTTCATCTTTGACCCCAGTAGTTGAGTCGTTGTTTGCTATGAAAAGACTGTTCTTTTTGTTCATCCTTATCGCCATGTCATGGCAGGCGAGGGCGACGCTGACCATTGAGATTACGCAGGGCGCGGAGGGTGCGCTGCCGATCGCGGTGGTGCCCTTCGCCTGGCGCGGCAGCGCCGCCAGCCCTCCGCCGCAAGCGGTCGGCGAGGTGGTCGCCGCAGATCTGCAGCGCAGCGGCCGTTTCAAGCCCTTGGCGACCGGAGAGATGCTCGCAAGGCCGACAAGTGGCGACGAGGTCGATTTCCGCGACTGGCGGGCGCTGAACATCGAAAATCTGGTGATCGGTGAAGTCGCGCCGAATGGGCCGGGTGGCTACCTGGTCAAGTTCTACCTTTACGACGTATTTCGGGGTGAGCAGATCACCGGCTACAGCATGCCGACGACGGCGCGCGACCTGCGTGCGACGGCACATCATATCGCCGACATCATCTACGAGACGTTGACCGGCGAGCCCGGCGCCTTCGCCACGCGTATCGCCTATGTGACCTCAGTGCGCCAGGGCAAAGACAAAGAACGCGTGGAACTGCGCATCGCGGATGCAGATGGCTACAACCCGCAGACCATTGTTTCGTCGGAAGACCCGCTGATGTCGCCGGCCTGGTCACCGGACGGGACCAAGCTGGCCTATGTGTCGTTCGAGAACGCCCAGCCGTCGATCTGGGTGCAGGAGGTGTTCACCGGGCGGCGCGAGAAGATGACCTCGTTCAAAGGGATAAACGGCGCGCCGGCGTGGTCGCCCGACGGGCGCTACCTGGCAATGACGCTGTCGAAAGACGGTAACCCCGATATCTTCGTGATGGATATCGCCCGACGCAGCCTGCGCCCACTGACCCGACATCGGTCGATCGATACCGAACCGGCCTGGGCGCCGGATGGCAAGTCGCTGATCTTCACCTCCGACCGCGGTGGCTCACCGCAGATCTACAGGGTCTCGGTCAACGGCGGCGACGCCACTCGGGTCTCGTTCGAGGGCAGCTACAATGCTCGGGCCTCGTATTCGCCGAATGGCCGCCTGCTGAGCATGGTCACGCGCATCGACGGCCAGTATCGCATTGCAATCTTGGACACGGAGACCCGCGACTTTCGTGTAATGAGTACTGGTCGACTTGATGAATCGCCCAGTTTCGCCCCCAATGGCAGCATGATAATTTATGCCACGCGGGTAAAGGATAAGGGCGTACTCGCTGCCGTCTCGACCGACGGCCGGGTGCAACAGCGCCTTCGGCTGCAAGAAGGCGATGTGCGCGAGCCGGTTTGGTCACCCCATCAAAACCTGGAGAGGAGTCGCTAAATGAGATCCATGAGCACGGCCTGGTCGGCCTTAGTCCTGTCGGTGCTGCTGTTGGCCGGTTGTTCGAGCACCGGGACGATAGAGGAAGACCCGGGCGCCTCGATCGACGATCGCGGCTCTTCGGGTGCCACAACCTCTGGCGCACAGGCCGGTGGCGCCTGGACCGGCAGCCCGCTGGAGAATCCGAACAGCCTGCTGTACAGCAAGACGATCTATTTCGACTTCGATCAAAGCACGATACGCAGCGAGTTCATCGACGTGCTGCGCGCCCATGCGGCCTACCTGAACAATAACCGGGCGGCCAGCGTGCTGGTGGAGGGCCATGCCGACGAACGCGGCTCTCGCGAATACAATATCGGGCTGGGTGAGCGCCGCGCCAACGCGGTCAGAAATTTCCTCGAGGCCGAAGGTGTGGACAGTGCCCAGATAAACACCTTGAGCTACGGTGAAGAACGGCCCGACGTGCTCGGTGCCGATGAGGTTTCCTGGTCGGCGAACCGCCGCGCCGTCCTGGTCTACTAGCGCATCAGACGCCGATGAGATCAGGTCGCAGTCTGCTGCTGTTGCTGGGTCTGCTGCCGGTGGCGACACTGGCAGCCGATCCGCCGATGTCGCAGCGCCTGGAACTGCTCGAGCGTCGGGTCAATCGCATCACAGATCTGACCCTGCAGCTCGATGAAGTGCGGCGCGAGAACCGCGAGTTGCGCGGTCAGGTCGAGAATCTCGGCTACGAGATCGAACAGCTCAAACGCAAACAGCGCGACATCTATCTCGACATCGATCAGCGTCTGGGTGCCGCTCAGTCCGGTGCTGGCCTTACTCCCGCCCCCGTTGTCACCGGGCAACCGCAGGCGCCCGGTGGTGCGGCTGCTCCCGTGCCGGCCATGGTGTCGAAGCCGCCTGGCCCCGCGCCTGCAACCGCAACGGATCGCGCACAGATCCAAGCCGAGTATCAGGCCGCCTACGACTTGCTGAGCCCGCAGCAGAAGCGCTACCGTGAGGCCGCCACCGCGTTCGCCGCGTTCGTGGTCAAGTATCCGCACGATGAACTCACGCCGAATGCCCAATACTGGCTGGGAGAGGCCCACTATGTCTCGCAGCAAAACGACCAGGCCTTGGAGGCCTTCGAAAAGGTGGTGAACCGGTATCCGGAAAATACCAAGGCCCCCGGCGCGCTGTACAAGATTGGCCGGCTGCAGCAGGCGGCGGGCGATCTACGGGCGGCCCGGGCGAGTTACCAAAAGGTGCTCACGGACTACCCGAATGCCCCCGCGGCCGGTCTGGCCAGGCAACGCCTGGAACAGCTCGGCCGCTGAGCCTGCCCCGACGGGCAAGTCTTCATGGCGCGTCTTCGCATCACCGAGATATTCCATTCGCTGCAAGGCGAGAGTGCCAGCGTCGGCTGGCGCACGGTGTTCGTGCGCCTCACCGGCTGTCCGCTGCGCTGCGGTTACTGCGACACCAGCTATGCCTTCAAGGGCGGTGAGTGGTGGCAGATCGACGCGATCCTCGACGAAGTGGCGGGATTCGCTGTGCACTATGTGACAGTGACCGGCGGCGAGCCGTTGGCGCAGCCGGATTGCCTCTGGCTGCTGAGCGCGCTGTGCGATGCCGGCTATCAGGTGTCGCTCGAGACCAGTGGGGCGATCGATGTCGCGCCAGTCGATCCGCGTGTGGTCAAGGTGATGGACCTTAAGACGCCGAGCTCCGGAGAGTGCGACAAGAATCTCCACCAGAATCTTGATCACCTGCGGGCCGGCGACCAGGTGAAGTTTGTGATCGCCAATGCGGCCGACTACCGTTGGAGCTGCGAGCAGCTGCGCCACCATAGCCTGGCAACGCGTTGTGACGTGCTGTTCTCGCCGGTGGCCGGTACGCTACCCCCGTCCGAACTGGCCGACTGGATCCTGCGCGACCGCCTCGATGTGCGATTCCAGATCCAGCTGCACAAAGCCCTGTGGGGAGACGAACCCGGCCGATGAACGATACGCCAAGAAAGGCCGTTATCCTGCTGTCCGGTGGGCTGGATTCCGCCACCGTGCTGGCAATCGCTCGTGCCCAAGGCTACCGCTGCTACGCGCTCAGTCTCGATTATGGTCAGCGTCATCATGCCGAACTCGCGGCAGCCCACCAGGTGGCCGCCGCACTAGGCGTGGTCGAGTACAAGATACTGCCGCTGTCACTAGATGCTATCGGTGGCTCTGCATTGACGGACCGCGCGATCGCGGTACCCGAGTCGGGCGGCGAGGGTATCCCCGCCACCTATGTGCCGGCACGCAATACGGTGTTCCTGGCGTTGGCGCTGGGTTGGGCCGAGGTGCTGGGTGCGACCGATCTGTTCGTCGGTGTAAATGCCGTCGACTACTCGGGCTATCCCGACTGTCGCCCCGCGTTTATCGCTGCGTTCGAACGCCTGGCCAACCTAGCGACCAAGGCCGGGGTGGAGGGGAGTGCGTTCCGGGTGCATGCGCCGTTGATCGACATGACCAAGGCCGAGATCATTCGCACCGGTGTCGCGCTGGGGGTGGACTACGCGCTCACGGTGTCGTGCTATCAGGCCGACGCTGACGGCGTCGCTTGCGGCCGCTGCGACTCCTGCCGTCTGCGTGCCGAGGGTTTCCACGCCGCCGGAATAACGGATCCCACGCGCTACCTTGTCTAAAGGTAAAGGTATATGCGGGCTCGGTGCCGACTGGCCCACCGTCGGGCAATTCGGTACCCTCGCCCGCATGAAAAAAGCGTAGCCGAATGACGCTTGACGAGAGGAGGTATGGGTATGCTCTTTGAGACATTTTTCGAGGCGGAAGCGATGCTGTTATGGGGCGGGTTCTTGATCGCGCTGGTGCTCGGCGCGGTGGTCAACAAGACCAATTTCTGCACCATGGGGGCGGTATCCGACCTGATCAATATCGGCGACACTGGACGCATGCGCGCCTGGCTGTTCGCGATCGCGATTGCGGTAATGGGTGTGGCGGTACTCGAATACGCGGGTCTCATTGATGCGACTAGTACCTTTCCGCCCTATCGCGGCGGCAATCTGCTGCTGGCAGAGAACATCCTCGGCGGCCTGTTGTTCGGCATCGGCATGACATTGGCCAGTGGCTGCGGTAACAAGACCCTTATCCGCATCGGCGCCGGCAATCTCAAGTCGATCGTGGTGTTCTTGATCATCGCGCTGATCGCGTATTTCATGATCAATCCCTTCCCGGGTTCGGATAAGACATTGATGAGCGTGCTGTTCTACGATTGGCTGCGTCCATTATCACTCAACCTCGGCGTGTCGCAGGATCTGGGTTATCTGCTCGGCGGTGATTCGGCCCCAAGCGCGCGCCTAGCGATCGGCATCGTGCTCGCCCTCGTATTGCTGGGATTCGCGATCACGTCGGCTGATTTCCGTGGCAACCGGGACAACATCCTCGGTGGCCTGGTAGTCGGGCTGGCGGTGTTAGGCGCCTGGTATCTGACCAGCAATATCCGGGTTGAGTCGTTCGACGGCAACGTCCCCTTGGCGGAGTACTATCAGCAATGGGACATGCTGGCCGATTCGGACGTTGGCAAGCCGGCCCAGGGTCGTCCACTGGCGCCGCAGTCGTATACCTTTATCAACCCAATGGGGCAGACCCTGGGTTACGTGGCCGGGGGGTTCGAGCGCTCTTTATTGAACTTCGGAGTCATGGCTGTGCTCGGGGTGGTGCTCGGCTCATTGCTGTGGGCGCTGCTTTCGCGTGGCTTTCGCATCGAGTGGTTCAGCTCGCCGAGGGATGCGCTCAGTCACGTGATCGGTGCGATATTGATGGGCGTTGGTGGCACGCTGGCAATGGGCTCGATCGTCACCTTTATCGCGATCTTCCTCGGCAGCGCGCTGACCATGAAGGTCCAGTACTACAAGATGGTTTATGAAGACGACGCCAGCCTCCCCAAGGCGCTCATTACGGGTCTGGTAGATCTCCGGCTGCTTCCGGAGAAACTGCGCAAACTCGAGGCTGTCTGAAAACCGTCACATACGGCTTGAGCGGGCCGACGGGTCCTGTATAATCCCCCGTCTTTCCGGCAGCCCGCCAGTCGAAAACCAGTTTTCCGGGTCGTTAGCTCAGTTGGTAGAGCAGTTGACTTTTAATCAATTGGTCACAGGTTCGAATCCTGTACGACCCACCATATTTCTTCATTGAAAAGCAAAGGCTTGCAGGTTCTGCAGGCCATTTTTTTTCTGCTAGCTACATTACCCATCAGCAGCGGCTTCGACCTCTGGAATCGACATGTTGTACTTGTCGAACTCTGATTCCGTTTTGTGCCCAGATGCATCGCGCTTTTCCGATCTCGTTCCCTTCGTATCAGTGACGCCTTTGCGTTTCATGGCGTGGAGAGAAAAGCGGGCTAGACTGGCTTCAGCCTGCCATCGAAGCGGAAGGGCTGTGCCTCTCCGATCTGTATCGCGGCAAAGTCGGGGTGTTCGGGGTTCAGGATAATGTTGTTCTCTTGAGGCACCGCAGCGGAGGGCACCACGAGCATGGCGCTGCTTCCGGCGGCAATCCAGTCCCGTCCGACCTGTTGCAGGGTTTCATCTTCGTAGCGGTCGATCCAGTCGTCGGGCAGACTGCCTACGTCCAGATGGTCGATAGAGGCGCTCTCTGGGATATCAACCGGGATGTACACGAACCTTTCGCCAAAGTGTCGCGGCTCCATGTGCGCGAGCATTTCAAGTACTGCGAGCGACAAGTGCTCGGAGGTGTAGACGGCCAAATGCCCTTCGGGCACCCACCTGCTACCAAACTTCCTGTTGCCGATGCCCGAGAAAGCAGTCTCGGCGTGGCGAGCCGAGGTCAACCGCCAGAAGCGCACTAGGCGTAGACACCGTGCTCAATGCGCCCGAGCACTCTCAGGACTTGATCGGCTCCGGCCTCAGTGTCGAGCAGAGAGAGAGGCTTGTCCCCCAGCGCACGATTAGGGGATTTGAGCCAGTCCATTGCAGTGCCCTCATCACCGAACGTCTCAATAGCCTCGGCCTCGATTTTGGCCAGACGGTACAGGCGGTCAGATGTGACTGGATCCAGCGGCTGCTTATCCTTTTTGCGCCGATGGAAGGTTCTGCTGGACATGCCAATTACTTTCAGCACCCATTCAGGGTCACCAGTGATCTTCTGCACGCGCTCCATGCTGGAGAAGGGCAGGCCCTCGCGGAGACGGGAGATCAACGTACCCGACTCGTAATCGTCGCCAACGAGGATCCAACACGCTTTGTCCTCAAGACCTTTGGCTACATTCTCGACGCGCCGAATGACGACCTTGGACCCACGTGCCTTCGTGCTGGCTCTGACGCCTGTTGCAGTGACGTCAACAAAGGCTCTCGTCTTTGTTGAACGCTTCGCACGCCCTGATTTCTTGGCAGTTTCGCCAGTCATGTTGCACCTCAGTCATTTGGCAAAAGAATACCGCCAAATGGCGAATTCTGCAAGGGTGTCCGCGGCAGGGCTATTGAATCCGCTTCGGATTCCGAGAGGCGACTTACATCTGATTTGGCCGAAGCCGCGCCGACTACCAATAGCCAGGAAGATGCCGTTTTGACCTGTGGGTCCCGAAAAAGGGAGCATATTGATTCTATTGCATATTCTCCGGTCATGGCCGATCCTGTGATGCATGATCCGGTTGATTCAATTCGTTCTGAGACTGTTGACGACGTCTGCCCGATCGCGGTTGTCGTTGCAGGCGGAGAATGCGGCGCTGCGGCACCAGTTGTCCGTGTACCGGCATTCGGGGCAAAGGCCCCGTATCCGACCGGAAGATCGGCTGCTCTGGTCCGTCATGTCGAGGCTGTGGTCGGGGTGGCGCACCGCCCTGTACTTTGTCCAGCCCAGGACTGTAGCGGCTTGGCAGAAAAAGCGATTCCGCGACTACCGGCGCGCGCTCAGTCAGTCGAATAAAGCAGGTCGACCTCCGGTTTCGCCAGAGTTCAGAAATCTTATTGAGCGGATGTGGGAAGCCAATCCGACGTGGGGTTCGCCGAAGATCGTTGCTGAGCTTGCAATGCTTGGAATCAATGTTGGCAAGTCAACAGTAGAAAAGTATCAGCCCAAGCGAGCCGGGCCTTCGTCGCCTACGTGGAGAACATTCCTAGATCAGCATGTTCGAGATCTGGTATCGATCGACTTTTTCATCGTCCCGACGGCGACTTTTCGGGTGTTGTCCGTCTTCATCGTGCTTGCCCACGACCGGCGGCGAATTGTTCACTTCAACGTGACGGAACATCCAACGGCGCAGTGGACCGCGCAACAGATTGTCGAAGCGTTTCCGTTTGATACTGCTCCGAGTTATCTGATTTGAGACGGCGATGGCATATACGGTGAGCACGTTACACGGAGGGTTAAAATTCTGGGTACAAACGAGGTCGTCGCGGCACCTGCGTCACCATGGCAGAACGCCTATGTGGAACGCCTATGTGGAACGCGTGATTGGGACGCTACGCCGAAAACTTTTCGACCACGTCTCGTGCTCAACGAGCGGCACCTCAAGCGAGTTATGTCGTCGTATCTCGATTACTACCATTCGTGGCGAGCACACCAATCCTTGGATCGAGACGCGCCAAACGGTCGTCCCGTACGGGCAGCGGAGCCCAGCAATGTTGTTGAATTCCCGGCCGTCCACGGCCTTCACCACGTCTATCTTCCGAAAGCTGCATGAATATTCAGGATCCACAGCTACTACCCGGCTTGGGGCAACCTGCACGTCACATCTACCATTCACCGGTCAATGAGGTACCGCGGCGTGGGCAATTCACTACAGGATCAACTGCTGAAGGCCGGACTGGTCGACAAGAGCAGGGCCAACAAGGCCCGGCAACAGCAGAAGAAGCAGGTGCGTCAGCAGCGCAGCGCCAAAGGCGACACCAGCCCGGAGGCGGATACGCAGCGCCAGCACGAACAGGCTGAAAAGGCGGCGCGCGATCGCGAACTCAACGAACAGCGCAACGAGGCACGCAGGCAGCGCGAGATCGCCGCCCAGGTCAAGCAGCTGGTCACCAACTATCGCCACCCGCGCCCCGCCAGCGACGACGACAAGCCGTTCTATTTCGAGAACAAGGGCAAGATCAAGCGGATCCATGTCTCGTCACAGACCCACGCCCTGATCAGCTCAGGCAAGCTGGTCATCGTCAATTACAACGGCGTGTTCGAGCTGGTGCCTGCAGACATCGGCGAGAAGATCCGTCAGCGCAACCCCAGCCTGGTGATCGATCTGCCCAAGGAACAGCCAGCCGATGAAGACGACCCTTACGCGGCATACCAGGTCCCCGACGACTTGATCTGGTAGCCACAGGAAACGATACATGAAGCATCTCGGATGGGTCCTTTGCGCCAGCCTGATTCAGATCACGGCTGCACTGGCCGCGACCCCCGGCTATGCGCCGATGCAAAACCCGATCGGGCCCAACAGCTGGTGGTGGGACAACGCATGGTGGGAGGAGGGTCAGATCCCGGTACCGAGCAACCACAAGGTCGAGACGCGCTGGATCGAATACACGAATGGCGACACCGGCATACCGGCGATGATCGCGCGCCCCGCTGGCGGGGGAAAATATCCGGCGGTGCTGTACCAGCACGGCCGACGCGGGCTGGACGAGTTGATCCAGGTACAGGTTAGGCGCCTGGCGGCGCGCGGCTTCGTGGTGCTGGCGCCAGACGTGTTCAGCGGCCGCTTCATCGAGAAGCTGCCGATCGAGCATGACTACGCCGTGGAAGAAGACACGGCGGCCGGGGTGGATGTGCTGCTGGCGCTGCCGGACGTGAGTACGCGCCAGGCCTGCTTCGCGTCGCAGACGCGCGGCGGCTACATGACGCTCAAAGCCACGACCACCCATGAGCGGCAACACAACGGCATCGCCTGCTACCTGTCGTGGTATCCGCATATCCAGGACCCGAACGCGCCCGAACCGATGCAGGTCTATCGCTATGCCCCGGAGGTCGAGCAGCTCGAGATCCCGGTGCTGATCTTCATCGGCGACCAGGAGCAGTACCAGCGCCGGCGCTCGATCGAGGCCGCGGTGCAGTCGCTGCAGGCCGCCGGCCGGGACGCACGGCTGGTGATCTACCCGGGTGTCGGTCGCGGCTTCGACTTCCGCCCGCCGCATGTGCGCACGCTGGCCGACGATCTGGCCGCGCAGAATGCGCTGATGCAGGCGACGCGGTTCATCAACGCCAATCTGGCCGGGCATGCAAAATAGGCCGTCGCTGTTGAATTGCATTCAACATTGAGCCACTTTTGCATCCAAGCTTGACCCGACATTGAATTCCTATTTGTTTGAAACCTTGAAAAAAATATGGCCTGAGGTGGGTCACTGCAAAAATGCAAATCTGGGTCATAATGGCATGCAAATCAACACGTAGCAGAGCAACCGTAGCCCGACGGCTGAGACCTGCCATCAGGGCCCTTTCTACTGAGGTGATAAAGCCGATGGGAACGACCACCTGCAAATTAGGATTCGCTAACGGCCAAGCAACGAAGATCGGCACGCGTGCTGGCCGGTTTGTACTGCGAACCTATTGCAGCTTGCGCTGGCCCCGATACTCACATGGACTCATTCCCGCCAACCGACCAAAGGCGCGGGTGAAGTGCGCTGGATCCGTGTAGCCTAACTCGTAGGCGATATCGATGATTTTTCTGTCCGTGTTTCGCAGCATTGTTGAAGCCACCTCGAAGCGGGCCTGCTTGAGCAATTCAGAATAGCTCAGGCCGACTTGTGCGAGCCTGCGTTGCAGGGTTCTGACGCTGGTGTCGGCGAGTTTGGCGGCAAGTTGTATCGTCGGCGCTCCGTCAATGAGATACGCAGCCAGCACCTGGCTGAGGGAACCTGCAAAATCCCAGTGCTGGTCCACCGGGCGCGCGTCATTCGGACAAGTCTCCGATCGTTTTCCGGTCCTGCGCGGCGGCATACCCAAGAGTCCGCGGGAAAGCGTGATAAAGGCAGATGTTTGTCCAGTCAGGATACGCGTATCCGGAAAGGTTTCAGACGCAAACCGACTGGTCAATCCGTCCGAGCGAAATCCCATCACCTGCGGTGTCCAGCTCGCCCCGGCAAAGGCCCTGACGACGGTGATCAACAGAAACAGCTCAGCCCAGTCCTCGTTCCTGAGCCCCTGTTGATCCAGCGGGTAGAAATTGGTCTTGTGGAGCTTGGCGGTGTCACCGTCAATGCTTAACCAGGATTGTACGAAGGTGTCCTCAAGGTGCGAGAGCCTGCAAAAATGCCCGAGCGCAACTTTCAGCGTCGGCGAGCCAGGGTATGCCTTCGTAAAATATAGCAGTTCATTCCTGCCGGGGACGCCATTGTTCCCGGGATGGTCGTGCGGCTGCCGTGACACCGCTGATTTGTGATCGTCGCGAGTGGAGGTTGTATATCGACGACATGCTGCGCTTTGCCGAAAAGGTGCGCAGGTACAGCGCGGGTATCGACGGGAAACTATTGAAAGGACGGACTGAAGTACGATGCTATCCTGCGCAATCTGGAATTGATCCGGGAAGCAGCGATCCATGTGCCTGCCGAGATGCGCGAGCAGCATGCGGGAATTCCCTGGTGGCAGGTCATGACGACCCGAAACCGCCTGATCCATGGTTATCTCGGCATCGATAACGACACTCTGAGGAGTATCGTCAGCGACGACATTGATCCGTAGATCATTCAACTACGTGCGATGTCAGATTTTTGATGGCTTTCTGCGGCTCCGTCCGATCCGGTAGTTGTTCGAGCGGCTGCAACCAGAGGTCAGTTGGTTAGGGTGTTGAATTGCATGCTCGTATGAACCAGATTTGCTTACTTGCGCGGACCACCCCGAGTCATGCATTTCTTCAAGATTTCAGATAGATGGAATTTCGTCATCGGGTCAAGCTTCGATGCAAAAGTGGTTCAATGTTCAGTGCAATTCAACACATCCGTGTTAACGGGGTAAAATCCAGGCCGCTGCCAACACCAAGCGACCGTCTTCCATTTGCCGGCATTCCGGCATTCCGGCATTCCGGCAGGTTGGCAGCTCGAAGTTGTTTTTATGCAATAGTCGATGGGTCTGGGCAGGTGCGTCGCGCGTCTCCAGCACCCAGGGCGTCGATACTCTGCATTTCATCATCGCTGAGCTCAAAGTCGTAGATGTCACGGTTCTCGGCCATGCGCTTCTCTTTCGAAGTCTTCGGTAGTGCGGTGCGACCGCTCTGCACATGCCAGCGCAGTACTATCTGCCCCGGGGTCTTGCCATGCTGTGTGGCGATGGTTCCCAGTAGGGGGTCGTTTAGCATGCCGAAGGCGCCGCTCGCAAAGGGCGCGTAAGCGGTCACGACGATGCCCTGTTCGTTGCAGAAGGACTCCAGCTCAGGATCACGGCAGTATGGATGGATCTCCACCTGGTTAACGGTGGGACGAAGTTCCGGCTCCGGGACGTCTTCCATGAGCTGACGTAGGTGAGAGATTGTGAAGTTAGACACTCCGATGGCGCGTGCGGCGCCTTTATCGGCGATCTCGCAGAAGGTGCGCCAGATGGTGGCGCGAGCCTTGCGAGGGAAGTTGGGGTCTGTACTGCTCGGTTGCCCAAAGCCCCCGGGCCAGTGCATCAGTAGAAGATCCACATAGCCAAGTCCCAGGTCGTCGAGGGTGTCGACCATGTCGTCGCGGACCTTCTGTGCGATGTCGTCGACCTTGTCGAAGTCCCAGGTTCGGCGGTGCGAAATGTTGATATGCGGTGGCGCTGCCGGGTGCGCGAGCTTGGTGGTGATGAAAAGCTCGTCGCGAGTCAGCTCGCCGCTGCTGAAGCGCTGGCCGAGTAGCGTCCCAACAATTCGCTCGGTACCGTATACCCGTGCGCCATCGAAGGCTCGGTAGCCGTTATCGAGTGCCAACGAAACGGCCCGCCAGGCCTGTTCGGGCTGAAAACCCTGGAACTCATTGGCGCCCACCCAATCACCGAAGGCGCAGCCAAAGGCCAGGGTGGGCATGGTGACGCCATTGTGCAGTGTGACCACTCGCGCGTTATCCGCTGTTGTGTTCATTACGTTCAAGCCTTCTATTTATTAGAGAAAGGGACGCTACAAGAGCTTCGCTTAAAGAATAGACTCGCGGCGAAATCGCTGGCAGACCTCATTCCCACTCTTCTTACGCCATAAAAAACGCAGAGAAACCACGCCGGGTAGCACTTCTGGCCGAACCTTTTCCTGGGGCGGTGGCTCAATGGGGTGTCCTGGTGATTGCGCGAGCAATGAATGAGTTAAGTTTCGGGTAAAACCAAAGGCCTGCGCAAATCAGGGTGTTGGACGGAGCTGCTGCGCGGCAGGTTTTCCATAGTCCTCGCTTTCCATAATCTCCCTGCCACCCCTTCGGGTGGTCGCGGTTTCCGCGTCACAATGTTGGGAGATTATTGTCATGAACCCCACCGAGCAAACGCGCTTCACCCGCCTCTATGAGACGATGCAGCGGGCCTTGAACCTGCAAGGCAAGGCCACCGCCACGATCGACGCCTATTCCCGGGCCATCCGCCGAGTGACGGATTATTTTGACCGCTGTCCGGAAGACCTGACGGCTGAGGAGCTGAAGGCGTACTTCGCCCAGTTGCTAGAAACCCATTCTTGGAGCACCGTCAAGCTCGATCGCTGCGGGTTGCAGTTCTTCTATCGCCATGTCCTGGAGAGGCCTTGGGACTGGGTCGATATCGTCAAGCCGCCGAACGTGACGCGGCTGCCCGATGTGCTGACGCGCCCTGAGACCCATCAGTTGCTCAATGCCGTGCGTCAACGCCGCTATCGGGTCTATTTTGTGACCCTCTATAGCACGGGGTTACGTTTGACCGAGGGGTTGCGGCTTCAGGTTGGTGACATCGATGCGCAGCGCCTGCGTATCCATGTGCGCAGCGGAAAGGGCAACAGAGATCGCTATGTGTCGATGCCGGCGCCATTGTTGCGCACACTGCGTCGGTGGTGGCGAACGCACCGTCACCCGCGTCTGCTGTTTCCCAACCCCCATGGGGGCTTAGATCACATGCGCCGGGCCAAAACCCCGATGCGTGCGGGCGGGGTCCAGGCTGCCATGCGCGCCACGGTGGCGGACTGTGGTATCCACCGGCGGATTACGGTGCACTCGCTTCGTCACCTTTTCGCGACCCATATGCTCGAGTTGGGTGTTGACCTGCGTGAGCTGCAGGCCATGCTCGGCCATGAGAGCCCTTCGACCACAGCCCGCTACGCGCATCTGACGGAGGTGACCCGCGCCCAGGCACGGGAACGTCAGGGTCAGCTGCTCGAGTCCTTCGTCCTGCGCTGGAAGGATGCGTCATGATGCGTCTGGCTGAGGTCGTCGAGACCTTTCTGACGGAGCTACACGCCGATTATGCCGATCAACTGCTGCCGAGCCACTACGCTGCGCTGTCCGCGGTCTTGCATTGTCGGACCGAGGAAGCCGGCACGGCGAAGATCCACTGCCATGACTGTCAACAGGAGGCGGCCTTTGCGCTGTCGTGTGGTCACCGGTTCTGCCCGCACTGCCAGAACGCCGCGGTAGAGCAGTGGCTGGTGCGACAGCGGGCGAAGTTGCTGCCGGTCGACTACTACCTGGTGACCTTTACCCTGCCGGCGCAGCTGCGCGCGTTCGCCTATGCGAATCAGCGCGAGGTCTACGATCGACTGATCCGCACCGCTTGGCAGACTCTGGCCCAGTTCGGTCTGAATGACCCGCAGCTCCAGGGTCACTTGGGCGCGACCGCGGTGTTACACACCCATAGCCGGGCCTTGGACTACCATCCCCACGTGCATCTCGTCATCCCGGCGGGGGCCCTCGATACGGCGCACCACCTATGGCGCACCAAACGCGGGAAGTTCCTTTTTCCGGAAAAGGCCTTGGCCAAGGTCTTTCGCGCCAAGTGGTTCGAGGCGATGCGCGAGCGGGGTTGGAAGGTCACGGCTACCCTGCCCAAAGATTGGGTAGCCGATGTCAAGCCGGTTGGCAACGGCGAGAAGGCCTTGCTCTATCTGGGACGCTATCTGTATCGCGGGGTCATCGCGGAGAAGAATATTCTCAGCTGCCACAACGGCGAGGTCAGCTTCCGATACACGGACAACTGCGGTACTACCCAGGTGCGCACGCTGCCCGGTGCCAAGTTCCTGTGGCTGCTGCTGCAACATGTCCTGCCCAAAGGTTTTCGCCGGACCCGCGATTACGGTTTCCTCCACGGCAATGCCAAGCGCTGGATACAGCGCTTGCATGTGCTGTTGCGTATCGGCGTACCCGAACCGAAAGAAAAGCCACCACTGTGCTGTCGGCAGTGTGGTGGCGCGGTCAGCTTGGTTGTGATGCCCTATCCGAGAAATCGCCAGCCGCCGGATAGGCCGAAACACCACGGCGGGGGGACGCCTATGTAACCGACACGATCCCTTCCCTTGTGACATCGGGTCGTCGGACACTCGAGGGGTTTGTTTGGCTGAGATCAGCCTTTTTGCGGGGAAAATTGGGGCAAAGATCGCTAATCGGCGACAGATTCCTTCGCCCAGACAGACCGGATTTCAACTGGCCTCTGTGCAGGGTCTGCTCAGGGGCTGTTTCGAGAAAGATATTTCCTATCAAATAAGGAGGCAAGCCCGCCGGGCTCGTCCAACTACAACGACAAGTCATGGTTCGCGTTGCTCACACGACTTGTCCTTCACGTTAGAGGAGCGTGGGGAGAGATTCGAACTCTCTTCGGTTTTCGCGGCGGTTGAGATTGCTGCGCATTGAGCGAGAGCCGGTGATTGCCTTGGATTCAAGGGGAACAAATCTGATGACGGGCGCCAGCATTCAGAGGAATACTCGGCTGATTCGGCCACCTCGGCGCGTCGCAATCAGGTCCAATACTTCTCGATGTCGGCTAGTACTGACAAGGGCATTCGGTCAGGTTACTTCGCGACGTCCAGTATGGTAGCGTCCTCCAGCGCGACCCCTTGGACGGGCCATCTATCAACTGAACCTAACCTGCCCTCCAAGCTGACGAATCTGCCCGTCTGCAGGTGAGAAACGTCACCGATTCGTGTAGATGGCATATCCGCTAGGACTGCCGTAGATCCGGCATTGATCGTGAGCACTGCATGATCGCTTTCACTGTCCAGCTGTCGATTCGCTGTTGAAGAAGAGCTTATGGGAACAATCGCGGATAGGCCACGGTTTTGATCCGCTCATGGCCGAAAGCGCCAATTACCAGAATTAAGAAGACCACCTCGACGGACAGTCTTGCTGTTTGTGCGATGCTCCAGGGATAAAGTTCACCTTGGTCCGGGAGTAGGGCGTAGACGAGCGGCTGCGACGAACTGCTGAAAAGCAGGAGCGCGCCAGAGGTGTCAAATAAGGCTACGATTTCCGTCCTGGCTGCGAAAGCCACTGCGTCCGAAGCTACAAGGCGACCGCCGTGCCGGGCGGAATGCGCACCAGCGGAGCGGTGGTTGGGCAGGTCCAGGGCCTGAAATGTCGCGCTGGGCCACTTCTCAGCTCAGATTGAAGACCGACCTGGAGCAACGACGGATGCGAGGAGGGGATGTTGCCGGAAGAAAAAGCGGCTTATTCTTCTTATACACGACAAACACCCGCATTCGGTTGATACTGCTGCAGTGCAGCAATCGCGGCTTCTGTCTTCGAGGGGCCGGCCAGCTTGCGACGCCTGAATCCTGAAAATCTATTCAACAAAAGCCCGTGACGGCGGAGTGTGACCACGATGACAGATCATGCGGTATTGAGCTACAAGGGCAACAACTACGATCTGCCGATTGTTGTTGGCACGGAAGATGAGCATGCGGCGGATATCTCGTCGCTGCGCGGTGCCAGCGGGCTAATCACGCTCGATCGTGGTTATAGCAACACCGGATCGTGCGAAAGCGAAATTACCTATATCGACGGCGACAAGGGCATATTGCGTTATCGTGGCTACCCGATCGAGCAACTGGCCGAAAGGTCCACCTTTACCGAAACCGCCTACCTGCTGATTTTTGGCGAGCTGCCTACTGGCGCGCAGCATACAGAGTTCCGGCGCCTGCTGAACGGGCACCAGCATATTCACGAAAACATGCTGGATTTCTTCCACGGTTTTCCCGAAGGCTCGCCGCCGATGGCGATATTGTCGGCAATGATAAACGCCCTGGGTTGCTTCCAGCCGGAGCTGACCAAACCGGACGATGACGATCACTTCATGGAAGCCGCAGCGCGCTTGATTAGCAAGGTGCGCACTATTGCCGCTGCCGCGTATCGCACATCGGCCGGGCGTCCCGTCAACTATCCGCGTCAGGACATGCGTTATACATCGAATTTTCTGCACATGTTGATGTCAATGCCGTTCGACCTCTATGAGCCGGATCCCGATATCGTCGAGGCGCTGGACCGTATCCTGATACTGCATGCCGATCACGAACAGAATTGCTCGACCTCCACCGTGCGCATGGTCGCCTCAAGCCAAGCCAATCTGCATGCCTCAGTGGCGGCGGGCGTTTGCGCCTTGTGGGGACCGTTGCACGGAGGCGCCAACCAAGCCGTGATTGAGATGCTGCAGCGGCTGCACGACAGTGGTCAAACTCTGGAAAGCTTTGTCAATCAAGTCAAGAACAAGGAAGCCGGGGTCAGGCTCATGGGCTTCGGCCATCGTGTGTACCGAAATTTCGATCCGCGCGCGAAGTTGATAAAGGAGTCCTGTGACCGTGTCTTGGCGAAGCTCGGCATTCACGATCCGCTGCTCGATCTCGCCACGCAACTCGAGGAAGTCGCGCTTAAGGATGACTATTTTGTTTCCCGAAAGCTGTATCCCAACGTGGATTTCTACAGCGGGATAATCTTGCGCGCCATCGGCATACCTCAGGACATGTTCACGGTCATGTTCGCAATGGGTCGCCTGCCGGGCTGGATTGCCCAATGGCGTGAAGTCCATGTGCAACCGCCGAAGATCGATCGTCCGCGCCAGGTATATATCGGCGCCAACGCACGGGACTTCGTCCCCGTCGAGGAGCGCGGCTGATACCATTCCAGTGGTCCATCCGTAGACTTCCGCGGCGCGGGTTCGGCCCGCGTCCGCCGCCCAGAATCGAAAAGGCCAGACCCTAAGGCCCGGCCGTCAAAATATGACTGGCGGTAACCGTTCAGCCTAACAAGTGCTGCACCGCCGCCCGCTCTTCCTGTAGCTCCTGCTTGGTCGCATCCATGCGCTCGCGGCTGAAGTCGTTGATATCCAGACCCTGGACGATCTCGTAGCTGCCGTTCTTACAGACGCAGGGGTAGGAGTAGATGATGCCTTCCTCGATGCCGTAACTGCCATCGCTGGGGATCGACATGCTGACCCAATCGCCCTCGGCTGTACCCAGGGCCCAGCTGCGCATGTGGTCGATAGCCGCCGAACCGGCCGAGGCCGCAGACGACGCGCCGCGCGCCTTGATGATCGCCGCGCCGCGTTGCTGTACGACCGGTATGAACTCGTCCTTCACCCAGCCCTGATCCACCTGCGGCAACGCGGCTTTGCCATTGACTAGCGCGTGGTGGAGGTCCGGGTATTGAGTGGCGGAGTGATTACCCCAAACGATCATTTTCTGAATGTCCGTGGTCAGGCAGTCAAGTTTGCCGGCCAATTGGCTGAGTGCGCGGTTGTGGTCCAGGCGGGTCATGGCAGTAAATTGCCGCGGGTCCAGATCCGGAGCGCTCTTCATTGCAATCAGCGCGTTGGTATTGGCTGGGTTGCCCACCACCAGGACCTTGATGTCGCGGCTGGCGTGCTCGTTCATCGCTCTACCCTGCGGGCCAAAGATTCCGCCGTTGTCCATCAGGAGATCTTTGCGCTCCATGCCCGGTCCGCGCGGCTTGGCGCCAACCAAAAAGGCATAATTCGCGTCTTTGAAAGCGACGTTAGGGTCGTCGGTGCAAACGACGCCATGTAGTAACGGAAACGCGCAGTCGTCCAGTTCCATGCGAACGCCTTCTAGGGCGCCGAGCGCTGGCGTGATTTCCAACAACTGCAAAATAACCGGTTGATCTTTGCCCAGCATATCGCCGGCGGCGATCCGGAACAGCATCGCGTAGGCTATCTGGCCCGCGGCGCCGGTTACAGCCACTCTCACAGCTTCCTTCATAGGTATTCTCCTTACAAAGGGTTGGAATTAGGATTGGCGCCCTACTGGTGACCGCAGCTCGGGCATTGCCGATTCGCGGCACTGGATTTATTGGAGTTTTGATAATTTATTGGTATCCAGATCGGGCCGAAACTATAGCGGCCCCGCATTTATTCTTCCAAATCTATAGAACAATAAGCGATATTGATAAGTTTAATGCTTATTAAGCCAGGTAACCGGCAATAGTGCGTGAACACCCCTATCCGCCCCTCTATCATCCGCATTGGGGTTATTTTCTTGCTGGGGGTGGTTTATCTGCCCGGGAATGCACTTCCCTAACAGGTCTTATTGGCGGGCTTTAACGCGATGGCTGGTGTTGGGTTTTTCTAAATGGAAGTGATTGATTCAGTGAGTAAAAAAGCGCCTGTTGCCGGCGCTTTTTTGAGGATTGTCAAAGCCTTAAAAACTCGTTGATGGTGGAGGCGGCGACAGTCACATTGCCGTATAAGCCAAGGGCTTAAAATGCGAAATGCCAGATATGCCCCCACAGATACCCCCAAATCGATTCGGCTGATTAACCGCCGGAAATCAAACCGATTTTATCGTTCCTCCGGCGCTCGCCATGCGTCGAATCGCTCCAGCGCATCGGTGCTGCCAATCAGGGAGCGTGCCCGTCGAAGCCGTTCTATTGTGCGCTCCATGCAGCGATTCTTGACACAACTATCTGCTCAGCTGTCCACCGCTCGATCTCACCGGGCGTCAGATCATGCTGACGGGCAATCTTGTCGTTCAGAATATCCAGCACCATCTGGGACTTGCGCTTCGCAGTCCACCGCTTGATCTCTGATTCTGTCTCGTCCATCTCTCCCTCCCCGCTGCACTGTGGGCTGTGCAGCGGGGACGAGGTCCTTTCAGACCGTCCCTGACATTAGCAGCCATTTCTATGGACGATAATCCGATGTCAGCCCGCGATAAAACTTGGCGGGCGACAGCAGGCCACAGGCGGTGATCAGTTGACTTTGACCACTTGGGGCGGCGTCCAGGTGCCGTCCAGGATCGACGGGCTCTTCTCCTTTGGCCAATACATGCGCAGCATCGGGATGAAATCACCTTCCGGCGCAGGCAGCCAGTTGGCTTCCTTGTCCTCGCCAGGCGATTCTTGCTGGAAGTACAGCGTGAGCGAGCCGTCGTCATTAGACTTGGGTTTGTCGCGCATGCTCACCGTGAACTTGTTGAGCTTGTTCGGGACGAACCACCAGCCTTTGTCGATCATGTACATCGTAAACGACCAGAAACCGTCCACAGGCGGGGTCTGGCCCTTGGCGAAGGTGATGGTGTAGTTGTTGGCACCGGTCAGCTTCTCGCCGTTGGAATCGACGGTGGTATAGGGGTACACCGCATCCTCCTGCACGTTGGCCGGCCAGCCGAAGGCGGCGACCACCGCACGCTTCATGTAGTCGGTACCGTACACGCCCAGGCCCTTGGTGATCTGCCAACCGGCGACCTTCTCACCCAGGCTGGACTGGTTGTCGCCGATCTTCTTCAGCGCCATCTCGGGCAGGTCCTTCAGCGCAGCCTGTACCGCCGGATCGAGCTTGCTCAGCTCGAAGGGCTTGCAGGGCTCGATGCCGAGCGTGGCCATCTTCGCCAGCATCGGAGCGTCCGCCGCGGCCGGCGGCGCGTCCTTGCACATCAACTTCGTCATCCAGTTGAAGTAGCCCTCGGTGCCCATCGCCAGGATCACGGCCTGCGGCTTGTCGGTCATCGAGATGCCCGGGTTCGGATTCACCGGCGGTGCCACTGGCGTATACGGCTTGCCCCAGGAAGCGAGCGGCGTGATCTTGTACTGCGCCTGCAGTGCAGGCTGGCCGAATCCGGCACGACCTTGCAGCAACTGCGTGACCGGGTGCGCGCCGACATCGCGCTGAAGTACCTGCGCCAGTCCAATCTTCAGGCGGCACAGATTGGCGAGATCCCTGGCCATATTGACTTCGCTTCATTGGCTGTCGGCAATATCGTCGGCCGCCCTTGCTCCCACCTTCCTAACCTCGCGAAATCCGCAGAAAAATTACCCAGGGAAACAGCCCTGGCCGAACCTTTTCCTGGCGCGATGGCTCAAGGGCTTGTCCTGGTTATTGCGAAGGCATTCAGCGGATTACGAAGGAGCGGGTTGGGAATGCCCACGGGGAACAGGCAGTTAGGTGCTTGCGGGAGGAGGGAGTGGGTCGCTTCGATTTTCGTTGCGGTTGAGATTGCTGAACAGGGGTTTGCCGGGCGGTGAGTCGAACACAGTGCGGAGCAAGTCCGCACATGGTGACGACATTCCAATCTACGCTACCAGTTCAACGACCAGGCGTGCGATTATTGCAAAAGACGGATGATCGCACTCGGGGCCGATCAGGGCGCCAAACGAACCCGTCTGATGGTGGCAAAGGGTCTGGAGGCCGGTTTGGAGATGAAGAGATATGCCAATTCTTGTCTGGTCTGACGAATACAGCATCAATGTTGCGGAGATAGACGAGCAGCACAAAAAATTGCTTGATCTCGTGAACAGACTCCACGCGGGCGTGGAGGCACAGATTGACAAGCAGGACCTGCATCAACTGGTCGAAGAGCTATACGAATACACGAGTTTCCATTTCGCGTCCGAAGAAAAGCTGATGAAGCAATACGGAATGGACCGCGTCAACAAGCACCACAAGGAACACAAGCTGCTGCTCAAGCATCTCGAGCACATCTGCAATGCAATATCAAAGGGCAAACGTCCGGCGTTCTATTCGGAATACGATGTCTCCAATGACTGGTTCCTCGCCCACATCATGGGTTTCGATAAGACGATGGGCGCCTTTCTCAACAGCAAAGGCGTGTATTGACCATACTGCAGCCGAAGCCGCCCAGCTAGGCGGCTTGCCTCAAGTCCCGAAGCATTGGTTTGCTTGGTCTCTTATAAGCCGACCATCACGGCATGCAAGCCACGTTCGCGCACTGCGTGGACAAGGTGGCTTGGCTGCACCTCCGTAGGATCGAAATCAACCACCATGAGGTGGCGCGTTTTTTCATGCATGCAGGCGCTGTAAACGCCGCTCTCTTCACCAATATCGCGCTGTAAGCCATGGATGCCGATGTCATCCAAAGTTTCGCTGATATGAATCACAATGTCGCTGATACTCAATGAATGCCTCCTCTTAAGGTGGCGGGGTGCGTTTTACGTGTAGCGTTCTGCCACCGTCTTGGGCCGAGTCCTAGTTCATGGCCTGCTCGTAGCTGGAAGTAACCGAGACGGCGCTGCTGGGCACGATTTGGCCCACGTACGCAAACTCCGCGCTGCCATCGATGTCCGCGCTCGGGAATAGAACGAACAGGGACGGGGTAAGACTGCTAGACGTGAATGACGCTGCGGTCGCCGCAGTTCCCTCCCAGATGCCGGGATCGAGTTCGGAACTCCCGACCTGCTGCTGATAGCCGAAGGGCGCGGCAGAGGCTGCGCCGGCGGACAGCACAATGAGTGCTGCAATAGTGACGTGTTTCATGGTGCATTCTCCAAAAGGTGAATGGCTATGCGCGACGACGGCGGCGTTGCGTAATGGGGACTCGCTGCTCAGATCCGAAAGATCCAAACGACCGTAAGCCTGTCTTGGCAGCAGCGAATCATTATGCGGGGGTGTCGCGAGGCGACTGCCTCGGATTTTAGAGATGTTCCCGGAAGTCGGAAGAAACCGACCCTCGTGTCCTCTCGCTTAATGTAAAGTCTAGTTCATTCGCGTCGAAGCGTTGCTTTTCTTCGCAATCAGAAGCACTCGGTTTCTAAGTGATTTAGCCAGGCACACGGCAACCCTACTTGGCGCAGCAACGTCTGATTGTTGGCTCCAGCGGTCCGAGGCTGATTTGCTTACAAGAGATTTTGACGTCCCGTCTACGGTGCCGGGGGATGTCTCTTCAGTGTGCGCGCCCATCTCGCCCGTCAGTGCTGAAGGTCGGCTTGGCGTTGGTGGCTACCGTCAGCTAGACGAAACGGAAGCTGCGGGGCGCACCGGCGGCGGCTAAGGACAGCAGCCAACTCCGGCCGTTGACGCACGGGAAGTGGCCGGCGGGATCCCACAACATCACGAACAGTCATTGCAGAGAGATTCGATCACGGCCCCCGCTGCAATAATGCCCATACGATCTCTAGAATCGCTTTTGGCTACAGGAACAGTGCCGCCCCAACGGCGCAGGTATTCAGTCGAAGGCCACAGGCGTCTGGGCCTCAGTAACGACGTGTAGGGTAAATATGTCGGGACGCGCATAGTGCCCTGCTACATCGAAGCTGCGTCGCGAGATTGCAACCCGATCGAGATCAAGCTCCGCGTACAGGATGCCCTGTTGTTGATGCAGTGGACCGGCCACCTTCTCCCCGCCGGGGGCGATGACCACCGAGTCACCTGGGTTGATCCAGTCTTCTTCTGCTGGGTAGAGGGCGTCCCGCCCGGGAAAGTCCTCTGGTAGATCGCGAGTGATCAGCGCCACGCCTGCGCTGATCACCCAGCAGCCACCCTCGCGCGAAATATGCTGCATCGTGCCAATCCAGTTTTCGCCGCTGTCATAGGTGGGTGCGACGAGGATATCTATACCCTGCGCATACAGCGCGAAGCGCGCCAGCGGCATGAAGTTTTCCCAGCACAGCAGGACGCCGATTCGCCCCACCGGCGTGTCGATAACGCGCAACCCCGAGGCATCGCCAAAGCCCCAGATCATTCGCTCCGGGTTGGTGGGCATCAGTTTGCGATGGTGGTTGAGAATCTTGCCCTCAGACCCGATGATCACCGCGCTGTTGTACAGGGTGGTTCGGCCCAACGTGCCGTCACGCTCGTTTACTCCCATGACAACCGTGACGCCGACCTCGGCCGCTGCACTGCGTATCTTTGCCAGATGGTCACGCGCGAGGTCGACCGCGTTATCCAGCAGGCGCTGGTGGATCTGTTCGCTCAGCCCCCAGTCGTTGCCGGGGCGGAGCCGCCAGACCCATGCGGGGTAGCCGGGCACGAAGGCCTCCGGAAACACAATCAGTTGCGCCCCATTGGCGGCCGCCTCGGTGATGAGCGCTACTGCCTTGTCGAGTGTGGCCTCGCGGTCGAGGACTTCAGGGGCATGTTGGATCACGGCAATCTTATTCATGGTGGGCGTCCTGGGTTGGGGATCCCTTGATCGTTCTGTCAGCTGAGTTCAAGCCTCAATTGCCATTCAGGCTCATCCCTTAGCCCTGTTGTCTCAACCTCCATGGAGCGGTTATTGCGGGTCTAGGCGCCGGATCACCGCGTCCATGACTGGAATGATTTCGTCAACGGGTAGTGCGGCTATATCTCCATGTCGGCGAATGGCGTCTGCGCTTGTGGCCTGATAGATACACACTGTTCCCAGTGTGCCCGATTCTTCTTCCATGACATAACTGCGAATCCAGCGGATATCATCTGCCATGTCTTCGCCAGTTTGCTCGGATCTTGCTGCCGCTGCCTGAAGTTCCTCCGGTGAACGCCAACCGCTGCGTCTCAGAATGACATAGGTATTCATGATCTCTTCTCCAATATGGTCGTGCATCAATGTTCATTTCGGGTCGCTTACTTCGTAGCGACCGCGATCAGCATCTCGCAGGGGCCCTCGAACTGGTGTCCGTTTTCGAACTGTTGCAGCGCCTGTTCTATCTCCTCCCAGGCCTCATCCTTCTCTGCATCCGACAGGCTGCCGAGCATCTGGTGCAGAGCACCGAACGATTCCTGCTCGAACTGCAGGCATTCGGCGGCAGTGGCCATGCGCACCGGGGCGCCGACCTTCTCGATCCGGATGTCTCTGAAGCCGGCGTCGGCGAGCGCCTTCGCCAGAACCTCGGGTTGGCCCAGGCTGAACGGGCCGGGCTGGCCGGGCAGGGGCGGTGGCAGTTGAGCGCGGCGACGGATGATCGATACGGGTACGGAAAAAAAACCGTTGCACTCTGCCGTGGAGTAGACCATGGCCGCGAACTTTCCGCCGTCGCGCAGCTTGGAGCGCATGCCGCGCAGCGCCGTCTGCTGGTCCGGAAAGTAGATCAGGCCGACGCGTGAGATCACGGCATCGAAGGGGCCGGCATTCAATTCGTCCAGGCATTCGCCGTCGATTGCATGGGTAGAGATATTGTCGAGCCCTGCAAGGCGGAAGGAGCGCTCGGCCTATTCGAGGATGACGGGTGAGATATCGGTTGCGAGGACATGCCCGGCTGGACCGACTCTGCGGGCTGCCGTGAGGGTCTGTTCACCAGCTCCTGCAGCAACGTCGAGTACCTGCGAGCCCTGTGTCACGTCCGCCATGTCGAGCTTGGTCTCGGTGACCGGGCCCAGCCAGCGCGAAAGCAGCGTGCCCCAGCGGTGCCAGGCCTCGGCGGCATTGTCCCATTGCTCCAAGGTCGTCTGTTTGTATTTAATGGGGTCGAATACCTGTTGACTGTTTTGTGCCTGTTGCATGGTCCTCTCTCCTCTTTTGTACATCCCGGTTGGGATGGAGGAGAGTCTAGGCCTATGATTTCGCGTGCCTATTCCGAAAAAATCGAAACCCGATGTGCAAATTTGCATATGGGCCACCATGCAACACCGAGGGAAGGATGAACTGGGATGACCTGAGGGTATTTCTCGCGGTCGCGCGCAGCGGCTCCATCTCTAGCGGAGCGAAGTTGCTGGACCTGCAGCATTCCACCGTGTCACGGCGGATACGCAAGCTGGAAAAGGATCTCGGTGCGCGGCTGTTCGACAAGGTGCCCAGTGGCTATGTCGTGACCACGGCCGGAGAGAACCTGCTCCAGGCCGCCAGCCGCATGGAATGCGAAGTGCTGGAAGTGGATGGGACCCTGGCAGGCACGGATCTAAAACCCTCCGGACCTCTGCGAGTAACCGCGATCGACAATATGGCCACGACCGTACTGATGCCGATGTTCGCCGGGTTCAGTCGACAGTACCCCGACGTGACCCTGAATCTGATGGTTTCCAACAGCGATGTCAGTCTGGCGCAACGCGAGGCCGACGTGGCCATCCGCCTCACCAATACACCGCCAGAGACCCTGATCGGGAAGCGGGTCGCCACTGTATCGTCTGCCATCTACGCCAGCCCGGCGTACATCGAACAACTACGCAGAGATGGCGGTGAGCCAGAATGGCTGGGCGTTGAGTGCTGTGGCTTCCACAAGTCCTGGACTAAGCAGGCCTGTGGTGATCAGGCCCACCATTTCGTTGTCGACGATACTTTGCTAACCCAGGCGGCACTGCGAGAAGGAATGGGGGTATCCATCCTGCCGTGTTTCATGGGAGACCCGGATCAGCGACTGGCGCGTTATGACGATCCTCGGCCGGAATGGGATCTGGGTCTCTGGATACTGCTGCATCCCGACCTAAAGCGTACGGCTCGGGTGTTAGCCTTTCGCGATCATATGATGAAGGCGATCGAGGCTGAGAGTGATCTGTTTGCAGGCCGACATCCTCGCCGAAACTAAGGTCACGACTCACTCATCCCTCAAAGGCGTGAAACGCCCCTGAATTGTCGGCGATGAGTGGCTTTGGCTCCTCACTTGTTTTTTACACTCATCTCGATGAAATCACTTTCACCCATATTATCTGTCCAAGTGAGCTTTACCTTATCCACGTTGGCACCATCAAGCTTGATCAAGAGGACTGGATTTTTGGAAATCGCAATGCTCCAGTCAGCCGAGAACACTACTTCACCGTTGGCTTCGACGATTACGTGATTGATGTAGTGGGCTGGAATACTCGCACTGGTCGCTGCGTCTTTGCGTAGACCGGTTTCCATTGGATGTTTGATTAATGCCCGTAGCCAGATCTGGCCGTCTTTCTCCTTCAGGCGCATCTTTATCGTTGGCTTTTTCACCGCATCAGCCCCCACATCCGCCGAGGGTCACCTTGACCAGAGTTTTTGCCATGTAGTACTTGCCACCCGCCTTGGCGACGGCAATCACGTCAGTGGTTTGGCCCAGTTTCACGCGGGTGTCGACGGAGGCGGCCGCGCCCTTTTCAAACCTGTACCTTGCGGCAAGGGGCTTAGGATTCGCAGCGACAATTGCAATGATTTCTGTGGTTCCCTCAATTGTTGAGGAAATGCCCAATGGCACGGCCGCACCGTTCTCGGCGATCTTGGGGGTCTTGATAGCGATAAGATCTGATGCCTCTACATCGGTAATGCCCAGGGCCTTCAAGACCGCATCGACCGACGTCGCCTGAAAGGGGTCAGACTCTTCCGCAAGAGCAACGCGAGGCGTCAGCAGACCTGTGGTGAGAGCTACACCTGCAGGCACGGTGACAACGCAATATCTCAAGAAGCTTCTGCGTTCCATTCGAAGTTTCCTTTGAACGTCGTGCCGCAGTCAGTCGCAGCCATCATCTTCCACCTCTGCCAACCCACCACCACCACCAGCCGGCGGCCGATGATGTATACGGATGAACATCATGTTTTGGATGCGGTCGAAGTGCTCATCGAGAGCGGCATTGACTTCTGTCGCTTCCAGCGAATCGTATATGTAGATAGCGCCTCGATTCTCTGCGATTCGCTCGGCGGGCGTGGGGGCTATCAGTCTCCTTAGTTGATAGTCGGGCGATAATTCAACCGGTGAATCACCGTCGGCGTAGGCTATTACGCTAATCGATAGGAGAGAGGCGGCGCAGAACGCGCCGGAACAGTGGGAAAAATCCATCTTCAGGCCCTCCCTGGGCTCCCTGAAAGGGTTAAAGCGAGTGCATGCTCCGCGTTGAAGCACAGCACGAAATGAAATCCCGCTCATAGGCCAACCTTATGAGCCTGTCTTGGCTTTCAGCGCCTTGCGTTTCGGGCCGGCAGTACCGACTTTGAGTCCGCCTGCCGATCCAGTTACTTGAAAGAGTAGTCAGCGAGTAGCGCAAAGTGGTGTGAAAGTTGCGCAGACAGGGCGTGAAATATTCACACTTTTTGGCAAGAGCTGAAGTGGCGGCGGAAGCGGGTGACGTATTCGAACACTTCCAATCATTGGACTAGCATAGTGACGCAGGTTGACCGCCTCGATTCGAGAACGGCCGCATCCTTGGGGATGCGGCCTCAAGCTGTGGTCTATCGACGACGGGCGGGCTGCCGAGCCAGGTCAGTTGGTGGCCATCCAAGTTCGACGAGCCGTGCGAAAGAACTCGGGCTCGGCGAATGCCGCATGGTGAATCGCTTCATTGTAATAACGCGTTTCGAATCCTCGGGCCGCGGCGTCCGCGGTGCGAAAGTGGCCCAGCTTGACGCCCTTGGCGCCGATGGTGGCCGACCACCAGCCGGTGGGGTAGATCGGCTGCGGGAAGAACAATGTACGAACATCCTCGAAGCTCACGCCGAGCAGGCTGCGGTACATGCGCTCCAAGATCTGCATATGGATCAGCGGTGATTCGCTCTGCTGCACTATAAGGCCGCCGTCGCCAAGGGCGCGATAGCAGGCGGCGTAGAATTCGGTCGTGAACAGCACCTCACCGGGGCCGATCGGATCGGTAGAGTCGACAATAATGACGTCTAGCGAGGCAGGGGCCGCATCCTTGATCCACTGGATACCGTCGATGAACAGCAACTCGGCCCGAGGGTCGTCGTTGGATTCGCACAGCTCCGGGAAATGCGTTTCGGCCGCGCGCGTCACGATCTCGTCGATGTCGATCTGGGTGGCCCGCTCCACCTCGGGGTGCTTGAGCACCTCGCGCAGCGTGCCGCAGTCGCCGCCGCCGATGATCGCGACTCTTTTGGGTGCCGGATGGCTGAATAGTACCGGGTGGCTCATCATCTCATGGTAGAGAAAATTATCGTGTGTGCTGACCATGGTGTAGCCGTCGATCAACATCAGCTTGCCGTAGCTTGCGGTGTCGAACACCTCTACCTTCTGGAAGGCGGACTGCTGTTCAAAGACTTTTGCGCGACCTCTCACGGAGAAGGCGGAACCGCCTTCCTCGCAGATCTCTGTTATCCATTCATCGTCAAGGCTCATGTGCGGGTCTCCACGCGCTGCAGGGACTTGATGCGGCGCACCTTAACGGCCAGCGCCAGCGCGAGCAACTGCGGCCCGGAAGGACCAAGGCCGACAGGCTAGGTTGCCTCGTGAGGTATTCGCGCCCAACAGGCGGTAGCGGGTGCGAATTAAACAGCGTTCAGTGGTGCGCGTGTGATCGTTCTCACATCGGCGCAGCCAAAGCCCGTCGATACTTCTGGTTGCCGGATATCGATAGCGTTCTTATACAACCCAACTTCCCAATCGAATGGACACAAAGATGCACTGTCACCTCCTTCCGCCCGCGGTGAGCCCAATGGTTGATCTCAGCAATGCGTCACGAAGTTTCAAGAAGCCTGTCGATTGGCTGACGAAGCGCCTGTTTCTATCGGCCTACGAGGCGTCCGATGCATTTTTCTGGAAACACCACGGATCTCATGGCCGATGGCGGAACCTGGGCGGATTGTTTGAGTACGATTCGAAGTTCATCGCGGTCACGCCGACAGGCGCACCCCCTGCCTGCCTTATCAGCCTCCGGGCCATAGGTGGCGTCACGTTCAAGCGGGTCGTGCTCATGATCAAGGTCAAGCGATCCGGTGTCATCCTTCAGGAAAGGCTCTGTCTGGAGAATCTGGGCAGCCAACCCGTGCGAAAGGCACTCTCGATAGTTTCCCAGAGGCCAAAGCGGCCGAGCGGGGACCTGACAAGAAAATTCGGGGAGGTCTACATAAAGCTGGTGGAGGCCATTGACGGAGAGGGCGCGGACTTGGCCAATGGCGAGAAGATCGGCGATATCTTTCGCCCGACCTGCACCGATTCTCCCTACCAACCGTACGTCAAGCGATGGGATCAGTACTGGAACATTGAAGAGTTCAATGCCGAGAAACAAAAACTGAAGAACCTTTGGTTCCAGAAACTGGTTAAGCCTGCAGGTCAGCTGGGGCGCCCGCTCACAGCGAGAAGAACCCTATTTCGGTTGCTGACCAACGAACTCGCCCTGTCGCTCAAATTCTGGTCACAGAACCTGTTTCATGCCCGACAGATCCGCGGCTCGCTTGGGCGGTCAATTCATCAGGGTGGATACACGACTGACACCCGCACGATCGCAATCCCCTCCGAAGCCTGATACGCCAGAGCTGCGACAATCTAGCCTGCATAAGCTGTTTCGATCGCCGTTCCTGGTCAGTTTCTGCTGTCCGTTGCAGTCTTACTGTCGGCTTGCGACGGCATAAGAGCTGACTAATATTAATAATGAAGGCGTCTTGACTGCGTTGTCGGTACAGACGCCCAGGCGCAAACAATGGACGTGGGGGGAACGAGATGAGAAATACCGCCGGAAAGAGATTGTTTTGCATCGCCGCCCTCAGTGCGGGGCTGTTATTTCTGGGCACGGCCGGTGCCTGGTACGGCGATCCCTGGTATCGGCCGTATGGTTCGGGCGCCGTGACCTACGAGCGCCAGACAATGATGCGCAAGCACGGTTATGCGATGAGCCAACTGGCGGATATGTTGCAGGGGCGGCATTTGCTGAATCGTGATGAGGCGGTGGCCCTTGCGCGTGACCTCGAGGCCGGCTTTGGTGACAGCCTGATAAAGAATTTCCCGCCGGGTACGGTCGTGGCGGGTTCGCGCACGGCACCTCGGACCTGGAGATACTTCGGTGCGTTCAGGAATAATGCCGAGGCGGCAAAGCAGGCCGCGGCGCGCCTGGCCGAAGCGCTTGAGAAAGAGCCGTCTGCACAGGAGGTTCAGCAACTGCCGGTCTGGGGCCTGCCGCGGCGCATGGGCTATGGTGCGAGCGGGCATCGACCAGGCGGCCTCGTCTCGATGGAGGTGATCCAGGAGTTCGACAGGCTGAACGCGACCTGCAATTCTTGCCATGTGCTGTTCCGGGGATGGCGCCGGTAGGCAGCGGCAGGTGATAGAAAGGCCTGGATTGATGGCAGGGTTCCACTGGCACTTGAGGCGGTTGCGCTCAACGGAAAGCCCTGCTGTGGCGCTGCTCAGCGTTGAAAAACCCGCTGTTGGCTGAAATCGCATGGGCGTTTAAGCTAGTAGCCTGTCGGACTTAACACTGTTTGGCTACAAATCCCTGGATAGCGATCGACTCCAATAATCTTCTTCGTGAAATAGCCGGGCTATTCTCCTCAGACGATAACCGGATTTGATTCGCTCCGAGTCATTTTCGCTGCAAACGGTCAAGTCCGACAGGTTGCTAGCAATCGATGCGGTCGAAGGCGAAACGGCCGTTGAATCCGCCGTCTGGCAGCTTTGCTTTGATCGAGACCCGGAGAGACTCCGGTTACACGAGCGCTATGCTTGCCATTGAGATACAGACGCCCGCAGCGCAATGAGGCCAGTAACATGATGGAGAAAATTCTGCGCTTCTGCGATGGTCTCCCGGAGCGTCATGTGGAAGCCGGAGAGACGCTGCTCGCCTTCGGCGAGACGCAAAACCGGCTCTACGTATTGATCGACGGCGAACTGGAGGTGTCAAACGACGGGGTTCAGATCAGTACGCAAGACGAGCCCGGCTCTGTTTTCGGCGAGATGTCCGTGCTGTTGGGTATTCCCCATACCGCGACCGTCAAGGGTTTTGTCGCCTCGCGGGTCTATGTGGTCGAGAACGCGGCCGAATTTCTGCAATCGCACCCCGATGTCACGTTCCACATGGCGAAACTGCTTGCCCGTCGGTTGAAGGGCGCAACCGACTATCTGGTCGACGTAAAGGGCCAGTTTGAGGATCAGCAGGGCCATTTGGGTATGGTTGACGAGGTGCTGGCATCGCTGATGTACCAGCAAGACGAGGAGTGCACGCCCGGATCCGAGCGTGATCCGGACACGACTATCTAATCCAGGTCGGCAGGGTTGTGGGCTCCGAGATCGGGCGGCGCAGAGGTTCATCCAGGTTTACGATTTCAGCACCGGCGAGCGATAACCAAAGGGCCGTGCCGGCGTCGCTGTCGAACAGAATTCGGGTGGGCGAAGGTCCAATCTGCCGGCCCGGGTTGAAAATCCAGGTGCCGTCGAGGCGATCGACCCATGAGCCGTTGTTGACGAAAGGCGACTGATGAATGTGGCCGGTCAATACCGTGTCTGGACTATATTGCTCGATCCAGGACACCAGATCTTCGTCTCCAATATGGCGTTTCCCCACCCAGCTGGTCGGCGAGTTGGCAGGTGGTGAGTGGTAGACCCAGATCCATCGTTGCTTTGACCTGGCGGCGTCGCGTGCGAGCAGTTCCCCCACCTTTTCCCGAGTCTTGGGGCCGTCCCACCAAGGGCATATCGTGAACAGCGTGCCGTCGATCTCGATGCAGTCGCCGTCGGTATGTACGCCGAAGCGATTGGCCTTGCCGATCCAGCGTGCGTACTTCTCGCCGTCAGCGTTGCGGGCGTCCAAATCGTGATTGCCGGAACAGACAACGACCTGTGTCTTGGCCTTCAGCTGTTCCAGGTATTTCAGGACTACCACGATCTGGACGCGCGCGTCGACGGTGCCTGCGATGTCCAGAAAATCACCACCGATGACAACGAGATCAACATTTTCCGCCACCGCTGAAATCCAGTCAAACTGCTTTAGCACATAGTGCAGATCCGAAACGAAGAGATATTTCATGACGGTTCGTATCGCGCACCGGGTAGAGCGATCGTGAGTGGATCACGATGTTCGGAGCCATCTGTCGGACACATGCGACTCAGTCCCGCTCCCAAATCATCGGCCCAGCGGCACCACGTCGGGAACCTCTAGCATCGGTGAGTCGGCGATCTGTCGGGACGGCCCGAGGTGACGTTCAATCGGCGCTGCTTTGATCCTCGGTGGGCTGCGGCGGATCTTCGGTCGCCTGTTTTTCTTTTTTCCGCAGCTGTTTCTCTTCTTTTTTCTTCTTCTTGGCGAGATCTCTCTGGCGTTTCTCGAAGGCGTAATTGGGTTTGGCCATTGCCGTTCCTATTTTGTTCGATCAGTTTCGAAAGAAGCTTACCTTTGCCAGCGTGACTCCGGTCTTCGTCGTGGCAGGGTAGAGGCCGATGCTCGATTAGAACATAAAGCCATCGAGCTCTTCATCTTGTGAACGTAAACGGCCGACGAGATAGGTGAGCATATTTCGGTAGACAATCGAACTGATTTCCGCATCGGCGTCAAACAGTTCGCGCATGGCCCTGTGCTGAATCCGGAATATCGCTCCCGGCGTCGAGGCCGTGACCCTGGCCGATGGCATAAAGGCGTCGAAGAAGGAATAGTCTCCAACCAGGTCCCCTGGCCCGCGGTGGCCCAGGGTGAAGCCGCCGACCCGGCCCGGCCGATCCGGCAGATTGACCCTGAATGCGCCCTCCAACAGCAGGTACATCTCGTGATTCGGCGTATTGGCCTCGATGACTACCTGATCCGTGCTGATCTCGAGGACCTCACCCAGCTCGTAGAGGGCAGACCTGGCCTCGGACGACAGATCCTGGAACAGCCAGTGTTCGGAAAATGTGTTGTGCATAGCGAGTTCGCTTCCCGGTTCGGCTGCTGAGTTTTCTACAGCACAAGGCCACTGTCCAGGCCTTCGAAGCGGGCAGCGGGGGCGATCGCCAGGTCAGCCGACGGCGCGGGTCCGGTGCCGAAATCCGACGGCTTGGGCGAAGGCATGGAACATCCACCGAGGCGCAATGGATGTTATATAATTTCGCTGCCTGCTCCGAAGGGACCTTTCCTGGTCAGGCCCATTGCAACTCAGCGCGGGGAGAATTCATGCCAGACAGACCGCAACCGCTCGTATTGGCTGCGCTGGTGCTTGCCGCACAGTGGTTCACACTGCCCGCCTATGCTATGCCACCCGGTTATGCCAGTGACACGCGCGCCTACAACCTGGCCCATGGCAGGGTGGTCTTCGTTGACAAGTGTATGAGCTGCCATGAAAGCGGCATTAGGGGTGCACCGGTCTTCGGTGAGACCAGCGACTGGAGCGAGCGGATTGAGCAGCCGCTGGATACGCTGATCGACCACGCCATCTCAGGTCACGGCCGCATGCCGGCACGCGGCGATCAAGACATCAGCGATCAAGACGTAGCCGCCGCCGTCGCCTATGTCGTCAATCGGACTCGGGTGATCGCCGCCGGCGAGGGCGAGGTGCTGCCCGCACCGGCGGCCGTTGCGTCGGCGGCGCCAATGGATGATTCGTTCGACGACGCCGTCTTACAAATGTTTCGGCTTCTGCTCGGAAAAAAACGCTGGAAGTGACGGTCTTACTGCAGCGTCCCGCGCGGAACACCCAAACCGATCGCTAACGCCGACGGCACAGCAGGGATCGCTTCAGTCGTCCCAGTGTCTTCCGTGGTGCATTTCTTTCTGCTGCATACGCTGCATCTGATGAGCCGACAGCTCGTCGCGGCTTATCGATTCCTCCCCGTCCGAGTCGATCTGCTCGAAACGCGGCGCACCTGCCGCGTTGCGCATCGGATAGCCCCGTTCAGCCATCGCCGCATGGCGTTGGGCGCGAACTCGGGCGTGTTCCTGGGCGCTTACCACACCGTCTGCATCGAGGTCCAAGGCCTCGAACGGTATCGGACCCGGGCGTTCATAGTAGGTTTCACGCTCATACTCGCCGGGACTGGCCGCGGCGGTGCCGGCGAGCAGCGCGAGACTGGCTGCGATGGACAATAATTTGTTACTCATGATGGCTCTCCTCGTGTGTTCGGTCACCCGGGCCTCCTGGCGTATGGTAAACCGGTGTGCTCACTGTTCCCTCTGTGGCTTACACACTAAGCGCATAAGCTGAATCCACGCTGAAAACGGCCTTGTGGTGTCGCTGTCGGTGACGATCCTGCAACACGCGTAGGGGTCCGCTGTGCGCAAGCCCTAAGGCCCCGAATGCAGCTAGAAAGCCGCGCCGCTTTGCAGCGGCAGTTGTACACGCACTTCGAGACCACCGAGATCCGGCGAGCGCCGCAGTTCGAGTGCACCCTTGTAGTCATCGACCATGTCTTTGACGATCGCCAGGCCGAGTCCATGTCCGGATTCCTGCTCATCGAGTCGGCTGCCACGCTGCAGCAGAACCGCGCGTGCCTCCTCGGCGACCCCTGGGCCGTCATCCGCGACGATCAGCCTGACGCTATCGTTTACCGCGATGTCGATACGGACTCGCCTGCTGGCCCATTTGCAGGCGTTATCCAGTAGGTTGCCGAGCAGTTCGAGCATGTCCTCATAGTCCAGTGGCAGCATGAGATCCGGCATTGACCCCATCGTTATCTCGAGCCGGCGCTCGCGATAGAGTTGCGACACGGCCTCGATCAACTCGGGTACATGCTGCGCCGGCACGAAGTGCTGACCGGCGCCGTCGCTGGCATTGCGTGCGCGCTTGAGCTCGCGCTCGATCAGCTCGTTGATGCGCGCCAACCGTTCCGACAGCCGCTCGCGTTGGGCGGTGGCCATAGGCAGGGAGCCGATGTCGTGCACCAACAGGCTCAGGGGCGACTTGAGTGCGTGGGCGAGATTGCCGAGGGCCTGTCGGGAACGCTGCAGCCGCCGCTGCAACTGTTCTAGCAATCGGTTTACCTCGATCGTAATAGGGCGGATCTCAGAAGGCCCGAGTTCTTCGACCTGCTGCCGGGTGCCATGCGCCACCTGTTGCATCTCCTTGCGGACCTGGTCGAGTGCCTGAAAGCCGCGCCGTAGAACGTAACGTTGGACGAGTACGATCACCAGCAGTGCCACTGAGAGCAGACCGAATACGAGCAGTTGAAAACGTCGAATCTGCTGTGTCATTGGAGCGAGGTCCTCGGCGACCAGCAGGGTGAAACGCCGTCCTCCTTTCACATAGCCGGCGGTGCGGACCAGCAGCTTTTGGCCGCCCGGGCCCGTCAGTTGCTGCACTGCCACGGCACCGACATCCAGCGGCGTGACCGGTAGGACCTCGTCCCACAGAGAACGTGAACGCAGTGTCGTGGCATCGTCGAGTCGCAGTACGAAATAGTGTCCCGACAGGGGTTGTTGATAGATCGGCGTGATCCGACCCTCGCGCAGCCTGAACTGGCCTCGCGGATTTGCGCCGACCGCGGCGACCAGGGCCTCGGCATCATGTTCGAGGCGCGTCAGCACATAGGCCTCGCTGAGCGATCTGACGGCGGTCACCGAGGCCCAGAACAGAAAGCCGAACAGGGCTAGCAGCGCCACGGCCAGACCGACCACCAGGCGCCGCTCGAGTGACCTCAAGGGCCGCTCCGAAACAGATAGCCCTGGCCGCGTCTCGTCTCGATGGCGTCGCGGCCGATCTTGTCGCGCAGCCGGCGGATGTAGACCTCGAGCACGTTGCTGTCGCGGTCGTGATCTTCTTCGTAGACGTGGTCGGTCAAACGGGCCTTCGAAAGCACCCGGTCCGGATGCGACATCAGGTAGCGCAATAGACGAAACTCGGTGCCGGTCAGCTGCACCTCGATGCCGTCTGCACGCAGTACGCTTTGTCGCTCTTCATCCAGGTGCAAGCCCCCGACCGCGAGCGTAGGCGCCGCACGGCCGGTGCTGCGGCGCAGCAGGGCCTGCAGGCGCGCGATCAGTTCCGGCATGTGAAACGGTTTGCCGAGGTAGTCGTCCGCGCCGGCGCGCAGGCCCTCGACCCGATCGCTCCATGCATCCCGCGCGGTCAGGATCAGCACGGGCATGGTCAAACCGAGATCCCGCCAGGTACGCAAGACCGCCAGTCCGGGCCTGCCGGGCAGGCCGAGATCCAGGATCACGGCATCATAGATTGGTTCCTGACCGAGGTACTCGGCATCGATGCCATCCTGGGTATGATCGACCGCGAACCCCGCTTGCCGCAGATCGTCCGCGACGGCTGCGGCGAGTTCCAGGTCGTCCTCGACCAGCAGGAGTCGCAAGTCAGTGCCCCGCCTTCCCGTACAGCGGTTGTCCGGTTGCGGCATCGAAGAGGCGCTCGTGCACCCGTCCATCTGCATCGAGCAACTCCAGCTCATACACCAGGCGACCCTGCTCACGTTCGAGTTCTGCCTCTAGCACCCGCATGCCGCTGAGCTCGGCCCTCCCGAGCAGCTCGGTCAGGGGGAGGATGTCGCCGCCGTGACGCAGCTCGCGGACCTCGTCGTGGTCGTCCGACGCCCCGACGGGTGCGCCCAGGGTGAACAGTGTCGCAGCCGACACGGCGGTCAGTCCGACAAAAATCCATGATAGGTGTCTCCGTGTCTGCTCAGACATCTGGGTTCCTCCGTAGCTTGTTACCGGTCAGCATGGCCCGGACGAGGTTTTCTTCGTGCAGCAGGCTGGCGATCAGAACCCCTCCCACGTGGAGCGCAACCAGCAACAACGAGAGACTGGCCGCGATCTCATGCAATTCCTCCCAAAGACCGTCTTCGGCACCCATCATGAAGCCGGTGACGCCGGTCGCGGTCAGGCTCGCCATCAGCGCAATCGCCATCCAGCCACCGATCGGATTATGCCCGACATAGTGTGTCGGTCGGCCGGCGGCGAGCGACCGCAGATAGGCCATCGCCGTCGAAGGGGCCCGCAGGAAGCTGCTGAACCTGGCGTAACGGGTTCCGACCATACCCCAGATCAGGCGCAGGCCGACCAGCACCAGGATGAAATAGCCCAGTTGATTGTGCAGTCCTGCCCATTCCTCGGCGCTGGCCCAGGCGCCGATATAAGCGAGCACCAGCGACCAGTGAAACACCCTGACGAAGGGGTCCCACACTGAGATCTTCTGCGATTGGATATCCATAATGGCTCCTGTGATGAAAAAGGAATTTTGTTCGGTGAGCGCCGTGGCGCCTCACGCTGCACAGACAGCCTAGAGGCCGTAGCTGAACTGAGGCTGAAACGGATTTGCCGGGAAGAAGACAGATGGCCGCGTTCCATTCAGGCGGCGCTGCATCGCGATTTGGGGTGGTGCGAAGAGCAAGGGAAGGGACTTGTGTCACAACATAACCCTTCATGACTTGAGGCTATTTCGGGGGGCGACTAAGGTTCTCCGCAAGCATCAAAAAAAGAATCAAGACGCGGCGACCAGCACCGCAAGGAGATCGACTGATGAAAAGGCCCGCTCGCAACCGACGCATAACGCTTTCCGCCTTCCTTGCCTTATCTCTAGTGGCGCTGACCGCTGAAGGACTCGGGGCCTCGCTGACCATCAAGGAGGCGAAATGGGAGCGCGGCGACCGTCGCCTGGTGGTCAAAGGAAAGGGTCCACGGGAGGCCCGCATTGAGGTGGCAAATGCGGGTGACGGCAGTGTGCTCGGTTCAACGCGCGGCAAAGACGAGGGCGATGGCGAGTGGCGCTTGCGAAAGAGACTCGAGGTGCCGCCGTGTCGGGTGAGCGCCGAGGCCAATGGTCAGATCGTCGAGCGGGCGGTCAAAGAGGCGGGCAGCAATTGCGATGCCGGTTCGGTACCGCCGCCGACGGAGCCGCCGCCCATTCTCAGCGGCAACTACAGTATCTTGGCGGCCAATGATCTCGGCATGCATTGTGCCGATCTCGACTACCAGATCTTCAGCATCCTGCCGTTCTTTAACGTGGTGCATGCGCAGGTGATCAAGAGGGGCTCCGGTTCGGAGAAGCCGGTTATTCTTACGGACGCCGATGTCGATGTAGTGTATTCCGCAGTCGAGGATCCGTCCGGCTCCATCACTACCGGCGCGGTAGAGGTCAACGGGAACAAGAAAACCAATTTTTGGGAAACGTTGGGTAGCGCACAAGTTGCCGGCCACGAAAACACGCTGGGCGGATTGGCCTACGCGCCGCTGTATCCGAGCGTGTTGGCTGGTGCACTGCTGAATCCGCCTCTGGATCTCAGCAGCCTTTGCGATACCTCCGAGTTCCCGGAGGGGTGCCCGAGCATCCTGAATGTGTTCGAACCCATCGCCACGGATACCGGTTTGCCGGTGCCCGATCTCCACAAGCTGTATCCGTCAGATCCTGTGATTACGCCGCCAGAGTTGGCCGTCGGTCAGCAGAAGATGCCTGGCATCGATAACGATCCGCAACACTTTGATCGCTTCGATGCCGACCTTCCGTTCTTTGCGGATCTCCCGTTCGGGTACAGGGTAGATGACGCCAACTGGTTCGCAGCGGATGGCATACCGATCCCGCCGATCGACGACGCCGGCAATGAGAACGCCTACCCGGTGATGCAGGTTGCGGCGATAGCGAAGGGGGCTGACCCGACGGAGCCCAATAGCGTGCTGGCCTCGGTAGAGACGGTGCTGCCGGTCGCCTCGGAGGCCGACTGCCAGGGTTGTCACGCAGCGGTCGGCGATAACTTTCTGGACGAGCTGGGCTATGTGAGCAATGGCGCGGCCTCCGACTTCGCAAGCGTGGATTTCGACTGGGTACTGGCGGAGGACGCACCCGGCTCCACACCCCTTAACCAGCTGCAGAACGCGGCCAAGATCAACATCCTGCGACTGCACGACGAGAAACACTGGGACAAGTACCGGGCATGGGATGCGAACGGCAACCTGGTGGCCGCAACGTGCGACACGAGTAGCCCAAGCGACCCGAATTGCCTGGCCAACCAGACACCCGTGCAGTGCTCGCAGTGCCACTACTCCCCGGCACTCGATCTCGCCCAGGCCGGTCCGGTCGACGAGCCTGATCAGGGTCCACGTGGTCGCCAGCAGCGTCATCACATCAGTCAGTCGCGGGCCATGCACGGACACCACGGGGAGTTCGCCGACCTGTTCCCGCCGATGCCAGCCCCCAATCACCCTGACCGCGTGGCGCAGCAGGAAATCCTGCCGGTCAACGACTTCGAGCTTGGGATACTCGAGGAGACCTGTTACCAGTGCCATCCCGGCAAGAACACCAAGTGTCTGCGCGGCGCGATGTTCAATGGCGGCATGGTCTGCCAGGATTGCCACGGGAATATGGAACAGGTCGGCAATGATTTCACCGCCGACCTCGCCAGCACGCCGTACCCGGCGGGTGCGGACCTGAGCAAACGGGTGCCATGGGCCAATGAGCCGGGCTGTCAGTCCTGCCACACCGGGGATGCCGTGAACAACAAGACCGGTACACATCCGGATCTGGTGGCGCCGGACGGCATCCGTCTACTGCAAGCTTACGTGAATGGGACCCACGGTGACGGCAGCAGCAAGACAGAACTCATCACGGCGCCCGAGTCGCGTTTCGCCGAAAATCAAAGCTTGTACCGACTGAGCCAGGGTCATGGCGGTGTCAAATGCGAGGGTTGTCACGGCAGCACGCACGCGATCTGGCCGGTGTCACCAAGCGATAACAACCAGTTTATGGCCAACGACAACCTGGCGGCTGTGGGATTGCAGGGGCACTCCGGCACCATCACAGAGTGCACCGTCTGCCACGAAGGCGGGCTCGGCCTGACCCTCGATGGGCCGCATGGCATGCACCCGGTAGCGGACCGCAACTGGAACGAGAAGCACGAAGACCTCGCGGAACGTAACGCCACCGCCTGCAAGAGCTGCCACGGTACGAACGGGCAGGGTACCGTGCTGTCACGCACCGCGGCCGCACGTACCTGGGAATGCAAGGATGAGAAAGGCACGCTGTGCAATCGTGAAGACCAAATCATCACGGTCGCTAAGGGTACGCAGGTGAGCTGCACGCAGTGTCACGAGAACGAGATCAACCACGGCGGCGACGACGACTGATCTCCGCGACGACAGGGTAACGCATTACGCCCTGCCATGACGGCAGGGTTTTTTCTTTCCCGTCGCGACCTTGTTGCGGAACGGGAACACAGCGGCGATATCACTTCTGGGCGCGATGCGGCCCCTCAGCCGGGTGCCCCCGCATTGCCGGCAAGCACTGCGGCGCAGCTGAACAGCCGTTCGGCCAAGTCGAGTGCGTTATCGGGTTCGAGGTAGAGGGTCACCGCCTGAAAATGGCCCCTGGTTGCGTCCCACTCGTTTGCCTCGAGGAAGATCTGTCCCTCGAAAACCCCGACGAGCGCGAAATCCGCGTTGTTTTTGCCTGACATCTTGCTGGGTTCCAGTCCGTGCATGCTGCGCAGTATGTCGCCGGCGGGTATTGGAAACTTGTCGGATCTGGCCAATGTTTTGTCGCAGGCGGTCAATATCCGAAGCTGTGGCAGAATCCCCGGATGGATACTGGGCTTCCCACCATTGGTCATGTCATAACGCGCTGGCTTGAATTACATGGTCTGGATGCGCCCCGGCTGTTTGCCGCGCAGGGGCTATCGCCGGACGACCTTCTGCCGCAAAGCAGACGCGTTCCCAGCGAAAAGTGGGAGCGCATCATCGAAGGTGCCTTCGAACAGCTGGCGGACAGTTGTGCGGGCCTGGACGCCGCGCGATGCTGGCACCCTTCAGACCTTGGCGCACTGGGATACGCCTGGTTGGCGAGCTCGACGCTGCGCGACGGCTTCCAGCGGATGGCGCGTTACATCCAGATTGTTGGCGAACGTGTCAGCCTGGTCGCTCAAGATACCCCGCAGGGGCTGTGCATCGCACTGCAGCAGAAGCGCCTCGACCCGATGCTGGCCGCGCATATCGCAGATTTCAGCCTTTCGATGCTGCTCGATATGTGCCGGGTAAATGCCGGGACGTCTCTGCGGCCGGTCGCGGTCACGTTGCAGCGGGAGCGGCCGGACTGCGCCGGGGCATATGGCGATTTCTACGGCTGCGAGGTGCGCTTTTCGGCAGCAACGGACAGTTTTACCCTCGCCGCTCAAGACGCCGACAGGCCGCTACCCACCGCAAACAGACAGTTGGCAGGCGTGCACGACCAGATACTCACGCAAGAGCTCGCCACGCTGCAGAAAGACGATATCGCCGCGCGCTGCAAGGCGATCCTGCTGGAACAGCTGACGACGGGTGAAGTCTCGATCGACGGCATCGCCAAGGCGCTGCATATGAGTCCCAGGACGCTGACGCGACGCTTGGCTTCGCAAGGCACCCAACTGCAGAGCCTGCTCGATGAGACACGTCGCGATCTGGCCGAACGCTATTTCGCGGACCCGAGCAAATCGATCTCCGATGTCGCTTTTTTGCTGGGTTTTTCCCAGCAGAGTTCCTTGGCACGGGCCTTCAAACGATGGTTCGGGGTGTCGCCCAAGGCCTATCGTGCCACGCACCCGCAAGGGCGAGGCAGCCTGCGCCAGCGTCCTTCGGCCTGACGCCGCGATGCCGGTGATATTTCCAGGCTAGGCGCTAGTGAGCGACTGGCGCATCATCTGGCCGATCGGGATCATGCGGGCGATCACCGTGTCGGTGAACTCAAACACCGTGTGGCGAACCTGATCCGCCACCGGGCCCTCGGGTCTTGGGCCGAGATCGCCGGCCAGATAGGCGGCATGGCGCCGCGCCTTGTGCTGGGTATTTTCGATGAGTTGCAGCAGCGAGCCGTCTTCATGCATGGCCGCCAATTGCACCCAGGCGACGGAGAGATAACCAGGCCACAGCGCAATGTGTTTGTAGATACTGGCCACCACGCGGTTCGGCCCCGGCTTGGCGCCCAGCGCGTTGAGCGCCAGCACCTGGTCACTTATCTCATCGGAAAGATCGGCGACCTCCGGGATCGGTGGCAGGGGCAGGTCTGTCGCTGGCAGATCGGCCCGGGACCGCTGTCCGGCAGGCGGCGTAACGACCTCGGCGAGCAGCGCAGAGAGCGAAACCATGTTCAGCAGATTGCCGCGATTGTAGGTATCGAGGATGGCGCCGATGGCGTTGCGGCCGTCGGCATGGACGCCCACCAGCGACAGCGTGGTGTCGCTCAACCCAGGTAGCTGCGGGTAGCTAAGCTGTGCCTGCAGGTGTTCACATTCCCTTTCCACCCGACCCGAGACGAACATCGGCTTGGCCGCCTGCCAGGCCCAGCGCAGGCCCCCGTCGATGGTGGCAATGTGTCGCCAGACATAGTTGATCGCGGAGACGTTGAGGGTCTGGCGAATATCGGCGTAGAGCTCGGCGATCTCGCCACTCGCGTCGTGTTCGCTGATCGCAGGCAGGGTATCTTTGGCCATGGCGGTATTCCTCGTGTTGCTGGTCGCAGGCGCGGGCACGCAAGACGGACACCCGGGCAAGGGTAGGCTGAGCAGTGTATCGATGCGCGTCAGGTATCGCGAATGTGCCGCCAGTAAAGATCCCTGTGGCTGTACGGCACAGAGTTATGGAAGAATGCCCCATGCAGATACCGCCCGAAAACCCAGTCTGGGCAGCAGCCGTTGCCGATGCCGTACCGCGCGACCTCTGCACCGATTGCGGCATCTCCCGCACTATCGACCCGAAGCGCTGCGGGCGTGCCTGCCAGTTCATCAAGCCGGACTATCCGGGCCTCGAGGTCGAGGTTCATGGTCGCACGCGCGATGCCGGTCGCCCCGACGAACTCCACTTCGGACCATTTCGCCGAATGCTGCGCGCCGCGCTCACGCCGCCAAGCCCAGGTGCGCAGTGGACCGGGATTGTCACGCGTACCGGCGAGCGCCTGCTGGAGACCGGTGCGGTGGATGCCGTACTTACGATGGCGCCCGATCGCGACGATCCGTGGCGGCCGGTCCCGGTGCTGGTGACTGACCCTGAGGGCATGGTGCAGTGCCGGGGTATGCGTATGGGCTATGCGCCGCTGCTGGCACTTCTGGAGCCCGCCCGGGAAAAGGGCTATACGAGGCTCGCGGTGATCGGCATCCCCTGCCAGGTCTATGCCCTGCGGGCGCTCGAGCGGGAGCTGGGCCTCGAACGGCTGTATGTGATCGGCACCCCCTGCTCAGACAACACCACGACCGAACGTTTTCACCAGTTCCTCGATCTGCTCGCGGAAGATCCCGATAGCATTACTTACCTCGAGTTCCGCGCCGATTATCACGTCGAGCTGCGCTTCACCGACGGTCGCGTCAGGGAGATTCCATTCCTGATGCTGCCGCTGTCTGATCTACCCAGCGATTTCTTTCCGCTGACCTGTCGCACCTGCGTCGACTATACCAACGTGCTGGCGGACATCACCGTGGGCTACATGGGAGGGGAGGGCGAGCAATGGCTGCTGGTGCGCAACCAGCGCGGCGAAGAACTGCTGAGGCTACTCGGCGATGAGGTTCGTTTGACGACGCCGGGCAGCGCGGGCAAGCGTCACGGGCCGGTCAAGGGTTTTCTCGCCAACGTCGAGCGTGCCGCCGGTGGTCTGCCGCTGCGACGCATGCCAGACTGGGTGCGTCCGATCGTCGCCTGGCTGATGCCGCGCATCGGTCCGCGCGGACTGGAGTTCGCGCGTTCCCGCGTCGAAATGAAGGCAGTTGAGACTATTGTCCATCTGCGCCGGGAGGCGCCGCGCCGCTTGAAGTCCATGGTCCCCGCGCATGTATGGACGCTGGTGCAGCCCTACGGGCTGACGCCGAAAGACGGCGAAGGGCCTTGAGCTATCGGTTTAGGCCACCAGACTCTGCTGCGACAGGCGAGGGATAATACATCGGCAGCAGTCGCTGTCGTCGCTCAGGAGAGAATCGCCGCGAGTTGCTCCTCCGTATAACCTGCGTCCTCCCCGTAACGCCCCCGCAGGTCCTGGTCGGCGCAAGTTCTTGCGCGATTCTTGTTGAGTCCTGCTTCGAGGTGGTGTTCGTAGCGCGTGCGCAGATATTGATGTCTTTCCCAGGTCTTCTTGCGATCGCTGACCGACACGGTTTCCTGCCAGTCGGACAGTGCGACGGCGAGATCCTCAACCTTTCCGGTCGACGTGGTTTCGCCTTTTTGGCGGCTCTTCAGTGCAATGATCTCGTCGTCCTTTATTCTGAGTGCCTGGGTGAGGCGCGCGATCTCTTGCCAGAGCACCTTTGTCTTCCCCTTTTTCGGCTTCTGGGCAGGCTTTTCCTCTTTCTTGAGTGCTGACTTCGCGCCGCTTTTTCGCTTTTTCTCGTTTTTCTCCTTCTTTTTTTTATCCTTTTTCTTCATAGCAATGGTTTACGTGCGATTGGAGATCAAGTCGTCTCGGTCAAGGGTTCGGGCCCATTGGCCACATGGCGCTAATTGAGCCGCTTATTTCAGCGTCAGCGCAATCTGATCAACCACGGCCGCGCAGGCCTCTGCACAGGCCTTACACTCGATATGCTGTTCGTGCTTCCTGCATTCCTTTTCGCAATCGTTGCAGACTTGCTCGCATATCGGCGCATAGGCCTTGATGTATTCCGAGTTGGCTGCCAGCAGATAGGAAAATGCACTGCAGACTGCATGCATTTCATACACTTTGGACGCACAATCAGCGAGTTCTACGTCACCTTCCTGGAAAGACACAAGACAGTGAGCGATGCAGCGCTGTCCTTTGTCGAGGCAGTTGTTCATGGCGTTGAGCAGTTCCGGCTGTTGCGCGCTGTGTTTGCTGTGATCATGGCCAGGCATGGCGGAAAGGGCACTCCCAGCGTAGGCCATCGCAGCGGCAGTGCCGATTCCGACGAGCATTTCCCGACGGCTGATTCCATCACCAGCCTCGTTGCGTTGAGTCGACTTCGGATCGTAATCTGACATTGTCTTCGCCTCCTTATGTGTTGATTCTTGACGGTTTCGACAAACCGAAACGTAAGCGACAGAGCAAAATTCTCCACTGCTCCGCCGTCTGACGCGGCCTCAAGAAACCAGGCATCCGGGGACAGAGGGGCAGCAAGATATCGAGTGCCCCGATCTCTTGATTGCTCGATCGTCAGCACTCGGCCTTGATCAACAACCCGCCGGTCGGGGCCTTGGGTTTAGGCGGCGCCTCTTTGCGCAAAGACTCTGCGGCCTCGCCGCCGAGGCCGAGTCCCAGCCCCAGGCCGAGTGGGTCGGCAGACGCCGCCGGGGGAGTATCCGAGTCGCCCCCGAGCCCCATCTCCTTGACCTCCTCCGAGCCCAGGCCCAGGCCGAGTCCGAGTGGATCGGCATCCACCTGGGACGCTTCATCCGTATCCACCGGTGCGCCAGCACCCTTTGGCAGCAGTCCAGCGGCGGCCAGATAATCGCCCTCGAAGAAACAGCTGACCGCCTGGTACTCGGCACGCTTTGCCGGATCCATTTCGGCCACCCCGGCGCTGTCGGGATCCTTCAGATAGGCCTGCCAGTGGTTGAAGCCGCCCAGCAGGGCGTAGGCATCGCGATCGACCAGGCGCAACAGCAGCGCCGCCTGGGCGGCATGCGCGGTGCCGTTCGAGTAGACAACGATCTTGCGTCCATGCGGCAGTGCCGCCAGGGCCTCGTCCGACATCAGCGCGGCCAGCGGAATGTGGCGCGCATCCTGGATGTGGCCCGCGTGCATAGTCGGCTACGTCGCGGATGTCGACCAGCTCATAGTCACGCTGGTCTTTGATGACCCAGTCGGAGAGTTCAGAGACGGTTACGTGATCCTGCTCGGCGGCGATGGTCCTGGCCAGTGCTCGCGGCCGTACCCGTTAGTCAGACTGCGGGTCCTCGGAACATCCGCCCATCAGAAAGGCGACGACGATCATGATCAGGCAGCAGGTTCTCATAGACCTTTCCCCTTCACTGCGTCAACCTCTGCAACAATTGCGGGTCGAACTGAATTGCGTATTCCGTCCAGGTGCTTACCTGTCCGATCTCCACCATGAGGTAGCGCAACGTGAAACCACCGTACACCACGAGAACGGCGGCGGTGAGCGCAAACGCGCGATAGCCACGCAGACCGACGGTCTCGAACAGTATCGGGACCAACAGACCGGGCAACACGAACCACAACCAGAAGGGTTCCGTATAGACGCCGCCGGTGACCAGCGCCAGGCTCTCCATGTGCTGTTCGGCGCCGGTGGCAAGACTGATCAGGAACATCGCTATCAGCGTCAGCTCGATGAAGATCAGTCCCATGTCGGTGACCTCGAAGAAGTGTCGCTCAGCGGGTTTCGCCCCCGCAAGGATCGGCAGGACCGCCGCGGTCGACATCCCCGAGATCAGAAACAACGGGCCCAGGACACCCGAGTTCCAGAAAGGCCTTGCGCTGAAGGCACTCAGCAGCACGCCGGTATAGATACCCAAGCCCACCGCCAGCGGCACCACCCCCCAGGCGATCAGCCGGCGCCGATTCTCACAGACACTCAGCAGCAATCCGCCCCACGGAATGCGTTCCACGAATCTGGCCAGGGTCGGATAGCCGGCGCGCAGCGTGGACAGCGTCTGCAGGATCATCATCGGATAGATCAGCACCAGGATCCACGCACCCCACGACATCGGCGAGGTGGGCTCGAAACTGGTGTAGAAGCGGAAAACATGGATCTTGTACTCCAGGTCGAGGAACAGCGTGGTCATGCCCAGACGACAGGACGATCGGCGCCCACAGCGCAAAGCGGTTGTGGGCGAAGGTCAGGGTCTCCTCCTTGCGCCCGAGCACCGCCCAAGCGGCGAAAAGCATAATGCCGGCCGCCATACCGCCGAGAAAGAGATAAAAGGCTATCTCCCAGGTCCAGATGCCGAACGAGGGATCTACCTTGGCGTTGTAGCGGGCGGTTGCAAGGACCTCTTCCATCATCCCCGCATCCTCACAGCAGGTAATACACGTGGGGCTGATTACCGGTTTCCGGCATCAGTGTCTTGTAGCGGCGCTCGCGCAATAGCCGACTGACGCTGCTGTCGCGCTCGTCAAGGATCCCGAAATACATGCAGTGAGTCGGGCAACTGGATACGCAGGCCGGATCCAGACCCTGGTCCACGCGGTGATGACAGAAAGTGCATTTGTCCACGTAGCCTTCTGGGTGCATGATCAGTCGCGCATCATAGGGACATGCGGCGATACACGCCTTGCAGCCGGTGCATTTCTCCGCCGCCACCAGCACGATATTGCTGTCCTTCCAATAGTGGCTGGCGCCCGTGGGACAGCTGGTGACGCAGGTGGCGTGGCCGCAGTGATTGCAGCGCTCCGAGCGGAACTCGGTCTGCAGATTCGGGTATTCTCCGCGGGTTGCCTCCACCACCCAGTCACGATTGAGCCCGGCCGGTACCTTGTTTTCGTTCTTGCAGGCCACGACGCAGTCGCCACAGCCGATACAGGTACGGGTATCGATGACCATCGCATAGGTGGTCATGTCAGCCCACCTCGCCCGGTTTTACCAGGGTGACGAAACTCGCCCGCATACCGGTGCCGCCCATGATCGGATCCAACTTGACGTTGTGCATCAGATCGGCATCGTCCGCGCCCACCCCGCGGGCCAGGCGCTGGCGTGCATCCGTGTGGCCGAATCCATGCACCATGAATATGGAATCCGGCCGGATGCGCTGGGTGACCCGAACGCGTACCCGGTTGCTGCGCGTCCCCATGGGATTCTCGAGCTGCACGTAGTCTCCGTTGGCCACGCCCAGCTTGGCCGCGGCTGCAGGATGCACCCAGACGGTGTTCTCCGGCATCAGCTCGAACAGCTGCGGATTATTGATGGTGCGCCCAAAGGTGTGGGCCGGTGATCGCCCGTAGTTGAGATGGTAGTAACCCTCTGGTGGTCGATCGGGCGGCGTGTAACGGGGCAGGGGATCCTGGCCGACATCGGCGAGTAGGCTCGAGTAGAGTTCAATCTTTCCGCTGGGCGTGTTGAAGCGCACGGGTCGGCCTTCCTCAAAGTAGGCGTGCGGTCTTGCGCGGAAAACGCTTGATGCCGAGTCGCTCCATCTCGGGCAGAGACGACCCGACCTGTCGCAGTTGCCAGTCGATTACCTCGCTGTAATCCTGCCAGGGGAAATACTCACCCAGCCCGAGCCGCTCCGCGATGCCCTTGGTCATCCACCAGGCCGGCTTTGTCTGGTGACTCGGCTCGAAGGCCGGCATGCGCAGCGCCAGCGTGGGCGTGCGCTCCGGTTTGTTGCGCAAATCGTCATAGCGTTCGAGATAGGTGCATTCGGGCAGTACGACATCGGCGAAGCCGGTGATCTCTGCCGGCATGGTATCCACGACGACCATCAGATCGAGCGACTGGGCGGCCGCCTTGATCTGCTCAGCGGGCGCCCGGCAGGGTCATCGGCAGGTTGGTGGCATAGACGAACCAGCCCTTGATAAAGGCATCCTCTCCTACCGAATGCTCCAGTAGCTTGTTGCTGATGCCGGTACCGACCAGGGGGTAGTCGCCCTGTACCTCGGCCTTCCAGTCGCTCGCCGGCTTGGGGGTTTTGGCGCCGGATACTCCGGCAGGTCCACCTTCTCCTGGGTATAGAAACCGCCGGGGCGACCCCAGGAGCCCAACAAGGCATTGAGTATGGCGATCGCCCGACAGCGCTGGGTATCGTCGCCATACCAGGTCGTATGTCGCCCTGGGTGGACCAGGCGTGGCCGGCGCCGCGTGCGCCATTTCGCGCGCGGTCGCTCGGATGCTGGCCGGTTCGAGGCCGGTCTCCAGATAGGCCCACTCGGGGTTGAACGGCTGCACATGCTGCACCAGCTGCTCCAGTCCCGAGCAATGTCTCGCCACATACTCGTGATCGTACAGATCTTCGTTGATCAGCACGTTCATCCAGGCAAGCAATAGCGCGATATCGGTGCCGGGCTTGATCGGCAGCCAATGCCTGCGATTTGGACGCGGCGACCGAGAAGCGGGGGTCCACGGTGATCAGCGTCGTGCCGGCATCGAGCGCCTGGCTGAGGGTCTGCACCTGGCCGTTGTGCAGGTTCTCGCCGATGTGCGAACCGATCAGCACGATGCATCGGGAGTTGGCCATGTCGGTTCGATCCGGTGAACCGACGCCCTCGCCGTAGGTCAGGCCGAAGGCCGTGGCCCTCGGGCCGCGACACTGCGCGAACGAAGGATGCGCATAGGCATGGGAGCCGAAAGCCTGCAGCATGCGGCGGAAATGAGTCGCCGCCGTCACCGTGCGAGAACAGCGCGATGCGGTCCTTGCCATGCTGCTCACCGATTGTCTGCATCTTTCCCGCGATGAACTCGAATGCCTCGTCCCAGGACACCGGCTTAAATCGTCTGGCCGCCACCCTGGTGACGCGGAGCAGCGGCTGCCTGAGGCGATCGGGGTCCAGGTAGGCGCCGATGCCCCCGGTACCGCGTGTACACAGGCGACCGTCGCAGTGCGGGTCGTCGGGATGGCCCACGACCTTCCAGGGCCTGTCGTCCTCCTGATACAGCGTGGCCGCGCACTGCCAGAAACACATATTGCAGACCGTGGGGCTGGTCGTCACCTCGGCCTGTTCCGGGCAGTGGCTTGCTGGCACACCCGCCGAGCAGCGCCGGCATTGCGCCGGCCGCCCCGAGGGCGGCCGAGACCTTCAGAAACTCGCGTCGATTCATACTGCTAGCTAAACTAGATCTTGAAGCTGCCGTCCTTTTCGATAGTGACGGTTTCGTTGAGGTAGCGGTTCTTGATGCCCTTCGCGCTCAGGGTCTGATGCGCCATTTCGGCACGGATGCCGTTGGCACAATAGATCAGGACCTCCTTATCCGTGGGCAGCTCGGCCATTACGTCCTCGAGCTTCTCCAACGGGATATGCCGTGCCCCTTTGATAATGCCCGTGGCGGCCTCCTGGTCGGTGCGCACATCGATGAGCATCACGCCGTCGTTGGACTGCTGCAGGGCCATGAACTCCTTGGGGTCGATGGCGCCGGGGGCGAGCTTCTTCTCATAGACGATCTGGGTGGCCGCTGGCCCGCTCTCCGTGGGGAGGCCCGCCGCCTGCCAGGCCGCAAAGCCGTCTTTGAGCACCGTGGTATTGCCATAACCCCAGGTACCGCAGTTCCTTGTAGGCCAGCAGCGCCTCCTTGGTGGTATGGCTGTCGGCATAGACGATTACCGGCGCACGCTGATCGGATACGCCCGGCAGTTCGGCGACCACCTTGCGATTGATGAAATCCTGGGTCATCCCCTGCAGTTCGGAGGTGGGCATCGCCACCGCGCCCTTGATGTGCGACTGTCCGCTTTGTGCCGTGTCGCGCACGTCGAGGATCACGTGTTGGGGATCCAGGTTCTTCGCCAGCCAGGCGGCCTCGGCATGTACCGGCAGCTTGGCCTTTTTCCATCCGGGCAGACCGGCCTGGAAACCCTTCAGATTGGTGTAGCCGGCCGCCTGGGCCTTTTTCACCGCATCACCGGTGTAGGGGCAGGTGGGGCCGCCGCAGTAGAACACCAGCAGGGCGTTCTTATCCTGCGGCAACTCAGTCAGGAAATCCTTGTCTTTGGGGAAGGCGGACTTGGCGCTGGGCACATGGGCCGCGCCGAAGCGCTTGCCGGGACGCGCATCGTACAGGTGATAGGGTTGGCCCCCGGTCATGATGCCGAGGAGCTGCTTGACGTCGATCTCCACACCAGGCGGCAGACCGAACACGATCTTCTTGATACTGCTGGCCGGCTTGCCAGGCTCCCGCTGCACCTCGATGAGGTCCGGTGGGCCGAGTTCCTTCAGGCCAGACGCGCCATCGTATTGGGTACTGGCGTCGGTACGCACAACGATCTTGCTGACCGACTTGTCCTTACCCTTCACGTCGATCTGAATCGTGCCCGCCTGCTGCGAAACGACGGCTATGCGCCCCTTGACCGTTTCCGCCTGTGCCGCTCCGAGGCAAGCCACGAGAGAAAGTAAGAAGATCAGCCTGTGCATGAGAGACTCCTTAGAACTGTGATGATTGGGGCCAGATGTCCTGGCAATCATGGACATCGGCTCGGCCGCACACCGCGGCGTGATCTATAGGCGCTGGGAGCGCCCATTCGTCGAATCCGGTGGCGCCGCCATACTCTTCTCGATCGGCGACCGCCAAGGGCCGGCAGCCCAGTCGGCTGCCGGCCCATCATGTCATAACGGCAACACCGCGGGGCGATGGACTATGACCCCAGGGCCCTGCTTGCCTGTGCTGTACTCAGTGCGCAGCGGCTTGGACCTGACCGGCCTGGAACTCGTGCAGCGCGGCACGGAACCATTCGGCGTGTTCCGCCTCTGAATCGACCACGCGTTGGTAGACATCCGCCTCCCTGAGGTCGCCGCGCGCCCGCGCCTGGTCGCGGAAACGTGGATAGATGTCCTGATACTCCCGCTCCTCGACCGAGATCGCCACCTTGAGCGCCTTCTCGACCACGCCCTCCGGATTCTGGGCGATCAATGCGTCACAGTTGGCGCGGATGGTGGTCAGCGCATCGATGGCACGCTGGGTGTCTTCGCCGCGTGCCGGTACGCCGATATCGTCATACAGTTCACGCAGCCAGACAGAGTGCAGCTTCTCCTCGCCGGCCACCTTCATGAACAGGCTTGCCAGCTGCGGATAACCGGCTGTCCTGGCCCAACGCGCAAATTCCGGATACATGATCTGGTTCTCGTATTCTTCGACGTCCACGAAAGACTGGGCCGTCTTGGCGCTATCCGCGGACTGCTGTGCCGCCGCGAAGCACTCGAAAATCATGTCTTCGGTAATCTCAGGTTTGCTCATTATTCATTCTCCACGTGATGGGTGGGCCAGGCCGGCCCTGTTTGCCTTTTGGCCAACCAAATAATGCGAAACACGACATCGATTGTAAGCATGTCGCCTGCCACCGCAACCGATCGGATGTCTGTCGGTGACCACGCAATCATAGTTCAAATTGGGACGCCGTCAGGCGCCGGCTGGCGCGCGCCTGCCTCGGGTGTCGCAGTAAGACTATCGGTCTTGCCAGGCTTGTTCAATTTCTGTCGAAGGAACGCGCATTGCACCGGTAGTGACGCCTTGGCCAACAGCGTGAACAGCAGCAGACCGAAGGCCCAGATGCCGAGCGATACCATGATCTCCGTGGTGCTCGGGGTGTACTCATAGATCTCGCCGATCGGCGTGGGGACAAAGGCCGGGATCACCAGGCCCATACCCTTTTCTATCCAGATACCGATCACGGTGAGCACGAAGGCGAAGTTCATCGACAAGGGATGCCTGCGCAGCGGGTGAATCATCAATATCACTACCGCTACCGTGAGCAATACCACGGCGGTCCAGATCCACGGCGTGAGACCGGTATGACCGTCGAGGCCGAAGAACAGATAGCGGGCCGAGGCCGCGTGCTCGCCTTCGTTGTAGAAGTCGGTGAACAGCTCTGCCACCAGGAAGAACAGCGTGATCTGCAGCGCGATTGCGGTGACCAGCGCCAAATGATCGATCACGGTCTGGCGGATGGGATAGTCGCTGATCCGCCGGATAATCTGCAGACCTATCGCCATCAGCGCGGGGCCGGAGGCGAATGCGGAGGCAATGAATCTCGGCGCCAGCAGCGCGTTGTGCCAATAGGGCCGTGCGGAGTTCGCCGAGTACAGGAACGCGGTCACGGTATGAATCGAGATGGCCCAGAAGATCGCCAGCAGCACCCAGGGGAAATAGCGCGCCTGCGCGGGGTCTTTTCCCTGGTAGTGGTTGTAAACGATATAGAACGATATCCCGAGGTTCAGCAGCAGATAGCCGTTGAGCACGATGACGTCCCAGGCCAGCAGCGACTGCGGAAAATTGAAACGTCCGATGAACGGAATCAGGTGCCAGAAACGATCCGGCCGGCCCAAATCGACGACCACGAACAGGATCGCCATGGTGACGGCCGCAATCGCGATGGTGTCGCCCATCAGCACTACGTCTTTGATGTCTTTGCGATCGAAGATGTACGCGGGTACGACCAGCATCACCGCAGCGGCTGCCACCCCGACGAGGAAGGTGAAGTTGGAGATATAAAAACCCCAGGATACCTGATTGGTCATATTGGTCACGATCAGGCCATCGCGCAGCTGCAGATAATAGAACCATCCGCCGGCGACCGTGAGGGATAGCAGGGCTAAGATCCATAGCCAATAGAGCACCCCGCCGCGCACCACATGGCCCAGGCTGCTAACCAGGAAGTGCATCACGCCGGGTCTGGCTTCAGTCATCGCGGAAGTACCAGAACTTGGGTTCCGTGCCGAGGTCTTCCTTTAAGCGAAAGATCGCCTTCTTCTCGAGCACATAGCGAATTTCGCTGTTCGGGTCGAGCAGGTTGCCGAAGATCCGGGCGCCGGTCGGGCAGGCCTCCTGGCACGCCGGCTGGCGGCCCTTGCGGGTGCGCTGTAAGCAGAAATGGCATTTCTCGACCACGCCGCGAGGTCGCGGACGGTTGCCCAGGTAGTGGGTCTGCGTAGTGATGGCCTCAGGCGGCAGGTCGGGCGAGCCCCAGTTGAAGTGCCGCGCCTGATAGGGACAGGCCGTCATGCAGTAACGACAACCGATGCACCAGTCGTAGTCCACGACCACGATGCCGTCTGGCTCCATCCAGGTGGCCTCTACCGGGCATGCCTTGACGCAGGGCGGATTGTCGCACTGCATGCACTGCATGGGCAGGTAATACTTGCCCTCGACCGGTACTTCGTCATGATCGTAATAGTGATCGCCATGGCGCAGATCCGTACTGTCTCGGTCCATCTCGATCACCCGGATATATTGGGTGTCGCGGCTGAGATTGTTCTCTTGCACGCAGGCATGCACACAGTCGCGGTAGCCCCGACACTTGGAGACATTGATGGCGTAACCGAAGACGACGTCATCCTGCGGTGGTGTGTTATCACACTTAAGGTCGACGCCGTAGCGACGTTGCGCCTTGCGTTCGATGCGCGCAATGGTGTCGCGTATCTCGTCCTCCGTCATGCGCTGATAGTGCTGTTGAAAGAAATCGGCGAACGCGTCCGACAGGGTGTTGCCGCCCCAGGCGCCGAATGCTGCATGCGCGGCACCCGCCCCGGTTGCAACGGCGAGACCTTGAAGAAAGCGCCGACGCGCCTGTTCACCCGGTTTCAACCCGGGCTCTCTCTGGTCAGGATTTTTCATTGTCGGCCCGCTTTGCCGAGTCGATGCGATCCTCACCTGAATCGCGCTGCGTGCTGGTCTGCTCTTGCGCGGCCGCCTCTGTCTGGCCAGCGGCATGCGTAAGCTGTTCGATGTCCTGCCGTTTGTCCTTGGCTACCCAGTGTGGTGGTCGCTCAAGACCCATGCGGATGCCGGGTCCGGATTTCGGCGCGCGCGCCTTGAGGGCCGGTCGGTGCTGGTAGTGACAGGCGGTACAGTTGAATACCTGCCGCGTCCCTTGCCAGTTGCCCTGACGCTTGCCGTGGGCGCCGAACGCCCAGTCGCGCGCCTGGTTGGGATGACACTGACTGCACAGCACGTAGGCATCGCTGAACTCGAGTTTTTCACCCTCAAGGGTTTTCAGCCCGCCCTTGTCGTCCAGGTGGTGGCAGGTGAAACACCAAAATTTACCCTTACCATGCAGGCCGTGTTGCAACTCGAAATTGTCGTGCGGTGTCTTCAGCGCGCGTGGCGTGGGATCGCTCAACACCCATTGATGGCAGTTGGAGCAGGGGTGCATGTCGGCATCGCGCTCGCTGGGAATCACTTCGAAGGACGGCACGTCTTTGAACACGGCATAGGCCGGTCGTGGCGTTGCAGCGAGGTCCGGCCTGGCGTTCTCGACCTCACCCGTTTTCTTGAACGTATGCTCGGTCCACCAGCCGGAGGCGGAGGGTCGGCTCACCACCGGGGCGTCATCCAGCTCGCCGATGGCGCCCCAGTCCCAGTCGTCGACGCCACCCGACCCTTCGCTCGCGCCGGATGCCTCTGGCTGGTCCACTGCGCTGGCGGCGGTCGCCATCAGAAGCGCCAGCGCAGTGGCCAGCGATACGGCGGTTCGAACCAGCTTGCGCACTGCGCCAGCCCCGTCCTAAGCGGCTAGCTTTGCGGCGCCTACGTTCACAGCCGGATCTCGGCGGATGCGGCCAGCTTCGGCTGCAACAGATCGGCCGGCAGCTTGTCCTTCATCTTCGCCTTGATCGGGGGCAGCATCAGGTCGTACAGCGCCTCGGCGCGCACGATACTGGTGCCCGGCTGCAGCGGGATGTCGTACTCCAGCGTCCGCACTTCGTTTGGCTTCAGACGGGTATCCTTGAGCACCTGCGTGGCCTTGGGTGGTGACGTTGGTTTGCCGGCCGCGTCACCCAGCGTGTACCAGAATGCCGCTTTGGGGTCGTCCTTGATCGGGTGCACTTTGTAGTTCTTCCACAGCATCTTGCCGTCTTTGTCGTAAGTTGCCACGCGGATATAGAAGTTGCGGAAGGGCGCGCCGGTTGGATAGGCGTGCGGCAGGCGATTGCGCACGATCAGCGTGGTCTTGATGGTGTCGCCTTCCTGCCGCGTATCCATGCTCATTGCGATGCCGCGGGTGACCATCTTGCCGTCGTGACCGCCGGCCATGCTGTGATCCGGGATGTTGACCATCTCCCCCGGTACCACTTCGCCGTCTTTCATCTTCGGCACGCTGACGATGGCCATGTGGCAGGCCTGACAGCTCACGAAGTTATTCGATGTACGGTATTCGTTGCCGGTACGACACAATGGTGTGCCGTGCGCATTGCTGCGTTTCTCGTGGCAACCCATGCAGGCGTCGTTACTCTTGAACAGTGCGGACTTGTTACCCTCGATCGGTACCGGGTGGTGAACCGGCGTCGGCCAAGCTGCGCCCTCGGGCGTCCGCTCCGTGGTGTAACTGATCCCCGAGGGTCCGTGGAGACTGGTCTTGTCTATCTCGTAGGCGTCGATGCCGTAGAGCGGCTTGCCGTCGGCGGTATCGGTGCCCTTGAAGGCCTTAAAGGAGTGACAGGTGGTGCAGCTGATGCCGTCCATGTAGGACTTCTTGGCATCCAGTTTGGTCTTTTTGTCCATCGCCGCGACCGGTGCATGGCACTTGAGACAGACCGGGTACTTGCCCTTCTTGGTACGCAGATCCTCCTGCGTTGGGTCACCCATCACGTTCTTGTAAAACGCACCATGGATAGGATCCTTGAGCGCCGAGCTGTTGGCATGCATCGACCCCTTCCACTGGGTGTAAATCTCCTCGTGGCATTGCTTGCAGGCCTCGGCATCGACGTGCTGGACCGCCTCGGCGGCAAACACTGACGGTGCCAGCAGGCATAATGCGCTCGAGACGCGCACTAATCCATGAATCAGCGACATGATGGCTATCCTCCTCTGATGTGGCGTTACGCGTTTGTTATTCACCGTTCTGAGCGGAGCGGCAGAAGCGGCGCGTTTATTTTTATTGTTTGTGGTTTTTGTCGCGATCATCGAATCACATTCAAACGCAGCGCGTCTTTGATCTGAGTTAAAGCACCAAGATCCAAAGCCGCCACAGCGCGGCGCGAATCGGTAAGGAGTCAGATGTCGGACGCATCTCATGCCGCCTCGCAATGTCTACATTTTGTTTATTTTGCGTTCGGCAAAACCCCGTCCAGGGATTAGGGCTTATGCAGATCCTGGGCGAGAGTTCGGGATACGATCGGGATCTCTGGCGTCGGCACCGCCACGGGCGTAGCGGTTTTGTTTATTTTTAGTTTATTAACGAATACAAATAGGGTTGGATCTGCTTGGCCGCCCGCGTCTTACAAATCGTGTTCATCGCGCGCCGTTCAGCTTACCGACTCGATATGGCCTGGCTCAGAAGTAATAGAGCAGCAGCGACAGACCCAGCAGCGCAGCGACCCAGATCACCATGCTCCCGGTCGGCCAGGAGCGGGCAAGCATGCCCTGCGGGCCGTGGTGCTGGTAGAGTTTATCGACCAGTCGCCAAACGCCGACCAGGGCCTGCTCCTCTTTTTCGTCACGCGCCGCACTGGTGCGCACGGTAAATTCATTGCCGATGGCCTTCAGGAACTTGCGATAGAACCAGTCGAAGTCGAGGCTGATGGTCAGTGTGCGCCGCATCTGCTTGAGCATCACGAAGAATGCAAAGCCCGCGAACAACAGGATCTGGAACTGGGTGACCAGGTGATCGACGGTGTAGGGCTGGTAGTCGACCGGGTAAGGCAGGATCGCGTACAGCGGGGCGGGGTAGACGCCGAGCGCCAGGCACAGAAACGAGAACGACCACATCGCGTAACGCAGATTGCCCGGTGGGTCTGGTGGTCGCAGCCCCGAATCCTTCTGAAAGAATACGAACCAGGGAAACTTGATGCCCGCGTGCAGGAACACACCGGCCGACGCGGCCAGCATCAGCAGCCAGACCAAGACCATGCCTTCGTTCGCAGCGGCCTGGGTCTCCAGGGATTTGGTCACGAAGCCGGAGGTGAACGGAAAGGCTGAGATCGCCAGTGCGCCGACGATGCCGTTGATCGCGGTCTGCGGCATGCTCTGGAACAGGCCGCCGAGATCGGTGCACTTGCGTTTGCCCGTCATCATCAGCACGCTGCCGGCCGACATCAATAGCAGGGCCTTGTAGATGATGTGCGCAAACGCGTGGGCCGCCGCACCGTTCAGCGCCATCGGGGTACCGATGCCGATCGCCGCCACCATGAAGCCCACCTGGTTGACGATGCTGTAGGCGAGAATGCGCCGCATGTCGTTTTCCAGCAGCGCATAGATGATGCCGTAGAAGACCATATAGAGGCCGATCGGGACTAGGATTTCGGCGCCCGGGAAGCCGACCAGCAGCGCATAGACCGCGGTCTTGGTCGTGAATGCAGACAAGAACACGGTGCCGCTCGGCGTGGCCTCCGGATAGGCGTCGGCGATCCAGGCAGACAGTGGTGGGGCGCCGGCGTTGACCAGGAAGCCAATAAGGATCAGCCCGGTAGCCAGGCTGTCGGGCGTCATCGCAGCGAAGGCGAGTGATCCGGTCGCGGCTACCTGGGCCACGATGCCGACCATCAGGATCACCCCGCCCAACAGATGGACCAGCAGATAGCGCAGGCCGGCCCGCTGGGCGCCGACGGTGCCTGCGGACCACACGACCACGGTCGAGCCGAAGGCCATGAGCTCCCAGAACACGAACAGGGTCAGCAGGTCACCGGCGAAGGTCACACCGATCGCCGAGCCCGCATAGATGAAGGCGGCGGTCAGCTCAAGGGTGCTGGCCTGGCGATACGCATAGAGTCCGCCGGCGAAGGCCATGATCGAGAATACGGTCGCAAACAGGCGGCCCTCGGCGGTCGATTTGACCGGCTCCAGCGTGTAGTCGAGAAAGCCCAGCTGCAACAGGCTGCCGTCGGGCAGCCACCATACCGCGGCCAGCGTCAGCAGCGGCAGGCCGAGCAACAGCAGCAGACGCTGTCGCTCGCCAGCGAAGGGGATGAGCACGGCGCCCAGGACGAGAATCAGGCCCGGCGGAAACGCGAGGTCAGTCGTCATAATAGCTGTCCTTGCGCTTCAGAAAGATGCCGAGAATCTTGGCCAGCGCTACCATGCCGGCGCAGGCCAGAAAACCATACCAGGCGTAGAAACCGAAGCTCGCGTCCAGGGTAAAGCCCTCACGCTCGAAATGCGGGTGGTGGTGGACGAAGAATTCCGGGATTAGCGCCAGCACCAGTATCAGGATCTGCAGCATCCACAGCTTGGGCAGGTTTTCGGTGCGGTACAGCCAGTGCTTCGGCGGCTCGCCCGCCGCGTCCGGCGGCGTCTCCTTATGCGGTGTTTCCATCACAGGGCTACCATTCGCTGGACGAGCGCCAGCGGGGCGCCCGGAAAGAAAAACAACAGCACGGCGAATAGCGCAGTCGTCACCAGCGCCAGCAGGATCGGCCAAGGCGCCTCGCCGTGGTCGGCATGCCCCCCGCCATGCGGATCCTGATCTTGCGCCGGATCCTCTGCCTTGAAGAAGGCGGCATAGATGATGGGCATGAAATAGGCGGCATTGAGCACCGTCGAGATCACAATCACCGCTAATGCGAACAACTGCTGGGCCTCCAGTGAACCCAGCACCAGATACCATTTGGAGATAAAGCCCGCCGCCGGTGGCGCACCGATCATCGACACGGCGCCCACGGTGAAGGCACCCATGGTCCATGGCATGCGCCGGCCGATACCGTTGAGCTGGCTTACCCGGGTCTTGTGCGCCGTGACCATAATGGCGCCGGCGCAGAAGAAAAGCGTGATCTTGCCGAAGGCGTGCATTGCGATATGCAGACCGCCGCCGACTGCGCCGGCGACGACCCCTAACATCGCACCCAACACGATATAGCTGAGTTGACTAATGGTCGAGTACGCCAGGCGGGCTTTCAGGTTGTCTTTGCGCAGTGCAATGATCGAGGCCATCAAGATGGTAAATCCGGCCAGAGCGAGCAGCCAATCGGCGGCTGCGAGACCCGCAATGGTATCGATGCCGAAGATATAGACTGTGACCTTGAGGATAGTGAATACCCCGGCCTTGACGACCGCGACGGCGTGCAACAGCGCCGAAACCGGCGTCGGTGCCACCATCGCCGCCGGCAACCAGCGATGAAAGGGCATGATCGCCGCCTTGCCGGTGCCGAACACATAGAGCACCAGCAGAACGCTGAGCATACCGCTGCCGACTTTGTCACCAAACACGCCGCCGGGCGTAAAGTCCAACGTGCCGGTCAGCTGCCAGGTCCAGACCATGGCCAACAGCAGGAAGCCGATCGAGGTACCCATCAGCAGGCCCAGGTAGAGGCGGCCGGCGCGTTTCGCCTTGTCTGTGCCGGCATGTGTCACCAGCGGGTAGGTGGCCACCGACAGGATCTCGTAGAATACGAACAGCGTCAGCATATTGCCGGCCAGTGCGATGCCCATGGCCGCGCCGATCGAGACGGCGAAGGCGACGAAGAAACGTGTCTGATTCTGCTCGTGATGGGCGCGCATATAGCCGAGTGCGTACAGGGTAGTGATCGGCCACAGGAAGCTGGCGACCAGCGCGAACAACATCCCCAAGGGTTCTGGTGTCAGGGCCAGCGTGAGGCCCTGCATGGGCTCGGCCAGCACTAGGGTCGGCGCTGCATCCCAGGAGATGGTCGCGGCGAGGGTCGCGACCAAGAGGAACAGGAGCACGCCGGCGGCAATGCTCACGCCTTCGCGCAGATTGGGCTTGTGCCGCGCCAAGGCGACACCGATTGCCCCGAGTATCGGCACCGCCAGGATCCAGGCCAGCAGCGGCGCCCCGCTCAACCCTCGATCCCCATCAGTTGGGTGGCGGCTCGGCTCGCGACGCCGACGCTGACCTCGGTATACAGACCGAAGTAGATATTGGCGCCGACCAGGATCCAGATCGGGATCAGCATCGACAGCGGCGCCTCCTGCACCGTCGCTGCATCGCCGGCGGGCTGGCCGAAATAGGCCGCTTCGACCAGCCTCCAGATGTAGATCAGTGCCAGCAGAGAACCCAGCAGTATCAGCAGCGCCACGGGCCACAGTCCCTGCTCCAGGGTGCCGAGCACCAGATACCACTTGCTGACGAAACCGACCGTGGGGGGCACGCCGACCAGACTGAGACCGCCGATGACGATCGCCGCCATGGTCCAGGGCATCCGCTGCCCGAGTCCTGCGAAATCGCGCAGCGTCACCGACCCGATCCGGTAGGCCACGGCACCCAGCGCGAGAAACAGCGCACCCTTCATCAACGCGTGGTTGAAGACATGCAGGATGGCCGCGGTGACGCCGGTGGTCGAGGCCAAGCCGATGCCGAGCATCATGTAGCCGATCTGCGCGACGCTGGAATAGGCCAGCATGCGCTTGACGTTCTGCTGGAAGACGGCGACCAGTGATGCCGACAGAATGCCGGCGAGGCCCAACACCATCAGGATCAGGTCGAGGGGCATCGCCTGCAGCGAGAACTGCACGCCGAAGATCTCGAGCAGGAAGCGCAGCAGCGCATAGACCGCGACCTTGGTCGCCGTGGCGGCGAGAAGGGCCGTCACTGCGGACGGTGCATAGGCGTAGGCATTGGGCAGCCACAGATGCAGCGGGAACAGCGCCAGCTTGAGGCCGATGCCGACGGTGAGAAACGCGAAACCGGCGCGCACCGTGCGCGTCTCCGAAACCGCCGGCAGCCTTTCGGCGAGGTCAATCATGTTCAGCGTGCCGGTCATCATGTACAGGAAGCCGATACCGATCAGGATGAAGGTGGCGCCGATGGTGCCCATCACCAGGTACTGGAAGGCCGCGTTCAGTGCGCGCCGGTCACTACCCATGCTGATCACTGCATACGAAGCCAGTGATGAGATCTCGAGGAAGACGAACAGGTTGAAGGCATCCCCGGTCACGGTGATGCCGGCAAGTCCGGCAAAGACCAGCAGCATCGCGGCATAGAAGCGGGCGATGCGCTCTCTCGGGATCTCCTTTTCGACGCTGCGCAGCGCGAAGACCATTACCAGCGGGGCGATTGCGCTGATGATCAGCAGTACATAGGCGCTGAGCAGGTCGATACGGTATTCGATACCCCAGGGCGCGGCCCAGCCTCCCAGCTGATACCGGATGGTGCCGCTGCCCGAGACCTGCACCAGCAGCGTTATCGCCGCAGCGAGGCTGAGAAAGGATGCGATCAGCGATAGCAGCCAGGCCGGACGTGCACGGTCGATGAGCACGCACAATGGCGCTGCAAACAGCGGCAGCAGCACCACCAGCACCGGAAGGTGATCGAGCAGGGTCACTGCCGATCATCCTCCGGCCCAAAGGGTTCCATCGGTGCCATGCGCTTGTCGTCGATCAGATCCTGCGCATGGATATCGTCCTCTTCGACGCTGCCGTAGGCCTCCTGAATCCGTACGATCAGGGCCAGACCGACGGCGGAGGTGGCGAGGCCGACGACGATCGCGGTCAGTATCAGCACGTGCGGCAGAGGGTTCGAGTAGACGGTGACCGTGACATCGAAGATCGGCGCACTGCCGCCGGCGACCTTGCCCAGCGATATATACAGGATAAAGACCGAGGTCTGAAACAACGCCAGGCCGACCAGCTTCTTGACCAGATTGCCCTGAGAGATGACCACATAGAAGCCGGCCATCATCAGGAATACGGCGATCCAGTAGTTATAGAGCCCCGGTAGTTCGCTCATGCCTGTCGCCTCCTGCCGGCCAGCGCGAGATAGATCGCCAGCACGATGGAGAACACGGTAATGCCGACCCCCAGTTCGACCAGCAGCACGCCTAGGTGTTGACCGCCCACCGGATCCTTCGACAGTGCGGAATAGTCCAGGAAGGGTTTGCCCGCGAATAGGGAGACCAGGCCGACACCGCCATAGATCAATATGCCGATCGCGGCGAGCCGGGGCAGCCAGGTTGGTGGTACGACCAGGCGGGCATTGCCTGCGCCGAACACCAGATCATAGAGTACGAAGCCGGTGGCGAAGATCACCCCGGCCTGAAAGCCGCCGCCGGCGCCGAAGTCGCCGTGAAACTGCACATAAAGCCCATACAGCAGGATCAGCGGGATCAGCAGCTTGACGACGACCCGCAGCACGACCTGGTCGCCGCCGATGGCTGCGCGTCCGGGTTCAGCGTGCGGTCCCTCTTGAACGCCGAGCAACAGCAGTACTGCGATGCCGGCGGTGAAGATTACCAGGGTCTCGCCGAAGGTATCGTAGCCGCGGTAACTGGCCAGCACCGCGGTGACCATATTGGGCATACCGACCTCCGCCGGACCCAGTTCGATATAGCGGGGGGCGACGTGCTGGTGCACCGGGGCGCTGTGGTCGCCGAGCAGCGGCGCGTCCAGCGTGCCGTAGATCAGCGCCGCCCCGGTGATGCTGACCACGATCAGCGGCAGCAGCGGGCCGTGTGCCGGGCGGCGTTCCCAGCGACTTGTCAGGCGCAGACTGGATAGCATCAACACTGTCGATACCCCGGCACCGACGGCCGCCTCGGTGAAGGCCACGTCGACGGCGTCGAGGTCCATGAACAGCACGGCCGTCATCAGGCTGTAGATGCTGAACAGGATTACCACGCCGAACAGATCCCGCATGCGGATTGCCGCGATCGCGATCAGCACCAGAAAACCCAGCAGGATAACGTCGATCAGGCCTTCGATGAGGCGTCCTCCTGCGCCGTGCCCTTGCCATCGTTGGCGACCAGTGGCCGCTCTCCACCGTGCAAGGCAGCCTTGGCCATCGAGTGCGTCGCGGTGGGGTTGGTTGCCAGGATCAGGGCGATGATGATCAGCACCTTGATCAGATCCAGTGACCACTCCATCTGCAGCATCAAACCGATCAGCAGCAGCGGCGTGGCCAGCGTCTCGGTCACACCGGCTGCATGCACACGGGCAAAGAAATCGGGCATGCGCAACAAACCGATGCCGCCGGTGATGCACAAGACGCCCCCGGCGACCAGACACACATCGGTGAGTACCTCGACCAGCAGAGTCATGGCGCGTCCTCCGCTTGCGTGGTCTTGTCCCTGGGCCGACCGTACTCGAAGAAACGCATCACGGCGATCGTACTGACGAAGTTGATCAGCGCGTACAGCAGGGCGACATCGAGAAAACTGTTCCAGGACAAGAGGTAGCCGGCCAGCGCGATCAAAAGCACCGTCTTGGTACCGAAGACGTTGGCGGCGAGCATGCGGTCGTATTCTGTCGGTCCCTTGAAGGCCCGGATCAGCGCCAGCACCATAGTAACGAGAATCGCGAAAATCGCGGCGATAATCATGGCCTCAGACTCCCAGACGGCGGATCCGCCGTTCCATCTCACCCTCGCGGAGTTCGTCGATGCCTTCCTGCGATAGCGCATGGATCATGAAATGATCGTCGCCCACATCGGTAGTGAGGGTGCCGGGAGTCAGCGTGATGGAGTTGGCATAGAGCGTCTTTTCCATTGGCGTAGAGACCTTCGTGTCCAGGCGCGTCCAGTTGGGCTTGATCGGCAGGCTCGGGTCCCAGATGCGGCGGGTTACATCGATATTGGCTTTGACCACAGACCATAGCAGCCAGCCAAAGTAGCCAAGCAGCTTGACGCTCGGGTAAAAATCGCCCTGTTCGCTGTCCGTGGTATCCATACGCCGCACAAACCAGGTAACCAATAGCGCCGACACGACGCCAAAGCTTAGCAGCAGCAACGTGAAGTGGCCCGACAAGACTAGCCAGAATGCAAACAGAAAGACCGATACAAACAGATAGTGCATCTACTTCAGTACGCGGCCGGTGGGGGTAGCGGCCTTCAGTTTTGGCGATAGGGCAGTTCCACCCTTCGACGTTAACCAAACGCGCCCCTGCTGGCAACGCCTGGTGATCACGGGCTCCTCTTGGTGCCCAATCCGGCTTCTGAGTCTAGACTTGAGGGGCTAGGCCCCTTTCGTTAACCTCAGCCAGGGGATCGCCAACGGACTCGCTGGCTTGTCGGGGGCGCCCGAGAATTCCACGAATCAGTCCACGCAAGTGGGCTGCACGCGTTGTTGGAGGGCGCAAGGTCACGCCGGGCGTGAGACGGAGGGAAAGTTCGTTGAAACCGCAACCGCAGAGGGAGAAAGCAATAATGAGCAATATCTGGGTGGTCGTCGCCGACGCCAGTCGCGCGCGGTTCTTCACGGCCGACAAGCCTGCCGGCGCGATCGATGAAATAGAGACCCTGAGCAACCCCACAGTGCGTCTGCATGAAGGGGATCTCGTGAGCGATCGCGGAGGGCGTGGCAACAGCGGCAACGGCGCCAAGCATGGTTACGGCAATGCCAATGAGGCCAAGGACGAATCGGCCAACCGCTTCGCCGCCGAGGTCTGCCGGCATCTCGAAAAAGGGCGCAACAGCCGGGCCTTCGGCAGACTCTACGTCATGGCCGCCCCGTCTTTCCTCGGCATGCTGCGCAAACATCAATCCGACGCATTGCGCGGCCTCATCAAGGACGAGGTCGCCACGGACGTGACGACGCAGTCCGCCGACCAGATTCGTGGACGACTGCCGGATTATCTGTAATCGACGGGGCCGATCGACGCGATCCGCCATCCAGCAGCCCGACTATGACTATCGAGTCGGCGACTTGATCACGCGGCAGGGCTGGTCGCGCCGCTGCAGCTGATCACACAGGGATGTCGCCGCACTCTTGCTCGCGGTCATCACCTGTACCCGATAGAAGTCTTTTTCGTTGACTCTGGCTTTGCGTATTTCCAAGTCTACCTGAGGCAGCAGCTCGGCATGTTGTTCGCGATACAGCTTGCGCGCCGCCGCGGCGCGTTCCGCCGAGCGGAATGCGCCAAACTGCACGCGCCAGGCCGAATCAGTTGCCAGGCCGTCGCGGCCTTCAGCGGTGGTGCGGGTACTGGCGGTCGACGTGAGCGATTGCAATTCGGGCAGTGAATCCAGGTCCAGGCGTAGCGGTTTTCTCGGCTTGGCCGATCGCTTCACTCTGGCTTTGGCCTCGCTCGCCGGGGAGACAGTGGATCGGCCGCGTGGGAGTTTACGTCCCTGCTTCGCGCCGTTTGCCAGCAGTAGGCTGATCATGTCGTCATGTCCATTGCGCTGCGCCCAGTCAAGGGGCGTTATGCCCGCATCGGTCTTGACGTTGACCAATGCGCCATGTGCGATGAGCATCGCGGCGATGGAGGTATGACCGCGGTAGGCGGCCAGGTGCAAGGGTGTACTGCCCTTTTCGACCCGCGCGTTGGGATTCGCGCCTGCAGCGATCAGCCGCCTCACCATGTCTTCGTTGCCCTCGAACGTCACCCAGTGCAACAGGGTGTCGCCTTGTTCACCGCGCGCGTCGACGTCGATCTTGGATTGCACCTCTGGGTTAAACGCCGCGCTGCGCCCGGCGCCGTTTGCACCGGCATCGGGCCTGGGGTCCGCGGCCGTCGCTACCCCCGACAGGAGGCACGCACAGAGACTCAGGTACGCCGCGGTTCTCGGGCCGGAGATCTTTGATGCGATGCAGAACCTTCGGGCCTGCATCAGCTATTTGCCTTCACCGCCTTGATCAACTGTTGGCAGATATCCGGAAATGCGTCATGCACCCGGTTCCAATTGGGGATGAATGGAGACTCCATCGGGTTGGCCAGGAAAGTTTCGCCGGCTGCCATGATGCTTTGTGAAAACACCTCGATACTGCTTTCCTCCTGATGGCGGTCATACCGCAGGCCATTGATTCGGGCGTCGTAGAAAAACCTCTCGGTCGAATCGAGCGCAATTCGGTAGTAAGTGGCCTTGATCGACCGGAAGTCCTCGGTCGAGAGGGTGACTCCCTCGGTCGCAAGCTTGCGATAGAGCGATTTGGCGATCTCAACGCTCATCCGCATCAAACCCTGGTTGGCGTCGTCCTGAGAGAGCGCCTGGTGCTTGTGATCATATTGATCGGCGATATCGACCTGGCAGACGCTGCTGCGTGACAAGGTGCGATAGACCTCTGAAAGTACGCCGACCTCGAGGCCCCAGTCACTCGGTATGCGCAGTATCTTGACAAAATCACGACTCAGTGAGAATTCACCGGACAGGGGATAGCGAAAGCTGTCCATGAACTCGAGATAGTCCATCTGGCCGACGACCCTTTTCAATGCGCGAATCAACGGTGTGACGAACAATCGGGTGACGCGGCCGCTCAGACGGTCGCCATCGATACGCGCATAGTAGCCCTTACAGAAATCGAAACTGAAGGCGGGGTTCGCCACTGGGTAGAACAGGCGCGCGGGTAGGCTACGGTCGTAGGTAAGGATATCGCAGTCGTGCAGGGCAATGGCCTCGCAGTGCTCGAGCGCCAGGGCGTAGCCCATGCAATACCAGGCGTTGCGCCCTTTTCCCGGTTGGGTCGGGGCGAGATCCTGCGCCTGCAGCTGTGCATCGATCTCACGCAGCCAGGAACCGTCGTTCCAGAGGATGTGCACGTTCTGCGGCAGGACGGAGAAGAACGTCTTGGCATGTTCGAACTGATTTTCGTCGGCCTGATCGAGGCCGACGATGATCTCCGAGATATAGGTGGCGTGTTTCAGCTCCTCGACGATCTTTGGCAAGGCGGGGCCTTCCAACTCGGAATACAGACTCGGCAGGATCAGCGCCATCGGGCGTTCGGCTGAAAATTCCTTGAGCTCGGCCTCCATTTCCTCAATCGGTCGGCGGCAAAGCTTGTGTAGCGTGGTGATGGTGCCGTTCTGGAAAAAGTCCAAGCGTGGCCTCCTCAGACCTCGGGCGTATCGTGGATGTGATGCGATAGGATCTGCAGGACGGCCTCGTTCCAACCAGCAGGTCCTGGTCGCTCCGAGAGCAGCGTCTTCCGGATGCCATGGCAATCCAGATGACTGCCGTCCGGTCGCTTGATCACGACGGCGATATCGGCACTCTGCAACATCGCCTTGTCATTCTCGCTGTCGCCGAGCGCAACACTGGTGATGCGCTCGACGCTGTCCACCGCATAGAGCGTGCGCATCGCCTTGAGACCCTCGGCCTTGCTCGTCTGGCCCATGAGGTGCCAGAAGCGTCCACCGCGGGTGATCGTTAGTCCCTGCTGCTGTGCAGCTTGGCGGAAACGCGCCAGCGTGGTCTCGTCGTCCAGCCACACGAAGGGTTCGCTGCCCATGCGCTGCATGGCCCTGTGTGCCGCATCTTCATCGAGGCCCGCGAGCTCCACCACGTCCTGGGTGCGCATGTCGCCGAAGCCGCGGAGTTTCCAGCCGTGCTCGCCGCGCTGTTCTTGGATGAAATGCCGGATTTCCGCGTAGGGGGGCGAAAGCCTGATGATCGCATGGGCGTCGAGCGTTTCATGCGCGATCAGCTCGAAGGGATATTCGTGAGCGAGCGGAAAGCACAGGGCGCTGCCGTTCTCGATAATCGCCGGGTGGTGATTATCGAGCGCCTGATTGATCACCGCGACTTCGGCCAGGGTCTTGCTCGTGCTGAGTATCAGCGGGATGCCCAGATCACGGATGGCCGCCAGCGCCGGGCGGGCGGCATCGAAGCGGTAGTCGTCATGGTCGAGCAGAGTCCCGTCCAGGTCACTGAATATGAGGGTAGGTATGGGCTGCATAGGCCAGCTAGTCCTGCGCTGTTGAACCGCCGGGTTCAGGTGCGCTGACTAAACCAGAATACCGCGAAGGGTTCCAGTATCAGCGCATCTTGAATGAATTCTAGCTTGTTGAGGGCCAGCAGTTCTTCGCGGGCCCGGAGATCGGTGGGCAGGCGGTCGAGGCCCAGGGCGACGCTCCGCGCGGTCAGATTGGCGACCACCAGGATATGTTGGGCGCCGTCGGTCGCCGTCCGCTCGAAGCCGAACAGCGGATCGCCGAGGTCCAGGAGGGTCTGCTTGGCGTCCGGGTGAAAAGCCACTTGGTTGCGGCGCAGCTCCAGCAGTCGGGTATAGAGCTTGAATACCCGCCCGGTCTCGGACGCCGGGTCATCGATCAGCTGCTGCAGTTCGCTGCGGTCCCATTTACGGCGATTGACCGAACGCGTCATGCCGCTGCGCTCGACGCCAAGGGTGTCGTTGGGCGTGGCCGTCAGGCAATGGATATAGACCGCCGGAATACCCTTGAAGGCCAGCGAAACGACCTGCGATACCATGAATTGCTCGATGTGCCAGCGATTGTCGCCGGTGCTGTCGCGAAAGGCGTCGAAGTAGCTGATGTTTAGCTCATAAGGGCTTTCGCTGCCGTCGCTGTTCGACTTGGTCGAGATGTAGCCGCCGCGTTCTCGCATGGTAGCCAGCAGGGTGTCGACTTCATCAGGCGGCACGAGTCCCTCGAGCGGGCGCAGGCCTACGCCGTCGTGCGAGGCGGTGAAGTTGAGGAAGGTGCAGCCCGACGGCAACACCAGATCCTCCAGCGACATCGCCCATGCATTCAGGTACCGGCTGGTACCGGCAATCAGTCCGTGCAGCAGCAGCGGCGGCAGACTGAACTGATAGACCACGTGCGCCTCGTCGCCATCCCCGAAATAGCTGATGTTCTCTGCATGCGGCACATTGGTCTCGGTCATGATCAATGCAGCCGGCTCGACCAGTTCGAGGACGTCGCGAAACAATTTGACTACCTGATGTGTCTGCGACAGGTGGATGCAGCTGGTGCCAATGGTCTTCCACAGATAGGCGACGGCATCCAGGCGAACCATGCGGGCGCCCCGCCGAATGTAGTACAGCAGGATGTCGATAAACTCGATCAATACGTCCGGGTTGGCGTAATTGAGGTCAATCTGGTCGTTGCTGAACGTCGTCCACACATGGCGCATCCCGGTCTGGGTGCGCACGCCGCTCAGCAACGGTGTACTGCGCGGTCTGGTGACCAGCGAGAGATTGGTCGAAGGGTCCAGCTCGATGAAGTAGTCGCAAGCCGGCTGGTCGCCAAACAGATAATCGATGAACCACAGATTCTCGCGCGAGCAGTGATTCAGGACCAGGTCGATCGCCAGGTCGAAGTCCTCGGCGAGGCACTTGATGTCTTCCCAGCTACCAAGATCGGTTCTCACAGCGCGAAAATCGGTCACTGAGAAGCCGTCATCGGAGCTCCAAGGGAAAAACGGCAGGATGTGTACCATGCTGAAGGCATCGGCCAGGTGCGCGTTGAGGACCTGGTGCAATGTCTGCAAGGGCGGGTGCATGCTCGACTGGATGCTGTCGGCATAGGTAATCAAGACCAGGTCGCGGTGTGTCCAGCGGTCACCCTGCAAGACGCGTGTGCGTAGCTGGCGATGGGTCTCTAGCAGGCGTCGAATCCGCCGCGCGATTGGTTCGGCGCGGTCCTCACCGTACAGGTAGGTGAGGCGGGCGACAATGCGCTCCACCGCCGGCAGATGCGGCGGGATCTGCGGCGGCTGCGGATCCGCTTCCGGGCTTTTCATCGGGTGCATCGCGACACGGCTTAGACCTCTCGGCATTTTTGCCGAGCAATAATTGCGCCATCCTTGCCTTTTATAATGCTGCGGGCAACACCAGAGGGCTAAGCACAGGGCGCAATGGTGCCGCAGGCTGACGTCTGATGCGCGCAGTGCTGGGGCATGCGCACCAGATTGGGACGTCGCAGGCCACAGCCGGCATCGCAACACCTTGCTACTGGTGAGGGGTGAGGTCGAGTCCAGCCCTGTCTTTTCCCGCCATCCGGCGTGGTCTTGGCGCAATGATCGCGCCGCGGGTAATCGCTAGAATGAGACGCACCGCGCCGCGAGAACGGCGTTTTCTTTGCCTACACCGGCATCGCAGTGAGGAGGAGACATGAGTCAGTTGTCCACTTTTACCGAACAAGAGGCGCGTGACCGTGTGCAGGCCAGTCTGCCGCACTGGTATGTCGAGTCGGGCCATCTATGTCGCCAGTACAAGACGGACGGATGGCGCGCCAGCATGCTGCTCGCCAACGGCATCAGCCATCTCGCCGAGGTGACCTGGCATCACCCCGATCTGCAAATCGGCTGGGGTGGCGTCCTGGTGCAGCTGCGTACCCACTCCGAGGATGCGATCAGCGACAAGGACTTTGAACTGGCCGCGATGATTGAACAGTCGGCGTGTTGGCGGCCTGATGCCGATTCTGCGCTGGAGGGCGCGCCCCAGGAGGGGAAATGGCGTTATCTTGTCGCACCCTGAAAGGTCTGGGCGCGGCCAGTCTTGGACAGGGGCTCGACTGAGCGTTTCGTCACGCGTCTGCCTTACTGGCCGGACAATCGTCAGTATTACGCCCAGCTTCGGGAACTGCCGTGGCCAGTCTGGTTGGACAGCGGCTTTCCGGAATCGGGCGGCGGTCGCTATGACATCCTCGCGGCCGATCCTTATCTGACACTGGTCAGCAAAGATGGCGTGGCAGGGTGCAGCGAGGCCGGCGAAGTTGAGCAGATGGACCATTCCGATCCCTTGGCGCTGCTGCGAACCGCGCTGGGTGAGACCTCGGCCCCTATCGCGGATCTTCCCTTCAGCGGTGGCGCCATCGGTTTCCTGGGCTACGATCTGAACCGCAGCTATGGGGTACTGCCGCCGCGCAGCGGTTTGGTGGATTGGCCGGATATGGCGGTCGGCCTGTACGACTGGGCGGTCGTGGTCGATCATGCGCGGCAGCGCAGCTATTTCGTCCGGCAGGGCCGCGACCGACGCGATCACTCTGCCTGGCAGTCCGCACTGCGCCGCCTATTGGCGGTCTCGGCAGCGCCTGGGGCGGTGCCCGAGGTGCGCGGGACCCTGCTTGAGTCGGGGATGTCTGTCGCGGACTACGCGCGCGATTTCGAGCAGATCCAGCGATACATTAGCGACGGTGATTGCTATCAGGTTAATTTCAGCCAGCGTTTCAAGGCACGCATTGGCTGCGATGCCTGGACGCTGTACCAGCGAATGCGGCTGGACAATCCGGCACCGTATGGCGCCCTGCTCGAGTATCCTTTCGGCCAGCTCCTGAGTTCATCGCCGGAGCAGTTCCTGAGCCTGCGCAATGGCCGAGCGCAGACCCGACCGATAAAGGGCACGCGACCGCGCGGCAGCAGCGCCGTTCAGGATCTGGCGCTGCGGGCGCAGTTGCTCAGTAGCGAAAAGGATCGCGCAGAGAATCTGATGATCGTCGATCTGTTGCGCAACGATCTGGGCAGGGTCTGCGAACCGGGCTCGATCGAGGTGCCCGATTTGTTCCAGGTCGAGTCCTTTGCGACGGTACATCACCTGGTCAGCACAGTGACGGGCAGGCTGCGTGCGGGCAAGGATGCGCTGGATCTGATCGACGCTTGTTTCCCCGGTGGCTCGATAACCGGCGCGCCGAAACGCCGCGCGATGCAGATCATCGATGAGCTCGAGCCGGTGCGTCGCGAGGCCTACTGCGGCAATATCCTGCGGCTAGGCTTCGATGGCGGCCTGGACAGCAGTATCACTATCCGCACCCTGCTGATGCAGCATGACGTGGTCTATTACTGGGCCGGCGGCGGGATTGTCGCCGACTCGAACTGCGATGCGGAGTACCAGGAGAGCCTGGATAAGGCGGCGGCGTTCCTAAGGCTGCTCGATTGACCGGTGGAGCGCACTCGGCGATCGCCGCTCAGTCTTGGGTCTCTTTCCAGCGTTCGTAAAAATAGTTGGTGGCCTCAACGAAGCCATGGACGCTGCCGCAGTCGAAGCGCCTCCCCTTGAAGCGATAGGCCAGCACCATGTTGCGCTCTGCCTGGATCTGCAGCGCATCGGTGATCTGTATTTCGCCGTTTCGACCCGGTGGCGTATTTCGGATCACATCGAAGATATCCGGCGTGAGGATATAGCGGCCAATGATCGCCAGGTTGGACGGCGCATCGTCCGGCTGTGGTTTCTCCACCATGTTGGCGATTACGTAGACCCCGTCTTCGAGTTCCGAGCCCGCGATCACGCCATACTTTTCGACTTCGTCGTGGGGCACTTCCTCGATCGCCACGACGCTGCAACGGTACTTGTTGTAGATCCGTGTCATCTGGGCCAGGACGCCTTCGCCCTCGCCGACGCACAGGTCGTCGGCCAGCACCACGCCGAAGGGTTCGTTGCCCACGAGGGTCTCGCCGGTGAGGATGGCATGGCCCAGTCCCTTCATCTCGGATTGCCGGGTGTAGGAAAAGGTGCAGCCGTCGAGTATGCGGCGGATATCCTTCAACAGGCCCTCTTTCGAGCTGCCGCTGATCTGGTGTTCCAGCTCGTAGCTGACATCGAAGTGATCGGCCAGCGCCCGTTTGCCGCGGCCGGTGACGATGCCGATATTGCACATGCCTGCCTCCATGGCCTCTTCCACGCCATATTGAATCAGTGGCTTGTCGACCACTGGCAGCATCTCCTTGGGCATCGATTTGGTGGCCGGGAGAAACCGTGTGCCGTAACCGGCGGCGGGGAATAAGCATTTTCGGATAGTGGTCATGGTTCCTTGCTTCCTTATCGGCGCAGGGCGCCCGTCGGGCGCTGCGCGTTGTCGATGATTCGGTGAGCGATCAGCCAGTCTCTGGCATCGCTCGCATCCTGTTCGAACCAGGTCCGAGCCGAGCCGAGCCGAAAGGTGTACCCCCAGGCATCCATATCGGCGAACAGGCGTGCACGCTTGAAACCCGCGATTTCGTCCGCGAGCAGCCCCTGCAGATAGCAGACGGCGTTTTCTTCCGCGATGTCACTACCGGCATCCGTGTGCAGCCGCGCGCGTCGGTCACCTTCCATGCAGATAAAGTGGCAGGCCTCGTGCAGCGCGGAGTGCAGTGGGGTATCGCGGCGCACGAACAGATGGTTACCGATCAGACCCGCTTCGCTACCGCCCCAGAAAGAGCCCGGGATGGCGGCCCCGTCTGCCACCAGATCGACCGTGATGCCGTAGTCGTGGAGCAGCTCAGCGAGGCCCTGCAGGTAGTCAGGCCCGCACAGAATGACGTCTGAAGCCATGCAAAATGATCGCACGATGTGCCATAGGCGGCGAGCCTATCATGGCATCAACACTGCTCCCAAGGCAGGTCGTGAAAACGCCAGCCCCCGATGGTCCCGCGCTGATGGTTCTCGTCGAGGTCACCTTCAAAGCCCTCGTCCACGTTATAAATATTCTTGAGACCGGCCTCCAGCAGCACCTTGCCGGCCTCGGCGGAGCGTTTGCCGCTTCGGCAGATCAGGATCACCGGGGCGCAGCCCTCATCGATATCGCAGACAGCGCCGCCGAGCAGCAGTTTTCGGATCTCCGGGACAAAGTGGGGGTTGATGTCCCAGTCAGGTTCATCGATCCAGGCGACATGTACGGCGCCCTTTGGGTGGCCGACGAACAGAAATTCCATGGTCGAACGAATATCCACCAATATTGCACGGGGGTCATCTTGCAGCATCTGCCAGGCCTGTTTGGGGGATACTTCGGGTGGTTCTTGGTTACTCATCGCGGCCTCTCGGTCAGGGTGAAATGATTTCTATAGACCAAAGCAGGATCTTCGACCGTAAAAGAGACCCGATCAAGGCGCTGTCGAGCGATGCGTGACCTTTTGCTCAAGGGGCTTTTCCGGCTGCTGGGCGTGTTGCCGTTTCCCTGGGTGGGGCGCCTCGGTGACGGCATCGGTTGGCTGCTCTATCGCCTCAACGGGCGCGAGGTGCACAATGCTCGGGTCAATCTTGCGCTTTGCTTTCCCGACTGCGATGAGCGCGTGCGTGACCGGCTGGTGCGGCAGAACCTGATTGAGACCGGGCGCAGCCTGGCGCAAATGGTGCGGATCTGGACCGGCCGGCCGCGCGACTGGGGAGACATCGTCGACGAAAACGGCTTTCTCGCGTTCGGCAGTGAGCTGATCGGTCGTGGCCGGGGTTTGATCTTCACGATGCCGCACCTCGGCAACTGGGAGCTGATGGCCTATCTGGCGACACGGATCGCGCCGGCCACCGCGCTTTATCGGCCACCGCGTCTCAAGGTGATGGACGAGCTGATGCGGCGTGGCAGGCAGCGTTCGGGCATCACGGCCGTCCCGACCGACCGGCAGGGTCTGAAGGCCTTGCACGCGACCCTGCAGCGCGGCGAGATCGTCGGCATCCTGCCAGACCAGGTTCCGAAATTCGGCGGCGCATCCGGTGTCGTGGCGCCGTTCTTCGGTCATCCGGCACTGACGATGACCCTGATCAATCGACTCGTCCGCCGCCATGGCTCGGCGGTGTTGTTCTGCGGGGCGGTCTACGATCGCAAACTGGGTCGCTATCGGGTGCACTATTTCGAGGGCGAGCCGATGATTGGCGATGCCTCGCCCGAATCGGCCGCGGCCGCGCTGAACCGGGGCGTCGAGCGTCTGGCCCGGGAGTTTCCCAAGCACTATCAGTGGACCTATCGGCGCTTCCAGCTGCCGGGCGACCGGCGTCCCAGTCCCTATGCCAGACGCTAGCCTGAGAATCTCACCAGCCGGCCAACGGCTGCCTGGTCAGCATTTGAACGAACAGCGGTGTCAGCCCACATAATCCCACCCCGCACAATGAGCCCCGGTTTTCGCCGCGCTGCCGGTGAGATTTTCAGGTTAAAGCGCCCAAGCGGCCGGCCGTTACCAGTTGAGGAACATCTTTCTCATCAGAGGCTCGATATGCGGGTGTCAATGAAGCACTGGCGAGCGATCCGCTGGTCGCTGGTGGTCGCCGTGCTTTCTCTACAGCTGGCACCGCTGCGGGCGGCCACGCCGGACTATGCCGATGTCCGCGTACTGATAGACATCTCCGGCAGTATGCGGCAGAACGACCCGCAAAACCTGCGCCGACCTGCGCTGCGCATGCTGGCCGGCCTGCTGCAACCGGGGACGCGCGCCGGCGTCTGGACCTTCGCCCGGTGGACGAACAATCTCGTCGCGGTAGCCGACGTCGACGGTGCATGGAAGACGCGCACTCAAGCGCTGTCGGCGCAGATCAGCTCCCCGGGACAGTTCACGAATATCGAGGCGGTACTCGAAAAGGCCTCGGCCGATTGGCAGGGCAAAGCCGCTACGCACTCGCGCCACCTGGTTCTGCTGACAGATGGCATGGTCGATGTGTCCAAACAGGCGGCTGACAACCAAGCTTCCCGCATGCGGATAACCGACGAGCTGCTGCCGCGACTCCAGGCTGCCGGCGTAAAGGTGCACACTATCGCGCTGTCTGAGCGCGCCGACCATGACCTGATGCAGCGCCTGGCCGGCGAGACGGGTGGCTGGTATCAACAGGTCGCGCAGGCCGATGAACTGCAGCGCGTCTTCCTGCGAATGTTCGAAAAGGTCGGCGAGCCGGATACCGTGCCGCTGCAGGATAATCGCTTTGTCGCAGACGGCAGTGTCACCGAGGCGACGGTACTGGTATTCCGTAAGCCGGATTCGCCGCCGGTACTGCTGCGCTCGCCCTCCGGCGCAGAGTACAGTGATAGTGACCTGCCCGCCGGGATTGCCTGGTCGCGTGACCAGGGCTACGACATGATCACCATCGCCGCCCCGGAAAAGGGCGAGTGGAGCCTGCAGGCCGATCTGGATCCGGACAACCGGGTGATGATTGTCACCGATCTGAAACTGCAGACCTCGGAGATCCCCAGCCATCTTGCCGCTGGGGAGTCCATCCGCATCGAGGCCGGGCTGACCAATCGCGGCGAACCGGTGACGCGTCCGGCGTTCCTTCGCCTGCTGGAGGTGCGCGCCGATGCCATGGGCCCCGAAGCTGCCCGCCCGCAGGACCTGAACGACCGTGGAGAGGGCGACGACGCGAAGCCAGGCGACGGCCTTTACACCATGCGCTATGGCGAGGCGCAGGCAAGCCCGGATGTCGAATTGTTGATCGCCGTGGACAGCCCTACGTTCATGCGCGAGAAGCGTTACCGACTGGTCGTGCATGAGCCGGTGAGTGGATCGGTCGCCGACGGCGCAGACGGATTGTTACTGACAGTCGTCGGTGAGCCGGCCGTGCTGCAACCCGGCGCGCAGCTGAACGCCTGGCAGCAGCGTGTCGACGGCCAGCGGATCCCGCTGTCTTTGATCGAGACCTCTGCGGGTCAATGGACGGCGTGGCTCTCCGACCCACTGGCCCCCAGCTTCGTGCAGGTATCCGGCAAGAGTCGCCTGGACAATCCCATCGAGCGCACGGTGGGGCCGATCCTTCCGGAAGGCGTGATGCCGCCGACGGGCGCCGCCGAGCCACCGGCAGTACCTGAGGCCGCCGATCCCGTACCAACGGAGCAGGCGCAGCCGGAGGCCGCGCTGGTAACGGATCCGGCAACCGAGGAGGCGGGTTGGATAATGCGGGCGATCCTTTTTGGTGCATTCAATCTGGTCTTGCTGCTCGCCGCCGGGGTCTGGGTGCTGCTGCGCCGGCGGCGGGTCGGTACCACCAGCGATCCGGCACCGGAGGCAAAGCTCGAAATGCCGCCCGAGGTCGCGGCCGCCCAGTCCGTGGACGACCTTCAGGAGGATGCGGCATGACGCCAATGACCCTGACCCTTGCGTTGCTGGTTGCCGAGGGAGTGCTGCTGCTGTTGGCGCTGCTGACGGTCTCCTGGTTTCGCGACAATGCCAGGCGCCACCGCGACAACCGGGCGATCGAGACGCTGGTGGCGCGCGTGAACAAGGCCAAAGCTGAGCGGGAATCGGCGATCGAAGGCTTCCTCACCGAGCGCATGCAGATGTCGGGGATGCCGTTGGAGCAGGCAAAGGTCGCAATGGTGCGCGGTGAACTGGCGCTATTGCAGCGATTCGCCGGCATCTATCGGCGCCGCGATGCCGATGCCGCCTCCCGCTTTGATACCGAATTGGCCGCGGCACTGGCGCCCTATCAACAGCTGGAGGCCTCCGCAGAGCCGCTGCAGGGGGAGCATCGGGCGATCGATCATGCCGAGATCGAGGCCCTGCGCGCGGAAAATGCGCGTCTCTCCGAAGAGTTGACCGTCACGATGGAGACTATGGGCCGGATGCTCAACGAATACTCGACGTTATTTGCCGGCGCAGCGCCGCGTGGCAGTGTCTCGCCCGCGGACCCGGTCACTGGGGACGCCACCGACGCGGTCGACGATCACGATGTCGTAGAGGGCGAAGGGGCTGAGGAGGGATTGGCGGAGTTCCTGGGGGTCGAGGCGCCCGAGTCGGGAGATCTCGATGTCGAGGTGGCCTGGGCGGATGACGCGCCGTCACAGCGAGCTTAGCGGTGACCACAGCAGGAAGTTGGTGAGATAAGCGGGCTGCCGTGCGCACATAAAAAAGCCCGGCCGAGACCGGGCTTTCGGGGTGAGCCGCCAGCGCTATTTGCGCGCCGATGGGCCGTTGAACTCAATCCCGTTGTTCATGTAGGACAGGAAGAATTCGAGGTTCCGGTACTCAGGCCCCTGGGCCTTGAACGGCTTGGCGCGCACCTGCTTGTTGCAGCCGTCGAAACGGCGATGCAGGGTGCCGAGTTCGCCCCACTTCGACCGATAGACGGGCCAGCCGGAGGTGTGGCCCAGCTCCGGGCTCAGGATATCGGTGCGCACATGCATCCCGGAGCTTTCCATGTGGCAGCTGGCACAGGAGAAGTTCAGCTGACCGCGACGAGCGAAGTAGAAGCTCTTGCCCTCGTTGTACGCGGCCAGCGCGTCGGGGTCGTCCGGGATCTCCACAGTGATCTGCTGCCCGCGTGATTCGTAAGACATGTAGGCAAGGAGGTCTGCGATCGCACCCTTCTTGTACTTCAACGGCTTCTCGCCGTTGGCTTCGCGGCACTCGTTGATCGCCAGAGGCAGGGTCATCACCATCTTGCGTTTCGAGTCCCAGTAGGGGTAGTTCTTACGCTGGGCAGGATCGTCGCCGAAGCAACTGCCGTAGGTCTTGCCGTTGGCGAAGGGCGTGTTCCACATGGTCTCGCCGGCCTCGATCATCGGCTCATAGGGCGGAAAATCCTCGATCGCTACCCAACTGTCGCGCGATACCTTGTCGATCGCATACACGCCGTTGCCGAATTCATTCAGCGGCACACCGGGGAAACGCTTCTGAAAATAGTCGCGGTAGAGCTTCAGATCCTCGGATGGCGTGGTGTCCGTTGCCTTCTTATCCGCCATTACCAGCGCAGCGCTGAGTAGGCAGGCAGCCGCTACGGCCAGTTTGCTTAGCTTCATGTTCTTCTCTCTCCTCCCGGTGGATGTCCGACAGTGACCCCGAGCAACAGGGTCTTCAGGAAAACGGACTTACTTGATCTTGGCCGTTCCGGAGTCGGATCCACCCTGGTTGTCTTTCCAGGTGATTTTTACTTCGTCGCCCTTGCTGCCACCGGTGAAGGCGAAAGACAAATAGGGATTCTTGGACACGCCGCCGCTCCAGTCGGCGGTCATGACGGTCTTACCGCCTGATTCTGCCACCACCTCGCTTATGAAGTGGGCCGGTATCATTTTCCCGGTCTTCGAGTCTTTGCGCAGACCGGTTTCCATCGGGTGTGTCATCAGGCACTTGACGGTCGTTGTGTCGCCACTGAGCTTGGCGCGGATCTTGATGCTTTTCGCCATGGAGTATTACCTCGAAATCGTTCGCTGTTGTAGGGTTATGCGGCTTGGCAGGTCAGCCACCGCAGCCGCCGATCGTCACCTTCACGCTCTTGCGCGCCGAGTACAGCTTGCCGCCGGCCTTGACGACTGCGATCACGTCGCTGGTCTTGCCCATCTTTATGCGGGTAGATACGTCGGCGATTGCACCGGCACCGAGTGCAAAGGTCGCGACCAAAGGCGAGGCGTTCCCCTCGGCCAACAGCGCAATAGACTCGACGCCCGGCATGTCGGAGGCGACTGAAACCGGAACGACGGCCCCGTTTTCGGCAATGTCCGGGGCCTTAATCTTGATGGTGTCGCTAGCGGTGTTGGAGGCCTCCCCCATCGCAGCAGCCAGTGCATCGTCGACGCTCTTGGCCTGGAATGCCTTTTCGTTCCACGCGGCGATTACCGCCCGCGGGGCCAGCAGACCGGCACTCACCGCGACGCCCAGCGTCCCGGCAGCGATGGAGCCCTTCAGAAAGACTCGGCGTTTAATGTTCATTGTCATCGAACTTCTCCTAACAAATCGGTAGAAAGGTAATGGCCGTCAGAGGGTGTAGAGATAATCGACGATGGCGTCGATCTCGTCCTCGGACACGATCTGGTATTTGCCGAAAGGCGGCATGCGCGTGCCGGGATTAGCAACCTCCGGATCCCAGATCTGTGCGCGCAACTTGGCGCGATCCGGAAAGCGGGCCTTCATCGCAATCAACGGCGGTCCGATATCGCCCGGGCTGACACCATCGTCCATCATGTGGCAGGCGAGGCAGTTCCCCTTCTTCCGATCGTAAGCGACTTCCTTGCCTATCTTGATGGTGTCGGCGTCGGCGGCGCCAGCGGCCACTGGCAGCATCCCTGCGCCGGCTAATAGGGTAGCCAAGGTGACGGTCATGGTCGCGAATCTTGCGGATTTCCGCATCGCTCTTCCTCCTTTATCAGAACTTACAGCGTTGATTTGGTCGCGCGGGATGGCGCGAGCTTATTATTTATTGGCGTCGCCCAAGTAGCGAAATGGCATACACCAGGCATCGCAAAAATCATCTTCCCCGGTACGGAGTCCAACGAAAATGATAATCGATTGCCAGGCTTTGGCAAGCGTTCAGGTGGATTGATCGGCGGAAAAAGAAATCTGATGGAATCATTCAAGGCCTTGATTTTCGATCGCCGGACTCGCTTTCGTCCTGTTCGCGCTTGAGCTGGGCTAACCTCGCTTCGAGTCTGGAGGCGTCGAAAAAGTTCAGTTCCTGGGTCTTCAACGCGATCTCGAGCTGGAGTATCGCCGCGTCCAGATCGCCGATCAGATAGTAGTAGTCTGACAAGCGCTGATGACCCAGCGCCTGTTCGCCCCGATCGCCGGCCGCGCGTGCCAGGAGCTGATACACGAGGGGTTCTTCGTCCTGATAGTCCAGAAATCGTAGAAGTTTCTCTTCAGCTTTGTCCGGGGCGCCCAGCCCTAACGCAATCTCTGCATAGGTCACGTTCAGGGCGTAACTCCCCGGATGGTCGACCAGGGCCTGCCCAAGGAGGCGCAGGGCGGCGTCCCCTTCCCCTTGCAGCGCCTCGGCCTGAGCGAGCGTCGCGACGAACTCGATCACCTCGGGGTGCGTCTGTAGCAACTGCCGCAGGTTCGCGCTCGCGTCACCAAGACGCTTGGCACGAATCTGCGCCAGCGCGATGCCGTAGCGCACCGCGCTTTCGTTGCGGAATCGGCCGTCATCGAGCATGCCGCCCAGTTCATCGATGGCGTCCTCGGGTCGCGGTATCTGCCGCTGCAGCAGATTAATCCGCGCGAGCTCATAACTCAGGTTCTGGGGGTTTTGCCGATAGGGGAATTGTTCGGCGCGCCCCAACGCATCTGCGGTGCGGCTGGTTGTTACCGGATGGGTCATCAGAAACTCGGGCAACTTGCTGTCGTAGACCCGGGTCGCCTTGCCCATGCGTGAAAAAAACGACGGCATCGCGCGGGGCTCGAAGCCGGCCTCATTGAGGATATCGATTCCCACTCGATCGGCCTCTTTTTCGTTGGCGCGAGTGAAGTTGATCTGCTGCTGTATCAGGGCCGCCTGTCCGCCGATCGCCGCGGCCGCGGCGGCGTCACCGCCGACCGCTGCGCCGAGGGCAATCGCGGCGAGCAGGAGCGCCGCGTTCGGGATGCTCATACGGCTGGCCGACTCCCAGGCCCGCAGCAGGTGCTGTTGGGTCACATGGGCGATTTCGTGTGCCACCACGGCGGCCAGTTCGCTCTCGGTATCGGTAGTGATCAACAGGCCGGTAAAAATGCCGATATAGCCGCCGGGGCCGGCGAATGCGTTGATGCGCGGGTCGTCGATCAGAAAGAAATGGAACGGCGTGCCGCGTGTCCCGCTGGACTCGACGAGTCGCTTGCCGAGCCGCTGGATGTAGTCGGTCAGCAGCGGATCTTCCATCACATTTTGTGATCGGCGCACGCTGCGCATGAAGGCCTTGCCGAGATCACGCTCGCTCTTAGGTGTCATCAGACTGCCAGCGGAGTTGCCGAGGTCGGGCAGTTCGGTGTCGAGCGCGAATGCACGAGGCACCTGCGCAACGAGCAACACCGCGCTCAGCACAAGTCGCGATATCGTCTCGCCAAGTCTGCCTTTCTTCATGTGCCCTCGTGTCTGCTGCGGCGCGTTCACCGCGCCTCGCTCAGTTGAGTTGAATCCGTTGGCCCCAGGGGACGTTCTCTTTTCCCTTGACCAGCCAGATAACGGGATAGTTCGGCTCGTACTGCGGAAACCGGCCCTGCGCGTCGGTGAAGTAGACGACCAGTTCAGGGCGTTGCGCCTGTCGGTCCAGCCATTCAAAGACCGGCCGGAAATCGGTGCCACCGCCCCCCTGGATCTGCGTCGGACAGCGAAATTCCTCCCAGGGTTCGAATACCCAGGGCGCATCCGCTGACAGACTGCTGTCACAGGCCAGCAGGGTCACGCGGGCGCGCATCTGCCCCTTGAGCGCCGAGACTTCAGACAGGAACTCATCCATCTCGTTCTCGCGAATCGAGCCGCTGGTGTCGATTGCGACGACGATCTCAACCTGCGAACTCTTCAGCGAAGGCAGGATGGCATCGCCCTCGCGACGCGATGGACGCATATAACTGAAGTCATCGCGCGCCATCGCGGTCATGTACCGTGCCAGGAGCATCCGCCATGGCAGCCGCGGTTGTAGCAGATGGTCGACCAGGCGTGCCATGCTGCCGCCCATCTTGCCCGCCTGCATGGCCTGCTGTGCGGCGCCCGCCAGACGCTGCTGCCACTGAACCTCGAGCGTCTGGCGCTCTTCGTTGCTCAACGGCGGCGGGGTGGGTTCGCCGCGACCCTCGCGATCGTCGTCATGCGGTGCCTGTTCAGCACGGGATGTGTCGGCTTCCATTGGTCTGGCGCCTTCACCGTCGCGCTGATCGGATTGCTGGTCCAGCGGTTTATCGCCGTGCTGGTCGCGATCGTCGTCCCGCTGGGTATTGTCGCCGCCCTCGCCGGACTGCTGCCGGGTGCTGTCGGGCTGGTCGGGTACCTTGCCCTGTTGGCCGCCCCCCGACTGGTTATCCTGATCGAAAAGGTGCTGATCGATGGTATCGCTCTCGTCGCTCTCGTCGATCAGCGGGTAGATCTCTTCAGCCGTCATGCCCAGGTAGTCGGGCATCACGTGGCAGTTGGGTGGTGGCGTCAGGCCATCGTCGAGCAACAGCGGATTGATGGCATAGTCACAGGCCAGATCCCAGCGATGCTGCATACGATGCTGACGGCGGGCAAAGTGCGACAGGGCGCAGTGCAGCGCCTCGTGAGCGAGCATGAATTGAGTCTGCGCCATCGACAATGCGTCGATGTATCGCGGATTGTAGTAGAACTTGCGCGCATCCGTTGCCGTGGTCGGACACCAGCTGGGGTCGGCGGCGGCGATGGGCAGGCGCAGCACCAATGCGCCGAGAAACGGCTTGTCGAGAATCAGCCGCGCGCGCGCCGCGGTCAGCTTGGTTTCGATAGCGTCGAGTTCCGCTGTCATGTTCCGATTCGCTCAGGTTGGTCAGGCCGCGCCAGTTGCCCAGCGGGGGCCCGGGCATCCGCCACGCGCCCTGCCCCTTTTATTCATAAAGCATCACATCCGCGACGGCATTCGCCCAAGTGGCGAATTCCGGCACCTGGAAGAGGCTTTCGCCAATCGCCCGATGCAGGTCGGAGACCAGCATGACCCCCATTTCCCGCTGTGGAAAGGTGCGGGCGTAATCCAGGATGCGGCCCGTGATTTGCGTGGCCAGGTCGGTCTGCTGCGCGCGAATCGCGCGGCCGACCAATGCCGCGGCCACGGCGTACTGCAGATCGATTTCGTCCGGCACCGGGACCGGTTTGCCGGCCACGATGTCGTCCAGGTCCGGCATCTTGTCAAGGCTGTTGACGAACGCAGTCAATTCAATCCCGGCGGCCGGTCCGACGCAGGCCTGCAGTGTCCCTTGCAGCAGCTCCCCCCGATCGCTGAATTTCTGCAGACTCCGGTGAGCGAACTCCCAGGAGCGCGGGGAGGGGAACGCTACCGGGTTATGGGCCGGGTCGAAATCGAACAGCAGTTCGGGACGGAAGCGCAGGAAGGCGATGACGCGCTCATCGATGCCGTGCTGATAGGCCCAGGCCACCCAGTCGTCGAGGTGGGTATCCACCTCGAAGTGTGAGAAGCGATTGGCCAGCGGCGCCGGCATGGTGTAGGTGACGCCACGATCGCCCTGGCGGTTGCCAGCGGCAAAGATTGCCCAGCCGCCGGGCACCTCGTATTCGCCGAGCCGCCTGTCGAGTATTAATTGATAGGCGGCGGCCGATACGCTCGGTGGCGCGGAGGTGATTTCGTCGAGGAACAAGATCCCGGTGAGGCCATGGCGCTCCGCATCGGGCAAGATGGCGGGCGCCGCCCATTCGACGAAATCACCGCTGCGGAAGGGGATGCCGCGCAAGTCGCTCGGTTCCATCTGCGACAGCCGGATATCGATGACGGGTGCCTGATGGCGTTCCCCGGTCTGCCGAATCATGTCCGATTTGCCGACCCCTGGAGGCCCCCAGAGCATTACCGGGGTATGGTGACCCTCGCGGGTACTGATGAATTCGCGGTCGAGAATGGTAAGCAATTGGGTGGGGCGCATCAGGGATCCTACAGCTCGTTCTGAGCGGCAAGGATGCTGAGGCGGCCTGGCTTGGTCAACCACCGTCGGTCAACGGGATCACATTGCCGGCCGCGCTTAACGCTCCGAAATAGAAAAGAAACTTGTCAGTCTTTAGTAAAGCAGAGTATTCTAATGTCCCCTTTTTACAGCGCCGCCCTGCCGGGCACCACAGTGGCGACAGCCGAGTCCCCGGGGCAGACGCCGCAAGGTGCGAGAGGCGGGGCAGGCTGACGTTAGAGGCGCACGAAGTTGGCTAAATTCGGAGACCTGACATGAACCAGTTCTATTACGACGCTGTGACAAAAATGGAAGAGATGGGTGTCGACGAGGAGTACATCCAAGGTTGGCAGGCAGGTTTCCTGCAGAACCCCCAGCGCGAGGAACAGCGCCTGACCGAGGCTTACGAGGCGGGTTATGGCGACGGTGAAGGCAAGAGCACCGACAATTTTGCTAACTGGGTCAAGAGCTGATCGCTTTCTCGATCCATGAACCGAAAACAGGCGGGTGATCCCCGCCTTTTTTCTTGTGCGCCGTATTGGGTCTGCTCTGGCTTGGCAGCACTTCCCGGCAGATGATGTTTGCCGCTTAGCAATGGGACCGCGGCTGCCGCGCAGACCTTCGTCTCTGATCCGCAATCCACAGGGTCTTTCCAGGGACTAACGAATCGCCTTCAGGCGTCTGTTACCAGCCGATTACCGGGCTGAATTCTTTCTCCTGTTCGAGCCCCTCTTCCTCCGCGATGCGCTCGTAGAGGTCCTTGATGGCATCAGATCCGTAGTTTCTCTCCAGCCGGCGGACTACGAAGTGCCCGGTGGCGACGTCCTGAAAATGCTTCATGAATAAATAATTTAGCGTTGCAGCACTTACCACTCCGGCAATTGGCACCATCTGGACCGCGACCTTGTCCGAAATCAACACGCCGAAACGTGCGGCGATGGCTCGGGTCAGCTCGATGAAAGCCGGGATATGCGGGCCCTGCGCGTTGGCGGCATATTCGAGAATATCGCGTTCAAAATGCAGGCCAAGAATGGTCCTCAATGCGTAATAGCCGGTATCCGCTGATTCGTCGTCACTGGTGCGCGCACCAAGTGCAAAGACCTGCACGCAGGCCATTCGCGGTTCCTGCTGCGTCAGATCCTCCCCCTGGGTTCGCGCGACATTCGCGATAGAACGCAGGATTAGCATCGTGGTGACGGGGAGCTCGGCAAACAGCGTCAACGGACCAAAGAATCCGCTAGCGGCGCCGGTGCCCATGGCGAACAGCTTGTGCAAACGATTCTGCGGCCGTACCTGTCCGCCAAGGTTCATGGTCTGGATGGCCAGCCTTACGGTCAGGTATGAGTTGGTCTTCAGCGCATTCCCAAGGCGCTTTTTCCAAGTCTTGGGCAACAGGGATATCGCGTCTTCGATGGGTTCCGCGAGTAAGTTACTCAGACGGGCCGCGAGTGATGGGTGTTCCAGGTTCTCGTAGGCCCAACGCAGTTCCGCCATCTCGCGGCGGGATAGTGTGATGCTTTCTCCCTGTGGCATGATTCTTACCCCTTAGACCGCTCGTCGTGTCCTGTCGCATGCTCTGTCCAGACGATGATGATGACTACTCATCGTGCGCATTGACTATCCGCGGCGAGTCGGCCGGACGGCGACCGAATCCGATCAAGGTTTCCTGCGCCTCTGGCTAAAGAATCCTACGTTAGATCCTGCGTTGGGTGCCCGGCGAAGTCATTGAAACTTGTCCCGGATCAATGGACGACGCTCCAAAGGAAAAAGTGCCTGTGCGCGTCAACCAATGGTCTTACCCGTGTACTATGCTGTTGATGTTTTAAATTGCTTGGAAACGTTACGCGTGGCAATGCGACGGAGGGCGTTATGGATCAGAACTCAAAAGACGCTTTGATGGTGTGGGCCGGGACACTCTTGGGTGGGGCAGGTGGTTGGTACGGTTCTTCCCGACTCGCTGCGACCTACGCTGCGCCCCTCGGCACCTGGGGGCCACTGGTGGGTGGACTGATCGGCGCGATGGCAGGCGCCACGCTGACGAAAATGATACTGAGTGACCCGGGCGCAGTCCCGCAGATCGAGATAGACGAGGCTTGATCTGCTCGGCGGTGACTCGCGCCCTTGGATCGGTGGCGGGAGCTGTCCGCCCGGTAGCTAGTGACAGCAAGCGAGGCGACGATGTGTCGTCTGGCGGGGAGCCATAATGCATCCGGTGATGATAGTCATTCCCGCTGCGATTCTGATCCTAGGGCCCCGGGCCTGGGCCGATCATTTGATTAAAAAGCATGATGACGAGGACCTGAATATTCCCGTTACGGCGAGGGAATTTGCGCGCGAGATCCTGGACCGTCAACATTTGCAGGCGGTAAAGGTCGAAAGCACCGACATCGGTGATCATTACGACCAATATGCCAAAGCGGTGCGTTTGGCGCGATCACGCTTCGATCGCAAGACGCTGGCCGCATTGACCACGACTGCGCACGAGGTGGCACACGCACTGCAGGACGCATCCGACTACCCTCCCTTTGTGTGGAGGACCCATCTGACCAAATTGGCGCAGGTGACGGGGCAGATGGGGGCCGTAGTGCTGGTGACGGTTCCGATGCTGGCCTTGACGACACACAGGCCGTTGCCCTTCCGCGCCTTGGGCGCCGCGGTATTGGCAATTCTAAGTACCGGGTTGGTCGCGCAGCTTGCGGCCCTTCCGTCGGAGTTGGATGCGAGCTTCAAGCGGGCTCTTCCCATGCTCCGCAACGGCTATATCGCAGAGAAAGAGGTCGGAGATGCGCGCATGATCCTGGTGGCCTGCTCGACGACTTACATCGCCGCGTCGATGGTCTCGATCCTGAATTTCTGGCCCTGGTATATCCGTAGTGCCTTTGCCTTCGTTCCCAATCGGCCGGGCATGGTCCACGCCAGTGTGAATGCAGGGTCCGCCAGACCCCGAACGCAGCGTTCGCGCAAACCGGTCAAGCGCAGGAGCGCGCTGGAGCCCATCGTCAGGCAGGTCGGCAAGCCATTGATCCGCGGCTGGCTGCGATTGCGTGGGGGATTCTGACGGCGAGAGGGACAGATCGGCGATCTTGGACTGCCATATTTATGTAATAAGAATGTAGTAACTTGTCGAAGACAGCTATACGGGCTGCATCTTTGGGGGAAGTAGGCTATTCCTATAGTCAGTGTCTTGGCCAACTGTCTCGCCCAGCGGTCGCAACGATAACGCGGATAGCGGGACGCCGGCGCCAATCCCCTTTAGAGGAGAAGCGCTATCCTCTTGATCACCGCTTGCGCAGCGATAACGATAACGAACTGAAAACCATGAATGACTCAAACTCCAAGGCGCAATCTCTGGGTGGGCTCGTTACCCCTGTGAGCATCCGGAAACGGGGGGGCGCTCGGCTCGATGTCCCGGGCCTGTACCGTTCCCCCAAGCTCAAACGGCATCTGGAACAGCGCTTGGGTGCAGTGGAAGGCATCCGTTCGGTCGAGGCGAACATCCTCACTGGCCGTCTGCTGTTGAGATTCGATCCGGACCGACGGCTCGCCGATATCGTCAGGGTCGTCGAGCAAGAGCTTGGAGAGCGCAGGCAGAGCCGGAAGATTGTCAGAAGATCCTCCCCCGCGCCGTTGAAATCCGCGGTCAAGGCGGCCCTCGGCGGCCTCTCTGAAATTCTCGGCGGCGTGGGGCGCAACGTCGCGCCGGTTCCGGTCTTTGGCGCCACGGCGTTGACGGCAAGCCCTGCTGCCGCTGGCAAAGAGGCGCAGGAGGCGAGGAGCTGGCATGTTATGACGCCCGATCAGGTGCTGGCGCACCTGGTCGTTTCCCTGAAGGAGGGCCTGAGCTCGGACGAGGCCGACGTCCGCCTGCGGCGTTACGGAGAAAACACCCTGGTCGCCGGCGAAAAGCGCTCTGACCTCGCGATCTTTATCGACCAGTTCCTGAATGCCCCGGTGGCCCTGCTCGGCGCCTCGGCAGTGATCTCCGTGGTGACCGGCGGTAAGGTGGATGCGGCCGTGATCATGGGCGTCGTTCTGATCAACGGCATGATCGGGTTCGTGACCGAGCGCCAGTCCGAAAAGGCGATTGCTTCACTGGCCAAGACCGGTGTGCGCGATGTGGCCGTGCTGCGAGATGGTGTCAGCAAGAACATCAAGGTCGAGCACATTGTGCCCGGCGACATCCTGGTTCTGGTCCCCGGCACCTATATCGCTGCCGACATCCGGCTGCTCAAGGCACACCGGCTCTCGGTTGACGAGTCCGCGTTGACCGGTGAAAGCCTCCCCGTCGCCAAGAAGCCTGAGTTCATCGGTGCTGGCGAGACAGCGCTCGGTGACCGTATCAATATGGGATATATGGGCACCAGCGTCACCGGCGGCAGTGGCGAGGGGATCGTCGTCGCGACGGCCGAGGCGAGCGAGCTGGGCAAGATCCAGACCATGGTGGGCGAGGCCGAATCTCCGCAGACGCCGATGGAGCGGCAACTGGAGAAGCTCGGAACGCAGATGGTATACATCAGCGCCGGCGTTTGCGTGCTGGTCGCCGGTGTCGGTCTGCTGCGTGGTTTCGGTTGGCTCGAGATGCTGAAATCCGGGGTATCGCTGGCCGTGGCCGCAGTGCCCGAGGGTCTGCCCGCGGTCGCCACCACTACGCTGGCGATGGGGATAGGCAATATGCGCAAGCATAACGTCTCCGTCCGCCACCTGGATGCGGTCGAGAGCCTGGGATCGGTGCAGGTATTCTGCATGGACAAGACAGGCACCCTGACGATGAACCGCATGGCGGTGGTCGCCGTGCACAGCGGCGAACAACCCTTCGATGTAATCCAAGGCGGCTTCCAGGCGGATGGCGCGTCCTTCGATCCCATGGACCGCGAGGAACTGGTGCGCCTGATGCAGGTGGTGTCGCTGTGCAGTGAGGTCGAGCTCCACGGCGAGGCGGACAACCCGGAACTGGAGGGATCTGCCACCGAGATGGCGCTGGTCGACATGGCGTTGAAGTCGGGCATCGATGTCATGGCGTTGCGGGCGAAGTACCCGACCAAGCGCACGCGCTATCGTGCAGAAGGTCGCCCTTACATGAGCACGCTGCACGAATACAAAGACGGGAAGCACCTGCTGGCGGTCAAGGGCAGCCCAGATGAAGTGCTCGAGATGTGTGAGCATCAGATCATGAATGGTGAAGTCATCCCACTCACCGATGAGGCCAGGGCCGCAATACTGAACGAAAACAAGCGTATGGGGGGCAGTGCCTTGCGTGTCCTCGGGGTCGCCTATCGTGAACTCGACGGCGCCAGGATGCCGGCGAAGACCGGGCAGTTGACATGGCTGGGGCTGGCCGGGATGGCGGACCCCATGCGCCCCGACATGGACAAGCTCATCGCCATGTACCACCGGGCCGGAATCAAGACGATCATGATCACCGGTGACCAGGCGGCCACCGCACAGGCGATCGGTGAGCAGCTCGGACTGAGCGGGGATCAACCGCTACAGGTGCTCGAATCCACTAAACTCGATGAAATGGACCCTGACCTGTTGGCCGGCCTGGCCAAGAATGTCCAGGTGTTTGCAAGGGTCAGCCCCGCCCACAAGCTCAAGATCGTGCGCGCCCTGCAGGAGGCGGGCTACGTGGTCGCGATGACCGGTGATGGCATCAACGACGGCCCCGCCCTCAAGGCCGCGGATATCGGTGTGGCGATGGGCTTGAGCGGCACCAATGTGGCACGGGAGGTGTCCGACGTGGTGCTGGAGGACGACAATCTTCATACCATGTCGGTCGCAGTGCGCCAGGGCCGGACCATCTACGGCAATATCCGCAAGATGATCCACTTCATGGTCTCCACCAATCTGACCGAGATCGAGGTCATGCTGATCGGAATTGCGGCGGGCTGGGGTCAGCCGATGAATCCGATGCAGCTGCTGTGGATCAACCTGGTAACCGACATCTTCCCCGGGCTGGCGCTTTCGATGGAGCCACCGGAGCCGGGCATCATGAGCCGCGACCCGAGAGATCCCAATGAGGCCATCATTGCCGGTAACGACCTGAAACGCATGATCTTCGAGTCGGGTACCATCGGCTTGGGTGTAATGGGCGCCTACTATGCCGGTATGCGGCGTTATGGCATTGGCCCGGCCGCCGCCACCCTGGCGTTCAACACCCTGACGATTAGCGAGTTGGCGCATGCCTACAGCTCCCGCTCGGAATACCGGAACGTATTCGGTGGGGTAAAGCTGCCGCCAAACAAGGCCCTGCTGGCCGCTATCGGCGGTATGACCGCGCTGCAGGCGCTCGTCACCTGGGCCCCGGGTGCACGGCGTCTGCTCGGCACTACGCCGTTGGGGATGATTGACCTGGTCATCATCGCTGCCGGCGTTCTGGGCCCGCTCATCGTTAACGAGGCAACCAAACCCTCGATACCCCCGAAAATCGCCGCAGAGATGGCGGGGGACGATGTTCCAGGGATCGAACAGAACACTAGACAGGAGCAAGCAGCGTGAAAGGTGACTACGTATTTACTTCCGAGTCCGTCACTCTTGGTCACCCAGACAAGCTGTGCGATCAGGTGAGCGACGCTATCGTCGATACCTTCCTCAAGGGCGATCCCTCATCCAGCATCGTCGCGGAGTGTGCACTATCGAGTGGGGTCATGTTCATATCGGCGCATTACACGTCCCAGACGATATTCGACATTCAGGGTGTCGCCAGGGATGTCATTCGCGCAGTGGGCTACTCACCAACGGAGTTCAATGCGGATGACTGCACCATATTGACCAGCTTCAAGAACCATACCGCGACAGACTACAGGCCGATGGACCTCGATGAGCTGGACAATACCCAGCTCGACCAGATTACCGCAAAACACCCCGCCACCTTGTTCGGTTATGCCTGCGATCAGACAAAGGCGTTGATGCCACTGCCGATCTGGCTGGCGCACAGGCTGGCTGATCACCTCGATTCGCCGGCTGTAAAAAAGAAACTGCCGTATCTGCTGCCTGACGGTAAGGCGCAGGTCGCGATCGAGTACGTCGATGGCAAGGCAGAGCGTATCCACAGCATTGCGCTGGTTACCAGTCAGACCGATGCGTCGGCCGTCGACCTCAACCAGTTGCGCGGCGACATGATCGAGCATGTCATCGAGCCGGTCCTGAAGCAGCAAAAATTCGCAGTGGATAAGCGGACCAACATCTTTGTGAATCCGGAAGGTCTGCAGATCGGGGGAGGTCCTGCTGTGCACTCGGGTCTCACGGGAAGAAAGACCGGCATCGACACCTACGGCGAGTATGCTCGTCATAGCGGCGCCGCCTTGAGCGGTAAGGATCCAATGCGGATCGATCGCGTGGGCGCCTATGCGGCGCGCTATGCGGCCAAGAACGTGGTAGCGGCGGGCCTTGCGACAGAGTGCGAAGTGCAGCTCAGCTACACGGTCGGTGCCGCACGACCGATCAGTCTGCATGTGCGCACCTTCGGCACCGGAACAGTGGACGACAAGGAGCTGGCATCACGCCTCGACAAGGCCATCGATTTTCGCCTGGGCGCGATCGTGCGAGACCTGCGACTTCAGAAGCTGCCTTCGGAGATCGAAGGGTTCTATAGAAAGCTGGCGGTTTACGGTCAGATGGGGCGTGTGGACCTGAAGGCGCCCTGGGAAAATACGGACAAGGGCAAGGAACTGACCTGATGGCCTGAGAGGCTTTCGGCGCGGCCCGTGATTGGGTCTGGTATTGGTATCGCGTGCGGCGCGCCGGTACATGAAGAGCACGGGGCTGTATAGCGTGGCCTTGGCTATCGCCCGTAAGACCTGTGTGTACGGATATGTCGAGGATCCATATAAAACATCACCATTGCCTGAAGCATCATGAAACCCATCAGCGGGTGGAACGCATCGCAAGGCATCTGAAGAACAAGTATCGGGTCGATTATGACTGGAAGGGCAATCACATACGCTCGAGCCATAAGGGTTCTTCAGTCCACATCTATCTGGGGGATGGATGCATCGAAATGAAGATCAAGCTCGGTCTGCTGTTCGTGCCCTTGAAACACAAGATCGAGCGCGCCATCCGCAAGAATCTGCATAGCACGATAGGTGACAGTAAAGGGGCGCCCGCCAGGATCACGCTGCACGAGAAGCTCTGAGCGACGCGCTATTCTCCCGCCCGTCGAGCCGACAAGGCCCTAGCAAAAAACGGATGCAGTGTCAGCCTGCGTTATCCGTCCTGTGACGAGGGGGCTGATTGGGTTCCATCAGGCCTGCAGACTGCTCTCTGGACTCCTGGAGCTCTTCCTGTACCTCGGCAACCAGATCTTCCACCAATTCGCCGAAGTCAGATGCGGTCTCGCGCGCCTTCTCGTAGACCAGGATGCCGGCCTTCAAGACACCGCGCGCCGCCGGGCGCACCATGGGCGCCACAGCGGTCACTATCATTGGTACCACGATAGCCACGGTGAGATTTATCGCCAGGTGTTGTGTCGTGGGACTCTTCAGTAGCGCTTCAAGCTGTTTCATAAAATTGGTCCACTCTTGGCGATGCGTCGCCATGAAGCCCTTGGCCGAACGGTAATATATTACGTTCTATTTCCTCTATCCACTGCCATACCGGTTACAAGGGCGTAGCGGCTCGGCGTCTTTCTGGTAACTGATCTCGGCGATTCGGCTGTTGCGCACGTGATCCTTCGAGGATGGCGGCACGACCGCCGGTGGATGGCCGAGGCAGCGCACTCTGTTGCGCCCTGGCGAAAAGGCTGAGGACAACTTAGGGACAGCAAGGCCGGCCATGAGTCAAGCGGTCGAGGACCTCTGCGATTTATTGCGGTGTCACAAAACTGCCATAAAATTGTGATCCACTGCTTGGGCAGGCGCGGTAAAACTCGCCAGCGTTGATGCAAGCTCGGCCGTCCACAACTATAGTGCCTAGGCTCGGCTCCAATTATCTGTTTCTATAGCTATCGAGTGCGAAGGCGCTTCACGGCAACTTCCAAAGCTAAAGGTCGCGCGCTTCATTTGTGTTAATGAGCCGGAAGATCGTCCGCACCCAACTTGCGGTTCGAAATCGATGAACTCGAGTTCGAACCTGCGTAAATCACAAGCGGCTTTTTCGCTCGGATTAAGGAGAAGACATGGACAAGCATTTGAAGAATTCGCTGCTAATGGCCGGTAGCGCCCTCGCCGGTGGTTATGGTGGCTCTTGGGCCGCCCAGCGCATCTGCACTGCTGTGGGCTGCAATCTGGGGCCCTGGGGGTCCGCGATAGGCGCCGTGCTCGGCGCCATGGCAAGCACCGCGCTGACAAAAAGCATCATCGGCGAGCCCGACGCCTTTCCGGATTTCGACGACGCGATGGATGCCGGCGAGACAGTGTTGGATGATGTCAAGGATTCGGCAGAAGACCTGGCAAACGAGATCTAGCTGAATAACCAGCATCACGTCCAAGCAGATTGGCCGTCGCAGGAAACCGTGACCTGATAATGGCGCGACCGTTTGTTCGCTCAACATTCGCCGTTTCGCAACGTACCAAAAACAAAGTCTGACGCAGAATCGCGGCATAGGGGACAGAGAATGGCAGAAATGACGGACCTTACTTTCTGGTTGACGGTGATCATCTTCATAGCCACGATTTTGACCGTCGTTGCCGGGATCATCGACAGCTCGGTCGCCGCGGTCTTGGGTGTTCTGGCCATGGTCTGGGTCGGCACCATGACCGAATCCGAGGCCTTCAACGCGGTAGACTGGAACGTCTTGGCCATCCTGGTGAGTATCTGGATCATCGCCGGCTACCTGGGCAAGACCGGCATCCCCGAATGGCTGTCGGTAAAGGCCTTGGTCGTTTCCAGGGGCCACGGCGGGCTGTTGGTGATGATCTTGTCCATGCTCTCCGGCATCATTTCGCTGGTGGTGGACAACGTCGTCGTCATTCTGATGATGGCGCCAGTGGCTATCCCTATCGTCCGCCACCTTAATCTGCCTTTGGCGCCCGTGATACTGATGATCGGGTTCAGCTCGAATTTCATGGGCACGGCGCTGCTGCTGGGAGATCTGCCACCGCAGATGCTGCACAGCGTCTCAGGCGTCGAGTTCATGGAATTCGTGTGGCAGGACGGCCGGCCCTCATCCTTTCCAATCCTGATGGTCACTTTTGTCCTGACCCTGTTCATCATGTATCTGTTCGGTTTCCGCAATGCCTCCTCTAAGGCCTCCGGGTCCGCTGCGGGAGCCGATGGTCCGGGCGAACTCCCGTTTGATGCAACGATACCGGACAAACTGTTTGCGACCATCGTCGTCGGTCGGCTTCTTTGCCACCATCATCGCGATGTCGCTGCGTGAGTACCTCGGGGTTCAACTCGGCTTCATCGCCCTGACCGGCGCAATGGTGCTGATCCTGGTGGTGGAGGGGATGGGGCATCGTCTGAAAAAGCCTGAATTCGAAGTGATTCTTCAGGAACTGGACTGGCGGGCTATCTTTTTCTATATCGGATTGTTCGCTCTGGTCGGTGGCTTCGAGAAGACGCATCTGCTGCAGAACCTGGCAGACTTTCTTGCGCCGCTGTTCAAGGAAAATCTGATCGCCGGTGTGTCTCTGCTCTACTGGGTGACGGTGCCCATTGTCGGCGTCATTGAGCACGATGCCTATATATTGACGTTCCTCTATATGATCCGGGATCTGGGAGAGCAGGGGATCGAGGTCTGGCCGCTTTATTGGATGTTGGTATGGGCGGGCACATTGGGCAGTAATCTGACGATCGCCGGCGCCCCTGCGCTGTATGTCGCGTTGAACATCGTGGAGCGCGAGGATAAGCGCAAAGTGCCGATCAAGGAGTTCCTCAAATGGAGCGTGACCTTCACCTTGGCGGCCAGTGTAATCTGCTTCATTATCGGAATGCTTATCTGGGTGGTTCCTTTTGCAAAATAGGCTCATATCAGAGCTGGCAATCGAGGCCTACTGGTAAATCGACTAATCCTGACTGAGGGACGCAGCGATGTTTAAGAGAGTCTTGTTGCCACTTGACAGATCAGCCCTGTCGGAAAGGGTCTTGCCAATCGCGAAGGATCTTGCCCGCTCGTTCGGTTCCCGCATCGACCTTGTTTATGTGGTGCCGACCATTACCGAGGACATCCCCGAAGAGCTCATCGCGCAGGCTTCTGAGGAAGCCGAGGCCTATCTGAAGGGAATACATGATGCGTTGTCCGCAGAGCTTGGGGCCGAGCGCATAGGCCACAGCGTGCAGAGGGGCTACCCGGCCTCGGTGATTATCGAACAGGCCGAATCGCAGGATGACACCCTTGTCTTGATGTCGACGCATGGCTACTCGGGCGTGCAGCGCCTGTTGTTGGGGAGTGTGGCGGCTAAGGTCGTTCAGGCCACGGCAACACCTGTGCTTCTCGTTCCCGCCGATGCCAAGAATCCCCAGGGAAACCTGGTCGAATTCAAGCGGCTTATCGTGCCTCTCGACGGGTCAGAGCTCGCCGAGACGATCCTTCCCAACGTCATCACGCTCTGCAAGAGCTTGGGCATGGAGTTGATCCTGGTGAGGTCTTACAATCCACACTTTCCCGGATCATCCATCCGCAAGCGTGAAATTTCGCAGATCGTGCACGACTCGGCGGAGGCCTATATTAAAGAAAAGGCCGCGCAGTTGAGAAAGGAGGGCGTGGAAAAGGTCTCCTACAAGGTGCTGCAAGGCTTGCCGGCCCAAGAGATCGTCGACTTTGCCATCGAGACGCCGAACAGTGTCACCGCCTTGTGTACCCATGGACGCCATGGGATCAGCCGATGGATGCTCGGCAGCGTGACCAACGGCGTCATCCAATGCTCGGAAGAGCCGGTGCTGGTGATCCGATGCGTTAGCCAGGATCAGTGACCGGACCGGCGCCAGCCTGCACACAATCGGCCCGGTCGCGCCCGCCGATCGGCCGCAGATTCCTAGTGCGAGCGGGCCGTGTTACTGACGGCTACAGACTGACACGCTTGAGCCATCGGGTCATGCGGTAGCCGGCGATCCCTCAGGCACATCGACCTCTATCGTCGAGCCCCTGCCGTAGTATTGGATGGCGGCCTCTCCGATGAGCTGACTGGCGGTCATTACCGCGGCACCGCCAATGAGGCCCCTGTAGTTCATCGAGTAGCCGGCCAGCTGCGGGAACTGTGAGGTGGCGCTCGCCAGACCGGTAGCCCCGATGATGGCGATCAGTTCTTTCAGACGTTCGCGGGAGTCGATGTCGTAACCAAAGAGCAGCGCGATCTGAAGAATCAGTGTCATATTGAGGCGCACCATCAGCGACGAACCGGCCGCGATACCCAGGAGCTTGGCAACGGGGCCGATGGTCGGAACGAACATCGGCACGTGGAAAAGTGCACCGCCCAGTAGGGAGAGTGGTGCCTGAGAGGTAACGAAGCGCCTGGCCAATTGGCGCGGCGTATCGTCCGGATAGCGGGACTTCATCATCGCGACCTGTTTTCGTATCTCACCCTTGCGCAGACCCATGAAGAAATAGAAGTACTTCTCTGTGGCTAAGCCCCATAACTTTGGCGTCGTCGCTATTTCCTGATTCATGGTCGATTCTCTTCCATCTCGTCGATTGGCAAAATACTATTACTATTGGAGAATATATTTAACTGTTTTTTGCACTTTCAGCAGGGCGCCGTCTTGGCGCCACGCATTCGATCCGCACGGCGCTGCGGATTGCCTCGATACCGGTGAAGTCCGTCCGCGAGCGGGGGCTTGGCCAGTATGTCCAGCCTCAGACGTGCGGGTTGATCTTCTGGGGCAGCGCCTTGATCAGGATGCCGCTGGCGACTGAAAATACCGCCGTCACCGCAGCAATCTTTGCGAGTTCCTTGGGTGGCGGCATACGCAGCTTGAATCCGCCCTCTGACTTGGCCATACCCATGTTGTAGTGAATCAATCCTTCAGTCATGAAGACGACAAAAGTTACGCCGCTGACGACCAGGCTACCCATAGCTCAACTCCTTTCGGTTCGAATTAATAATTCTGATTCAAGGCTCAAAGCGTAGCATCCAACAGGGCTGTCGAGTCATAATCAGGGCATTACCATCACTGCTAGTATAGAAAAGGTTTCCAGCACAGCCCATGTCGAACATCCATGTGAAATACAAACACGCCCTGAACCCGCAAGAGACCCGCAACCGGGTGGAAGAGATCGCCAAAGACCTGAAGAAAGAATACAAGATCGATTACGCATGGAAGGGTGACCGCCTACTGTTCCGGCGCTCGGGGGCAGCCGGCAACCTGGACCTGGGGGACGGCTTTATCGAGCTCGATATCAAACTAGGATTGGTCCTGGCGCCACTGAAGGGCAAGATCGAACAGGCGATAAAGCAGAACATTGCTTCAAAGATGTCGGGGGACAGCGGGGAGGGGCTGGCCTAGGGTCGCGCTGCCGGTCAGATACAGCCGTGAAAAAAAATCTGGTCCGACAACAGCCGACGTGGAGTGAAGAGTTTTCCAAAGGCGGCAGACACCTAATCACCCTCGTTGAGCGACTGGTCGCCAAGGGCAATGTACGCAGGTTGATAATCATCAGACCCGACGGGCGAGTCTTGCTCGAGACGTCGTTGACTACCGGGGTTGCGGTGGCGGGCGTATTCACGATCTTGGCGCCAGTCCTTACCGCCTTGGGCGCAATCACAGCATTGCTGACCCAGGTTCGAGTAAGGGTCATCTATACTGGCAGCCCGCCCCGCGACTAGCCCGCAAAGATCTGAACCCTCCTGCCGTCCATGGATAGACGGCACGAAGCATTTCCAGCAATGCTAGTCTATAAGAAAGACTTGGCCCACAAAGCGCATGTGCTGGCTGTCTGAGCATAGGCCTAACCTGAAAGAGGCAGTTCACTATGCCGAACGAAGTGCTGATTCATCTGAGCAAGACGGATTTCACCGGTGGAGACGTCGTAGCGGGCGAACTAGAGCTCAAGATAGATACCGCCATTCCAGTCCGTGGTGTCAGGCTGCTGTTTCACGGGTATGAACAGTCCTATTGGGGGGGAGGCATTGGCCGTATTCGCAGCAGCGGCACAGGCAAGGTTCGCGGGACACATTCCGAGACACGGGACCTCTTCAGGGAGGAGCTGACGCTGTTCGGGGAGCCCCCGCTGGAGGCCGCCGCACTGATTTCCGACAGCTTTGCGGGCCTGTTCTCCTCGGGCCATTACCAGACGCTCGAGCCGGGTGACTACCGCTATCCATTCTCATTTACGCTGCCGAAGAATCTGCCGGGAGATTACGAGGACAGCGCCAGTCGCTCGAAGATTCGATACCTGCTGAAAGGCTATCTTGATATCCCGCTGAAGCTCGATATCGAGCAGACGGTCCCGCTGACCATCCACGAGCCCTATGACCAAAGCGCTGTGCGGCCAGTCTCGGCGTCGATAGAAAAATCCCTGTTCGAAGCGGGCACGTCCGTGAAGATCAGTGCAGCCCTGGACAAGGATACGTTTCTTCCGGGGGAGGATGTCGACTGCCGGCTGGTGGTCGAGAACCAATCCGGCAAAGCGGTGCAGGCGGTGGTGGTCAATCTGCAAAAGACGGAGTTCCTTCGCGCACGGAGCGAATCCACGACGAAGATTGAGACCGTGCACTCCTCGCGCTACGAGCGCCAGGTTCCCACGGGCGAGTCGGCGGAGCTTGATCTGAAGTTCACGCTGCCGAGCAGTCTCTATCCAACCATCGTTTCCAGTGAGTTGGTGAAGGTGGAGTATCGTCTGGTTTTTGCGCTGGAGATCCCCTGGGCCAGTGGTCTGGATATTCCCTGGGCAATGGACCTCGACGTCGAAGTGCCGATCGTCATCAGGGAGGAGCCGGAGGAGAGTCCCGGCCGGCAGTAACCCTGACACAGGGGACGTCTATTTCTCAACACCGGCCATCGATCCCCCGTTGTCGAGAAACCGTCCCCGCCCGACCATCTCACCAGGGCGGCAGAAAGTAGAAGGCGATACCCAGAATAAAATAGACGGCCAACAGCTGTACGCCCTCCATCCAGTGCGATTTGCCGTCGAGCGCGACGAAATTGACCAGGATGGCAGAGAGGATGATCGCAAGCACCTCCAGCGGGCTGAATACCAGGTCCATCGGTGCCGGGCCGATGAAATAGCTCAGGAATACCAGGACCGGGGCCAGCAACAGCGCAACCTGACTGCTGGACCCGATCGCGATAGTGACCGCGATATCCATTTTGTTCTTCATGGCCATCAGGATGGCAGCGCTGTGTTCGGCCGCGTTGCCCACAATCGCGACCACGATGACCCCGACAAAGACCTGGGTCATGCCCCAGGATTCGGTCGCCTCGGCAATCGAATGGACCAACATCTCGCTCATCAGGGCGACAAAGATCGTGGATACCGCAAGGATTATCGACGATTTCTTGATACTCCAGGGCTCCTCGAACTCGCCACCACCCTCGTCCTCATAGTCTGTGGTGTCGAAGAGGTGTTTATGGGTCTGGAGCGAAAAGACCAAGCTGAGGACATAGGTGATAAACAATACGATGGAGACGTCCAGGCTGACGTCCAGATCCAGCGATCTGACCTGATCGGCAGGAACGTCGTGGGTGGTAAGCAGATAAAAGAAAAGGGCGGGTACCACGAGGCCGGCGGTGCTCAGCAGCAGCAGCGTGGAGTTCATGCCGGCGGCCATCGCGTTGAAGCTCTGGGTCTTGTACTTGAGTCCGCCCGCGACCATGCTCGCCCCCAGCACCAATAGCAGGTTGCCGATAATGGAGCCCGTAATCGATGCCTTGACCACTTCGTACAGGCCTGCCTGCAGTGCGAAGATCGCGATGATCAGTTCCGCCGCATTGCCGAATGTGGCGTTCAAGAGGCCACCGATCCCCGGCCCCACGTGCTCTGCGATGTGTTCTGTCGCCTCTCCGAGTATCCCTGCAAGCGGGATGATGGCCAGGCCGGAAGCAATGAAGATCCAGGTCCCGCTCGCGTGCATAAACTGCAGCACGAAAGTGATCGGGATAAAGATCAGCATGGTGAGGAGGAGGGGTACTTCGTAACTGCCGATTTTCATCTTATGTCCCTCAGACCCAGTAGCTAATTGAACCGAATAGCTTCGTGTGCGCAGTCCCGGCCTCGAGTCGAGATCGTGAGCCAGCTGTCAGTACTGAATTAATCTGCCAATAGTGGCAAAGCCGCCCGACCTTGGCGCGGAGGGCGTCAACCCTGCATCCGGCGCCGGAAGTCCTATGGTCGATCCAGCGCAGAAAGCTACTTCCGACTGGCCATCAAGCGCAGGACGCCGTCACTGATCAGATAGGCGGCCACGATATAGTTCAATAGCTTGGGCTTCATCAGCACCAGTATGCCTGCCCCCAAAGACAGTATCGGGCTTGATTCGATTTTCTGCGTCATGCTCGTCTCCCTAGTTAGCCATCGGGGCACAGACCTACCCCAACGGATTCAACGGCGAAAATCAAGATTGATCCGATAGGCTGTGGGCACTCCACTTTAACTTTAGCGCGCGGCAAATCGGGCCAGGTAGCCATCTGGGTTGACGCCGGAGCACGCGCGAGCGTCGGCCTGAAATCGATCCTGCCCTCGCAGCATAACTGTAGGAATTTGAATTTCTCTCTGACGCAGGTCAAGCAAAGCATCAAGCAAGCGACTTCACCCGGCGCCTGGCGGCCCTCAATGGAACATCTTGCTGGGCCATTAGGAAGCCGTTAGTCCATTAGGGGGGGAACTTTCAATGCTCGGGCCGCTGGCCTGCCCGGGGCCGCGGTCTGTCCCGCCATAGCTGGCAATCGGCGGGCGCCGTTGCAATAATTAGGCGTAGACTGTGCGTGGGAGCGGGAGATGACTTCTGTAGTGCGTTTGTTGGTTTGCGGAGGCATGTTCGTCGCCGGCTATTTCCTTGGGCGTCAATCGGTTCGCCTGGAGTTGCAGCAGGATCAATACGACGCCTTCGACGAACCCGATTGGGCGCCTTCCGAATCAGAGGTAGTGAGGCCTGAAGATCGCGATGCAGAGGATTGAGAGAAGGTAGGCTGCACAGCACTCAAGGATCGCTCGCTGTCTGTTGATAGACCATAATCAGGCTGACATCATCGATCGAGGACATAAACCATGGCCAATAAACAGGCCTACAGGCTGTTAAAGAACGAAAACGTCGAGGGTTTCAATGACTGGGTATACCAATGGCGAAAGACCGGCAAGAAGTCCGTGGACCTCGATGACAAGGATCTCAGTGGTCTAAAACTCAAGCGAGTGGACCTGTCCCATGCGCACCTGAATGGATGCAATCTGCGGGGCACCAATCTGGATGGCGCCAACTTGGCCGATGCGAGACTGCGGCAAGCGGATTTGCGTGGGGCCTCGCTGCGCGGTGCTAACTTGACCAATGCCAATCTCAAGGGGGCAAGGTGCAAGGGCGCGGATTTCAAGAAGGCGAAGACGAAAGGCGCAAAGGGTCTGTGATCACCGCGCCGGCAATCGGCAAATCCCTGTTCAATTTCCGAGTGTGAACCCGGCGCGATCGACCCCAGCCGTCACTCGAAGAGATTAGCCAGCGAACGCCGGATTTCGCGATCGATCTCGATGCCATCCCTGTCCATCACCTGGTCGATCACCCAGCGGTTCTCCTGCGATTCGCCCATGATCTGCTGAATCTCGTAGCCAAGATGGCGCATGAACGGGTAGGAGGGACCGACCGCGGTGTAGTTCAACTCTGCATACTCGGCGCCGCGGGCGTTCATCTTTTCGATGAAAGGCCGCACATAGTCGCCTGGGCCGAAGACGTCGATCGAATTGTCACGCAGATGCCCGGCAAGATGCTTGGCCACGCTGACCACCAGCCGCTGACGATCCTCGTCGCTCAAGTCGAGTTTCAGCACCGCCAGTCGATCGATAAGCTGCAGCTGAAAGATAATGTATTCGGTGATGACGGCAAACCGCTGCTCGTCGCTCTCGTAGACGTAATCCTGACCATGCAGATTGATCGCCCTGTCCTTGGCGATACGCCAGCTGATAAATCCCAGGGCGCTAGCGATCTCTTCCAGAGAACGCTGGGCGTCATCGTCATGCCATCGGCTTTTGATCCTCAGCGCCAAAGCACCATCTCCTGCCTCGTTGTGTGGGCAAAGCCATTGGCTCGCCCTGATTTGGCGGGTATTTTACGCAGAACAGTGGTCGTATACACTGCCGGCAGGAGGTTGCATGCAAGACCTTATCGATATGGTTCAGCGCAATTGCGACATTGCGGATGCGCGTCACGGCGCTGACTACGGCATGTGCACCTATCTACTAAAGATGCGGGAGCTCTATCGCTGGGAGCACCGTCTGCCGCTCGGTGCACCGTTGGGCAAGGACGATGTCGGCGAATGGCTGACTACCCGGGAGGCGCATCTGGAGCGGCTCGAGCAGGCCGATTTCCACCCGCTGTCGCTGAATGGCTGCGTCATCGATCCATTCGATGCGGAGGCGATCAACGCGACATTGAACGCCCAGGGGCTGGTCTACAGCGCGGGACTCGTGCAGGGCGCCCGGGCGCATTTTTTCCTCGCCGAACTGGAGGACGAACGATACGCCGACAACGGCTTCATGTTGCGGGTCAGCGGGCGCGAGCTGGCGCGTTGCCTGAGTGCGCCGCCGGCGATGACGCGCGGCTCGACGATCTTCCTGCGCCGCGAGTCTCTGCGTCGCTTTCTCTGGGAGAAGTACGAGTCGTGGCTCTGGAACAGGCCGCAAAACGCGATGGCCCGTGCGCTGGCCTTTTACCCGTTCGAAATGTCTATAGATGACGCCCTGGATGCGATGACGACGGTCGAGATGGCGACCGTCGAGGCGCACGAACGGGGGGAGTATCAGGCGGGTCAGGACCTCGGCGATGCCTGGGAGGCGATGCTGTGCGATTTGATGCTGACCCCCGCCGAGTTGATGGCGCGCGCGGTGCGCGACCACCTGGCGGACTGTACCCACACGCTGCCGCTACTGATAAAGCAGGGACGCGAGGCCTCGCTGCACTTCTATATCGCCAACCTTGGCGCGATGCGTAAACAGCTCTTTCCCTCGCTGATGGACGCATACCGTGAGTGGATTACCTCCGATGACCCATCGGGCTTCGGCAGTGCATTAGCGCAGGGAGCCACCCATTGGTTGGATCTTGCCCGGCGCCTGCTGGCGCTGCATGCTCGCCACGCCGACCAGGCGGCAAAGCCGATAGCCCGGGAGGTCGAGGGGAGCTTTCTATGAGGGGTATTTTGCGATGACTGGGGGCAACGTCGATAATAGATCGACGGAAGCCAGCCCTTGACGTAAATCGATGTCCAATCCCTTTCCTGTCGAACGCCACGTCAAATCGCTCCAGACCTTTCGCGAGGTCAAGCCTCTCAGCTTCATCTTCGAGCGACCCAAGACTATCCCCGCCGACTGGTGCGAGGAGATGATCCGGCGTTTCGAGGTGCACCCCGAGCAGCAGAACGCGGGGCGCATCGGTCAGATCCAGGGCCTGGATGCAGAGGTCAAACGCACCATGGACCTCGTGGTCAGCGGACGCGACGAGTGGCAAGACATCGATCAGGTGTTCTTCCGCTGCATGGGTGCGGCGTTGTCCGAAATCCGCGAGACCTTTCCGTTTTTCAAGGGCCCGTTCAAGGACATGGGCTATCAGATCCAACGTTATCGGCCAGGTGAGTTCTATCACTGGCACATCGACGGCGGCAGCCACGAGTTCAGTCAGCGTCAACTGGTCGCGATCTGGTATCTGAACGATGTCCCCGGGCCGGGCGGTGAGACCGAGTTTTTCTATCAGGGTGTGAAGATCAAGCCGGAGCAGGGCAAGCTGGTGCTGTTCCCGCCCTTCTGGACCCACGAACACCGCTCGGCGACCCTGCGTGAAGGCCTCAAGTACATTGCCACCACCTGGGTGGTATTTCGTTGACCGACGCGCGTCAGTACAGCTTGCTGTCGATCATCGAGCTGGGCGGCTATCCGAATCTGCAACCGCTCTATCAGCAATTGGGCTTCAGGGTCGAGGTGGTGAACTCACAGCGCAAGGCCCGCAGCCTGCTGAAGAAGGGCGTCCCCGACGTGATCGTCGCCGAGTATATCTTTCAGTCCGATTTCCGCGACCGCACATCCAATCTCGAGACCCTGATGGCGGTGCTGCAGCGCCACCCCGAGGTCAAGATGATCGTGTTCTATCTGCCGGAACAGGCCGAGAAGCTGGCATTGCTCGAGGCGCGTTTTCCGCTGTTTGCGAAGATCGCGCTGCCGTTGCGGCCCCAGGAGGTCGAGGCCGCACTGCGCCGCGCCATCGCTTGAGCAGAGTTTCCGATTGAATCCGATTTGGCCGCCCGGGCCGGCCTGTTCTTACAGTGCCGGCCCGGGCGCGGTCGTTCAGGCCAGGCCGAGACCAAGGAACACCGCACCGGTGACGGTGGCGAACCAGGCGCCACTGCGCACGGCCAGTGACTGCAGGCGCGCGGAGCGTGTCGCCAGTGCCGACAACAAGACGACCCCGCCTGCGATAATGGCATATTGCGTCACTGCGAAGCCGAGCAGGTAGGAGAGCAAGGGCGTCTGCTCTGCGCCAACGATCGCCTCACCGTAGGCGTAGCCGTGGTAGACGCCGAATATCGCAAACAGGCTGCCGAGCAAGAGTGCCGGTAGGCTGCCCTTGAACATCACTGCAAGACCACCAAGCAGGGCGGACAAGGCAATCACGGTCTCGGACATCGGCAGGTCTGCAGCGCCGAGGTGAATCAGGGTACCTGCCACCGTCGCGGCGATGAAGGCCATGGGCACCAGGTAGCGGGCATTGCCGCGCAGCGTGAAGCTCAGCAGCGCCGCGACGACGAGAAACGCCAGATGATCGATCCCAATGATGGGGTGACCGATACCGGACAACATGCCCTCGGTGAAGGTCGACGGCGTCATGCCGCCCATCGGATGGTGGGCATGGGCGACCGGTGCCAGGGCCAAAATGGCCAGCGCACCGACCATCGCTTGGCTGCGCGTGCGTTTCTCAGACGGGATTGCATGATTTTTCATCTCGTTACCTCAGTAGGGACGGGTTGCGGTGGACAGCGGAATTACCAGGACTTGTAGGGCAGGAACTTGCCGTTCATATGCACGACCACGCGGTCACCGGCAGGGTTTTCCTCCTTGTCTATGTGCATGCTGAAATCGATCGCGGACATGATCCCGTCACCGAATTTTTCGTGGATGATCTCTTTGATCGTATCGCCGTAGACCCCGACGATCTCGTACAGGCGGTAGATCACCGGATCAGTCGGTACCAACTGGTCCCAGCGCTTGTGCGGGAACTGCTGCAGCGCATCGCTGACATCGTTGTCGAGGCCGAGAGCGCCAGCGACCTTGTCGGCAAACTCGGGTTTCAGGCTATTCATGCCCAGGCAGGCCGAGGTGAGAAACACCGGTGCAAGGCCAACGGTCTCTGCGAGTCCCTCCCAGCTGATGTCGAGTTTCTTTTTGGCGGCCAAGATTGCCATCGTCATATCGTCTTTGTTCAAGGTGTACCTCCGCGTAGTGATTACAGGGTATGTGGTTCAGAAGAGAGCGGGTTGCGCCCCAGCAGATGCAGGCCACCACCGGTGTCCCCCGCGGCGAGCGTGTCGCCGCTGGGCTGCCATTGCAGTGCCGAGATCTCGTGCCCCAGTTGGCGGCTGAACACGGCGTCGCCGTCCTGGTCCCAGATGCACAGCCGTCCGGAGCGATCGCCGGAGGCCAGAAACCGCCCGTCGGCGGACCAGCTCAGCGTCGTGACGGTGTCCTGGTGATGCCGCAGTGGCTGGCCACGTGCGCCCTTCCCGGCCTCGGGCAGTTCCCATAGGACCACATCCGGGCCACCCGCCGTGGCGATGATCCCGCGACGTGGGTGCCATGCGAGGCAGTTGACCTTGCTGCGATAGCCGCGCATGGTCAGCTGGCGGGCGTTGTCATCGTGCGACTTGCCGGTTGCCTGGCGCCAGACCTGGAGAAAACCGTCCTGGGTGCCGACGGCGAGGGCGCGGCCATTGGGTCGCCAGGCCAATGCGACGGGGGCCCCGGGAAAGCTAAGCAGCTGCATCGGCTCGGAGCTGTTGTTTCTCGCATCCTGCATGCGCCAGAGGTAAAGACCTTTGTTGGCGGCGGTCGCCAGGCGTTTGCTGTCTGGCGCCCACGCCATCGCCAGCACCTGACGCCGCGCGTCGTACCAGATGCCCAGCGATTCGCTGCCGCGCCACAAGGAAATGGTCTTGCGCGCCGCCGATGCGAGGACCTTGCCGTCCGGCGTCCACGCCAGGTGTTCGACCCAGCCGTTCTCGGTGCCCAGCAACGTTGTCTGCTCTCCACTGACGACGTCCCACAAGACGACGCGCCCGTCTTCGCCGGCGCTCGCGAGCGTCGATTCCTGACCCGGGTGCAGGGCGAGGCGCGTGACGCCCCCGCTGTGCGCCTGCCAGCTTGCGGCCAGCGTGCCATCGGGGTCTAGGCGATGCACCCTGCCGGCCGCGGTGCCGATCAGCAGCATCCGGCTATCGATGGACCAGGCGAGGTCGCTGATGGCGTCCTCCAGCGTCAGGACGCAACGCACGCTCAAGGGTGCGGGCCTTTCGATTGCGGCTAGGCCAGGCACCTGCGCAGCCCCTCGGTGAGTTCAGTCCGGTCGAGATCACGGCCAATGAAGACCAGTTGGCTCTCGCGCGTGCCGTCGGCCTCCCACGGACGGCCGTCCTGGCCGTCGAACAGCATGTGCACGCCCTGGAAGACGAAGCGGTTCTCGTTGCCGGCGAGGTTCAACACCCCCTTGGTGCGGAAGATGTCGGTGCCGCGTCGGCGCAACAGATCGACCATCCAGGCCTCGAAGCGTTCCGGATCGAGATCGCCCTGCAGGCAGATCCCGACCGACCCGACGGTATCGTCATGTTCGTGCGGGCTGGCGTAATGGAAGGCCTCGGCAGCCTGTTGCTGCACGCCGCCGGCGTCGTACAAGGCGAGTGCAAACTCCTCCGGCAGGTGCTGCGTAAAGAGCACATGGCGCCCCGGTGCCGTGATCTCGATCGCCGCGGTCGCCCCGGCGGTCTCGTCAACCGGCAGGCGATAAAGCGATTGCCCGGCCTGCAATGCGCAATCGCTGCCCACGATCTGCGGATCACCCGAGTACAAGACGATACTTTCGCGCTTCCAGGCGTTGAATATCGCGGCGTCCTGCAGGCCGGGCCCGCCAAGCACCAGGTCGATCGTCGGGTCCGGTCCCGGCTGCAGCTGTAGTTGGTATCTCCCCGGAGCGAGGTCGAACAGTCCGGCCCATTCGAACGGCAGTTCTTCGCGCAGAAACTCCGGCATCTCGACGGCGCGTGCCTCCAGGTCGAAGGCCCTGATCCCCAGGAGTTCCTCGATCTCGATCTGGGCCTGGACGGTGCGGTGGATCTTCGCGAGTCGGTTGAGATCGCGCACCTGCTGTTCGACTTGGGCCAGGTCCCCATGGCTGACGAGATCGGTCTTATTGAGCAGTACCACATCCGCAAAGGCGAGCTGCGCAAGACACTCGTCGCTGTCGATGTGTTGCAGGACATGCTTGGTGTCGACCACAGTGATGATGGCATCGAGGCGCAGTTTTGCCTTCATCTCCTCGTCCATGAAGAAGGTCTGCGCAACGGGCCCCGGATCGGCCATGCCGGTCGTCTCGATAATGATGTGGTCGAACTTGTGCTTACGCCGCATCAGCCGACCGAGAATGCGGATGAGGTCGCCGCGCACGGTGCAACAGATGCACCCGTTGTTCATTTCGAAGATCTCTTCGTCCGACTGTACGACGAGTTCGTGGTCGATACCGATCTCCCCGTATTCGTTCTCGATCACCGCGATCCGCTTGCCGTGCTCCTCGTTGAGGATGCGGTTCAGCAGTGTGGTCTTGCCGGATCCGAGAAAACCGGCCAGTACCGTGACGGGCACACGCTGGTCGTTGCTCGCGTCTTGCGCGGTGGTCTTCAATCCGGCGGCTTCTTGGGCACAGACGGTCATAGTGTTTTCTCTCGGTTTGCGGTGGCCAGGCGTCAGCCTGCGCCGGCATCTCTGATCGGCGACGCCGGCGGGGCGGAGCCCGCCTCTTGTGCGGGATTGACCTCGCGAGGGTAGGCGTCGATGACCTCTGGGGGCGCCTCCGGATCGACCGCGCCGGCCAACTCCTCGGAACGCCGCACAAGGAAATCGACCAGGTGGTTACGAATTGGGTAGAAGGCCGGATCGTGAATGATCTTGCTGCGCCCGCGGGGCCTTTGCAGCTGCACCCGCACCGACTCCGCGATCCGCGCGTGCGGGCCATTGGTCATAAGCAGGATCCGGTCGGCGAGCAGGATGGCCTCGTCGACGTCGTGGGTGATCATGAACACCGTCTGATGGGTGGCGTCGCAGATCTTCCGCAGCTCGTCCTGAATGGTGCCCCGGGTCAGGGCGTCCAATGCGCCGAACGGCTCGTCGAGCAACAGCAGCTTGGGCTGGATGGCAAAGGCGCGCGCGATCGAGACGCGCTGGCGCATGCCGCCGGAGAGCTGCGAGGGTTTGCGCAGCTCGGCGCCGCCGCCGAGCCCGACCATCTCGAGATACTTGTAACTGTGTGCGCGGACCTTATCCTTGCTCCAGCCAGGCCAGCGCGAGCGCACCGCGAAGGTGACGTTGTGCAACGCGTTCAGCCAGGGCAGCAGCGAGTAGTTCTGGAATACGACGCCGCGATCGAGGCTGGGGCCGACAACCTCCACGCCGTCCATGAAGACGTTACCCTCGGTCGGCGCATCCAGTCCGGCCAATACGTTCAGGATGGTGGACTTGCCGCAGCCGGAGTGTCCGATGATGCAGACGAACTCGCCTTTCTCGATGGCGAAGTTCGCGTTCTCGAACACGGTGAGCTCGCCATCCTTGCCCGGAAAACGGCGCGCCAGGTTCTCTATTTCCAGGAAATGCTGGGTCATGGTATCTGTCTCATTCCTCGTACTGCACGAGCCGGGTCGCCGCAGACAGCGCGAGATCGAGGATCATGCCGACGACGCCGATCATCAGGATGGAGAAAATCACACTGGTCAGGTCGAGGTTGTTCCATTCGTTCCAGACGTAGTAACCGATGCCCGTCCCGCCGACCAGCATCTCGGCGGCCACTATGACCAGCCAGGCGATCCCGATCGAGATACGCATGCCGGTGAGTATGGTCGGCGCGGCAGCGGGCAGGATCACCGTGGCCGCCGTTCGCAACGGCGACAGCTCGTGGGTGCGCGCGACGTTGATCCAGTCATTGCGGACGCCGGCGACACCAAAGGCGGTGTTGATCAGCATCGGCCAGATCGAGCAGATGAAGATGACGAAGATCGACGAGGCCTCCGAATCCTTGATGATAAACAGGGCCAGCGGCATCCACGCCAGCGGCGAGATCGGTCGCAGCACCTGGATGAAGGGGTTCAGCGCCTTGTACATCAGCGGCGACATCCCGATCAGAAAGCCGATCGGGATCGCGATCAGGGCGGCCAAAGAAAAGCCGGTCAGCACGCGATAAATGGAATATCCCAGCTGAATGCCGATCCCCTTGTCATTAGGGCCGGCATCGTAAAACGGGTCTGACAACTCCTCGACCGCCAGGCCGATGACGGCCGACGGCGGCGGGACGCGCGCCTCCTGGTCGGCGCCGCCCATCAGTATCTCGTATTCGGTCAGCGCCTCGGTGGTCACCGGGGGTCGGTTGGCGAACTCCCAGATGCCGAGCAGCAGCGCCAATAGACCAATAGAGACGAGGGCCGCGCGTATGTTGAGTGACTGAAGCATGCTTGCCCCTTGTTGCCGGGGGGGCGCTGTGCCCGCCCCGGCATGGTTTGCTAGGTCCGCTTGATGGCGAAGCTGTTGACGTATTCCTCCGCCTTGTCCGGATCGAACTCCTTACCCATGATGGTGTACTTCTCATAGGTATGGTCCGGTGCGCTGTAGCCGAGGTCGTTCATGATCCGGGTGGCATCGGCCGCCAGATAGACCTCTTCGGCGATCCTCTTGTAGTCGATGTCGCCCTTGATGTAGCCCCAGCGTTTCATCTGCGTGAGGATCCATACGCCCATGGAGTGCCACGGGAAGGGGTCGAAATCGATTCGATCCGGATCGTTCTTGACGTTGCCGAGCCCATCGGCGTATTTGCCGGTCAAGACCTGCGCAATCACCGCCTCCGGCTGGTTGAGATAGTTCTTGGGCGCGATGGCCTTCGAGATCTCGAGGCGGTTTTCCGCCTTCTGCGAGTACGCGGTGGCGTCGACGATGGCCTTCATCAGCGCACCGTAGGTGTTCGGCAGTTCAGTGGTGAACTTCTCCGAGCAGGCGAAGGCGCAACACGGGTGACCCTCCCAGATATCCTTGGTGAGGATGTGCAGGAATCCGACTTTCTCCCACACCGCACGCTGGTTGAACGGGTCGGGTGACAGATAGCCGTCGAGATTGCCGGCACGCAGGTTGGCGACCATCTCCGGCGGCGGGACCACGCGGATCTGGATGTCGGTGTCGGGGTCGAGCCCGAATTCGGCCACGTAGTAGCGCAGCAGGAAGTTGTGCATGGAGTAGTCGAACGGCACACCGAACTTGAAGCCCTTCCACATCTTGGGATCGCGCTTGTCCTTGTGTTTGACGTGCAGCACGATCGCCTGGCCGTTGATGTTTTCGACCAGCGGCATACGGAACGGCGTGGCGGTGGAGCCGGCGCCCATCGAGATCGCCAGCGGCATCGGCGTCAGCATGTGCGATGCGTCGTACTCGCCGGCCAGGGACTTGTCGCGCGCCACGGCCCAACCGGCGGTCTTGATCACATCGACGTCGAGACCGTATTTCGCATAGAAGCCCATCGGGTGCGACATGATGATCGGCGTCGCGCAGGTGATGGGAACGAAGCCGATCTTGAGCTTGGTCTTTTCCGGCTTGCCCAGCGTCTCTTTGATCGCGGCCTTCGCGGCCTCCATCGGGAACAGCGTGCCGAACAGCGCGGCCATGGTGCCGCCGCCGATCATGCGCATGAACTCGCGGCGGCTTGCCTCATGGTGACCGAACACCGAGCGCACGACCGCGCTTTCGATCACGCGGTCCATGACGTCTTCGGACGAGCTCAAGCTGATTCGCGTCCGTCGGATTCGGCGGCCGCCTGCGACCGGGCCTCGGCCGTGAGACGACGTTCCGGCCGGTCCGATCCCTCGAAGACGGCCCGTTCCAGTTTGGCGGTCAGCTCGGTCTCCGAGCACTCGTATTCCGCCTGCGCCTGGTCGCGCGCGAAGACGCAGATGGGACAGGAACAGCCCGGTCCATGGGTCAGGTCCGATTCCCCGTCGAAGGGATTTCCCAGACTTTTAAACGACATTGCTTTCCCCTAATCCAGCATTGCAAGACGGCGGTCGTGGTGATTGAAGGCCACGGTCGCGTTGGATCTGGCACGTCCCCTGCTGATCGATACCCTGGCGTGCACGCTGCCGTGTGTTTTGCGCCTTGAGGGATCGAATACGGCGCAAGGAGGCGCCCTTAGTTGAGACTTTCGCACCACAACGGTGCAGTCCGACCGCGCTACGGGCTCCAGCTGTCGCGTTTCGCGATCGGTTGCCTACAGGGTGCTGCAGGCACCGTGCCAAACCGATACGGGTTTTCTAAGTGACTGAATTGAATAGAGAACGAAAACTAATGGAAGGGGCGTTCAGCGCTACGCAACTGCGTAGTCTCTGCATTTGCGTAGCACCGGCGACGCAAATGCGTAGGGGTCACTAGTGGCGGGCGCGAAGGAGATGCTCGCATGGCGGTTGTCCGCCTCGCCAACGACGCCCGCGCCCGTGTCGCTGCCGGTCGGCGATCTGTTCGAGCTGGCGCCTGAGCCGCAGATGCTGATCGATCCCTACGCCGACCGCGTGCTGCTCGCCAATGCCGCATTGCGCGCGCTGGTCGCTTGCGATGCGGACGACCTGGCAATGCTGTCGCCGCGTCGACTGGTGGGCGAGCAAGTCGCCGATCTGATCGTCTTCACCGAGGCGGTGCTGGAGAAGGGGCAAGCCTGGAGCGATGGACTTCAGTGCTGCGGGCTCGACGGTCGGGTGCGGCAGGTCGAATGGCGCGCGGTGCGCGTCTTCACCGACCAGGGCATCGCCATGCTGGTCGCGGTAAGGGACATCGATCAGCAGCAACACAGGCAGGCCGCCGCAGAGGCCAACGAGTTCGTCCGCCGCGGACTCTCCGAGTGGCGCCGCGTCGAGCGCCTGTTCCAGGAGATCGAGCAAGAGAATCGGTTGATTCTGCACGCCGCAGGTGAAGGCATCTATGGTGTCGGTGCGGACGGCTCGACCACCTTCGTGAATCCGGCCGCGCAGCGCATCCTAGGCTACAGGGCCGACGAGTTGATCGGCGAGAACATGCACCGGATGCTGCACCATACCCGAGCCGATGGCAGTCCCTATCCGATCCTGCGACTGCCCCATTTATGCGGCATTCAGGGACGGCACCGTGCACAAGGCCGAGGATGAGTTTTTTTGGCGCAAAGACGGCAGTGCTATCCCGGTCGAGTACACCAGTACACCGATCCGGCAAAACGATAACCTGGTCGGCGCCGTGGTCGTATTTCGGGACATCAGCGAACGCCGGGAGACGGAGCAGCAGCTGCGTCAGGCGCTCGATGAGCTGGAGAGTCTGAAACAGCGGCTCGAACTGGAGAACGCCTACCTGCAGGAAGAGATCCAGGAGGAGCACAATTTTCAGGAAATCGTCGGCCGCAGCGAGGCCCTGCGCAAGACTATTAACAAGATCGAGATGGTGGCACCAACCGATGCCGCGGTGCTGATTTCCGGCGAGTCGGGGACCGGCAAGGAGCTGATTGCACGAGCGATCCACCAGAGCAGCAGCCGCAGCTCACGGCCCTTGATCCGGGTCAATTGTGGCGCGGTTCCGCGCGAGCTGTTCGAGAGTGAGTTTTTCGGGCACGTCCGGGGGGCGTTCACCGGCGCCCTGCGGGATCGCGCGGGGCGTTTCGAACTGGCGGACGGCGGCACGCTGTTTCTCGACGAGGTCGGCGAGATACCGCTGGAGCTGCAGAGCAAACTCCTGCGCGTTCTGCAGGAAGGGCAGTTCGAGCGCGTCGGCGGCGATCGGACGCTGAATGTGGACGTGCGCATCATTGCGGCGACCAATCGCGCACTCGGCGACGAGGTGGCGGCCGGGAGGTTCCGCGAGGATCTCTATTTTCGATTGAACGTGTTTCCGATCACCTCGGTGCCGCTGCGCGAGCGGCCCGAGGATATTCCACTCCTGGCACCACATTTTCTGCGCAATGCCTGTCGCCGTCTCGGACGCGAGGACTTGCGCCTCACCGAAGCCGATATGCATCGCCTGCAGGCCTATGATTGGCCGGGCAATGTGCGCGAACTGGAGAACGTGCTAGAGCGCGCGGCGATCATCTCGCGCGGCAAGCAGCTGCGGCTCGAGCTTCCACAGACGGAAAGGCCGCCGCTGGCAATCGCCGCCAAGCCTGCGTCGGATGCCACTGCGATTCTCACCGAGCAGCAGAAGCGCGATCGGGACCGCGCCTCGATCCGCCGTGCGCTCGAGCAGAGCGGAGGCAAGGTGTTCGGTCCCGGCGGCGCGGCCGAAATACTCGGCGTCAAGCCGACCACCCTGGCGTCGCGCATCAAGCGCTGGAACATTCAGCGACCCGACGCCAAGGATACGGGAGTCTGAATCGACTTATGTGCCGTCGATTCTCCTAGCCTCCCGGCTGCGGGTCGTCTTAATCTGCGCTGACCGACGGTTGCGGCGTGTGCCATTCCCAGGCGCCTCCGCTGTCGTGCCTGCCCGACATACCCACGATGACGACGATGCCCATCCGGATTGAGAGCCTTAATCCTGATTTCCCGGACATCTGGGATACGGCGCCACCGGCGATGGAATTTCCCGATTGTTTTCAATACGAAGCGTTGATCTATCCGATAGCCAAGCGTGAGACCCGCCTCGCAGTTTGGGTCGCCCGACGGTGTGACCGGGCGGCTGGCAGGAGTTTTGCTTTGTATGGCCCTGAGGTGCATGCGACGGGTGCCGATTCAACGCGCGGGCTGGCGGCCTGTACCTTGCAGCGATCGCCCGTCGTGCAACCGCGGGGGGCTACTCAGGATCTGTCGCGGAAAAACATTAAGGTTTTTAGCATGAGTGTTGCCAGAGAGCGGGATCGCATGGTCGAGGATTCAGGCAAGGCAAGAGTCGCCGTGCTGGGTGATTCGAGATGGGGTGTTGAGGCGCTGCAGTCGCGGCTTGTGGAAGAAGGCTTCCGATTGTTTTCGGGCGAAAGCGATTCGGATGCAGCGGGTGCGCTGCCGAGCCCGCCGGATGTGGTTGTCTTCGATGTCGCCGATCTGGGTATCCCCGAGCAGGTCGAGGCGATGCTGCGCGACTGCCGGTCTCGATGGGGCGTGCCAATCCTTTGCCTGCTGCCGCCCAGCGAACACGCGACGCCGAAGACCATTGCGCGACTCGACGCCGATGATCTGCTGTTCAAGCCGCCCCGGGCACTGGAAATTGGAAATCGCATCCAGCTGTTGGTGCAGCGCCGGCAACAGAGTCGCGGCGCAGCCACGCGCGACTGACGGCCCCTACCGAAGTTAAAGGTAAGGTTACACCGCCGGGTTCGGGCAAGGGCTTGATTGCCCGGCTAGCAGCAAAGCGGCTGCCTATTCGCACAGGGCCTCGAAGCGTGCCTTGAACGCCTGTTCGCGCAATGCCTCTGCCTGTTCCTTGTCGGCGATCGCAGGCGATTCTTCCCAGCGCTGGGCCGCATGGTTGTATACCGAATAGCGGTACTGCCGCCCCATCTTGAACACTTTGCTGACGTCTTTCGCCGCCTGGGCCATGGCGTCCATCTTGTTCAATCCGCGGGGGATCCCGGCGTGTGACAGCGAGGCGGCTGGACGCGCCGCCGAGTCCGCGCTCGACTCGCTGACATGGATGCGATGGTCTCGCGTCTCGCCGGCCGGCGCGAGTTCTAGGGACTCGATGTTCGGGACCCGCGAGACGATATAACCCGCCATCAGTCGACCGAGGTTATGGTCCTCGTTCTCGAGCGCCGTCAATAGCTTGTTGGCCGCGATCTGGGCGCGCAGCATCTGGTCGGGCTGCTCCACCCATTCCCGATTGACCTGCCAACCCTGGTCCATATCGGCGTCCATCTTGGCAAAGAAGTCCTGTGCTTGTGCAATGAACGTCTCGGGTACATTGAGCTCCAGCAGTTGGTCGTCGATTACTACCTTCAGTATCATCGCAGTCCCGTGGTCGGCTATTTTGCTGCGGAATTCTATCGCGAAGGAGAGGTTCCGGCATGCTATTGGAGATTCCGCAACTTCTGAACCGTGCGCAGCTGGACAAGATCCACGAGGTGCTGGCGCAGGCTGCTTTTGTCGATGGCAAGCTGAGCGCCGGCATGGCCGCGAGCAAGGTCAAGCACAACGAGGAGCTGGCACTCGACCCGGAGTTGTTGCAGCGACTGTACCGCGTCGTCATGGCGAGCGTCGGCCACAGTGATCTGTTTCGCAGTGCCGTGCTGCCGGCCAAGGTCGCTGACTTTATCTTCGCCCGCTACCTTCCGGGCATGCACTATGGCGACCATGTAGACGATCCCATCATGGGGCAGGGGCCAAGGTTTCGTAGCGATGTGTCGATGACGATCTTTCTCAATCCCCCGGACAGCTATGATGGCGGTGAACTGGTGATCCGCACGCCATTCGGCGATCAGCAGGTAAAGCTGGCGGCCGGACATGCCGTGGTCTATCCCTCGGCCAGCGTGCATCGGGTGGCGGAAGTGACGCGCGGCGAGCGTCTGGTCGCGCTGACCTGGATCCAGAGCTATGTGCGCGACGCGGCGCAGCGCGAGTTGCTTTATGAGCTCGACCAGTCGCGTCAGCAGCTGCTGCGGCGCGATGCGCAGAGTGATGTCACTAAGAAAATCGATCGCGCGTATGTGAATCTGCTGAGGATGTGGGCGGAGGTCTGACTCTTTCTTTTCGAGTAGTGCGCTTCGCGCGGAATTCGTTAAAACTACACCACAAGCAAAAAGGCAGCCCCTGCGGGCTGCCTTTTTGCTTGGTCGAGACAGGTCGCGAGCCTGCATGTTGCACCAGTATCCGGGATGATCGCGCCGGCCAGGTGCGTTTGGACGCCGGGCTGGAGCGAAAGTGGTAGCCATAGCTACCGCTTGAGTGAAGACCAAGTACAAGCGTGCCTGGACAAGCGAGGGCCTGGATAGATCGGGGACGGGGGACAAACTGTTCCTTCGAGAAAGCGCTGCGAATATGACTTTTGCCGCATCTCTGCCGATTCATTCGCGCCCGTCCACGACCGACTGGTGCAACATGCAGGCTAGCCTGAGTTCAATAGCCGCCCTTGCGCAGCACGAACGGCAGGCCGGCAATGCGATTGCCCTGCTTGCTGGGCGCGCCGGGAAACAGCCTGTAAAGGTCTTTGCTGCTCAGCTTCTTGCCCCAGATTTTGCCCATCTCCTTGTTGATCTGGCGCTCCATCGGCTGATTGTTATTGTTGTTGAAGTACTCCTCGCGCAGATAGTTCAGAACGTCGATATGTTCCTGGGTGAGTTCATCCATGGTTTCATCGGCCGCGGCGAGGGCCTTCGCGACATCTTCGTTCCAGGCATGCGGGTCGACGAGGTTGCCGTTGCCGTCCAGTTCAATGGTCGTGCCGTTTACTTCCAAAGCCATTTTTATGCTCCTCTTGATTGACGAGTTCGTATGCCTATCTGTCCGTTATCCGCTGCATAGGCGGCCGCCGATCGAAGGTCAATAAGGTCGCATGTCGTCGTGGGGCGGCAGTCTGCCGCCCGGGGCCATGCGAGTGATCGGCGGTACCGATCGATCGCCGGATGCGCCGTTGAAACGGCCGGATTCACGCAATCTGGCGCGAGATTCTATTCGAACATCAGCAATTGTTAAACCTCCGGCGATTCGCTGCCTGCCCCTACGCACAGGGTCAATCGTCGTCTTGCGCCTTGTTCACCGGGTCTATCCCTTTATGGGGGATGAATATCCCGCACCCCATGTGACGTAGCGGACCGACGCCTTCTTGCTGTAAGCGGACCGATTCTTCGCGGCTTAGGCCGGCAATCATTAGGCTTCTAGTCTGCACGGGGCCGTTGGGCCCGGCGACCGTGGCGGTCTTGCCGCACAAGGCCTTCGTTACTTGGATATCGCGCCCGGCCAGCATCGACACGATGCGCTGCAGGAAGGCGTTCTCGTCGTCATCCTCGCCCGGTTCGAGGACCACGTAACGCGCGAACAGGGTGCCCTGGGTGGACAGCATCTTTTGCTTCGACTTGCCGATCTTTAGGCTGCAGCCGGCGATGTCCAGCTCGGCACCGTCGAGGGCGTCTAGCACCCGGCCCACGTGTTCCTTGGGCACTCGCAGCAACAGCTTGGTGCGGCGTGACAGGATAAGCCGCTGACCGAGTGCTGGATCGGGGCGTTCCCAGCCGTTTTGGGAACCGGCTACGTGCACCGTGTGTACGCCAAGGCGTTCATCGTCCGCCAGCAACGGCAAGAACGCCTTGATCGCCGTCGACAGCTCGTGCGCATGATCGACGGGCAGCTCGCGACACTGGATGTCGAAACTCAGATCGACGATGTCGTCGGGGACCTTGAAGGCCTTGGGGTTGTCGTCTTCTTGCCAAAACATGATTGCCTACCCAACTTTTCGATCAATTACCCGGAATCTGCGACTGCAGGGCGTCTCGATCGAACCACCACTGGTCCTGCACCAGCACGTCGACCACATTGCGCAGACGGACCAGGAATTTGTCCGGATCGTCGAGCTCGAGTCGCTCCACCCAGAGGTCGAATTGGGTCTGGTCCTCGACCTCACTGTGACGTCGCGCGACGCGGCCCAAAAGCTGGTGGGCGAAGAAGCTCAGGCGCTCTTTCTCGGGGCCTTCCTCGGCACGGATGTCGGCAATGAAACAGGCGGTGGCCGCCGCCACGGCGGCACCGTCCGCGTCGTCCGGGGTGTCATCGATGACATGGCTGAGCAGGTCGACCGAGATCTCCGGGTCGATCGGGAAGGTAACACCGAGCCAGATGCCGTGACCAAGCGCGATCAGCGAGTCCGGCTGGTCGGCTTCATACAGCACATTGCACGCATCCGCCGCGGCCTCCCAGGCATGCGCGGACAGGAACAGGCCGAGCGCGGTCTGCGCAATCGGCCCGGCCTCGTCGCCGCGTCCCAGGATCTGCAGCGCCCGCGCGATCTCCAGCTGCAGCTCGGCGCGCTGCAGCGGCCGGGCGCCCTCCGGCAGCCGTTCGAGCTGCGCCCGCAGGTCGACCAGCTGTCCCTCCAGCTGGGCCTGCTGGCCGAGGTCTTTGCGCAGCGATCCCGCGGCGGTGTCCTGGAGTTCGGCGGGCTTGAAGTAATCGACCATCGAAGGCTCCTCGGGTTTACAGGCTAATAGCGGCTGCTGAACGTCGCCTCGAGCTGCTCTTCCCAGTCGAGTGGGGTGTCGGGATAGGGCGGTTTCACGTCGAAGCGCAGAAACATCTCGCCCTCGCGCGCGAACGCCTTGACTACCTGTTTCAGCTCGTCGAAGTTGGGCACGTCCTGGTTGGCGATCAGGATCTGGCTCAGGTACAACATCGCTCGTCAGTACTCCTTCGCGGCAGGCAAACGTTGGTAATAGCGTGCCCGGAAGACCAGGCGTTTGTTACCGGAGGCGACGGGTCGTCGCGAAAGCCATCGCGGCGATGCAGGATGTTGTTGCTGATCACGCCTTCGCCGGATCCCAGCCGGTGCCGGTATATATGGTCGTCACCGCGTTGAAACAAGTCGAGCAGGAATGCGGCTGCTTCTCGGGTGTTGGCGTCATCCCGCCAGATCACATTGCGCTGACGGGCCGAATACCGCATGTGTAGGCTACCGTTCGTCGGCGAGATGGAAAACACCGGGCCGCTGTGGTCCGGTCGAATCTGCTGGCCCTGCTCGGTATTGCTCGGGATGGTGAAGGCGTCTGGTGCCATCAATGCGCTGACCCACTCGGGGTTTTCGTCGCGCAAACGGATGTAGGCGATCTCGTGGTCGAACAGATCATTGGTGCCGCCCTCGGCGGCTGGTGCGCGCAATACAGAAGCCAGGCACGCACCTGCTGATTGCCGGCGTTGTAGTAGCCGTCGGTATGCCAGCCGAGTGGACGGTTGGTGTAGGGGATATAGGGCTTGTCGGTATTGGTCGGCTTGACGGTGATGGCGGTGATACCGCTGTCTTCGGCGCACAGGTTCTGGTCCAGGTCGAGCAGTCCCAGGCGGCGACCAAAGGCGCGCAGCGAGGTCTCTATGTCCATCGCAGGGCGACGCACGCGGAACAACGCGAAATTCCACGCCGCGGCGCTGCGTAAAAGGGCTTGGCGCTCCTTGGCATCCAGCTCGCCCGGATCTTGGATGACAATCGCATCCTGCATGCCCGCTACTGCAAGCTTGCGTGCGCGCCATAGCGCATAGCTGTGGTCGTCATCGAGCGAAAACGGCGTGCGCTCGGCGGTCAGGACATGGGTCTGCATCTCGCGTTTCTCGCTGCCGGGGCCGGGATCGCCTAATAGCGCTTCAGTATTTAAGCATACGCTAATTGATTCCGTTGCCCAAATGGAAAATTTCACGCATTTCAGCCGCCTAAGACTTCGCATTGACCCAGGTCAAATAACCCTATACCCACAAAGGGATAGAGAGTTACCCCCACTCTCCCCCAATGGTGGAGTATGGTGTCACTCAATGGTCCTCTAATATTAGCCACCGGTGATAGGAGGTACAGGGCCTGCGCCGCAGACGCAGCCCGGGCGTCGCTCCGACAGCGCGAGCCCCTTCTGCCCGGACCGTGAACAAGAGGATGACGCCGGCAGGCCGAGGGGATTGGCCTGGCGACAGCGGATTTCCGCCAAATACGAACGATTAGTCAGGAGAAACGACAACATGGCAATCGACCGGTATCCAACACCCATGATCGACCAGCTCGAAGACGGCCCGTGGCCGAGCTTCATCAGCGGCATCAAGCGTCTGCGCGACGAACATCCAGATCAGCGCATCAACGACGTCACCAACTCGCTGTTGGGCCAGCTTGAACACTCGTACGAGACCCGTAAGGGGTACTGGAAGGGGGGTACCGTCTCCGTCTACGGCTATGGTGGCGGCATCATCCCGCGTTTTTCCGAGGTCGGTAAGGCGTTCCCGGAGTCTAAGGAATTCCATACGCTGCGCGTGCAGCCGCCTGCGGGTAACCACTACTCGACCTCTATGTTGCGCCAACTGGCCGACAGCTGGGAGAAATGGGGCTCTGGTCTGGTGACCTTCCACGGTCAGACAGGCAACATTATGTTCATCGGGACTACCACCGAAAACACCCAGCACTTCTTCGATGAAATAAACGACTACGGTTGGGATCTCGGCGGCGCCGGTCCGTGCGTGCGCACCGCCATGTCGTGCGTCGGCGCGGCGCGCTGCGAGATGTCCTGCACCAATGAGCAGAAGGCGCACCGTCTGCTGGTCAACAACTTCACCGACGATGTGCACCGCCCGGCCCTGCCGTATAAATTCAAGTTCAAGGTCTCCGGCTGCCCGAACGACTGTCAGAATGCAATCGAGCGCGCCGACTTCGCCGTGATCGGCACCTGGCGCGACGATATGAAGGTCAACCAGGACGAGTGGAAGGCCTACGTCGGTCGCAAGGGCCGCCAGTACGTGATCGACAACATCATCACTCGCTGTCCGACCAATGCGCTGACCCTGAAAGACGACGACGCGCTGCAGGTCAACAACAGGGACTGCGTTCGCTGCATGCACTGCCTGAATGTCGTGCCGAAGGCGTTGCACCCCGGCGACGACAAGGGCGTGACCATCCTTATCGGCGGCAAGCGCACGCTGAAGATCGGCGACCTGATGGGCACCGTCGTCGTGCCGTTCAAGAAGCTCGAGACCGAAGAAGACTACGAGTCGCTCGTCGAGATGGCCGAGGAGATCATCGACTTCTGGGCCGAAAACGGGCTGGAGCACGAACGTTGCGGTGAGATGATCGAACGTATAGGCCTGGTCAATTTCCTCGAGGGTATCGACATCGAGGTCGATCCCAACATGGTCAACCATCCGCGCGAGAGTTCCTATGTCCGGATGGACGGCTGGGATGACGAAGCGGTCAAGTGGTTCGATCGTCAGGCAGAGGCCTCCTGATCTAGACCCTGCGTTCGAGATATGCAATCTACACAGCGGCGGCATCGACGCCGCTGTGTAGGGAAAGCTTTACGCAAATAGCCCCGCTTTTTGGAGGGATAAGATGGCCAGAGATATGCGCGAACCGATCGAGACCGGCTGTCCCGATCCGTTTCAGTACATGCACCCGGTAATGCGCCGCAACTTCGGGATGTGGGCCTACCACGAGCACCCGCGCCCCGGTGTCCTGTTGCACGTTGCGAAAAACGGCGACAAGGTCTGGACTGTCCGTGTCGGCACTCAACGTATCCTAGACGTCTTCACGCTGCGCACGTTGTGCGACATCGGTGACACCTACGGCGAAGGTTATGTTCACTTCACCATCCGCTCCAACATCGAGTACATGGTGACCGATGAGGCCAAGGTCGAGCCGCTGATCAAGGCGATCGAGGAAGCGGGTTTCATCGTCGGCGGTACGCAAAACTCCGTGACCATGATTTCGCACACCCAGGGCTGGCTGCACTGCGACATCCCCGGGACCGATGCCTCGGGCGTGGTCAAGTCGATGATGGACGAACTGATCGACGAGTTCCGCAATGCGAACATGCCGAACCGCGTCCACATCACCACTTCCTGCTGCCAGATCAACTGCGGTGGTCAGGGCGACATTGCCATCAACGTGCAACACACCAAGCCGCCGAAGATCAACCATGACCTGGTCGCAAACGTCTGTGAGCGTCCATCGGTGGTCGCGCGCTGCCCGGTCGCGGCGATCCGCCCGGCCATGGTCAACGGCAAGCCGTCGCTGGAAGTCGACGAGAAGAAGTGTATCTGCTGTGGCGCCTGTTTCCCGCCGTGTCCGCCGATGCAGATAAACGATGCAGAGCACACAAAACTGGCGATATGGGTCGGTGGAAACCACTCTAACGCCCGCGGTAAGCCGACGTTCCAGAAGCTGGTCGCCGCGGGTATCCCGAACAATCCGCCGCGCTGGCCGGAAGCGACTGCAATCGTGAAGAAGATTCTCAAGGCGTACAAAGAGGGTGCCCGCGACTGGGAGCGTATCAACGAGTGGATCGAGCGTATCGGCTGGCCGCGTTTCTTCGAGGCCGTGGATCTGCCGTTCACGAAGTACCACATCGACAACTGGCGTGGTTCGCGCAAGAGTCTGAACTCTTCGACTTACATTCGCTTCTGACAGCGGTAACGGACGAGGTCAAACCTAACTATGAAACTGTCAGTACAGGTGAACGAGGGTCCCTATCAGCACCAGGCGACCGATTCGGCTTATCACTTCACCAAGGCGGCCCTCGAAAAGGGTCACGAAGTATTTCGCGTGTTCTTCTATCATGACGGCGTGCTCAACGGCACCCGCCTGACCACGCCGCCTCAGGATGATCGCCACATCGTCAACCGCTGGGTGGAACTGGCCGAGAAGTACGATCTCGATATGGTCCTCTGCGTCGCGGCGGCGCAGCGTCGCGGTTTGGTGGATGATGGGGAGGCTGAGCGCAATGGGAAGGATGCCACCAACATTGCGCCGCAGTTCCGCATCTCGGGCCTGGGCCAGCTGGTCGAGGCTGCCATCCAGAGCGACCGCCTGGTCGTGTTCGGCGATTGAGGAGTTACAACGATGTCCGATATCAAGAAGTTCATGTATCTGAACCGTCGTGCTCCCTACGGCACTATCTATGCCTGGGAATCGCTGGAAGTCGTGCTGATTGGAGCGGCCTTCGATCAGGAAGTCAGCCTGATGTTCGTCGATGACGGTGTTTTCCAGCTGGTCAAAGGCAGTGATACCTCCGAGTCGGACATGAAGAACTTTATGCCGACCTATCGCACGCTGGGCGATTACGGTGTTCGTCACATGTACGTCGACAAGGCGTCGCTCGCGGCGCGCGGTCTGAGCCAGGAAGATCTGATCGAAGTGGCCTGGGAAGACTACGAGACAGAAGAGGAAGTCGACAACATTGTCAAAGTCGTGGATACGGATCAGGCTGCGAAACTTGTGGCTGATTCCGAAGTCGTATTTTCATTCTGAGGTGGCCCAATGTCCGATCTTTTCACAGTCAATAAATCCCCCTTCGAAAAGAACTCGCTGGAGGCGGCGATCAGGTTTTCGTTGGCAGGATCTTCGATCCTGATGATCGAAGACGGGGTCTATGGCGCCATGAAGGGCACTGCGGCAGAGGACATAGTGAAAGGCGCGATGAGTGACAGAAAGGTTTATGCACTCAAGTCTGATCTCATGGCTCGCGCCATCAAGGACGATCGCATCATCGAGGGAATCGAGGTTGTCGATTACGCAGGTTTCGTCGATCTGGTGGAAGCCAACGACAAGGTACAGGCCTGGTTATAAGACCAGACCGACAAAGCAATTGCTTTCTTAGAGGAGATAGACATGCCTATCGAAGTGAATGGTAAGACCCTGGAAACCGACGAAGAGGGTTACCTCGCAAATATCAACGAGTGGGAGCCCGGCGTTGCCGAAGTGATGGCGAAGGAAGACGAACTCGATCTCACGGACGAACACTGGGACATCATCAAGTTCCTGCGCGAGTACTACGAAGAGTATCAGATTGCGCCGGCTGTTCGCGTATTGACCAAGGCCGTGGGCAAGAAAATGGGCAAGGACAAGGGCAACAGCAAGTACCTCTACGGTCTGTTTCCGTACGGTCCCGGCAAGCAGGCCTGTCGTTATGCCGGTCTGCCGAAGCCCACCGGATGCGTCTGAACTGCAGATGAGTGTCTCCGGGCGGATCAGCGAGAGATCCGTCCGGCCCTTGAATCAAACCGAGAGGTTATCGGGAACATGTCGTTTCTGACGGTCGCATTCGCCGTACTCTTCTACGTGGCTGCCGTGCTGCTGGTGGTCGGCCTCGCGCGCCGTATCGCTTTGTATTGGAAAACTCCCGCGCCGCTGAAAATCCCCACCACGCCTGCGCCAGTAACGCAGGGTGGGGTCATACTGCGCATGTTTCGCGAAGTCGTGTTTTTTGAAAGCCTCTTCAAGTCGACAAAATGGACGTGGCTTTTCGGTTGGCTGTTTCATATTGCACTGTTCGCCGTGTTGTTCCGTCACCTGCGTTACTTCACCGACTCCGAGTCGATTATGGCGGTCGTGGCATTTGTCAGCCCGCTGTTCAAATATCTCGCTTTCGCGATGATCATCGGCCTACTTGGTTTGTGGGCGCGACGACTGTTTGTCGATCGTGTGCGCTATATCTCGGCGCCGTCCGATCATCTGATGCTGCTGTTACTGCTGTTGATCGGCGTCAGCGGGGCGATGACGACTTTCGTTGCGCATACCGACGTCGTCGCGGTGAAAGGGTTTTTCCGTGCGCTGCTGACCTTCAGCTTCAGTGACATGCCCAACCTGCCGACCGATCCGCTGATGGTCGTGCATTTGCTGTTGGTCGCACTCCTGATGATCATCTTCCCGATCAGCAAGCTTCTGCATGCACCCGGCATCTTCTTCAGCCCGACCCGCAATCAGGTCGACAACCCCCGTGAGCAGCGCCATATCGCCGATTGGGCGCGCAAGCTGGAATCGTAGGTCGGAGGGTCAACCCGCATGGCAAAAGCAAATTTCGAGATACCCAAGCTGGATGAGTACCCGGAGGTGCCGCCGGTCATAACTGGTACGATGGCGCACAGCAAGCCATACATCGCCAAGCCGGAGTTCCAGGCCCCGCTGGACTTTCCGGGCGAGCTGCCGGAAGACTGGCACGACAAAGCGATCGACGCCATGGGTGACCTGCTTGGCAAGTACCGTTCGCTGCGTGTCTTTCTCGACTCCTGCGTAAAATGCGGTGCCTGCACCGACAAATGTCATTACTACCTGGGCACCCAAGACCCGAAAAACATGCCGGTCGGCCGGCAGGACCTGCTACGCAAGGTCTATCGCCGTCATTTCACGTTTGCGGGCAAATATTTCCCCAAGCTGGTGGGCGCCGAGGACCTGACCAAGGAGGTACTGGACGACTGGTACAGCTATTTCCACCAGTGTTCACAGTGCCGCCGCTGCTCGGTGTTTTGTCCCTACGGTATCGACACCGCCGAGATCTCGATGGCGGCGCGCGAGATCATGGACCGCATCGGCGTCGGTCAAAAGTACTGCAACGAAATCATCGGCAAGGTCTATAAGATCGGCAACAATCTTGGCCTGCCGGAATTGGCGCTGGCGGATACCCTGGAAGGCCTGGAAGAGGACGTCGAAGAGGATACCGGGGTTGCGGTCAAGTTTCCGCTGGACGTCAAGGGTGCCGATATCCTGGTGGTGACCCCCTCGGCGGACTTCTTTGCCGAGCCGCACGTCGATGGCCTGATCGGCTATGGCAAGGTGTTTCACGAGGCGGGGGTCTCCTGGACCCTGAGTTCGAAGGCCTCAGAGGCGGCGAATTTTGGCATGTTCATCGGTTCCTACGAGAACATGCGGCGCGTCTCGCTGCGTATCCGCGAGGCGGCGCTGGAACTCGGCGTCAAGCGCATCATCTTCGGCGAGTGCGGTCATGCCTGGCGCGTGGCCTACAGTTTCCTGAATACACTGGCCGGGCCATTCGATTTCCTCGATCCGAAGTATCCGGTGCCGCAGCATATCCTCGAGTTCACCTGGGGTGAGATCCAGAAGGGTACGCTGAATATCGACAAGTCGGCCAATGACGACATGGTCGTTACCTTCCACGACTCGTGCAATGTGGCGCGTGCCTCGCGCATGGGAGATGAGCCGGGTGGCCAGTTTAAGATCCCGCGCAACGTGATCAAGGCCGTGTGCAACCATTTTGTCGACATGGCGCCCGAGACGATTCACGAGAAGACCTTCTGTTGCGGTGGCGGCGGTGGCCTGCTCACGGACGACCTGATGGAGCTGCGCGTGAAGGGCGCCAAGCCGCGCATGGAGGCGCTGAAAAACGTAATCGACGAGTACGGCGTCACCAATATGGCGGCGATCTGTGCGATCTGTAAGTCCCAGTTCACCAAGGTTCTCCCGTACTACGGGATGGACATGGACATGATCGTCAGCGTTCATCAACTCGTTTCGAATGCCATCGTGCTGACTGGGCAGACCAGTGAGGACGATGAAGAGGAGTCGGCGGAAGACGCTGCCTGAAGGCCGCGCCGCCGTGACGCAAAAAATCCGATCCTAAGGGATCACTGAGGCACTTCTGAAAGGAGAGTTTAGATGGCAACTCCTAGCGATGAGATGAAGACCAAGCTGACTTGGCGCCGGTTCGAAGACGGCGAGGATCAATGGGATTCCTTCACCGATAAGATTTTTCTAGAGGATACCTCGCACAAGTGCCCGACCTATGTGCACAAGACGCCGCCGTGCCAAGGCAGCTGCCCCTCGGGTGAAGACATCCGAGGTTGGCTGGCCATTGTTCGGGGCCAGGAGAAGCCCGCGGGCGATATGAGCTGGCAGGAATATGCCTTCCGGCGGTCCACCGAGGCCAATCCTTTCCCGTCCATGATGGGGCGCGTCTGCCCGGCCCCGTGCCAGGACGGCTGCAATCGCAACGAGGTCGAAGACTTCGTTGGTATCAACGCGGTCGAACAGTTTATCGGCGACACCGCGCTGGAGAATAACTACCAGTTCGAGGCCGGGCCGGACACCGGTAAGAAAGTCGCGGTCATCGGTGGCGGGCCGGCCGGTATGGCTGCTACCTTTCAGCTGCGCCGCAAGGGCCACAGCGTTGCCGTATTCGAATCACAGCCGGAGCTGGGGGGCATGATGCGCTACGGCATCCCCAACTACCGCATACCGCGCGACAAGCTGGCGGGCGAGATTCAGCGCATTGTCGACATGGGTAAGGTCGAGGTTCATACCGATACCCGTGTCGGCGAAGACATCACGGTCGAGGATCTGGAAAAGGACTACGATGCCATCCTCTGGGCGGTCGGCTGCTGGACCGGTCGTGGTCTGCCCGTCCCCGGCTGGGACGACACCCCGAACTGCGTCTCGGGCGTCGCTTTCCTGAAGGCCTTCAACGAAGGCCGTATGAAGGTCACGGCAGAAAAGGTGGTTTGCGTCGGCGGCGGTGACACCTCCATCGACGTCGTCTCCGTTGCGCGTCGCCTCGGCCACATCGAGCAGACGAATCCGAGCGACCGTCCCGAACTGGTGGTGCAGGACGGCTTTGTGGCGCACGACTCGGCGATTACCGCGGCGGCGCAGGGCGCCGAGGTCACGCTGACCTCGCTGTTTTCGAAATCGGATATGACCGCGGCCGAGCACGAGGTGCACGATGCCCTGCATGAGGGCGTGACCATCCTCGACGAGGTGATGCCGGTCGAGGTCATCGTCGGTGACGACGGCCGTGCGACGGGTCTGAAGATCGCCAAGTGTGAGATGGAGGGCGGTCGCCCGACGCCGGTCGAGGGTACCGAGCAGATCCTCGAGGCGGATCTCATCGTTGCGGCGATCGGCCAGGGAGGCGACCTGACCGGCATCGAGGTTCTGGACAACGGTCGTGGTCTGATCAACTCCGATAGCTTCTATCAGGTGCCCGACCGCGAAAAGCATTTTGTCGCCGGCGACATCATCCGGCCACACCTGTTGACCACGGCGATCGGCCAGGCGTCGATCGCGGTCGACTCGATCAATGAGTACCTGCACAACAAACAACACAAGAAGCGTCCCAAGGTCGACGTCCACCATTTCAACCTGGACGAAAAGATGGAGGAGGCCGGGTTGGCGCCCGAGCACTTCGAGGTCGACAAGCGGGGTGATCTGCGCGGCACCGCGAGTGGCGATTGGGCCTTGCACAACTATGAAGACCGCTCATTCGCCGAGGTCATACCGCATGACGAGCTGTTCCTGGCTCACTTTGCGTACACCCCGCGACTGAAGCGTCGCGAAGAGGTCCCAACCGCCGATGACGTCCTCGGCCACTTCCACGAGCGCATGATCGGCCTCGACGAGGCGCAGGCCAAAGAGGAGGCCGAACGCTGCATGAGCTGCGGCATGTGCTTCGAGTGTGACAATTGCGTGATTTTCTGTCCGCAGGATGCGGTGTATCGGGTAAAGAAGACCGAGGCGACCACCGGACGCTACGTGGCGACTGACTATGACCGCTGCATCGGCTGCCACATCTGCGCTGACGTCTGCCCGACCGGTTACATCAAAATGGGTCTTGGCGAATAACGCAGTAGAGACGCTCAGGCAATGAAAGGTAATTTTGCGTTCGGTCTGCTATTCGCCTCGTTGCTGGGCATCGTCGTAGGCCTAGGAACTGCGCACGCGGGAGAAGGCATAGCCGGGACGGCGAAGGCAGATAAACTCGATGCCTGCGTAGAGCCCACGGATGTCATGCGGCGCAAACATTTCGATTTCATCAAGCATCAGCGCGATATCACGGTGCATGAGGGTATTCGGAAAACGGACCATAGCCTGGCCGGCTGTGTCGATTGCCACGTGCGTAAGGATACCGAGGGTGAGTATGTGCCGATCAACGCTCCGGGAGAGTTCTGCGCCGCCTGTCATAAATACACGGGCGCAACGTTGGACTGTTTCTCCTGTCACGCTACCAAGCCCACGGGGAGCCCAGAATGAGTCAGCCGACCGACCAGCCGACTGATGTGAAGCGCCGCAGGCTTCTGGGCGGCGTGGGTGCCGCGGCGGCGACGGCCATTGCACCCGGGGTATTCCTGCAGTCTTTGGCCAATGCCGCACCGCGTGAAACGGCGGTCACCGATGATGTGCGTTACGGCATGTTGATCGATACGACCAAGTGCGCCGATGGCTGCAATGATTGTGTCAAGGCCTGTGAAAAGGAAAATGGCCTGGACCTTCTGGTGAAGCCACAGGGCGCCAGCGATGCACAGTGGGATATGCAGCGGCCGCGCTGGATCCGTACGGTGAAGCTGCGCAACAATCTGACCGGTCGGGTAACCTCGCTGCCGATGATGTGTCAGCACTGCGAGCATCCGCCGTGTGTCGACGTCTGTCCGACCGGCGCGTCGTTCCGTCGTGCCGATGGGATTGTCATGGTCGACCGGCACACCTGCATCGGCTGCCGTTACTGCATGATGGCCTGCCCATATAACGCGCGCTCGTTTATTCACGAGAATGTGCGCTTCAAGACTACTGTCGCGCCACGCGGCAAGGGCTGTGTTGAGAGCTGCAATTTCTGCGTGCACCGGCTTGACAACGGGGGCGATTCGACGGCCTGTCAGGATGCCTGCCAGCATGGCGCCATCGTTTTCGGCGATCTCAAAGATCCGAACAGCGCCGTTTCGCAGGCAATGGCCAAGTATCCCACTGTGCAGATCCGCGCGGATCTGATGCTGAACACCGGTGTTCGCTACACCGACGTCTAACCGTCTTAACGGAGAGAGTTTCGGCGATGAGAAAGATTCACTACCGCGAATGGGGTATCGAGAGTCCGCGTTATTGGGGACTTCTCGCGGTATTGGCCGTTGTCGTCGCTGTCGGCGCCTTTGCGACGCTGTATATGGAGCACGAGGGGCACTGGGTGACCGGTATGAACAACCAGATCGTCTGGGGTCTGCCGCATGTGTTCGCGATATTTCTGATCGTCGCCGCCTCCGGCGCGCTGAACGTCGCATCGATCAGTTCGGTATTCGGCCAGGCGATGTACAAGCCGCTGGCCCGGCTTTCCGGGCTGATGGCGATTACGCTGCTCGTAGGTGGTCTGATCGTACTCGTGCTCGACCTCGGCCAGCCCAGCCGCCTGATCGTTGCGATGACGACCTATAACTTCAAATCCATCTTTGCCTGGAACATTTATTTGTACGTCGGTTTTATCGCCATCGTCGCCGTCTACCTTTTTACGATGATGGAACGCAAGGCTAATCGGTACAGTCACGGTGTCGGTGTACTCGCCTTTGTGTGGCGTCTCGCGCTGACCACAGGTACCGGTTCCATCTTTGGGTTTCTGGTCGCGCGTCAAGGCTATGACGCTGCGATAATGGCACCGATGTTTATCATTATGTCGTTCGCCTATGGCATGGCGCTGTACCTACTGGTGCTGATGTTCGCCTTCAATAGCGATGACCGCCCGCTGGGCGACTGTGTGCTGCGCCGTCTGAAAAACCTGCTGGGCGTATTCGTCGCGGCGATCTTCTATTTCACCCTGGTCTATCATTTGACCAATCTCTACGGTACCGAGAATCATGCCTACGAGGTCTTCATCCTGCGTGACGGAGGCGTCTATACCTGGACGTTCTGGATAGGCTGGGTGCTGCTGGGAATGCTGGTGCCCATGGGTATCCTGTTTCATCCCGCGCTGGGTATGCAGCGCGGCGCCATTGCGATCGCCTCCCTCCTGGTCGTGCTGGGCGGGCTCTCTGCCGTCTATGTCATCGTTATCGGCGGGCAGGCCTTCCCGCTCAGTATGTTCCCCGGCCACACGATCCTTGCAAGCGGGTATTTTGACGGGGTCGATGGCATGCCGCGCAGCTATTCGCCGTCGCTGCCCGAGTTTCTTCTCGGTCTGGGGGGGTTGGCACTGGCGCTGCTGGCGACATTCATTGCGGTCCGCGTTCTGCAGTTTCTGCCGGCGTCTCTGGCCGATGACGTTGCCGATCCACAGCCGGCCGAGTAACCGTCTGGAAGTCGGGCCTCGATGAACAAAGGGCGGTGCCAAACACCGCCCTTTTTTTGTTTTTCCTCCCAACGCGATAACGATGAGCCGCGGGGCGACGAGGGGGTTCAATGGGCTATCTTTATATCTCCGCAGCACACAAATCATCCGGCAAGACGACGCTCAGCATCGGCTTGTGCGCGATTCTGCGTGAAGATGGCGACGTCGTGCAGCCGTTCAAGAAGGGCCCCGACTATATCGACCCGCTTTGGCTGGGTCAGGCGGCCGGGCGACCTTGCTACAACCTCGACTACTACACCATGGACCGTGACGAGATCAGCGATCTTTTTAAGTCCAGGATGCAGGTTGCAGACATTGGCCTGATCGAGGGCAACAAGGGCCTGTTCGACGGCCTCGCGCTGGACGGCAGCAACAGCAACGCAGCCCTCGCCGGACAGTTGGACGCGCCCATCGTGCTGGTGCTCGACAGCCAGGGGATGACCCGCGGGGTCGCGCCGCTGATTCTGGGCTATCAGGCATTCGACCCGGCGCTGCGCATCGTCGGCGTCATTCTCAACAAGGTCGGCGGCAGTCGTCACGAGGCAAAGTTGCGCGCGGTCATCGAACACTACACCGATGTGGGCGTGGTCGGCGCCGTGCAGCGCAGTGATGAGCTGGTGATCAATGAACGTCACCTGGGCCTGGTCCCAAGCACCGAGGTGGGCAGCAGCCAGGCGCATATCGAGCGGATGGCGAAGCTGATCCGCGATCAGGTGGATCTCCAGGCGCTGCGGAATCTCGCCGCTACCGCGCCCACACTCCCCGTCAGGCCGGTGGAAGTCCAGGTATCGAGTGCTTCCGACGGCGTGCGCATCGGCTATGCTTGCGACTCCGCCTTTGGCTTTTATTACGCCGGTGACCTCGAGGCCCTGAGCAATGCCGGCGCCGAACTGGTTCCCTTTAGCCCCTTGGCGGATGGGGAACTACCACGCTGCGATGGTCTGTTCCTCGGCGGTGGTTTCCCCGAAACGCATATGGACAGCCTCGAACAGAACGCCGCGATGCGTGCTGCGGTCGCCGACTTTATCGACCTTGACGGTCCCGTGTATGCGGAATGTGGCGGCCTGATGTACCTGTGCGAGAGCCTGACCTGGGAGGGAAAGACGCGTAAAATGAGCGGCGTGATTCCGGCAGAGGTGGTGATGCACGCCAAGCCCCAGGGACGGGGTTATGTGCAATTGCGTGAAACGCCCGATCATCCCTGGCCGCTGTCGAGCGATGGCAGCCAGCCGATATCGGCGCATGAATTTCACTACTCGGCCCTGGCTGAGGTGCCGGTCGGCCTGACGTTTGCCTACCGTATCGAGCGCGGCTTCGGTCTCGACGGCGTCAATGACGGCATCGTCTACCGGAATCTGCTGGCGAGTTATGCGCACATGCGTGACACCAGGTCGCAGCCCTGGGCAGAGCGCTTCGTGAATTTTGTGCGTGATTGCCGCGATGATACCGGGCAGTGACGCATGGTCAGCGATGGCCGCACACAGAGGATTCGGATATGTTCAAGGTGACACCGCAGGCAGCGGAGCAAGTCAAAGTCGCGGCGGAGCAGGGTGGCACCACCGGTATGCCGCTGCGACTGGCTGCGCAGCAGAAGCCCGATGGCGGTATCGATTATCGGATGGGCTTTGACGAGGCCACCGAGGACGATATCAGTTTCAACTCCGAGGGTGTGCAGATCGTAATGGCCCCCGAGTATGTCCCGCTGCTGGATGCCGCAACGCTCGATTTCGTCGAGCTCGAGCCCGGTGATCCGCAGTTCATCTTCATGAACCCCAAAGACGCAAACTACTCCCCGCCCGCAGACGGCTAGGCGCATCACCCGGAGCCGGTCAGTCTATGGAACTGTCCCCCCAGGATACGCTCCGTCTCAACGTGCTGCTGGCCAGTCGGCCCCAGGCGATACGCATCAACGAATCGACCATGACGGTGTTCGGTCTGTCGGAGCAAGGTGAGGCGGAGATCCGGCTGAATCCCACCGGGCGCGACGACCAGTATCTGAAGCAGGTCAAGGAACTGCTCTCGGGCCACGTCCTCGGATCACCGGGCGGCTATCCAGTCTACCTGCAGCGCTGGACGCGGATGGGGCAGATGCGTGATGACAGCCTCGAGCAGATGTTGTTGCTCGGGGAGCCCGAGGCCGTGGTTGCCACCGTGTGTGCCCGAGGGCTGACCGACGAGCTCGCGCGGCGTGCCTGGTGGGCCATGGAGGACGCCACCAATGCCCGCCAAATGCTGGGCAAGCCGGCAGTCGTGGAAGGCAGCATGGGACCGCGGTTGGCGGCCTATCTGGTCGAGCACCTGCCGTTCGAGACCGAACCCGAGCAACAGATCGAGACGGTGCGCCTGGTGCTGCAGGATGGGCTATTGGATCAAGCGCAGGTGCACGGGCTGTGGCGCAAGGCCCAGCGCAAACCGCCCTATTACGTCGGCTTTCTGGCGGCCTGTCCAGAGGATCTCCCGGACCAGCCCGCCGCGCATCCCGACTACGCCGAGCTGGCGGCGCTGGCCGCGGACGGCAACCCTATCGCCGGATTGCTGGCACAGATGCTGTCGGCGCCGGGGCAGGCGTTCATTGAGACGGTTTTCCGGGTGTTTGACAAACCCTCCAACCAGGAGGTCGTCAACCTGGCCCTGGACGCTATCGCGGCGCATATGTCGCCGGCCCGACCGGAGGGCCGGGTCGACGCCACCCTCGAAGCGCTGCAGGCAGAGTCTGCCGACTGGCTGCGCAGTGCGCAGGCATCGGCGCTGTGCGCCCAGCCGAGCGTGGACGACGCGCAGCTACGCGCGCTGCGCATCCTGTCCGGACTGAGCTACGGCATCGTGCGACCGGTGTTCCGCGACAGCACCGCGATCGGCAGCCTGATGCGGCGCAAACTGCAACCGGTGTTGACACCGTTGCTCGCGGAGTTAGCGAGACTGCGTCCAGCTGGTGGCCGTTTGGGCGGTGGTGGACCGGGGCGCTAATCGCTCTTGATCAGGCCGGCCAGCCGCAGGGCCTTGGTACGCAGTCCACAGGTGTCTTGCCAATTAATAATAAGGCTTGATAACTCAGCCTTTTACTCTGGTATTGCCTCACTATACTTCCAAAGAGATATACCATTTGGGCAAGTTGCCCGGAGGAAGTATGGATAGATTGCTCAGTCTCTCGCAGGCGGCCCGTATGGTCGGGGTCCCGCGGCACCTGTTGCAACAACACATCCAGGAAGGCCGAATCGCCGCGTTCGAGGGACACATCCGCCTATCGGAGCTGCACAAGGCCTATCCGGAGGCAGACACGGATCGCTCCGGCATGGTGGAGAAGGTCAAGCGTATCCGCGAGGCGGCGCTCTACAAGGCGAACCTGGAATCCCGGCCGGATGCGGAACACCTCGCCACCGAACTGCAGCGTGCGCGGGTCGAAGTGGCTCGCCTGCAGCATGAGTTGGACGGCTACCGTCAGCTCGCCGTCGAGACCGAGAAACGCCTGCTGACGCTGCAGGAACAGTGCGACGCCCGCCAGGCGATACTGCTAGGCACCCTGGTCGGTTGGTTCATGAACCAGATCAAACTGCGCGAGCCGAACTAGCCTGCAAATCCCACCGATTTCCTGCTGCGGCCCCGATACCCTCGCGACGAAACCCGGTGAGATAAGCAGGCTAGTCACTGCCGGCTGTGCGTTGACGGTATGCCGCTTGGCGGCAACGCCGGGCGGCGTTAACCTCATGCCGGCATGTCGTACACAATTACCGTCGAACCCTCCGGCAACCGCTTTGAGGCCGAGCCAAGCGAGACCCTGCTTAAGGCCGGTCAGCGCGCCGGGCTGAATCTGGGTCACAACTGTGCCAATGGCAGTTGCGGCGAATGCCGGGCGCGCCTGTTGTCGGGTGTGATCGAACCGTTCGCGCATTTCGACTTTCATTTCAGCGAACTCGAGAAGCAGCGGGGCTGGTTTCTGCTGTGCAGCTGTCGGGCGGCGAGTGACCTGGTGGTCGAGGCCCAAGAGCTGGACTCGGCCGCGGAGATCCCGGAGCAGCAGGTTTGCGCCAAGGTGAGCCGGATCGAGCGCTTGCAGGATGAGATCCTACAGCTGACGGTGCGCACGCCGCGCAGCGGCGGCCTGCACTTTCTTGCCGGGCAGAGTGTGGCTTTGGCGTTCGACGACATGCAGCCGAAGATCCTGCCGATCGCGAGCTGCCCCTGCGACAGCATCCAGCTGCGGTTTCATCTGCGTCGCTGTGCCGGGGATCCGTTCAGCGAGTTCGTGTTCGACCGTCTGCGCAAGGGCAGCGAGGTGCAGCTGCGCGGGCCGTGCGGCGACTTCACACTCGACGAGGCGTCGAACCGGCCGCTGGTATTTATTGCCTGGGAGTCGGGATTTGCGCCGGTCAGCAGCCTGATCGATCACGCGATCCAAAAGGACGTAGATCGATCGATCGACTTTTACTGGTTGTCGGCGATCCCGCGCGGCCATTATTTGTCCAACTACTGCCGCGCCTGGCGCGACGTACTGGATGATTTCCGCTATCACTCGATCGACCTGGTACCCGCCGGCAAGGAGCGGCTGGACCACGTGGTCGAGCGCATCCTGCGTGTTCATACCTTGCTGGCCGACCATGATTACTATCTCGCGCTTCCGCAGGACGGGCTGGACCTTGCACGGGTGCTGCTGAACGAGGCAGGGGTCCCTGATGAACAGATCCGCACCAGTGTCATGTCACAGCCTTGATCCCGACAGACAATAATCGCTCCGGCAGCGCCGTTTTCATAGGGAGATATCACATTGATCATGACAACTACGCCCAATATCGAGGGCAAGTCGATAGCCGAATACCTTGGTGTCTGCACAGGCGAGGCGGTGATGGGTGCCAACATCTTCAAAGACATGTTCGCGGGCATTCGCGACATTGTCGGCGGTCGTTCTGCTTCCTATGAAAAAGAACTGCGCAAGGCCAGGAGTATCGCGCTGCAGGAGATTGGCGAGGAAGCGGCCAAACTGGGTGCCAACGCTGTGGTCGGAATCGATATCGATTATGAAGTGCTCGGTGAGAAAGGCGGCATGCTGATGGTCAGCGTCAGCGGGACAGCCGTTCGCGTCGCGTGAGACCGAGTTTCTGAGCAAGGTTCTTTCGCACCCGGTGGTTTTCATCATCGGAAGTATGCGAGCAAGCGTCCAAAAAATTTTTGGCCGGATAAGCCAATCAATTGGCTTTGGGCGCCAGCGGGTGTGGGGCAGGCGCGATCGCTGAGACGTGTTATTCCAGACCTGAACAAGAGTGCCGATACTCCCCTGCAGTAAACAGGCTAACAAACCACCCTGTTACGACCGGGTGCAGAAGGATATGTCATTGACCAGCTACCGACGGGTGACGCTCCTGCTGCTCGGCGCCGCACAGTTCGTCGTAGGCATCGCGCTGCTACCGCTTTCCCTGTTCTTCGGCACGGTTTCCATGGTCTTCGTCCCGCTGATGGTCCTATGGATGATGGCGCTCGGAGTCCGGCTGCAACATCCGACCGCAACGGTTCGTGCGCAGGTGCGGCGCACGCGCGTGGTCGTTTTGCCGATCGCGGTCCTTTGCATGGTGTACGGGGTGTATGCATTGTCTGCCGCCCAGCGCAGCGCTGAGTCCGGTGGCGGTCTGCTCGGTACGTTTGGACTGCTACCCCTCATCTCGGGGCTGGTTGCAGGTTGTCTGTCGCTGGTCAGTCTGTGGGTCTCCGGTTCCGTGCGCGACGATCTGTCGGCCAAGTCGCAGTGAAGATACTCCCAGGTCCGCGATAGGCCAGCGGGAAAAAACAGGGGTTCATTCCAGGTTTGACGGTGATTAGCCAACGCGCCCCACGTGGAGCGTGCCGGCCAAGATGGGAAACCGCGGCGCAGCTGCCGAGACGGCGCCACGGTCAACGTGGCCTCAGGGCGTTATCACGTCGAAGGTCAGCAAAAAATTCACGGGCACGGCATGGCTGATGCTGGGCAGGCCGGCGATCTCCGCCAGTTTGTTTATCCCTTGAACCAGGTTGAAGTTCTCTGCCTGGACGACGACGGGCCTAGCGCTGGCGACCTGGACGCGATTGACGCCGGACTTGGTCACGATCACGTCTGCGCCGATCGGATGTTTGCTTCCATGCAGGCTGAGCTCACCCTCCAGAAACATGGTCTGCTGCTCACCCGGCGGCCATTCACTGATCGAGCGGACCCTCATCGGGTCCACGTGGGCGGTGAAGACTGCGGTGGGGTATTCTTTCGTCTCAAACAGCATCTCGCGCATGCGTTCGTCACGAATCTCGATCTTCGTGTCTACGCTGGCCAGGTCAACGGCCACCGTGCCGACACTGTCGTTGTTCACGGAACCCTGCAGGCCTTTGAACGTATGGCCTTCTGCAATGTGTTCTTTCTTCGTCGACACAAAGCTGAGGTGCGACTTATCCGGCACCAGCTTCCATTCGGCCCACGTCGGTGAGCACCCGAGACAAAACACCAGAATTAGAAATTTTCCGATCAGTTTCACTGGGGTATCCTCCTTTGGACTTTCAACGGGGAAGCGATTAGCGGCTTCTATGGCGGGTCCTAATAGGAACGACAGATCCCGTACCTCCCCGACTTCTTACCGCCTGCGCCTATTTTGGGCACGGTACCGATTTCTCGCTATTCAAGCAACAGTCCCCGCAAGAAGTCCAGTGATCGACTGCTGCAACCTAGTCGGTCTAGCGCGAGGCTTCGCCAATCGATCAGCCCAACGCCGGGCCATCAGACCTCTCCAGTCCTCAATCCGTCGATGCCGCCAGTGCGATCTGCTTCGCTTGACTGAAGTCGCTCTTGCCGCTGCCCAGTTTCGGGATGGCGTCGACCGGGATCAGCGCCGATGGCCGCATCAGCGGGTTGAGCCCGGATTTCTCAATTGCATCTTTGATAGCGTCTTCACCGATATCGCCGGCAAACAGCAGCACGACCTTTTCCCCCTTCTTGCCGTCGGGCACCGCGGTGGTCAGCACTTCGACCTCTTCCGGCAGCACGCGGCTGATCGCCCCCTCGATGGCGCCCAGGCTGACCATCTCGCCGCCGATCTTGGCGAAGCGTGAGTAGCGATCGACGATGGTGAGAAAGCCGTCCGGGTCCAGATGGCCCTTGTCACCGGTCCTGTACCAACGCCTGCCATCGAGTTCGACGATCACCTCGGCGGTCTTTCCCGGATCTTTCAGATAACCCAGCATCACCTGGCTGCCGCCGAACAGGATCAGGCCATCCTCGCCCGTCGGCAGGGTCTCCAGGGTTTGTGGGTCGACGATACGGAAGCTGCCGCCGGGCAGCGGCATGCCGACGGTGCCCGGGCGGTTGCCCTGCTGCTCCTTCCAATCGCGCGGGTCGATGCGATCGGGGATGTTTACGCTGGCCACTGGGGTAGTCTCTGTGGTGCCGTAGCCCTCGTAGATCTCCTTGTTGAACTTCAGTTTGAAGGCATCGCGCACCTCGGGGTTCAGGCGCTCGGCGCCGGCCACTACCACGCGCAGCGATTCGAGCATCAGCGGATGGATGCGCCGGTTGCGGGTAAACAGCCGCAGGAAGGTCGAGGTGCCGCAGAACACCGTGGCATGGTGTCTGCCGATCGCCTTGGCGATGGTCAGCACATCGGTGGGGTCGGGGTGGCAGATCGCCGGTATGCCCTCGACCAGCGGCATCAGGCCGGTCACCGTCAGGCCGAAGGCGTGGAACAGGGGTAGCGTGGCCATCACTGTGTCCTCGGCCCGGGTATCGAGCACGTCGGCCACTTGTTGGATATTTGCCACGATATTGCGGTGGCTCAGTACCACGCCCTTGGGTTCTCCCTCGCTGCCGCTGGAGAACAGGATCGCCGCCGGCTGCTCCAGGTCCACGCGCCGGCCATACAGCGCGTACAGCAGACGCGCCGGCAGCAGCACTGCGGAGGCCAGCGAGGCTAGCTTGCCGAGGGTGCCGATCTCGTCTTTGAGGTCTTCAAGGTAATGCACCTCGACCCTGCCCAGCAGACTGTCGAGCTGAACACCGCGCTGCGCCAGCTTCTTGATGAATCGCCGCGAGGTAAAGATGCTGCGCAGCTCGGCCTTGTCGGTAGCCGCGCTCAGGGCGGCCAGGCTGGCAGTGAAGTTCAGATTGACCACGGTCTTGCCCAGCAGCAGGCAGGCCATGTTGGTGATCACGCCCGCACTGCTCGTAGGCAGCAGCAGGCCGATATTCTGCTCCGGGCTGCGCTCGCGAATCAGCCGTGAGAACGCGAACACTGCCGTCATCGTCTTGTGGCCGGACAACTCCGTATCCCCCTGAGCGTCGGCAAGACACAGCGTGCTGCCACGACGCTTGGCGGTGCGCAGCCACTCCAGCGGGATGGGATCCAGCGTGCGACTATGCTGCTCCCAGGCATCGACGGAAAGATCGAACACATGCTGCTTGAGTTCAGACGCCGTAGTGTCCATCGGCAGCGGCTTGCCGAAGGCAACGATCACGCCGCTGCGCAGGCGCGTGTTGCGGGCTTCCTGCAATCTGTCGCCGGAGCGCGAGAAACGGCTGCCCCACAGGCCGCGCAGGTAAAACGGCAGGATTACGCCATCCACCTCTTCGACCGTGTGTTCGTAGCCGCGCTTGAATTCACCCAATTGACCGTTGCGGCTGATCGCGCCCTCCGGAAACAGGCACACTACCTCGCCGGTCTTCAGCAGTTCGTTGACCTTTTCCAGGGCCTCCTTGCTCTGGCCGCCCGCGATCGGCACCACGCCGAAGATGTCGAGAAACCATCTCAGATACCAGCGCTCATAAATCCCTCGATACATCACGAATCGGATTGGACGTGGGCAGGCGATCTGGATCACCGCCCAGTCCAGCCAGCTGACGTGGTTGCCCAGCATCAGTACGCCACCCTGACCGGGCAGATTCTCGAAGCCCAGGACCTCGATGCGGTAACGGCTCGCGAACATGCGTGCCGCTACAAAGCGAACCAGTGACTGCGGCAGCTGCCATACCGTATATACCGCACCCCCCAACGCGGTGGCGGTGAGCAGATAAAACAGGCCAAGACTACTGGTGCCGCTGAATGCAAATAATACGGTCAGCCCGAGGAAGCCGAGCATCACCACGTTCTGCACCCAGTTGTTGCCGGCTAGCACCGTGCCCAGTTCCTCGTCCCTGGCGTGGAACTGGATCAGCGCATTCAGCGGCACGATGAACATGCCACCCGCGACACCCAGCAGGATGAAGCTGATTGCCAGCAGCATCAGCGAAGACAACTGCGGTAAGAGGAACAGGGCCGCGACCACGCCCAGCGCGCCGAGTGGCACCAGGCCGGTTTCGATATAGTCCCTCGAGGCCTTGCCGGCCAGCAGCGAGCCGATGATGATCCCGATACCGGAGCAGGCGAGCAGGCCCTGGATGACAATGGTGTTGGTCTCCGCCAGGGTCTCTTTCGCGAACGCCGGAAATGCGGCCAGCACGACCTGCGAGATCCCCCAGAAGACCGATAGGCCGACGATCGACAGCCAGATGGTGCGGTCGCCGAGGATCTTGCCGAGGTTGTCGCGCAGGTAGCGTCCCTTGCGATAATGCGCCCAGTCGAACACGCCCTCGGCTGCCGCGGCCTGGCCGGCCGGCAGGCGCAGGGCCAGCCAAAATTCCGCCATGGAGCAGGCCACCAATACCCAGCCGAGTGGCGCGATCGCCTGCAGCAGCTGCGCCTCGTTCGCATAGCGCACGCCGACCAGCCCGCGTTCGAAAAGCACCGTGAAGACAAAGATACCGAACAGGATTGCGACAATAGTCACCGCCTGCACGATGGCATTCGTGGTGGCCAGCTGGTCCTTGCCGGCCAGCTCCTTGATGAAGCCATATTTGGCCGGCGAATAGAAGGCACTCTGCACCGCCAGCAGAAAGGTCATCGCAAACGAGAACCAGAACCAGCCGGCGTAATAGGAGAGGGTGATAAGTAGGGTGATGCCCACGGCGATCGCGGCGCTGTAGCGCATGATCCACGGCTTCCGATAACGGTCGGACAGATAGCCTGCCGGCGTGAACAGCAGCACGAAGGGCAGCAGGATCAGTCCGTTGACGATCGCGGTCAGGATGATCTGCGTCTGACCGTCATACACCTTGAATACTGTGTTCTGGATCAGGATCTTGTGGCCCAGATCCACGAAGGCGTTGAGAAAAATGATCAGGATGAACGGGATAAATCCGGAGAGTCTGAAGAGCTTGTTCACGGTGTTCTATCTGGCAGGCGTCGTCATGCGTCAGCGAGCTTGGACGCGTCCCTCGCTAGCTACCACCTCAATTTGTTGTCGTTCAATGAATCCGTTTTGTCTTCGGCCTAAGCGAGTCTTTTTTCTGACACTCGATACTGAGGCTCTCAATCCTCTTCGCCGCCCCGTTTAAACGCGCGGCAGAGTCCCCGCTGGATCGGTTCCGGAACGGGCTCATACTCAGCGAGTTCGAGCGTGTAGGTCGCGTTGCCGCCGGTCATTGCCTTGAGGCGTTCCGGATAGTCGTCGAGTTCGGCCAGCGGCGCCTGTGCCGTCACGACGATGCGGCCCAGCGGCAACGCCCGTGTGCCGAGCACGCGGCCCCGTCGGCCGGCGAGATCTCCGGTGACATTCCCCACGGCGTCCTGCGGCACCTGTACCTCGAGGTTTACGATAGGCTCCATCACGACCGGCCGGGCGTCGCGTGCCGCCGCGAGCAGTGCCTTGCGCCCGGCCGTAACGAAGGCGATTTCTTTAGAATCGACTGGATGGTGTTTGCCGTCGGTGACGACCACCTTCAGGTCCACCAACGGATACCCGGCGATGGCACCGGCCGCCATGCCTTCGCGCACGCCTTTCTCTACCGCCGGTATGAATGTCCCGGGAATGGCGCCACCGACCACGGCCGAGGCGAACTGGAAGCCTGCACCGCGCGGTAGCGGTTCTATTCGCAGTACCACTTCGCCGAACTGGCCGGCGCCGCCGGTCTGTTTCTTGTGACGGTGCTGGCCGTTGGCCTCGGTGGTGATGGTCTCGCGATAGGCAACGCTCGGTTTACTGGTGTCCAACTCGACCCGGTAGCGGGCCTGCAGCTGCTCGAGTGCAGTACGCAAATGCAGCTCCGAGAGTCCGCGCAGCACCATCTCACGCGTCGTCTGACGGGATTCCAATGCCAGGCAGGGATCCTCTTCCAGGAGTTTATGGAGGGCGTCGGCCAGCCGCTGTTCATCCTGGGTGCGGCGCACACGGATGGCCAGCCCGGCCACCGGCAGCGGAAAGCGCGACGGCTGCAGGTGCAGGAAATCCTCGTCGTGTGAGTCGTGCAGGATCGCGTCGGGGTGGATCTCCTCGATCTTCGCAACCGCCCGGATGTCACCGGGGATGCCGTTGCTCTCATGCGGGTGCTCCTTGCCGAACAGGTTGAACAAGTGCCCGACCTTGAAGGGCTTGCGGCCGTCACCCACATACAGCTGACTGTCCTTGGCGACCGTGCCCTGGTGGATGCGGAACAGCGCCAGCTTACCGACGAACGGGTCGAACATGACCTTGAAGACATGCGCGACGACATGTTTGTCGGGATCCGGCGTTACCGCGTACGACTTGGCCTCGTCGCCCTCACCGATCAGGCACTGCGGCGGATTTCCCTCGGTCGGGTCCGGGGCGAGCCTGGCCATTACGTCCAGCAGTTCGGCGATCCCGGCGCCGGTGCGCGCCGAGGCGAAGCAGACCGGTATCAGGTGGCCTTCGCGCAACGCCTGTTCGAATGGCGCATGCAACTGCTCGGGCGCCAGTTCCTCGCCCTGTTCCAGATAAAGCGTCATCAATTCTTCGTCGATCTCGACCACCTGGTCGATCAGCGCCCGATGCGCCTCGGCGACACTAGAAAAATCGCTGTTGCCCGAAGGAGCAAAGAAGCAGTCAACCACCTTGGCGGCATTGTCTGCGGGCAGGTTCAGCGGCAGGCATTCTCGGCCAAAGGTCTGCTGCAGTTCGTGCAGCAAGCCCTCCAGGTCGACATCCTCTGCGTCGATGCGGTTGACGATGATCAGCCGGCCTAGCCCGCGCTCGGCGGCCCTGGTCATCATGCGGATCGTAACCGCCTCGATGCCCTCCCTCGCGTTGACGACGACTGCCGCGGTCTCGACTGCGGGCAGGGCCGCCACCGCCTTTCCGAGGTAGTCCGGTGCGCCCGGTGTGTCGATCAGATTGATATGGCAACCGCCCCAGTCGAGCGACACCAGGGCCGTATCCAGCGAGTGACCCTTCTCCTGTTCGAGTGGATCGAAGTCGCAAATTGTATTGCCTTTGGCCACGTCGCCCTGTGTGGGGATGCGCCCGGCCGCCGCCAGCAGGGCTTCGACCAGTGTGGTTTTGCCGGCAGCGGCATGCCCCACGAGGGCAATATTGCGGATATCGCTGGTTCCATAGGCCATGAATTCGGTTCCCCCTGATCGCCCGGATGCCAGGTTGTAATCAACCTCCGAGCGATAAGCATAAGCCTTTTACCGGCTGCATGATCTGCCCCGGGTCAAGGTGGTTTGCCGGTGCCGAGGTCGATGCGGTCGCCGGGCAGGGGGCCGAGCGAGTGAGGCTGGGCCGCATCGATCAAACCGGATAACCCGGCCGGGGCGAGATTTCGACCAAGCGCTGCTCGCCTGCGGTTGCCGATCGGTCGCTGCCTTCGATTACACTCACGCAGTTTCTTTAAGAATTTTTCGCCTGCTGGGCGTTGGAGTGCCGTTTGAACCCTGAATCTGCGACAAAGATAAGTGCCATCGTAACGATCTGCCTTGGCGTGTCGGCGATTGTCCTCCCCTATCTGTTTGGGACGGTGGCTGTCATGCTGCTGGCCGCGGTCATGCTGGCGAGTGGCGTCGTCGCCTTGCTCTACGTCAATGCCGCACGCAAGAATGGGATAGGCGCCAGTTTCTTCGGCCCCGTTGCGCAGGTTTTCGCCGGCATCGTCCTGCTGATTTGGCCTGGTCTGGCCCTGTGGCTGGTCGCCCTGGTGTTGGGCGGTGGTCTTATCCTGAGCGGCATTTCGGGTCTCTCGGCGCTACGCGACAGTCAAGTGGTCAATCCGTCCACCATCAAGAAGGTCGAGTATTGGTTGGTCATTGGCCTCGGTATATTGCTGATCGTGATGGGTGCTGCAGGGTCGGCATTGTTGCTCGGTACCGTCTTGGGCGTCGCGCTCATCAGTATCGGTTTACAGCAGTGGCGCTTGGCCAGTGTCACTGCATAGCGCGTCAGACGCATGGCCCCCTGTGATCGTTGTTGGTTCGTCGCGATGATGCATCGACTGCGGAGCGCGCGGGCACGGCGATGGTCGCGCTGATCGTTCTGTTGTTGGGGACGCTGCTGATCAATCTGCCCTTCGGCTACTGGCGGGAGGGGGTGAGGAAATTCTCCGCGGCGTGGTTTGTTGCCGTTCATGCCGCTGTTCCCATCGTCATTTTCGGGCGCATGTTGCTGGGTGTCGAATGGCGCCTGGTGACTCTGCCGTTCATGGTGGCGGCCTACTTCGGTGGTCAATTCATAGGCGCGCGTCTGCGCAGACGGCGAGACCATGCGCGCCGGATAGATTAACGGCTCAGTGCTCGCCCTTGGTCCGCAATAGCCCCGCCAGCCGGTTGCCCTGCTTTTGCGGGCCGCCGCGTGGGAACAGCTGGTGCAGGTAGCGGTTGCTGCCGCGCTCCGCGTCCCAGGTGCTGCGGAAGTGTCTGATCATGTCGCGCACCGAGGGCTGGCTGCCGCGGCGCGAGAAATAGTCCCGCAGGTAGCGGATTACGTCCCAATGCTCGGCATTCAGCGTCAGGCCCTCGCTTGCCGCCAAGGCCTTGGCGAAGCCCTCCGTCCACTGCGTCGGATTGATCAGGTAACCCTCGCTGTCGGTGAGCACCTCTCTGCCGTCCACGATGATGCCGCGGGTAGCCATGTCCGGATAGGCATTGCTGCCATCCGGAAACTCACCCGGTTTGCCCTCTGAACTGTCGCTGGCCTGGGTCATGGACCACAGCCCGATCGGAATCTCCCCGTCGAGGCGGCCGTGATGACGCTCGATACCCGAGACCAACACCTTGCCGCTGCCGGGATCGACGTCGAAGCGTGCAATCCCATCACGGTCGGTCAGCACGGGAGCGGTGGCGGACGCGTCGGCGTCCATCTGCAGGACTACCGGTGTCCGCTTCAAAGGCTCCTTGGTTACTCGCATGAAGAGCTTCACCGTTATCACTGTAGTCACCTCCTGCAGGGTAGCTGCGGTTACTCGGCGACCCGCCGGCCCTTAGACCTGCCGAGGCGCCTGCCGTTGCTGTATGCGCCGTTGACGGCCTGACGACTGAGTGCTCCGGGACGTGGACTTGACCGTAATCAAGGAGGGACGGCTTTGCGCCGCGCATCCTTGCACCTATGAATGCACTGAAGCAACAGTCCCCGGTGCATCCAAGCCCCAGCAGGTGGGCGCCGCTCGCGCTCGGCTTCCGACCGTTCTTCCTGCTCGCGGCCGTTGCCGCCGTGCTGGCGGTGGCCGTGTGGCCGTTTGTCTGGCGGGGCGGGTTCGCGCCGCCGGCACACTATGACCCGATCGCCTGGCACGCGCACGAGATGTTTTTTGGCTACGTGTCGGCGGTGATCGCGGGATTCTTGCTGACTGCGGTGCGCAACTGGACCGGAGTTCCGACCTGGACCGGGGCGAGGCTGGGGATGCTGGCGCTTGTCTGGCTGGCGGGGCGGTTGGCGCCGTGGATCCCGGGGATCCCGGTCGCGGTGGTGCTGGTGGTCGACGTCGCCTTTCTGCCGCTGATTGCAATCAGCCTGGCAAGGCAACTGTGGCAGGGAAAGAACCGGGTCAACCGGGTCTTTCTTCCGCTGCTGCTGTTGATGGCGCTCGCCAACCTGCTGTCGCACCTGCAGCTGCTCGGCCAGATCGACGGGCCGGGCGACATGCGCAGGGTGATGTTGGTGCTGGTGCTGGGTCTGATCGCACTGGTCGCCGGGCGGGTGATACCGTCTTTCACCCAGAACGCGCTGCCGGGGTTCAGGCCGCGCGCGCGGCCCTGGGTAGAGCGTCTGACCCTGGTGTCGCTGGCGCTGCTGATGCTGGGGGAGGCATCGGCATTGGCGCCGGCGCCGCTGACGGCCCTGCTGTGGCTGCTGTTCGGTGCGAGCCAAGCGGTCAGGCTGGGCGGGTGGTTCGATCCCCGGGTATTATCGATCCCGGTGCTATGGGTGCTGCACGTCGGCTATGCATGGGTGGTGCTCGGTGCGATGCTTACGGGTCTGGCGGCGTTCGGCCTTTTCCCGCCGACCGCCGCGCTGCACGCGTTGACCGTGGGCGGCATCGGTGTCTTCACGATGGGCATGATGGCGCGGGTCGTGCGCGGCCACACCGGCCGGCCGATCGATGTCACGCGGCTTACGACGCTGGCCTTCGTGGCCGTCAATCTGGCGGCGCTGATACGGGTGTTCGGCACCGCCTGGATCGAAAATTCCTATCCGTTCTTGGTAGATCTCTCCGGCGGGCTCTGGGTCTTCGGGTTTGCGCTGTTCGCCGGAAACTATGTGCCGATGCTGCTGCGCGCGCGGGTAGATGGCAAACCCGGCTAGGCCACACAGTTTTCGCACTTGGCGCCGCCGCTTCCCGGACCGACGTGCCTGGCGAAGGCTCACAGGGCAAACCTCTGCTCGTGCCGATGGCACCCCGCTGATCGTCAACGGGACTCCCGTTACGCACGCCTTTCGCCCCCCAAAGGGCCCTGCGTGGCAGCGCACACCGCAAAAATTCGTGTCGACTTGACTGCGGTCAAATTCGGTCCGGGCGAACTTGATGCCGGTCAAGTTTATCCGGCGGCACCCTAATCTACGCTTCGATCAATCAGAAGCCCAAAGACGTCTGGCAGGCACAATGACAAGGATCAATGCCGCAAGACGGGCCTTTTTAAAGAGGAGGATCGGCCCGACCCGTATCGACCATCGCATGCCGTGGGCGGTAGCGGCCTTTTTCGACCTGTGTCGCCGCTGCGATGACTGTATCCGCGCCTGTGAGGAATCGGTCATAGTGCGCGGTGACGGCGGTTTCCCGACCGTCGATTTCAGCCGCGGCGGCTGCAGCTTCTGCGGTGCCTGCGCAAACGCCTGCGGACACGCTGCGCTCGATCGCCGGGCAGGTCCGGCATGGCGCCTGGCTGCGACGATCGGCGATGGCTGCCTGAGCGCACAGGGAATCACCTGCCGCGCCTGCGGCGACGTCTGCGAGACACGCGCGATACGCTTTCAACTGCAGCCGGGGGGGCGCGCAATACCGGGCGTCGACACCTCGCTGTGCAACGGCTGTGGCAGCTGCATCGCTATATGCCCAATCCATGTAATCCAGATCGAGGAGGCGGCATGACCGAGTATCACGTCTGCGGCTTGTTGTTATTGTCACGCCCCGAGTCTGCGGCGAAGGTCGAGCAGGCCCTGCGGGCGATGGACGGCGTTCAGCTGCATGCGAACGAAGCGGGGCGCATGGTGGTCACCATCGAGGGCGGCGAGTACCGTGCCTGCGCCGACCGTATGAACGAGCTGGCGACCCTCAGAGGGGTCGCCTCATCGTCCCTCGTTTACCACCAGATCGACACAGAGTCCACGCCGGAGGAATCCTTACAATGAAACAGACACGCCGTGACTTCATCAAGACCAATGCGATTGCGGCCACCGCGGCGGCGGCCGGCATCACCATCCCCGGGGTGCCGGCGCTCGCCGCACAGGACGACAGCGACGTCCGCTGGGACAAGGCGCCGTGTCGCTTCTGCGGCACCGGCTGCTCGGTGCTGGTGGGCACCAAGGACGGCCGTGTGGTGGCGACCCAGGGCGATCCCGATGCACCGGTCAATCGCGGACTCAACTGCATCAAGGGCTACTTCCTGTCCAAGATCATGTACGGCCAGGATCGACTGACCCAACCGCTGCTGCGCAAGAAGAATGGCAAGTTCGACAAGGAGGGCGACTTCGAACCGGTGTCCTGGGAAGAGGCCTTCGATGTGATGGCGGAAAAATGGAAGGCCGCGATCGCCAAGGACCTGGATCGCAACAAGGGCAAGCCGCCCGAGGAGATCATCTCCAGCGTCGGCATGTTCGGCTCCGGGCAGTGGACCGTGTTCGAGGGCTATGCCGCCTCCAAACTCTACAAGGCCGGCTTCCGCTCCAACAATATCGATCCGAACGCCCGCCACTGTATGGCCTCCGCGGTCGGTGCCTTCATCCGCGCCTTCGGCGCCGACGAGCCCATGGGCTGCTACGACGACCTGGAGCATGCCGATGCGTTCGTGCTGTGGGGCTCGAATATGGCCGAGATGCACCCGGTGCTATGGTCGCGCCTGACTGACACGCGCCTTACCAAACCGGGCTGCGAAGTGCATGTACTCTCGACCTTCGAGCACCGCAGCTTCGAGCTGGCCGACCATGGCGTGATCTTCAAGCCGCAGACCGATCTCGCGATCCTCAACTACATCGCCAACTACATCGTGCAGAACGACGCGGTCAACTGGGACTTCGTCAACGCCCATGTGAACTTCACCAAGACGCCGACCGATATCGGCTATGGGCTGCGCCCCGACGATCCGCGCGAAAAGGCGGCCAAGAACGCCGGCAAGGGCAAACTCACGAAGATTGATTTCGAACAGTACAAAAAGGACCTCGAGCCGTACACGGCCGAGTATGTCTCCGAGCTGTCGGGTGTGCCGGTCGAGAGCCTGGAAAGGCTGGCCAAACTGTATGCCGACCCGAAGCGAAAGATCGTGTCTTACTGGACCATGGGCTTCAATCAGCATACCCGTGGGGTTTGGGTGAATGGCCTGATGTACAACGTGCATCTGCTGACCGGCAAGATCTCCGAGCCCGGCAACGGCCCGTTCTCGCTGACGGGTCAGCCGTCGGCCTGCGGCACCGCGCGTGAGGTCGGGACCTTCGCCCACCGGTTGCCGGCCGACCTGGTGGTATTCAAGAAACCGCACCGCGACTTCAGTGAGAAAGTCTGGCAGCTGCCCGAGGGGACCCTGCCCGGCAAGAAGGGCTACCATGCCGTGCTGCAGAGCCGCATGCTGAAAGACGGCAAGCTCAACTGCTACTGGGTGACTACCAACAACAATATGCAGGCCGGGCCGAATATCAACGACGAGATGTACCCCGGCTGGCGCAATCCGGCCAACTTCGTCGTCGTGTCCGACCCGTACCCGACCGTCTCGGCCACCGCCGCCGACCTGATCCTGCCGACTGCGATGTGGGCGGAGAAAGAGGGCGCCTATGGCAATGCCGAGCGTCGCACCCAGTTCTGGCGTCAGCAGACCCAGGCGCCGGGAGAGTCGCGCTCCGATCTGTGGCAGTTCGTCGAGTTCTCCAAACGTTTCAAGACCGAGGAGGTCTGGCCCGAGGAATTGCTGGCGAAGAAACCCGAACTGCGCGGCAAGACCCTGTACGACGTGCTGTTCGCCAACGGCGTGGTCGACAAGTACCCCAAGCAGCAGGTGACCGACGACCGCGGCAACCAATATGCCAACGACGAAATGGATGATTTCGGGTTCTACTTGCAGAAGGGCCTGTACGAGGAGTACCGGATATTCGGTACCACCGGGCCGAAGAAGGGCCACGATCTGGCCGAGTTCGATGCCTATCACAAGGCACGCGGTCTGCGCTGGCCGGTTGTCGATGGTAAAGAGACCCTGTGGCGTTATCGCGAGGGCTATGATCCGTTCGTGCCGAAGGGGGCGAAGGTGGCCTTCTATGGCAATGCCGACGGTCGCGCCAACATCATCTCCGCGCCCTATGAGCCGCCAGCCGAATCGCCCGACCAGGAATACGATCTCTGGATGGGTACTGGACGCATCCTGGAACACTGGCACTCGGGTTCGATGACCCGTCGTGTACCGGAACTCTATCGGGCGGCGCCCGATGCCGTGGCCTTCATGAACCCGGTCGACGCGAAGCAGCGCGGTCTCAAGCGTGGCGATGCGGCCAAGATCATCAGCCGGCGCGGCGAGATCATCTGTCGGGTCGAGACCAAGGGCCGTAACAAGATGCCGGAGGGCATGGTGTTCGTGCCGTTCTTCGACGCCAGCCGCCTGGTCAACAAGCTGGTACTGGATGCCACCGACCCGCTGTCGAAAGAGACGGACTTCAAAAAGACCGCGGTCAAGGTCATGCCGGCCTGAGTTCGTCGAATAGACAGCGAAAGGCCATGAGCACGAGCTACAAGGGTTCTGGAGGTCTCGACGCCGCGCGCCGGCGTTTTCTGGGCATTACCCTGCGCAGCGCGGTTGGTGTCGGCCTGGTGGCAATGACGCTCGGTGTCTATCAGCGCCAGGCGCGCGCGCTGCCGGCGACGGCGATTCGTCCGCCCGGTGCCGCAGACGAGACAGCCTTTCAGGCCGCCTGCATTCGCTGCGGCCTGTGTGTGCGCGATTGCCCCTATGACACCTTGAAGCTGGCGCAGCTGGGTGACGACGTCGCGCTGGGTACGCCGTATTTCGAGGCGCGCAACATCCCCTGCGAGATGTGTGACGACATCCCCTGCGTGAAGGCCTGTCCGACCGGCGCGCTCGATCCTGCATTGACCGAGATCGACAAGGCGCGCATGGGTCTTGCGGTCGTGGTCGATCAGGAGGCCTGTATCGCCTTCCAGGGGTTGCGCTGCGAGGTCTGCTTCAACGTCTGTCCGATCCGCGGCAAGGCGATTACGCTCAACTATCGACACAACGATCGCAGCGGCAGGCATGCGCTGTTCATCCCGATCGTGCATTCGCGGGCGTGCACCGGCTGTGGCAAGTGCGAGAAGGCCTGCATCCTCGAAGAGGCGGCGATCAAGGTATTTCCGATTGCGCTGGCCAAAGGCCTGTTGGGGCGGCACTACCGTCTCGGCTGGGAACAGAAGGCGGAAGCTGGCAAGGCCCTGGTCACGCCGGACGCGCCGCACCAATACAACCTCCCGGAAGGGGCGCGCTATGAGCATGGGGGCCGTGGCCTGATCGTGGGTGAGCGACCCCTGCCACCGGGAGTGCCTTCGGCACCCGAGCCGCCCGCTTCACCATTCTCGGCCAATCCGCTGGACACGCTGAACCGCAAGGGAGGCCCATGATGGAACCCGGTGGACGCCCCGACGCAGAGGCGATCGAGCAGAAGGGCTGGATCGGTGCACACCGCTATCTGATCCTGCGCCGGATCAGCCAGCTGGGTATCCTCGGCCTGTTCCTGGCCGGGCCTTTGTTGGGATTCTGGATCGTCGAGGGGAATCTCGCCTCCAGCCTGACCCTGGGCTTCTTGCCGTTGTCTGACCCGCTGGTCCTGTTGCAGGTGTTCGCTAGCGGTCATGTGCCCGAGTCGGCCGCATTGATCGGCGCCCTGATTGTGCTGGTCTTCTATCTGCTGGTCGGTGGGCGCGTGTACTGCAGCTGGGTCTGCCCGATCAACATCGTTACCGACCTCGCCGAGTGGCTGCGGTGGCGCCTGCATATCAAGGGCGGCGCAAACTTCTCCGACAAGACGCGTTACTGGCTGCTCGGCGCGATCCTGTTGGTCGCGGCGGTGACCGGGAGCGTCGCCTGGGAACTGGTCAACCCGGTTTCGATGGTATACCGCGGCCTGATATTCGGCATGGGGCTTGCCTGGGGTGTGGTCGCCGCGGTGTTCCTGCTCGATCTTGTTATCGGTCGGCGCGCCTGGTGTGGACACCTTTGCCCGGTCGGCGCGTTCTATGGCCTGTTGGGCGAGGGCGCGGTGCTGCGCGTCGCCGCGGTCCGTCGCGAAGCCTGTGATGACTGCATGGACTGTTTCGCGGTGTGTCCAGAGCACCAGGTCATAAGGCCCGCATTGAAAGGGGCAGACAAAGGTATCGGTCCGGTGATCCTGTCTGGTCACTGCACCAACTGCGGCCGCTGTATCGACGTCTGTGGGCGTGAAGTTTTCGCATTCAGCACGCGCTATGCAAACCATTCCCGCCTGGTCGTACCTGGCGCAAACCAAAAAAGTGAGGTGTCGTCATGAAGCCGTTCCCGTTGATTTTCTCCCTTCTGCTGATCGGCGCGGCAGGACTGGCCGGCCCGGCTCAGGTACTCGCCGCCAGTCAGGCCCTGGAATCACTGCGCGGGATGGAGGCGGTACCGGCCACCGAGCCACCGCCGGCGATGCGGGATTTCATCAACGACAAGGAAAACATCCCGCGCACGTTCGAACAGCAACCACCGCTGGTCCCGCACGAGGTAGACAAATACACCATCGATCTCAAGCAGAACAAGTGCCTCGAATGCCATACGAAACAGCCGGGTAAGGACAAGGCCAAGTCGGTGGAGATGAGTGAGGCACACTTCATGGACCGCGACGGCAAGAAGCTGGACCATCCGAGCGGCGCCCGGCATTTCTGTAATCAGTGCCATGTGCCGCAGGTCGACGCCCAGCCGCTGATCGGCAGCAACTTCCAGTCGCTGCCCAGGTAGGGCCCTGCCGGCGAGCGATGCACAGGAGGTCAGCGTCGCCGACGGGAACGTTTGCGCACCTGGTAAGCGGCCACCTCACGCATGATCTCGGAAAAGGGGAGGCCGTCGAGCGAGCCGAAGCAGGCCTCCGCGGCAGCCAGTGTGCCATCGACGTCGTCGATGGTCTGCGTCTGGGACGATCTGGCGATGCCCAGCACCAGCTGCAGGCCTCGCATCCCACCAACCTGTAGACGCATCGCCTTGCCGTGTGGCAGCAGCTGTCGCCCCTCTTCCGTTCGCAGCGCAAAGCGCGCCTGTTCGCGCAGTAGGTCGAGCCAGCGTAGGCAGCGCGCCTGGCCCGGCTCGGACCGGCAGTGCACCCCCTCACGCTCGGCGATGCAGAAACGCTCCGCGCAACGGCAGCTGCACTCGTTGGTCAGCACGCTCTTCTCGAACGCACAGAAGACCTCGTTGACTTCGCGATAAGTCTTGCGGAAGGCATCTTGATCCATGTCGTCAGCGGCTCCACGCGGCGTAAGCTATTGGCTCTCTTCCTTGAAGCGATGGATCAGGCGTCGGTCGCGCTTGTTCGGCTTTGATGCCGTCCGCAGCGGGCTGGCCTGCCGGGCGGCGCGCAATGCCGCAACGGCCTCTGCACGACGCTGCTGACTCTCCCCGGTCTCAAGGTAGGAGGCCTGTGCCTCTGCCGCCGGGCGTCGCTGCGCGGGCAGGGTGAGGATCTCGATCTGCCAGGCGAGACCGCCTTTCTGGATCTCCAGGCGACTTCCAACGCGCACGTCCTTTCCCGGCTTGCTGCGCTGACCATTGAGGTGAACCTTGCCACCCTCCACAGCCTCGCTGGCCAGCGCGCGGGTCTTGTAGAATCGGGCCGCCCAAAGCCATTTATCGAGACGCATTTTTTCGCTGCCGGCCGATATACTGCGGCGAAAGTCCGCGGGATCTGTATGAGAAGCGATCAGGTGGGTGCGTCTTCCGACGCATCGAGGGTACGTGCGGCATCACCCGGCATGCCCGGCGGCACCAGTCCGAGCATCGGGTCGAGTCTACCCATCGCATCCAATTCCGTCATATCGTCATAGCCCCCGACGTGATGTTCGTCGATAAAGATCTGCGGCACCGTCCGTCGGTTGCTGCGCTGCAGCATTTCACCCATCAGGCCATGGTCCAGGTCGATGCGCTTCTCCTCCCAGCGCATGCCTTTGCGCTGCAACAACATCTTGGCGCGCACGCAGTAGGGACACATCGCGGTGGTGTAGATGACGATTTCCGGCATGCTTCTCTCCTCTGTCGATCATCAGCCGAGCTTATCAACCCCGCTGTCATGGCGTAACCGGGGTATTTACCCATTTGAGCGGCACGGTTGTGCCATTTGGTCCCCGCGCCGGGCGCCGACTAAGATCCAGCTCTCCCCTGACCATGCGAGATCCCAAAAGATGAAAGACGCCGCCCCGCGAACCATTAAACTCGAGGACTATCAGCCGCCGGCCTACTTGATCGAAACGGTGGATCTCGCGTTCGACCTGCATGAGCAGGGCAGCCGGGTGGTCTCGCGGCTTGGGGTGAAGCGCAATCCCAAAGGGCAGGGCGGGTCGCTGCGGCTGCACGGCGAGGGTCTGCAACCGATCTGGGTACGCCTCGATGGCCAGGAGATAGCCGCCGAACGTTATCGCATCGATGCCGAGTCCCTGACGCTCTTCGAGCCGCCCGAGACTTTCGTACTGGAGAGCGAGGTGTCGATCGCGCCGGAGGATAACACCGCGCTGGAGGGGCTGTACCGATCCGGCGGCCTGTTCTGCACTCAGTGCGAACCCGAGGGCTTTCGCAAGATCACCTGGTACCTCGACCGGCCGGACATCATGGCCCGCTTCACGGTGCGGATCGAGGCCGACCGTGCGCGTTACCCGGTATTGCTGTCCAATGGCAACCCGCGTGAGGCCGGCGAGTTGCCGGCGGGGCGCCATTATGCCGTGTGGGATGATCCTATCCCCAAGCCAAGCTATCTGTTCGCCCTGGTCGCGGGCGATTTACGCTACATCGAAGACGAGTACACCACGTCGTCGGGACGCAGGGTGCAGCTGCGCATCTATGTCGAGCCGGAGAACATCGACAAATGTGACCATGCGCTGCGCTCCCTGGTGAATGCGATGCGCTGGGACGAGAAGAAATATGGCCGGGAGTACGACCTCGACGTCTATAACATCGTCGCGGTGAACGACTTCAACATGGGCGCGATGGAGAACAAGGGTCTGAACGTCTTCAACTCCAAGTTCGTGCTGGCACGCCCCGATACCGCCACTGATCAGGATTTTCTCGGTATCGAGGGCGTGATCGCGCATGAGTATTTCCACAACTGGACCGGCAATCGCATCACCTGCCGCGACTGGTTTCAGTTGTCCCTGAAGGAGGGCTTCACGGTCTTCCGTGACCAGGAGTTCTCCGCCGACATGGGCGCACGCGGGGTCAAGCGCATCGAGGACGTGCGTCTGCTGCGCGCGCACCAATTCGCCGAGGACGCCGGGCCAATGGCGCACCCGATTCGCCCGGCGTCGTATATCGAGATCAACAACTTTTACACCGTCACCGTCTATGAGAAGGGCGCCGAGGTGGTCCGCATGCAGGCCAATCTGCTCGGCCCGGAGACCTTTCGCAAGGCGACCGATCTGTACTTTTCCCGGCATGATGGTCAGGCGGTCACGACCGAGGATTTTGTGCGCTGCATGGCGGATGCCTCCGGACAGGATCTCTCGCAGATGCAGCACTGGTACGATTATGCCGGTACCCCGTTGCTCGAGGTAGAGGCGGGCTACGATCCGGCCTCGGCCAGCTATACCCTGGATATTCAGCAGTCGGTGCTCGACAGTCGCGGGCAGACGGACAAGCCGCCGTTACTTATCCCAATCGTCGCTGGTCTGGTAGGGGGTGACGGCCGCGACATGGCGGTGCGGCTGAATGATGCGTCGCAGCCGGCCACACAGCACACCCTGCAGCTGACGGCGGCGCGCCAGCGTTTTACCTTCCACGACGTGCATGAGGAGCCGGTGCCCTCGCTGCTGCGTGGCTTCAGTGCCCCGGTCAAGCTCGAATTCGGCTACAGCGATACGCAGCTGATGTTTCTGATGGCCAACGACCGTGACGGCTTCAACCGCTGGGACGCGGCGCAGACGCTGTCACGCCGCGTACTGCTAGACATGGTGAACAACTACCAGCGCGGGATCGAGATGGTCGTACCCGACGGCCTGATCGAGGCTTTCCGCCGCGCGCTCTCGAGCCAGGATGCAGAGCCGGCGCTGCTGGCAGAGGTGCTGAGTCTGCCGTCGATCGCTTACCTGGGTGATTTCATGGCAACGGTCGACGTCGACGCCCTGCACCTCGCGCGCGACACGCTGCGCATCGCCATAGGTCGTGCACTGGGTGACGAGCTGCGCGCAATATACAGGCGCATGGACGATGCTGCCCCCTATGCGCCGACGGCCGAGGCGATCGGTCGGCGAAGTCTGAAGAACCGCGTACTGGGTTACCTGGCGGCGTCGGCCGGTATGCAGGGCGGGGATCTCTGCCACGCACAGTATGTTCGGCAACACTGCATGACCGATGTAATGGCCGCACTCTCGCTGCTGGCCGACAGTGACCATCCGGCACGTTCAGAGGCACTGGCGGATTTCGAGAGGCGCTGGCACGGTGATCCGCTGGTGATGGACAAATGGTTCGGCGTCCAGGCGATGTCGAGCCGGGCGGATACGCTCGAACGGGTTCATCAGTTGATGTCCCATCCAGCCTTCTCGATGCGCAACCCGAACAAGGTGCGGGCCCTGATCGGTAGCTTCGCCAACGCGAACCCGGTACGTTTTCACGCGGCCGATGGCAGTGGTTATGCGTTTCTGCAGGCGCAGGTGATGGTGCTGGACCCCGCCAATCCGCAGATCGCGGCGCGCCTGCTGCGTGCGATCTCGCGCTGGCGGCGCTACGACGAGGGCCGCCAGGCGAGCATGCGCGCGGTGCTCGAGGCCGTCGCTGCCGCCGAGGTCTCGAAGGATGTGTACGAGATCGCGGCCAAGAGCCTCGAGGCTTCCTGAGCGAATGCGCGATACTGACCTGGACGGCACGATCGCAGCGTCCGGCAGCAGCTGGCAAGAGGCGCTGAATCCGCCGATCTACCTGGTCTCGCTACTACCTGGGCTCGGCGTGCCGCTGCTGGCTCCGGCCGCGCTGCAGCATCCGCTGGGGCTGGCGCTCGCGACCGTCGCGGTAATCCTGGTTCAGCATGCGATCAATCTATTCAACGATGCCGCCGACTGGCGCCTTGGGGCGGACGTCGAGAAACACGACTCCTGGGTCAGGGTACACCGCGGGCGGCCGCGGACGGCGGCACGGCACGGCCTGGTCAGTCTGCTGGCCGGCGGCCTGCTCGGCCTCGCGGTACTGTGGCAGCAAGACCAGTGGTGGATATTGCTGATCGCGCTGCCGATGGTGGGTCTCGGATATCTCTACAATGCGGGTCGCCGGCCGCTGTCCTACACCCACCTGGGGGAATGGGTGACGGGTATCTGCTATGGGCCCGGAGTCTTCGGCTGCCTATGGCTGGTGGCGGGACTCGACCCGGATATCGGCATGCTGGCCGGCTCGATCGCGTTCGGCGCGCTGGCCATGGCCCTGCTGCTGTCGCATCAGCCGCCGCAGATCGAAACGGATCGCCGCGCGGGCAAGCGTTCCTTCGCGGTCCGCTATGGTGCTGACCGAACTGTGCGCGTGGCGCAGCTACTGTTCGTGCTGTTTCTGGCCTGCGTCAGCGCGACACTGATGATCTCCGCGGGCTGGCAGGTAGGCGTCGTCGGGGTGCTGACTGCGCTGGCCGGCGGGGTATGGGTGATCAGCGGCGACGTGAACCCACGGCGTGTACTCCTGGCTGCGAGCGCGTTCGTCATGGCCAGCCTGTTTGCCTCGGTCGGGTTCTGATCCGCGGCGTGAATCACCGGGTTTGAGTTTGGCGCCTGCTTTCATTAGGGTTGTGGAAGAAGCGGCTGAATGGCCGGTTTTTTCATGGCTTTCTGCGGTGGACCGTAGTGGCTGTGTCATGCCACCCTGGACTCAACCTCAACGGCAGGCAATACAGGAGAGATCTCATGCAGAAACCCAAGAGCGGCGACACCGTGCGTGTCCACTACACCGGGACGCTGGATGACGGCACGCAGTTCGATTCCTCGCGTGGTGCCGATCCATTGGAGTTCGCGATGGGGCAGGGCCAGCTGATCAGCGGGTTCGAGCAGGCAGTTGCCGATCTTGTCCTCGGCGAGAGTTGCACCGTGACCCTGGCGCCGGGGGATGCCTACGGGGAGGTCAATCCTGAGATGGTCCAGGAGGTCCCGCGCAAGCTGATGCCGGATGACCTCGCGTTGACGGCAGGTATGGTGCTTCAGGGCCAGGCGGATGACGGAAAAGTGGACAATTTTACCGTCGTATCCTTCACCGAAGAGGCCGTGAAGCTCGACGCAAATCATCCGCTGGCGGGCAAGGCGCTGACCTTCGATATCGAGCTTGTCGAGATCCTCTGAGCCCGGGTTCGACGCCGCATTCGAACGGCCGGATTCGGCCGTGTGACAACACCTTACACCGCAGGTTATCTCCTTCCCTCAAAGTAGCGGATACTAGGAATTCAAGCGAGCTGTTGTGTCTTATGTTGGGGGAAAGCATGGCCGATCCGGTCATCTTGCTGGTGGACAATGGATCGCGGCGCAGTGCGGCGACGCTGAGTCTGCGGTCGATTGCGGCCAGGCTGAGCCAGGCCAGCGGGCGCCACATCACCCCGGTGTCACTACAGCATGCAGACAAGATATCCCGCGACGAACTCGGCGGGGAGCCAGCCAGACTGCTGCCGGCATTCCTGCGTGATCAGCTGGAGAAAGGACAACGGGATTTCGTCGTTTTGCCACTCTTTTTCGGCAAGAGCCGCGCGCTCACAGAGTTCATTCCGGAGCAGGTCGAGCGCCTGATTGACGAATTTGGCCCATTCAAGATACGCCAGGCGGACGTGTTGTCACCGATGCCGCAGGGTGAGGGTCTGTTGGCAGACATCCTTGCCGACCATGTCATTCAATGCAGCGTGGACCTGGGTGCGGAGCCGACCCGTGTCATCGTGGTAGACCACGGTTCGCCGCTGCCCGAAGTGACGGCGGTCAGGGCCAAGGTGACCATGATGTTACGCGAGCGCCTTCCCGAGGGGATCTCGCTCGGTCAGGCGGTGATGGAGCGCCGCCAGGGCGCAGAGTACGACTTTAACGGGCAGCTGCTCGGTGATCTGCTCGACAGCTGCGCGGGCCAGGATGCCGATGCGGTGATCGTGTTGGCGATGATGTTCATCTCACCCGGCCGTCATGCCGGGGCGGGCGGTGACATCGAAGAGATCTGTGCCGAAGCCATGGCACGAAATCCCGGACTGCGGGTCAAGATTTCGCCCCTAATCGGCGAACATCCGCTGCTTATCGATATCCTTAACGACCGGCTTAAACCCTTAGTCTGCTGAGATACGTTTGGCAATCGGCAGCACGTCACTGGCCGATATGCCGATCAACTCCAGACAGCGCTCCTCCGACGCCGAGTATTTAGTCAACTCGGCGACGTGGCAGTTGCGCGCCGCCGACACCTCGACTGCGCTGATTTCGTCGCAGCCGATCCCCCGGAAACTGATCTCCTGGTATTGCGATGCTGTCGGTTTGATGTAGGAGAAACCGCGACTCACCGTCTCGAACGGTATGTTGTCGTCCTTGTAGGCCGTGAAGCGCAAGACCAGGGTGCGGATTTGCGCGGTGAGATCGTTTTTCAGACGCAGTCCCAGACGGCAGCCACGGGCCAGGTCGAACTTTTTTTCCAGTGTCAGGGTTGCCTGTTGAGACGCCTCGTCGCCGGATTGATCGGTCACCAGCGTCCAGGTACCGTTGTCACGCAACAGCACCTCGCGGCCATCCGCCGTAGTGGCCTTGATGTCCGCGCTGGCCGCCTGCGTGACCAGGGTGAAGACAATGAATCCTAGCGTGCGGTACAGCATGGATGACTCCGGTTTGTGATCTGGGTGCCAATGCTCGCACGATCCCACGGTTGTTTTGAAGATCTCCAGATTCCTGGATTGACGGAGGGGCGTGGCTAGCGAGGGGATCAGGCGTATTTGTAGTGTTTGACCTCGCGCCGACCGGATGCCGTCTGGCCGCGGCGCAGCGTGCGCTGCATAATGATGCCCTCTACCTTCCAGTCGAGCCCCCCGAGCTCGATCTCAGGGTAGAGGTCATTCAGCGCCACCAGACGCTCGCCGTGGTCGTCCTTGAGATATTGCCGAAACCAGCGGACACCCTCGACCATGGCCATGATGTACATGCCATGCTGGCACCAGTCGGACGGCTCGATGACGACCATGCAGGCATCCGGGAACTCCGGCTCCATGCTGTCGCCAATCACCTGCAGTGCAAAGGGTTCGGAGCTGCTGCAGCTCCCTAAAGGGTCGCTCATTGGAGGCTTTTGCATCGCGATGACTCTGATAAGCTGTCGACATTTTCCGACAGGTCATTGAAATTGCTGAAATTCTATCATGCAGCACACAGCGCGCGCGGCGCCCCAAGTCCATAAGGATCGTCGGGATTGGCAAAACCTGCGCGGCATGCTGCCGTTCTTGTGGGAATTCCGTGGCCGGGCTTTGTTCGCACTGTCTTGCCTCGTGCTGTCCAAGGTCGCGAATGTCGGCGTGCCGCTGGTCCTGAAGGAGATCGTCGAGTACTACGAGCGCGCCAAAGACGATCCCATGCTGTTGGCTGCAGTACTGCCTGTTTCGCTGCTGCTCGCCTACGGGTTGCTCAAGCTGTCGTCGACGCTGTTCAATGAACTGCGCGATGTCGTGTTCGCCAAGGTCCGCTATCGCGCAATGCGGCGTCTGTCGACGCGTGTGCTGGAGCACCTGCACAAGCTGTCACTGCGCTTTCACCTCGACCGCAGGACCGGCGCAGTCAGTCGCGACCTCGAGCGCGGCACGCGCTCCGTGAGTCAGATCTTGAACTATATGGCCTTCAGCATCCTGCCGATCATGGTCGAGTTCACCTTGGTAGCCGTCATCCTGCTGCGCGACTACCACCTGATATTTACGGTGGCGATGTTCGGTGCGGTTGCCGTGTATGTACTGGTGACCTTTGCCATCACCGAGTGGCGCATGGATTTTCGCCACTCTATGAACCGCCTTGATTCCGAGGCCAACAACCAGGCGTTCGATAGCCTGATCAACTACGAGACAGTGAAGTATTTCGGCAACGAACAGATGGAGCTAAGGCGCTACGACGGCACGCTGTCGGATTGGGAGCACTGGGCGGTCAAGAGTCAGACCTCCATGTCGATGCTGAACTTCGGGCAGGGCGCGGTCATCGCGCTGGGCGTCACCCTGGTGATGTATCTTGCGATGCGCGGTGTGACCGATGGTGACATGAGCATCGGTGACCTGGTGCTGCTCAATGCCTTTATGCTGCAGCTCTTCATCCCGCTCGGCTTTCTAGGCATCGTATACCGCCAGATCAAGTATTCGCTGGCGGATATGGACTTGATCTTCAAACTCCTCGAACGCGAGCCCGAGATCAAGGATGCCGCCGATGCCGTACCGCTCGAGATACGCGGCGGCGGCCTGCGTTTCGCCGGCGTCGATTTCAGCTACCAGCCGGAGCGGCAGATCTTGCACCATCTCGACCTGGAGGTGCCGGCGGGCCAGAAGATCGCCGTGGTTGGCCACAGTGGGGCCGGCAAATCGACTCTGGCGCGCCTGATCTATCGCTTCTATGACGTGAGTGCAGGGACTATCAGCATCGACGGCCAGGATATCCGTTCGGTGACTCAAGACAGCCTGCGGGCAGCGATCGGCATCGTGCCGCAGGACACCGTGTTGTTCAACGACACTATTTACTACAACATCGCGTATGGCCGACCGGGCGCCACGCGTCATGACGTCGAAAGTGCGGCCGCGATGGCACATATTCGCGAATTCATCGAGAGCTTGCCGGACGGGTGGGAAAGCGTGGTTGGCGAACGGGGCCTAAAACTCTCAGGTGGTGAGAAACAGCGAGTCGCGATCGCACGCGCGATCCTCAAGGATCCGGAGATTCTGATCTTCGATGAGGCGACCTCGTCGCTCGATACGCGCACCGAACGGGCGATCCAGGAGACCCTGGCCGAGGTTGCCGCGCAGCATACGACGCTGGTCATTGCGCACCGGCTATCCACCGTGGTGGACGCCAACCGGATACTGGTGATGTCCAGCGGCCGCGTGGTGGAGAGCGGTACGCATGAGCAGCTGCTGTCGGCCGCCGGCGTCTATCGCGAGATGTGGGAGCTGCAGCGCAAGGAGCGCGAGGCAACCGAGCAGGTCGCTTCGTGAACACTGCACTGCCGGCTCGACGCGGGTTGGAGGCGAAATAGGCCATGGATATCTATCTGGTCGGCGGCGCGGTTCGGGACAAGCTGCTGGGTATGCCGGTCAGCGAAAGGGACTGGGTGGTGGTTGGTGCCGATGAGGCAGCGATGCGCGAGCAAGGCTTTATCCCCGCCGACCGTGAATTCCCGGTATTTCTGCATCCCGACACCGGGGAGGAGTACGCTTTGGCACGCCGCGAGGTAAAGCAGGGCGAGGGCTATCGCGGATTCGAGGTGTACGCGGGTCGTGACGTGACCCTGGAGGAAGACCTGCGTCGTCGTGACCTGACCATCAATGCGATGGCGCAGGGCGACGACGCCCGAATTATCGATCCCTTCGACGGTCGTGCCGACCTCGCCGCCGGGCGGCTGCGACATGTCTCGCCGGCCTTCGTTGAGGACCCGCTGCGGCTGCTGCGCATCGCCCGCTTCGCTGCAAAACTGGGTCGAAAGGGCTTCTGCGTCGCGCACACCACGCATCGTCTAATGCGTCAGATGGCGCAGCAGGGCGAGATGCGGCACGTCGGTGCCGAGCGGTTGTGGCGTGAGATGCACAGTGCCATGCAGACCGAGCAGCCGTGGCGTTTTTTTGAGGTGCTGCATGGCTGTGGTGCCCTAGCATCCCTGATTGCGCCATTGGCGGCCACAATGGGGGACTGGGTGGCGCACCGTTCGGCCGCAGACGGCGTGCCGATCGCGGCGCTGAAGCGGATCGCCGGCGCCACCCGGGATGCCGCCCCCACTCTGGCCACGGCCCTGCTCGGTTGCGTGGCGTCGGTGGACGATGCCGAGCGGCTGGCCGTCGCACTGCGCGCAGATCGTGAGACCGCGCGGCTGCTGAAACGGGCCGTGGCCGGTCGACCGCTGTGCGAGAGAGCGGCACAGGGCGATGTCGCGGCACTCTTCGAGCTTGCGCGTCTGTGGCGCGGATTCGATGCGGCCGCCGAGGCCGCAATGCTCGCCGCGATCTGTGATGCACAAACCGAAGGGGGGCGGATCGGCAAATACCTCGCGGTGGCGTTGCCGGCAGCGCGCCGCGTGTCGGCCGCCGACCTGCAGGCGCAGGGCCTGGATGGCGCGGTGCTAGGCCGCCGTCTGGCAGAGCAGCGTCAAGCGGAAATGCAATCAGCGTTGCGCGCCGCGGGTCTAGTACCTTAACCTGCATGTTGCACCAGTCGACCATGTGCCGAACAGTAAACCCCGAAGAAGCGGCGGATCTGATTTTTCTCGCGTTGTCTGGCGGGTACGGTTTGTAACCGGCCCATACTCTAGCCGGGTCCTCGCTTGTCCAGATACGCCTGCACTTGCTGTTCACTCAAGTCATAGCTCCGGCTATGCCTTTCGCTCCACAGGCGGCGCTCAGCCGCCACTGGCCGGCGCGATCATCCCGGATACTGGTGCAACATGCAGGCTAGGGACGAGTGGCTACAGAGATAGACATGCCCGATCAGGTCGAGGATTCCTCCGATCTTGCAGTCGGCGAGCGTATCAGGCGCCTCCTGAGCGGCGCCAAACTGCTGATGCCCATGGTGGCATTGGCTGGCGGCCTCCTGCTGGTGCTGATAGTGGCGATTGCGCTGGGCCTCGCGGAAGCGTCGCCGCCGACCCTGGTGGCGCTATTGGGCATCCCCGCCGCCGTGTCGCTACTGGCCTTTGCGTTCGGTCTGCATCGATTGCGTAAGCAGCTCCTCGAGCCGCTGGCGCGCCTCGAGGAAGCGGTGTCGCAGGTGTGTTCCGGCGAACCGGGTGCCAACCTGGCGCTCACCGACACCGGTGTGCTGACGGCGATGATCCACGATCTCGACGGCCTGAATGAAGAACTGAGCGAGCTCTACGAAGACATGGACAGTCGGGTGGCGCGGCATACGACACGCCTGGCACAGAAGACTGCATCGCTGAAGATTCTCTACGATGTTGCCGCCAGCATCAATCAGGCGCAGGATCTCGAGGCGCTCTTGTTGCGCTTTCTGCGCGTACTCAAAGAGATGGTAAATGGTGTCGCCGCGAGCGTGCGGATCGAGCAACCCGACGGCGCGTTGCGTGTCGTGGGCTCCATTGGTGTCAACAACGAGGTCCTGAGTGAGCGCGAGATGTTGCCGCTCGCGCTGTGCGTCTGCGGCAAGACGCTCTCACCCGGTGACGTGTTATGCGACAACGCCGCACGCCATTGTGTCAAGCAACTCAAGCGGGTGATGTACGGACATGACGATATCGAGATGGTGACGGTGCCTCTGGATTATCACGGGGAACTGCTGGGCATGTATCACGTCTATGTGCACAGACCCGGTATCTCCGGACGCGAAGATATTCTCGATCTGCTGCAGACTATCGGTAGCCATCTCGGGATGGCGGTTGCGAAACAGCGCTCCGACGGTGAGGCGCGTCGCCTGTCGATCATGGAAGAGCGCACGACGCTCGCGCATGAGCTGCACGACTCGCTTGCCCAGACGCTGGCCAGCCTGCGCTTCCAGGTTCGCCTGCTGGAGGATCTCTTGAAACAAAGCGGGGATAATGCGGCGGCCTGCAGGGATGCACAGCGCATCCGCGGCGGCCTCGACGAGGCACACACCGAACTGCGCGAGCTGTTGAATAGCTTTCGTGCGCCTGTCGACCAACGCGGCCTGGTCGCGGCGCTGGAGAAGCTGGTCGACCGCTTTGGGCGCGAGACGGGCATGCATGTGCTGTTTCAAAACGAGTGCCGCGAACAGCACCTTTCCTCTGCCGAGGAGATGCAGATCCTGCGTGTGGCGCAGGAATGCCTGGCCAACATCCGTAAGCATGCACGGGCGCACACCGTGCGTGTCATGCTGAGTTGCCGCGGCAGTGGCGCCTACTCGCTATTGATCGAAGACGACGGTATCGGATTCGAACAGGCGGCCAAGCGCGGTCGGCCCGGTGAGCACATCGGTCTATCCATCATGGAAGAGCGGGCGCGTCGCCTCGGTGGTAATCTGCGGATCGAAAGCGAAGTCGGAGAGGGTACCCGAGTGGAACTGAGTTATCGATCGCGGCCGCAAGCCGTTACGAATGATCGGCGTTGGATCATCTGATGCGCGTGCTGATGATCGATGACCATGCGCTGTTCCGCATGGGTCTGACGGAATTGCTGCAGCGGCGAGGAATCGAGGTCGTGGCGGCGGTCGGCGATTGTGAGCAGGGGATCGAGTGGGTCGCGGAGAAGCAGCCCGATGTCGTGCTGCTCGACATGCGGATGCCCAGCATGAACGGCGTCCAGGTGCTGCAGGAACTCCGCCGGCGAGACGTCGCTATGCCGGTTGTGATGTTGACCACCAGCCGTGAGGAGACCGATGTAGTGAACGCGCTGCAGAACGGTGCGCGCGGTTATCTATTGAAGGACATGGAGCCGGACGACCTGATCAAGGCGCTCAACGACATCGTTGCCGGACAGACGGTGGTGGCCCCCGAATTGACCATCGTTCTCGCCAAGGCGGTGCAGGGAGAAGTCGCCGCCAGTCCCCCCAGTCACCGTGCCCTGGCAGAACTGACGCCGCGTGAACTCGAGATCCTGTGTCATTTGGCCGAGGGGCAGAGCAACAAAGTGATTGCGCGTAACCTCGGTATTTCCGACGGTACGGTCAAACTGCACGTGAAAGCGATTCTGCGCAAGCTCGACGTGCACTCGCGGGTCGAGGCCGCGGTGATCGCAGTCGAGCAGAACATCTGCAGCCGCGGTGTCGAGAGCGACTGAACGCCTCGAGCGCGTTTTGTTAGGAACTCCCGGATGAAACGATTCTTGCAGCTGGTTAGCGAGTGTCTGACGGACGTGAGAGAGCTCATGCCGTGGGATCTTGAGGAGAGGCTTGCGTCGAATCCCGACGTGTTGGTGATCGATGTTCGCGAGCCTTATGAGTTCGACGCCATGCATATCGCCGGATCGCTAAACGTGCCGCGGGGCATCCTTGAGTCTGCCTGCGAATGGGAATACGAAGAGACCATGCCCGAGCTGGTCCGGGCGCGTGATCGCGAGGTCGCGGTGGTGTGTCGTTCCGGTTACCGCAGTGTGCTTGCGGCGCACTCTTTGCAGCTGCTCGGCTACCGGAACGTCGCATCGCTAAAGACGGGATTGCGGGGCTGGAAGGACTATGATCAGCCACTAGTCGACAGTCAGGAAAGGGATGTGGATCTGGACGAGGCGGACGATTACTTCACCCCGAGACTGCGCGAAGACCAGCTGCGCCCGCCCGACGGAGCCTAGCCTGCAAATCTCACCGTTTTTCGTCGCGAGTGTCTCGCCGCCCGCAGCAGGAAACCGGTGCAACATGCAGGCTAGCCTGCATGTTGCACCAGTCGATCGTGGACGGGTGCGAATGAATCGGCAGAGATACGGTGAACGTCATATTCGGTGCGCTTTCTTGAAGGTACAGTTTGTCTCTCGTCCCCGATCTATCCAGGGCCTCGCTTGTCCAGGCACGCCTGTACTTGCCCTTTGCTCAAACCATAGCTACGGCTATGCTTTTCGCTCCAGGGCGGCGTCCAAACGCACCTGGCCGGCGCGATCATCCTGGATACTGGTGCAACATGCAGGCTAGTGCCTGAGTTCCGTACCCGGTGTTATCGGTGAGGTTGCACCCTGCTCCGAGTGCTCCGGCGATTTGTACCATGACAGCTTGCCATGAAGCTGTACGACGTCGCCGACGATGATCAGTGTCGGTGGCTTCGGCTTTTCCCGCGCCACGATATCCGGCAGCGAAGCCAGCGTGCCGGTGAAGACCTTTTGTTTCTGCGTGGTCCCCTGCTGTATTAGCGCTGCCGCGGTATCTGGTGCCATGCCATGCGCCTGCAGCTCCCGGCTGATCACCGGCAGGCCCTTGAGTCCCATGTAGAAGACCAGGGTCTGATTCGGCTGGGCCAGCTGTGACCAGTTCAGATTCATGCTGTTGTCTTTCAGATGCCCGGTCACGAAGGTCACAGACTGGGCGTAGTCGCGGTGGGTCAACGGGATGCCGGAATAGCTCGCGCAACCGGACGCAGCGGTGATGCCCGGTATGACCTGGAAGGGCACGCCCTGACTGGCCAGCGTGTCGATCTCCTCCCCTCCGCGGCCGAAGATGAAGGGATCCCCGCCCTTAAGACGCACCACGCGCTTGCCCTGTTTGGCCAAGTCGGCCAGCAGCTGGTTGATCTCCTCCTGGCGCATCGTATGCTTATCGCGTTCCTTGCCGACATAGATGCGTTCGGCATCGCTGCGCGTCATGTCGAGCACCGCCTTGGCGACCAGGCGGTCGTAGACGACGACATCGGCCTGTTGCATCAGGCGCAGTGCGCGGAAGGTCAGCAGATCGGGATCGCCCGGTCCGCCGCCAACTAGGTAGACCTCGCCCATGCCGGCCTGCAACGGTCCGCAACCCAGTTCGTGCTCCATCAGCACCTCGGCCTCGTGTATGTGCCCCGAGAATACGCGCTCGGCGACGTTGCCCTGCAAAACCCGGTCCCAGAAGCGCCGTCGATCTGCCGGGTCTGCGAAGGCCTGTTTGACGCGCTCGCGAAATCTCCCGGCGAGTTCCGCGAGGCGGCCATAGCCGGCGGGAATCATGGATTCGAGGCGGGAGCGCATCAGACGGGCGAGCACCGGTGAGGCGCCGCCAGTCGAGACCGCTGCGATCACCGGCGAGCGGTCGATGATCGATGGCATGATGAAGCTGCCATCCTCGGGATGGTCGACCACGTTGACCGGGATATTGCGCACACGACCGGCGTCGGCGACCGCACGGTTGACATCGGGGTTATCTGTCGCAGCGATCGCCAGGTGGGCGTTGTCGAGGTCGCCGTCCTGATAGTCGCGGGCTAGGTGGGTAATGCGGCCTTGGTCGTAGAGTGTGCTCAGATTGGGACAGAGTCGTGGCGCGATGATCTGGACCCGGGCGCCGGCACGCAGCAGCAGGGAGACCTTGCGTGTGGCGATCTCGCCCCCGCCGATCACGGCGCAGATCTTGTCTCGTACGGACAGGAATATCGGCAAATGCTCCATGGTCCCGCTTTACACCTGTTCGTTGATATCGGCGGCACGCCAAGGCGTTGACTATATGAGGAAATAATAATATACTGCTCGGATACGTATTGGTCCAGCAGTATTTGAGGTACGCGATGTTGGTAAAAGAGATCGATGCAGCGGAACTCAAGGCGCGCATGGACGCCGGAGAAGAAATTGCGCTGATCGATATTCGCAGCGACGCGGAGTTGGCGCAGGGCATTCTGCCGAATGCGGAGCACTTGGCCATGCATCTCATCCCGCTCCAGATGCATGACCTGCCCAAGGATAAGGATGTGGTGCTGTATTGCCGCAGCGGGGCACGTTCGTATCACGCCTGCAATTTTCTCGGTCAACAGGGCATCCAAAATGTACTGAACCTCCGCGGCGGCATCATCGCTTGGGCACGCGAGGGCTTTACCATCGTTGCGCCGCGCAAGCAGCGTGCCGGACTGATGTGATCCTTGCGTTTCTTAGACACTTCGAATATAAGAATCGACCACTTTAACCCACGAAAACGACAACAGCGCATCCTGGAGGTTACCCATGGCTGATTTCGACGAAGAGTTGGACGCAAGTGGCCTGAACTGTCCGCTACCCATCCTGCGTGCAAAGAAGACCCTGGTCGGTATGGAGTCGGGGAAGATCCTGCATATCATCGCGACCGATCCCGGTTCGGTGAAGGACTTCGAGGCCTTCGCGCGTCAGACCGGCAACGAGCTGATCGAGTCCAAGGAAGAAGGCGGTAAATTCCTGTTTTTGATTAAAAAGTCCTGATCTCGCGGTCTGAGGCAGGTTCACTCCCAACCTAGAGGAGGGTGCAACGATGGAAGAGAAGAAACTAGCCATCATCGCGACCAAAGGTTCGCTCGACTGGGCCTATCCGCCCTTCATCCTCGCCTCGACGGCGGCTGCACTCGGCTACGAGACCGAGATCTTCTTCACCTTCTACGGTCTTCAGCTGCTCAAGAAAGACCTCGACTTGAAAGTCACCCCGCTGGGCAATCCGGGTATGCCGATGCCGCTGGGCATGGAGAAATGGTTTCCGACCCTGCTGACGGCGCTGCCAGGCATGGAGGCCATGATGACCTCGATGATGAAAAAGAAGATGGCGAGTAAGGGCGTCGCCAGTCTGGAAGAGCTGCGTGAGCTCTGCCAGGAAGCAGAGGTACGACTGATCGCCTGCCAGATGACTGTCGACCTGTTCGACATGGACTCATCGGCATTCATCGACGGTGTGGAATATGCCGGCGCCGCCAGATTCTTCGAATTTGCCGGACAATCGGATATCTGCCTCTATATCTGATGCCGCCTCGGTGGGGCCCACAGAAGCCGCCCACGGGCGGCTTTTTGGCGCGCGATCAGAATTGGTATTGCGCCTCGATCGACAGGATATCGACGCTGGCCTTATAGCTGCCATTGAGCGCCCCACGCGTCGCGTCCTCACCGGTTGCGGTCTTTCTTATCTTGGCGTCGTCGATAAACAGATGCGCATAGCCGACGTCGACCCGCAATTTCTCGCTGGGTCTGAAACCTGCGCCGATGCTAACCCAGATGCGGTCATTGTCGGGCAGGCGCGCACTGCGCGACTTGGCGTTACGGACCGGCGACTCGTCGTAGGCGACGCCGAATCGATAGGACCAGACCGAGCGTTGCGGCGTGTAAATGCCACCGAGCGAGACCCGACTGGTATCGCGCCAATCGAAGCTGGTGACGCCATCGGGCAGACTGTTATCGAACTTGAAACGCAGCTCGGGGATGCTGCTCCAGTCGGTCCAGGTGTAGTCGGCGACGATGGCCCATTCAGCGCTGAGTTGGTGGAAGCCACTTACCGAGGCGCTCGCGGGCAAATCGACATCGGCCTTCACATTGGTGTCGGAAAACACGGGTTGGAGGGGTCCCGGGACTTTCTTGAACTTGGCGTCTCCTTCGATGTCCTGGCTGACTTTTGAACGAAAATGGACGCCGATTCGGGTGTTTTCGGACGGCTCGAATAATGCGCCGAGGTTGAATCCCCAGCCCCAGCTGTCACCCTCGATTTTCGATTTACCGTCCAGGCTGCCTGCCAGCGCTGGGTTGACTAGCAGGCCGAAATCAATGGCATTAGTGAACTCACCCTCCAGGTACATCGCGCTGGCGCCGACCGCGATGCTGACTTGGTCGTTGACCCGGAGGCCAATCGACGGGTTGATATTCACTGTCTTTACTTCGGATTTGATTGCATGGTAGCGACCGACCCAGTCGCTGTCGTACTCGGTCTTCAGTCCGAACGGGGCGTTGACCGCCAGCCCGAGCCAGGTTGTATCACCGACCTGGTGCGTAAGGTAGAAGTGCGGAATGGCCGCCAGACCCCCGGCGTCCCCGCCGTCGCCCCCCTGGATGGGCGCAGTAGTGACGAAGCGGCTGTCCTTGTTGTTGAATTCGGTCTTTGGCTTGACCAGGTGAACCGCTGCGCCGGTCTGGGTGCCCGGCAGACGGGTCATACCGGCAGGATTGAAGTACAGGGTATTGACTGAATCCGCGGTTGCGGCCGCGCCCGCATAGGCGGTCCCCATTCCGGGTACGCTTTGTTCGATTAACGCGAATCCGGCAGCGTCCGCCATTCGGGTCAATGCAATGCTAAGCCCGCTGATCGCGAACGCACGCGCAGTTGCCCACATCAGTCTTGATCTTTGCCGCATAGTCGCCGGTACCCTGGATGGTTCGTGATGACCGAGGTCTGGGTCGGCGGTCTTGCCGATCGGCCGTGGCCTGCGAATCCAACTGCGGGGAGCGCATCGTCGCGCGACTCGGTCGGCGAGAAACCCGGCAATTGTCTCGGTGTGCGGGATTCGGCGTATCGGGCGTGACTTGGGCGCGGCAGACTTGGTTTCATTAACTGACTATAATATAAAACACGTTTATCGACCCACTCCAGAGCATTTAAACTATGGCCGACCGGCGGTTGCAAGTCTTCCACACGGTAGCCCGTCTGCTCAGTTTTACCAAGGCAGCCGAGGCCCTGCACATGACGCAGCCGGCTGTGACCTTCCAGGTCCGGCAGCTCGAAGAATACTTCAATACCCGCCTGTTCGACCGCACACACAACCGAATAAGCCTCACCGAGGCGGGTGCACGCGTCTACCAATACGCCGATAAGATCTTCGAGATCTACAGCGAAATGGAGAATGCGGTAAGGGAGATGACTGGGGAGATCAGCGGGTCGGTGACGATCGGTGCAAGTACCACTATCGCCGAGTATATGCTGCCCGCGCTGCTCGGGGATTTTCGGGCCAAGTACCCTGAGGTGAGCATCCATCTCAAGGTCGCCAATACCGACGGTATCGTGTCGATGGTAGAGAACAACGCCATCGACCTGGGGGTGGTGGAGGCGCCGGTCAGCAACAAGAACCTGGTGGTGGACGAGTGCCGGCGTGATTTTCTGGTAGCTATTGTGCCGCCTGGCCATGCGAAGGCGGGCCGCAAGAAGATCTCGCTGGATGAGCTGCTGGAATACCCCTTCATCTGTCGCGAGGAGGGCTCGGGCACCCGCGAGGTGATCAATGAATACATGGCCGGCGATTCCAACTGCCAGGCGTGCATGAATATCGCCATGGAACTGGGCAGCCCTGAGGCCGTGAAAGGTGCGGTCGAGGCTGGAATGGGCATCTCTGTCGTGTCTAACGCGACAATCCAGAAAGAACTGCGGCTTGGCACGCTGGTCGCGATCGACCTCGATCCGCCGCTTGACCGGCCCTTTTCCTTCGTGCACCAAAAGCAAAAGTTCCGTGTGCGGGTGATGGAGGAGTTGCTGGAATTTGCGCGCGGCTACTGCGAGACTCACCGCGAGCCCTAGTTTCCTGAAATGATGCGAACTCCTGATTCATGACACTAGATGCTGCCGCCCAAACTGACGCTGCCCGCTGATCAACAACAGCTGTTGAGACTCTTCAAGCAGCTGAGCGCTGCCGAGCAGCGGACTCTGCTCGATTTTGCCGAGTTCCTCGCCGTGCGTGAGGCACAGCAAGCGACACAGCCGCCGGCGGCCGACCCGCGCCCAGCGAACATTCCAAGGCCGCCCAGCGAGTCGGTGGTCGCGGCCATCCGCCGCCTTTCGAAAACCTTCCCGATGCTGGACAGGGAAGCGTTGTTGCACGAAACCTCGGCGTTGATGACGGCGCATGTCATGCAGGGCAGGCCGGCTGCCGATGTGATTGACGAATTGGAAGCCGTTTTCCGCAGGCACTACCGGCAAGTAGAATCGACGGCCGATCGGCAGGAGACGTGAAGCCGGCTCGAGAGGGTCGACAACGCCTGTGCTCGGCGTCGGCAGTTCTGCGTACTTGATTCCGGACTGGCGATCGGCAGACGCAACCGGTCATGTTGTAATCACCGGAACGAACCGGTTGTATCTGGACTAGCGAAGCAATGCGACTTATCACCGACTGGTTTAAGCGGACCTTTTCTGATCCGCAGATCGTGTTCCTGACCCTTGTACTGGCAAGCGGGTTCGCCGTCATCCTCACGATGGGGGATATGCTGGCACCGGTGCTCGCGAGCGTGGTCATAGCCTATCTTCTCGAGGGATTGGTGGTGATCCTGGAACAGCGCGGCTTGCCGCGCTGGTTATCGGCCAGTCTGGTGTTTTGCGCGTTCGTGCTGTTCTTGAGCCTGGTGCTGTTCGGACTCCTGCCGCGGTTGTCACGTCAGGTTACCGACTTAATTCAACAGCTGCCGAGCATGATATCCGCGGGACAAGAGGCATTGATGAGGCTTCCCGAGCGTTTCCCGGACGTGATCTCGCCGCAGCAGGCGGAAGAGATCCTGGATGCGGTGCGGCGCGAGATCGGCAGCTACGGTCAGGATGTCCTCAGCCTATCGGTGTCGTCGGTGGTTGGCGTACTGACGATCCTTGTCTATCTGGTGCTGATGCCAATGCTGGTATTCTTCTTCCTGAAGGACAAGGGCATCATCATGCGCTGGATCGGCAGTTTCATGCCGGGCGCACGCGGTCTCGCCAATCAGGTATGGATCGAAGTGGATCGCCAGATCGGCAATTACGTGCGCGGTAAGTTTTGGGAGATCATTATCGTCTGGGCGGCTTCGCTGCTGGCGTTTTCGTTTTTCGGCCTGCAATACGCGATGCTGTTGGCAGTGCTCGTCGGCTTTTCGGTAGTAGTACCCTATGTCGGCGCCACGGTGGTGACTTTTCCGGTCGTGTTGGTGGCCTGGTTCCAGTGGGGTTGGGGACAGGACTTCATCTGGGTGACTGTGGCCTATCTGGTAATTCAGGCGCTCGACGGGAACCTGCTAGTGCCCCTGCTATTCGGTGAAGTGGTGAATCTGCACCCGATTGCGATCATTGTCGCTATCCTGGTGTTCGGCGGGATATGGGGATTTTGGGGCGTCTTTTTTGCCATTCCGCTGGCAACCCTGGTTAACGCGGTGTTGCGTGCCTGGCCGACCGGCAAAAGCCTGCCGGAGCCCGCATAACGGGGTGGCATCATGGATCAGCCTGCTTATCTCACCGGTTTTCGTCGCGAGGGCAGTGGGATGCCGCTGTGACGCGGTGCACGCAGTGAAAGACGGTGCCGGCGTAGCTGACACTCCGTCAAACCGGCTGTAAAGAGTACGCCTCGTCACGGCGAGCATGGCGGTGACCGCAGCAGAAAGTTGGTGAAATAAGCGGGCTAGATGACGACCTGAGAAAAGTCGTAGTCCATGTTTTCCAACGGGCGCTGGATGAAATTGCCCTGCAGGAAATCCGCCCCCGAAGACCAGTGCAAGTCGATGCTGCGGGCATCATCCACGTTGGATACGATGACCTTGGCCGCGGCATTGTGCGCCTGCTCGATGACGCTGCTGATGACACTCCGATCCGCCTTGAGCAGCCGCGGCGCAATATTGATATAGCGCGCCTGCAAAAAACGCAACACCTTGAAGGCCGCTTCTTTCTCGGGGAAGCGGGACAGTGAGACTTCCACGTCCATCTCGCGCAGTGCCTCGATATTTTCGCGCGCGATCTTCAGATCCTGCGAGATGTCGGGCAACCGAAAATCCATCACCAGCCCGGTTCCGACCACCTGTTTGGTGCGCAGGCGTCCGAGTAGCCACGCGGGCAGGGACACGTTGAGCGCGCTGTGGGCGGACTGATGCACGAAGATCCGGGTGCGGCGGCCGGATTCACGTCGCTGTTTCAGGATGTCGATAGCACGGTCCAGTATCCATTGATCGAGCTCCTCGCAAACACCGGCCTGCTCAGCGGCTTCGACGAGTTGCTGGCCACCGATGAGGTCGCCTTCCGCGTTGGGTAGCCGCAAGACAATCTCGTAGGTCTCGCTGCCGCGCGCCTGCAGATCCAGCAGCGGTTGATAGAGAATGACGAACTCGTCGTTACTCAACGCGGATTTGATTCGATGGTCGAGGTCGCTGCGCGGGTTTGCCGTGAACTCCAGGCTCTCGGCCTCTTCGCTGTGCGCGTGCACGCGATTTCCGCCATGATCCGCTGCCTGCTGACAGGCAGATCTGGCGCGACTGATGATGCCGTTGGCGTCGTCGAGGCCGCCATCGATAAAGCAAACACCGATGCTGCAGGTAATCGGCTGTTTGTCGGCAAAGGCATGCGAAGCGACCTCGTTCAACAGCCGCTCGGCAACCTCGGTGACGGCAGGCATGGAGTTGCGCTTCAAAAGCACGCTGAAACTGTGATCATCAATGCGCGCGGCGAGGTCGGTATCCCGCAATTGATGGGCGATCACTGCACCGAGCTCGGAGATCAAGTGATCGAGGCCCCCTACACCATGCCTCTCCTGCAGTTGCGTCAGGTTGTCGGGGGTAACCAGCATCACGCCCACCGGCATCGCTGTTTCGTCTTTGTCGACCGCTTTCCCCAAGCGATCGAGAAAATGCTGGCGCGAAAATAACCCTGTCACCCGATCGTGCTTCGCTGGCTGGCCGGTCGCCCTTCGCAGCTGGCGGGAACGCCGGATCCGCGTCTGTACAACGCCCAGCAGGTGTTTGGGGCGAATCGGTTTTGCGATGAAATCATCACCACCGACGCTCAGTGCGTCGAGCTGTTTGTCGGTGTCCTGCTCGCCAGACAGAAAGACAATAGGTATGGCGACGAATTCAGCGTGATCACGAATCACGGTCGTGAGTTCTATTCCGTTGACCTCTGGCATATAGATGTCCATTAGGATCAGGTCTGGCTTGAACTCATGGAGGGTCTTGATGACCTTCACCGGCTCGGTGATCTGGACAACCTCGATGCCGGCCTTCCTCAATATCGAAGCGGCAAAATCAGCCTGCGTTGGATCGTCTTCGACTACAACGACGCGAAATGTCTGCTGCATGCCGGGTTGGGCAATGTCGCGGATCTGTTCGGCAACTTGTTCGGCATCCAGCGGCGCCACGAAGAAGCCGTCGCCGCCCGCGCGGATTGCGTCTACCCGCAACTGCAGCGCCGTCGAGTTGCTCACAAAAATCAGCGGGATACTGATCGAAACGTGGCTGCGCAGCCGCACCAGTTCTGCCGACAATGGCGGCATTTGCGGCAGCAGCGACGTATCTGCGACGATGGCCTTTGGCGGATCAGTTTGCAGATTTAGCAGCACAGATTCGGGATCGCTGAAATACCTGACATCGCAATCGAGGTTGCGCAGCGCGTCGGCGACTTCTGCGGTGAGTCCGTGCTTGTCACCGACGATGAAAACGCTGATCTCACCGGCCGGTAGCGGATCAGCCTCCTGATTGTCGGCGGCCAACTGGGCCGCGGTCTTCAGCGCGCGTATCAGACCCGAAATGGTGTTGGTCTGATTCACTTCCGGTTTGATGTCGGAGCCGACGAAGGAGCTCAGATAAACCTCGAGTGAAAATACGCTCTCGTTGAGCTGGAACAGCGCGAAGGCCTTGCTACGTTCCGAGATCTCCCGCACCCGTTCGTACAGTGCATCCAGCTGAGCGCTGTCCCAGGCTCCCGATTCGAGCCGCGACCAAATGTCCTCCACCGCGGCAATTCGCTTGGGCAATTGGCGGACAAACGCCTCTTTATCCAAGACTTGGCCAGTGTCCTTGTCTTCCGGCGGTGGCGCCATTGGGTACAGCTCTCCCTCGGTTGCGGATCAGGTGCGGTCGCCGCTGGATTTCGGGGCAGCGGCCTGAACCTCAGCGCAACAATATGCTATCTATCAGTAGTCTGCCACAATGGCGCGAACGGAACCGTTGTGGCGATGGCTTTTGTCTTTCATTTTCGCGATTTTCCCGGACAGGAGGCCTCGCACCCGGTGCTCCCATTGGATCTAAATAATACGTTGAGCGGGCTGCAGGTTGCCGACGGTACCCATGCTCTGCAGGGACTGATGGGAGTCGAGAGCCTCAAACACAGTGCATGGCTGGCCGGGCTCAGCGGTGGTGCGCTGTTGATCCTGGCCGCGATTGTTGCCTGGCTCGGTACCGAGGCTACCGGGCTGGATAGCGTCTGGCTCGGCTGGGCGTCGGCGTCTGCGATGTTGGCAGCTTTCGGCGGCTCATGGCTCGCCAGGCAGCTGCTGAGTCGTAAGCACCTGACCCGCTGGCGGCTAGTGCTGGTTGCAGTGATGGTCCTGAATGGAACGGCCTGGGCATTTGCTTCGGCCGTTGGCGAGGGTATGCAGCCCTCGCCTGTAGTGCTGCTGATGATCACCTGGCCGGCCATGGCGCTCGCACTGGTGCCGTCGCTGTCTTGGCCGCTCGGACTCGGCCTGCAGCTGCTTGCGCAGCTGCTGTTCACGCTTGGTGTCGGATTTCTCGCGGAGTTTGGTTCGCGGGAGTTGCTGCTGCCGCTGGGATTGTGGTTCTCGCTCGCCACGCTTGCGGTGGTGGCGGCCCTCTACGCGAGGCGTTCCGCGATCGTGCAGGGTGAACTGCACTTCATGAAGTTCGAGTCTGGGGAACTGCAAAAGCGCTTCGAGCAAGCGCAGTCGTCGCTGAGCATGGCCGATCAGCAGCGCAAGACGCTCGAGGCCGAATTGGCAGAGATCCTAAACCTCGCTGAAGATGCTGACCGGACCAAGACAGAGTTTCTGGCCACGATGAGTCATGAAATCCGGACTCCGTTGAACGGTATCCTGCCGATCCTCGAGATGCTGTGCGATACGCCACTGAATGCCGACCAAATGAAACTGGTTCGAACGGCGCAGGGTTCGTCTCGCCACCTGTTGCGGATCATCAACGACGTCCTGGATTTCGCCAAGGTCGAATCCGGCAAGCTGCAACTCGAGACCATCGAGATCGAGGTGCGGGATCTGGTCGACTCGGTGACCGCATTGATGAGCGGCAGTGCGCAGAACCGCAAGCTGCAGCTAAGCGCCAGGGTCGCTGACAATGTACCGCAGGTAGTGCGTGGTGATCCCATTCGCCTACGCCAAATCCTCATCAATCTCGTCAGTAACGCCATCAAGTTCACTGAGCAAGGTGGTATCCGCGTGGAGGTCTCAAGTGGCCAGAGCAGCGAGAAAGAGGTGGAGCTGCTGTTTGCGGTGGCCGATACCGGCATCGGCATGTCGCCGGAAACTGCGGATCGCCTGTTCCAATCGTTCACTCAGGCAGACGCATCGACCACGCGCAAACACGGCGGGACCGGACTGGGCCTTGCGATCTGCAAGCGCCTGGTGGAACTCATGGGGGGCAAGATTGGCGTGCGCTCGACCCTGGAACAGGGTTCGACATTCTGGTTCCTGGTGCCGATGCGCAAGTCGATACTGGAGGTGCCTTCGGCCCGCAGGGATCTGAAGGGCGTGCGTGTCTTGACGCTGATTCCAGACGCCGAGCTGGCCCTGCGGGTGTCGAGAGATCTGCACACCTGGCGCGTGATTGAAGAGGCCGCAGCCGACCCGGCGGACGCCCTGTCAAAAATGCGCGCGATGGCACAACTGGGTGACAGCTGGGCCTATGAGCTGGCGCTGATCGATGCTGGCGGCATCGAACCCCACTTGACGGAAATGTTGGCAGAGATGCGCCAGGACGAGACCCTGAAGAACATCCGCATCGTCGTCGCGTCGCGCTCGGACAATCTGGTGCGCAAGATCAACCGCGAATTTGGCGTTTTGGTCATGCGCGGTGCGTTGCGCACCGAGCCCCTGCGGCGCGTCCTGTATCGCTTGTTCGACGTCGAGGGCCGTCCATTTGGCAAACCCGAGCTCACACCCGGCGAGATTTACGAAGATCTCAATGTCTCGGCCGCCGATGCGTCCATCGCGCTGGGACCTGCCGCCGCGCGGATTGGCGAGTTCTCCGGGCAGGTGCTGCTGGTTGAGGATAACCCGGTGAACCTGGGCGTGATGCAGCGGGCGTTGTCTAAGCTCGGCCTCCTTTGCGAGACCGCGACCGATGGCAACGAGGCGTTGCTGAAATGCGAAGCACAGCGTTTCAACGTGATCTTCATGGATTGCCAGATGCCGGTCATGGACGGTTACGAGGCAACACGGCGAATTCGGCAGCTCGAGACCGAGCAGGATAGGGTGCCGAGCCCGATTGTGGCGATGACCGCCAACGCCATGGCGGGTGATCGGGAAAGATGCATCGTGGCGGGGATGGACGACTATCTGGCAAAGCCGGTCAGTATTGCGCAACTTCGCAGCTGTATATCGCGATGGTTGGCCAGCGCCCAGTCACCGCGCAGCGCGGAACCGGACATACCGCCCGAGGCGCGGAAATCCCAAGGCAGCGCATCTGTGCTCGATGAGCTTGTGCTGGCGGAGCTCCGGGAGATCATGGGGGATGACTATCTCAGACTCCTGCAGACCTATCTTGATTCGACACCCCGGTTGATTGCAGATGCCCATTCCGCAGTCGCAAGCGGGGACCAGAAGGCACTGCTCCTGTCGGTTCATTCGCTCAAATCGAGCAGCGCGAACGTTGGCGCCAACCAGCTTTCGCAGCTGGCCCGTGACACCGAGCGTCTCGCCCGCGACGGCGAGCTGGAAGAGGCGCAACTCAGTTTGGAGGCAGTGGATGCCGCCTTTCGAAGCGCCGAGGCGCTATTGCTGGAGCATCTGGCGAGCTATTCCGCGGCGGGCGCGCACGGCTGACAGATTAACCCGCTTATCTCACCGACTATTTACTGCGCGGCCCGATACGCTCGCTGTGACGGTGCGTACTCGTTGCGGCCGGCTCGACGTAGTGTCGGCCACGCCTTCACCGGCCTCCGCTGCGTGCGCCACGCCACAGCGGCGTCTCGAATCGCTCGCGACGGAAAACGGTGAGATAAGCGGGTTAACCGTCCATCAGAGCGCGTCTGACGCGAATTCGGCCAGGCGAGAACGCTCGCCGCGCTTTAGGGTGATATGGCCACCGTGAGGCCAGTGCTTGAATCGGTCGACGACATAGGTTAGGCCAGAAGTCGTCTCAGTCAGATAGGGGGTATCGATTTGTGCGACATTCCCGAGGCAGACGATCTTGGTGCCCGGTCCGGCCCGCGTTATCAGGGTCTTCATCTGCTTTGGCGTCAGGTTCTGTGCCTCGTCGAGGATGATGTACTTGTTCAGGAAGGTACGGCCGCGCATGAAATTGAGCGAGTGGATGCGAATTCGCGAACGCAGCAGGTCATCGGTCGCAGCGCGGCCCCATTCGCCGCCCTCAGTCTGTGTAAGCACCTCGAGATTGTCCATCAGGGCGCCCATCCACGGGGTCATTTTTTCTTCTTCCGTGCCAGGAAGAAACCCGATGTCCTCGCCGACCGGTACGGTGACGCGGGTCATGACGATCTCGCGGAAACGATTCTGATCCAGTACCTGAGTAAGACCGGCCGCCAGCGCCAACAGTGTCTTGCCGGTTCCGGCGGTACCGAGTAGGGAGACGAAATCAATATCTGGGTCCATCAGCAGGTTGAGCGCAAAGTTCTGCTCACGGTTGCGTGCGCTAATCCCCCAGACGGCCTGCTTGACGGATCGAAAGTCGTCGACGATCTCAATAAGCGCGTCTTCGCCGTCTTTCTCGCGCACAATCGCCTCGAAGGGTTTTTCGCCCTCAATGTAGAGACACTGATTGATATACCAATTCGGTGTTTCAGGGCCCTTGACGCGATAGTAGGTGTGGCCTTCTTCTTGCCAAGAGTCGATGTCCTTGCTGTGGGTCTCCCAGAAATCGGCCGGCAGCTCAGACTCCCCGCTGTAAAGCAGGTTGACATCATCGAGCACTTGGTCGTTGTGATAGTCCTCGGTGTGGATGCCAATCACTGCGGCCTTGATGCGCAGATTGATGTCTTTGGAGACCAGGGTTACATCGCGCTGGGGCGCCATTTCCGCCAGGGCCAGCACGGTGCCTAGAATGTTGTTGTCGGGGATGTTCCCGGGCAGGGTCGATGGCAGCTGCTTGGGTTGCAGTTGGGTCTGAAAGAATAAATGGCCGCAGTCGTCGTCCCCGTCTCCAGAGCCGCGCAGCAGGCTAGTGCACGGCAGGGGGAGCCCTGAATCGATATCCTGCTTGGAGGCGGACGTCATTAATTCGTCGAGGAAGCGGCTGACCTGACGCACGTTGCGCGCGACCTCAGAGGTGCCCTTCTTTGCCCGGTCAAGCTCCTCAAGGACAACCATGGGCATGAAGATATCGTGCTCGGCGAAGCGGAACATCGAGGTCGGATCGTGCATCAGCACATTGGTATCGAGAATGAACAGCTTTTTGTCTGCGCGGGATTTGATGCCCATGGTCTTCTGTTGATCTGCCAGCGGGGATTATTTTTTCAGGGATTTCACGGCGTCGAGTACCTCTTCGACATGCCCCTTTACCTTAACGCCGCGCCACTGCTCACGCAGCGTACCGTCCGCATCGATCAGAAAGGTGCTCCGCTCGATGCCCCGCACCTGTTTGCCGTACATGTTCTTTTGTTTAATTACGTCAAATGCGCTGCTCAATGCCTCGTCCTTGTCGGACACTAGATCGAAAGGGAGCCCCTGCTTGGCCTTGAAGCTCTCCTGCGCCTTCAGGCTATCACGCGATGCACCCAGTATCGCGCAGGACTGGCGCCTGAACTTGGCGATCGCGGCGGTGAAATCCAGCCCCTCCTGGGTGCAGCCCGGGGTGCTGGCCTTGGGATAAAAGTACAGGACCAGCGGTCTGCCGCCGAAATCGGACAGCCTGGCGCTGCGACCCCCGGTCAACTGCAGTGCGATGTCCGGTACTCTCTTGCCGATGGCGAGGTTTGCCATGGTTACGATGCCTCCTGAGGCGCGGCCTAGCGGCAGGGTGAGGTTGGATTCAGCCTTTGATGGGTTCGAGCACGGCGTCGATGTTCATGCTATCGCAAAAATCCATGAATTCGTCGCGCAGCGCAGCGATGTGGATGTCTGCCGGGATGCCGATACTCATTCGAACCGAGAACATCGGCGTGCCGGTGTGTGCGGCCGCATAGGAGCTGGTGGTCATGTCTTCGATGTTGATGTTCTTGTCCGAGAAGAAGCTCGCCAGGCTATATACGATCCCCGGATGGTCCAGAGAGACCACGTCCACCCCATAAGGCAAGAGATTGGCATTGCCGGCTCGTTCTTCCGTCCGGCGGGTAGTGATTGTGAGATGCAGTCTGTCCTGCAGCTCGGGCACCTGGTCTTCGAGCTTGGCGAGCAGGTTCCACGGCCCCTCAATCATCAGCAGGATGGCGAATTCTCCACCGAGGACCGTCATTCGACTGTCTGAGACGTTGCAGTCGAGTTCGTAGATCGCCTTCGACAGTTGATTGACGATCCCGGGGCGATCCTTGCCCAAGGCGGAAATCACGAGATGGCTATTTTTCGTGGGCATGGCGGACAGGTCACAGTTGGAGATCGGATCATACGGCGAGTGTACTGCCGCGTCTGCGCCTTGTCTCGATTGTCGCCATCAGCGGCCGGCCAGCTGGCGGCATCAGTTGTCCTCGATCACCGCATTACGCAGCGCTTCGGCCGCCAGTTCGGGGCTCACTGTGCTGACGAACAGGCCCGACCCCAGTTCAAAGCCGGTCGGGATGCTGGTGCGTGGGCAGATCTCCAGGTGCCAATGGTAACTGTCCTGGCAGTTGTCAAACTCACTGCCGTGTGGGACCGAGTGCAGAAAAAAGTTGTACTGCACGCCGCCGACTACCTTGTCTAGCCGGGCCATGGTGCGCCGCAGGACGCGTGCAAAGTCATCCAGATCTTGCGCCGAGGCCTTGAGGAAATCGGCCTGATGCTGCAACGGCAGGATATGGATTTCCCATTCGAAGCGGCTCGCAAAGGGTTTTATTGCAACGAAATGCCGGCCGCGCTCGATGACATACTGGCCGACATTGATTTTGCGTCGGATTTCACCCGATTCCCGATCGTAGATGGTCGCTTCATAGGTCAGGGCTTCGTCGATCAGGGAGCAAAAAACGCAGTGGTTGTACTTGCGATAGTAGTCGCGGCTGTGCGCAACCTCATTCTGCACGTTTTCCGGGACCACCGGCGTGGCAATGACCTGGCTGTGTGTATGCGCGATGCTGGCGCCCGCCGCTGCGCCGAAGTTCTTGAAAATCAGCACATACTTCAGGCGTGGGTCCGAGCGATACAGTTCCTCCATACGTTGCCGGTAAACGGAGAAAAGGCTGCTCAGATGAGCCTCTGTCATCTCGTGCAGGGCGATGCCGTGATTCGGATTGTCGATCACCACTTCGTGGCGACCGTAGCCGTCGATCACCTGTTGCAGGCCGAAGGCAATATTGGATTGACTACGTTCGTCACCCAGCACCGGGTAGAGATTGGGGACGATGCGAATGTCCCATTCCGCACCGGGTGGAAAGGCCTTGATCTCCGGTGGTGTACGGTCCTCGTTGCCGCGGCAGAATGGGCAGCTCTCGACGTGGTCGCGCAGATCGCGCTCGACCTGCTCCTCGGCCTTTTTGGGCCGCATGCCGCGCGCGGTCGCCACTAGCACCGACTCGGTAGGGATAATCGGATTAATTCGGATCTCGCGCACCTTGTCGCCGGAATCGTCCATCGCAGCCTCGCTACTCTTAGCTTTAGAGCCTGGTTTCTAATTGGAGCGACGATTTACCTCAAGCTGACCGTGTTAATAGGGGCATCGAAACCGCAACAAGAGGGTACGCTCCCAGCGCCGGTGGCCGCAATGCACATTGGCAGCCGAAAAGCGCCCGGGATACAATTCGACGGTTGATCTTCAGCGGAGCCTTAACGGATGATCCAGGGTAGTCTGGTCGCCATCGTCACCCCAATGCACCCCGATGGTCGGGTCGATGAAAACGCGTTCCGCCGTCTGATCGACTGGCACGTGGCGCAGGGGACCGACGCCATCGTCGCGGTGGGTACTACCGGCGAATCCGCGACGCTGGACGAGAAAGAGCACTGTGATGCCATTGCGCTGGTCGTGGAGCAGGCCGCCGGGCGCATCCCCGTGATTGCCGGCACAGGGGCCAATTCGACCAGTGAGGCCATTGCGCTTACCCGCTGTGCGCAGCAATCGGGGGCGGACGCCTGTCTGCTGGTGACGCCGTACTACAACAAACCAACCCAGGAAGGGCTCTACCAGCATCACAGGGCCGTTGCCGAGGCCGTGGATATTGCGCAGATCCTCTACAACGTGCCGGGGCGTACCGCAGTGGATATGCTGCCGGAGACGGTGGCGCGGATCGCCGAGATCCCAAATATCGTCGGTGTCAAGGAGGCCACCGGGGAACTCGATCGAATTGCCCGCCTGCGCAGTCTCACGACGCCGGAGTTTGCTATTTACAGCGGCGATGACGCCAGCGCGCGCGAGGCTCTACTGCGCGGCGCCAATGGCGATATCTCGGTCACGGCGAATGTGGCGCCAGCGGCCATGCATGCGATGTGTGCGGCGGCCCTGGCGGGCGAAAGGGAAACGGCCGCCTCACTCGACGCAGACCTGGCCGGATTGCACGAAAAACTGTTTCTCGAGTCCAACCCGATACCGGTCAAATGGGCCCTCGCCGAAATGGGTATGATCGAGCGCGGTATCCGTCTGCCCCTTACCTGGTTCTCAGATTCGATGCATGATCCATTGCGCACCGCGATGCAGCGGGCGGGCATACTGTGAGTTCGTCAGAAGCGCGCTGCCTGGTGTGGCGTCGCGGGAAATCAATACTTATGATGAAAAAGTTGTCGCGTAATCTGCTCCTTACATTGCTCGCGATCGGCCTGGCAGCATGCAGCAGCGTCAACGAGGTTCTGCCCGACAAGGCGGTGGAGTACAAACGCGAGAAAGAAGCAGAGCGCAATCTTGAGTTGCCGCCCGATCTGACCTCCGATCGCATCAACGACCGCATGAGCGTGCCCGATAACTTCGGTGGTGCATCCACCAGCTACTCGGAATACCTCACCGATCGGCGCCTGCGTGGTGTCGATGCCAGCGCGAGCCGCACGGCCGCTGGCGGCAGCGTGCTGCCCGAAATGCGTGACATCAAGGTAGAGCGAGACGGGGACGAGCGCTGGCTGCTAGTCAACGCACCGGTCGAGGATGTCTGGCCACGGATCCTCGACTACTGGCAGGAGAACGGCATCCTGCTGCTAGAGCAGGATCCCACGGTTGGCATAATGCGCACCTCCTGGCTGGAGAACCGCGCCAACATCAGCCGGGATTTCATAACCAATACCATCCGCAAGGCCCTCGAAGGGTTCTATGAAACCGGACTGCGAGACCAGTATCGCGTCCGCCTGGAGCGAACTGCAAACGACCAAACGGAGATCTTTCTCACCCACTTCGGGATGGAGGAGGAGGTTGTCTCCACAAGTGAAGGCGAAGTCGAGCGAACCGTGTGGACCACCCGAGAGCGGGACCCCGAGCTTGAGTATGAAATGCTGCGGCGACTTATGGTCTACCTGGGTGCCGCCGACGAAAGGGCCAGGGCACAACTGGCGGCCGACGGCGGACGGAAACAGGACCGCTCGCAGCTGCTCAACACCAGCGACGGCACCCAGCTGATCATCGACGAGTCCTTCGATCGCTCCTGGCGCCTGATTGGCCTGTCGCTCGACCGGGTCGGCTTCGCGGTCGAGGACCGCGACCGTTCGGCAGGCGTCTACTATGTCCGGTACAACGACCCCAGCAAGCAAGATGCAGACAAGGGTTGGTTGTCGAGCCTGGCGTTTTGGGCGGATGACGAAGTGGACACGGTGAATCGTTATCAAATCAAGGTCAGCACCAATCCGGCTGGGCAGACGGTGGCCGTGGTAGCCAACGAGCAGGGCGAGGTGGAAAGCTCGCCGACCTCAAAACGTATCCTGACCTTGTTGCACGAGCAGATTCGCTGACGGGCCTGCAGATGTATCTGCGGAATTCTGGCCGCGATTCGACCGCAGCCGCCCTGCGGCGGTTCGGGCGCGTGCTGCCCGCGCCGGCGACGCCCGCCCGGGTCGCTTGAGCGCCGATGTCCTTCCGCTTTGCCTCCCTGGGTAGCGGCAGCCGCGGCAATGCGACCGTCATTGAGGCGGGTGAGACCCGGGTGCTGGTTGACTGTGGTTTTGCCGCGCGCGAATTCCTGGGCCGCTGCGATCATCTCGGTCTCGACCCCACTGGCCTGTCGGCGATCCTGGTGACTCACGAGCACGGTGACCACATGCGCGGGGTCGGCGCCGTGGCGCGCCGACTCGATCTCCCGGTGTGGATGACTCACGGCACCGGACATGCCGCCGATTTTGGCCGTCTCCCCGATCTGCAATTGTTCTCCAGCCACGGCGGCGACCTGACCATCGGGGGATTGCGGATCACCCCGGTGCCGGTGCCGCATGACGCGCGTGAGCCAACGCAATTCGTGTTTGAGCACGCCGGCACGCGTCTCGGACTGCTGACCGATATCGGCAGTATTACACCGCGGGTGGTCGAGGCATTTGACGGCGTCGATGCGCTGTTGCTCGAGTGCAACCACGATGCCCACATGCTGGCCAGTGGACCCTATCCGCCGAGCCTCCAGGCCCGGGTCGGCGGTCAATACGGGCATCTGAACAATGCGCAGGCGGCCGATTTTCTGCGCCGCATCGACCATCGACGCCTGCGCCACCTGGTAGGGGCGCATCTGAGCGAGAAAAACAACTCGCCGGAACTAGTGCTGGCCGCGCTGGGTGCCGTCTGGGAAGGGGTGCACGACTGCCTGAGCCTGCTGTTGCAGGACCAGGCCAGCGACTGGTTTCCGATCACGGCCTGACGCCGCGCGCCGGCTGCAGTATCATGCGGCGCTTCCCGTCCGGCATCATTCCGTGGGGTCTTCATGCTCACAATGCGCGGCGCGCCCGCCCTCTCCGAATTCCGCCTGCACAAGCTTCGGGCGCAGCTGGCCGACATTGCCGGCACCGACGTTCGACTCAGTACGCGCTTTGTCCACTTCATCGACCTCGACGGCCCGCTGAGTGAATCGGAAGCGGCGCTGCTGGGACGCCTCCTGACCTATGGACCGAAACAGGGTGACGCCTCCGAGGCAGGCCAGCTGTTCCTGGTGGTCCCACGTCCCGGTACCATTTCACCCTGGTCCAGCAAGGCAAGCGACATTGCGCACAACTGCGGTCTGCAACGCATTCGGCGCATCGAGCGCGGCATCGCCTATTGGGTCGAAGGCGACACGCGGGTGCCGGGCGCTGACGCTGCCTTGGCGACGCGCTTGCACGATCGCATGACCCAAGTGGTGCTCGCGGGCCTGGATGAGGCGACAAGGCTTTTCGAACAGGCAGAGCCTCGTCCCTTCGTCGCCGTCGACATCTTGCGCGGTGGGCGCGAGGCCCTGCTCGCCGCGGACGCGGATCTCGGTCTGGCGCTGTCGGACGACGAGGTCGATTACCTGGTCGAGAGTTTCGCCGCGCTTGGCCGCAACCCGAGTGACGTCGAACTCATGATGTTCGCGCAGGCCAACTCGGAACACTGTCGACACAAGATCTTCAACGCCAGCTGGACGATCGATGGCAAGGCGCAGGCCCACTCGCTGTTCGGCATGATCTGCAACACCACTGAGCAGGCGCCGGATAATGTGCTGTCGGCATACCGGGACAATGCGGCGGTGATCCGCGGCAGCGAGGGCTACCGACTCTATCCAGATCCCGAGAGCGCGGTTTATGGGCGACATGATGAGGAAATCCATATCCTCATGAAGGTGGAGACGCACAACCATCCGACGGCAATCTCGCCAGACCCGGGGGCCGCAACCGGCGCCGGCGGCGAGATCCGCGACGAGGGGGCGACCGGTAAAGGTGCCAAGCCCAAGGCGGGGCTGTGCGGTTTCTCGGTGTCCAATCTGCGCATTCCAGGGGCGCAGCAGCCCTGGGAGGCCGATTTCGGCAGACCGAGCCGGATCGTCAGCGCACTCGACATTATGCTCGAGGGACCGATAGGCGCGGCTGCATTCAACAACGAATTTGGCCGCCCCAATCTTCTTGGGTATTTTCGCACCTTCGAGGAGCGGGTACCCGGCACCGCAGCGGACGAGCTGCGCGGCTATCACAAACCGATCATGCTCGCCGGTGGGGTGGGCAACATCCGTTATCGAGATATCGAAAAGGACGCCTTCCCTGCTGGCACGCCTCTGATTGTGCTGGGCGGACCGGCGATGTTGATCGGTCTCGGCGGCGGGGCGGCCTCATCAATGGCCTCCGGCACCTCGGCGGAAGACCTGGACTTCGCCTCTGTGCAGCGCGCCAACCCTGAGATGGAGCGGCGCTGTCAGGAGGTGATCGATCGCTGCTGGCAGCGCGGCGACGTCAACCCGATCCTGTTCATCCACGATGTCGGTGCCGGCGGACTGTCCAATGCGCTGCCTGAACTGGTGCACGATGCGGCGCGCGGCGGCAACTTCGAACTCCGTGCTGTACCGAACGACGACCCCGGCATGTCGCCGATGGAGATCTGGTGTAACGAGGCGCAGGAACGCTATGTGCTGGCCATTGCGGGCGAGCGCTTGGCCGAGTTCGAGGCGATCTGCGTGCGCGAGCGCTGTCCCTATGCGATCGTCGGTGAGACGAGCGCAGAGCAGCGGCTGGTGCTGGGCGATAGCCATTTCAACGCCAGGCCGATCGATATGCCGATGTCTTTGCTGTTCGGCAAGCCACCGCGTATGCAACGCAATGTACGCCGAGAGAGGCCGCTGTTGCGACCACTGGCGCTCAATGACGTCAGTGTTGCCGAGGCGGCCGAGCGCGTGCTGCGGCTGCCCAGTGTTGCCAACAAGACATTCCTGATCTCCATCGGTGACCGCAGCGTCACCGGTATGGTCGCGCGCGATCAGATGGTCGGTCCCTGGCAGGTGCCGGTAGCGGATGTTGCCGTCACAGCGGCGGACTTCGATGGCTACCGCGGCGAGGCGATGAGTCTGGGAGAACGCACCCCGCTGGCCCTGCTCGATGCCGCCGCGTCGGCGCGCATGGCGATCGGCGAGGGTCTGACGAATCTGGCCGCGGCCGCGATAGGCCGGCTGGGGGATGTGAAGCTGTCGGCCAATTGGATGGCGGCGGCTGGTCATCCGGGCGAGGACGCGCGGCTGTTCGATGCCGTGCAGGCAGTGGGTATGGACCTGTGTCCGGCGCTCGGTATTGCGATCCCGGTCGGCAAGGATTCGATGTCGATGAAGACGGTGTGGCAGCATGACGGCGCGATGCGAGAGATGACGGCACCCTTGTCGCTGATCATCTCTGCGTTCGCCCCGGTCGGCGACGTGCGGCAGACCCTCACCCCGCAGTTGCGCACGGACCTCGGTGACACCGATCTGGTGCTGATCGATCTCGGCCAAGGGCGAAACCGCCTCGGCGGCTCGGCGCTTGCGCAGGTGTATCGGCAGACCGGCGATGGGGCCCCGAACGTCGATGATTCGGCGCTGCTCAAGGCATTTTTTCATACGATCCAGGAGCTGAATCGCGATCGCCTTGTGCTGGCCTATCACGACCGATCTGACGGCGGCCTGTTCACGACCCTGTGCGAAATGGCCTTCGCGGGCCGCTGCGGTTTGGAGATCGACCTGTCCGGGCTCGCCCAGCAGGACCTGGAGGTGCTGTTTAACGAAGAGCTGGGGGCGGTGCTTCAGGTCCGTCACAGTGACAGTGACGACGTACTGAACGCCCTCGAGCATGCGGGACTGGGCGCCTGCTGCCAGCTGATCGGCACGGTGACCGACAGCGACGCGATCCGTGTGCGGCATGCGGGACGGATGATATTCGAAGGCAGCCGGGCGTCGCTGCAGCAGGCCTGGTCGGAGACCACCCGGCACCTGCAGGCGTTGCGTGACGACCCGCGGTGCGCGGCGGAGGAGTTCGCACGCATTGCGGAGGTCGATCCCGGCCTGTCGGTGCAGCTTACCTTCGACCACAATGACGATGTGGCCGCGCCCTTTGTCGAGCGTCGACGACCGCGTGTCGCCATTCTGCGGGAGCAGGGCGTCAATGGCCAACTCGAGATGGCGGCCGCGTTCAACAAGTCGGGCTTCGAATGCGTCGACGTCCACATGTCCGACATCCTCGCGGGCCGCATTGACCTGCGCGATTTCCAGGGCATGGCGGCCTGCGGGGGGTTTAGCTACGGCGATGTCCTGGGCGCGGGCGAGGGTTGGGCCAAGTCGATCTTGTTCAACGATCGTGCGCGGGACCAGTTCGGAGCCTTCTTCGAACGTCCGGATACCTTCAGCCTGGGCGTGTGCAATGGTTGTCAGATGCTGTCGAACCTGAAGGCGCTGATCCCCGGTGCCGAACACTGGCCCCACTTCGTGCGCAATCGCTCGGAGCAGTTCGAGGCGCGCTTCGTCATGGTCGAGGTGCAGCGGACCCCTTCGGTCCTGCTCGACGGCATGGTCGGCTCGCGCCTGCCGATCGCCGTTGCCCACGGTGAGGGACGAGCTGAATTCGCCAGCGCGCAACAATTGATTTCGGTCGCGCCGCAGGTGGCACTGCGTTTCATCGAGAACAGCGGTGAAGTGGCCGAGCGGTATCCGGCCAATCCAAACGGTTCTCCGCAGGGAATCGCGGGCCTGAGCAGCGCTGACGGTCGGGTTACCATCATGATGCCGCATCCGGAACGCGTTGTGCGCGCGGTGCAGAACTCCTGGCATCCGGATGACTGGTTGGAGGATGCGCCCTGGCGCCGCCTGTTCCGGAATGCGCGGCGGTGGCTGGGATGACGGAGCAGCAAATGGAGGATCTGCAAATCCGTTTGACCCACCAGGAGTTGGCGATAGAGACCCTGAACCGCGCCGTGGCGCAGCAGGACGGGCTGATCGCACAATTGCGCGCCGATCTGGCGCAGGTCAGGCAGATGCTGCTTGCGCTGCAACCCTCACCACTCGGTGACGCGACAGCCGAGGAGCCGCCGCCACCGCACTACTGACGGCGCCAGCTGGTGCGCCATCCAGTGGAACACGACTGCAGCCGGCGCTGGATCAAGACACAGTGGACCACAAACAGCGCAAAATCACCCTGTATGCCGTTATCGTGTTCCTGAGCTCGGCCTTGCTCTTGGTACTCGAGATCGTCGCCGCGCGCCTGATTGCGCCCTATGTGGGTGTCTCACTCTACACCTGGTCGGCGGTGATCGGCGTCGTGCTGGCGGGTCTGTCGATCGGCAATGCACTGGGCGGTGCCTGGGCCGACCGGCAGGCGACGGCCGAAGCGGCCGGCGGCGTATTAATCGCGGCGGGATTGTCGGCACTGCTGATCCCGTGGCTGCTGCTGGCCACGGCGCGCGGCCTGGACGGCTATGCGCTGTCCATCCTCAGCACCAGCCTGATTCTGGTGCTCGCCTTGTTTCTGCTGCCGGCGATCCTGATCGGCATCGTGACCCCGCTGCTGACCACCCTGGCGCTCGCACAGAGTTCCCGTACCGGACACATCGTCGGCATGATGCATGCGCTGGGTGCCACCGGCAGCATCCTCGGCACCTTTGCTGCCGCCTGGTGGCTGATACCGGCCATGGGATCGCGGAATGTGGTCTTGGCCTGTGGCCTGATGTTGTTGCTCAGTGGTCTGTTGTTCATCCGGCCGCTGGTCAACCGGCGGCGGACCGTCGTGACGATTATCGCCCTGCTGGGTGCGGCAGTGCTTGGCCTTGGCACCTTCTTCAATCCGGCGTTGGCCTCGCCGTGTGACCGGGAGAGCAGCTATTTCTGCATCCGCACCGTGGGCGAGGGCGTCGACCCGGTGCTGGGCCAGGCGCGCAGCCTAGTGCTGGACCATCTGCTGCATGGCACGAACGTCGAGAACGACGGCACCTTCCTGAGTGCGCCCTATGTGCACTTGATGCAGGAATTGATGTGTCGCCACCATCACGATAAAGGCGGCTTACGCGCCTTTTTCATCGGTGGCGGCGCCTTCACGCAGCCGCGAGCGCTGTGGTTGGCCAACCTGCCGGTCGCGATCACGGTTGCCGAGCTGGACCCCATGGTCACACAGACCGCGCGCGACGAGCTGTTTCTCGATGACCGCGACATGCGCGTCATCCATGGCGATGCGCGTGCGATATTGCGCGCGCTACCGGGGGACGAACGGTTCGATATCATCGTCGGTGACGCCTTTCATGACGTCGCCGTCCCGTATCACCTGGTGACCCAGGAATTCGCCCGTTTGCTTCGGCAACGCCTCGCCGATGACGGCATCTACGTAATGAATCTGGTCGATGCCTACCCGAACGGTCGCCTGGCACAGGCCCTGGTGAAGACGCTGGCGACGGTCTTCGATTATGTGGACGTATGGTTGGATGAGGTGCCGGCGGCCGAGGCGCGTGTGACCTACGTGATTACCGCGGCCAATGTGGAGACTGCCATGGCCTCGGGCAGGCAGCGCCTGCATGCCGCCACGCGCCCGCAGCGGCGCTGGGTCCGGGTGACCGAGCGCGTTTGGCAACCGGCCTCGCCTCAGCCCGATGTGCCGCTGCTGACCGACGACAATGCGCCAGTCGAGCAGCTGATCTCGACGCTGTTTACCACCGGCATGGGTCTCTAGCCTGCATATCTCACCAACTTCTTGCTGCGGTCACCGCTATGCTCGCTGTGACGAGGCGTACTCGTTACGGCCGGTTTGACGTAGTGTCAGCTACGCCGGCGCCGTCTTTCACTGCGTGCACCCCGTCACAGCGGAATCCCGCCGCCCTCGCGACGAAACCCGGTGAGATAAGCGGGCTAGCTCTCGGGGATCTCCAAATAGAAGGGAGACAGCGGGCGGGTTCCATCGCCGGATGCAGCGGCTGCGGTGCTGCTGCGGCGCAGGCGTGCCTCGACCAACGCGGCGGTAATGGCGGCGCCATCGAGGACGCAAGGGTACAGCGGCAACTGTTCGGCCAGCCGCAGGGCATGCCGGCAGGCCGCCGTCTCGAATGCGGCGCGCTGTGCAGCTGTCAGATCGGGTAGCTGCAAAAGCGCGGGCGACTGCCAGGCAAGCACGGCCTCGAGCAGGCGGACCTGCGGTGCCGTGAGTGCACTCGGGTCGACAAACAGGGGGTCGAAGCACGCGGCCGGGAGGTCATCCTGCGGCACCGCGTGTTGGTCGCTAAAGGTGCCGCTGCGCGGGCTGCCACTGCCGTCGGCATGGCGCTCGAACCACTGCGCGTGTGACGGTTTACCGGCAAGCTCGCCGATGATGCGCGAGAGTTGCCGGGCCTCCTCGAGCTCGGCCATGCAGAGCTGGCCTGGCGTCCAGCGCACCAAGGCCGGCAATTCGCACTCCTCGGCATCGCAGCAGGACGCGATCATCGCCAGCGGGTGGCCGGTCGTTGCATGCAGCAGCCAGAGTTCGAAGCGGTCGGCCAGCGGGAACGGGAGCGAGTCGGCATGGTGCTGCACGGCCTGCAACAGTCTGTCGCCCTCCTCACGCACCCTGGCATCAAAGGTCGGAAGGCGTATCGGGGCTCGCCGAAAGCCGCGCGTCGCAGACCACTGTCCGTACTTCACGTCCGGGATGGTCACCTGGCGATTGTCGAGGTCTGGCAGATCTTCGTACAGGCACTCGCCGCGGACATACAAGGTCCAGACGCGTCCATCGGTGGTCACCGCATCGGCGGAATCATTGACGATACTGTGCATGACCCCGCGAAACGGGCTCAGCATGCGCTGACCATAGCAACGGGCCCTGGTGTCTTGAATCATGCGAACCAAGGATTCAGCGCAATGGTGGATGCGAGGTGAGACATATTTCGTCTTGTATTACGGGCGCCAGGGAATCTCAAGTCTCTCGCTTAGCCTGCAAATCTCACCGTTTTTCGTTGCGAGGGTGTGGAGACGCCGCCATGGCGGGACGCACGCAGTGAAAGACGGTGAAGGCGTAGCTGACACTGCGTCGAACCGGCTGTAGCGAGTACGCCCCGTTAGGGCGAGTGAATCGACGCCCGCAGCAGGAAATCGGTGAGATTTGTAGGTTAGCCGCGCCGGGCCGAAATCGGGCTATGCTCGAGCCCATGCCAGGTAAAGTATGCGAACGCTGTCGTCTCTTTCGTACTGCGCTGCTCTGCAGCGTGCTGGGCGGCGCTGCGGGGTTCGCGGTGCTGGCCTATGGCGGTTCGGCAAACGAGTCCATGGCCGCGACCTTCCTGGCCGCCCTCATGCCAGTGCTGTGGTACAACCGGCAGGGCCGTCCAGGACCTCCCGAGTCTGGGTGAAATGAACCGCGGGTTCATCAGGTCCTATCGGCAGACAAATGGAGGCTGATTGTCGTGTTGATTAAGAGACCCAGTGACATCCGACACTCTGAGATCACCCCGGCCGGGGTCTATGCCCGTCGGCGCGAGTTCCTCAAGGCCGTGGCAGCATTGGGTGGCAGCGTGCTGGCGAGCGGGCCGGCTGGGGCCCTAATGGAACCCGTAGGCAAGGGGAAGCCGATTCCCGGCGTCATGGACACCGCCTACGGCGATGATCTGCAGCCGACCGCCTATGATTTCGTCACGAAATACAACAATTTCTACGAATTCGGTACCGACAAGCGTGATCCGGCAGAGCATGCCCACACGCTGCAGACGCGCCCCTGGCAGGTGGTGGTCGACGGCCAGTGTGACGCGCCCGGTGAGATCGGCATCGAGGACATTCTTTCGGGGTTCATGCAGGAAGAGCGCATCTATCGTCTACGTTGCGTAGAGGCCTGGGCGATGGTCGTGCCTTGGGTCGGATTTCCTCTGCGCGACCTGCTGCAGCGTTTCAGGCCAAACTCGCGCGCAAAATATGTAGCGTTCGAGACGCTGGTCGATAGGGAGCAGATGCCGGGTCAGGCGCGCACCGTGCTCGATTGGCCCTATCGGGAGGGGCTGCGCATGGATGAGGCGATGCACCCGCTCACGATTCTCGCGACAGGCCTATACGGTGAACTCCTGCCGAACCAGAATGGCGCGCCGCTGCGTCTCGTCGTGCCGTGGAAATATGGTTTCAAGAGCATCAAGTCGATTGTGCGGATCAGCTTTACGCAGACGATCCCCGAGACCTCTTGGTGGCGGCTGGCACCGCAGGAATACGGTTTTTATGCCAATGTGAATCCAGACGTGGATCACCCGCGTTGGAGCCAGGCACGGCACAGGGTGGTCGGAGATGGCTTGTTCGCGAAGAAGCAGCCCACGCTGATGTTCAATGGCTACGCGGAACAGGTCTCTGGTCTCTATCGTGGAATGGATCTTGCGAAGTTTTACTGATGAGCAAGCCATCCGCCACCGGCCGCTGGTTGCACTTCGCGCTCAAACTGATGGTGACAACCGCCTGCCTGGCACCTTTTGCGCTGCTCCTCAGCGGTGCGATCGCCGGCGATCTCGGCGCCAACCCGGTGGAGCGCGTTACCGACGTCACTGGGCAGTGGGGTCTGCGCTTTCTTTTGATCATGCTCGCGGTCACGCCGCTGCGCCGCCTGACTGGCTGGAACCTACTGCTGCGCTTCCGCCGCATGCTGGGTCTTTTCGCGTTCTTCTACATCAGCCTGCATCTGCTCACCTGGGCCTGGCTCGATCAGGAACTGGTCTGGGCGAACATCGTGTCGGATATCGCCAAGCGCCCGTACGTGGCCGTCGGGTTCGCCGCCTGGCTGTTGATGCTTCCGCTGGCGGTGACCTCGACGCGCGTGATGAAGCGGCGGCTGGGACGAAACTGGCAGCGTCTGCATCGCCTGGCTTATGCCGTGTCGGTCTTGGGTGTGCTGCACTACTTCTGGCTGGTCAAGGCCGACCAGCTGCAGCCCTTACTCTATGCCGGCGTGCTGATGCTGTTGCTTGTCTTGCGCTGGCGCTCAGGATTGATCACGCGTTCACTTTCGCCCGACAAGCCTATCAATGCTCGCTAATTTTTTGGATTGCGTTTCGGGCCTAATACTTCAACTCACACTGAAGCTTGCGGTTTAGAGAACAGGTTTAACGGTGGATGGAGAAACGCCCCGCATCGCGGGGCGTTTGTTTTAGCGCCGCGACCTCACAGCCTCTTTTCCATGAACAGGCTGCATTGTGCCGCGCTAAACCCCGCTCGCTCGTAGACCGCGCGCGCGGGGGGGTTGTCCTCTCTGACCTCTAGGGTGATGCGACAGCAGCCGAGCTCCCGAGCCAGTTCCGCAATCGCCTCCAACAAGGCCTTTCCCACGGATCGACCGCGCCATTGCGGCACTACGGCGATATCGTGGATGTTGAGCAAGGGACGTGCCTGGAAGGTCGAATAGCCAACGAAGCAGGTCGCGAATCCGACCGCCTCTGGACCCCTTTCGGCGAGCAGACAATGTGCCCCGGGGAGGCCTGCGAGATCGGTTGCGAGGCGCGTCCGGACGGCCTCGGGCAATGGGTGTCCAGCGCCCATCGGGTCGCGCGCATAGGCGTCGAGCAGGTCCAGGTAGGCGGCGACATCGCGCGGCTCACCGAACGCCACTCGCCGCACGCGCAGCCGTTGCTCAGTCAACGCGCCCCGCCTGATCGATGGCGAACTGGCGGGCGACGCGACCGCTGCGTGAGCCGCGTTGGCGTGCCCAGCGCAGGGCCGCGACGCGGGTCTCCTGGTCGGTGCAGCTTCCGCTGTCGAGTCGCTGCAGCCAGTGTTCGACGATCTCAAGGTATTGCGCCTGATTGAACGGGTAGAACGATAACCAGAGGCCAAATCGCTCCGACAGAGAGACCTTCTCTTCGATGGCCTCACCGGGGTGGATCTCGCCGTCGATCACATGAACATCCTGGTTATCCGCTTTGGACTCAGGCAGGAGATGGCGGCGGTTGGAACTCGCATAGATCATCACATTATCCGCCGGTGCGGCGATCGACCCCTCGAGCACGGCCTTGAGTGATTTGTAGCCGGCGTCATCGGCCTCGAACGAGAGGTCGTCGCAGTAGATCAGGAAGCGCTCCGGTCGACCCGCAAGCGTCTCAACAATCTCGACCAGGTCGACCAGGTGCTCCTTCTCCACCTCAATCAGTCGCAGCCCGCGGTTGACGAAGGCATTGAACACCGCCTTGATCAAGGTCGACTTGCCGGTTCCGCGGGCGCCCCACAACAGGACATTGTTGGCCGGGCGCCCGCGCACGAACTGTTCGGTGTTGCGCATGACCTCGGCCTTTTGCGCATCCATACACAGCAGGTCATCGAGTGTCACGCGGTGCGGATTGGGCACCGCCACTAGGCGCATGCCGTGCTGATCGTGGCGCCAGCGGAAGGCATCATGTCCCCAGTCGGGTGCGACGCCGCGACCCTCGAGCAGCGCCTCCCAGCGATCTAGAAGCCGATTTGCGCGAACGAAAAACTGGTCGGATTCATTCATGTGTCGACTATACCTGCATGGCCCGTGACCGGGGCCTCTGCGCACGGTCGGCTGGCTCAGCGGCAGAACGCAGACGCACGTCTCAGGCGTCGATGCGCCGGTACTTGATGCGGTGTGGGTTGATGGCGTCTTCACCGAGGCGACGTTTCTTGTCCTCCTCGTAGTCGGCGAAGTTGCCTTCGTACCAGACGACCTCTGAGTCGCCTTCGAACGCCAGGATGTGCGTCGCAATGCGGTCGAGAAACCAGCGGTCGTGCGAGATGACGACGACGCAGCCCGGGAAGGCGAGCAATGCCTCTTCCAGGGCGCGCAGGGTCTCCACATCCAGATCGTTGGTCGGCTCGTCGAGCAGCAGCACGTTGCCACCGGATTTGAGCAGCTTGGCCAGATGCACCCGGTTGCGCTCGCCGCCAGACAGGTCGCCGACCTTCTTCTGCTGATCGGAGCCGCGGAAGTTGAACCGCGAGCAATAGGCGCGCGAGGGCATCTCGAATCTGCCGACGGTAATGATCTCCTGGCCCTCAGAGATCTCCTGCCAGACCGTCTTGCTCCCGTCCAGGGAATCGCGGCTCTGATCGACATAGGCTAGTTGCACGGTCTGACCGATGCGCAGCTCTCCGCCATCGGGTTGCTCCCGGCCGGTCAGAATGACGAAACAGCGTGGTCTTGCCGGCGCCGTTGGGGCCGATGATGCCGACGATGCCGCCCTTCGGGAGATTGAAGGTCAGACCGTCGTAGAGGAGTCGGTCGCCGTAAGCCTTTTTTAAACCGTGGGCCTCGATGACCAGATCGCCGAGACGCTCACCTGGCGGGATATAGATCTCGTTGGTCTCGTTGCGCGATTGGAATTCGCTGCTTTGCAGTTCCTCGAAGCGCGCCAGGCGGGCCTTGCTCTTGGCCTGTCGCCCCTTGGGGTTTTGGCGAACCCAGTCGAGTTCCTCTTTCATCGCCCTGATGCGTGACTGCTCCTGCTTCTGTTCCTGCCCCAGGCGCGCCTCCTTCTGTTCCAGCCAGGAGGAATAGTTGCCCTCCCAGGGGATACCGTGGCCGCGGTCGAGTTCGAGGATCCATCCGGCGACATTGTCAAGGAAGTAGCGATCGTGGGTAACCGCAACGACGGTACCCGAGTAGTCGTGCAGGAAGCGCTCCAGCCAGGCCACGGACTCGGCATCGAGATGGTTCGTCGGCTCGTCGAGCAGCAGCATGTCGGGCTTGGACAACAACAGCTTGCACAGCGCGACGCGCCGCCGTTCGCCGCCGGAAAGTCTGGAGACATCGGCATCCCAGGGTGGCAGACGGAGCGCATCGGCAGCGATCTCCAGTTGCCGGTCGAGATTGTGACCGTCGGCCGCCTGCAGGATGTTCTCGAGTTCGGCCTGGCGTTTGGCCAGCGCGTCAAAATCTGCATCTGGCTCGGCGTAGGCCGCGTAGACCTTGTCGAGCTCGGCCATGGCCTCGGTGATGTGGCCCAGCGCCTCTTCGACGTTGCCGCGCACGTCCTTGGCAGGATCGAGTTGCGGCTCCTGCGGCAGGAAGCCGACCTTGATGCCCGGCTGCGGCCGTGCCTCGCCGTCGATCTCGGTGTCCACGCCGGCCATGATGCGCAGCAGCGACGACTTGCCTGCACCATTGAGCCCGAGGACGCCAATCTTGGCACCGGGGAAAAATGATAGTGAGATGTCGCGCAGGATCTGCCGCTTCGGCGGCACGATCTTGCTGACGCGATTCATTGTGAAGATGTACTGGGCCATGGCGATGGAGCTTCTTGCCTGATGCGAAACTTGGAAGGTCGCGATTGTACACAGGCCGACGGGTGTTCGATAAACGCAGCCGCTCAAAGGACTGCGCAGAACCCAGAAGCGGCGATCTCTCTCGGTGCCGTCAGCGGGTTGGCACTCGACCGCACTCGACTGCGCGCCCGGTCAACTGCGTCGGTCGTGCATGTCGGCGGCGAGCAGGGTGTTTTGCAATAGGGTCGCGACAGTCATCGGGCCGACCCCACCGGGCACTGGGGTGATCCAGCCGGCGCGCGCCGCTACCGCCTCGCTGTCCACGTCGCCGCATAGACTGCCGTCCGGCATGCGGTTGATGCCAACGTCGATCACGATAGCGCCCGGCTTCACCCAGTCCGCCTTGACGAAGCGCGGCACCCCGACTGCGGCGACCACGATGTCCGCGCCGCGCACCTTGTCGGCGAGATGTTGTGTCTTACTATGGCAAATCGTGACGGTGCAGCGTGCCATCAGCAGCTCGAGCAGCATCGGCCGACCGACGATATTGGATTGGCCGACGATGACCGCATCTTTGCCGACCAGGTCGATACCGGTGCGCGCCAGCAGGGTCATCACACCCTTCGGCGTACAGGGCCGCAGCAGCGGCTGACGCAGCACCAAACGACCCATGTTCCAAGGATGGAAGCCGTCGACATCCTTGGTCGGCGTAATGTGCTCCGTGATCAGGTCTTCATCGATCTGTGCAGGCAGCGGCAGCTGCACCAGGATCCCGTCGACGTCGTCGCGGGCATTCAGCTGCTCGATCAGTTCGAGCAGTCGGGCCTGGCTGGTGTCCGCCGGCAGCTGCAGTAGTTCCGACCTGAACCCGACCTGTTGACACGCTCTTTGCTTGTTGCGAACGTAGACTTGCGAGGCCGGGTTCTCGCCGACCAGGACGACGACCAGCCCTGGCGCGTCCTGACCTGCGGCCCCGCGGGCGTCGACCTGCCGCCGGACCTGTTCACGAATGTCAGCGGCAATCGCCTTGCCGTCGAGGATTTGCGCAGTCATGGTCGTCCTGGCATGGCCCTACCGGTCGGAGTCAGGGTCGCGATGATAGCAGACAGCGCGGTTTCATTGACGGCCACGGTGCCGCCACATACAATATCCAGCCTTCGCGAAACGGTCGAGGAACTCGGGGTATAGCGCAGTCTGGTAGCGCGCCTGCTTTGGGAGCAGGATGTCGGGAGTTCGAATCTCTCTACCCCGACCAGATTTAGCTCGTTACTGGGTTCGGCCCCGATAGCTCAGCTGGATAGAGCAGTAGCCTTCTAAGCTATTGGTCGGGGGTTCGAGTCCTCCTCGGGGCGCCAGATTCGCCGCGAGGCGCGGGTCGCAAGAGCAGGTAAGTCGGTCCTGCGGAGGCCCGTCTATCGATGCCGACTTCAATGGTGGACGTAGCTCAGTTGGTAGAGCCCTGGATTGTGATTCCAGTGGTCGTGGGTTCGAGCCCCATCGTCCACCCCAACCCACACGAAAAGAGCGGCTGCGGAAACGCGCCGCTTTGTTTTTTGTCTCAAAGACGCAGAGATGGATGCACGCGATCCGCGATCGCCGATCAGGGTAGCCAGCGGCGTGCGAGGGCAGGGCGTCTGCCAGCCAGCTTGACGCTGACAGCCGACTGCAGCAGACTCGCCGAACCCCGGGTTGTATGGATACCCGGTCAGCGGCCCCGATCGGGGCCGTTTGCGTTTTGGTTTTATGTGGACGAGGTGGCTGATGTTCAGCAAAGAGATGCAGATCGAGGGTTACGACAACGAGCTGTTCGCGGCCATCCAGGCAGAGGAGCGTCGTCAGGAAGAGCATATTGAGCTGATCGCCTCCGAAAACTACGCCAGCCCGCGCATCCTGGAGGCACAGGGTTCCGTGCTGACCAACAAATATGCCGAAGGTTATCCCGCGAAACGCTACTACGGCGGCTGCGAATATGTCGACAAGGCCGAACAGCTGGCGATCGAGCGCGCCAAACAGCTGTTTGGCGCGGACTATGCCAATGTGCAGCCTCACTCCGGTTCGCAGGCGAACGCGGCGGTGTACCTCGCGCTGTGCGAGGCCGGCGATACCATCCTCGGCATGAGTTTGGCGCACGGGGGCCATCTCACGCATGGCGCCAAGCCCAATTTCTCGGGCAAGCTGTATCACGCCGTTCAATATGGCCTGAATCCGGACACGGGCGAGATCGATTACGACGAGGTCGACCGGCTCGCGCGCGAACACAAGCCGAAGATGATCGTGGCCGGCTTCTCTGCCTATTCTCGGGTGGTCGACTGGCAACGCTTCCGCGATATCGCCGATGCGGTCGGTGCCTACCTGCTGGTCGATATGGCGCATATCGCCGGTTTGGTGGCCGCCAGCGTCTATCCAAATCCGGTGCAGATTGCCGATGTCACTACGACAACGACGCACAAGACTTTGCGCGGGCCGCGCGCCGGCATGATCCTGGCCAGAGCGAATCCCGAGTTGGAGAAGAAATTCAATTCGGCGGTGTTCCCGGGCGGCCAGGGTGGGCCGCTGATGCACGTGATCGCAGCCAAGGCGGTGGCGTTCAAGGAGGCCATGGAGCCTGAGTTTGTCGACTATCAAAAACAGGTTATCAGGAACGCCCAGGTCATGGCCGAGGTCTTTATGGCGCGGGGCTATGATGTGGTCTCCAAGGGCACAGACGATCACCTGTTCCTGGTAAGTTTCATCGAGGCTGGGCTGACCGGCAAGGACGTCGATGCCTGGCTGGGGTCGGCAAACATAACGGTCAACATGAACGCCGTCCCGAATGATCCACAATCGCCGTTCGTGACCTCGGGAATTCGTGTCGGCACCCCGGCCGTCACCACGCGCGGCTTCGGCGAGGCCGAGTGCCGGGAGTTGGCGGGTTGGATGTGTGATGTGATCGACGGACGTGGCGATACCGCAGTCATTGCCGCAGTCAAGCAAAAGGCCCTGGCGGCATGTGCGAAATTTCCGGTCTATCGATGATCCCGCAGCGCACGTGTCTGTTGGATGGAGACGGCCGCTGGTCCCCGTTGACGGATTCGCGGATGCCGTATTCGCTGTCCGCCGTGCCCCGAATCTGAACTGCAATGCGCTGCCCCTTCTGCGGAGCCCTGGACACTAAGGTGGTCGATTCCCGGCTGCATGGAGATGGTGATCAGGTCAGGCGGCGCCGCGAATGCACGGTATGCAAGGAACGTTTTACCACCTTCGAGACTGCGGAGCTGAACCTGCCGCGGGTGGTCAAGACCGACGGCCGGCGTGTCAACTTTGATGGGCGCAAGCTCCGCGCTGGAATCGAGCGGGCACTGGAGAAACGCGCCGTCTCCACCGAGGCGACTGACGCCGCGATCCATCACATCACCCGGCGCCTGATGGCGGGCGGCGAGGGTGAGGTTTCCTCGCGCAAGATTGGTGAACTGGTGATGGATGAGCTCAAGAAGCTCGACCAAGTGGCTTATGTTCGCTTTGCGTCTGTGTATCGACAGTTCGAGGACGTCAATGCATTCCGTGAGGAGATCGAACGACTGGAGGGCCAGTTGACGCCTGAGGCACGCCGTCAACAGATTGATTTCCTCGACGACGACTGATGAGCGGCTCGTTCGGCGCCGGGGATCACCGAATGATGGCGCGAGCCCTGCGCCTTGCCGAGCGCGGCCTCTACACGACCGACCCGAATCCGCGCGTAGGTTGTGTGCTGGTCAATGCGGGACGCGTCGTCGGTGAAGGCTGGCATCGCCGAGCAGGTGAGCCGCATGCTGAGCGTATAGCCCTGGCGGCCGCCGGCGAGACGGCGCGGGGTGCGACGGCCTATGTGACGCTGGAGCCATGTGCCCATCATGGCCTGACGCCACCCTGTGCAGAGGCGCTGATCCAGGCCGGCATCACACGCCTTGTCGCGGCAATGACAGACCCCAACCCGCTGGTCGCCGGGAGAGGCATGGCCATGTTGCGCGCGGCGGGTGTCGATGCCCAAGCTGGCCTGCTTGAGAGTGATGCCGAGGCGCTCAATCCGGGTTTTCTGAAGCGCATGCGCACAGGCCATCCGTATGTCCGCACGAAACTGGCGATGAGCCTGGATGGGCGCACGGCCATGGCCAGCGGCGAGAGTCAATGGATTACCGGCGAGGCCGCGCGGCGTGACGTTCAGCGGCTGCGTGCGCGCAGCAGCGCCGTCGTCACCGGGATCGGCACGGTCCTGGCCGATGATCCGTCGATGAATGTGCGCCTGGCGGCGGAGGAGCTGCATGGCGTGGAGCAGCCCAACTACCTACGCCAGCCGTTGCGTGTCATTCTGGACAGTGAGTTGCGCACCCCGCCCACGGCACGTCTCCTGCGCCTGCCTGGCGACACGCTTATCGTCTGTGGTGAAGGGGCATTCGGCGCGCGCGAGCAGGCACTCCGCGCCGCCGGTGCGGAAGTCGCGCGCCGGCCGCAGGGCGACGGTAGGGTCCAACTCGCCGACCTGATGCAGCTGCTGGCCGCACGCGCAGTCAACGAGGTCCTGATCGAGGCCGGCCCGACGGTGGCCGGGCATGCGCTGCAGGCCGGCCTGGTCGACGAATTGATCGTCTATATGGCGCCACATCTGATGGGGCAAGCCGCGCGCGGCCTGGTCGCGCTGTCCGGCATCGAGCGCATGGCGGACCGGCTCCAACTCACATTCGACGACGTGCGCCGTGTCGGCAGCGATCTTCGCATCCGGCTGCGTCCAAACCTGGAAAATTAGCGGAGGTTGCTGGATGTTCACCGGGATTATCGCGGCCGTCGGAGAGGTCGCCGAATTGCAGCAGCGCGGTGGTGACGTCCGCTTGCGGATATTGACCGGGAAGCTGGACCTCAGCGACGTTACGCAGGGTGACAGCATTGCGGTCAATGGTGTCTGTCTGACGGCGGTGACGCTACCGGGTGACGGCTTTGCCGCCGATGTATCGCGTGAAACCCTGTCATTGACCAGTCTTGCGCAGCTGCAGTCGGGCAGCAGGGTCAATCTCGAGAAGGCCTTGACGCTGGGTACGCGGCTGGGCGGACATCTGGTCAGCGGGCATGTCGACGGCATGGGCACCATCCTCGAGCGCCATGATGACGCCCGCTCGGTGCGTTTCACCGTCGAGGCGCCGCACGCGCTTGCGCGCTACATCGCGCACAAGGGCTCTATCTCAGTGGACGGTACAAGCCTGACGGTAAATGCCGTGGATGGCGCACGCTTCGCGCTGAATATCGTGCCGCATACCCTGCAGGAGACCATCATGGGCGGCTATCAGGCGGGCACGCGGGTAAATCTCGAGGTCGACTTGGTGGCGCGTTATCTAGAGCGGCTCCTGCTCGGCGAGCAGGCGGCCGATCCGGCCGCCCCCGCGGTCGACATGGGCCTGCTCGCGCGGGCTGGGTTCCTAAAAAAATGACCCCATGGGTGAAGGGTTCGTAGTCGGCGCAACCGTGAGGAATGTGGGGGCGCAAATCCTTAACTTGAATGTCACTGACCCCACGGGTCTGATACCCCCGGCAATCTGCGAGGGCAGGCATCGCTTCAGTCGCGGTGATTGCCAAATCGCTCGATTGCCCCCTCCGCCCAGAACTCGCCTGCCGCGATGACCTCCTGGGCGCGATAGAACTCGTGCGCCCGGCAGGTGTTGATCGGCACCTCGATCAACAGGTCGGGTGGATAGGCAGCCAGCATGCAACGGGCGATGCTGGCCTGCATCGCGTCCAGCGAGAGCAGCGCGGCATCGGTCATTGATAATCTGGGTTGCACATCATCTGTGTCGTCGTTCTCGAGGCCGAGGCGTGCCTGCAGCTGGTCGATGAAGGCCTCAATTTTCTTGTGGTAGCGGTACCGAGATTCTTCCGCCGAAGGGGCGCTATTCCGCAGACGGTTGACGCCGCCAACCTTCTTGGGCACCCCGGACAGACTGACCGCGATCACCGCATCCGTCGGGTCCTGCAGTGTCGGCGCTATCGGCACCGGATTGAGAATCCCACCATCTAGCAGGGGCCGTTCATTGACCACATGTGGTGTGAATATGGTCGGCACCGCGATAGACGCGCGAATCGCGTCGAACAGGTCGCCGTGCCGCAGCCAGACCTCTTTGCGGCTGAGTACGTCGGTCGCGACGATGGTCAGCGGGATCGGCAGATCCTCGATGCGGTGCCTTCCAACGAAGTCTTGCAGGGTCTCCATCAGCATCTGTCCTTTGAGCATGCCGGCGCCGCCCCAGGCGATGTCGAGATAACGCAGGACGTTGATTTCGGTGAGTTCCTGCACCCATTCGGCGTAGTCTTCCAGCTTGCCGGCCGCGTAAAATGCGCCGATAAGCGCGCCGATGGAACTGCCGGCAATGCTGCCGATCTTCCAACCATGACGTTGCAGCACCCGAATGGCGCCGATGTGCGCCAGACCGCGGGCCCCACCGCTGCCGAGCACCAGAGAGATCGTCTTTTTCTTGCGCATCGTTATTATCCCTAGTCGACGTCGACCAACTGCTCGGCCCGCGCCTGCATCGCCAGCAGCAGCTCTCCGGCAGTGTCGATGCCGCTGGCGTAGCTGACGACGCCGTCTTCATGCCCACCCATGACGAACACCCCTTGCGTCGCCGCAGGGTCCACCATTAGCAATCGCTCGACCTCCTGCGCCATCTGTGGCGTGCCGTAGCGGGCAAATGGCGCGGTCATGGGCAACTGCAGTGCCTGTGCCTGCTGCCAGATGCGTGGTGAGTGGCTATGGATTACCGCATTGATCCCGGCCAGGCCGCGGTAGATCTGCCCGTGGGTCATGGCCTCGGAGGAAGGACGGCTCGGGCCGGTCGCGGTGAGGTGATTCTTGGTGACATTGAAGTCCAGCACCCAGGCCAGGTCGTCGGTGGTCAACGCGGCACGGCCGCCTGTCTGGGTGCCCGAGATCACGAAACCGCGGTGCATGCGGATGCTGACGTTGCCGTAGGCAGCGCCGGCGTAGCGATTTGGGATGCGCCCGATCAGCTCGAGCTCGCGGCAGCGGCGGAACCAGTGGAACAGGCCCGAAAGGGCTGCGTCCGGCGGCAGCGTGCCGGGCTGATAATCGAGGTGGTACTGGATTACCCCTTCGGTTTCGGTCACTCGGGCATTCTCCGTGGCGCCTCTGGCCTGTTACACTGCACGGTTCGCAACTAGCTGCAGCACCATGGCACTGAACAGCACACAAGAGATCATCGAGGAACTGCGTCGCGGTCGAATGGTGATAATCATGGACGATGAGAACCGAGAAAACGAGGGTGACCTCGTCCTCGCGTCCGAGGTCACCACGCCGGAGACCATCAACTTCATGGCCAAGTACGGGCGTGGCCTGATCTGCGTCACCCTCACCAAGGAACGTTGCCGCCAGCTGCGCCTGCCGCTGATGGTCAATACCGACAATCAGCTCGAAGCGACCAATTTCACGGTATCTATAGAGGCGGCGGAGGGCGTCACTACCGGAATTTCGGCAGCCGATCGCGCCACCACCGTGCTGGCCGCGGTCAAACGGGACGCACAGCCTCAGGACCTGATCCAGCCCGGCCACATCTTTCCGCTGATGGCCCAACCCGGCGGTGTCCTGGTGCGTGCCGGGCACACCGAGGCCGGTTGCGACCTGGCGCGCCTGGCGGGCTTTGCGCCCAGCGCCGTGATCGTCGAGATCCTCAACGAAGATGGCAGCATGGCGCGTAGTGCGGATCTGGAGAAATTTGCGCAGCGGCACGACCTCAAAATCGGTACGATCGCTGACCTCATTCAGTATCGGATCAAGAACGAAAAGACCGTCGAGCAGGTGACCTCCTGTACCCTGCCGACCCAGCATGGTGATTTCCAGCTGTTCGCCTACCAAGACGTCATCGGCAACGAAATGCACATGGCGCTGGTAAAGGGCGACATTAGCCCCGATCGTGCGACCCTGGTCCGGGTGCATGTTCAAAACAGCCTATGCGATCTGTTCGAAGGAACCCGCGATTGCGGATGGCCTCTGCGTCGCGTGATGGATCAGGTGTCCGCGGAAGGTGAGGGTGTGATCGTAGTGCTGCGGAATTACGACACCGCGCGCGACATTGTGCAGCGCATCCAAGACTACAAGTGGCACGGCGTGGAGGACCAGATACCCATACGCTCGAAGGCGCAGGACGACGATCTTCGTACCATCGGTGTGGGGGCACAGATTTTGTCGGACCTCGGGGTGCGCAAGATGCGCGTCATGAGTGCGCCCAAGCATCTGCATGCGCTGGCAGGCTTCGATCTCGAGGTGGTCGAGTTTGTCAGTACAGAGTGAAACGGCGGCCTGGCCTTTGGAGAGGAAAGCGATATGAGCATCAAGACGATCGAAGGCGGCATGACGGTCAGCAACGCCCGTTTCTGCGTCGTGGTCGCGCGCTGGAACAGTTTTGTCGTCGATAGCCTCGAAGCCGGTGCTATCGACACCCTGAAACGCCATGGAACACCCGAGGGGGACATCACCATCGTGCGTCTGCCAGGCGCTTTCGAGATGCCACTGGTGCTGGAGAAGATCGCCGCCAAGGCCGAGTATGATGCCATCGTCGCCCTCGGCGCGGTGATTCGCGGCGGCACGCCGCATTTCGAGCACGTGGCGGGTGAGTGCGTCAAGGGCATGGCCCAGGTCACGCTGAAGCACGGCATTCCCATCGCGTTCGGCGTCTTGACTGTCGACACCATCGAGCAAGCGATCGAGCGTGCCGGCACCAAGGCGGGCAATAAAGGAGGCGAGGCGGCCGCCAGTGCGATCGAGATGGTCAATCTGCTGCGGGAGCTCTGAGGTGGCTCAACGGTGAGCAGGCAACGCAGTCGCTCGCGCAGTCTGGCGATCCAGGCGTTGTATCAGTGGCAGATGGCCGGCCAAGACATCGGCACCATAGTTGATCATTTCCTGCGCGAGCAGGAGGCCAAGAAATTCGATAGCGACTACTTCACCGAGCTGGTGCACGGCGTGCCCGCTCGCTTGAGCGAACTGGACGAGGCTCTGGCGCCCTGCGTCGACCGCCCGCTCGAGTCAGTCGACCCGGTCGAGCGGGCGATCCTGCGGGTAGGCACCTACGAGCTCATTGAGCACCCCGAGATTCCCTACCGGGTGGTGATCAACGAGGCCGTCGAGCTGGCCAAGACCTTCGGTGCGGAGCAAGGACACCGTTATGTCAACGGTGTGCTCGACAAGGCCGCGCGCGCACTGCGACCGCTGGAGGCGGCGGCCCGGCGCTGACCGCTGTGTCTGTCTCGGAATTCGATCTGATTAGCGATTATTTTGCCCGGGCTACCGGTGAGCGGGCGGATGTGCTGCTGGGGATAGGCGATGACTGCGCCCTGCTGCGCCCCCCACGGGGTCTGGCCCTCGCCGTCACCGTGGATACCCTGGTCGCCGGAAGGCACTTCCTTGCAGATGCCGATCCACTTCGTCTGGGGCACAAGGCACTGGCGGTGAACCTCAGCGACCTCGCCGCAATGGGAGCACAGCCAGCCTGGGCGACGCTGGCGCTGACCTTGCCGCAGGTGGACAGAAACTGGCTGCGCGCCTTCGTGGACGGGTTCGCCGCCCTCGCAGCCACCCACGATGTCCAGCTTGTCGGCGGGGACACTACGCGCGGGCCGTTGAGTATCACCGTCCAGGTGCATGGCTTCGTCGATCCTTTGCTCGCGCTGCGGCGCAGCGGTGCACGGGCCGGAGATCGCTTGCTGCTCAGTGGAACGGTCGGAGATGCCGGGCTGGCCCTGCAGCTGATGCAGCAGCATTTGGGCGGCGATGGTGTCGACGTCCGACTGTCTCGGCGTCTCGATCGGCCAACGCCGCGGGTTGCGCTCGGGCGGCTGCTGTTGGGCCAGGCCAGCGCCGCCATCGATGTCTCCGATGGACTGATCGCCGACCTGGGTCATATCTGTGCCGCCAGCGGGGTCGGGGCACGTGTCGAGCTGGCTCGGCTGCCGCTTTCGCCGGCGTTCCGAGAACACCGTGCGCCGCGGCAATGGCGGCCGGCGCTGGCCGGCGGCGACGACTACGAGTTGCTGTTCAGTGTCGCGGCGGACCGTATCGAGGCGTTGCGGGATCGCTGCCGTGCCGCGGGCGAAAGCGTGCAAGAAATCGGCCGTCTGGTCGATGTACCTGGCATCACGCTGGTCTATCCAGATGGACGCGAGAGCACGGAGATCCCTGATGGGTTCGACCACTTCCGGGGCTAACCTGCCCAAACCCGCGCTGGGCAATATCGTGCACCTGCTGGCCTTCGGTTTCGGTGCAGGGTGTTCGCCGAAGGCCCCTGGCACCATGGGTACGCTGCTGGCTGTCGGCATCTACTTGCCGCTGTCCCTGCTGTCCCCAGCCGCCTATCTGGGGGTACTGGGCATGGTGGTCCTGGGCGGAATCTGGCTGTGCGGTAGGGCGGCCCGGGATCTCGCAGTGCACGATCATCCGGGGATAGTCTGGGACGAGATCGCCGGCTTTTTGTTGACGATGGTCGCGGCGCCGCCTGGCTGGTACTGGGTGGTCATTGGCTTTTTGCTGTTCCGTTTGTTCGACATCTGGAAGCCGTGGCCGATTCGCTGGTTGGACCGGGAGATAGGCGGCGGCCTCGGTATCATGCTCGACGACATCGTCGCCGGCCTGTTTGCTGCCGCCTGCCTGCATGGGATGGCCTATTGGCTATAGTCGCTGGGGTGCAAGTCGTTTAGGAGCTGCTATGTTGTTCAGGGCCTGCATGATTTTTCTATTGGTGACGACGATGGCGCACGCTGGGCCGTCGGTGCGGGTCCTGGCGCTCTTCCCGGGCAAGGCGATGTTGGACATCGATGGTCAACGCAAGGTGATCGCCGAGGGCGAGACAGGTCCCGGCGGTATACGCCTGATCAGCGCCAACCCGCAGCGGGCGGTCGTCGAGATCGAAGGGCGCAGTCAGAAGCTGCGGCTCGGTTCGGCCGTGAGTGCCTCTTATCAACCGCGCGAGCGGCACGAGATTCGGGTCCTCAAGGACAGCCGCGGTGGCTATTTCGTCGACGGCCTGATCAATGGCCAGCCGGTGCGCTTTTTGGTGGATACGGGTGCAACCAGTGTCGCGATGAGCGAACGCCATGCGGAGCGCCTCGGAATCTCGCACCGGGTGGATGGCTTGCGGATCGGTGTCGGGACGGCATCGGGTGATGTGGTCGGCTACCAGATCTCGCTGCGTTCCCTATCCGTGGGTGGCGTTGGGCTGCAGGCGGTCAAGGCCGTTGTGATCGAGGGGGACAGCCCGCGCGAGGTGTTGTTGGGAATGAATGTCCTGGGACAGTTCGAGATCGATCAGCGTGAGAGCCTGCTGATCCTGCGCAGCAAATTCTAGCCTGTCGGGCTCAACACTGTTTGGCTGCAATTCCCTGGATAGCGATCAACTCCGCTTATCCTATTCGTCAATGGGCTGCCTCTTCAGTCGACGTGCGGCTGTAGCTCTGTCTCTTTGTCGCGCTCGATCAACGCGTAAGCGGAGTGATTGTGGATCGACTCGAAGTTTTCGGCTTCGACCACGTAAGCGCAGATACGCTCGTCGGCATTCAGCCGCGCGGCCACGTCTCGCACCATATCCTCGACGAACTTCGGGTTATCGTATGCCCGCTCGGTAACATACTTCTCATCCGGGCGTTTGAGCAGCCCGTAGAGCTCGCACGAGGCCTCTTTCTCGACGAGATCGATGAGCTCCTCGATCCAGACGAAGCTGCAAGTACGGACCGTCAGGGTCACGTGGGACCGCTGGTTGTGCGCGCCGCGATCCGAGATCGATTTGGAGCAGGGACACAGGCTCGTGGTCGGAACCACTACCCTGATATACATCTCGGGCTTGCCGTCCCGGATCTCGCCGATTAGCGTGACCTCATAGTCGAGAAGGCTCTCCACCTTGGATATTGGCGCCTTTTTGTTGACGAAAAACGGAAAGCTCATCTCGATATGGCCGCGCTCTGATTCCAGGCGTTCGACCATTTCGCTCAGCATGTCCTTGAACGACTCGATCGAGATCTCGCGCTCGTGGCTGTTCAGGATCTGCACGAAGCGCGACATGTGCGTGCCCTTGAAGTTATGCGGCAGAAAGACATACATGCTGAAGGTAGCAACCGTGTGCTGTTCGCCTTCGCTGCGGTCCTTCACTCTCACCGGGTGTCGGATATCCTTGATTCCAACCTTGTTGATCGCAATGCGGCGCGTATCGGCGCTGCCTTGAACGTCCTCGATATCGGCGCCCGTCGTCGGCTTGGGATGTGCTGCACTCATTTGCTACCTAGCGGGCGCGAGCTGCGCGCTCTATCTTAAAGTTGAGTTAATCAGTCAGGATTGTATCCGCGACAGCGCTGGCGACAAAACACCGCAGAAACTGTGGCGGAGCCGGACATTATGGCGAGATGCCTGCCAGGGCGCCATGGATTTGGACCGCAGCGGCAAAAAAGTCAGCGATTCTCAGCGCTTACGACCAATGATATAGCGTGCGAGCTGGCGCAAGGAATCGGCCTCGGCACCGAATCCGCTGATGCTTTGCAACGATTCGTCGATCAGCCGCTGAGCCATGTCGCGCGCGGCCTGCAGCCCCAGCAGCGCAGGATAGGTCGCCTTATCGGCGGCGGCGTCTTTGCCACGGGTCTTGCCGATCACGGCTGTCTCGCCTTCGACATCGAGTATGTCGTCGTGGACCTGGAAGGCGAGACCAATGCACTTTGCGTAGCGCTCGAGCTGCCCAAGCCGGCCGTCGTCACCCCGCCCGGCGGCGAACACACCGAGCCGCACGCTGGCGAGTATCAGGGCGCCGGTCTTGTGGATGTGGAGATTCTCGAGTTGTGCCAGGTCGATGTCGTGGCCGGTTGCCAGTATGTCCAGGGCTTGACCGCCCGCCATGCCGCGCGAACCGCTGGCCTGGGCGAGTGCGGCGATCATACGCAGTCGCTCGGCCGCGCTGACGCAAAGCCCGTCGTCTTCGCACAATACCCGGAAGGCCAGCGTCTGCAGCGCATCGCCGGCAAGGATGGCGGTCGCCTCGTCGTACGCCATATGGCAGGTGGGGCGGCCGCGTCGCAGCTCGTCGTCGTCCATCGCCGGCAGATCATCGTGGACCAGGGAGTAGGCGTGGATCAGTTCCACCGCGCAAGCGGCGCCGTCCAGACAATCGGGTTCAGCTGCCAGCGCCTGACCGGCCGCATACACCAGGACCGGGCGGACGCGTTTGCCGTCGCCAAGCACGGCATAGCGCATGGCCGCGTGCAGTCGGTTGGGCTGCGTACGCTCAGACGGAAGCCAGTGATCGAGTGCGCTTTCGACACGCGTCCGACAGTCACTGAGGAAGATCTGGAACGCTGGGTCAAGCGTCATCGTCAAAGGGTTCGGTGGCAGCGTCCGGATTCTTGGCGGTCAGGATCTCAACCTTCTGCTCCGCCGCCTGCAACGCCTTTTGGCAGCTGAGCGTCAGGGCTATCCCGCGTTCAAAGGCGCTGAGCGACTCTTCGAGGCTGAGCTCGCCGCTCTCCATTCGCTCGACCAGGCCCTCCAGTTCATCCAGGGATTCCTCGAAAGAGGGGGGTTCAATCTGCTTCTTGCTCATATGGGTTTCCACGAACGGACCCAAAACTACCGCATGCGCCCGCATGAGGTAAAGCCGGCTGGTGCGCAAGGGCGTGGTGGCGCGGTAATATCGGGTTTCATGTCAAAGTCGAACCAACCGATCCCCCTGGGCCGCAGCGTCGCACTCGCTGCGCTGCTGACCTCGCTGAGCTTATCCGCGCTGGCGAGCGATGACATCGTCATCGATCCTGCGCTCGATGCCCTCGAACAGAAGGAGTTCAATTACGACGAAAGCCAGGAGATACCGTGGATCGAGTACAAGACCAATGTCCTGGTCATGCCGAAAGCGCAAGACCTGAGCCCGCTCGATCTCGATGAGATGCCGGCGGGGATGCAGCTGTTGATCGACAAGTCGCGAATCGCGGTGAATCCTGAAGACGGGGTCGTGCGCATGTGGCTGTGGGTTCGCAGCGAGTTCGGCGCCGAGCAGGGCTCGTTCGAAGGGTTCCGCTGCGCGACCCGGGAATACAAGGTATACGCTCATGCCAACCCGACGCGAAATCCACCGGTGACCTTGGCCAAGAATGCGCGCTGGCGGGTTGCGAAGTCGGGTCTCTCCGGAAACTACCGGGCGGAGCTGCAGCGCGACTACCTTTGCGGCATCAGCGGCGCCCGCAGCCCGCAGGAGATTCGAAATCACATGAACGGTGAGTTTCGCCGCTACATTTTCCTGCCTGAATGAGTTGAATCACGGACCTATAAACCAGCCATGAGTGCCTACGACGCCTCTGCAATCGAGGTATTGAGCGGATTGGAGCCGGTGCGCAAACGCCCCGGCATGTACACCGATACCACGCGGCCGAATCATCTCGCGCAGGAGGTTGTCGACAACAGTGTCGACGAAGCGGTTGCGGGCCACGCGAAGAGGATCGACGTGACCCTTTACAAAGACGGGTCGATCGAGGTCAGCGACGACGGGCGCGGCATGCCGGTGGATATCCATCCCGAACAGGGCGTCTCCGGGGTCGAAGTCATCCTGACCAAGCTGCACGCCGGTGGAAAATTCTCCAACAAGAACTACCGGTTCTCCGGCGGGCTCCACGGCGTCGGTGTTTCGGTAGTCAATGCCCTGTCCAAGCATCTGGAGGTATGGGTCAAGCGCGGCGGCGTCGAATACAACATGGCCTTCGCGAACGGCGACAAGGTGTCCGCCCTTGAAGAGGTCGGCAGGGTGGGAAAGGCCAATACCGGTACCCGGTTGCATTTCTGGCCCGATCCGCAATTTTTCGATTCCCCGAAGTTCAGCGTGCGCGAACTGCGCCACCTGCTGCGCGCCAAAGCGGTACTGTGCCCCGGTCTGCATATCCGCTTCTTCCGCGAGGGCGAACCGGCGCCTGACGAGTGGTGTTATCAGGATGGTCTGCGCGACTATCTGCTGGACGCGCTGCAGGGCGCGCCGTCATTGCCCGAGGATCCGTTCATTGGCAGCGGCGTCGGCAATGACGAGGTGGCCGAGTGGGCGGTGGTATGGTTGCCCGAGGGGGGCGAATCGGTCACCGAGAGCTATGTGAACCTGATCCCCACGGCCCAGGGCGGCACCCACGTGAATGGTCTGCGCTCCGGGCTGACCGACGCCGTGCGCGAGTTCTGCGAGTTCCGAAACCTCTTGCCGCGCGGGGTCAAGCTGGCCCCGGATGACGTCTGGAATCACCTCAGCTATGTGCTGTCGGTAAAGCTCCTGGATCCGCAGTTTTCCGGACAGACCAAAGAGCGTCTGTCCTCGCGCGAATGCGCGCCCTTCGTCGCCGGGGTCGTCAAAGACGCGTTCGGCCTGTGGCTGAATCAGCATACGGAGACTGGCGAACGCATTGCAGAATTGGCGATCAATGCCGCACAGGCGCGACAGCGGGCTGGTCGCAAGGTGGTACGCAAGAAAGTGACCCAGGGGCCGGCGCTCCCCGGCAAGCTGGCCGACTGTCTCTCCGATGATACCAACCGCACCGAGCTGTTTCTGGTGGAGGGGGATTCGGCCGGCGGATCGGCTAAACAGGCGCGTGACCGCAACTTCCAGGCCATCATGCCGCTGCGTGGCAAAATACTAAACACTTGGGAAGTGGACTCGGCCGAGGTCCTCGCGTCGCAGGAGGTCCACGATATATCCGTCGCGATAGGCGTTGAGCCGGGCAGCGATGATCTTTCCAAGCTGCGGTTCGGAAAGATCTGCATCCTGGCGGATGCGGACTCTGACGGTGCCCACATCGCCACGCTGTTGTGCGCGCTGTTTGTGCGCCATTTTCGCGCCCTGGTTCAGCAGGGGCACGTCCATGTCGCGATGCCGCCGCTGTTTCGTATCGACGTCGGCAAGCAGGTCTACTACGCGCTGGATGAGCACGAGCGTCAGGGCGTGCTGGATCGTGTGGCGGCCGAGAAGCTCAAGGGCAAGGTCACCATTCAGCGATTCAAGGGGCTCGGTGAAATGAATCCGATGCAGCTGCGTGAAACGACGATCCATCCCGACACCCGGCGTCTGGTTCAGCTTGTCGTCGAGCATGGCGACGACACGAATCAGCTGATGGACATGTTGCTCGCCAAGAAGCGGGCCGCTGACCGGAAGGCCTGGTTGCAGGAGAGTGGGGACCTGGCCGAGGTCTCTTGATTTTCAGTATTCGGACGCGGTCCTGTTCTTGGGCCGCAATCAGCAGGCGAAGAGGCCAATGCGGCGTGGTTTTGATCGACGGCAAGCGCGGTCGAATTTGGCCTAAACTTTTACATCAGCACACGCTAATATATTGAAACAATGTAATTGAGGTTGAGGACGCGCTAATGCGCCTGAGATCTGCGCGCTTTATTAGCTTGGTATTGGCGGTTGTACTGGCGGCTGCGGCGGTGCGCGCGGGACCCGATGGCCGCGCGCTGTATGTCGAGCACTGTGGCGCCTGCCATCAGACGCAGGGCCAGGGTGGTATAGGCCTGCCACTGGCGAACGCGAAGCTGGCAGATGTGTCGGACGCCTACCTGCGCAAGACTATCCGCCACGGCCGGCCGGGACGTGTGATGCCGGCGTTTCAGCGCCTCAGTGATGCCCAGGTCGGTGCGATCGTGGCCTTTCTGCGCGAGGGCTCGGGTACCATCGGCATGGACGAGGACTCGGCCACCATCGTCGGCGATGTGACCAACGGCAGGGCGCTATACGCCGAGCACTGTGTCAAATGCCATGCTGAGGATGGCAGCGGTGAGGGTAAGGGTACTGGCGTCACCCTGTCCCGTGAACGCTCGTTCCTGGTGATGCCGGCCTCCATTTCGAATCCGGGTTTCCTCGCCTCGGCCACCGACCAGATGATCCAGCGCTCGATCACCGTCGGGCGCAAGGGGTCCGGCATGCCGGCCTTTGGTCGCGGCAGGCTCAGCGACGCGCAGATTCGGGATCTCGTGGCCTATGTGCGCGCCTTCGAACACCGAGACGAACCCGTTGCGACACTGGATATGCAAGAGCGACCGACACACATCCATGAGTCGCCCTACGATTTCGAGACAACCCTAAACAACGTTAAGGCGTCGTTGGCTGGGGCCAACTTCCGCATCTTTCCCGACCGTTTCGTGGAGCAGGGATTGATCGACGAATTCAGCGTTAACACACGCCAGGTGGGCGTACGTTTCTGCAACTTCGACGCGCTGTACGGCATGCTCAAGATCGAACCAAGGCTTGGCGTCGTGCTGCCGTGCCGCGTCACCATTCTGGAACGGTATGACGGTTCCGTGATCCTGGTAGTGCCGAATCTGCGGGTCGTCGCACGCTGGTTCAACAATGACGAATTGGTTGGCCTGTGGGATGCGATGGAAGAGACCTTCAACGAGATCATCGAGGAGGCGACGCTGTGATGCGCGCGTTGATGGCCGCAGCACTGTTACTGTCTGCGGCGCTGTGCAGTGCCGACAACATGATCATGGCACGTATCCCGGTGCCCGCCGATATCGTGTTCGAGTATGTGAAGAGCAGTGTCGAGGAGCATGGCTACTCGGTGGCGCACGTACAGCTGTGCGATGGCGGCATGACCGAATTTGGTTATCAATCGGATCTCTATCGCGTCGTCTTCTTTGGCAAAGTCGCGGAGGTTCGCCTGATGAGCGAAAGCTATCCCGAACTGGTGGCCTACCTGCCGCTGAAGATTGCGGTCATCGCGGAGGCGGAGGAGACCCTGCTGACGGTGCTGAATCCGGAGACGCTGGCGCCCTTTTTCGCCCACGAGGCGGTGCAGATCCAGCTGGGACGCTGGCACAGCGATCTGGTGAGTATTCTCAGCGACGTCCGACGCAGCGTCGTGCATCGGGTGGCGGTGGACTGAGGCCAGTGCGGCGTCCTTTTTTGCAACTATCGCTCAGCCCATGTCTATCCAGAAGGGTTAGACGGGTACAGGTTCAAGCAGCGGACGAGGAAATCAGCGTCAAGCTGAAGCTGCTCCTTTGCTCCGTCCCTATCGCTTCGCGACCAGTTCGCCACTACCAGGGGTAGACATAGACGTGCTGCACCAGGCTGAAAAGCCTGGTGCAGCTCTATATTTTTTAATGTGGTAGATCAATTAATGCCGTACTGTACCAGGCAATAATAGAAACGGCTGTAGATCTTTTGAAACCGCACTCCAATCCAGACATCCAGCCATCAATAGAAAGTTAAGTAAACTCTCATTAATTAAATAAATTAAAGCACCAACTCCGCTGGAGGGCCCCAATGTTTGACAATTCCGGAAGAGTGTTTCGGTGCTGCGAGTTTTCCACGGGTTCAAACCGAGTCCAATCACGGCGTGGTAAAAGCACTAGACTTCGGTGAACAACGATTTTTATTTTTCAACGATTGCGAACAGTCTCCTCACTTTGAGGAGCTAGCAATCACAAAACTCCAAGCTTCTCCAGTGGATTCTTACTTAACCAGCGTTTGCTTCTTCATATATTCCTTCACGCCTACTTTGTAATCAGTGTCATATGCATCATTTCTTAAAATTGCCTAAAGCACTATTTGGAGAACACGCAGCTACCGCACTTGTACCATCTTCCATAATAACTATTTCTGCAATACATCACACTTCCGATACATGCCATATTATTGACGTTATCTAAGAAGCCATCAGTTACAGACATTAGTTGATTGAAAAACGAATCTGCGTTCCTCGATACACTTGGCATAGAAATTTGACACCTTTCCTCACAATATTGATGGCTGTGGCCATCCCCATGAGGCCCCGGTGCAGCGCGGCATCGATAAAAGCACTCTTGGCCAAATTGATCGTCTCCAAATTTCATTCTTTGCTTGCCATCATAATTATTCCCAACTAATCCAGTCTGTTTCCTAAGTAGAAAATTTCTGATTGGACTCAAGGCGCTATTGTTTGGGCTTGAATCGCCCATTAGGTCACTAAAATATGCAGGGTTTATAGTTGGTATGAAAGGAGGAGTTCCATCTGGAGTTGTTATTTTCGTCGGTTTCACAACACAGTTCTTATTTTGACTTACTGGACACCAAATACAAAATTTTTCTGACTTAGAGCAACATGCATACGATCCATCCTTGAGAACTTTATCATCTGCATCATCTGCAAGTATGCATTTTGTTAGTTCTGTTACAGCATCGTCATTATCGACTTTTCGTGCCAAAGCATCATGGTTAATTAAGGTTAATGCAAGAAGCATTGTCATTAGGAAAACGTTTGGTTTCAAATGAGTGGTTCTTACATTCCGCAACATTGGTCAATTCCTTCTGTTCTTGAGGTAAATAGTAAACCTTATTATTTTGTTTTGCTTGCTGTATCGCGAGTGCTCTCCATTTATCCCACCAAAACAAAAAAGAAATTTCAGCAGAAATTCATGTTTGAAGCGGATTTTTTATCGATCATTGCTCTTCCTGAGAAAAGTATGCTGTTTAGTAGAGAGTTGCTCCGTTAACAAGATCCGATTGTTCTGTATAACTCGAGCATGATCTGTTCCGCCAGTCTCAAGTATCTTTGTTTAGCAACGAAGGCAATGTGGTATTATCAGAATTTTTCTCACCTCATGCCTGAATCTAAATATTTCCGATTCAATATCTGACGTGTGGTATTAAAACTAGACCATGTGTGAGCATTGTCAAGTATCAACAGAATATTAGGCAATGGCGTTTTTTCTGCTCAAGGGTCCAAGTGACGCCGGAACAGAACGTTAGTTGATGAGCCCTGCATATGGGCCGCGTAATTGGAGTTGCATTTTACTAGGTCGTTTAAGAAATTTGAGCGACTATAAAGAGTTCAGCGGTCCTTCACCAGCAGAGCAGCTACCGTCCAAGTCCACAGCACTCGGTGGGCGATTGCATCAACTGAACCGAGAAAAATAATAAAGCACGCTCTCTCGAAGAGCTGAGAGGAGTTTCACATGCCAGGGTAGGTTCAAATTGAAAGGCTGGGCGAACCACTACGTGACCGGCTTATCCGCTACCCCTTCGGGACAGTCTTCTGTCGCCGTGGAATAGGCGTCATGAAAAATGAGCTCCGTGCCAGCTTGCAGCACCTGCTGCTGATCAAAAAGAAAGCTATCCCTGCTTTTTTCTTTCCATAGATACAGATGGGGCCATTTCTTGTTAGTTTTCAGCGATAGGAAACACTCCTTCATAAACATGCTATAGATGTCCTGTGCGTTATGGAGCATAGCTTCGGCCGTCTCCAATGTTTGCTGGGTTCCTGCTGGCATCATATCCAGATTGTTATGTGCGCACTTGCGTATCATCTCGCCATAAATCCGGTCTTCAAAATTATCGTTGGCTTCATCTGCGGCTTTGATTCTGCCAAGAGTTGTTTGTGTATCAGTGTTCATATCAAATCCTCAATAAGTTCTGCAGGTTTTGTAGTGTGTTGCTAAGACGCTCTTTGATGACACGCATCTTTTTCTTAATTTGTTTTCAGTACCCGTTCAACATCCTACAAAACCTTTGAAATTATGAATTCCAGCCAAATCCTGTCCGGCATGCGGCGGAGCGGTGCGAATCATCGTCTGTATGGAGGATCCCGACGTCATTGAGAAGATACTCGTCCATCTGGACCGGAAAGCCGTCGAGCCCGAGGGTTTTCAACTACCGCCTGTGCGAGCACCGCCGCAGCTGGGGCTGTTCGACTGAATCGGATCACCGGCACTGCCCACGGCTGCGACTTGCATTCTGCAAAGGTCCCGCGCGCGCGAGGGGAAATTGGACGGCGGTCCGAGGAGCTGGGCCACCGAGCAGACAGACGCCGACTAGGCAACTTTCGAGCAAAGCCTCGGCCACACGCTGGGCAACGGCGTGATCCAGGCCTACGACCGGGTCCGGCGCCTCGATGCTCTCCGGCAGCTGATGGACGGCTGGGCGGCTCACTGTACTGGGGCTGCATACAGTTCAAGGTCGCCATGCGCGACAGCGGCTTACCCCGGCGCTGCTCGGCAAACACGTTAGGGTTGCCCACGATCCTCGGCGCCAGTTTGATAACGCTAACCGCCTCGTCACTGAGCGGCACCCTGTGTGAGTATTCTCACCGACGTCCTACGCAGCGTCGTTCATCGGGTGGCGGTGGACTGAGGCCAGTGCGGCGTCCTTTTTTGCAACTATCGCTCAGCCCATGTTTGCCAATAGCTCCGCCCAACCGGCCTGTTCTGCCTGTTCGCTGAACAGCGGGCGGCGTATGTGGCAGGCGGCCTGCAGGTCGGCATAGAAAGCGGCGTCTGACTCTGCTCGCAGCAGCAGGTCACGCAGGGCGCGCGTGTCTTCCGGCGGGTAATACCCGGGGTAGTCCGTGCCGAGCAGGCCCACCGATCCTGGGATCCGCGAGGCGATCACCGGCAGGTTGGCCATCACCGCCTCAGAGACGACGTTCGCTCCGCCCTCCATGCGTGAGGTCAAGGCCAGGACGTGCGAGCGGCGGTAGACGTCGCGCAACCGGGAGTGTGCGATCTCGCCATGCCAACAAAAGCGAGCGTTGCCTGCGGCTTCGGCCCGCGCGGCGCGCTCCCATTCCGCCGTGTGGGCCTTGCCGTACGCGTCCACCCGAATTCGGCTGCTTGGCGGCAGGTCGCGCGCGGCCAGGGCGGTGCGCAGGGAGTCTTTCTCGTCGCGCAGATGGCCGGCGACACAGACGCGGAAGAAGCGTCGCGGCGGCCTGCGACCGCCCAGCGGTCTGGCCGACTGATAGATCACGCGGACCTTGTGGCGCTGGGTATCGGGCACGCAGTCGGCGATCAAGCCGTGCAGACCGACAATCCGATCGGCCGCGGCCAGAGAGGCGAGGGTTGTCTGCGTATCCGTGTGGATAAAGTGGTAGGCGTCCGTCCCGGTCAGCACGACGATCAAGGGTCGCTGGGGATAGGCGCTGGAGAACGCCTGGATCGCTGCCGCGCTGCGCCAGGCATGCAGCGCCACCATCAGGTCGGCGCGCTGGCCGTTGTATTCGACCGCGACTTCGACGCGATGACCAAGCGCGCGCAGTAGTCGCGCCCAGCGATTGGCCGTGGCCCGGTTGCCGGACAGAGAGCGGACGGGCGCCGGGGTAATGAGTACGATATGCATGCTTTCGGCAACCTTGATGGACGAGCTGGCGCCCGGTGCTGCAGCGCTCGTCGACGGCGTGTCAGGGTCACAGCGATGTGACTTTGCCGCCGGTCCTTGAGAACATCAAGCTCCAGTATCTACCGGGTGGACGCCAGATGTCGGAATCTTTGCCAGCGCAGTTGCGAGACGCCAGGAAGAGAACCCTGACGCTTATCGAGGGATTAGACAATAGGCAGATGATGGGTCCGCGAATGGACATCGTCAATCCGCTGCGTTGGGAGATAGGCCATGCAGCCTACTTCTATGAGTACTGGGTCTTGCGTCAGCACCTTGGGGAACCGCCGATATTGCCTGATGCGGACGCGCTGTTCGATTCGATAAACATCGCGCATGACACGCGCTGGGACCTGCCATTGCCGGATTTGCCGGCGACGCTCGAATACATGCGGGAGGTGCAGACACGGGTCGCTGGGCACCTGACCGAGGACGCCGCGGACCCGCGGCGCGACTACCTGACGCAGTACGCAGTCTTCCATGAAGACATGCATACCGAGGCCTTTACGTACACGCGCCAGACACTTGGCTATCCGCCACCGGCGCTTGGTGCCCGGGCTCAGGCCACGGGTGAGGGGGGCGGTCTGGCCGGCGATGCCCAGATCCCGGGCGGTGAGTTCTCGCTGGGTGGCTCGCCGAAGGACGGCTTCGTATTCGACAACGAGAAATGGGGCCATGTCTGCGAGGTGGAGCCGTTTCGGATCGCTCGCGCGGCCGTGAGCAACAGCGACTTCGCGGCCTTTGTCGATGCCGGGGGCTATCTCGACCGCACATTCTGGGAGGCGGCCGGTTGGGACTGGCGGCGCAGCCAGGGGCTGGAGCAACCGGTCTATTGGCGTCGGCGGGGCAATGGCTGGGAGCAGCGTTGCTTCAATGTCTGGCAGTCGCTGCGGCCGCATGCAGCCGTGGTCCACGTCAGCTGGTATGAGGCCAGCGCCTACTGCCGCTGGGCCGGGCGACGCCTGCCGAGTGAGCTGGAATGGGAGGTCGCAGCGGCCGCACAGCCGAGCCCCGATGGCGGGGAATTGGCCGCGGAGAAGCGACGTTACCCGTGGGGTGACGCGGTACCGACGTCCCTGCTGGCCAATCTGGATGGGTATTCGCTGGGCTGTATCGATGTCGCTGCCCTGTCCGCGGGCGACAGTGCATTTGGCTGCCGCCAGATGATTGGCAACGTCTGGGAGTGGACCGACAGCGTGTTTGATCCCTATCCGGGATTCACCCCGGATATGTATGCCGACTACTCGCAGCCGCTGTTCGGTGAGACCCGAGTCCTGCGCGGGGGGCTGGGCCACGCGAAGCCGCCTGATCCGCAACACTTGGCGCAATTATTATGCGCCGCATCGCAACGATGTATTTGCGGGTTTTCGGACCTGCGCCCTCTGACCCGGCCTTTCTGGAACAGCATCCGTCCATGAAGAATACCCAGGCACCTGTAGTCAAGGATCTCGTGCTCGTTGGTGGGGGGCACGCGCATGTCTCGGTGCTGCGTCGCTTCGGCATGCGCCCATTGGCCGGTGTGCGTCTGACCCTGATTACACGCGACATCCACACGCCCTATTCGGGGATGCTGCCGGGATACATCGCCGGGCACTATGGCTATGACGACTGCCATATCGATCTCGGACCACTGGCCAGATTCGCCGGGGCACGCCTCTACCATGCCGACGTCGAGGGCCTCGATCTCGAACGCCGGCAGGTGATAGCCGGCGGCCGCCCTCCGGTATCGTTCGACCTGCTGTCCATCAACACGGGGTCTCGGCCCCGCACGCTGGATGTGCCTGGCGCCGCCGAATACGCGATGCCGGTCAAACCCATCGATACCTGGTTGGCGCAGTGGGAGGCATTGCAGGCGCGCGTGTTGGCGAGCCGCGGGCCGTTTCGCATGGTCGTCGTCGGCGGCGGAGCCGGTGGCGTGGAACTCGCGCTGTCTACCCAGCATCGCCTCACGAGCTTGCTTCGGCAGCAGGGCGACGACCCCGGCCGCGTTCACTATGAACTTCTTACAGACGGCGAGACGATCTTTGCGACCCACAATGCCGGGGTGCGGCGGCGATTCACCCGCATACTCGGCGAGCGAGGGATCGCGCTGCACACCGGGCATCGTGTGGTCGAGGTCACGCCGGATGCGGTACATGTCGAGGGTCGCGAGGCGCGGCCCGCAGATGCCGTGCACTGGGTCACCCAGGCCGCGGCGCCGAACTGGCCGGGCGAATCTGGCCTGGCAGTCGATGCGCACGGCTTCATCCGCGTCGACGACAGTCTGCAGTCAGTCTCGCATCCCGGGATATTTGCCGCCGGCGACATTGCGTCACTGCCGGAGCAGCGGCCTAAATCGGGCGTGTTTGCGGTGCGTCAGGGCCGGGTGCTGACCGACAACCTGCGGCGCGCCTGCACCGGCCGGTCGCTCCGGCGCTATCGTCCGCAACGCAATTTTCTGGGTCTCATCAGCACCGGCGACCGCTATGCTATCGCCTCACGTGGCAGCTGGTCGCTGGAAGGCAGGTGGCTTTGGATTTGGAAGGACTGGATCGACCGGCGCTTCATGCGGCGGTTCAATGAGCTACCCGCGATGTCGGAAGAGGGATCACCCACGCTGGCCGCCGGGGTCGCAGACGCGCAGGCGATCAAAGAGCTGTCGACGCTGGCGATGCGCTGTGGCGGCTGTGGGGCCAAGGTCGGCAGTACAGTATTGAGCCGCGTGGTGCAGCGTCTGCCCGAACAGCGGCGCGACGACGTGGTGATTGGGCTGGACGCGCCGGACGACGCGGCCGTCTATCGCATCCCTGAGGGGATGCTGCTGGTGCAGAGCGTCGATTATTTTCGCTCCTTTATCGATGATGCCTATGTGTTTGGCCAGATCGCTTCGAATCATGCGCTTGGCGATCTGTTCGCGATGGGCGCGGCGCCGCAGTCGGTGCTGGCGATCGCGACCGTGCCCTATGGGCGCGAACGGGTGGTGGAGGAGACGCTGTTCGACATACTCACGGGCGCGCTGGCGGTCACCGCGCAGGCGGGAGCAGTGCTTGCCGGCGGGCATTCCAGTGAAGGCGCAGAACTGGCCTTTGGCCTCACGGTCAATGGACTGATCGCATCTGACCAATTGCTGCGCAAGGGAGGCCTGCACCCGGGGGATGCGCTCGTCCTGACCAAGCCGATCGGGACGGGGACGCTGTTCGCGGCAGACATGCGGCAGCGTGCCAAAGGGCGCTGGATCGATGACGCCATCCGCTCGATGCTGCAGTCCAACCAGGACGCCGCGGAGTGCCTGCGAGCCCACGGCGCGTCGGCATGCACCGACGTGACAGGTTTTGGACTGCTGGGGCACTTGATCGAAATGACCCGTGCGGCGGGCGTCGATGCGGAGGTAGCAATGGATGCCATACCGGTCCTGGATGGCGCCCGCGAGACGGTGGCCGCCGGTATCCTGTCGTCGCTGCAGCCGCAGAACCTGCGTCTGCGCCGGGCCGTGCGCGACCTGGAGCGGGTCAGCCGTCTCCCGATGTACCCGCTGATGTTCGATCCACAGACCGCGGGCGGTCTGCTCGCCGGCGTGCCGCAGGCGAGCGCCGAGGCCAGCGTCGCGTCGCTGCACGCGCGGGGCTATGAGCATGCGGCGATCATCGGTCGGGTGCGTGCACGCAGTAACGCGGCCGAGCCGATCCTGCTCGTCTGACTAACCCGCCAATCTCACCTTACGGCTCGCCCCGCTCAGCTGCCCAACCGAACAAGCGCCGTGCGTTCTCCAAGCGGATCGCCGCGGCCTGTTCCTCGGGCAGCGTCGCCAGCCAACGGCGGTGGAAGTCGAGGAAGCGCGGCAGCTCCTGCCAGCCGCTGTCGGGTTCATCCCAGGGGTTGAGACGGTCGACTGGCCACACCGGATCGGAGCCGATCATGAAGCGGTCGGAATGGCGTGAAATGAGCGCACGCCATTCAGGCAACAGTTCGCCGGCGTCGTCGACGATGCGATTGCCGCGGTGGCGCCAGGGATCGCGCGCCGACAGCTCTGCGTAGATATTGGGACACCCCTGCAGCACCCGCTCGACCTCGCCGGGCGCCAACATGGAGCCCGCATGCGCCCACAGGATGCGCGTATTCGGATATGCCTGACACAGACCGAGCGTGTAATTGGCGCGCGAGAACTCAGTATGCAGCAACACCGGTACGTCGAACTTGGCCGCGAGCTCGAACAGGCCACCGATGATAGGATTCTTCCAGTCGCTGATGAAGCCCCCGATCATGTGGATCTCGCCGATACCGACATAGCGGCCGGTCTGCAGGGCGTCGCGCACTCGCTGCAGCAGCGTCGGATCTAGATGCCACGAGGACCACTCGCCGGGGATCCGGTAGATGCCGTAGATCGGCAAGATCTTGTCCGGGACGAGATCGTGCAGCTCCAGCGCCAGTTCCGGAGGCGTGCCGGTCACGACTGCCAGCGCGACGTCCTGCGCCTCGAGGATCTCTATCGCCTGCGCCGGCGTCGTGACCTCTTTCTGGTTCCACTTCCAGTGCAGATGTATGTCGGCGATCGGCGCACGCTCGGTCGCGACCGCGCCCAGGCTCGTGATCAGCAGGCCGACAAGCGGCCAATGTTTATGACGGGAGAACATCATCAGCATGCTCGGTGCGATTAACTCGGCTAAGGTTAGATCATGCACACCGCTTGGCGAAAGGGCTCTGGCATAATCCTGCTAGTCGCGATCACTCTAGGGTGGGCGTCATCGTCGGTGGCCGCGACGGGGCCTGGAGACGCGGACTGGCCGCGGTGGGTGGACGAAGAAGAGGTGCTGCGGCAGCGTATTGCGACGGTCAATGAGGGAGACCTCGACTTCATCACCAGACAACCGCAGGACGTGGTGCATCACCATCAAAGCCGCATACTGATCAGCGATACCTCGCTCTTGGACGGCTGGGTGCAGCTCGAACAATGCCACGTCAAACTCGATCGCGTGGCCGCCGCGCAGATCGTCTTCAACCCGCAGCGCTCGCGGGGTCTAGAGGTGATCAGTTTTCGCAATATCGATCACGCCTTCGCCGAGGCGAACTCCATTCAGCTGCAGGGGATCCGCGACGACTCCGAGATCTGCCTGCGCGCCGAGAGCCGTGCACTGCACAGCGACGACGCAGCCGTTTTCGAGTTGGAGAACGGGCCCTTTATGCGGCGGTTTCTGGACGGTTATTACCCCTTGCGGCTGTCCCTTCGGATCGATTATCCAAGGTCCCTGGTACTGGCCGATTTCAGTCCCGAGACCCAGCCGGGTTTCACTGTGACCCAGGCCGACGATCACATCGCCATCGAGGCGCTTTTCGAAGGCCAACTGCGCACGCGGTTCCGTTTTCTGGCCGAATAGCCTGCAAATCTCACCGATTTCCTACTGCGGGCGGCGATACACTCGCGTTAACGGTGCGTACTCGCTACAGCCGGTTCGACGTAGTGTCAGCTACGCCTTCAGCGTCTTTCTCTGCGTGCGCCCCGCCATGGCGGCATCTCGACAATCTCGCGACGAAAAACGGTGAGATTTGCAGGCTAGCGCATCGCCGGACAACGCACGGATCGGCCGCGATTGGGGCCTAAACTCCCAGCGTGAGGTGCCGCTACAGGGGCATGGCAAGTACTCACGATACAAACGCACTGCGCAAGATTTCCATGCTGGCCGACCTTCCGCCATGGCAACTCGAGGTGATTGCCGAGGCCGTAGAGCCGGTGGAGGCGCGCAAGGGTACCGTGGTGGTCGAACGCGGCAGCGACGACGGCTATACCTATTTTCTGCAACAGGGTGAGGTGTCGTTGGATGCGGCCGATGGCCAGAACAAGGTCGTCGAGCTCAACTCGGAGGTCTCTCATAGCCCGGTCTCGAATTTGCGGCCGCGGCTGTTCGCCGTCAGGGCGCTGAGTCAGGTGCGCGGTATCCGGGTTCCGGACATCGTGCTGAGTGCGGCTGGCTGCAGCGGCCGGGCGCACAACCCGGATGAGATCACGGTCGAGAGCGAAGAGGAGGACCAACGCCGTGAGGCCGAATCCAAGCTCAGCTTCCAGCTGTACCAGGACCTAAAGAGTGACAAGGCCATACTGCCCAGTCTGCCGGACCTGGCGATGCGCATTCGTCGCGCGATAGACGACGAAGTGAGTGATGCCAAGGCCATTGCGCGTCTGGTCGAGGCCGATCCGGCAATGGCGACTAAGCTGCTCAAGGCGGCAAACAGCGCGCTCTACGGTGGTCTGGACGGCGTAGATACCTGTTCCGCCGCCGTGGTACGGCTTGGCATGCAGACAACCAAGCAGCTGGTGCTGACCTTCGCGTTGAAAGAGATCTTTTATAACGAAGATCCCATGGTGCAGAAGCGCATGCACGTGCTGTGGAAGCACAGTGCGCAGATTGCGGCAATCTGTTTCGTGCTGGCACGCGAGGTCAAGGGCATGCAGCCCGAAGAGGCGTTATTGATCGGCCTGGTACACGACGTCGGCGCCATCGCCATTCTCAATTACATCCAGAAGTACCCGGAATTGGCGCAAGACGAGGCGGCGCTGGAGGAGACCATTGATCGCATGCGTGGCGAACTGGGTTCGATGATATTGCGTAAATGGAATTTCCCGCCGGCCGTGGTCGCTGGTGCACGCGACGCCGAGAACTGGCTGCGGCGGCATGATCGCGACACGGATTTCACCGACCTGCTGGTCGTTGCACAGGTCCATGAGCGACTGCGTAAACACCAGCTCGATGGCCTGCCGCCAATGGATAAGATATCCGCTATCCAGCGCGTGCTCGGCGACGGCGCTACACCAGAGCGTAGCCTGGAAATACTGCATGAGGCGAAGTCGCAGGTCGACGAAATGCGCAGCGTGCTGAGGGGTTAGCGCAGCGAAACCGCCGCCATCCGGCGCACTGCGCCAATCGCCGCGATGCCGGTGAGATCTTCAGCTTAGGCGCCGCTGATCAATCCCCGAATCTCGCGCACATCTGCCTCTGCCTCCTCGAGGAGGCTCAATGACTGATGTGGTGACAATTCGCCATTGGCCAACTTGGCATAGGCCGGGACGGTATCGATGTGCGGTAACTCGACCTGCCGCGGGCTGCCGATGAGTGCATGCAGCTGAGCGAGGACGACCACATCGGGTTTTTCGGGGATCGCGCTGCCGATGCGGAACCAGTTCTCCGCATTCTTGACCACGTCCTCGAACTCATCCTGCAGCCGCCACTGGTTGAGCGTCAGCACCCCGACCTCGATGCGCAGGCTATCGATGGCGTAATGGAGTACCTCTTCGCGTCTGGCCAGCACAGGAAACTGGTTGACGCCCCCGATAATGGCGACGGCCCCGATGTCATGCACCAGTCCGGCCAGCAGCGCCTGTTCAGGGTCGATGCCCGGTGTCTCACGCCCTAACACGTAGCAGAGCGCAGCGACATGCGCGGAATGCTGCCACAGCGCCTCCATATGTCTTTTCAGAACGCTGGAATTGATCTTGAAGATACTCTTCAGCAGACAGCTGTAGACCAGGCTTCGAACCTTATTACGTCCAAGGCGCGCGGTCGCCTGCTGGATGCTGGAGATTTTGCTCAAGCCACCAAAGGCCGCACTGTTGACCACACTGATGACGCGCGCCGTGAGCGCCGGATCGAGTTGAATCAGTCGGGCGATGTCGTCGTTGGCGTTGTCGGCGTCGTCGATCGCCTTGCCGATCTTCATTGCCAGGTCGGGCAGACTTGGCAGTTCACACTGCTGTTTCCTGAAATAGGCGCGCAAGGCCTCCAGCGCTTCCGCTTCTTCCGCAGTCAAGTCCGGCCGGACTAGCGGTGCATGGTTGCCGATGGTGCTTCCGGTCTCGACCGACAGCGGCACTGTAAGGAAAACGCAAGGCTCCGCCGCATATAGGCTCACTACATCGGGCTTGAGCGGTATCGGATAGCGGGCCTGGGCGGTGCCGGCCTTTATCATTAGCACGTAGCCGGTATGGGTCTGAATCTGAACGCTGCCCCGCTCCAGGAACACGCGTCGATCGGTAGGCAGTTGGCTGGTGAGCAGCCCGGCCTTGACCTGAATTCGGTCGACCAGGTTGGCCGCCATCTCGAGTTCGGCCGGGCCAAGCTCGGCGTAGGGAGCGAGCGCAGACAAGGCTGCAAGTGTGGTTTCATCTTCTTTGGCGCTGCGGCCGAGCAGTTTTCCGAACACGTTGGTCATTCCACAAACTGTCCGACCAGACCGCTATCTGGGGTGCACGCGGGCTGGGCAGAGTGTTATTTTGCTACCCGGTTACCTGTCGCAAACGGCTGCCGAGTTGAGCTGGCAGTCTGCAGAAGCCCGAAAGCGCCCGTTGCGACAGGGTTCTCGGGATCGCCCCTGTCATTTCACTAACGGCAGCGCCAACAGGTTCTTTATGGACATTCGGATCATTCCCGTTACCGCCTTCGAGCAGAATTGCTCACTGCTGTGCTGTCAATCGAGCGGCAGGGCAGCGGTCGTAGACCCTGGTGGCGAACCGGAACGCGTGCTCGCCGCAGCGGCTGATGCCGGCGTGCAACTGGAGAAGATCCTGGTGACGCACGGGCATTTCGATCACGTCGGTGCGGTGGCCAGGATGGCGCGCGACCTGGCGCTGCCGATCGAGGGCCCGCATCCGGCCGACCGCTTCCTGCTCGATACCGTCCCGCAGTGGTGTAGTGAGTTCGGATTCCCACCCGGCGAGGCCTTTGTGCCGGATCGTTGGCTGGAGGACGAGGATAAAGTGCAGTTCGGAGATCAGCAACTGGAGGTGCGCCATTGCCCCGGGCATACGCCCGGTCACGTGGTTTTCTTTCACCGATCGGCACGGGTGGCCATCGTAGGGGACGTCATCTTCCGTGGTTCCATCGGCAGGACCGATTTCCCGCGCGGTGACCATACGGCCCTGCTGACCTCGATTCGCGATCGCATCTGGCCGTTGGGTGACGATGTGACCCTGTTTCCCGGGCACGGCCCAACTACCACGGTAGGCGAGGAGAGGGCGCATAACCCCTTTCTGCAGGGCCCTTACGGGTAAACGCTTTGCTAGATGGCGGCGTATCGCTCACCCCAAGACCCGCAATCCCCCCGCTCAGAAATTCACCGGCGCCGGTAGCCTGCCGCGCAGGGACGCAAGCAGGTCTTCGAAGCGTGCTGGCACCTTGAGTGACAGCAAGTCGTCGGCGCGCGTCCGGCCCGGGTTGATCGCCACGATCGGGATGCCGTGTTCGACGGCCAGGCGGCAGAAGCGGAAGCCGGAGTACACCATCAGGGACGAACCGACAACCAGCAGCGCGTCGGCCTCTTGCAGCGCTGCGATTGCAAGGTCGACACGCGCGCGTGGAACCGCCTCTCCAAAAAACACCACGTTGGGCTTCAATATGCCGCCACATTGTGGACATGCTGGAACTTGGAAAGCGCTGAAATCGACTGCGTCAAGGTAGGCATCGCCATCTGGCGCGAGCGCCGCGGTGCGCCCGGCGAACCTTGGGTTGAGCGCGGTAAGATGGCGCTGGAAATCCACCCGATCCAGGCGCACAGCGCAGTCGAGGCAGATCACCTGATCGAGTCGGCCATGCAAGTCGATCACCTGTTGCGATCCGGCGTCCTGGTGCAGGCGGTCTACGTTCTGTGTCACCAGCTGGGTTATCCGGCCTGAGGCCTGCCATTCGGCCAGCGCATAGTGACAGACGTTGGGACGGGCCTGCGCGAACCATGGCCAGCCGACCAGACTGCGCGCCCAGTAGCGCTTGCGGGTCTCTGCGTGATCTGTGAAGTCACGGAACTGCACCGGAGGTGGACGCTTCCACGCGCCGTCTTCGTCCCGATAATCCGGGATGCCCGAGGCGGCGCTGATGCCGGCGCCGGTCAACACGAATAGGCGTTTGCGGGGCTCGACGAATGCCAGCAGGGCCTCGACAGGATCGGGAGACAGCATCAATCGGTGACCGTGACGGTGACGGATCTACATGTTAGGGCAATCTCCTGTAAGGCCCAAACCGAATTCATAGCCTGCGCCAACGCCGGGGGCGGCAGTGTAGAATCCCTGGCTTCATCAGCATCTAGCAATCACGAATGGATCAGGAACCGCAGTACAACGCCGAGGGCGTGGAGCAGCTGCCGCTGCGCCAGTTTACCGAAAAGGCCTACCTCAACTATTCCATGTACGTCATCCTGGACCGCGCCCTGCCATTCATAGGGGACGGTCTGAAGCCGGTGCAGCGCCGCATCATCTATGCGATGTCCGAACTCGGTCTGTCGGCGGCATCCAAGCACAAGAAATCCGCGCGTACCGTCGGGGACGTGCTCGGCAAGTTCCATCCTCACGGTGACACCGCCTGTTACGAGGCGATGGTCCTGATGGCCCAGGATTTCTCCTATCGCTATCCGCTGATCGACGGCCAGGGTAACTGGGGATCGCCGGACGACCCCAAGTCGTTCGCGGCGATGCGATATACTGAGGCGCGGCTGACCCCCTATGCGCAGGTCCTGCTGTCAGAGCTGGGTCAGGGCACTGTCGACTGGACGGCTAACTTCGATGGCACACTCAAGGAGCCGGCGATGCTGCCGGCGCGCCTGCCGAATGTGCTGCTCAATGGTGCCACGGGGATCGCAGTAGGCATGGCCACCGACGTGCCGCCACACAACCTGCGTGAGGTAGCGGCTGCCTGCATCCGCCTGATCGAGGATCCAAAGGCATCGCTGGCCGATCTGTGTGAACACATCCCCGGTCCGGACTTCCCGACCGAGGCGGAGATCATCACGCCGCGAGCCGAGTTACAGAACCTCTATCGGGCCGGCGTAGGTTCAGTGCGCCTGCGGGCTCGCTGGCACAAGGATCAAGGGGCAATCGTCATTACGGCGCTGCCATACCAGGTCTCCGGTGCACGCGTGCTCGAACAGATCGCGGCGCAGATGCAGGCCAAGAAGCTGCCTTGGATCGAAGACCTGCGCGATGAGTCGGATCACGAGAATCCGACCCGGCTGGTGATCCTTCCACGCTCCAGTCGCGTCGATGTCGAGCGGGTAATGCTGCATCTGTTCGCCACCACCGATCTAGAGCGCAGCTATCGGGTAAACCTCAACCTGATCGGCCTGGACGGGCGGCCGCGGGTCAAAGACCTGCTCACAATTCTACGCGAGTGGCTGGCCTATCGTTTCGAGACCGTGCGCCGCCGGCTGCAGTATCGCCTCGACAAGGTACAGGAGCGTCTGCATCTGCTCGAAGGCCTGATGATTGCCTACCTCAACCTCGATGAGGTGATCCGCATCATCCGCAGCGAGGATGAGCCTAAGCCGGTGTTGATGCGACGGTTCGCGCTAAGTGAGCTGCAGGCCGACTACATCCTGGATACCAAGCTGCGCCAGCTCGCGCGGCTCGAGGAAATGAAGATCCGCGACGAGCAGACGCAGCTTGCCGAAGAACGCGATGCGCTGCAAAAGACCCTGGGCTCCAAACAGCGAATGAAGACGCTGATACGCAAGGAGATTGCTGCCGACGCGGAAAAGTATGGAGACGAGCGGCGTTCGCCGATGGTCGCACGTGTGGCAGCGGAGGCGATGGACGAGGCCGAGCTGACACCGAGCGAGCCGGTAACCGTGGTGCTGTCCGAAAAGGGTTGGGTACGCGCTGGCAAGGGGCATGACATCAATTCGGCGGAGCTCAGTTACAAGGCCGGCGACGGCTTTCGTCAGGCGGTGCGGCTGCGCAGTAATCAGCAGGCGATCTTCCTTGATTCGGCCGGGCGCAGTTACTCGCTGGCCGCCCATACCCTGCCGTCGGCACGTGGTCAGGGTGAGCCGCTGACCGGGCGCTTCAATCCACCGGTCGGCCAATTCTTCGTCGCGGTACTCGGCGGCGAACCCGAACAATGGTGGCTGTTGGCCTCGGATGCCGGGTATGGTTTTCGCGTGCAGGCCAAGGATCTGCTCGCCAACAAGAAGGCGGGCAAGGCGGTGCTGACCCTGCCGGCAGGCGCGAGGGTGCTGCGGCCGTCGGCGATCGCCGAGGCCGATACCGACCGCCTGGTCGCCGTGACCAGCGCAGGGCGGATGTTGGTGATATCGGCCAACGACTTGCCCGAACTCACGCGTGGCAAGGGCAACAAGATTATCGGCATACCGTCCAAGGCAGTGGCCGAGCGCAGTGAATATGTCGTCGACATCGTTGCCGTCCCGCAGGGTGGCAGGCTGCGATTGAATTCGGGTAAACGCCACCTGAACCTGCGTGCAGCCGACCTCAACGCCTACGAGGGTGAACGCGGTCGCCGCGGCAACAAGCTGCCGCGTGGTTTCCAGAACGTCGACGGCATCGAGTGCGAGCATTGATGTCGCGGATAGATCCCATCATACGTGCTGCATCGAGGAGAGATCGTAATGCTTAAGAAACCGCTTTCGCGAAGTGTCGCAATCGTTGTCTTCGCCTGTGGCCTATCGCTGATCGGCGCGTGCTCCGGCTCGCGCGAAGATGTCCGTGTGACATTCTGTAAGAATCTGATCAGCGCATTGCAGTCAGATCCTGAGGCCATCGAATGGACCGGCGAAGACAACACTTTCCAGCGCCCTGAGTTCGCCGTGACCTCGCTGACCTTCGACGTGACGGAGCGCAACGGCGGGCGCGGCAGTAGTCGAGCGGCCTGTCACTACGCCTACGATGCGCTGGAAGACACTGCCGTCAACCTGGCGTATCCGTTCGATGCCTATGCAACGCTGCCCTACAAGGTGACCCTGGACGGCGTGGCGTTCTCGGATGCTGAACTGCTGCGTCTTATCAATGCGGAACAGAAACGCCGAGGCAGGCAGGCCCTGCAGACACTGCAGAAGGGCGTCGAGGATGTGGCGGACAAGGTGCGCGCGGGCATCGGTCGGTAATCTGGTGCGGCCCGTCGCCGGATCACTGCGCCCGCGTGGGGAGAGCCAACGGCACCACCGTGCGGTGCGCCGTTGGCTTCCCTTACGCTGTCTGCAGCCTGCTCAGGCTGCCTCGAATGTCCTTTCCTGAGCCGGCTCCGTTGCCTGCAGCAGGCGCGCATTCAACCGCAGCAGCGTGGCGATTGTCTTGAACTGGATAAAGACCAGCGGTGACAGGGCCGCGAAGTACCCCAGAGAGAACTGTTCGACCAAACCGTTGTTCACCAGTCCGAAGGTGATGAAGAACATCCCGAATACGAAGAATGCGACGCCTGGACAGATCAGCGCATAACTTCCGGGGTGTTTCTGCGCGCCATGCAGAAATTCCTGGAAGTAACCCAGCCGCTTCATCACTGCATAACCCAGGATGCCAAACAGCAACTGCAGCGAGAGGATGGTCGAGGTCAGCACGAACAGGCCCGGTTTGGAGACCGTTTCGCCGAAGCCGTGCGCCAGGCCGAAGTGCATTCGAATAAGCGCAATACCCAGCAGTGTCAGGATCGGGATCACGATCCACAGGCTTGGACTGCCTGCCGGTGAGATACCGTAGCGCAGCATGGACTTGAACCCCATCACGAATTTGAGCAGACCCAGGCCGACGGCGATAGTGGCGAAGAAGATTGCACTGAAGATGCCCAGCGCGTTGACCTCAATGTGATGACTCATCGCACCCGGTGCGGTCAGGCCGACACCGACCATGGCAAAGGCGAAGATCGCAATCATCTGGCCCAGGTTGTTATTGTCACCAAAGTCGAAGTCGCCTGCGCTGATGACACGGGTGAAGAAACGTGCGTACAGATACAGCGCGAGGGCCCCTATGGTCAGGAAGGCCAGGATGGCGAAAGGGAATAGATATTCCACCAGCGACCACAGATCGGGGACAAACACCGCACCGTTGATGAAAAGCACATTGATGCTCATCGCCAGCGTCAGCGGAAGGGTCATCAATGTCGACTCGCCGTTGCTGTGGCGCAGTCGGCGGTAGGAGTCAGTCGCGCGGAAGCGTCGAAACTCTAGGAGATTCCACAGCAGCAGGCGTAGGTGCAGCAAGGTAAAGAAGGCGATCCCGGCCATCGCCACGCCGATCAACGCACCCGCGGCCGGGGCACCGTCGGTGAGCACGGGCCACAGATGGTTGAAGGTCACCATCGGTGTGTCGTGGTGTTCGACCATAAACATCAGATAGATGAAACAGGTCACGGCGACCCCGCCCGCACCCAATGCGGCGAGGAAGTATAGCGGGCTGTAGGTCTCATTCAGTCTCTTTCGAATCATCTCTAACTACCTATGATTACGTGAAAGTTTTCGCATTCTAAGAATTCTTGATGCGGTGCACATTGATGAACCGCAATCGTAGACATGGATGGCGGGGGGCGATGCCAATGTATGAACGGGGTAGGAGATATCGACCGCCCTGCGGGCGGCCCTACTGCCAGCGAAAGGCCATCGCGGATAGAAAGAGCAACACCACGCCGATGGTGAGCAATATGACCACCTCGAACATCACCTCGGCCACCCCGGCGCCATCCAGCATGATGCGTCGCGCGGCCTCCACCATGTGTGTGAGCGGTAGAAGATCCGCCAGCCGCTGCGCCCAGAGATTGGTCCCTTCCAGCGAGAACCAGACCCCGGACAGGATCATCATCGGAAAGGCCATCAGATTGAGTAGGCCGTCGGCCAGTTCCTCGCTCCGCACGCGCGTCGAGACCGTCAGGCCGAGGCTGATCAGCGCCACCGTACCGGCGAGAAATACCAGGATCAGCGCCAGATAAGAGCCGCGCATCGGAAAATCGAGCAGCGCATCGGTGCTCAAGAACACCAGCACGCTGACGGCACTGACCACCAGCAGGCGGGAAAGGATCTGCGCCACCAGAAATTCGCTGGCAGTGAGTGGCGTCGCCCGCAGCCGACGCAACACGCCATTCTTGCGGTAGCGCACGATCACCCAGCCGACCCCCCACAGGCTGCTGAACATCACATTGATGGCGAGCACACCGGGCAGCACCCAATCGACATAGCGCACTGGTCTGCCGCTAACCGCCTCGCGTTGCAGCCTGCCTGCAGTCGTTGCGAAGCTCTGCAGCAGCAGCCGTTCGACCAGGTAACCGCTAGGCGAGAGATCGTTGACCCAATAGCGCGGTGGGCCGCGCAGGTCGACCAACAGGTCGATGCGGTGATAACGCACCTTCTCGATCGCCGCCGCCTCGTCCTCCTGGGCGATGAAGCGTATGTGACGGGTCGCAAGGAACCCCGTCTGCCCGGCGTCCGTCGGCGCGCCGAGCACGCCGACCTTGTACAAGGCATTTTCTGGGCCGCTGAAGATGAACGCGAGGCCGAGCACCAGGACGAACGGCAGAAGGAGGTTCCAGCCGAGACCGGCCTTGTCGCGATAGAACTCGCGATTGCGCGCGCTGACGACCGCCAGGATACGTTGCAGGTTCATGATTCGCGCAGTCCGTGGCCGGTGAGTGTGAGAAACAGATCGTCCAGCGTTGGCGAGCTGACGTGCAGGTCATCCAGCGCAACATGGCGCCGCGTCAGCTCAGCCAGCGCCGCATCGATATCGTCGGTCGCCGCGATGGCGTGGTCGCCGTGCACGGCGAACCCCGAAGGCAGGTCGTCGGCAGCCGGCAGCACATGCAGCGGGATTCGTACCAGCGCACGCGGGAAGTGCTGCGCCAACAGCTGTTGCGGCGCCCCCTGCTCGATGATTTGGCCGCGATCGATAATCGCGATTTCATCGCACAGTACGCTGGCCTCCTCCATGTAGTGGGTGGTCATCAGAACGGTCTTGCCGTCCCGCCTGATGCCCGCGATCAGCGCCCAGAAATTGCGCCGCGACTGCGGATCCAGGCCGGTGGTCGGCTCGTCGAGAAACACCAGATCCGGGTCGTTGACCAGCGCGATCGCCAGCAGCAGGCGTTGGCGTTGGCCGCCTGACAGCTTGCGCGTGTCGCGCTGCAGCAGCTCGCCCAAATTGCATAATTCGATGAGTTCGGCGAGCGGACGATGGCGGGTATAGAAACTGGCGAACAGTCGCAGGGCCTCGTCGACGGTCTGAAAATCCGGCAGTGCGGTATGCTGGAATTGAATACCGATGGCCTGACGATAGGCGGCGTCGCGCATGGCCCCCCGGAACAGGATCTCACCGCTGTCGGGCTCGGTGATGCCCTCCAGGATCTCCAGCGTGGTGGTCTTGCCCGCGCCGTTGGGTCCGAGCAGGCCGAAGCAGCGGCCCTCGGCAATGGCGAAGCTGATGCCGTCTACGGCGCGCACGCCAGGATACTGTTTGACCAGGTTCTCGATCTCGATCAGCGCGGCCACGCGAACTCCAAGTGGCGGGCAGGATGCCGGGGGGTGATTTGGTGCTTATATTAACGGGCTTTGGCAACGCCGGCATGCGGGAGCCAGCCTAACGGCGTCCGCAGCAGGAAGTTGGCGAGATAAGCGGGCTAGCATCGGCGGCTACGCTCAGGTGCAGGGCAGGCGCATCGTCACGCGCACCTGCGCCGCGTCGTCTGCATTTTCCGCAGTCACGCTGCCGCGGTGGAACTCACTGATCAGGCGCACCAGGTAGAGGCCAAGGCCGAGGTGCGGCTCTGCCTGACGGCCGGTGCGTTCGGAATACATGGACTGAAAGACATCCACGCCCGCCGGCAACGGCGAACCGGTATCGGTCACGCTGAGCATGACATCATCCGCATCGCGCGTGCACTGGATCATGACAGGGCTGCCCGGTTGATGAAAATCCACGGCATTGCTGACCAGTTTGTCTATCGCCTGGCTGATGAGATCAGGGACGCCGTGCAGCGTCAGCTCGCTGTCCGCGGTCTGCAGCTGCAGGTCGACAGTCGGATAAAGGCCGCGCAGTTCCTCGGTCTGCAGGCGGAGCAGGCCAATGAGATCGAAGGTCGTGGGCTCGGCCTGACGCAGCGCCTGCTCTAGCCCGGTCGCCTCGCGAAGCCGCACCAGGATTTTCTCCAGACGCTCGGTCCCATGACGCGCGCGGTCTAAATAGGTGGCCTGCTCGTCATCGCCGCATTGGGCGGCATTCTCCAGCGAGCTGCGCACTACCGCGAGCGGCGTGCGCAATTCATGCGTCAATCGGGATGCCATGGCCTCCAGGTAGTGCGTGTATTCGTGCAGACGATCCAGAACACTGGCGAAACTGCGGCTGAGGCCGCCGATTTCGTCATGCGAACTTTCCGGCTGCATGCCGCCGATGATACGTCCGTCGTGACTGACCGCTGCCTCTACCTTGTCGCGCAACTGGGTGATACGTGATGCCAGCAGGCTGGCGAAGGCCAGCAGGCCAAGGCTGGTGACCGCGAAGAACACCAGGGTCACTCCGAACAGGCGCTGCAAGGCCAGATTCTGGATCGACAGGATCGCATTCGTAGTCTGTTCGACGAGCACGGCCCCACGCACGCCCGCGCTGCTGCGGATGGGTGCGGCCGCGCTGACCACGACGGCCTTGCCGCGCAGCGGCTGTCGACGCAGACTGGCTGGCCGGCCGCTCAGTGCCTCCACAACGGGGGCGATGAACAGGTGCGTCTGGTCATCCGACAGGTCGGCGACTGCATCGGCATCTCGGGGTAGCACCGCCAGGATCAGTTCCTGGATGAACCATGGCATCCGCGGCTGGTCGGCACTCAGCGGGGCGTCGACATCGAGTCGACCGGCCTTGGCCAGCACCAGTCCCTGGTGGTCGGTTACCCACACCCGGGTGGCCGGTGGGGTGACATCGGCCAGTATCTCGTCGAGCTGCTTCGCGCGCTCCACGATGCGGCCTAGCGCCGCGGCCGGATACAGGCGGCCGCTGGCCAGTACCTGACGGCTCTGGCTGTCGAAAAACCGCAGCGACAGACGATCCTGCAGGATCGCACGCGGCAGGCGCAGTTCGAGCGAATAACCTTCCACATGGCTTTGCCATTCGCCGCGTATCGGCGTCTCGCTGGGGTGCCCGTCCGGCGGCGATTCGGCTTCTCGCAGATTTCGGGCAACCACCCAGCCGGGGGCCTCTGGTTGGATCCGGTAGTGCTGCAGTTTGCCGTCCCGGTCGATGAACGCGAGGTCCACCGCATCGCCGCCTTCGCCATAGCTTATCGCAGGGTCCTTGACCCCCAGCAGCAGGTACAGGTAGCGCCCATGCTGGCCCAGCAGGATGCGCGCCTCGAGCCTGTCGTCGACCGAGCGCAGTACGATGAAGTTTTTCTCGTGTTGAACCCATTCGTCGCGGTAGCCGTCGAGCTGCGGTGCCTTTTCCAGCGGGTGCAGAAACAGGTTGCGGAAGGTCAGTACCGAGCCTGGACGGGCGACGTCGGGAAACAACCCTTCATAGCCATGCATGATGTTCGCCACGGAATTAGCGGTGGTCTGCAGCGCCTGATCCTGTGCGTCGCGCAGGAAGTGCTCAGTCTCCTGTATGAAGCGATAGCCGGCCCATGGAATTCCGAGCAGCGTGAAGGAGACCAGCAGCAGCTTGAAGCGGACTCGATGCCAGAAACGCGGTCGCGACACCTGCGCGTCAATCCTGGATCAGCCAACGATAACCGGCGCCGTAGACCGCCTCGATGGCGTCGAACGCCGGATCGATCTCGAGAAACTTCCTGCGGATACGTTTGATGTGGGAGGTGATCGTCGCCAGGTCGACATAGGTGTCGGCCGCCTCCATCAGCTGCTGTCGACTCTTTACATGCCCGGGATAGCGCACCAGTGCATGCAATATCCACAGTTCGGTGATCGTCAGTTGCACCGGCTTGCCGCGCCAGCTCACGCGCATCTGCTCTGGCTGCAGCGCGAGCGGCCCAACGGAAAGGGTCTGTTCGGTCGGCGCCGCCATCTGTGCTGCGTCGACGCGCCGAAACAGCGCGCTGACGCGCGCACTCAGCTGATGCAGGCTGACGTCCTTGGTCACATAGTCATCTGCGCCGACCCGCAGGCCGGCAACGCTATCGATGTCGCTGTCGCGCGCGGTCAGGAAAATTATCGGCAGCGTCGCCGAGCGGCCGCGCAGCTCGCGACACAGCTCGAATCCGCCATCGAATTCATCGCCGAGCGCGATATCCAGGATCGCCAGGTCAGGTAATCGGACCTGCAGTGCCGCACTCGCGCTGGCGCGCTCATCGTAAGTGTCGACGTGGAAACCCTGGCGGCGAAACAGGTCGGCGTAGTTCTCCCGGATCGCCGGCTCGTCTTCAACGATAGCTATGGTTTTCGCCATATCGGCAGTGGTCTTTGCTTGCTGGGCCGCTTGCAGTTTACCTGCATATCGGCGGATGCCCGATTTTCGCCACCTTCTGTCGGCGGATTTCCTCAAGTCGGTGAGCGCCCGTTCACACGGGTGGGCTGCAATGACAGCTATACCGGCGCAGGCCAGGAGGCCGCATCCGCCACGGACGGCGCGCTGGGCCAAGTCAACCTAGGAGGTCTCAGCGATGGCGCAGGTAAAGAGCGGGCGAGAAATCACTCTGAAGATCCCTGCGGCGTCTATGCGACGCCGGTCAGCCGAGACGACGATTACGCCCCGCGACACCCTGGGCTGGCTGGGGCTGCTGTGCAGGGCTGTATTCATTGGCCTGTCGGTCAGTCTCATCATGGCCGTGCTAATTCTGTTGGGCGCCAGCGAGGCGCAGGCGGCGGAAGCGCCGCCCGGCCTGGTGCTGTATGGCGCCGCCGGCGAGCCGATGGGGCCTGCACCGCAGCTGCGGACCGATGTCACGATCGAGGTCACCGGGATGCTGGCGCGGGTTCGCGTAAAGCAGCGTTTCAGCAATCCTAATGGGGTCTGGGTCGAGGGCGTATACGTGTTTCCCCTGCCGAAGGACGCGGCCGTCGATCGCCTGCAGATGCGCTATGCCGAGCGTCTGATCGAGGGCGAGATTCAGGAACGGCGGCAGGCCGAGAAGACCTACCAGCAGGCCCGTGCCAAGGGGCAGGTGGCAAGCCTGCTCAACCAGCAGCGGGCGAACATCTTTACCATCGCGGTGGCCAACATCCCGCCGGGTGAGACTGTTGTTATCCAGATCGAGTATCAGCAGCCGGTGCGCTGGCTGGACCGCGAATTTTCGCTGCGTTTTCCGATGGTGGTCGGGCCGCGATATATTCCAGGTCGTCCGTTGAAGAGCGAATCTGAATCGGCGACTGCGCACGGCTGGGCAGCGGATACCGATCAAGTGCCGGATGCGTCGCAGATCACCCCGCCGGTGGCGGTGGGCGCTGCAGAAGGCTTCAATCCGTTGCAGCTGCGCGTGGTTTTGCATATCGGGCTGGCTCTCGCGGATATCGGCAGCCCCTATCATCCAATTCGCGTCGAGGAGCTGGCGCCCGGCGACTATGCTGTCGAGCTGGCCCATGGCGCCGTCGCGGCCGAGCGTGACTTCGTGCTGCGTTGGCGACCGGCGCTGGCGGCGCAACCTGCGGCGGCGCTGTTCAACGAGCAATGGCGGGGCCGCTACTACAGTCTGCTGATGGTGATGCCGCCTCGACCGGAGGCGCTGCCGCCGAGTCGTGGGCGCGAGCTTATCCTGGTGGTGGATACCTCGGGCTCGATGCACGGCGCCTCTATCGAGCAGGCGCGTGCGGCGTTGCTGAGCGCGCTGCAGCGACTCAAACCGGGCGATCGCTTCAACGTCATCCAGTTCAACCACACCGTGCAGCAGCTGTTCGATCGGGCGATGCCGGCCGATCAGGCAAGTCTGCAGCGCGCGCGACGCTATGTGCGCGGTCTCAAGGCCGATGGTGGCACCGAGATGTTGCCCGCGATGCGGCGCGCGTTGTATGACCCGACGCCGAGCGGTCTGCTGCGCCAGGTAGTATTTTTGACTGATGGCGCTGTCGGTAACGAGCAGGCGATGTTCGAGGCGGTGGCGCAAGACATCGGCGACAGCCGGCTGTTCAGCGTCGGTATCGGCTCGGCACCCAATGCACTGCTGATGCGACGCGCAGCGCAGTTTGGACGTGGCACCTTCACCTACATCGGCAGCACCGACGAAGTGGAAGACAAGGTGGCGGCCTTGTTTGCGCAGCTGAGCGCGCCGGTGCTGACCGATGTGCAGTTGCACTGGGACGCAGAGGAACCAGACGCCAGCGTCGTGCAGACCCCGCTGCCTGTGCCCGACCTGTACGCCGGCGAGCCGCTGGTGGTCGTCGTCGAGAGCGGCCGCAGGTTGCGCAGTGTGCGCATCGAGGGTCGGCTGGGAACCCAGGTTTGGCGGCATACGGCCAGACTGCAGGGGGGTGCCGACGGGGCCGGCGTGCATGCGCTGTGGGCGCGCCGCATGATCGACGACTGGGTGGTACGGCAGGTAACAGGCGAGGATCGCGCAGCGGCCCGTGACGCCGTGCTGGGGCTTGCCCTGGAACATCACCTGGTCAGCCGCTACACCAGCCTGGTGGCAGTCGACAAGACGCCGCGCAGACCCTCGGCGAGCGATCTGCAATCGGCCGCGATACCTGCGCGCCTACCGGCCACTTGGTCGGCTGACGCGGTGTTCGGTCGGCTGCCGGCGACGGCTACGCCGGCACCATTGTTCATGCTGCTGGGCCTGCTCGGCCTCGTCCTGGGTTGGCTAGTGCGCGAGCGTCGTGCATGAGCCAGCCATGGCGTCGCCTGGGCTCGGTAGTCGGCTGTGTCCTCGGCGCCGGCTGTCTGCTGTATGCCGGCTACATTCCCGCCAAGGCCTGGCTGGCGCAGTTATTGCTGGAGGCCGCCTGGCAGCGCACGCTGACCGGTGTGTCGGATCCGCGGCCCTGGCCCTGGGCCGATACGCAGCCGCTGGCGCGGCTAAGTCAGGCGCGACTCGGCGTCAACCAGATTGTCCTCGCGGGATCCAGTGGTCGGGTGCTTGCATTCGGCCCGGGCCACATTCCGGGTACCGCGCGCCCCGGAAAGTCCGGCAATGTAGTCCTCGTGGGCCATCGCGATACCCACTTCGCCTGGTTACAGGACCTGCGTCGCGGTGACAAGCTCGTATTGCAGGACGCCGAGGGGGGTGTACTGCGGTTTGTCGTGGCGCAAAAGGCGGTGCATCATGCAGCCGATCTCGATCTGCTCGATCCGCTTGCGCCGCCTCAGCTGCGCCTGGTGACCTGCTACCCGTTCGATGCGATTCGCCCGGGGACTCCCTGGCGTTACGTGGTTACAGCCGCGCTGTCTGATAACGCTCATCCTGCCATGGATGGCCTTCCGACCGGCATGACCGGGCGGCCCACCTATTAGGGATCGATGCCACCCCTGCATCGCGCCGGATTCGGTTCACCCCGCGTTAGCTCGTCGTAATCCCTCGTGCCGTGAGATGGATCTCGTGATCTGCGGGGTCTGTCGACGTCTGCGGCAATATCGCCTGATAGAATTGCCGGCGACGGCACGGGTCTTTCGCGAAGGCGCGCCACCGCCAGACTACAAATAGCGGTGATCGGGCTGGCGGGGACCGCCTGGGTGCGCGTGTCTTGAGCCCCTTCGCGTCGTAGTTGGATCGAGCAGGATTATCGATGGCAAACAAGAAGAGGCGGTCCAAAAAGGGCGGCAGGAACGCGCGCAGACGCGCGACGCGATCCCGGTCAGGTTCCAGGTGGCGCATTGCGCTCGGGATGGTGTTGTTGCTCGGTCTGTTGGTCGGTGGGTATTCCCTGTATCTCAGCAAGACGGTCCGGGTGAAGTTCGATGGCAAGCGTTGGGCGGTGCCGGCAAAGGTCTATGCTAGGCCGCTCGACCTGTATGCCGGTGCCGCAATCTCGCCGGCACAACTCAAGGCGGAGTTGCGCTTTATCGGCTATCGCGAAGTCGGCAAGGTGTCCGCGCCTGCGCAGTGGTCCGCGCGCGGCGGCCGCTTCACCATCCATACCCGTGATGCCTTCTTTTGGGACGGCGAAGAGCGGGCGCAACGCATCCTGGTAGATACGGCGGAGGGCGTCATCGGTCGGATTCGGACGGCGGATAGGCGAGAGATCGACCTGTACCGTCTCGAGCCGGCACTGATTGGCAGCATCTATCCCGCGCACAACGAGGATCGCGTGTTGGTGCAGCGTGGCGATCTGCCGGATCACCTGGTGGAGGCCCTGCTGGCGGTCGAGGATCGACGTTTTTTTGAACATGGTGGCGTCGACCTGCGTGGGATTGCACGCGCGCTATGGACGAATGTCCGCGCCGGCAGGGTGGTGCAGGGTGGCAGCACGCTGACCCAGCAGCTGGTGAAGAACTTCGTACTTAGCCCGGACCGTTCGCTGTGGCGCAAGCTCAACGAGGCATTTATGGCGCTGCTGGTGGACGCACGCTATAGCAAAGACGAGATTCTCGAGGCCTACGCCAATGAGGTCTTTCTCGGCCAGGACGGCGCACGCGCGATTCACGGATTCGGCCTCGGCGCCTATTTCTATTTTAATCGCCCGCTGAACGAACTGCGTCTACACGAGACCGCACTACTGGTCGGTCTGGTCAAGGGCGCTTCCTACTACAATCCGCGGCGGCATCCGCAGCGGGCGTTGGCACGCCGCAATCTGGTGATCGATCTGATGCAGGCGCAGGGCTTCGTGAGCCAGACCGAGGCGGACACGGCGCGCAAACAGCCGCTTGGGGTCAGTGCGCGCGGCGCCGCGCACAGCCAACGCGTGCCGGCATTTGTCGATCTGGTCAGACGACAGCTGCGTCGGGACTATCGTGAGGAGGACCTCACTTCAGAGGGGTTGCGCATTTTTTCGACCCTCGACCCTTGGGTTCAGCAGCAGGCCGCTGCAGCCATTGACCAGCGCCTACGGCGCATAGAGAAGTCGCGAGGCATCGCGCAGGACAGCCTGCAGGGTGCCCTGGTCGTCGTCGCAGCACAGAGTGGTGAGGTGCAGGCGCTGGTCGGCGGGCGCGACGCCGGTTTCGCCGGATTCAATCGTGCCCTTGACGCGCTGCGCCCGGTGGGTTCGTTGATCAAGCCAGCGGTCTATCTGAGCGCGTTGTCGCTGCCGCAGCGTTACACCTTGAGCACGCTGATCGAGGACCGGCCAGTCGACATGAAGCTGCCGGGTGGCCAGCGCTGGCAGCCTAGAAACAATGACCGTAAGTTGCATGGTTGGGTGCCGCTGCACGAGGCGCTGTCACGATCGTTCAACCTCGCGACGGTCGGCCTCGGCCTGGACGTCGGCCTGCGACCGGTGATCAAGACCTTGCGTGCCCTTGGGGTGCAGCGCGAGATCGAGCCCTTCCCGGCGCTCTTGCTCGGCGCGCTGTCGCTGTCCCCGCTCGAGGTTGCACAGGTCTACCAGAGTCTGGCGGCGGGTGGCTTCAATTCGCCGCTGCGCGCTATTCGCGCGGTGCTGGATGACGAGCAACGGGCCTTGCAGCGTTATCCGCTGACCGTCGCCCAGGCCGCCGACCCGGCGGCCGTGTTCCTGCTCAATCGCAATCTGGTCGAGGTCACGGAATCGGGCACCGGCGCTGCATTGCGCGAAATGCTCCCGTCCAGCCTGCAGGTAGCCGGCAAGACCGGTACTACCAATGACCTGCGCGACAGTTGGTTTGCGGGTTTCTCCGCCGATCGTGTAGCGGTAGCCTGGGTCGGTCGCGACGACAATGCGCCGACGGGTCTTACCGGTGCGCAGGGCGCTCTTCCGTTATGGGCCGACCTGATGCGCAGCATCGGCAACGTTTCGCTCCAGCTTACGCCGCCGCCGGATGTCGAATATCACTGGGTGGACGGTGAGGGACGCCTGGCCGCGCAGCATTGCGAGGGGGCGGTTGCATTTCCCTATATCGCCGGATCACAGCCGATAGAGCGCTCGCCCTGCATGGAAAAACAGGTGCCGGGGGGTTTCTTTCGCGGCTTGTTCGATTAATCTCCAGCCTGGTCCAAGGGATGCCGGAACACAATGTACCTCTCAGACGAACGTCTATCGGCCAGCCGATGCACCTTGCGACTGCTGGGTGCGGTGGTCTTTGCGGCGCTGCTGTCGGCCTGTGCCGGTGTCAGTCGCACGCAAGGTCCCGCGCAGGTAGAAGATCGCTCATCGGTGCCGCAGCCGGCACAGTCCAATGAGCCCCAGATCACCGCTTATATTCCGCCGACCCAGCCGCGCGCGGCGCGGCCCGTGCCAAAGCGCGCGGTGGCGGTCTTGATGCGGCGTGCCGAGGATCAGCGCAGCCAGGGCGATCTCGACGGCGCGACCGTCAGTCTGGAACGCGCGCTGCGTATCGCGCCCGAGGATGCGGCGCTGTGGCACCGATTGGCGCAAGTACGCCAGGCGCAAAGCCGCCATGATCTGGTGGTGCAGCTCGCGGCCAAGTCGAATTCTCTCGCGGCCCCCGGCGATCAGGCGCTGCGCAGCAGCAACTGGCAGCTGATTGCCGAGGCGCGCCGCGCGCTCGGCGACGATGCCGGGGCCCGGAGTGCCCAAGCGCGTGCCAATTCGCTGCGATGATCCAGCGCTGCAGCGATAGCGCCCCCAGTGCACCAATCCACTAAGGCCCCAAGGAGAACGCCATGGCAGATATTCAACTCTCTTCGCAGCTGTTTGAGGACATCCAGCAGGCCGTGCAGCGGCAACATCCGCAGGCCGATCCCGGGCTGGTGATGCAGTATCTCGCTGCGGTAATGGGCTATATGCTGGCCAGCCAACGCGGGATGTCGGCCACCGACAGCACTGAATTCTTCGACGAGCTCTGCGGCTTCGCGCGGCATGTCTATGAGGATATGGTGCAGCGTCGGCCGCAGCAGCAGGCGCCGCAGACAGGGGAGGCGTTCGGCTACTGGGAGCCGCCAAAGGGTTAGCAAAACGAGAATGCGCAACGCCGACCGCTGGGCCGCGCTGATCCGCGGCGTGCTTCGGTATAGACTTGCGCATACGAAGCGGAGAGAAAAGCCAGCGTGAGCAACCCCTATGCTGCCGATAAACTGATCGCGCAAGCTCGACAGCTTGCGGCCGAGTACCGACGCACCATGGGTAAGCCCCTGCCCGGGCATCAGCAACGAGATTGCCGAGCACGATGCCGTGCGTCTGCTCGGTCTCGAGACCGAGATACCCCGGAAGCCGGCTGGGATGCGATCGAACCCGAAAGCGGGCGCCGCATCCAGATCAAGAGCCGAACGATCTTCGACGAGAGCAAGAGCGGTCAGCGCATCGGCCAGCTCAAGATGAACCAGGATTGGGATGCCGTCGTACTGGTGCTGATGGACGAAAACTACGAACCCTACGAGATCTATCAGGCGATGCGTGAGGATCTGGCCGAGTTCGTCGACGCCTCGAGCAGTGATCGGGCCAAGCGCGGCGCCATGTCGGTGGCGCGCTTCAAGATCATCGGTGAGCTGGTCTGGGACCGCGTCAACGGGCGACAGGACGGGGTCTGGGACAATCAGGCCGGCTGAATCCTTGCATTCATTGCGGGCACTGCTGATGGACCTGCTCGATGTCCTGGGCCCGGACGGTCTGCTCGCACGAACCCTCGACGGGTTTTCGCATCGCCCGCAGCAGCTCGACATGGCCGAGGCGGTCGCCACAGTCATGGCTCAGGGTGGGAGTCTGATCGCCGAGGCCGGCACCGGCACCGGCAAGACCTTCGCGTACCTGGTGCCGGCACTGTTGTCCGGCCAAAAGGTGATCATCTCGACCGGGACCCGCAACCTGCAGGACCAGCTGTTCCTGCGCGATCTGCCGCGGCTGCGCGAGGCTATGGCCAGCCCGGTCAAGGTCGCCCTGCTGAAGGGGCGCGCCAATTACCTTTGCATCCACCGCATGGAGAGCGCGCTGCAGGACAGTCGTGGCCATGGCCGTGACAACCTGCGCTGGCTGCTCAAAGTGCGCGACTGGTCAGGTCTGACCGAGCGCGGCGATATCAGCGAGTTGGCGGATATCCCCGAGGATGCAGCGATCTGGCCGCTGGTGACCTCGACCACCGACAACTGTCTGGGCCAGGACGTGCAATGCCTGGAGCACGTGTCACCTGGTCGAGGCGCGCCGGCGCGCGCAGGAGGCCGACATCGTGGTGGTCAATCATCATCTGCTGTGCGCCGATTTTGCGATCAAGGACGACGGTTTCGGCGAACTGTTGCCTGGTGCGGATGCCTTCATCATCGACGAGGCACACCAGCTGCCCGAGGTGGCGAGCAATTTCTTCGGTACCACCGTCAGCACGCGTCAGCTGCTCGAGCTGACGCGCGACACCCAGACCGAGTACCACCGCGAGGCCGGTGATCTGCCGAAGCTGCTCGAGCAGCTGGATGTCGTCGCCAGGTCGGCGCGCGACCTGCGTCTGGCATTCGGCCAGGCGCTGCGCCGCGGGTCCTGGGCCGAGGTCGAGGCGGAGGGCGCTGCGTTGGAGGCGCTGGACGTCTGCCGTGGTCAGCTGAGGCGACTCAAGGTGATGCTCGAGTCCATCCAGGGTCGTGGCAAGGGCCTGGATTCCTGTCTGGCCCGCTGCGAGACCCTGGCAAGCCAGCTGCAGATGCTGATCAGCCCGGAGGAGGGCAACGAGGATATCCGCTGGTTCGAGACCTATATGCAGAGCCTGCGCCTGAACAGCACGCCGCTGGATGTCGCCGAGGTGTTCGGCTGCAGATGCAGCGCCACCCGGCGGCCTGGGTATTCACCTCCGCGACCCTGGCCGTCGGCGACAGCTTCGAACATTTCCAACACCAGCTCGGCCTGTTCGATGCCAGCACGCAGAAGTGGGACAGCCCGTTCGACTATCCGAACCAGGCGCTGTGGTTCGTGCCGCGCGACATGCCGCAGCCCAGCGACCCCGGCTATACGGAGGCGGTGGTCGACCTGGCGGTGCCGATCCTGCGAAGCGAGCGGCGGCCGCGCCTTTCTGCTGTTCACCAGCCACCGCGCGCTGCGACAGGCCGCCGACCTGCTCGAGGACCAGGTCGACGTTTCCGCTGCTGGTGCAGGGCAGTGCGCCCAAGGCCGAGCTGCTCGAGAACGTTTCGTCGAGCACGGCAACGCGGTGCTGCTCGGCACCGCCAGCTTCTGGGAGGGTGTCGATGTGCGCGGCGATGCGCTGTCGCTGGTGGTGATCGACAAGCTGCCGTTCGCCTCGCCCGGCGACCCGGTGCTGCAGGCGCGTCTGGATGCGATCAGGCGTCGCGGCGGCAACCCCTTCATGCAGCACCAGGTGCCGCAGGCGGCGATCGCGCTCAAGCAGGGTGCCGGGCGCCTGATCCGCGATGTGAGCGACCGCGGCGTGCTGGTAATGTGCGACCCGCGCCTGTTGAAAAAGGGCTATGGGCAGACCTTTCTCGACGCGATGCCGCGCGTTCGCGCGCACCCGCGAGCTCGATCAGGTGCTGGCCTTTTTCGATTAGACTCGTGCGGTCATCGGCACGACAGGCGAACGGGAGGTCCAGGTATGCTCACGGGGATAAGCGTGTCGACATAATCGAGGCGTACTTGATCCTATGCTGTTGCTGTGCTGGCCGTGCGTACAGCCCGCGTCGGCGGATCAATCCGGTCGGTGATGTCGGTGGAGCCGGCCACCGGACTCAAGCACTGGAAGTACGAGGGCGATGGTCTGGGTATCGAACTTATTCAGGTGCCGCCGGATTTCATCCGCGCCAGCTATGCGGCGCGCGGCCTGCCGAAGCGGTGCTCGAGGCGGTCGCGACGCGCTGCGTGTTCGGTACCATCGTGCGCAACTCGCCGATCAGCCCCTAGTCTATCAGGTCGCCGACTGGCGTTATATGGCTGCGGACGGGCGTCGAACGGCCGATCAAGACCAAGAGCGAATGGCTTGAGGAATGGCATGGCATGGGTGTGCGCTTCAGCTGGTCCATCCTGGCCGATGATCCGACCTTCGCGGTCGGCGACTGGATACAGGGTTTCACGACCATGGCCGAGCCGCACGGCAGCCGGGTCAGTCTGAAAGTGGTCTGGTCAATCGAGGGTAAACGTTATGAAAAGTCCTGCCGGATCTGGAATGTGCCCCGGCGCCAGAGACTGATGCCTAGCCCGGTCGCGCTCGCTCTGCTGTTGCGCGTGTCTGCCGCGGGTGCCGCCGATCTGCCGCCGCTCGGCCACAAGATGAACCCGGTCTCGCCGCCCCTGGCGGCCCCGGATTTCACCCTGCCGGACATGGATGGCGAAGCGCACAGCCTGAGCGACTTTCGCGGCAAGGTCGTGATGCTCAACTTCTGGGCGACCTGGTGCCCGCCCTGTCGGCGCGAGATGCCCTCATGGAGCGCCTGTACGAAAAATACCGCGAGCGCGGCCTGGTGGTGGTGGCGGTCAACCAGTTCGAGGATCCCGGACCTGGTGTTCGAGTTCACCGGGCGTCTGAGTCCTGGCGCCGACCTTCCCGATCCTGTTCGATCGCGAGAGCCGGGTCGCGGAGCAGTACAAGGTGAAGGGCCTGCCGACGACCTATCTGCTGGACAAGGAAGGCAATATCCGCTTTCGCGCGATCGGCGGGCGCGAATTCGACCACCCCGAGGTCGAGGCCCTGATCGAAGGGCTGCTGTAGACCAACCGGGTCGTCCAGCGCCCTTCGTGGCGCAAGCCCGCGGGGACCGCCGACCAGCACTTCGAGACCGCCTCAATCGCCCACGCCGCCTATCGGCAAGGTCAAATATATAGATGATGACCTATGGAAACCAATGATAGGATTTATTTGCTGGATCTAGTCTACTCTATCTATGCTGCGCGTCGCATCAACGATAGCCCCACCGAATTGCCACCCTAACCATCGAACAGGAGTTGCCCATGGCCGTAAAGACCTATGACGCCGGTGTTAAAGAATACCGCGACATGTATTGGACGCCAGATTATGTACCCTTGGATACCGACCTGCTGGCCTGCTTCAAAGTGACGGGTCAGCCCGAAGTGCCGCGTGAAGAGGTCGCCGCCGCGGTGGCAGCTGAATCTTCCACCGGCACCTGGAGCACGGTGTGGTCCGAACTTCTGACTGATCTGGAGTACTACAAGGGCCGCGCATACCGTATCGAAGACGTGCCGGGCGACTCCGAATCGTTCTATGCCTTCGTAGCCTATCCGATCGACCTCTTCGAAGAGGGTTCGGTGGTCAACGTGCTGACCTCGCTGGTTGGTAACGTATTCGGCTTCAAGGCGCTGAAGCACCTGCGCCTCGAAGACATCCGCTTCCCAATCGCCTACATCAAGACCTGTGGCGGCCCGCCGGCCGGCATCCAGGTCGAGCGTGATCGCCTGGCCAAGTATGGCCGTCCGATGCTCGGCGCCACCATCAAGCCGAAGCTGGGTCTGTCTGCGAAAAACTACGGGCGCGCCGTTTACGAATGTCTGCGCGGCGGTCTGGACATGACCAAAGACGACGAGAACGTGAACTCTCAGCCGTTCATGCGTTGGCGGGACCGCTTCGAGTTCGTTGGCGAGGCCATTCAGAAGGCGGAGCAGGAAACCGGCGAGCGCAAGGGTCACTATCTGAACGTTACCGCCGCCACGCCGGAAGAAATGTACAAGCGTGCCGAGTTCGCGAAGGAAGTGGGCTCTCCGATCCTGATGCACGACTTCCTGACCGGTGGTTTCACTGCCAACACGGGTCTGGCCAACTGGTGCCGTGAAAACGGCATGCTGCTACACATCCACCGTGCGATGCACGCGGTTATCGACCGTCATCCAAAGCATGGTATCCACTTCCGCGTGCTGGCCAAGTGCCTGCGCCTGTCAGGCGGCGACCACCTGCACACCGGTACTGTGGTCGGCAAGCTGGAAGGAGACCGGGCCTCGACGCTGGGGTTCGTCGACCAGCTGCGCGAGTCCTTTGTTCCTGAAGATCGCTCTCGCGGCGTGTTCTTCGACCAGGATTGGGGCTCGCTGCCGGGTGTGTTCGCCGTCGCCTCCGGTGGTATCCACGTCTGGCACATGCCGGCACTGGTTACGATCTTCGGTGATGATTCCATGCTGCAGTTCGGTGGTGGTACCCAAGGTCACCCCTGGGGTAATGCCGCCGGCGCCGCTGCCAACCGTGTAGCCCTGGAGGCGTCGGTCAAGGCGCGCAACGAGGGTCGCGAGATCGAGAAAGAGGCCCGTGACATCCTTACCGAAGCGGCCAAGCACAGCCCGGAACTCGCGATCGCCATGGAGACGTGGAAAGAGATCAAGTTCGAGTTCGAGACCGTGGACAAGCTGGACGTCGGCTGAGCCGGCTCGAAGCTTCAACCAACTGATCAAACGGTTTTAAAAGAGGAATAGACAATGCCAAATGGTTCCCAAGTGGGTGACTACCAGACCGCACAAACGCTGGAAACCTTCGGTTTCCTGCCCAAGCTCAGCCAGGAAGAGGTGTATGACCAGATTGCCTACCTGGTGGCACAGGGCCTGACCCCGGCCATCGAGCACGAGGATCCGAGCCGCGCCTTCGACCACTACTGGACGATGTGGAAGCTCCCGTTCTTCGGCGAGAAGGATATCAATAACGTGATCGGCGAGCTCGAGGCCTGCCGTCGTTCCTACCCCGATCATCACGTCCGGCTGATCGGCTACGACAACTACTCCCAAAGCCAGGGTGTGTGTTTCGTAGTCTACGAAGGCCGCGGCTGATCTGCGCCAGCGGCGCACGCGCACTGAAATCTGACGGCTACAGACGATTTAAACGGGGATCACCATGGCACAGAGCCAAAGCACCAGAGCGTTGGCACTGGCAAGGCGCAAGGCCTTGTCTAGCACCGGCAAGGGCGCAATGTCCGGCAGCAGCCCGGAGCGCACCCGCGCCAACACGGAAACCGCGACCGCTGCGACACCGGCGCCGATGCCAGCCGCTGCGCCGGCCAGGCCGCGCGCTCGCTTCGTCGCTTCGTCTACCCAGTCAGGCAGCAGCTCGCGCGCTGTCGCGTTGGCGCGACGCAAGGCCCTTTCAACACAAGGCAAGCGTGCCGATACCAGCACTGACCGAACTACCACGGGTGGCCCCAAGGCCCGTAAAGCGGCTGCTATAGCCGGTGCGGTGCCAGAGGTGAAGAAAGCCGGTTCCTGTGGATGCGGCTGTAAAGACCGCGAGCGTGCCGAAAGCGCCCCGGCGAGCACGCCGCAGCGCAGCCAGCGTGCCGCCAGGGCGAAGCTCGGTCAGCGCCGTACGGCGGCGCAGAGCAATCCAACCCGTGCCGCCGCCATGGCGCGTCGCCAGGCGCAATCGACACGTGGCAAGGCGGGCATCACCAACGGCAGCGTCAGTGCTGCGCAGACCGCGCGGGCCGTGAACCCAGGCCTGTCCAGCCGCGAGCTCGCGCGCGAGTTGCGCGAGTTGCGCAGCCGCAACGGCAAGTCGGGCAGTACGCAGCGGCGCGGTGATTGCAGTGGTCGACGTCGCCAGCGCCCGAAGGATAGCGAGCAGGGGCCCGCTCAAGACCAGAGTTGGAAAGTCGGTGTCAGCGAGACCAGCCATGGTCAGTCCGTGACCGGCACCATGGTCGGGCGCAGCCCGTCGGTGACCGGCGATGAGCCGAGCACCTGCCGACCGGTGACCGGAACCGAGTACCTGGGTGCCGATGTATTTCGCGCCTTCTGCCAGACAGAGCCTGCCAGATCCCCGATACGCGTCGGTGTAAGTGCGACCAGTCGTGACAACACCGTCACCGGCAACGAGGTCGGTCGCAGCGGCAAGGTTACCGGCGACGAGCCGGGCACCTGCAAGCGGATTACCGGCAACGAGTATGTCAGCCCCGATCAGACCCAGGCTTTCTGCGGCACCAGGCCTGGGCCGAGTCCGGCCAAGGTAACCCGTGTCGAGACCATGAAGGGCAAAGGCGTTACCGGCAGCAACGTGGGTCGCTCTGCCAAGGTGACTGGCGACGAGGCCGGCGCCGACCGGCTCACCACCGGAACGCAATACACGAGGCCGAGTGATATCGGCAATGCACGTAAGAAGGTCGCCGTGAGCGCCACCCTGCGTGGGGGTTCTGTCACCGGCACCACGGTGGGTCGGCGTCAGCGGATGACCGGCGACGAGGCGGGCAGCTGTCGCAACGTAACCGGCGACGATTACATCGGTAGGGAACAGTTTGACGACTTCTGCGAGGCTGCCCCCGCGCCGCAGGATAACAAAGTAGGCCTTTCCCACACCGCCGGTGGCAACGACGTGACCGGGACCATGACCGGTCGCTACGGACGTGTTACCGGCGACGAGCCCGGTACCTGCAAAGCCATCACCGGTACACCCTATGCCGGCCTCGAGCAGGCGGCCGACTTCTGCGAGGCACCGCAGCAGCAGGAGGTTCGACAACGCACGCGCCCTAGCGCACGCCAGGCTGGCATGCCCATGACCGGTCAGCAGCCTGGTGTTGGCGGCAAGATGACCGGCGCGGACAAGGGCGCTTGTGAGACCGTAAGCGGCACGCCATACGTAGGTGTCGATCAAATGGTGGATGCCTGCCCGGCGACGCCGGCGCAGCCCGGCAGCCCCGACTTTCCCCAGCCCTTGGGTGACGTGCCTTGGGGGGGATTCAGTGTCGAACCGCTGGCGCACGCCTCGGACGGACAACGCCAGACCCCGGCCGTGACCGGCTCGCGCTACGAGCAGGGACAGATCACCGGCCCGTTCGGTATGGCCGTAGGCAAGGTCACAGGTACCGAAGAAAAGCGCTTCGGTGCGGCGGTTGTAGCCGCTCCGGCGGAGCCGGAACCCCCCCCGCATGTCGAGGGTCGCGTCAAGCCCCGCATCAGTGGCGAGGGTATGGATGCGGGTTCGCGCATCACCGGCGACGACTGGGATCGCGGTGATCACGTCACCGGTACGGAGGGGAGGTCGGCGACGCGTCGCAACCCGACCCGTCGTGGCGGTCCGATGAGCGCGATGGAGTTCCGCAGGCTGGAGCCGCGCAACGAAGCGTTGCCAGAACCGGTGAGCAAGGTTACCGGCAGCAGTGGCAACACCGAAACGGGTTCGCTGGTCACCTACAGCGGCGGTGCCCGCGGCTAGGTCGCTTAGCGGCAACTGGATTTGCAGGCGGAATCAGACGACATGCAACGCGCCCACCCAAATCGTTCCAGACCGCGCCGCGGAGGGCTGGGTCGTGCACCCCTGCGCCGACCTGGTGGTGTCGGCCAGGTAGCTAGCCGGATTGCCGGCGGTGGCGGCGCGGAACATCCACTGGTCGACAATCGTGAGAACGCGCGCCTGTTCCAGTACGAAGACGGCGTCAAGCAGTCGTTCGACAGGATCAAGCCCGTGCTGAAGCAGGTCTCGGCGTTCCAGCACGAGGCAGATTTCGAGCACCGTGCGCAGCAGAAGGCCGCGCAGGAGCTCGGTTTCCACCTGCCGCAGGAACTCCTCGCCGACGCGTGGGTAAGTCAGCTCGACATGAAGAGGCTGTTCGCCTGGTGCGTATTCGAGACCTACCGCCGCTACTGCGACGAGTTCTTCAGCCAGGATCCGCTCGCTGCAGCAGGCGCCGAGAACTTCGCTGAGTTTTTGCAGGGTTGCGGTTTCCACACCCTGGACATCTCGCCGTGCGCCGATGGTCGCTTGGCCCATGTGATTCGCTACGTGTTGCGCTTGCCGCAGGCTCAGGTGCGCCGCAAGTCATACGCCGGTGCCACTTTCGATGTGGAAGATAGCATCCAGAAGTGGGTCGAGGTCGAGATGCTGCGTTATCGGGAAGGCCGTCCCAATCTGGCCGATGCCCCAACCCGGTATCTGAAGACAGTGGTTTATCACTTCAGCTCGATTGATCCTGAGCATCAGGGCTGCGCCGCACATGGATCGGATACTGAGCTGGCGGCCGCAGAGGGCTTGAGGCGACTCGAGGCCTTTCGTGAGGCAATCGAGAACAGTTACTGCTGTGGTGCATCGATCGATCTTCTCCTGATCGGCATGGATACCGATACGGACTCGATCCGGGTGCACGTGCCGGATGGGAAAGGCCAGACAGATTTGGGTAGTTACATCGATAGCAGCGCGCTGTTCGGTGAAACTGCCCGTCTGGGCCCGAGCGAGGCACTGGACGTAATTGAGCGGGTTGTTGCGGGCGCCGCTAACGACACGCCAGCGGGCATGCAACGCTTCATCGCGCGGCTGCTGAAAAACAATCTTTCGCAGATCGCCTATGTGCGCGCTTATCACGGCGCCAGCTACGACGACATCGGCCATGCAGAACGTTTCATCGGCGCCGGTATCGGCTTCGAGGAAGTGCAGCTGCGCAACCTGATGTATTTCGCCTACCTCAACACCGTCGAGGAAGCGGCCAAGGACATGGACGTCGGCATCAAGATCTTTTCGGGTCTGAACGCCGCCCATGGGTTGCCGGTGCCGGTCGTGGTGCGCTTCGACTACCACGGCCAGGTGCCTGGCGCTAAGGAGCGCGCTGTCGAACGTTGCGGCCAGGTGGCCAGGGCATTGACCGCGCGCTACGCAAAGATTTTCGAGCGTGGTCTTTTGCACGTGATGCAGGTAGTGCGGGATTGCACTAGCACGGGTCCGATAGAGGTTGTCGACTGTTCTGTCACGGCCAATGAATTTGTGGGGGCTCACTGATGAAGATCTGCCAGGTCGAGCGCCCGCTGGTAGCGACCAACCGTATCGCGATGATGGAGCACAAGCACCTGCAGGTGGTGATCGACGGCACCTCCAAGTTGGTGGCGGTGGATGCCGTTGGCGCGAAGCCTGGCGACTGGGTGATCTGTGTCGGTAGTTCGGCCGCACGTGAAGCCGCCGGCAGCAAAGGTTATCCGAGTGACCTGACTATCGTCGGGATCATCGACCACTGGCCGCCGCAAGCTGAAGCCGGCGACACGGACAACGAGGCCATCGACGGCAGCACCGAAGGTCCGGACCGCGGGGCCGTTAACGAGAAGGGCGATCAACCGGACGGTGCGGGCTGATGGAGATTTTCCAGGTCGAAGGCCCGCTGGTATGCACCCAGCGCATCGAAGGGCTGAGGCATTCGAGCCTACGTGTCTTGAAGAGCGCGAGTGGCGCGTTGCAGGTTGCCGTCGATCCAGTCGGCGTCAATCCGGGTAACTGGGTATTTACGGCGAGCGGTTCGGCCGCGCGCTACGCGGCGGAGAGTTTCGAGGTTCTCACTGATTTGACGGTGTGCGGAATCATCGATGATTGGCCGCCGCTGGAAGAGACTCGAGATTCGGCTGGTGCCCCGGCATCGGCGTGAAACTGACAAGTTCAACTGATAATCAAGTCACTAGGAGACACCAGCATGGCAATTGAAATCAACGGCATCGCACTGGGCATGATCGAGACGCGCGGACTTGTTCCGGCTATTGAAGCCGCGGATGCCATGACCAAGGCAGCAGAGGTTCGCCTGATCGGACGCGAATTCGTCGGCGGGGGTTACGTCACGGTGCTGGTTCGCGGTGAGACCGGCGCGGTCAACGCGGCGGTACGCGCCGGGGCCGACGCCTGTGAGCGGGTCGGTGACGGGCTGGTCGCGGCGCACATCATTGCGCGTCCGCATCGTGAGGTCGAGCCAGTGCTCGGCAAAAACTGATGCAGATTGCCGCAGCGCGCTGCGGCGGTCAGCATATGATCCTTCATTTTATTGATAACGGAGATTAGACGATGGCAAGCGAAAACTATGGGATAGCGTTGGGCATGATCGAGACGCGCGGCCTGGTGCCCGCCATTGAAGCGGCGGACGCGATGACCAAAGCGGCAGAGGTGCGGCTGATCGGACGCGAGTTTGTCGGCGGCGGTTACGTCACGGTGCTGGTGCGCGGCGAGACCGGTGCGGTCAACGCTGCGGTGCGTGCGGGTGCCGATGCCTGTGAGCGGGTCGGAGACGGCCTCGTAGCGGCACACATCATCGCCCGTCCGCATCGTGAAGTAGAACCTATCCTGCCGACTGGTGGCGCAGATTCGGGCGCTGCCTGATCATTCGCCCCTCGTTAGAGGGGCCAGGAAACAGTTCCCATGAAATTCGGCATGGCCGCCGACCAACGGGTTCTCGGTTACCTCGGACGGGCGCTCAGCCTCGAGCTGTCTGCCGTTCAGCTGTACACTGCGCAGGCGCGGCTGGCCGAGAGCTGGGGCCTGTCGGAAGCGGCGGAGCGGCTGCGCGGCGAGGCGCACGAGGAGATGTTGCATGCCGAGCGGATCATCGGCCGCATGCTCGCTCTCGGCGTAGCCCCGGGTGCATCGCAGCTGCGTCCGGTCGGACTGGGTACAAACCTGTCTGAAATGCTGCGTTACGATCAGGCCTTCGAAATCGAGCTGGTCGGGCTGTATGAGGACGCAGTGCGGCACTGCGGCCGGTCCGGACTGTCGGAGGACAGGCTGTTGTTCCAGGCGCTGCTCGAAGAAGAACAGGCGCATGCCCGTGAACTGGCCGGCTGGATTGGTCAGCTCGAAAGCGGTGTGAACCAGCGGCGCGATCCCGGCGCCGTGTTCTAGGCTAGGGGATCGTGACGATGAAACACCAATGGCAGGAACGCGGCCGGCCGGCGCGTCTGGAGCGGCGCTACGAGTTCGGCAGCTATCAGGCACTGCGCGATTTCCTTGACCGGGCGGCCGAGCTGTCCGAGCGGGAAGGCCTGTACCCTGATATGGGCTTCGGACGCGACTACGTCAATATGACGATACATCCCGACGAGTCCAGCGGTGCGCTCGAGCCGCTGCATTATCGGCTCGCCGAGGCGCTCGATCGCCTCAATTCCGAACAGATAGACTGAGGCCAGCAATGGCGACGATCGCGCTGGTCGGTAACAAGGGCGGAGCGGGCAAGACCACCCTGTCGGTCAACCTGGCGTCGGGCCTGAACCGACATGACAGGACGCTGGTACTCGACGCCGACCCGCAACGTTCCGTGCTGCAATGGCGGGCGATGAGTGAAGACCCGGGACTCGATGTCGTCGATGCCGTCGACGATCTGCCAGACGCCGTCGCCGCCCATCGCGACGGGTTCAGACATCTGGTGATCGACTGCCCGCCTTCGGTTGAAGCCACGCAGACGCTGACTGCGCTGCGCCTGGTCGACGTGGCACTGATCCCGGTGCAGCCGTCCCCGTTGGATATCTGGGCCACCGTGCACATCGAGCGCGAAGTCGAGGCCGCGCGCGAACAGAATCCGGGCCTACGGGCGCTTCTCGTGATCAACCAGCTTGAGCCGCGAACCCGCTTGTCACGGATGATGCGTCAGGCCCTGGCCGAGCTGTCTATCCCTGCCGCCGGGACCGCCGTGCGGCGGCGCATGGCTTTTCGCATGAGCGTGCTCGAGGGCCGCAGCGTGTTCGACTTTGGTAGCAGGGGCAGCGATGCCGGCGCCGAGATTCAGCAACTGATCGAAGAGGTTATGGCGTTATGACGGAATCCGACAAGACCGGTGAAAAGCTCGCGGCGTCTATTCGCAAGACCAAGGCCGGTGCGGCCACCCGGACCACGGCCACAAAAAAGACCACGCCAAAGCGAGCGGCAACCGCTCGCCCGGCACGGCCCACACGGAGCAAACCGGCGCACGAGGCGGCCGCGTCGGCCGATCCCTATCGTCACGGCCAACGCGTCTGGCCGGACTGATCCGGATGCCCGCGCACCCCGATGGCCGGGCGGTGGGCCGCAGTTGGCTGGTGCGCTAGGGCGGCCGGCTGCGCTCCGATGTCTCCATCGAACGACCAAGGTTACACGCCGCCGGCTGCGATGCCGGACTACCTCATACGGCATGCCACGCTGCGCCAGTTTCAGGTGTTCGAGGCCATCGTCCGGCTGGGCAGCTTCACGCGTGCCGCCGAAGAGCTGTTTTTGACCCAGCCGACCGTGTCGATGCAGATAAAAAAGCTGGCTGACGCGGTCGGCCTGCCTTTGTTCGAGCACGTCGGACGCAACGTCCGACCGACCGAGGCAGGTATCGAACTGTACGAGTCGGTGCGTCGCATCCTCGAGACCCTGGCCAATCTCGAGATGAAGATGAATGACCTCAAGGGCATTCGGACGGGCCGGCTGCGACTGTGTGTCATCACGACGGCCAAATACTTCGCGCCGGAACTGCTGGGCGAGTTTTGCAAAGAGTATCCGGGGATAGAGGTCGCGTTGAAGGTTACCAATCGCGACCGCATTATTGAGCGCATCAACGCGAACGAGGACGATCTCTACATCATGGGTCAGGCGCCCTCGGAGCAAACAGACATCGTCGCATTTCCGTTTGCCCCTAACCCGCTCGTGATGCTCGCGCCACGGGGTCATCCGTTGGTCGGCCAGAAGAACATCCCACTCGCACGTATTGCCGAGGAACCCATCATCCTGCGCGAGCCCGGCTCCGGAATACGCGACACCATGCTCAAGGCCTTTGACGAACGCGGCCTGAAACCGACGGTACGCATGGAACTCGGAAGCAACGAGGCGATAAAGCACGCAATCGTCGGTGGCCTTGGGCTCTCGGTGCTTTCCCTGCATACCCTGACGCTCGAGGGCATCGACGGGCCAGTCGCGATGCTCGATGTCGAGGGCTTTCCGATCGTTCGACAGTGGTTCATCGTGCACCCGCGCGGCAAGGAGCATTCCGTGGTCGCGCAGGAGTTTCTGCGTTTCGCGCTGGAGATCGAGCCGCGCATGCGTCAGCGCATCGAGGCGATGCTGCCCAGCTACAAAAAGTCCGCCGACAGGCAGGGCAGGGTGACGAAGAAGAAGGTCGCAAAGCGCCGGCGCCACTGACTGGTGAGATTTCCAGGCTAGCGGGATCAGCTAGTCCGGCCGGCGAGCAGGTCGCAGCGCAGCCGGCGCGTCTTTTCGACCATGCGCAGGGTCGACCGATTGTTGTTGAAGCGCGGCACGTTGGCCAAAGCGACCCAGAGTACCTGGTGGGACTCGTCGTTGCCCGGGATCACGACGTCGTCGTCCATCTCGACGAGGAACCGGATGTCGTAGTGGGTATGGCGCGGGCCGCGGGGGCTTGCCGGGATCGTATGCACGTCCACATCGAAGACGCGGTCGCCAACCAGACGAATATGGGAGGGATCGAGCCCGGTCTCTTCAGAGGTCTCGCGCAGCGCAACGCGCAGGATGTCGGCGTCGCCGTCGGCGTGCCCCCCCGGCTGGAACCACTGATCGTGCTTGCGGTGGTGCAGCAGCAAGACATGGGTGCGTAAGGGATTGACGACCCAGGCCGAGCCGGTCACGTGGCCGGGCCACAGATCGCAGTGAAAGCAGTCGGTGTGGGCCTCCACAAAGATCCGAGTGCGCGCGATGTAGGCGGCCTCGTCCATGAAACGGCTGCGGTGGTGGCCGAGAAGGTTGAGCAGCTCGCGTCGATGCATGCGGACTCCTACGGCTCAGTTCGCCACCGGGTTTTCGATCGCCGCGATCGCTGCCGCAGCCGCCTCGTCGATGTCGCCTTCCTTGCCGGCCAGCGTGAGGCGGCCGAACGCACCGACCGCGCGGGCATCAACGAGCGTTACGTTGGATGCCTTCTCGGCCTGGTTCGCGGCATAGATCACGTAGCCAGCGGGCTCGGTTTCGAGGATGAACATGCTCTGCCCGGGGAGGATCATCGAGCCGCGTCGGTCCTGACGGTTGATCAGCACCGTGTGGTCTGGGGTCATGCCGCGAATGATCTCCCGCCACGCGATTCGTGGTTGCTGACGATCTGTGTGCCTTGCCCTAAGGTTCGCCAGCAGGATGCGTCCGGCCTCGCGCACGTCATCCTGATCGCGCTGGTGGATCACCATGGTGCCATACTCGCGCTCGACGACCTGTTGGGAGAGGTGTACGCGAGTGGCTTTGAGCGCAATGTCGGTCAGCCGGTGGATGGCCATGCCCGGAGAGACCTCGACCCACAGGCAGGCATCCCCCGGGACTGGCAGGAAGCCCTGGGAAACGGTCGCCATATACTCGGCCAGCTGCGGCTGCAGCGAGTCGATGTAAACGTAGGTACGGAGCTTTATCATGCTGTTAATGCCCGAGAAACCGTCGCCTATGCGACCGCCGGGGGGCCTCCTGCGGAACTTTCGTCGCCCGACGGTGCCGCATCGTCCTCGAGCAGTGCCGTTGCCTTTTCCAGCGCCTCCTGGCGAGTCTCGGTGACATGACCCTCCGCTAGGACCTTGAGCAGTCCCAGCGTCGCGAGGCGCTTCTTCACTTCCCCTTTGGCACCGACGATGAACACCGGGCGACCCGCCTCCAGGTCCTCGAGCACCATCTGTTCCAGGGCCAGCGACGATGACACGCCCAGCATAGGCACCTCGGTGAAGTCGAGGATCAGGACCTCATGCCCGGCCAGCACGGCGTGCTGACGGGATATGGCCTTGGCCAGACCAAAGATCAGCGGGCCGCCGAGTGCGAATACCAGGATCTTACCCTTGGCGCGCTCCAGCAGGGTCTGCTCATCACGGTTCAGGTCGTGCGAATCGCCGGTATGTTCGATCGCTTTGACCGACTGACTCTGCAGTTTGACCATGCGGTCGATGGTCAGCACGTTGGCGATGAATACGCCGATCGCGACAGCGGTGATCAGATCGACGAATACCGTGAGGCCGATCACGCCATACATGATCCAGGCGGCCTTGGGTGAAACGCGGTGTGCGCGTCTCAGAAATGACCAGTCGATGATGTCGAAGCCGACCTTGACCGCGATGCCGGCGAGCACCGCGAGCGGGATGTAGGCGGTCAGAGGACCGGCCCACAGCACGACGATCAGCAGCAGCAGGGCGCGCGTCAGGCCCGAAAATGCGCTACGGCCACCGGTCTGGATATTCACTACGGTGCCCATGGTCGCGCCGGCGCCGGGTATTCCGCCGAACAGGCCCGAGGCCAGATTACCCACGCCCTGGCCGAACAGTTCCTTGTCAGAACTGTGCTCCTTGCGGGTGAGGTTCTCGGCGATCACCGAGGTGAGCAGCGCATCGATGCTGCCGAGCACCGCCAGTACGGCGGCATCGACGACCATCACCTGCCACTGCGCTGGACTGAACAGCGGCAGCTGCAGCTCCGGCAGTCCCGTTGGGATCTCGCCGATGCGTCGGATGTCCATCTCCGATAACAGATATACCGATAGCAGGGTGCCGACTACCAATGCGACCAGCTGTGGTGGCAGGAACCGGCGCAGGCGTGTCGGAAAGAACACGATCAGCACCAAGGTCAGCACGGCCAGCATGGTCTCGAACGGCTTCAAGGTGGTGATCAGCGTCGGCAGACGTTCGAGGGTGCCGAGGACGCCGCCGGGCGGCGTCGCGTGGCCAAGCACCGGGCCGAGCTGGAGCACGATGAGGATCACGCCGATCCCGGTCATGAAGCCGGAGATCACCGTGTACGGCATCATAGTCACATAGCGACCGAGCTTCATGGCGCCGAAAAGGATCTGAAACACCCCGGCCAGCATGACCACGGTGAAGGCCATCGCCATGCCGTTGTCTGGGTTTACTGCGATAAGGCTGGCGATAACGGCGGTCATTACCACGGTCATCGGACCGGTCGGTTCCGAAATCAGGGTCGGTGTGCCGCCGAACAGCGAGGCGAACAGGCCGACCAGCACGGCGCCGTAGAGCCCGGCCGCCGGCCCCGCGCCGGACGCGACCCCGAATGCCAGCGCCATCGGGAGTGCGATAATCGCAGCGGTCACGCCGCCGAACAGGTCGCCGCGCAGGTTATCGAGTCGGAATTCGTTAAAGATGCGCAAGGCTGAAAACCCGCCGCTAATAGCGTCGCTCTTTATACCCGGCCGCGGTCTATATTGAAAAGCGATAGTTTCGATTTATCACATAGATTATTGTCGATATTTTGCCCAGCCCGCCAAGGGATGACGCATGACAGATTGACGCCGATTGGAGGAGCCGATGCACCACACGCTTTCTGTTGCAACGTCCAGCCGGGAGGTCCTCGTCGACATCACCGAGCAGGTGTCCGAGGTGGTCGATCGCAGCGGACATCGGTACGGCCTGGTCAATGTCTATGTCCAGGGCGCGACCGCGGCGGTAATGATTCAGGAGAATTGGGACGACAGCGTTCAGTGCGATGTCGTCAACCTGCTGCGGCAGCTGATACCCAAGGGTGTTTGGCTGCACGACGCCCAGGACGGCAATGGTGATGCCCACCTCAAGGCCGGCCTGGTCGGTCCGTCGGAATCGATCCCGCTGATCGACGGCCGACTCGGACTGTCGCGCTGGCAGAACATCTTCTTGTGCGAGTTTGATGGCCCCCGCAGTCAGCGGCAGGTTGTTGTGACCATCCTCGGCGGCGGCGAGGACTGAGCCAATACCTTCTCGGCGTGCGCATCCAGGCCGGCGCAGATGGCATACTCAACGCCTGCCGTCTGCGCAACAGCGACCATCGCCGGCGGAATCCAACGCCGTCGCTAGCGAGGGGGGAGCCGCGTGCCAAAAGTTGCCGAAACAGACCAGGAGATCGAACGCTGTTATTCCGTCGTTGCGGAGCTGCGGCCGGATCTCGAGAAAAGCGAGTTTCTCCCCCGAGTTCGGCAGATGGCGTCGGAGGGCTACCGGTTGGCCTACCTGGAGCGCGGCCCCGACGTGGTCGCCGTCGCCGGCTATCGGATCTCGACCAATTTCTGGCTGGGCAGGCACCTGTACGTCGACGATCTGGTGACCGCCGCCCAGGCCCGTTCACGCGGGTACGGCGAGGCGCTGCTGCAGTGGTTGCGCGACGAGGCGAGGCGCGCCGGCTGCTGCAGGCTGGACCTGGACTCCGGGACGCAGCGTGCTCGCGCGCACAAATTCTATTTCGGTCAGGGCATGACCATCGCCGGCTACCATTTCGTGGCGTCACTCGACATCTGACCCGCAGGGTCGAAGATGCTCGCGATAGTTCAGGCGATTCCCTGCAGGATCTCGCGATAGCTGTGCTCGCGGAACATCGTGTCCGAGATCCGTACCGTTGGAATCGTAAGGCAGTTGTTGAGCACCTTGGGCCCGTGTACGAAGAGGATCTCGGGCTTCACGTTGACGTGTGGCATCCCGCCCTGGGCCGAGGCCAGGCTCTCGAATTCGACCATCGTCAGGTATTCCGCGGGAATCGTATAGCCCTCCCAGACCTCGGCGGTGCGCTTGAGCTTGCTGCCCGAGCTGTCCTTGAGATCCTCCATGATCGATTCGACGGTCGCATGCCCGCTGCCGAGCGTCGACAGCCCAACCCGCTTGAGTATTTGGTAGCCGACCACGCCGGCGGTCGCCTTCAGCATCTCCATGGTCTGCACCTCGCCTTCCTCGAACTCGGCCTCCTTGCCCGGTTTGATATGGTGGGTGGCCATGACGGTTACGGTCTCACCCGAATCCATTGCATAGCCTTGGGTGTCTCCCTGATTTTCGAACCCGAGCTTCATCATCTGATTCTTTGAGATCAGCTTGGGCAGATCGCTCTTCACGATGCGGTAGATGGGTTCCTCCGGGCCATCGAGCAGCATGCCGCCGCACTTGGCGCAGGATTCAACCACCACGTCCTCGAAGGTCTCGTGAAAGTTTTCATGCGCCTCCCAAGAATCCCAGTAAGTGAACTGATCGATCCAAATATGCGAGAGCTCGGTCGACATGTCTGAGCTGGCCGCCCAGCGCATGCCCATCGGACAGGTACCGCGCTGTCGCATCAGGTCGAAGCCGCGAAAGCCCGGAGTCAATGCGGTGGCCAAACACATCTTGCTGCTGGCCTCTTTCATCATCCGCAGCAGGCCTGGATCGTTGCGCACCAGGACCTTGTTGATCGCAACATACAACGGCGAAACAGGTTCAGAGTCGAACAGGGCTTTGATGTCCATCGGAAAACTTTCCTCCTCTCCGCGAGATGAGCCAGGGACCGTTTGTCCGCCAATGTGGCATAGTAGCCCGGGCGATCGAGGTTGCCAAAAACCGGCCAGCCGAGTCCATGCTGTATTCAGGGTTTAGCGATGACCAACGGCTGAAGAGCCCTGTCGTCCGCTACCGGCACCAAGACAATGACACAAGGGGGCCACGATGACTCATGCCGTTCGTATCCATGCATACGGCGATGCCGATGTGCTGCGTTGGGAGGCGATGGATGTCGGCCGTCCCGGACGCGGTGAGGTATTGCTGCGCCAGACCGCCTGCGGTCTCAATTATATCGATGTCTATCAGCGTACCGGCCTGTATCCGGCAGGCGACCTGCCGGCGGTGCTGGGGATGGAAGCGGCCGGCGTCGTCGAGGCGATGGGTGAGGGCGTCAGCGACTTGTCCGTGGGGGATCGCGTCGCCTACCCGATGTGCCAGGGTGCCTACGCGGAGGTGCGAGTCATCGCGGCAGACAAGCTGGTCCGGCTACCCGATAGCATCAGCGATGAGCAGGCGGCGGCGATGATGCTCAAAGGGCTGACCGCGCACTATCTGCTGTTTCGATCCTATCCAGTGCAGGCGGGTGACAACATACTGGTGTATGCCGCTGCGGGTGGGGTCGGTTTGCTGCTTTGCCAATGGGCCAAACACCTTGGTGCCACAGTGATAGGTTGTGTCGGTTCACCTGCCAAGGCCGAGTTGGCACGGGCAAACGGCTGCGATCACGCCATCCTCTATCGTGACGAAGATATTCCGAGCATGGTGCGCGAACTCACGGGCGGCGTCGGTGTGGCTGCAGCCTATGACTCCATCGGCAAGGCCACCTTCATGGACTCGTTGGATTCGTTGCGGCCGTTTGGCGTAATGGTCAGCTATGGGAATGCCTCGGGACCGGTGGAACCGTTCAATCCCGCGATCCTGGCGCCCAAGGGCTCGCTGTATGTTACCCGGCCGACCCTGGCGACCCATATCGCGACACGTGAGCTTCTGGAAGACGGCGCCGAGCGGTTGTTCAGCGCCGTCACCGATGGCCTGCTGCGAATCCAGATCAACCAGCGCTGTGCGTTGTCGGACACCGCGCAGGCGCACCGGGATCTGGAGGCGCGCAAGACTACCGGCTCGACCGTGCTACTTTCCTAGCCACGATGCCTTGACCTGCCCAGCCTCGACGTACGTGAGTTATGTTCTGGTTGGACAGCTTTACACAACGCCGCATTGAGGAAGCAGGTGATGAGTAGGCAAATCGCGAGTGCGGCTATCACTGAGCGTGCGCCAGGCGATTGGGTATGAAGCTGCTGGCGATCGATACGACCGAAGATGCTTGCTCGGCCGCGCTGCTGATCGACAGTGAGGTCGCAGAGCGCTTCGAGATAGCGCCGCGCCGCCATAGCGAAATCCTGCTGCCGATGATGGACGGGCTGCTGAGCGCCGCCGGTCTACGTCTGCGCGATCTGGATGCGTTGGCCTTTGCACGAGGTCCGGGCTCCTTCACCGGGGTGCGCATTGCGGTGTCTGTTGCACAGGGTGCGGCATTCGGCGCACAACTACCGGTGGTGCCGGTCTCCAGCCTGCAGGCGTTGGCGCAGGGTGTGCGGCGAGAGCACGCTGCCGGTGCCGTACTCAGTGCGCTGGATGCGCGCATGCAGGAGGTCTACTGGGGCGGCTACCGCGCCGATGCCATGGGTATCATGCGCACAGTGATTGCGGAGTGCGTCAGTGAGCCGGAGCAGGTGCCGCCGCCTGGGGATGGCGAGTGGGTCGCCGCCGGCAGCGGTTGGGCCGCCTTTTCGGAGCCGTTGGCCAGGCGCTGCGGCGGCGTGTCGGCGATGTTCCGCTCGGTCAGCGTGCACGCGCAGGATGTGGCCTCGGTCGGCGCCGCGCTGTTCGCCGAGGGCGCCGCGGTGCCCGCCGAACTGGCGCAGCCGGTTTATCTGCGTGACCAAGTCGCCTGGGCCAGGTCATGAATGAGACGCGCAGCTTCTACTGGCACGACTACGAGACCTGGGGCGCACAGCCGGCGATCGACCGCCCGGCTCAATTCGCCGGTCTGCGCACCGATCTCGACTTCAATCCGATCGGTGAGCCGCTGGTCGTTTACGCGCGGCCGGCGGATGATTTTCTACCGCAGCCGGAGGCCTGTCTGATCACCGGCATCACCCCGCAGCTGGCGCGCGACAAAGGCGCGCTGGAGGCCGACTTTTTCCGTTTCATCCATGCCGAGCTGGCGCAACCCGGCACCTGCGCACTGGGTTACAACTCGCTGCGATTCGATGATGAGGTAACTCGCTACGGCCTGTATCGAAACTTCTTCGACCCCTATGCGCGCGAGTGGCAGAACGGTAACTCTCGCTGGGACATGATCGATGTCGTGCGGCTGACCCGCGCGCTGCGCCCCGCAGGGATCAACTGGCCCGAGAAGGAGCCCGGCGTAACCAGCTTTCGGCTCGAAGATTTGACTGCGGCGAACGACATCGAGCACGCCGGTGCGCATGATGCGCTGGCGGACGTGCGGGCGACCCTCGCGATAGCAAGGCTGATAAGGGCCCGCCAACGCAAGCTGTTCGAGTTTGTGTTCGATAATCGGGACAAGCGCAAGCTGGCGGCGCAGCTGAATGTTCGTGCCGTCCACCCCGTGTTGCACGTTTCGGCGCGCTATCCGGCGCGCCTGGGTTGCATTGCCAGCGTCGTGCCGTTGGCGATGCATCCCAGTAATCGTAACGGCGTCATTGTCTATGATCTGCGGGTCGACCCAACACCGCTGTTGACGCTGTCGGCTCAAGCGATACGGGCACGCCTTTATACCGCCAGCACCGATCTACCAGAGGGCGTCGAACGGATACCGTTGAAGCTGGTGCACATCAATCGCGCTCCGGTAATCGTACCCATGGGTACGATTACCGCAGAGGCACGTGAGCAATGGCAGCTGGATGCGCAGGCTGAGGCGCGCCATCTTGAGGCATTACGCCATGCCCCGGATCTGACGCAGAAACTTGCCCAGGTGTTCGACAGCCGTGATCAGTTTGGGCCGCAGCGCGACCCCGATCGAGATCTGTATGGCGGCTTCCTGTCCGACGACGATCGACAACGCTGTGAGCAGGTGCGGCGCAGCGCACCGGCCGAGCTCGGGCAGCGGCATTTCGCGTTCGATGCCGCCAAACTCCATGAGCTGCTGTTTCGTTATCGGGCGCGCAACTGGCCGGACAGTCTGGGTGCAGCGGAGCGTCAGCGATGGGAAGAGTTCCGACGCGGGCGCCTGATGAAGCCAGGTGCCGGTGGCTCGATTGTTCTCGATGACTATCGTCGTCAGCTATCTCGGCTGGCGGTCGACAGCCAATTGACTGGCACGCAGCGCGAGGTCCTCGATGCCCTGCTGGATTGGCCCGCGGAGCTAGGTCTATGAACTATCTCCGGGAGTCCGCCAGGTGGCGCTGTGCGTCTATTGATCAGCGAGCCACTTGTTGAGGGCGGCCACGAGTTGTTGCGCCTGATCGGGGCTGGAGATATTGAACTTGGACTTTTGCTGGTATTCACCACTGCGCTTTTGGTAGCGGCGGATGGAGTATTTGTCCTTGCTATACGTCTCCTTGCGGGGGTCCCAGTCCTGATAACGAAACAGGATAGTGGTCCAAGCGCCCTTCGACAGCACCTCTTTGTCCAGTTCCTTGACGATGTCGACGCCGCCTTCGCTGTAGTTGATGGTGAGTTCATCGGGGGTGCTGGCCATGTCTGGGGTCTCCGTCGATCGCTGGTGGTCGAGGCGCGCGACATTAGCAAAGGACGCCAGCCATTGTCACCTGACGATTCGTGTCAGCCTGCGCCATTGCGCTCCAGTAGTTGGATGAGCTCGGCGAAACCGAGTTCGCGCGCCAGCGCCAACGCAGATCGGCCGTCTGCGGCCTGCACGTTGACTTCCGCACCTGCTCGAACCAGGTGGGTGGCCAGGCGGTGGTTGTCGCGACGGATCGCGATCAACAGTGCGGTATCGCCGTCGGCATTGCGCTGCTCGGTGTCGGCGCCGTGGGTAATCAAGAAACGCAGCGTATCGCGATCGGTAGAGTCGGCATCCGCGGCCTTGAGCAACAGCTGCGAGGCATCGAGACGGCCCCCGGCGCCGAGCAGCACCTCTGCGATCCGCGTGCGCCCCGCCAGAATCGCCACCTCCAGCGCAGTCTCGCCGGCTGCGTCGGCAGCGTCGATTTCGGCGCCGTGTTTAAGCAGCGTCTTGACCATGACGATGCGGCCCTTTTCGGCCGCGACATGCAGCGGATACTGACCGTTGGGCAGCGCCGAGTTGATATCGGTGCCCCAGTAAATGTGGCGTTCCAGCTGATCGAGATCACCACGCTGCACCGCCAGGTACAGCGTGATGCTGGGACGGTCTGGTTCGCTGCACGCGGCGACCGTCAGTAAGAGCATCGCTAGGGGTAGAATAAGAAATTGTCTCATCGGGCTTCAGATGGTTCAGTCGGGTACGACAGTCGTCAGGCCAAGAATCTCCCAGCCCTGCATGCCACCACGGTACCATTTCAGCTTGGACGACGGGTAACCGATCCGCAGCAGCGATCGGATGTTGGTCGGTGACTGGCCGCACCAGGCCCCGTTGCAGAACAGCACCAGGGTCTTGGCGTCGCGGAAATCCCAGAATTCCTCGGTGCGCTGTGCCCCGAACTGCTCGGTGAGGATTGCCGCAATGTCGGTCTCTTGCGAGGAGCGCAGGCTCAGTCGCTTGTAGTGGATGTTTACCGAGCCCGGAATAGTACCGCGCTTGAGCCAGTCGCGGCCGCGTGAATCGATTATCAGGATGGAGTCGTCACCTGCCGCTGCGCGCTGCAGATAACCCAACATCTCGAGCTCGGCGATCGTCTCGACGCCCTGCGGCATCTGCATCGGCTGGATGCAGAATGGTGGACACTTGCGCGCGATACGCTGGAAGCGGGGGTTGATCTGATGTGTCTGGTCTTGATGGCGCTCGATGACCAATGGCTGTTCCCGGTGGCTGATGGTGATGCCGTCGAGTTCCGGGGTGATCTTGACGGCCATATCGGCGGCAATGGCCCGGCCGGCAACAGCGATGAAGACGACTGCAGCGAGGGTGCGATTGCGGGCTGGTCTGGTCATCTAAGGGGTCCTGTATCACGAGCCACCCCGATGATAGCGAATTCATCGGCGGCATAAAGCGCCGCGTTTCCGGGTTAAGATGCGGCGATGATCGGAAAACTCCTGTTTACTCTCGGCGTGATCCTGGTGGTTGCGTTGATATGGCGCACCCGCGCACCGCGCCGGGCCATTGGCGGCCCGCCATCGCGTGTGATCAATCTGCCCTCGGAGCGGCGCTGGCCGCTGAAGGGCATCGCTCTGGGGGTCGTAGCCTTGATGCTGACCACCTCCGCCTATCTGCTGTATCAGCATTGGCGTGACAGCAACGAGATCATTTTTATACGGGTGGTCGATGCCCGCAGCGGGCATGCGACCGAATATCGGGCGCAGCGCGGTGATATCCAGGACCGTGAGTTCTTGACGACCGACGGACGCCGCGTAGTGCTGGCAGAGACCGAGCGTCTGGAGACCTCGATGATCAGTTCGCCGGTCCAAAATTGAAGGCTACCGAAAGGCGCATTGCCTCACTGCGGTTCTCCTCGACCTCGTGCGGGAGGTCGGGCGGAAACACCACCAATAAACCCGGCTGCGGCGTGACGATGATCTGCGCGGCCTCGTCGTGCAGGATCAGGCGCCCGCTGTCGGCCGGACAGGCCACATAGTAGACCGCCGAGAGCTGCTCATCGTTCTCCTCATGACTGTGACGGGTCGTACGGTGCCCGGGGGACATCGCATTGAACCAAAATCCGCAGCGCAGATCGGCTCGCCCGAGGACGCGGCTCGCGACATCGCGCGCGAATACGATGACCGGCGCAATCTCCGGCAATCGCTCGGCCGGTATATAGATATTCTCGAAGCGGCCGTGGAACATGTGTGTGCGCTTGACGTTCGCGCCGTCTTGTTCGCGTACAAATGCCGCGATCAGCGCCCTGTTGATCTTCGCTGAATGCGGTAGCTCGGCAGAGCGCACCGACGCCAGACCACGCAACGCAATCTCATGCACGCGGTTCGGCCGCCGGCCCGGCGCAGCGAACCAGGCCGCCTGCGACACGCTCGCAGTCGCCAGGCAGCAGCGCTGGTGTGCGACAGGTGGCACCTATCCCAAGTAGCACGAAAAAAACCAGCATCAGATAAGGGATCCGCATAGTGTGAAATTCTCCGGTGCCTGTGCAGCGAATGCAATCCACCGAGGGCGTTTCCGGGGCGCCAGGCAAAGAAAACCCGGCTTCCGCCGAGGCGGGGCCGGGTCAATGGCGAGATATGATCTCGCCTGTGCCGAGAAGGGTGGGGCGGGTCAGGCCGGCGGTCTGGCCATTGCTGCCTTTGTCGTGTCGTCGTCTGCACGGCGGTGGGCACCCATTGCGCCGCGCGGATCGTCGTTAATCTGAGATTTGATGGCCTCGACGGTAGCCCACGCCTGCGCGACGGAATCGATCACCGGGGCGTCTGCCGATCCACTGTCTTGCGCAAGGCGCCGCCGAGCCCGCGCGATATCGGCCTCGCTGGCCGTCGCCGGTTGCCGCTGAGCGCCTGTGGCCCCGGCGTCGTCCCGGCCTGAGTCAAACCTTTGGCTCTTTTGGGGCGCTTTCGCCAAAAAATTGTCGCTGTTTACCCGATTATCCATCGTTTGCGTCCTAATTCGTCAAACTCTTGGCGAAATTGCCGCCCTCGACGGGCCCTGCAATTACTTATGCACGACACGTGCCAATGGAACTCCATCATTACGCGAGGCACCAACTAGTGTCTGTGACGCGGATCCTGAAAATGGCCTCTACCCAACGCCTGAGTCGCCGGCGGCACTGGCTGCTCCTCGGCCTCCTCGCCCACCATCTTGTCTCCTTCGCCGGTGAGACGGAGCGGCTCGACTACAAGGTGACCTATCGTGGAGTCTTCTCGCTCGGTCAGGACATGACCATCGCAGACGTGGCCCTGACGACCCGCCGGCTGCCGGGCGAGGATAGGCTGCGTGAAACGCGTCTCGAGGCAACCTCGGCCGGCTATCCCGGCGTCGAGGTCCTGTATCCCTTCCGCTATCGCTTCCGCAGCTGGGCAACCGCCGCCGATGCGCGACTGCTGGGCTTCGAGGCCTATGAGAAAACCCGCAAGCAGCGTCACCGGCTCTACCTGCGGGATGACTCCGCGCTCGGGGTTAGCCGTTTGGATCCCCAGGACGCGGTCGGACGGATGCGCCTGGGGCAACTCGCTGCCGGGGAGCGGCCGGATGCGACGATTAATGGCGGCAGCCTGTTTGACCGGCTTGGCCTGCTGCAGCAGATCCGCAGCCGCGAGTCGTACGCGCAGGCCGAATATGGCTTCCAGGTCACCAATGGGCGCGATCTCTTCGCTTATCGGGTCAAGGTAGAGGGCGCTCAGTCGTTGATGCTGCACGGTCGGCGGGTGTCGGCGTGGAAACTGCGCATCGATGGCAGCAAGTCGTCTCGGGATGGCGCGACCAAGGTCGCGCATCGTCCGATCTATCTTTGGTTGAGCCGTGATCCGGGTCATGTACCGCTGCGTCTGGACAGCCGACATTCAGTTGGCCTGTTCCGCATCGAACTGGCCCCCGCCTCTGCCGCGATTCAAGTGGCGGAGGGTCGCTGAGCGGCGCCGGCCGCAGGCGCGGCGCGTCAGTCGTCGACGAGCCGCAAATGTCCGATATCAGGGATCTCGCGATGGGGTTTTTCGACCTGGCAGTCCTCCAGCGAACCGGAGTTCGGTGGCAGGGCCTCGAGGTCGCCGGTATCGATATCCGCCGGCGGTGGTGGCGACGTCTCGTCCAGGATCACGCCGGGTTCCGCCAGCCCGAAGTCCCCAGGTGAGCCAGGTTCGGGCGGCGACGTCGACGGGTCGTGGGCGGCCGGATCGCCCGGTTCATTCGTCGCGGGCACTGCGGGCGTTTCCGCCTTGGGTGTAGGCGAGCCCGCCGGTACGATCTGGATCAGTGCGCCGATTTCGCGAAAGGCCGCTCGGTAGCGACTCGCGGCCTCGGCGTCCAGCCCCTTTTTCACCCGCACCGGTTTACCGCTGAAGAGCCGATCAACCGCGTCATCCGCGACCTTGAACAACTTGGCGACACCCCGCCGGACCGTTGCAGGATCTGCCTCGGGCAGCGTCTCCCCCAGGAAATAGATATCGAATGACTGCATGTCGCCCCCACTACGCAGTGTCAATGTCGATCTGTCGGCACCAGGCTGTGGCCCAGCGCTGTTTACTTCAATATATATTTTATGGCGGCAGCCCGCTGGCTAACCTTATGCGTGAATCGCAGCGGGGCCTGTCCGGCTACGCGGTTGGGCCTGTCAGACATGCGATTCCATCCACTTCCGGAATTGCGACACGATCAGCTCACCTGCGACGTTTTGTTCGCCATAGGCCAGCATCGTGGTGAAGACTTCGATCAGTGCAGACCGCAGGGCCTGCGCATCTTGCCGCGCCGTTGGGGTAAACCCCCCGTCGACCGCCAGATCGATGGCGGCTATCGATTGTCTGCTGTCCCACCACTCGTCGCTGTTGAGCATTCGACACGCCGCGCTCGGGTCTTGCGCAAAGGCCTCGCGCACAACCGCCGCCAGATTTGCCTCGTAGACGTGATTGTATGCGCGCAGAAGACGATCGACTTGCTCCAGTGCGGCTTGCATCTTTACCAGCCTAGCCCATCAGCAAAACATGGCGCCAGCCAGACCGTCGAAAGCACCACGACGATCGCCTTCGCGCCTACTCTGCCGACTCGGTCCTGGTGAGGAGATTTCCAATCAGATCACCATCTTGCGGCGTCAGCAGATGACCCTGTGCCATGCTGTAGGTCTGTGCTCGACCGACCAGGGCCGGCACGCGGTTGAGGTCCTGGCTGAGCGGGGGGACGAGTTGATCGCCCGGCATGTAGAAGGTTCCGATGCGCATAATGCTGGTGTAGCGGATGTCCGGATGCGGCTGCCCATTAAGCCAGAACAGTAGATTACCTGGCGCCGGTGGAATCAGATCCAGCAATACGCCGCGGCTCTGCTGCACGGTCGCGTATAGCGCATCGCCGGTGCGCTTGCGCACAAACCATCCCTTGAGTGAGCCCAGAATGCCGCGGTTGTCGGTCGCGTCCAGCGCCTGCAGGGCGCGCCCGGTCCCAAGGTGTGGCGCGGCGATCGTGATCAGGTGCTGCACGCCGAGGGAGCCGTGGCGCACCAGGGTCATGCGCGCAACCACCCCGCCAGCGGAATGGGCCGCCAGGTTGATCGCCTCCTCGGGATGGCGCCGGCGTACCTCGCGGAGCTGAGCCGCCAGCCAGTCGGCCTGGATCATGACCGGCGCCTGTGACGGCAGGTTAACGGTGTACACCGCCCCGGTGGTCGCCGGACCAGTACCCAGCGGCTGGTAGAGCACGCCCTGCGGTCCAAAGGTGAGTACCCCGCGGTGTTGGTAACCACGCCGGATCAGGCGATCCAATACCCCGGATTCGACCCAGCTGTTCGCGGTGCCGAGGTAGCCATGAACCAATACCACTACCTCGGCGCTCGCCGGCCTGACTCCGATGACCAGGAGGAACGCAAACGACCATAACAACCTATTCATTGCGAGTTTCCCCGGGTGACATCAGTCACCCCCTTAACTTGGATAATGCAAACTTTGTCTACACGCGAATTCTACCCCGAGAAACCTGTCCAGCCCGACCGTCCTGCTCGGCCGCTAGCCATCGGTCCGACGGCCGCAGATCAATGCATGGATTCGCGGCGCGTTCGGGGTGGCGATGATTCGACCAACGGCAGCGAGGCGTGATGGGCCAGGATGCCCCAGCCTTTGCCTTCGACATAGCCGTAGACGTTGGTTGCCAGCACCATGGCCTGGCGTTGCCCACCACCGCTCTGGACGTCTTCCTCCACCGTATGGACCGCCAGACGCTCGTCGGTGCTGGCCTGGATCAATCGGTGTGCAATGCGCGGCGGTGCACTGTCGCGAAATATCTCCGCCCAGCTTGCGAGGACTGCGTCAGTCCCCTGCAGCAGGCCCCCACCGGGATGGATACAGCTGGCGCTGACGGATTCGATCCACACCGCCTTCATCTGGTCGAGATCGAGGTTACGAAAGGCCGCGTAGAATGCAGCCTCGGCGGCTGAGGGATCGGCAAAGGACATGGTCATGGGTCCGCCTTTAGTCGAGATAACGTGCCTGCCATTCTTCGTACAGGCCGTACACATGCTGGCAGTAGCTTATCTTGTCATCAAACGACCGCGGGTCGATGGCGTCGAATTGATAATAATTCGCGCGGTTGTTGCGCGCATTCATGATGTTGCGCAAGTTGTCGATCAGGCTGTGGGGCCCCCAGTGGAAATCGTGCAGGGCCTCGTAGTGGAGATAGACCGGTACGATCGGGATACCGGTCTGCAGCGAGATGTCAAACGCGCCGTAGCGGAAGGCCGGCTGCAGGCGCGGCCCTTTTATGCCGCCCTCCGGATACAGGGCGACGTTATGCCCCGCCGCCAGGTGCTGTCGGATGGCATCCGCCGCGGCCTTGCGTGACTCGGGCGACTCGCGCTTCACAAAGATCGTTCTTGCCGCTGCGCCGATACGCCCGACCAACCACCAGTCGCGCACCTCGTGTTTGGCGACGTTATCAACATCGAACAGCGATGGGATGGCGACGTCCTCGAGCGACGACGGATGGTTGGCGATCAGAATGAAGTGCTCGGGCAGGGGGTGGGCGTTCTTGTGATGCAACCTGAGGTCTACGCCGAGCGCATGCAGCCAGGTTCGGCTCCAGCGCTGAAACAGATGCCGGTACCAGCCTTCCCGCCATGTCGGCGGCAGGAAACTCATGGCATACATAAGCAGCGTAAAAACGATCAGTTCCGTCCAGCCCAGCAGCAGCCACAGGGCACGGGCGATCGATTGGATCATTGTGATTCAGTTCATCGGTGGCGCATATCTACGGCGCAGTCTAGCAGCCTGTCTGACTTGACCGTTTGCGGCGAAAATCACTGGGAGCGAATCAAATCAGGTTATCGTCTGCGGAGAATAGCCCGGCTATTTGACGAAGAGGATCAGCGGAGTGGATCGCTAGTCAGGGATTTGCAGCCAAACAGCGTTAAGTCCGACAGGCTGCTAGCGTGCCGTCGTGGTAATGAGTTGGCGCATGTACCGTGCGGTCTTGACGCCGAGCAGCATGCGGTCGACGGAACCGCCTTCAATCAGGATCAGCGTCGGTGTCGCACGGATACCAAGCTCGCGCGCCAGCGCGGGATGCTCGGTGACATCGAGTTTGAACACCGCCGCACCATCTTTCGCGAGGCTGTCCACCTCTGCGGACATCGGCCCACAGGGGCGGCACTGCGGGCTGAAACAGTACACTAGGGCCCGGCCTTGCATGACCTTGAGCGCAGGAAATGTGTCGTACAGGAGGTCTGCCGACCGACCCTCGACGGCACGTGTGGCCACCTGGATGTAGAGCACGTACAGCACCCAAGTGACGATCAGACCGAGCACTGCGTAGACCAGCAGGTTCACGGCGCAAGTCGACCTCGCTGCAGAACGAGGAGAGGATAATTTGAAGATTAGCCGTTCGCTGGGCTGACGTCCGCGAAAACGCGCGGCGGCGAAGGGCGATCAGGCGTCGCTCTCCAGGTCGGCGGCGCGTTCTGCCTCACGTCGCAGATCGGTCGTCATGCGCCTGTGTCGAATGTGACGCAGACTGCGCAGGCTCATCAGCAACGCCCAGATACCTAGAAGGATCAGGATCGCCGCGGCGTTGCTGGCCGTTTCGCCCTCAATGGGGGCGGCAGATGTCTGGCCTATGGTCAGTCCCGTGAGCGCCGCTACCCCTCGCCAATGCCGCGTTTTTTTCATAGTCCTGGGTGTCCCTGCGCACCTTCGTGCCATGCCGCTACCAAGCAAGTTGCCTGCCGAGCCGTCTGAAAGCGAAAAAATACAGTGCCTTAGCGAGCTTTGCCTAGCCTGGGCCGCGGGTGTTTGTAAATTCTGCTGACACCGCTCAGCTGATCGGCTGCAATGCGCCAGGTCAGGTTTGCTCGTGGCATGCCGTTACGCAGGTAAATCGTCCATCGCGGAGGGGTAGGGTGACGCTGCAGGAAGACGGGGCCATGGTGTTCGCGGTGCTGGGTATGCTGCTAGCGATGCTGCTGATGGCAGGGATTTTAAACCGCTACCAGGCCCATCAGGCCCTCGTGCACGCCTCTGTAAGGCGCCTGGAAAGTCAGGTGCAACGGATCTCCGCGGCGTTGGCGGCGCTGTCGGGCGTACCCCTGTCGCGCGAGCTGCGTATCATTCTGAATAACGACGTGGTGGCGTGTTATCGAAAGATGCGCCGTCTCTATCGACGCTACCCGGCGATTGACGTCAAGATCGAAGGCGCACAACGGGTGGCCAACGCCCAGGGGGCACCGGCGACTGGGGGTGTGGAGCCAATCGAGAACGAGCAGGCACTGCATCAGATCATCGGCGCCCTCGACGACCTGACCGCAATGATGGAAGCTGGTGGCACCTTGCAGACGGTGGCGCCGGACGTAAGGGCGATCTTTCGCCGTGAGTTGGCAGAGCGCCGTGCAGAGGCATTCGCGCGCTACCATCTGGTCCAGGCCAGGCGTTTCGAGAACACCTCGGACTGGGTGAGGGCGCGCTCTCATCTGACCCGTCTGATGAACCAGCTGCGAAACGCAGGGCCGAGCACAGATTTTGTCCGTGGACTCTACACCGAGGCCCAGACAGCATTCGTCGCACTTGGCAGCGGTCGATCGCGCGTGGCTGCGGAGACCGTCGCGCAAGCGGCGGTGCTGACCGATACCGCCTGATCCTAGCCCGCTAGGCGTCGCGTCAGCCGGAACAGCGAGAGGGGCGCAGTGTCTTCAGATCCTCGATATTGGCGCAGAAACCGAGCGACTCGACCTCGGCCGATCCCCCCTGATTCAAGACCTGGTCACAGGTCGGCTTGGCGTCACAGTCTGCACAACGCTGCATGTGCTTTTGAATGTCGACGGCCGGCTGTTCATGCAGGTAGGCCGACCCGTCGATCCCCAGGTAGCCGAGCATTCGGGCGAGCCGCAGCTGCTCGAGCGAGGCGGCAAGCCGCTGGCGGAAACGATGCCCGGTACGCAGGTTGCCCACGATCGCGAGCGGCAGGCGCACCATCAGGTAAAGCATAACGAGTGCCACCGGCACGGCGATAATCCAACTGACAGGATCCAACAGGCTTCTCCCAAGGCTATTCTGGCATTCTTGGCCCAGCCCGGGGTGTCTGCCTTGATCTGGGTCAGCGGGGCCCGTGTCTTGTGGTCGTCCAGCCGCCGTTTACCATAGGTTTTCGGGTCTGCAGACCATTGGCTTTCAGATATCGAACAGGTCATCTGCGGCGGCCTTCAGCCGCTCAGGATCTGCAGCCGCCTGGAAGACCTTCGACGACGGCTCGAAATAGTCGCAGAAGTTTGCCCGCTGCTTGTCTTGCACCGCCTCGGCAATCGGCTCCAGGCAGTCATTGGCGCGGCCCGGTGCGTAAAAGCGACAGTTACGGCAGACATGAGTCTGCTTGCGGCAGTGTGGGCAGTCACTCTCGCGCTGATAGTCGAATGCGGTCAACCTGCTGCCGCATGACCAGCATATCCCTTCGGCATTCGGCTGCATGGTCGTCCCCCGCTGTCGTTGTTCGCGGGTCCAGTGTAGCAGCCTGAAAATCTCACTGACCGGCCAGCGGCTTGACCATCCCCGCAGGACTCCGCACCATTTGGGAGGTGCGGCGCAGTGGCTGCTTGCACTTCGGTCGCGTCTGGCCGCGAAGGTACTGCCGTGGACAACTTCACCCCAGATAGCTTTACCCTCGATCCGCAACTCGCGAGAGACGGCCATGTGCTTGGCGATCTGCCGCTGTCGCGGGTACTGCTGTTGAATGAATGTCGCTATCCCTGGGTGATCCTGGTGCCGCGACGGGACGGCATGCGCGAGATCTACCAGCTGAGCGGCGACGATCGCCGGACCTTGCTGGATGAGTCCTGCCGCGTCGGGGCCCTGCTGATGCAGGCCTTCGACGGCGAAAAACTGAACATCGGTGCGCTCGGTAATCTGGTCCCGCAGCTACACTTGCACCACGTGGTGCGCCACCGTGCAGACCCGGCGTGGCCCGGGCCGGTGTGGGGGCATTCGCCGGCGGCGCCCTATTCAGATGACGTGTTGCAGGAGCGTAAACGCCTGCTCAAAGAGGGCCTGTCATTGCGTGCCTGAGTGCGCGATCTGCGTGGATCAGCTGGGCAGCGTCGTCTCGCCGCGTATCAGCCTTTCCTTTTCCGCCTTGCTCCAGCGTTTTATCTGCCACTCGAGCTGCTGAGCGAGGCTGCGGTCACCGACCTGCTGCGAGAACACCAGCTCGAGGGGCCCGCGTCCACGCAGACGCCGCGCGCCACGGCTGTTCTGGTGATCTGTCAGCCGGCGCTGTACATCGGTGGTGATGCCAGTATATAGCGAGCCGTCGTTGCAGCGGATCAGGTAAAGATGCCACATGGATGCTGGATGAAGTCGCCGGTGCCTCGTGCTTGACCTGAGGGCGATTCAATGACGCGCCCCGCATGCGCAGATGATACGCAGCAGCGGCGGGTGAGAGAAAGCGGAACGCCCCGCGCCTGATCAGGCCGTCTCGGCGATGAGGCTCAGCCTCCGTCGACCCGGATATCGAGATAGCCGCGTTGAATCGCCGTCTCCAAGGCCTTGGCTGCGCTGGCCAGCTCCTCGTACTCTCGACGCAGTTTGGCGAGCTCATCCAGTTCGCCAGCGGCGGCCTGGGCGTCGTCGACGCGTGTGCCGAGGTTGAGCAGCGCCTTCAGGTAACTTGCCCTTGCCTTGGCGACCAGGTGGAGCACGGGCCGAAGGTCATCGATAGTCAACGCCGGGATCTCAGGGTTGATGACCTCCCGGTTGATTTCGCGCATGCTGCGCTCCAGCGCCATCAGCAGGCGATTGATATCTTGACTCATGACGCGGGCTCTCTGACCGGGAAGCTGCCTGCGTTGGTTAGCGGCACACAGCAAAGCGGCCTTGAGAAAAGACCCAGGTCAAGGCGGACGCCAGCTGCGCAGCCGTCGCCGGCAGTGGGACCACGGCATGTAAACTGAACAGCGCTGCCGGCTTGGGCACGTGCGGTAGTTCGGCACGGTCGGCCAGAATGACAATGCGTGCCTCAGGGGCAACGCTCTTCTTGTAATCTTTGTTGTATTGGAGACTGGCTATGTGCTTTGTGCGGCTTCTGATCCTGACTCTTGGGGTGTCGCTATGCGCCGCCGCCGCGGCGAGCGATCTTGGCAAGGAACAGCGTTGGGCGGAACAGATCGTCGACGCCCTGCTCGATGGCGATGCGGTCTACCTGAATGACGGCAGATCGGATTTCTTGGCCCTCGAGACCGAGAGTACGGTGGGAGAGGCGCGCAGGGCCGCCATTGTCATGCATGGCACCGGTGTGCATCCGAATTGGCCTACCGTGGTGCAACCACTGCGCGTTGGGCTGACCGAGGCCGGCTGGCACACCCTTTCCATTCAGATGCCGGTGCTGGCCAACGAGGCCGAACACGCGGCCTATGCCGATATCTACGACTGGGTGCCGGGGCGGATCGACGCGGCGATCAGTTATCTACGTGACAAGGGCTTCAGCACCATCGTGCTGGTCGGGCACAGCCAGGGCTCGACCATGGCGGTCTACTATCTGAGCCACGAGCCGCGGCCGGTCGAAGGTCTCGTCGCGATTGGCATGTCGGGTGGGATCGCCGGCGGTCCAATGGATACCCTGACACAGCTGCCGGCGCTGGCGGTGCCCACGCTTGATCTCTATGGTGGTGAGGATCTCCCCGAGGTATTGGACAGCGCCGCCCAACGCGCGGCGCAGGCGCGTAAAGCGGGTGGTGACTATTCGCAGCAGGTCGTCGCCGGAGCGGATCATTTCTTTGACGGCGAGGAGACCGAGCTGCAGGATGCCGTCAAGGGCTGGCTGTCAGCGCGCTATTGAGACTCGCGGCTCGGCCCAGCGCGGCCGCAGTCTATGCCGCATTGCCGTCGTCAGGTTAGGGCGGCTGGGTGGCGGGACAACCCCGGAATCTGGAGGAATCAGGGAGACCCCGACGGCGGGCCTCGATCGGCCGTGGTCTGCGCGAGCCGGAGAGCGCCACCACACAGGCGGCACTGATAGCGGGTCTTGCCGGCCTGAGCGCGCTTGTGGCGTGTGGTGCTCAGTTCGTGGCGGCCGCAGTCGCAGGCATAGGGCCAACGACGCTGCCGGGAGACCCGCCGCTCGTCGATACGGTAGCTGTGGCAGCGGCTCGGGTTGGGGATCCCTAGATAAGCCATCACCGCACGCCACTCGGGGCCGTGCGGCCGCGTGCGGCCGTGGCAGGCCAATGTGATCAAGTGGGCGACTTCGTGCGGTACGGTCGCGGCGAGAAAATCGGCCGGGTAGCGCTGGGCGATTTCCAGGTTGAAGCGCAGCAACGGCCTTTGGCCGCAGCGCCATTCGGCCTGCCCGGCGGCCTGACCGCGCAGGTCGCAGCGGATGAGCGGGTCGGGGAGCAGGGTACCGTGCCGGGCGCAAAGCGGGGCGGCTTGGTGCAGCACCGCGCGGGTGCGGGTTTGTAGACGGGCGACCAGGCTGCTGTCGAGCACTGCGCTCAATCGGCGATCAGCTGCAGGTATTCCATGCGGGTGGCCTGCGATGTGCGGAACGTGCCGAGCATCACCGAGGTCTTCATGGTCGAGTTCTGTTTCTCGACGCCGCGCATCTTCATGCAAAGGTGCTCCGCCTCGATGGTGACCGCGACACCGGCCGGCTGGATCGCGTCGCTGATTGCATCGGCGATCTGCACCGTGAGGTTTTCCTGGATCTGCAGCCGCCGCGCATACATGTCCACGATGCGTGCGATCTTCGAAAGGCCGATGACCTTACCGCGGGGCAAGTAGGCGACATGCGCGCGCCCGATGAACGGCAGCACATGGTGCTCGCACAGCGAATACAGCTCGATATCCTTGACGATGACCATGTCATCGTTGTTCGATTTGAACACCGCGTCGTTGACCACCGAGTGCAGATCCTGGTTGTAGCCGCGACACAGAAAGGCCATCGCCTTGGCGGCCCGCTCCGGCGTCTTGATCAGGCCCTCACGATCGAGGTCTTCCCCCAATCCCTCGATGATCCCGGCGAAATGAGCCTGTAGGTTTTCGATCTGCATGGCGTACTCGGTGTCCAAGGCGCACAGGCACGCCGATAACGCGGACTTTACCGGTCTGGATCGGGGGAATCCATATCGCTTTGCTGGGGTCAGACATGAATGGTACGTGGTCAAGCACTTGCGCCCCGGCGGATTCGATCCGAGGGACGCCGTGGACCCGTCCCTGGAGGCTCGACTGCAGCATCCTTGCTGCAGACGCCCTCGGCTCGAACCCCCCGGAGCCCCCCGCATTCCTCAGGGATGCGCTGACCAAGTGCCATTCGGGTCAGACCTTTCTGGGGTTAGATCAGGACCGCCATCAGAAAGAAGCCGCCGGCCAGGCTGAACAGCACCAGCGCCGACTGCTTCCAGTTGCCGTAGTTGAGGTACGAGGCATTCGTATGCGGCGTGACGATCGCGAGTACGCCGAGGAGCACGCTTATGCCGCCGGTGATGACGAAGAATCGGGTCAGCCAACTGCGTTTGAAGCCGGAAGACCCCGAGAAGCCGCCCCCGATGGTCTCGAATTTGTTGGCCAACGCGGGTTCTGCGGCGAATAGGGTCAGCAATGCCAGCGCGCCGATGGCCAGGCCGATCGGGGGTGCGATGCGCTGGGCGTATGGCGCCACGGTTGTTGTTCGTTGGGTCTCGGTTGGTGGCATTGGCATTGTGATCAAGTTTGAGTGGATCGCATCTCCTCAACCGCCTATAGCGGCAGACATTCGAGAGAATGAATAGGGGACGGCGGCGATACGCTCCAAGCCGGGGAGATCCCGATCGGGTGTCAGAGGAAGGGAACAAAAAGGCCACCCGTTTGAGCGGGTGGCGCAAGGTTACAGCTTTTTTTTCGCGGCCATCCAAGCCGCTTTTTCCCGATGCCCATGCCTTCTGCTGGAGAAGTCGGTTAGGGCGCGCGTCAGAACGCGCCGCGGAATTGTCGGCCTGAATCGGGGGCGGTGGCGGTCCAGCGCTGTGCAGTGCCAATGCGGCGCAGCGGTACCTCGCAAGGCTGCGAGACCGTCTGGTCGGCGGCGCACACCGGACAGCGGTACCAGGTCTGTCGCGCGCCACCCTCGGTGACGCTGTCGGTCTGTCGCATCTCGCTGTGGCAGTGATGACAACGCATCGTTCTTTCCCCTGAGGTCTGAAACGTCACTGTTAACGGTTTGTCGGGCGCTCTGGCCAAGTCGGACCGAAAATTCGTCTTGCCCACCAACACGTTAGCGACAAGCTTAGCCAAAGATGCCCGATTACACAACAAATTGTGCTTCGAAAAATTCTGAATCACAATATGTTGGGGTAGGTTGGGTTTGGGTTGTGGGGTAACAAAATCGTCCAAGCGGCTGATAGGTCGCCTATTTCAGGCCTTCAAAGGGTCATCTTCGATGAAGAAAGGCGCCACGGCGTCGACCCGCGGGCTGGTGAGGTCAAACCGAGTGCGCCCGGCGCTGGCGGGTGTATGGGCGACAGGGGGGGTGTTGGACGCCGATCCTCGTTCGAATGCAGCCTAGCGATCCAAAAAAAGGGGACCGGTGCCGCCACCGGTCCCCTAGTGCTGCGGGAGGAACCGCCGAATAAACTGTGGCAATGACTAATCCCAGCTCAGCGCACCGCCGGTCTGGTATTCGGTCACCCGGGTCTCGAAGAAGTTCTTCTCCTTTTTAAGATCCAGCACCTCGGACATCCACGGGAAGGGATTGGCCGCGCCCGGGTATTGCTCGGGCAGGCCGATCTGGGCGCAGCGCCGGTTGGCGATAAACTGCAGGTATTCCTCGAACATCGGCGCATTCAGGCCGAGGATGCCGCGTGGCATGGTGTCATAGGCGTACTGGGTCTCGAGCGCGACCGCCTCGCGGATCATGTCCACGATCTCGGCCTTGAAGGCATCGGTCCAGATTTGCGGGTTTTCCAGCTTGATCTGGTTAATGACGTCGATGCCGAAGTTCATGTGCATGGATTCGTCGCGCAGGATGTACTGGAACTGCTCGGCGGTGCCGGTCATCTTGTTGCGCCGACCCATGCTCAGTATCTGGGTGAAGCCGACGTAGAAGAAGATGCCCTCGAAGATCACGTAGAAGGCGACCAGCTCGCGCAGCAGCTTCTGATCGTTCTGCGGCGTACCGGTATGGAAGTTCGGGTCGGCCAGATGCTGGGTAAAAGGCAGCGCCCACTCGGCCTTGCGGGCTACTGCAGGCACCTCACGGTACATATTGAAGACCTCGCCCTCGTCGAGGCCGAGCGATTCGATCACATACTGGTAGGCGTGGGTGTGCAGGGCCTCTTCGAAGGCCTGGCGCAGCAGGTACTGACGGCACTCCGGGTTGGTGATGTGACGATAGACAGCCAGCACCAGATTGTTGGCGACCAGCGAATCGGCGGTGGAGAAGAAGCCCAGATTGCGCTTGATAATGGTGCGTTCGTCCTCGGTCAGGCCATTGGGGTCCTTCCACAGCTGGATGTCGGCATTCATGTTGACCTCTTGCGGCATCCAGTGATTGGCGCAGCCGTCGAGGTATTTCTGCCAGGCCCATTCATACTTGAACGGCACCAGCTGGTTGAGATCGGCGCAGCAGTTGATGATCTTCTTGTCGTCGACGCGGATACGTCCGGCACCCATCTCGAGTGCCTCCAGTCCAGTCGCACCTGCCTCGGCATCGGTGGAATAGTCGACGGCCGGTTCCGCCACCGCATAGGGGTCGGGGTTGACGCTGGGTGCAGCGCCGGCGGTCGCCATCAGTACCTCGTTGTCGACCAGGCCGTCGCCGGCCCGAAGATGTCGGCGCTGATTGGTCGTGTCGTCCGCGGAGGTCGGCGCAGGCTCGCTCGCGGGTGCCGACGGCGGCGCGACTCGTCCCGGTCGCGGTGTGATGGTGCTAGCCTGCAGTGGATCGTCCCAATTGAACATCATTTAACCTCGTGTTCGCGCTGTTGTGGTTGCCTGAACGTCTGACTGACGCCCGTCGCAGTAGGTTTGTTCCGGAGACTGCCTCGGTATTGGTGCCGGAGTGACCCCAGTCCCTCCTGGGTGGTGGTCTATGACATTGAACAAATGTCGGGCGAGAGTTCTTGTGGTCCCTCCGGCATTGACTTTGACGACGGCTGTTGGGTGAAGCCCTCGCGAGCCCGCTCGCCGGGTATTCGGTGACGAGTGTCTCGACGTCGTCGCCAGTGGGCCATCCCGATTCAACATGCCTCGTGTTCTCACCTGCTGTCCGGCCGGCTTATTGGCAGGCCTCGCAGTCAGGGTCGAGGATGCTGCAGACCTTGGGGGCTGCAGCATCCGCGGCGTCCGTGGACATTGCGTAGCTGCCACCGACTGCACTCAGTTTGTTCGCCTTGCTGTTGTCGTCCATGGTGGACTTCTCGACGTGGGTAGCCCCCATCGAGCGCAGGTAATAAGTCGTCTTGAGGCCGCGCACCCAGGCCAGCTTGTAAAGATTGTCGAGCTTCTTTCCTGACGGCTCTGACATATAAAGGTTCAGGCTCTGCGCCTGATCGATCCACTTCTGCCGGCGGCTGCCGGCCTCGACCAGCCATCGCGAATCGACCTCAAAGGCCGAGGCGTACAGCGCCTTGAGATCGTCGGGAACACGATTGATCGGCTGAACCGAGCCGTCGTAGTACTTGAGATCGTTGACCATCACCGGATCCCACAGGCCGAGTGCCTTGAGGTCGCGCACCAGGTAGGGGTTGACCACGGTGAACTCACCCGACAGATTCGATTTGACGAACAGGTTCTGATACGTGGGTTCGATGGATTGGCTCACGCCGCAGATGTTCGAGATGGTCGCGGTCGGTGCGATCGCCATGGTGTTGGAGTTGCGCATACCCACGGTCTTGACACGCTTGCGCAGAGAGTCCCAATCGAGCGTGCTGCTATCGTCGACCTGCAGATAGCCGCCGCGCTCTTCGCCCAGTCGGGCCAGCGAGTCGATCGGCAGGATGCCCTGACTCCACAGCGAACCCTCGAAGCTGTGATAGCGGCCGCGCTCTTCGGCCAGATCGGACGAGGCCTGGATCGCGAAGTACGACACCACCTCCATGGAACGATCAGCAAACTCGACCGCGTCCTGGCTGGCGTAGGGCAGTCGCATCTTATACAGCGCATCCTGGAATCCCATGATGCCGAGGCCCACCGGACGATGGCGCAGGTTTGAGCTGCGCGCCTGCGGCACGCTGTAGTAGTTGTACTCGATCACGTTGTCGAGCATGCGCATGGCGGTGCCGATGGTCTTTTGCAGCTTGGCGGTGTCGAGCCCGTTCTCGTCCACATGCGCGGCGAGGTTGACCGAGCCGAGGTTGCACACCGCAATCTCGTTGTCGTTGGTGTGCAGCGTAATTTCAGTGCACAGGTTGGAGCTGTGGACTACGCCGGCGTGCTGGTTGGTATAGCGAATGTTGCAGGGGTCCTTGAAGGTCACCCAGGGATGGCCGGTCTCGAACAGCATGCCCAGCAGCTTGCGCCACAGATCGGCGGCCTTGAGCGTCTTGGCGACGTTCATATCGCCGCGGGCGGCCTTCTCCTCATAGCGTACATAGGCCTCCTCGAAGGCCCTGCCGGTCAAGTCGTGCAGGTCGCTGGTTTCATCCGGAGAGAACAGGGTCCAGTCGCCGTCCTCGGCGACCCGCTTCATGAACAGGTCCGGGATCCAGTTGGCGGTGTTCATATCGTGGGTGCGGCGGCGGTCGTCGCCGGTATTCTTGCGCAGGTCGAGGAACTCCTCGACATCGATGTGCCAGGTCTCGAGGTAGGCGCACACCGCGCCCTTGCGCTTGCCGCCCTGGTTGACCGCAACTGCGGTGTCATTGGCGACCTTCAGAAAGGGCACGACGCCCTGTGATTTACCGTTGGTGCCCTTGATGTGCGCGCCCATGCCGCGCACCCGGGTCCAGTCGTTGCCTAGGCCGCCGGCGAACTTCGAGAGCAGCGCATTGTCTTTGATGGCCCCGTAGATCCCGTCGAGATCGTCCGGCACGGTGGTGAGATAGCAGCTCGAGAGCTGTGGCCGGAGCGTGCCGGAGTTGAACAGGGTAGGCGTCGAGCTCATGAAGTCGAAGCTCGAGAGCAGGTTGTAGAACTCGATCGCGCGCCCCTCGCGGTCGATTTCGTTGATCGCCAGACCCATTGCCACGCGCATGAAGAACGCCTGCGGCAGTTCGAAGCGGGTGCCTTTCGAATGGATAAAGTAGCGGTCGTACAGGGTCTGCAGACCGAGATAGGTGAACTGCAGATCGCGTTCCGGCTGCAGCGCCGCGCCCAGGCGCTCCAGATCGTACTGCGTCAGCCGCTTGTCGAGCAGCTCGAGGTCTGCGCCACGCTTCACATAACTGGCGAAATACTCGCCATAGCCTTGGCCCATCTCGTGCTGGGTGGCGACGCCGGTGTCCAGGCCGAGGAAGCCGAGTGCCTCTCGGCGCAGCAGGTCCATCAGCAGCCGAGCAGCGACATAGGAATAGTTGGGCTCCTGTTCGATAAGTGTGCGCGCGCTCATCACCAGCGCCTGTGAGACGTCCTGTTCCTTGACCCCGTCGAATAGGTTGCGGCAGGTGTCATCGAGGATCGATTCCACCGCCACCGCCTCGAGACCGCTGCAGGCCTCAGCGACCAGCTTGCGCAGACGTTCGATATCCAGCGGGCGCGTGGTGCCGTCTGCGAGCACCATATTGAGCCGGGTTTCCGCCTTACTAGTGGTATTCTTCGCGCCCTCTACGGCTCGCTTGCGCGCCTGTTCCTCGCGATACAGTACATAAGAGCGAGCGACCTTGTGCTCGCCCGAGCGCATTAGTGCGAGTTCGACTTGGTCCTGGATATCTTCGATATGCACGGTGCCGCCGGCCGGGTTGCGGCGCATCAGTGCGTCGCTCAGCTGCTCGGTCAGGTTTTGCACCAGATCATGAACGCGGTGCGAGGCGGCGGCGCTGCCGCCCTCGACCGCTAGGAACGCCTTGGTCATCGCCACCGCGATCTTGTTCACATCGAAATTCGTGACCTTGCCGTTGCGGCGGATCACGCGCAGCCCGCCTGGCGCGTTGGCCTGAATCTCAGGCGTGGCGTTGGTCGGGGTTCCCTGATGCGGCGGGACGGCGATGTCCTCCGCTACATCTGTTGAATGCGCGCCTTCGGTTGCCATTGAGGCTCCTCCTGAGATGGTTTAATTCTTCGGTGGACAGACCGCGTTGCGCGGTCGGGCGGGTGCCGCCGACATACTGCACTGCGTCCACACCAAACACAATATATACGCTACGGTTCAGGTGTCAACCACAATATCTTGTGTAAAAACGCTGTGGAAAATCGTGTGAAGCCTGTGTGCCGCTTGTGGATAACGGGGGTCGAGGCAAGCCCTTTGCCAATGCTTTCAGTGACTTGAAAAGACCTATCCCGACCGCTCGCCGGGTGATGCGAAGTTTGGGTATCGGGTGTCGGTTGCCGGCGTCGCCCGCAGTCGTTTAGCCTGGAAATCTCGCCGACATCGCGTCGGCTGGTGAACTCTTCAGATTAACGCTGGTGGCGAGCGATTATGCTGCGCAGATGATCGGCGGTGACCGGACCCATGTGGCGCTCGACTATTTCGCCAGCGGGGTCGAGGATCGCGGTGGTTGGCAGCCCTTCGAGGGGCTCGAAGGGTTCCAGCGGCGTGCTGCCGATCTTCAGATTGGGAAAATTGACAGCAAAGGGCTCCAAAAAGGCCCGCGCCTCCTCCCGCGTCGATTCCTCGAAGTTGATGCCGATTACCTGCACATCGGCGTTCTCGGCCTGAAACTTCACCAGTTCCGGCAGTTCGCGAATACAGGGGCTACACCAAGAGGCCCAAAAGTTCACTACCACCCATTGGCCGCGAAAGTCCGACAGGCTGACCGGCTTGCCGGCGAGATCGTCAAGCGTGAAGTCGAGGGGCTCGGCCTGGGCTTGAGACCACAGGCATGCTACGAGCAGGACAATGCAGGCAGAGCGACGGCGAACTGTCTTCATGGGCACGTTAGTCAGTGAGCGGGGGAAAAAGTTTTCTCGTTCGGCTTATGCGGCCGGCTGGGTCTGCCTGTGGCTAGCCAGCCGACGACCGTCGGCGCACCGACGGAAACTGCACAAACCTGGTGCGGATTTGCTGCTAAGCACCTTCAATGCAGTGCAGATGGCGACCAGAAATTGGCGTGCGATCGACCAACATAATATTAAGTTGTTGATAAATATAGCAATGGATGATCTGGCACAGCATGTGCTTAAGTAAAACTGAAATCGCTTCGCGGTGATTTCTCCTAACTCTCTGTCGATATTGCCAAAATGGCTAGCGCCGCCGTCCCATCCTCCAGTTTGGTTCGGCGGCCTTTTTTTGTCCACAGCTTAGGTGCCGCATGTCGGTGCGCCGCACCTTGCCGGTCCGCGCTGGCTGCTGCGACGATCGATCGCGCGACTCTTGCGATGTGTCATAGCGCTTGTGAGGCCATCGACGATACTCTTCATTACTTTCCGTCTGATCGACGACTGGGTCGGGCAGGTATCCGAAGCAGGGTTCAAAATGACCGAACAGATACGGCGTATCGTGGTGTGGAGCGGCTGGCTGCGCGTCGCCCACTGGGCCATGGCCGGCGCTACCCTGGCGCTGCTGGCTACCGGTTGGCTGATCAGGAATGCACCGACGCTGGCGGATTCGGCGGCTGAAATCCACTATCTGGGTGCCAGCGTACTGGTCTTTGCACTCGTGCTCCGCCTGTATCTTGGCGTGTTCGGACAGGGCGCAGAGCGTCTCGAGCATCTGCTGCCGCGCGCCGCTGAGTCTGCGGCCATGCGTGCCAGCCTGTGGTTCTACCTGTCGCTTGGCAGGGCAGCGCCACCGAACTGGTTTGCACACAATCCCTTGTGGAAAGCGCTCTATCTGGTGCTGCTTGTGTCGCTCTTCCTGGCGGTCCTCACCGGCTGGCTGATGCCGGAGACCCCGCTGGTCGGCGGTCTGTATCTGCCAGCGGTCCACCGCTGGCTGGCCCACCTGACCGGATTGCTCACCGTGGCACATTTGTTCAGCGTGATTCTGCAGGACGTCAAGGGGCGTTCGGGCGACATCTCGGCGATGTTCAGCGGCTATCGACTGTTCTACGTCCTGCAGGCAACGGCGGTAAAGCCCGACATTGCGAAGGTCACGGTGAGTCTGGATGCGCTCGCCAAACCACGGCAATCAGACAAGCAGCGGTGACCGAGTGACCGCAACCAGCGCGATATAGGCGAAGCAGGCCAGTGCGCCGCCCAGTGCCAGGATACGGATTCGCTTGCTGCGCCCGAGGCGCAGCGCAATGAATCCCAGCACGATGTAGAGTAGCAGGACCAGCAGCTTGGCGATCAGCCAAGGGTTGTTGCCGAGGTGCAGCTTAAGGGTGATCGCCATCCAGACGCCGGTAATCAGCAGCAGGGTATCGATCAGGTGTGGCCAGGTGCGCATCCAGCGCCGGCGCAGCAGGGTGCTGTCCATCAGCATCAATCCGCCGCGTAGTATGAAGCCGCTGATCGAGAGCAGTGCGCTCGTCTGGTGGACCAGCTTCAGCGTGACGTACTCGGGCACGAGCTATCGCCGTCCAATCATCGGCAAGCGGCCTTCAGCGGTGGCTGTGGGCCGGACAGGCTAGGCAGGCCCCTTCAGGGCATCGCGCAGCGCGTCGGTGATGGTCTCCAGCACCTGGATGCGGGCAAACTTCTTGTCATTGCCCGCGATAAGGTTCCACGGCGCATGGGGGACGTTGGTGCGTGCCAGCATCTCGTTGACCGCCTCGCGGTATTCGTCCCATTTTTCGCGGTTGCGCCAGTCTTCGTCGGTGATCTTGTAGCGCTTGTACGGGGTGTCCTCGCGCGCCTTGAAGCGGGCCATCTGTTCCTCTTTGCTGATCTGCAGCCAGAATTTCTGGACCACGACGCCGGCCTGGACGAGCTGTTCCTCGAAGTCGTTGATCTCGAGATAGGCGCGTGCCCAGTTGTCGTGGCTGGTGAAGCCCTCCACCCGCTCAACCAGCACGCGGCCATACCAGGAACGGTCGAAGATGGTCATGCGGCCGGCGCGCGGAAGATGCCGCCAGAAACGCCATAAATAGTGATGGGCACGTTCTTCGTCGGTGGGCGCGGCGATCGAAATTACCTCGCGCAATCTGGCGTCGACGGCCTGGGTAATGCGGCGAATGGCGCCACCCTTGCCGGCGGCATCCACGCCCTCGAACACAAACACCGTGGAGATCTTGTGCGCATGGGCCCGCCACGCCAGTTCATTGAGCTCCGCCTGCAGGTCCTCGAGCCTTTTCCGGTAGGCGCCCTTGCCGATGGTCTGCGTCAGATCCACGCGGTCGATCAAGGTGATTCGCGCCTCGGGCGCCTGCGGCAACATGTCCCAGTCGGTGCTGGAAGGCGCGGCCTCTGCGGCATCCTCATTCTGCGCTGTCGCGAGCGCATCCTGTATCTCCCGCAGCAGTACCCGGCCGGTGGTCATATTTCGATAACGCGGGTCTGTTGCTTCAATGATATGCCAGGGTGCGCGGCCGATATCGGTCCTGCGCACGACCTGGGCGGCCACTGCCTCAAAGCGGCGATATTGTTGGCTGAACTTGGACTTCTTCGGCATCATCTTCCATCGGCTGCGATCGTTGCGCTCCAATGCCTTCAGCCTGCGGCGCTGTTCTTTTTCCGAGAAGTGATACCAGCACTTCACGATTACGGCGCCGTCATGGATCAGCATGCGCTCGAGTTCGCGTATCCCGCGCATACTCTGATCTAGGTCTGCATCGTTCCATCGGCCGGTGAATCGCTGTTCTATCGGTGACAGATACCAGCCGCCGAAGAACACCCCGATCTCACCCCGCCGCGGCATCGCACGCCAAAAACGCCAGGCCTGCGGCCGATGTTTTTCTTCGTCGGTCTCTTCCCAGAAGGCATAGATGTGCATGCCGCGAGCATCCAGCCACTCATCCAGCGCATTCACTACCTCACCTTTGCCGGCCCCCTCCATACCGGCGATGATTACGTAAACCGGGATCTCGCGTTCGCGCAGTGCGATCTGCGCCTCGAGCAATTCGGTGCGGAGCTCCTCCTCCTCGGCCTTGTAGGCCTCCTTGCTCAACGTGCGGCCAATCTTTGCGGTCTCAAACACGGCTTTCCCCTATCTGCCCGGTAGCGCGCCACTGATATTGTGTTCCGCAGCGAAGTCGAGCATACGCTGAATAGACGTGACCGCCCTGCCGCGAATGTCGGGGTCGACCGTGATCTCGTTGGCTCCGCTGATCAATACCTGTTCGAGGTTGTGCAGCGAGTTTTTGGCCATCCACGGGCAGTGCGCACAGGATTCGCAGGTGGCACCCGCGCCGGCCGTGGGCGCCGAGATGAGTTTCTTGTCCGGCGCGAGCTGGTGCATCTTCCAGAAGATGCCGTCGTCGGTCGCGACAATGAACTCCTGGTTGGGCAGGGCCGTCACTGCTTTTATCAGCGCGGTGGTCGAACCGACAACGTCGGCTTGTTGCAGCACGTCCTCGGGGGATTCCGGGTGTACCAGCACCGCCGCCTCGGGATGCAGCCGTTTGAGACGCTGCAACGCGAAGCCCTTGAACTCTTCGTGCACCACGCAGCTGCCCTCCCAGAGCAGCACATCGGCGCCGGTCTGCTTCTGTATGTAGCGGCCGAGGTGTTTGTCGGGCGCCCAAATGATCTTCTCGCCGCGCGCACACAGGTGTCTGACGATCGGCAGTGCGATGCCCGAGGTGACCATCCAGTCGGCGCGCGCCTTTACTGCGGCACTGGTGTTCGCATACACGACTATGGTGCGATCGGGGTGGGCGTCGCAGAAGTCGCTGAACAGGTCTGCCGGGCAGCCCTCGTCCAGCGAGCACGTGGCGTCGAGGTCGGGCATCAGGACGCGTTTCTCGGGATTCAGGATCTTGGCGGTCTCGCCCATAAAGCGCACGCCACAGACGACCAGGGTATCGGCGTCTGTGGTGGTGCCATAGCGCGCCATCTCGAGCGAATCGGCGACACAGCCGCCGGTCTCCTCCGCCAGTGCTTGCAGGTCGCCATCGACGTAGTAGTGCGCTACCAGCACGGCGTTCTGTTTTTCGAGCAGCGTCTTGATACGCTGCTTTAACGCGGCCTTTTCCGCATCGCCGAGGGGCGGCCAGTCTGGATGCGGCGGCACCTTGATGCGCGGCAGTTCGAGCACGTGTTCGAGCGATTGCGTCGTCATTTTATGATCTCCACCCGTTTGGGGTGCCTGACCCGATACTCCCTGGCGGGACGGTGTTTGCCGTTGCGGCGCATCCGGCCGGTCTCCTCGATCAAGTCCAGCGACAGGATGCGTTTGCGAAAGTTGCGTTTGTCCAGCGGCTGGTTGCGCAGCACCTCATAGACGCACTGCAGTTCACTGAGCGTGAACGCCTCCGGCATGAACTGGAAGGCGATGGTCGAATAGTCAAGCTTGGCGACCAGGCGGCGGTGCGCCCTCTCGGCGATCTGTGTGTGATCGAAGGCGAGTGGCGGCAGGTCATCGAAGGCATGCCATCCGACCTCGGCCGCGTCGCTGGCAGCGCGCGGCGTGGCCAGCGCATCCTGCGGTACGAGCGCGTAGTAGGTCACGCTGATCACCCGCTCGCGCGGGTCGCGGTGAGTGGCGCCGAAGGTGTAGAGCTGCTCGAGGTAGACGCCGCTGACGCCGGTCTCCTCGGCCAACTCGCGCGCCGCGCAGGCGTCGAGGTCCTCGTCGATGTCGAGGAATCCGCCCGGCAAGGCCCAGTCGCCCTGGTAGGGTGGGTTGGCCCGCCTTACCAGTAGGATACTCAGACGCTCGTCGCGGATGGTGAATACCACCACGTCGGCCGTTACCGCCGGGTGTGGGTAGGGGTAGCTGAAGGTGGCTTTGGGGGCTCGCATCTGTGACTAAGTGTGTTGAATACACCAAGCAAGATAGTGTCGACCGTACACCTTGTCAAGAACCTATAAGCAGCGCCCGCGCGCCTCAGTCTTGCGGCCACAGCCAGGCGGCGCCGCGCACCCCGCTGCTGTCGCCATGCCGTGGCGCTACCAGACGGGTCAGCACGATATCGGAGAACACATAGCGCCCCCACAGGCGCGGCACGTTGCGATAAAGGCGCTGGATCTTCGACACCCCGCCACCGAGCACGATCACCTCGGGATCCAGCAGGTTGATCACCGTAGCGAGGCTGCGTGCCAGACGGTCCTCGTAGCGCTGTAGACAGGCGGTGGCCGATGCCTCGCCCGCCGCGGCGCGTTCTGCGACCTGCCGTGCGGTGACTGATGCGCTGCGGGAATAGTCGGCGGCCAGTCCGGGGCCGGAGAGAAAGGTCTCGATGCAGCCTCGTCTGCCGCAATAACAGCGCGGTCCGGGGCGCTCGTCGTTGGTGGGCCAGGGCAGGGGATTGTGACCCCACTCGCCGGCGATCGCGTTCGGTCCGTCGACCAGGCGGCCGTCGATCACGACACCGCCCCCGGTGCCGGTCCCGATGATGACGCCAAACACCGACCTGGCGGCGCGGGCGGCACCATCCTGCGCCTCCGACAGCGCGAAACAATTGGCGTCATTGGCGATACGCACGGCACGGTCGAGTCTGCGACTCAGGTCCTTATGCAGTGCCTGGCCGTTCAGGCAGGTGGAGTTCGCATTACGCAAGCGGCCGTCGCGCGGAGATGGCGCACCCGGTGTGCCCACGCCGACGCTGCACGGTTGCCCGCACTGGCATTCAAGCCTTTCGACTAATTCGACGACGCTGTCCAGCGTCGCGGCGTAGTCCCCGGCCGGTGTCGGCACCCGCTCGCGGTGACGAATGCCGCCATCTGCCGCGAGGACCACGCCCTCGATCTTCGTACCGCCGAGGTCGATCCCGATCCGCGGCATACCTGCCCCGGCTCAGTCGGTCTTGACCGCCTGTACGGCAGCCGGGGCAGTGGGAGCTGCCGACGCCTGATGGCCCTCATCGCGTTTTGCCGTGGACGGTCCTGCAACGGTGTCTCCGGACGGATTGGCGAAGCGGTCGTTCAGCTCCTGCACATAGCGATCGGCGTCGTCCAGGATTCCCTGGATGCGCCGCCGGCTGCGGCGTGTCCAACCGGCCGGGGTGCCGCTGAAGATACTCCGCCAGGGTTTGGTATTGAGCAGAAACGCGTCGCCCAGGCTGCCGCGGATGCCCATCTGATGACCGAGGCGCTCGGCGGCACCCTTCAGGCTCTTGGCTGATATGCGGCGCATGATGAAATGGATCGCGAGGAACAGCAGCAGGGCGACCAGCGCGGCCAAATAGATGCTCATCGGTGAGGCGGTCAGTCTGTCCCACCATGCCGCATCTAGCCGCATGCCGTCCCATTGACCGAGGCGGCGGGTCAAGGCGATGAAACCGGCGCCGATCAGCAGCACAACCAGGGCGTCACCGATCAGGGTGCGTTTGCGCCAGCGGGTGATCATCTGCTGCAAGGCCGGCACTACCTTTTCCGGGAAGCTGCGAGCCGTCTTTTCCATACTGCCGACGATGCGGTAGGCGCGTTCGACCTCGACCTGTTCCATGCGTTCGTGGATTTCCGCGAGGTCGGCGTCGCGCTTGCCCTCGAAGCGCTCGCGCAGCGCCTCGTCCGCTATCGGATTGGCGGCCTCTTCGCTATAGATCGTGAAGAAGCGGCCGGCGGTCAGGCCACGTTCGCCAATCGCACGCTGCCAGGCGGCGACGACCTCCTCGGGGTTGTCCTCGCGCGCGGTGGTGTCGAGTTGATTGAGGACATAGAGAAACTTGCCGGAATCCGTTCGATTGATCGTGCTGCTGACCAGGTGGTCGAGGGTGTCGCGCATCGCGCCAGGCTCAGGGTGCCGTGCGTCGAAGAAGATCAGCACCAGGTCAGACAGGTCCATGATGTGATCAGTGATCTTAAGGGTTGACGTGCGCTGTGCGTCGGCATCGAATCCTGGTGAGTCGATCAGGATCTTGCCTCGCAGCGCTGGGCTGGTTGTTGTCTTCAGCTGTAAATAGGCATCGATGCGCGAACCCTCGCCGGCGGCCACCTTTTCGATTTCCCCGCTGACTTTGTAGAACGGGAAACGCGGGTCTGAGTCCAGCGCTACCCCTGGCAGCGCATGCGAGTTGGAGCCGCTGCTGTAGCAAATCACGGTGAACCTGTCGTCGACCGCCTGGTTGCCGCTGCGCTGCAGCTTCAGGCCGAGGTAGTGGTTGATGAAGGTGGACTTGCCTGCCGAGAAGGTGCCGAGGATCGTGATCAGCGGCCACCACGGAATCTGCGTCGCGTAGGAATCGTTGGGACCTAACAGGCCCGTGTCGTAGGCAATGGCGTCGAGCTCGCGGAAGCTCTGCACCGTGGATAACAGGACGGGATTCTCCTGTTCCAAATGACCTTCCAGCTGTTTCAAACGGGTTACGATTGCCGGACCTGGACCACGCATAGTTCCACTCCTCATTATTCTCGACGATGGTTTTCCGCATGGTAACGCGTTGCGCAGCGGTGTGGGCAAGTTCTGCGCGGCGCCGGGTAGCGGCACCCTAATATTGCAATAGTAACCACGCATGACAGATAATGATGCGGCTAGGTCGCGCGCGGAAATCGCAGTTCACTGGGCCGACGATGCCTGTCGCGCGGGCAATCTTTTTAGCGTGCAGCCAGGGGCTTGAGGTGGGTCTCTCGAAGCCGAAGCACCCTAAGCAGGTGCTATCTGGCGGCCACTCCGGGGGTGTTCACGGTGCTGTCCAGTTCGGAGAAGCTGCAACTTCTAACCACAGTCCTTGCCAAAAAACTAATCATCCCCCGGGCCCTGCCTAACACGGCGACCGGCCACCCGATGCACCGAAAGGGTTCGATCGAGCACATGCATAAGTTGTTTATTGCCACCGTCGCGGCTGCCGCTGTAGTCTCTAGTGCGCCGACCCTGGCGCGTGGCGCCGAGTACCAGGACGTCTTTATAGTCGAGGAGTCGACGGAGGCGCCCACCATAGTGGTTAGCGGCACCGTCGTTCCCTTCAAAGACGTCACCTTGTCCGCCCAGCTCCCCGGTCGTGTCAAGTTCATCGCAGGCGTCGAGGGTGAGGCCTTCGACAGCGGGACGACGCTGATCGCACTGGATGAAGACGAATTGTTGGCCAATCGCAGTTCTGCCTTCGCGCAGTTGGCGGCGGCCGAAGCGGAAATGCGCAATGCCGGTGTCCAGTACTCGCGCGAGCTCTGGTCGCCGCAGAGCAGCAGCGGCCCTGGCGGTATGGGGATACCAAACCTGTTCGACCAGATGTTCACCCGGCCCGCCGAGGGCTTTCTTGGCCAACGCGACCGGGGCGCCGAGCGCAGCGCCGACCTCTACGCATCGAGCACGCGAATGGAGCAGGCGCGCAGCGCAATGCTGCGGGCGCAGTCGGAGATCCGGGCGATCGATGCCAAGCTGCGCGATGCCAAGAGCCTGGCGCCGTTCGATGGCGTGATCGTGGAAAAGTACGTCGAAGAGGGCGATACGGTGCAGCCGGGTCAGCCGATGCTCAAATTTGCCGATATGACCTGGTTGCAGATCGAGGTCGATGTGCCGGCAGGTCTGGCGCAGGGTCTGCAGCCGATGAGCGTGCTGCCGGATGCGGCGACCTTCGACGACTACCCCGATCCCGTTGCCGTGCGGGTGGCCCAGGTGTTCCCGATGGCGGACATGCAGAGCTACACCATTAAAGTGAAGTTCGATATCCCGCAGGGGGTCTCGCAACCCGGCATGTATGCCCGGGTGCTGATACCCGATACCTCGGGTCCGGTGAAGAGCCAGTTGCCGATAATTCCGAGCACGGCGATTCGCTACCGCGGCAGCCTGCCTGTGGTCTACGTCCAAAACGAAAACGGCGAACCGGAGCTGCGCATGATCCGCCAGGGCAAGCGCCTGGAAAACGGCATGACCATGGTGCTGTCGGGTATCGCCCCGGGCGATCGCGTCTATCCCAATCCGGGTCCTGACCTGATGGCAAGGAGTCGCGCCCAGTAGATGGCGGTATTCAACGAGGCAGCGACCCTGCGGGGTCGTCGCCGGATAGCACAATGGATCAGAACTAGCGCATGAGCGACCTCGAAACGCCATCCAACCCGCCGCCTCCCGGCCCGGAGCGCGAAGCGACCAGTCTCGGCCTCGCCGGGAACATGGCGAAGTTCTTCATCCAGTCGCCGCTCTCACCGCTGCTGTACATGGCAATGCTGATGCTGGGCATCCTTGGCCTGTTGATGACGCCGCGCCAGGAGGACCCGCAAATCTCCGTCCCGATGGTGGACCTGATCGTCCAGTACCCGGGCGCTGAACCCGAGCAAGTAGCCTCGCTGGCGGTGCAGCCGCTCGAGCGCATCATGTACGAGATCGAGGGCGTCGATCACGTCTACTCGGCCAGTCAGCGCGGCATGGGCGTCGTGACGATCCAGTTCGACGTCGGTGAGGAAATGGAAAACTCACTTGTCAAGGTCAACGACAAACTGGAATCCAATATGGATCGGATTCCGCCCGGTGTCATGCCACCCCTGGTCAAGGCGAAGGGCATCGACGACGTCCCGGTGGTTACGCTGACGCTATGGTCGGAGCGCGACTACAACGGCGACGGTGTGCCCGACGTCGATGATTCGCAGCTGCGGCGGCTGGCGCAGTCGGTCTTGCAGCACATCAAGGAGATCCCGGAGACCGGCGACAGCTTCGTGGTGGGTGGACGTGCCGAGCAGGTGACGATAGAGGTATACCCGGAGCGCCTGGCCGGCTATGGCCTGAGCCTGGCCCAGGTGTCGCAGGCCATCACCGCCTCGAATGTCGAGCAGCAGATGGGTGGGGTCGAGTCCGGCGGCTCGCATATGATGGTGGTATCCGGGGCTTTCCTCGAGGGAGTCGAGGACATCAATCGCCTGCAGGTGGGCAGCCATAAGGGTTTGCCGGTGTTCGTCAAAGACGTGGCCGATGTCCGCCAGGGACCGGAAGATGCATCACAGACGGTCGGCTATTACACCGGGGCGGCGGCCGAGGACCCCGATCGAGCCGTCAGCGTCCCCGCGGTCACGATCGCGGTCGCCAAGAAGAAGGGCACGAATGGGGTCAAGGTGGCCGAGGCGATTATCCAGCGGGTTGAAAACCTGCGCGGCCGCCTGATACCGAACGATGTCAATGTCAGCGTTACGCGCAACTATGGGCAGACCGCCGAACAAAAGGTCAACGATCTGATCTTCAAGCTTTTCGTCGCCACCATGTTCGTGTTTCTGCTGGTGTGGATTGCCTTTCGCGCACTCAAGCCGGCCTTCGTCGTTCTGTTCGTGGTGCCGGTGGTGCTGCTCTTCACGATTCTGTGCGCGATGCTGCTGGATTTCACCATCGACCGGGTGTCCCTGTTTGCGCTGATCTTCTCGATCGGGATCCTGGTCGACGATGCGATCGTGGTTGTGGAGAACATTTACCGGCGCTGGCTCGAGGAAGGCAAGACCGATACGGCGACCGCCGTCGATGCCGTGCGGGAGGTCGGCAATCCGACCATCCTGGCGACACTGACGGTGATTGGTGCGCTGCTGCCGATGGGCGCCGTGACCGGGATGATGGGCCCCTATATGCTGCCAATCCCGGTCCTGGGCTCGGTCGCCATGGGGATCTCGCTGTTCGCCGCGTTTGCGTTCACCCCTTGGTTTGCAGTCCACGGCATGTTCAGGCCGACCATGCATTACCTGAAGAGTGCGGAGAAACGGGAGCACAAAGAGGCCGAGTGGCTCGAGGGCCTGTACCGCCGGATTCTGATGCCAATGATCGACGACCCGCGCAAGGCACGCCTTTTCAGGTTGGCAATGTGGGGCGTGTTGATCGCTATGTGCAGCTTTTTCTACTTCAAATGGGTGGCGGTCAAGATGCTGCCGCTGGACAACAAGCCGGAGTTCTCGGTAGTGCTCGACATGCCCGAGGGCACGGCGCTGGCGGATACCGGAAATATGGCGCACATGATCGCGGAGCGCCTGCGGCGGATGCCCGAGGTAACTGCGGCGCAGATCTATGTCGGAACCGCGCGGCCGTTCGACTTCAACGGCATGGTGCGTCATTACTACCTGCGGCAGTCCCCGTGGCAGGGCGAGATCCAGCTGCAGCTATTGAATAAGACCGAAAGGCATCGCTCCAGTCACGAGATCGCGGTGGATGCACGCGAGCAGGTGAAGCAGCTGGTCGAGGGCAGCGGCGCGCGTTTTTCGGTGGTGGAGATGCCGCCCGGGCCGCCGGTGCTGCAGTCGGTCGTCGCTGAGGTACATGGGCCGGATCCCGAGACACGCCGTCAGGTGGCGCAGGACCTGACCGAGATCTTTGCGCAGACCGAGAGTCTGCGCGACGTCGACAATTACATGCGCGAGCCCTATGACTACTGGCACTTCGAGGTCGACCAGGAAAAGGCCCAGCGGCGAGGTATCTCGGTCGAGGCCATCAATCGCGAGCTGTCGATGGCGCTGGGCGGGTACGTGCTCGGAGACGTCAAACAGCGGGCCGGGCACGAGCCGATCAACATCGTGATCCAGGTGCCGCTGGCGGAGCGGTCACAAATCAATCGCCTCGGCGATATCCTGGTGCAGTCACCGGGCACGGGTAACGCGGTCCCGCTGCGTGAACTCGGCTCCTTCGAGCGTCGTACCGAGTCGCATATCATCTACAACAAGGATCTGCGGCCGGTCGAGTATGTGGTTGCGGATGTCGGCGGTCGCCTGGCGGCACCGATCTACGGCATGCTGCAGGTGGAAGAGAAGCTCAAGGAACTCGGCTGCCGCACCCCCGACGCTGTCGATCTGTGTGACCACATCTATTACACCGGTCCGCCGCCCGACGACGCGACATCCGCGATCGAGTGGGCCGGTGAGTGGACGGTCACGTACGAAACCTTCCGCGACATGGGGATCGCGTTTGGCGCGGCCCTTATCCTAATCTACATCCTGGTGGTCTGGGAATTCGGCAACTTCCGAATTCCCGCGCTGATCATGGCGCCGATCCCGCTGACACTGCTCGGGATCATCCCGGCGCACACGCTGTTCTTCCAGGCCGGCTGGGGCGGCGAGTTCACCGCGACCTCGATGATCGGCTGGATTGCACTCGCGGGTATTATCGTGCGCAACTCCATCCTGCTGGTGGATTTCTCCGTGCATCGAATCCAGCAAGGCGACACCGTGGTCGATGCGGTCATCAGCGCTTGCAAGACCCGGACCCGGCCCATCCTGATCACCGCGCTGGCGCTGGTGGCCGGTTCCTCGGTAATTTTCTTCGACCCGATCTTCCAGGGAATGGCCATCTCGCTGGCATCCGGTGTACTGGTGTCGACCGTTCTGACCCTGGTGGTTATCCCGCTCGGTTGCGTTGCCGCTGCGGACTCTTTGTGCGCTGTAGCCGGCAGCACCAAGTGTCGGAAGTTTCCCCGTGGTCCGGGCCCTGAGGGGGGTCCAGACGCTCCGCCGGGTGGGGCAGGGGGCAGGCGTGTCGGTGACCCGATGTGGGTGCGTGCCTGGGGCGGTTTCGCTAGCGTGATGTTCGCGGTGATCGGCGCGGTCGCCGCCGTCGCCGGCCTGTTCAGCCGTCTGCTGCGTGCGAGGAAATCGCGCAGGCAGGCCGCACAGGCTGCAACGGCGCAGCAAGCCGCTGCGCCGCCGCGACCGCAGACGCCTCGACCAGCTGCACAGGCGGTCCGGTCGACGGCCGATAGGGTCTCCCCCGTGGATGACGTCGCAGAGAAGGCGTTGACCAGGCCGGTGCCGGTGAACCATCCGGCGCCGCCGCGGGTCGCCGCGAAGAAACCGGTGAGGCCGACGGCTGCCGGCAAAGGGGGCGGGAAAAGGTTAGCGCAAAAACGTGGCGCAAAGCGGCAGACGGCCGATAGGGGCTCGCCGCTGGATGATGCCGCGGAAAAGGCGTTGAATCGCCCCGTGGCAGTGGCCGATCCCGCGCTCGATCCGTCGAGCGTCGACAGCGCGGCGACAACGCCGGCTGCAAAGGAAGCGAAGCGCGCAAAGCGCGCAGCAAAGCCCTCGACAGAAAAGAGGGTGAAGCCCAAGAAGACGGCAGGCAAGAAGCGCCCTGTGGCTAACCCCGAGGCGGCCCGGCCCTCTAGGAAGCGCGTCGGTGCGCAGCCTGCTGAAGTCGAGCAGGGGTCTGCCAGACAGGACGCGGCGGAGCCGCCGGCGGCAAATGACGCCGCAGCCGTCGAAGAATCTGCACCGAAGACGGGAGCCACCTCTACTGCAGGACGCGCCTCGAGCCGAAAAAAGAGCTCAGGTAGACGGGGTATCCAATTGAAAAGTCTCGGAAAACCAACTGGAGACGGACTAAACTAGGGGTAGGCGAAGCGATTTGGCCGGCGGCGCGCCCCGTTCTTGGGCGACTGGCAGTGCCGGTTGGACCAGCAACCTGGAGGCAGTAATCTTGGTCGCGCGGCTAGTTTCCTTGGGCATCTTGCTGGGTCTGTCGTGCCTGGCAGCCCTGGCGTTATCTCCGTGGTCCGGGGCACAGGCCTCTCAGGCGCCGTCGTCGGGTCTTTTCGGTCAGGTAGAGCGGGCGCCGCGCCGTCCGGCACTGTTTAGCGATTTCCGCCAGTCTTCTCCGCCAAGCTGGCGCCCGCGGGCGCTAGCGCCGCCGCTGAACAGGGCCGCCACGCTGGCCAGCCGGGCGCCATCTGGCGAACGGATGCGGCGCCGGCAAGGCGCACCCATGATTGCGGCCGAGCGCGCGGGTTCCCGAAAGGCGGTACCGGTCACGCGTGGTCAGGAACTTGGGCTGCGTTTCCGGCCCGATGACAATGCGTCGCCCTACAGCCAGCCCGGTTTCGCGCCGACGGACCACGGTCAGCCGGGTTCGGACGCGCTGCAATCCCAGTTTCGGCCGATCCCCAAACGGCGCAAACGTACCTACGAAGAGATGCAGTCCGAAATGACTTCAGCGCCGCCGCAGGGCTTGGCCCCGATCATGCCTTACCCGATGCTGGGTACTCCCCCGCTTCCCGGCTACGGGGGCTACCCGCCGACCTGGTAGTCAGCCAGCTGGGAGTGATCGCTCGAGCATAGCGATCGCCTGCCTGCAACGCCGACGGCGACTCGGCCCTAATTCAGACGACCCTGTCCATTGCGTATCGCGCCGCGGTCTCGCCTGCTTTGCACAGGCTATACACAGGTTCTCAAGGCCTTTCCACACCGCTTATACACAATATATTGTGGTTGACAGCCACAATTCCTCATATATATTGTGCAAAAGCGAAGTCCACTGCAGTGACGGGACCGGCTGATGGTCGGGAGGATAAGGAATTTGGTCGCGCGCTTGCTCAGCTTGGGTTTCACACTCGGGGTGTCCACGCTGACCTGCTTTGTTGTGTCGCCCCTTTCGGCCGCGCAGGCGGCCTATCCGGCCTGGTCAGGTAACGCGTCGCAGCCGAAGCGCCTGTACTTCAGGCCTCTGAACAACAGCGAGCGTCGGCCCATAATCCCGCGTTGGCGCCCGCATGGCAGCGCCGGTTCACGCGCAGTGACCTTTGCGCCGACTTCACGTGCAGGCGCTGCTTCCTACACCCGACGACAGACCCAACCGGTGTTTTCACTGCAGCGCACACCGCCACGCAAAGCCGTGCCTGCCGGGCGTGGGAGCCAACTCGGCATACGTTTTCGACCCGAAGGTCTTGCGTCGGCGACCAATTCAGCGAGCCTCGCGCCGGCGGTGCACGACCGGCGCTATACAGCGCGCCTCCACGCACAATTCCGGCCGGTGCCGAGAGCGCCGCGGCCGCGCTATGAGGCGCTTCAGGCCCATCATCGAGCGGGCCGTCCGACGCGTGGAGCGCCGCGTCTGGTTGGATACGGCTACTGGCCGCGTTGGCGCTAAGTAGAGCGCTCAGATTGCGCTGCATTTTTTGGTAGGCGGCCGGCCACGAATCACGAGAGGATGACTATGAAATCGAAGAAGCAAGCGATTGCTTTCAGCGGAATGATTCTGTTCAGCGGATGTTGCTTGTTGAGTACGCCGGCGGCCGCCTATGGTCCGCAATGGCGTCCCGCGCCCGGCTATGCAGCGACCCATGGTGCCGGCTTTAGGCAGACTGCCAGTGCGTCGGGTTTCCGGCCGCAGACAGCGCCACTACCGCAGTTTTACGCACCGCCACCCCGGTTTTATCAGACGCGGTACAGGCGCTTTGCACCGCAGCGATTTTACCCGTCTTCGGTAGCCCGCTCCCCCGCTGACTACCCTATGCACGTCATGCCGCAGTATTCGGGGCCGGGATATCTGGCGGTCGGCCCGAGGCCGTCGTCATGGATGCCGGCGCCGGCGATGACGGCGCAGCCGCGGCAACAACCGCCGCCCGGGTTTGCCCAGCGGTTGGATAATCGCCCACCTCCCGCGCTGCAAAACAGGGTGGCTCCAGCGGCAGTCCCACGCCAGCGCTGGCAGCGCATGCCGGCTGCGCCGCGGAGGCTCGGTTTCCGTCCCGCGGATCCTCGGGACGTACCAGCTTACGGGACCTGGCGACCGGCAGGGCAGGCCAATGCCGCGGCGGTGGGCGCTGCGAATTCGCCGGTCCGCGGTTATACTCCGCGTCTCCGGGTCGATCTGGGACACAATGGAGGCGTTTTTCGGGCTGGCTTAAGGCAGGCCTCTGTGGGCCTGAGTCCCACTTCGCCTCGCGCCACCTATCGGAACTGGCGGCCGGTGACCGGGGCGCAGGCCCTCCCATCGCGCTCGGCGACCGCATTTCGGCCGATGAGCTATGGACGGTCTGCGGTGAATACCAGGCGTGTCGCCTCGAATACCTACCCAATGTCGACGGCCAGCAGGGCAAGACTGCCGGGTTGGGCGACAACCTACCAAGACACCAATCACGGGGCCCTGTGCAGCTGGTGCAGCGGTAGCTGAAGAACCGGCGAGGATTGCATGATCACGGTTATCGGAAGCCTCAAGGGCGGATCGGGAAAGAGCACCGTCACCTTCAATCTCGCGATTTGGCTCGCGATGGCGGAAAGAAGAATCGCTGTGATCGATGCTGACCCGCAGGGGACGCTTACCGATGTCCTCGAGGTGCGCCGTGAGGAGGGTTTTCAGCCGATGGTCGATCGTCTGGATTCCGCGCAGATGGGCGACCGCGGCAACCTGCTGGCCGAGCACGAAGAGGTACTGATCGATGTCGGCACCGCGTCGATGGACAATCTGAGGCGGGCCATCTCGATCGCCGATCGCCTGTTGGTGCCGGTGCCACCGAGCCAGGCTGATATCTGGTCGACGCAGCGTTTCCTGCGCTTCGTCGATTCGATAGCCGACAAACGCAATCTGGAGATCCTGGGATTCATCAATCGCGGCGATACGCATCGCGCCGTCAGAGAATCTGACGAGGCCGCCGCCGCGTTGGTGTCCCTTCCGGGCATTCGCTATCTCAAATCACGCCTCGCGCAGCGCACTGTCTATCGGCGCTCGTTCAGCGAGGGCCTGGCCGTTTTTGAACAGGAGCCCAGGGGCAAGGGCGCGGCCGAATGGAATGCGCTGGCCGCGGTCTTGTACGCCGAATTCCTGAGTTAAACTCCGGGCATGCCCGGCAACCTCGTCGTCATGCTTCTGGCCTGGCTGGTCAGGCACTTGGTCGCGCTCAGCCTGCTTGGTTTCGCGATCGCCGGCCTGTTCGTGTTTGGTGTCGTCGACAAGCGATGGGGCGACCTGTTCGTTCCCAAGGGCCAGCGGCCGATCCAAGCCGACCGCAGCTCACTGCCGCGACAGCAGAGCACCCTGGGTAGCGCTGACGAAGGGCGCAGTGACGGCGTCGCCCAATTCGTGCCCCAACAGCCCAAACTCATCGGGGGCAGCCTCCCCGTTTACGCTCGGCCCCGAGGTGCCGGGGAAGGGCCAGCAGACGGTTTCCGGCCAACCAACCGGACCAACGCTGCGCTGCCATCCCCGCTGTCGCGCCGGGATTACCTGCAGCAGGCACGGCGCGCTTTCTGGAACGGTGAATTTGAGTCGGCCGAGGTAGCATACATGGCGTTGATCGGCGAGTATCCGGAAGATGCGGATGCGTTTGGTGAATTGGGCAATCTCTATAAATCCCTGGGCAGACCTGCTGAGGCCTTGGACGCCTACTACGCCGCAGGGCTCCGATTAAAGGTCGCCGGTGACGTGAATAGGCTTCAGCAGGTGATTCATATTCTGCGCAAAGAGAAGGACGACAGGGTGGCTGATTTGCTCCGCTGAGCGGGCTAGTCCTCGCGATGGCTCCAGTGTTTCGTTTTATGCTAACATTAGCAAACACGAAAATAGATCGGTTGGAGATCACTGTGAGCGACGTCAAAGAAGCCACGGCGGAGGCGGCCGACGCCAATGCGGGCTATGCAAGGCTCTCGGAAGTCTTCGAATCCAGCGCGCGGCGTTGGGAGCTGATCGTCTATCCGTCGTTGTTTGCGTTCATCATTCTGGCGGCCTATGGTTTTTACCTGGTCTACAACTTGGCGCGCGATGTGCACTATCTGGCGATCAGTGTGGATACCAACATGACGACGCTGTCGGCCAATATGCAGAGCGTGTCGGAGAACATGGGCTATTTGACCGCGAATGTGCGGGCGATGACGGTCGCGATGGATTCCATCGACGGCAAGATGACCACGCTGGAACCGATGTTGGCCAATCTGGATTCCATGGACGGCGCGATCCAGTCGATGACTTATGCGACGCACACCATGGGCAGGGCGACGCAGAATATGCAGGCGGATATGGGGCGCCTCAGTTATGGCGTCGGACGGCCGATGTCTGTGATGAACGCCTTCATCCCCTGGTAAGCCGGGCAGTCGGCCCTCCATTGGAAGGACCCCGCCAAGCGGGCGCGGTCAGATGTCGTCGTCGATGGTGATGGTGCTCGACGGTTCCTGCAAGAAATAGCCCTGAATGTAATTGACCGCGATGTTCCAAAGGATAGCCAGACTCCCGGCATCCTCGACGTTGCTGGCGATGGTCTTGTAGCCGGCCTCCTGCAGCTTTCGGCTAACCGCGTTCATTCGCTCCTGTTGACTGGCCTTGGCAGAGAGGTCGCGCATGAATTCGGGTGAAAGCTTGATGATCTCGACCTCGAAATGTTGCAACAGGCTATCGCTGTTTTCGTCATCGCTGTAATTACTGACCGCGATTCGGCAGTTGATTTTCCTCAGACCCTCGATCAGCTCTTTTGCAGGCTGCAATGCCTGGCGCAGGTCATTTTCGCGGAACTGGAAGACCAGCCAGGAGCCCTTGGCGCGGAATTCACGCAGGCAGTCACAGATCCACAGCAACATGGAATCGTCTTCGATGCCGCTGCGCGAGAGGATGATGTGGAAGACGATCTTCTTTCCATCGCGGCGTTGACTAGCGAGTTCGCGGATGGCGTTGCGCACGACCCAGCGGTCGATTTCCGCCAGTCGATTGGCATCCCTGGCCGGCGAGAGGAATACCTCCGGCACGATCTCGTTGCCTTCCTCGCCTAACAGGCGAAGGTAAACCGAGTAGTTCTCCCGCGTATCGCCCTGGAGGCTGACGATAGGTTGATATTTGAGGCGAAAGCCGTCGTTGGCTAGGGCGTCGTCGATCTTCGCGACAACCGCTGCGTCGGCCTCGGCAAGATGCGTGGTATCACTGGGTATCTGCTCGCTATAGAAGACGACCCGGTTATCGCCCTCGGAGCGCGCAATGCCGGTAGCGCGACAGGAGCGGTTGATCAATTCGTGGGCGCTGATCTCAACGCCCTTATCCGTGCGCGTCACGCCGATCGAGTAAATCGGCTTCACCGGCGAGTCGCTGATACTCTCGAACGCATGTCCGCGCAGGTTGTGCAGACACCGCTCTGCGACTTCTAGGGCCGGCTCTTCATCATCGCAAAGAATTATGAAATCGTGATCGCCGAAGCGCGCGATGGTGTGCGCCCGCGTGACGGTTGACGCGAGAACGCTGGCGACCTCGGTCAGCATCTGGTCGGCGCAGCCGAAGCCGCAGGCCTCCCGCATATCGGGAAAATTGGCTATGGAGATCTGTACCAGCGCATAGCACTTTTCTGTGGGCGCCGAGCTGCCAACCAGCGCCTCAAGTCTCTCCATGAAGGCCTGCCGATTGAAGAAACCGGTCTGTGCATCCTTGCTGGTGAGTTCCTCGATACGCTTTTGCAGCGCCAGATTCTGGCTCTGGTCGCGGATCATGACCTGAGTACAGCGTTCGCCATCGATACTCGCCGGGGAAAACTCCATGCGCGCACTGAAGCGCTGGTCGTCGATAGCTACGCAGCGAAACTCTTCCGCGTATTTACCGCTTTCACTGATCTTACGCAGTGCCATTTTGAAGCTGCCGCGCGACTCGGCGTCGATCATGTCCATAATCGGCAGGCCATCCAGTTCGTCGGCTGACTCGTACCCGAACATGTCGAGGTATGCCTGGTTGATGTTCAGATACATTCCTTCGTGGATGTAGGCGATGGCATCACGGGAACTCTGAACGAGCAGATTACTTCGTTCTTCCGCCTCCTCGAGTTGCCTTCTCAGTCGCCGGGTTTCGCTGCGCAGCATCTGTGTGCGGTGTTCGCGCCGCAGCGCCAACGCCAGATGCTCGGCGTCTTCGATATCGATAAGATCCTGAAGGCCCTGGTCAACCGCCAGCTGACGCTGTTGCTTCGGGTTTGCGCTGATCAGCAGAATGCTTGCAGCGGTATTGGCGGCGCGAATGCGCCCGATCGCCTGTTCTGTCGGAATCCCGCCTGCATCGGCATTGACAATCGCCAGCCGGCAACGCACTCCAGCCAATAGCTCTTCGAGTTCTTCTAGGCTCTCGGCTGTATTGAGATGCGCGGCCTGGCCCTGATTGCGCAGTGCGGTTGCGAAGCCATCAGCAATGCCCAGCGAGCAGCCGACCACGACCATCTCGACCGGATTTCCGGTGGTGTCGGGATTCTGGAAGACGAGTTGAGCGTTAGCGGCCATAAAAAAGTTTCTCCCTACCAAGACACCGAAACATTGGCCAGAGCATCAATCGGAGACCGTGGTGCAGCATCCTAGAGGCTGTTCCAGAGATCGCTGAATTCGTCTTCGGGGCGGCTGCCGTCGTCCGGCGTCTCCTCCTCCGATTTCACGAACTCGAAATGATAGCGTGCGAAAGCGCTGCTGAATTCGACCACCTTGGTCAGACGAATCAGGCGCTCGGTGCCACCGATCGAGAGCAGCAGGTCGACCCCGGTTGCCAGGTTCAAGGCATTCATGACCAGACTGGCGGTCGCATTGGATGAAGGATCCGTGTCGTTGATAACCAGACACTTGTAGGCAGGTATGCGATTGCGCAGGGGCTGCTTACCTGCCTCGCGCAGCTCTGCCGCCTCGCAGCGTGTCGAAACGACTTCCAGCCCCAGATCGAGTGTGCGATCAGGTTGTTGCGTCATCCAGCGGATCACGCCGAGTCCATACCGTCGCCGATCGGTCGGTGATTCAACACCGATCAGTTCGCCGATCTTGACTCGCGGGAGGTCATCACCCTGCCATCGAATGCAATAGCCACCGGCGCTTTCGTTGATCGTCTTCACAGCATGGCGAACCGCCTCCTCCTCCGTCGCGGGCGGCGTGGCTTCCTCTCCGAAGTCTTTCAGCGAGGATCCGGCATTCTTGCCGCGATCGTTTGTAAAGGCGCTGTCATTGAACATCGAGTCATTGACGAACTCTTTGTCGAGCGGTGCCAGCGAGACATTCTCCATACTGCCGGATGACCAGGTAACCTTTCGCCGAGGAGTACCGCTTGGCGGGTCGGATTCTTCGAGCCTGAACAGCGCCGTGCGCGTCGTCGAATAGGGCGCCTGATCGTCTGCCTGAAGGTTGCCGTGGATGGCGTGCAGTCCGGCGACCACGTTCAGGTCGAAGTTGAGTCTGGTGCGTACGAAGCGTCGGTCTGGTGGACGACTCCAGGCGAGGATCAGCAGCCGCAGCAGTGGACGGGTTAGTGAAGGGCTTCCCGATTGCAGACTCCCGCGATTGTCCCAGGGCGCCTCCTCGAAGTCGCTGCGCAACTGCTTGAGCAGCTCGCGTACGTCGAGAACCGCCATACGCTTGCCGGGGAGCGGGGTACGCAGCGAGTTGTGCATCGGCGCCGAATCGGTCCACAGGTCGACGTTGAAACGACCGAGACTGGTGCCGCCATCGTCCTCTGTCAGGATGGTCGTGAACTGCGACCAATCCTGAAGGTGGCTGAACAGCAGGCGGGCATGGCTTTGGCGCAGACGATGCGGTGTCGCGCTGGCGAAAAGCATCAGTGATTTGAAGATATCCTCGATCGTCGTGCTGACGCCCGACTTTGCATCATCCGGTCGCACGGGAATCAGGTGAATGCTGTTCTGTGAGGCATAGGAATACAGGAAGTTGATCTCGCGCCAGATGCCCTCGGGCCAAGCGCTGTACACTAGAGCGTTCTGAAGCAGCGTCTGGCCGAGGTAATACATCGACCGGTGCATGGCAATCACCAGCAGACGCCGGTCGAAGTCGGCGCTATCGCCGGAGATCATCCGTTCGACGATGATCTTGTAGGAAATCGCCAGCTCCTTTTGCAGCTCGCTTGCCAGCGACGCCGTCTTCCACCCTTTCGACGATAGGGGCAGACCAACATCAACGTAGTACTTCTGCAGATTCGTGGTGATGTATTCCACCGGCGGCCTGAACTTTTCCACCGTTTTGGCGCGCAACAGATCGGGGATCTCGATGCGGTTGAACTCGACCAGCGTGCTGAAGACCTGGCGCGCGGTCTCGCCGACATTGGCCATCGGCAGGCTATTGAACCAGCCTTCGGTCTCTTTGAGGTCGAGCAGGATGTTGTCGGCCTTGGGCGCAGATTGCGTTGGGATCCGCAGCCCCAAGAACGGGCGCTGGCCACCCGCGCCCGGCTTGTTGACCCGCTTTTCGTTCGAATTGTTGTCTGATTTGGTCAAGTTAGCCGCCAGTTCAGGTTGTTGCCGGTTCCGCAGTACCCTCCGTGGCACGACCCCGGCGATATCCGAGAGAGCGAGTCAACGCCAGAAAAAGTCCTCGGCTGTCCGAGAATTCTAGCCAGCGAACGCCAATAAGGGCAGTGTCGCGCGCGATCCTTCGTCACAGCGGCGAGATCGGGACCTTGAACGGCTGTCCCGCAAGCTCTCGCACCAGCCGCGGCACCAGGTAACCAGGCAGCCGCAACCGCAGTTGTTCGAGCAGTCTCTCGGCCCGCTCGACTGGCACATCGAAATGTGCCGCGCCAGCCACAGGATCGAGCAGATGCAGGTAATAGGGCAAAACACCGATTCCCAGCAGTGACTCACTCAGCTCTGCGAGGGTATCGGCATCATCGTTGACAGACTTGAGCAGCACGGCCTGGTTCAACAGTGACGTCCCGCGACGGCGCAATTCGCCGAGCGCCTGACCAAGCGACAAGGTGATCTCGTTGGGGTGATTGGCGTGGATCACCATGACGGTCTGCAGTCGGCTATGCGACAGCAGGTCCGCGAGCTTTCGCGTAATCCTGGCGGGTAGCACCACTGGGAGACGGGTGTGAACACGCAGTCGACGCAGATGGGGGATTTCCTCCGCCGCCATGACCAGGCGCGATAGCCGGCCGTCGGCGAGGCTCAGCGGGTCACCACCGCTGAGGATCAGCTCGGTGATGTCCGGCAGCTCATGCAGGGCCTGCAGCGAGGCCTGCCAGTGCGGCAGCACTGACTGCTCGGCATAGGGAAAATGGCGACGAAAACAATACCGGCAGTGAACGGCACAGGCCCCGGTGGTGATCATCAGCGCCCGACCACGGTACTTCTGCAGGATGCCATGCGCGCATGCGGCGGCCAGATCACCCACCGGGTCCTCGACATATCCCTCGATGACGTGGTCCTCGGCGGCCCTCGGCAGCACCTGCGCCAGCAGTGGATCGTCAGGATCTCCGCGGCGCATCAGGCCGGCGAAGTAACGTGGCACGCGCAGGCGAAATTTGCGGGCCGCGGCCGGCGATACGCCGCCCACAACGTCGCCTTCCTCCAGCTCGAGCAGACTTAGCAATTCGTTCACATCGGTGATCGCCGTGGCGAGCTCCTGCTGCCACGGGTGAATTTCCAAGGGTGGCGGAGAAAGGGTTATCATCGGCAGCTTTGGTTGCTCTGGGTTTCAACGAGGAATGAATGGCGACTTACAGCACTAGCGAGTTCAGGGGCGGCCTCAAGCTGCTGCTCGACGGCGATCCCTGCACCATTATTGAAAACGAATTTGTAAAGCCGGGCAAAGGCCAGGCCTTCAATCGGGTCAGGATACGCAATTTGAAGACCGGCCGCGTCCTGGAGAAGACTTTCCGCTCCGGTGAGACCGTCGAAGCCGCAGATGTGATCGACCGCGATCTGCAGTATCTCTACAACGATGGTGAGTTCTGGCACTTCATGGACAACGAGAGTTTCGAACAGTACCAGGCGGATGAGAACGCGATGGGCGAGGCGGCGAAGTGGATAAAGGACCAGGATAGCTGCCTGGTGACGCTCTGGAACGGCGCCCCGATCGTGGTCGAGGCCCCCAACTTCGTTACCCTGGAGATCACGGAGACCGATCCCGGGCTGAAGGGCGACACCTCCGGTGGCGGTGGAAAGCCGGCCACGCTGGAAACGGGGGCGGTGGTGCGTGTCCCGCTGTTCATCCAGACCGGCGAGAAGATAAAGGTCGACACGCGCACCGGTGCCTATGTCAGCCGGGTCAAGGACGACTGACGATTTGCCGCGGGCTGTCTGGCGCCCCGGAGCCAGCCGGGATGTTCTGCGCGCCCGGGCGGCCATGTTGGCCGACATCCGGGATTACTTCGCCGCCGTCGGGGTCCTCGAGGTCGAGACCCCACTTGCCTGCCGTGCGGCCGGGACGGATCCAGCGGTCGACCCGCTGGTTGCGCGCTACACCGGACCGCTGTATCCGCGGGGAGTCGATTTGTACCTTCAGACCTCGCCCGAGTTCGCAATGAAACGTCTGCTGGCGAACGGTAGTGGGCCGATCTACCAGATCTGCAAGGCGTTTCGTGACGGTGAGGCGGGGCGCTTGCACAATCCCGAGTTCTCCATCCTCGAATGGTATCGACCCGGTTACACGGTCGCGGAAATGATGACCGAGGTGGCCGCGGTGCTTCGCTGTGCCCTGCGCCGACCCGGGCTTGAGACCGAGACGCAATCGTACGCGGGGCAGTTCGCCTCGTGTTTGGGGATCGATGTATTTGCCGTTGATGCGGAGTCGCTGCGCCAAAAGGCGGTGCAGCATCACCTGAGCGGCGTCGAAGGTCTGACGCTCGACCGAGACGGTTGGCTGGATCTGCTGATGAGCCACCTGATCCAGCCTGCGCTGGGGCCGGGCAGGCTGTCTTTCATCACAGATTATCCGGCCAGTCAGGCCGCATTGGCCCGGCGCAATCCTGACCGGCGCACAGCGGCGCGGTTCGAGGTGTTTCTGAACGGCGTCGAACTGGCCAACGGCTTCGATGAGCTGACCAATGGGGATGAACAGGCCGCCCGGTTCGAGGCGGAAAACCGCAAGCGCCGGGAGAGCGGCAAGCTGCCGGTGACAGTGGACCATCAGCTGCTGGCGGCGATGCAGACCGGGCTGCCGGATTGCTGCGGCGTCGCAGTGGGCCTGGATCGCCTGCTGATGCTGCGCCAGGGGCTCGACGATATCGATGCCGCCATGAGCTTTTCAATACGGCGCTGCTGACCAGGGCAGGGGTCCTGGTGAGATCTGCAGATCAGGCAGTGGTCGGCTAGCCCGCACTCAGTGGGTGGCCGATGGCTTGGCCGACCTGGATTGGGCTGCCCGGGCCGAGGCGCTCCTCCCAGACGGACGTGCCGGCGGTCATTAGCACGATCACCGTCGATCCCATATTGAAGCGGCCAATTTCGTCGCCGGCCGCGAAGTGCCTGGCCTCTCGTCCGGGGTAGCTCCATTTGGTCGGCTGTGCGCGAGTGCCGCGGACCTCGCCGTGCCATACGGTCTGCATGCTGCCGACGAAGATGGCGCCCACCAGGATTACCGCCATCGGCCCGAGTTCGGTATTGAAGTAGCAGATCAGGCGTTCGTTGCGCGCGAACAGGCCCGACACCAACTGCACAGTGGCTGCGCTGACGCTGAACAGATCACCCGGCACGAACACCATGGATTCCAGTGTCCCGGCGTAGGGGATGTGCACGCGATGGTAGTCTCGTGGCGACAGATAGACGGTGGCGAACTGACCATCCTGGAACGTGGCCGTTTTGTGTTTATCGCCGGCAAGCAGTGCGCAGAGCCCGAAGTCGCGACCCTTGGCCTGTAGCAGGGACTCACCGCGGATTGCGCCGATCTGACTCAGCGCGCCGTCGGCCGGCGCTACCAGGCCGCCCGTAGCGATCGGCCGCGCCGTGGGGGCGAGCGCTCGCGTGAAGAAGGCGTTGAAACTCGAATAGGCAGCAGGGTCTTGCTGCGCGGCCTCGGTCATATCGACCCGGTAACGACGGCTGACGAAGTGGATAAGCTGGTTCTTCAGCCAGCCGATCTCGGAGCGCGCTATCCGGTACATCGCCGCCGCCAGCAGGTGCTGGGGAAGGATACGCAGCAGGCCGGTGGACAGACGATCGCGCAGGGTTGGTTCAGTCGATTCCGACATCAAGAATCTACTCTACAAAGGCGATGATGCGCTGTAAATTTCGTGCCATCACGGGGGGCGGCTCGTACGGCAGCAATGCCCAGAGCCGGCGCGCAGGCGATACCAGCGCGCTGGTCCGCCGATATTCGCCGCACCAGTCGGTGCCACTGGGCGCGATATCCAGCTCCTGGCTCAACTGCGCGAGCTGTTGCGGATCTGCACTTACCACCTCGGCCCAGCTTACCCCAGCCGTGAACGCCGCAATGGCGGCCTTATCCGGCTCGTCATAGGCGAGTACGCTCAACCGCAGATTTGCCTGGATATCCGGCCATGCTGCGAGCCGGTTGAAGACTTTCGCGAAATGCCGCAACAATGCGGCACAAGAAGGTGCCCGCGTATCGGCGACCAAAAACAATCGCCATGCCTCATCAGCGCCCGCCAGCGCTGTTAGCCCATCGAAAGCGTCGATCCGCTGTCCGGTCGGATAAATGACCGCGCTCAAGTCCGACAGCGGCCGGCGCTGCCAGTATTGACCGGCGTAGTAGCCGACGATCAGGCTGGCCAGCGCGGCCAGGGTAACGACCAGGCGTGCCCCGCGGCCGCGCCATTGCCATTCACCCATACCGCATCAGGCGGCAAGGATCTTTTCGGCGGCGGGCAGGGCGACGCCGTGAACGACAGGCGCCTGCATATCCGCCAGCACGCCGTCCAGTGCGGCGAGGCACTGGGTGATGTTCTCGATGCGACTGCTGTAGCCCATTAAACCGATCCGCCACACCTTGCCGGCGAGGTCGCCGAGGCCGGCACCGATCTCGAGATGGTGCTCTTCGAGCAGGCGGGCGCGAACCGCGGCGTCGTCGACGCCTGCAGGGATGGTGACGGCGTTGAGCTGCGGCAGGCGATGTGCTTCGTCGACGATAAACGCGAGGCCCATGGCCTCGAGCCCCGCCTTCAGCGCCTCATGATTGCGTCGGTGTCGGGCCCAAGCGTTTTCCAAGCCTTCTTCCCTCACCATCAAGAGCGCCTCATGCAGCGCGTACATGGCGTTTACCGGTGCGGTGTGATGATAGGCGCGGCGCGCGCCCGCGCCCCAGTAGCCCATGACCAGGTTCATATCGAGGAACCAGCTCTGCACCGTGTGGACGCGATTGGTGATCTTGTGCAGGGCGCGTTCGCCGAAGCTGACGGGCGCTATCCCCGGCACACACGACAAGCACTTCTGACTGCCGGAATAGAGCGCGTCGATCTCCCATTCGTCGACCTTCACCGGGGTGCCGGCCAGCGAGGTTACCGCGTCGACGATCGTCAGGCAGTCATGCCGATGGGCCAGTTCGACGAGTGTTCGGGCGTCCGATTGGGCACCGGTTGAGGTCTCGGCATGCACGAAGGCAACGACCTTTGCGTCCGGGTTGGCCTTGAGTGCGTCCTCGAGCTGTTGCGGATCGACGGGGCTGCCCCAGGCGTCCTGCAGCAGCACCACGTTAGCGCCGCAGCGTTCCGCGTTTTCCTTCATGCGCCCGCCAAACACACCATTTTGGCACACGATAACTTTTTCGCCCGGCTCGACCAAATTTACAAAGCAGGCCTCCATACCAGCGGATCCCGGGGCGGAGATCGGCAAGGAGAGGGCATTTTCGGTTTGCATCACATACTGGAGAAGGGCCTTGACCTCATCCATCAGATCGATGAACTTGGGATCGAGATGGCCGATGGTGGGGCGGCCGAGTGCCTCCAGGATCCGCGGAGGTACGTCGGAGGGACCCGGTCCCATGAGTGTGCGGAGCGGGGGATGGAACGCGCGAAAGGCCATGACAAAACCTGAAAAAAACTGGTGCAATGAGCACGCGAGTATAGAGAGCCTGTCAAGGCCGGAGCAAGCGCAATCAATCTGAGCCCTTCCGGTCTGATTGGCAAACGAGGAGCAAGCAACGTGACGGACAAGATTGAAAAGACTGAGGCGCAATGGCGCGAGGTCTTAACCGCCGAACAGTTTCATGTATGTCGTGAGAAAGGCACCGAACGCGCCTTTAGTGGCGCCTACTGGGACACCAAGACCCCAGGCACCTACCGCTGCGCCGCCTGCGGCGAGCCGCTGTTCAGTTCGCAGACCAAGTTCGATTCCGGCACGGGCTGGCCGAGCTTCTGCCAGCCGCTGGACGGGGATGCGGTGGAGACCGAGACCGATCAGACCCTGGGGATGGTACGCACTGAGGTGCACTGCCAACGCTGCGGTTCGCATCTGGGACACGTCTTTCCCGATGGCCCAAAGCCCAGCGGTCTGCGCTACTGCATCAACTCCGTATCGCTGCAGCTCGAGCCGCAGGACGAATCATAGGCTAGTCGTCGTCCAGCAGGGCGCTGACCTTTTTCTCCGTCCATAGGCCACCGCCGGGTGCCGGCCGCCCGACCCTGTTCCACGCCTGGGCGGTGTGGTCCGGTTCCACTTGGTTCATGGTGAAATCTACACCCTCGCGGCGCAGCGCCTGCAGATAGGGGGCCTCGCCGGCCAGCTCGATCAACCCTACCATGTCCAGGGTGGTGGCGTGATTTTCACGCAGCACAGCGATCACCGCCTCGGGTGAAAGGCGGTCGAGCAGGTCCGAGGCGATCCCCGCGAGATCGGGTGGCGTGGGCCTGTCTGGAATGCGTAGTTCGATATGTTTGAGTCGCCGGCGAACCAATGGTACGACCTCGCGCGTGCCTGCGCTGGCCAAGTGCGGAAAATGCTGGGTGAAGCGCTCGATCGCATCCGCGACCGCGTGCGCCATCTCCATCTTGCACCATAGGTCATGCGCCGGTACCCACTTCCCGGCAAAGCGGATGACGGGTTCGTCGATCGGTTTATCGTTTGACTCTCGCGACAAGGGTCTGGTCGTTCGGCGGTTCGGTATCCAATACTAGCGACCGCGGCATATGGCCCTTGAACGGCCGGGGGATCAGGCCGCGGGTAACACGATCCGGAACAGCGCCCCGCCTAGCGCCGAATCATGAATGCTCATGGCGCCGCCGTATTGGTGGATTATTTCATTCGCCACGGCCAGCCCGATGCCCTCGCCTGGAAAGTGCTGATCGGCGCGTTCACCCCGCTGCAGAAGACGGCTCACATCGCCTTTGCTTATTCCTTCGCCATCGTCCTCGATATCGATCTGGAGGTCTTTGCCCTGCCGCCAGGCATTGACCCGCACTAAATGCATGGCGTGTTTATAGGCGTTTTCCAGCAGGTTGCCCAAAAGTTCGAAGAGATCGCCCTCGTCGGCGCGCAGATGTAGGTCACTCGCGGTCTGCACGTCGACCTGCAGAGCACGCTCCCAGTACACCTTGTCGAGACTCGCGGTGAGTCGACTCAGAATAGGATTCAGCGCGATCGGGCGCGTGGTGCGGCTGCCCCCTGCCACCGCGGCACGCTGGCGCTGATAGCTTACGATCTGGTCAATGCGTTCGGTCTGCTCTTCGATCAAGTCGGACAGCGCACGGTCGTCGCCTTCTTGCGCGGCGCCGCGAAGCACCGCCAGCGGGGTCTTCATGCTGTGTGCCAGGTCGGCCAGGCTGTTGCGGACGCGTTCTTGACGGCGTTGGTTCTGTAGAAGCAGGGAGTTGAGGTTGCTGCTCAAACTTTGCAGTTCCAGTGGCACAGGGCCCTCGACACGCTCGGCCTTGCCGTTCTCGATGCGCCTGACCGCGGCACTCATTTCGCGCACCGGCGTCAAACCCCAGCGGGCAGCCCAGATCTGGGCCATCAGCAGCAGCACGGCGACACCGCCGAGCCATCGCCACAGCGTGGTGCGGAACTCGGCCTGTTGCGCATCCAGGGCCTGACGGTCCATCGCGACGGTCAGGGAATAGGCCAGCGGTGTACCGGCGTCGTCTTCCCAGACCACGCCTTGATCGAATAGCGCGAGCCGCGGCGCAAAATGAAAGCGGATGGTGCCTGGACCGACGGCGCGCGACAGGGGCTGCGGTCTCCCGACCAGCGAGCCCGAGCGCCAGCGATAGGCACCGTCTTCGCCCTCAACCTCGGCGTACAGCCCTGAGTCGGGCTCGTTAAACGCCGCGGCGGCCAGCGCCTCGGGCAGGCGCATGCGGCCCTGCGGGTCCTCCTTGGCTGCAGTCAGCAGGGTGTAGATATGCGCCTGCAGTTGATCGCGGGTCGCGATCTCGTTGCTGGCCCGAAACGCGCGATCCAGCGACGCGCCGGCGAGGCCGAGAAACGCGCCCAAGATGACCAGTTGACTGATCAGCAGCCGGCGGGTGATCGAGTGACTCACCTTGGCGCGGGCGCCTTATTCAGCCGGTAGCCGCGGCCTCGCAGGGTCTCGATCGGTCTGACGCGGCCGTCAGGATCGATCTTTTTGCGTATCCGGCCCACCAGGACCTCGACCACATTGCTGTCGCGGTCGAAGTCTTGATCGTAGATATGCTCGGTCAACTCGGTCTTCGAGACGACTTTGCCCGCGTGCAGCATCAGATACTCGAGGATGCGGTATTCGTGACCGGTCAGATCGACTTCGGCACCCTGGCTGCACACTCGCTGTGCAACCGTGTCCACCTCGATACCGGCGAAGCGCAGCAGGGGTGTACTGTGGCCGGCGGCGCGTCGCAGCAACGCATTGACGCGGGCCAGCAGTTCCTCGCTATGGAAGGGCTTGGTCAGATAATCGTCGGCGCCGCTCTCCAGGCCGTCGACCTTGTCCTGCCAGGCATCGCGCGCGGTGAGAATCAAGATCGGAAAGCTGCGCTGCAGGGCGCGTAGCTGGCGAATGAGCTCAAGGCCTGAAAGTCCGGGCAATCCGAGGTCCACAATCGCCAAATCCATGGGGTATTCGCGGCCCAGATGGAGACCGGTCTCGCCGTCGGCCGCAACATCGACGGAGTAACCCTTTTCCACGAGCCGATCTCGTAACTGGGTGCGCAGGGTAGGCTCGTCCTCGACGACCAGGATGCGCATAATCAGCGCTTACCGCGACGTTCGAAACGGCCGGACTCGGCGTCTATGCGCAGGCGCTTGACTCGACCGTCGTCGGTGAGGATGCGGATACTGTGGGATTCGCGCCCCCCCTGACGCTGCGTCTCGGCGGACAGCACCCTGCCGGGAAAGCGGCCGCGTGCCTCTTCTACCGCCTGATCCAGCGACGTGCGGCGATCCGGTTGTGCCAGGGATCCCGTGCTGAGAAGGATCCCTGCGAGTAGCCAACACAGCTGCCGCTTGGTCGATAGGGCCCGTCTGATCATCGTTTACCTGGCGTTTCCGGTCAGAAATGAAAGCGCTGCAACCGCCTGCGATTCGGCGAAGAGCAGCGGCGAATACGCTATATAATATTCGAGCCGAGGTCTTTGCGTCGCCGCTATTGAGCACTAGTGATCCTTTTCGATGGCATTCTTGCCTGCCACGCGCGCCGTGGCGCAAGTCCTTGTATGAGTTAAGCAAAAGTCTGGTGCAGGACGGCTTAACCGAGCCTGAATAGGCTGGCGGGCACGGAGAGCCGGGCACCCCGACGGCGGCGGGCGTCCCTGGCCAACCGCCGAGGCAGACCACAATTTGTCATCGGCAGGTGGTACATTCCCGGCCTGAACCTTTCCGGCCGCGGCATATCCCGATTTGGCCGAAGCGGAGAGCGCGCAATGCGTGTCAGCCAGGAACCCAACGGAGTTTATCCTGCCGACCCGGTCGTCACCCTGGACACAGGGTCGACGGGTTGCATGCAGCGTGCTTGGCGGCGCTATGAAAACTCTTCGCTGCCCCTCGGCCTCAAATGGTCGGTGAGCATTGCGGCGCTGATCGTAACGGCCATGGGGATCCTCGGATTCTACCTCATTCAGCAGCAGGAAGCCGGCTTTCGACGCCAGGCCTATGATTTTAGTCAGGTGATCGTCGACCAGTTGGTGCGTGTTGCCGGTGAGCCCTTGATGGCGGGCGATACCCTGACGATGCAGGCGCTGGTTCAGCGGCACGCGCAGAGCCCCATGATTCTGGGTGCGGCCCTGCATGATGCGCAGGGCACCATGCTGGTCGAGGCCGGGGTCAGTCCGCCGCGGGCAGGCGGCCGTTCCTCCGCAGGCATCACCATCGATTCCTGGGATTGGGATAATGGCGAATACAAGGCGGTCTCTTATTTCAGCCCGGTCGTCTACCAAGATGTCACAGCGGGCTATCTGACCGTTAGCATCGATCGCTCGCCGTTGGAGAAAGACCTGCGGGAGACCCTGCACTTTCTGATGGCGTCGACGCTGACCATGATCGCCATTGGCGTCGTGCTGGCCTCATTGCTGGCCTATCGGCTGTCGCGACCGATCCAGCGGCTTGCACGCGCCGGCGAGGCGCTGGGCGCGAGGCGACCGCTGGGTATTGCCGATCGCCGCGACGAGATCGGGCAGGTGCTCGAGAGTTTCCAGCATCTGGCGGAAGGCTACCAGCGCAAGAACGAGGTCGAGGCCGCATTGTCGCGCTATGTCTCGCCGCAGGTGGCGCAGCGTGTGCTGGAAGGCGGTGCGCAGGGTGACTTGGGCGGTAAACGCGTGAATGGCAGCGTTCTGTTCTGTGACATTGTCGGATTCACCCAATTGTCCGAGGCGCGCGAGCCCGCCGAGGTCGCCAGTCTGTTGAACGACTACTTCGGTTATTTCGCGCTGGCGGCGGAGAGTTGTGGTGGCACCGTCGACAAGTTCATCGGTGATGCCATCATGATCGTCTTTGGTGTACCCAATGAAGACCCATTGCATGCACTGCATGCCATCACCTGCGGGATGCTGATTCAAGGATTGACACATCGGATCAACGCGATCCGGCACAGTCACCATCAGCCGACGGTCATGCTGAGAGTGGGCATCAGCAGCGGGCCCATGCTCGCCGGTAATCTCGGCAGCCCCGCGCGCATGCAATATACTGTAGTTGGCGACACCGTGAACGTAGCCGCACGGCTATGCAGTATGGCCGATCCGGGCGGGGTGCTGGTCACCGAGGCAATGCTGGCTACAGGGCATCCAGGAGGGGCCGCGCATTATCATCATCAGGTTCCTGCGCAGCTGCGGGGACGCAAGGGCAATGTGCGTGTGCGAGCGATGGACGTGGATGCCGTGGCACGAGAAGTCAACGCCGATCAGCTAATCGACAACATATTGACCGCGGTCGCAGGATGACGCGCCGCACGGCCGCGCTGGGGTTGATCGGCGGATTGTTGCTCGCGGCTTGTGCCATTGTCGAAGATCGCCCAGCCCCCGTCGAGGAGCGGCCTGGGCGGGTCGCAGCTCGTTCTGCCACTGACGAAGGCGGTCCGGCTTCCGGGCAAGGCCTGATCAAGCCCCCGGCGTCGGCCGATGAGGCGATCGGAATTGCGGGCGATCTTTCCGAGCGTGGCCGCTGGCAAGATGCCTTGGACGTAATCGACGCAGCCGCACTGCGCTTCCCCGATGATGCCCAGTTGGATGAGGCACGTGAGCGCTTGCAGGCGCAGCGACTGCAAGCAGAACGCCTACTCGAAGACCAGATCCTGGTTGGCGATGCGGAGAATCAATACGCGAAGATCGCCCTGCTTGAGAAGCTGTCTATGGCCAAGCCTGACGATCTGGTCGTGGCTTCGCGCCGGCTCTTCGCTAAGGAGATTCTCGCCGGCAAGGTCGAGGACCTGACCCGCTGCTGCGAACATCACGCCTCGAAAGACGCCGCACTCGCGCGTCGTTGCCTGCGGTTGGCCTCTCGCCTGGCGAAAACTCCGGAACTCGAACAGCGTCTGGCGAAGGTAGAGGATCAACTGGTCGCGAGTGAGCAGCTTGCGGCCGAGCGCCGCCGGTCTGGCCTAGAAAAAGAACGTGAGCTGCGCGCCAAGGTGCTCTTGGACGCCGCAAGGGCCGCGATCCAGGCCAACGATTATCGTCGTGCACTCGACATACTCGACCAGGTCGCAGAGTTGCAGCCCGACGACCGCGAGCTGCATGGTCTACGCGAGGAGGCCTGGTTGATGATCAGCCCGCAGGTCGAGGCGCTGGTGAAACTCGGCGATAGGCTATACCTGGACGAACAGCTGGATGCGGCATTGGCGACCTGGCGAGCGGCCTTGGATCTGAGACCGGAAGACGAAGATATCCAGGCGCGCATCGAGCGTGCCGAGACCGTGTTGAACCGGCTCGATGCGCTGCGTCGCGAGCAGCAGGGGTCCGAAACGTCCCAATAGTCTCGGTTCTGTGCTGGGAACGCGACGCGTGCGGGCATGAGTCAGCCGTCAAAAGGGCAGCTCAACACCATTCGGCGGCCGCATCTTCGCTGCAAACGCAGCAATGGCCTCTGCAATTTGGTTTGCATGTACATGATGCAATGCGTGCCCAGTGTCTTTGAAATCAATCCGTTCGGCGTTTTTGACTTGTTGCATAAGCCTGTCCGCGTGGTTCCACGCGGGCACGATGTCGTCGGCGGTTCCAGTAAAGACCAATAGGGGGTGTTCGATCTCGGCATAGCGGCGGCTCTGGATCTGGAGAAATTCACTCAGCTTGCTTATGTCCGCGGCGTTGGCGAGGAACGCATTCGGCCGCAGTGACAAAAGAACGCCCGTTCGTTGTCTGTAGTCGGTCGGAACGGGGTTCGGGTCGAATACCTGGCGTACCGCTTCGTCCAGCGCGAGCCAGCCTAACGGATAGGCAACGGTCCGCGCGAACAGCTCGCCGATGACCGGTGCCCCGGCGAGTTCGTTGTACCAGGCAACACCACCTCGCCACGGGTGGCTACCGCCGGCGAGCAGCACGCCACCAGCGGCCTCCTGCGGATAATCAAGCAGGTAAGCCAGCACAACTGATCCGCTCCAGGAGTGACCGACGAGCAGTGGCGAATGCACGTCGAGCTTGCGCAGTAACTTGTGGATCAGACGCGCCTGTTCGGCCGGGTCCGGCCAATCTCCGTCTGGTCGTTCGCTGTAGCCATGACCGGGACGGTCGATCGCGATGACCCGGTGGCGCCTACTGAGTGGCGCGAAGATGCTGGTATGGAGGTCTCTGAGGTTAGTGCTCGCCCCGTGGATCAGCACGATAGCCGGGCCGCTGCCTTCCTCACGGTAGTGCATCTGCAGACCATCGATCTGGATAAAGTCACCGATCGGTGGAAACTCCAACTCTGCGCGACTGGCACCGATCCGCGTGACCAAAGCGAGGACGGCCAACAATAGTGCACCACCGATCCACAACTTCATTTCGGTCATTGCTCCTTTTCGGCGGTGGCCCGAGCCGGTCCCGATTCACCTAAAAACTAGTGTGCGAACCGCCGATAGTCAGGCCGAGATAGGCGCGTCATAGCCGGGGTATTGTATCGCCGGTGCGGCATAGCGCCGTCGAGCCGCCGGCAATTAAGGCAGCCATTGCTCCGGCTTGGTCCTGGGCGCAGCGACCGAATGACCGTGGAATCACCGTCCGGACGATACCGGAATCCGTGGCCCACTCGCGTGGAACACGCAGGCATCCGGCTGTTTTCTACCTCGCGGCCTGTCCGGCCGCTGCCCGTTGACCGCAAGTGGAAAGCCGCACCCCGGCGGTGAGGGCAGGCGTCCGACGGCCCTATGACAAAATGCGCCCGGACCGCGCCTCGCTCTGGGATGCTAAAGACCCGCTGTCGGGCAGTTCGATGCCGCAACGGTGTAGCCTGGAATATTCTCGTTAGCCCACGTTCCCGTTATTCTTATCAGTCCTATGCGTCTGACAATTCCATCAAAGCTGTTCCTCAGCCACTTCGCGGCGATCATTCTTGTCTCCGGTAGCGTGGGCACGTACTTCTATGACAGCGCGGTCGAGAACCTCACACAGGCGCTGCGCTCGCGACTTCAGAACAGCGCGGCCCTGATTAGCGAGGGGCTGGACGTGCAGAACCTGGATCAGATTCGCTCGGCGGAAGACAGGGAAACACCCGTTTACCTTGAGAGCGTCGCCGCCCTGCGCGACCTTGTGAAGGCCAACCCGGACATCGCCTTCATCTACGTGATGCGCAGGGAACAGGACACGGCGGTCTTCGTGCTGGATTCCGACGCAGACGACCCCGCCGTGCCGGGGGAGGTCTACCCGCACAAGGTGCCGGCGCTCATGGAGGGATTCGTACGCCCCTCCGTCGACTATGAAATCATGACGGACCGATGGGGCAGCTTCCTCTCGGGTTACTCGCCACTGAAGGCGGAGAATGGCGCCTATCTCGTCGGTATCGATATGTATGCTGATGAAGTGCAATCAAAGCTGAGGGAGATACGCCTGGCGGGTCTCCTCTCCCTGGTTTTCTCGCTCCTGCTGGCGGTGATCTTCAGCCGCCTGCTGAGCCATAGTTTCACCCGACGTATCGGCAGCCTGGTGGGACGCATCTCGACGATCGCCCCGGAGCAGGGTACCGGCGCATCGATGGTGAACGGCGACGAACTGGATCAGCTGTCTGAGGCATTCGACCAGATGTCGGTCCGTCTCCGCAACAGCCGACAACAGCTGGAGGCGAACCAGACTGCACTGCAGGAGGCGCGCGACGAACTCGAAAAGCGGGTGAGTGAAAGGACGTCCGAGCTGGTCCGGACCAATGAAAAACTGCTCGAGGAGATCGACGAGCGCAAACGCATGGAGCAGCGGCTCGAAGCAATCACTCTTACCGACCACCTCACTGGAATCCTCAATCGACGTGCGATCACCCGGAAGCTGGAAGAAATCATTACGCAACTGTCAGATGGCGAAGACAGTTTCTGCACCATGCTTGTCGACCTCGATCATTTCAAGCAGATAAATGACCGCTTCGGTCATGATGTGGGGGACCAAACGCTCAAACATGCCGTCGAGCGGATGATCCATGGGGTCAGGGACACCGATCTGCTGGGGCGTTGGGGAGGCGAGGAGTTTCTGATCGTATCGCCACGCACCGGGCTCGATGAGGCGACCCAGCTCGCGCAGCGCCTTTGCGACAATCTGGCGGACAGCCGGCTGCGGGCGGGCGAGGCCGCGGTTGCCGTTACTGGCAGTTTCGGTGTCACCCGATTTGTACTTGGCGAGGGCCTGGACAGCTGTCTCAAGCGCACCGACGATGCTCTCTACGCGGCCAAGGCCCAGGGGCGTAACCGAATCGTCGCAATGCAGGCCAAAAGGTCGGCCTGACAATCCGCTGATTTGGCTTCGAAAAAGCTGGTACCGAGGGTCGGACTCGAACCGACAAGCTGTTGCCAGCGGGGGATTTTGAGTCCCCTGTGTCTACCAATTCCACCACCCCGGCAGCGGATCGCGAAGTATAGCGACATCCGCGGCAGCGGCAAACGGGTGTGCTACCATCGCGCGCCCATGCAGCTGAGCGATTTTGATTACGATCTGCCCGCGGGGCTCATCGCCCAACGGCCCAGTGCGCGGCGCGGCGACAGCCGCCTGCTGTATCTGCCGGCCGACGGTGATCCGCAGGACAAACACTTTTTGGATCTGCCCAGCCTGCTGCGTCGCGGCGATCTGGTGGTGTTCAATGACACCCGGGTGATGCGTGCCCGCTTGCTCGGTGCGAAAGAGACCGGTGGTCGGGTAGAAGTCCTGATCGAGCGCCTGCTGGCTGCGGATTCTGCGCTGGCGCATGTCCGAGCCAGCAAGTCGCCCAAGCCGGGCAGCCGAATCCGGATTGCGGACACGTGGTTATCCATGGAAGGCAGGGATGGGGAACTCTTCCGTCTGCGGTCGGAGGGCACGAGTTTCACTGTCCTGATGGCCGCGCATGGCCATATGCCATTGCCGCCGTACATCCAGCGGACCGACACGTCGCAGGATGTCGAGCGATACCAGACTGTTTATGCCGACCGGCCCGGTTCGGTCGCTGCGCCCACCGCCGGTCTGCATTTCGAACAGGGCATGTTGGATCGCCTCGATGGGCTGGGCGTCAGGACCGCGCGCATTACCCTGCATGTGGGTGCCGGGACCTTCCAACCGGTGCGGGTGCCGGATCTGGATGCGCACCAGATGCACAGCGAGTGGCTGGAGGTGGTCGAGACAACGGTCAGCGCGGTGCAGGAGACGCATGCCGCGGGCGGGCGCGTAATTGCAGTCGGCACGACCACCGTGCGCAGCCTGGAAACGGCGGCGCGCGAGGGGTTGCTGGCTCCTTACCGCGGCGAGACGGCGCTATTCATTCGTCCCGGGTATCGGTTTCGGGTGGTCGACATGCTGCTGACCAACTTTCACCTGCCGCAGTCGACGCTCTTGATGCTGGTATGTGCGTTTGCCGGTTACGAATCGACTATGGCTGCCTACCGTCATGCGGTGCAGCAGCAGTACCGCTTTTTCAGCTACGGCGATGCCATGCTGCTGGAGCGTCGGCGGTAAAAAAGGGCGCGGCAGGGGACGCCGCGCCCAAGTTCCACCAAAGGAGGATGGAGGAGTGTACTGAGTGATCAGTACATGAGAATTTTCTAATATAAACTTACTGGCGTCAAGCATTGATTCTACTTATCGAGGTATCTTTTGATTCTTGAACTGCTGGGCCGAGACCAGTCCACCCGGCGGGGTCGGCTGCGTTTTGCGCGTGGCGACGTCGAGACGCCGGCCTTCATGCCGGTCGGCACCTACGGCACCGTCAAGGCGATGACCCCCGAAGAGCTGGAGGCGATGGGCGTCGACATCATCCTTGGCAACACGTTTCACCTGTGGCTGCGTCCCGGCGCTGAGATCATTGCCGCGCACGGCGACCTGCATGATTTTATGCACTGGCAGCGGCCCATCCTGACCGACTCCGGTGGTTTTCAGGTCTACTCGCTGGGCGAGATGCGCAGGATAACCGAGCAGGGGGTGCATTTTCGGTCGCCGGTGGACGGCGCCAGGGTCTTCATGGGGCCTGAGGAATCGATGCAGATCCAGCGCGTACTGGGCTCGGACATCGTAATGATCTTCGATGAATGCACCCCCTATCCAGCGACGGATCAGGCGGCGCACGATTCCATGACGCTGTCACTGCGCTGGGCGGCGCGCAGCAAGGCTGCGCACACCGGTAATCCCAATGCGCTATTCGGAATCGTCCAGGGTGGCGTATTCAGCGAACTACGGGAGCGATCGCTGGCCGGGCTGCAGGAGATCGGATTCGACGGCTACGCAGTCGGTGGGCTGTCCGTGGGAGAGCCGCCCGCGGACCGCTGGCGGGTGTTGGACTTTCTCAGCGAGCGCCTGCCCGCCGACTGCCCGCGCTATCTGATGGGCGTTGGAACGCCTCAGGATATTGTCGAGGCCGTGCGGCGCGGTATCGACATGTTCGATTGTGTAATGCCGACACGCAATGCGCGCAATGGGCATCTTTTCACCCACGATGGCGTCGTGCGTATCCGAAATGCCGCGCACGCACGCGACACGCGGCCCCTGGACGCGGCCTGTAGCTGCTATACCTGTCGCAATTTCAGCCGGGCCTATCTGCGCCACCTCTTCCGCTGCAACGAGATCCTGGGTGCGCGACTGAACACCATCCACAACCTTCACTACTATCAGACCCTTATGCGCGACATCCGTGCGGCGATCCAGACTCGCCGTTTCGAAAGCTTCCGCGCGGATTTCTATGCGAGGCGGAGTTTGCCAGCCCCAGTCTGAGCTATGGCATAATCGTGCGCCTTTGGGCTAGCCAAGCGAGGCCGGCCACGATTCTGATCCACTGGAGCGCACGATGAGTTTCTTTATTTCCGACGCAATGGCACAGAGTCCCGCACCCGGTGGGGACGGGGGAATGTCGATCATCTTCCTTATCGGGATGTTCGTCATTATGTATTTCTTCCTGATCCGCCCGCAGGTCAAGCGTCAAAAAGAACACAAGGCCATGGTCGGAGGTCTGAAGAAGGGTGACGAGATCCAGACCATGGGCGGCATGATGGGCAAGGTTACCGAGCTCGGCGACAACTTCATGAAGGTCGAGGTCGCCGACAACGTCGTGGTCACGGTGCGCAAGACCTCGGTCGAGGCCATTATGCCGAAGGGCAGCCTGAAAGAGCTGTAACCTTCCCGCCGGCCATGTCTCGAACTGGCCGTCTCCAACTTAGCTGCACGTGAATCATGCTTAACCAATATCCGCTGTGGAAGAACCTACTGGTGGCCTTTGTGCTGCTGGCGGGCCTGCTGTACGCCCTGCCTAATATCTATCCGCAGGATCCGGTGATCGAGGTGACCGGCGCTCGGGGCGAGCAGGTCGGCGAGACCCTGCAACAGAATCTACTGGCTGCACTTGCTCGTGCGCAGATCGATATCAAGTCCTCGGAGCTGAAACCCGACCGCCTCCAGATCCGCTTCCGTACGCCAGAGGATCAACTGGCCGGCCAGGAGGCGGTGGCCAAGGCGCTGCCGCCAGAGTTCACGCATGCGTTGACGCTTTCGCCGGACGTGCCGGCGTGGCTCGCCGCACTAGGCGGCAAGCCGATGAATCTGGGTCTCGACCTGCGTGGCGGCATCCACGTGCTGATCGACGTCGACATGGAGGCGGCCATGCAGAATGCCGTTGAGCGGATTGCCGGCAATGTACGCACTACGCTGCGCGAAGAACGCATCCGTTATGTGACGGTGAAGGAGTCTGGCAATGGCGTCGACGTGCGCTTCAACGACGCCGAATTGCGTGACCGCGCCGAGAAGGAACTCGGCGCCGAGTATCGCGAACTCGCTGTCAGCGTGCGCGATGATGGCGACGACTATTACGTACGCGTCTTTATGCCGGCCGCGGAAGAGCGCTCGGCGCGCCGTTTGGCGCTGGAACAAAACATCACGACACTGCGCAACCGAGTAAATGCGCTCGGTGTGGCAGAACCGATCATCCAGCAGCAGGGCGAGCGACGTATCGTGGTCGAGCTGCCGGGCGTGCAGGACCCAGGCAAGGTCAAGGACCTGCTGGGCGCCACGGCCACTCTCGAGTACCGTCTCGCGCATGGCGATATCGCACAGGCCTTCGAGGCGGAAAGCAGCGGCCGCGTGCCGCCAGGCACTGCGCTGTATCGGGAGCGCAATGGCCAACCCATCCTGCTCAAGCGCCAGGTGATCGTTACCGGTGACGAAATGACCAGCGCCTCATCTGGCTTCGATCAGCAGTCTGGGCAGCCGGCGGTCTACGTGAATCTGGATAGCAAGGGCGCGCGGCGCATGCGGAACGTCACCACCGACAATGTCGGCAAGCCGATGGCGGTGGTGTTCAAGGAAAAACGCACCGTTGGACGTGATGCCGAGGGTAAGCCCATCCGCAAGTGGGTCGAGGAGGTGATCAATGTGGCCACCATCCGTGAGCCCTTCGGGCGGCGTTTTCAGACCACCGGTCTCGACAGCCCGCAGGAGGCCCACCAGTTGGCGTTGTTGCTGCGCGCCGGCGCGCTGGCCGCGCCGATCGATATCGTCGAGGAGCGTACCATCGGTCCTAGCCTGGGTCAGGACAACATCGATCAGGGCTTTACCTCGGTGATGGTCGGTCTGGGCTTGGTCTTGGTCTTCATGGCGGTGTACTACCGGGTGTTCGGCCTAGTCGCCGATCTGGCCCTGGTCACCAATCTGGTGCTTATCGTCGCGGTGCTGTCTATTCTCCAGGCGACCCTTACCTTACCTGGCATCGCCGGTATTGTGCTCACGGTCGGCATGGCAGTGGACGCGAACGTACTGATATTCGAGCGAATCCGCGAGGAGTTGCGGGTGGGCAGTACCCCGCAGGCCAGTATCCACTCGGGCTATGCCAAGGCGTTCAGCACCATCCTGGATGCAAATGTCACGACTTTCATCGCCGCCGTGGTCTTGTTCTCGATCGGCAGCGGCCCGGTGCGCGGCTTTGCGGTCACGCTGGCGATCGGCATCCTGACTTCGATGTTCACGGCTATCATCGGCACCCGCGCAGTGATCAATCTGATCTACGGCGCCAAACGCGTTTCCAGACTCGCGATCTAACCCCTTAGGATCAGCCATGCGAATTCTCAAGAGCGGTCAACAAATCGATTTCATGGGCAAGCGCCAGATCGCGGCGGTTGCCTCGCTGGTCATGATCGTCATCGCGATCGGCGCCATCGTCGTGCGTGGCCTGGACCTCGGTATCGATTTCACCGGCGGCACGCTGATCGAGGTCGGCTACACGCAGCCAGCCGATCTCGAGGCTGTGCGTGGGGCTTTAGAGGGGAGCGGGCACGGCGACAGCTCGGTCCAGCAGTTCGGCACGTCGCGTGACGTACTGATTCGTCTTGGCAGCGGGCAGGGTGAGGGTGACGACAGTGCCCGACTGAGCAACGAGGTGTTCGCTGCATTGTCGGAGGCGGTCGACAATCAGGTGGAACTACGCCGGGTCGAATTCGTTGGCCCGCAGGTCGGTGACGAGTTGACCGAAGACGGAGCGCTGGCAGTGCTGGTAGCGCTGATCGCCATCCTGATGTACGTGGCGATGCGCTTCGAATGGCGTTTTGCGGTCGGTTCCGTCGTCGCGCTGGTGCATGACGTGATTATTACAGTAGGCCTGTTCGCTCTGCTGCAGATCGAGTTCGACCTGCCAGTGCTTGCCGCGGTTCTCGCGGTAATCGGCTACTCGCTGAACGACACCATCGTGGTGTTCGACCGTATCCGTGAGAACTTTCGCAAGATGCGCAAGGGGACGCCAGTCGACATCGTCAACCGTTCGCTCAACGAGACCTTGTCGCGCACCTTGGTGACTTCGCTGACCACGCTGCTGGTGCTGCTGGCGCTGTTTTTTCTTGGCGGCGAGATCATTCACGGCTTCGCGTTCGCGCTGTTGGTCGGCGTGCTCATCGGTACCTACTCCTCGATCTATGTCGCCAGCACCGCCATCTTGATGCTTGGCGTCAGTAAGGCAGACCTGATGCAGGTCAAGAAAGAGGATGTGGTTGACGACAGACCCTGAGCATCGGGGGCGGCCTTCGCGTTCAGGCTGCAGGATTGCCCGCCACCCACCGGCGGCATGCAGGCTGCTGTGTTGAACATCCTCACCTTCAGTTCGCTTTATCCCAACGCGCAACAGATGTCGCACGGCATCTTTGTCGAGAACCGATTGCGCCAGTTGCTCGCCTTCGCTCCTGATATAAGCGTACAGGTGGTCGCACCCGTGCCATGGTTCCCGTTTCGCGGTCCTTTATTTGGCAGCTACGCCAAGTTTACCGATATCGCAGCGCATGAGCAGCGTCACGACATCGAGGTGTGGCATCCACGCTATCCTGTGATCCCGAAGGTCGGCATGCGCATCGCGCCCTGGTTGATGTATCGGGCGGTAAGAAGCGAGGTGCGGCGGCTGCGCGACGCGGGCTTTGATTTCGACCTTATCGACGCCCACTACTTCTACCCCGACGGGGTGGCCGCAATGCATCTGGCGGCTGAGTTCGGGCGGCCGTTTGTAGTCACTGGCCGTGGCACCGACCTGAATCTGATCCCGCGCTATGCCGGGCCGCGGCGACAGATCGTTGAGGTCACACGCAAGGCCGCGCATTTGATCACGGTCGCCGCTGCACTCAAGGGCTACCTACGGGATCTTGGTGTGCCCGAGGGCTGCATCACCGTACTGCGCAACGGGGTGGACTTGGCATTCTTCCATCCCGCCATTGCGCGGCCTGCGCTGCGCGAACGATTGGGTGTTGAGGGAAGAATCACGCTGCTATCGGTCGGTCATCTCATCGAGCGCAAAGGGCATCACCTGGTAATCGAGGCGATGCGCGACCTACCGCAGATGGATCTCGTGATCGCCGGTGATGGTCCGGAAGAGGGCGCCTTGCGCGACCGGGTGGCGCAACTCTCGCTGCACGATCGGGTGCGATTCGCCGGGCGTCTGTCACAAGAGCGACTGCGCGAACATTATCAGGCTGCGGATGCACTGGTATTGGCATCCAACCGCGAGGGCTGGGCCAACGTCTTGTTGGAGTCAATGGCATGCGGCACCCCAGTCGTCGCCACGCCAGTCGACGGTACGCCCGAGGTGGTCGCTGCGGCCGACGCAGGTCGATTGACGCGCGAGCGCAGTCCTGCTGCCATCGTGACTGCTGTGCAGGCGCTATTCGCCGATGCCCCGGCACGGGATGCCACGCGGCGTTATGCAGAGGGCTTCAGTTGGCAGGCCACCTCGCGAGGCCAGGTCGAGATCTTCCAGCGCATCCTGGCAGTGGCCGAATGATGCTCGCGAGATTCCAGATGGATTGGCTTTCGGCCGCCGCTTTGCCCAGCGACCGGCTGCCTGCACCCAAGCCCCGATCTAGAGTCGCTGAAAGGGCCACGGCACGATGCTGATACTCCATGTGCTCGACCACTCGATACCGCTACACAGCGGTTATACCTTTCGGTCGCGGTCGATCTTCACGCAGCAGCGACAGCGCGGTTGGCGGACCGAACACATTACCAGCACCAAGCATGCGGCGGCCGTCGCCGACCAGCCGGACGAAGAGACCGTCGAAGGACTGCATTTTTTTCGCACCCAGTCACGCAGTCGATGGCTACATCGCCTCCCGGTCGTCAATCAGTATGCCGTCATTCGTGACCTCGAACGGCGCCTCACTGACGTTGCGCGACAGTGCAAACCAGATCTACTGCACGCTCATTCGCCGGCCTTGAACGGCATTGCCGCAATCCGCGTTGGCAGGGCGCTGGGTATCCCGGTCGGCTACGAGGTGCGTGGCTTCTGGGAGGATGCTGCGGTCAGTCATGGCACGGCACGGGAGGGCGATCTGCGCTACCGTATCACGCGTGGCCTGGAAACCTGGGCGCTGCGGCATTCCGACCACTGCTTCTGTATCTGCGAAGGACTGCGTCGAGACATCGTGGCTCGCGGGATCGCGGCCGACAAGGTTACCGTGATCCCGAATGCGGTAGATATCGACAACTTTCAGCCCATCGAAACCGCGGACGAGGCGCTGCGGAACGAGCTGAGCCTGAATGATAAACAGGTCATTGGTTTCGTCGGTTCGTTCTATTTCTACGAGGGCATCGATCTCTTGCTCGAGGCGGCTAGCCTGCTGCGCGAGCGGTTGCCGAAGCTCCATGTGCTGCTGGTGGGCGGTGGTCCGGCCGAGGAGATGCTGCGCCAGAAATCGCTCGCGCTTGGTATCGCCGACATAACGACTTTCACCGGGAGGGTGCCGCAACAGCAGGTGGTAAATTATTACAGCCTGATTGACGTCCTTGCCTATCCCCGCCAGTCGATGCGCATCACCGAACTGGTGACTCCGCTCAAGCCGCTCGAGGCGATGGCGCTGAAACGCCTGTTCGTCGCCTCGGATGTCGGTGGCCACAAGGAGCTGATCGTGGATGGCGAGACAGGCATATTGCACGAGGCCGGCAATCCGGCGAGCCTCGCGGAGAAACTGGCCCTGCTGTTGCAGGATCCACAGCTCGGCGAGGCGCTGAAGCAGGCCGGCCGGCGATTCGTCGAGACCGAACGCAATTGGGCCACATCTGTAGCCAATTACCAAAGCGCCTATCATCGTATGTTAGGCATGATGTGAAGCACATGTCGCAGCGGCTGACGCTGTTCACGATAAGAGACGGAGGAGACCCCAATGAAACTCGAGACACTGGCCCTGCATGCGGGTTATGACGGTGATCCGGCGACGCATGCCGCAACCACCCCGATCTATCAGACCACCTCGTTCACCTTCGACGACACTCAGCACGGTGCAGACCTGTTCGACCTCAAGGTGGCGGGGAATATCTATACGCGCATCATGAACCCTACCCAGGCCGTCCTGGAGCAGCGCCTTACCGAGATGGAGGGTGGTGTCGGGGCCTTATGTTTGGCCTCGGGGATGGCGGCGATCACCTATTCGATCCAGTGCATCGCCGACGTCGGCTGCAATATCGTCAGTACCAGCCAGCTGTATGGCGGCACGTACAACCTGTTTGCACATACCTTTCCGCGCCAGGGTATCGAGGTGCGCTTCGCCTCGCACGACGATTACTCCGGCCTCGAGGCGCTTATCGACGACAACACCCGCGCGCTGTTCTGTGAGTCTATCGGCAATCCGGCCGGCAACGTGGTGGATATCGCGACCTTGGCCGAGATCGCGCATCGTCATGGTGTGCCGCTGATCGTTGACAACACCGTACCGACGCCCTTTCTGTGCAAGGCGTTCGCGCTGGGGGCAGACATCGTGGTCCACTCGCTGACGAAATATATCGGCGGTCACGGTACTAGCATCGGTGGCGTGATCATCGACTCGGGAAAGTTCGACTGGGCGGCGCATGCAGGGCGCTTTTCGATGCTCAATGAACCCGATCCTTCCTACCACGGGGTGGTGTATACCGAGGCACTTGGGCCGGCGGCCTACATCGGCCGCTGTCGCGTGGTGCCGCTGCGCAACACCGGAGCGGCGATATCGCCACTGAACGCCTTTTTGATCATGCAGGGACTGGAGACCCTGGGTCTGCGTATGGAGCGCCACTGCGAGAACGCGCAGCGGGTGGCAGAGCATCTGCAGGGTCACCCGCAGGTCGAGTGGGTGAGTTACGCCGGTCTTCCCGACAGCCCCTACCACGCATTGTGTCGTAAGATCACCGGCGGCAAGGCATCCGGCATCCTCAGTTTCGGCATCAATGGGGGCAAAGAGGCCGGGGCGCGCTTCATCGATGCCCTGCAGATGATCCTGCGCCTGGTGAACATCGGTGACGCCAAGTCGCTCGCCTGCCATCCGGCCACCACCACCCACCGGCAGCTGGGGCCGCTAGAACTGGCGGCAGCCGGTGTACGCGAAGATATGGTACGCCTGTCGATCGGCATAGAACACGTCGAAGATATCATCGCAGACATCGACCAGGCGCTTGTTGCGGCCGGCTAACGTGGGGCCGCGTTGCCCACGAAACAGAAGGGCTAGGCGGAAGTAAGGAACGGGTCAGTCACCAGGTTCGCTCAATCGCCGCACCAGCCAACCGCGGAAGAACGGGTTTTCGGTATCGGCGAACAGTTTGACCTCTTTCAGCCAGGCGCGAAGCTCATCCGGCCCCGCGGCGGGTTTGCCATGCTGCGCGAAATAGCAGTCGAGATAGAACTCGCCTTGCAGTGCGCGCCAGGCCTCTTCATCGATGGCGTTACGCAATCGATCGGGAAAGGGAAGGACGTTATCGTCTGACATCAGGTCTCCTGGGGTGGTCTCGCTCACTCGCTCGGCCAGCCTGGCAATTTTGCACACAGCATTCGAGCCGGATCTAGCGTTGCTGGCGCCACCAGTGCTCGACGATGCGGTTCACGTTGAGGTCGTCCGGGCCGGTTCGCCAGCTGTCGGCAACCGGCGTATCGCTGCTCTCGGGTGCCGGATCGGGGGGATACAAACGCACACGGGTTGGCAAGGGGATGGCCTCACCCACTGCCAGGGCCTCGCCGCGGCGCAGTGTGGTCAAGACGTCGGCCAGGTCCTGTTCACCCTCGGGCATGAGCTTGCGGATGTACTGCTGGTCTTCGGGGTTGGTAGTGCGCAGGCAGAGGAAATTGCTGCACTGGGACAGCACCGTCTCGGACAGCTCGGTGGGGCGCTGGCTTACAACACACAGCCCGACGCCGTATTTTCGGCCCTCTTTGGCAATCCGTTCCATTGCCCGCCGGCTGCCTTGGTGCTGTAGGTCCGCCTCGCGCGGGATGTACTGGTGCGCCTCTTCGCACACCAGCAGGATTGGAAACTCGCGCCGCTGCGGATTCCAGTAGTTGAACTCGAATGCCAGCCGGCCGATTTGCGAGGACACGGTGGGCCGCACGTCGTGCGGCACGGCGCTGAGATCGATCACGGTAATCTGCCGCTTCGGTTCACCCAGGCCGATAAAGTCACGCAACAGGCCTTCGAGGTCGAGTGATTTGAGCCGTCGGCGCGGGCGAAACAGAAAGTCGTAGCGCGAGTCGTTGAACATCGCCTGGAAACGCACCAGAAATTCGTCGAACGCGCCGAACAGCGGGCCCTTGGACTTGCCGAAATCGAATTGCTGTTCGTTGGCCTGCTTGAAATGCACATACATGTCTTTCAGCGAGAAGAACACCGGTGAGTCGACCGACAAGCGGTCGATGCCCAGGTATTCGTTGCCCTTCTTACGCAAGGTGTGCAGCACCTCGCGCATGAACGACACCTGCAGCGAGGCGTTTGGATCGGTGCGATCGATCAGCAGGTCCACCAATTCACTGTACGTCAGCAGCCAGTAGGGTATCTCCAGGCTGCGGGCATCGACATGGCGCACCATATCGACGGGAAAGGCACTGTGAAAAATACCCTTTTCGTCGCGCCAGCCATATTCGCCGTGCAGGTCCAGCAGAACGATATGCGCCTTGGGCATCAGCTTGACGGTACGCTGCAAAAGGCTGCCCACCGCCCACGACTTGCCTGAACCCGACTGTCCCAACACTGCGAGATGGCGGTTGAACAGCAGATTCGGCTCTACGTAGACGCGAAGCTCAGGACGCTGGCTGAGTCGCCCGATGTGCAGGCCATAGCGGCGAACGGCATCGAACATGGTCTCGAGCTGGGCACCTTCGGCGAGATAGACCGGCGTCTGCAGCGGCGGATAGCGTCCGACGCCGCGGAAAAAGCGGCCGTCACCGGTCACTTCACCCAGTGGCAACAGGTGCAACAGCCTCTCGGTATCGTGCTCGCGCGACTCCTCCCAGGCACGTATCACCTGACACAGCACCTGTTCCTGCTTGCTCTTAGCGATCACGTAGCTCCCCACCTGACCGATGCTGATCGACTCCACCCCGATATCCCGGTAGGCGTCGAAGGTGTCGTTGTGGTCTTGCAGTCGGGCGATGAATCGACCGCCCGAGATATCCGTCAATGTGCCCAGAAAGCGGGGATCAGTGTCTGTCATGAGCGTCCATTCGTTACAGCTGCGTGCGCCAAGAATACCGGCAACCCGGTCATTTCCCAAGGACCTCCGGGTCTCTAGCCTGCTTATCTCACCGATTTCCTGCTGCGGCCCCGATACCCTCGCCCTGACGGGGCGTCCTCGTTACGAAAAACGGTGAGATATCCAGGCTAGTGTCTGACATCTCGTTGCCGCGGCCTTAGAATGCGATTCCACGCAGTTGAGGAGAGACTTGCAGATGCCACGAGTCACCGTTATCGGCGCCGGGTTTGGCGCGCTAACTGCCGTTCGCAAGCTGCGTGCCGCAGATGCCAGCCTCCGGATCGATGTGATCGCGCCGCAGCCGTCATTTGTCTACTACCCCGGCACTATCTGGATTCCCACCGGCCTGCGCCGGCCCGAGGATCTGGTGATTCCGCTGGGCGGGTTTTTCGATCGCATGGGGGTGACCTTTCACCAGTCCTCGGCGCAGGGGCTGCGCGAAGCCGGGCGGGTGGTAGTCACCGACCAGGGAGAGGTGTCGAACGACGGCCTGATCATCGCCTGCGGCGGCCGTTTTCTTCGCAAGCTGCCGGGTATCGAACATTCCTATCTTCCGTGTGGTGGGGTGGAGGTGATCGCGAAGGTGCGCGACCGTCTCGCCGAGATGGACGGTGGCACGCTGGCGTTCGGATTTGCCGGTAATCCCAAGGAACCCGCGGCGATGCGCGGCGGGCCGGTGTTCGAGTTCCTGTTTGGCATCGATTCCTGGCTGCGCAAGCAAGGGCGGCGCGACAGATTCAAGTTGGCATTCTTCACGCCGGCGGAGAAACCCGGTCAACGGCTTGGGCCGAAGGCAGTGGAGGGACTGCTGCGAGAAATGGCCAAGCGCGACATCGCGACTTACCTTGGACACAAGCTAAAGGCATTCGAGGCCGACAAGGTAATCACCGAGGGCGCCGAATTCGACGCCGAACTGATCCTGTTCATGCCTGGCATGACGGGCAATCAGTGGTTCGACAATACCGATCTGCCGCGCTCCCCGGGCGGCATGATCAGGGCCGATCAGTATTGTCAGGTCGAGGGCTGGGACAAGGTCTACGTGGCCGGCGATTCGGGCAGCTTCCCGGGTCCGGAGTGGATGCCCAAGCAGGCCCACATGGCGGATCTGCAGGCCGAGGCGGCAGTGGCCAATTTAATGGGCGAATTTCAGGGCCAGCGACCCAGCTACACCTTCAAGTCCGAGCTGATCTGCATCGTCGACTCACGCAACAGCGGGTTGCTGGTGACCCGGACGCCGAACAGGAATATCGTTACCCCGTCCTTCGTCGGCTTTCACTGGGCCAAGCGGGCGTTCGAGTGGTGGTACCTGCGCCAATATCGTTGACTCAAGGGCGGATTATTTTCAGGCATGCTTCGTGCGATAAGGCGCGCGAATTTCGCCGGATCTCATTAGCTTGGCTCAATCGCTCAACAACAGCTTGAGCGATATCGCAAGCGAGACCGCGACCAGCAGCGGCCGTATCAGCCGCGTGCCGTGACGGATCACCAGGTGCGAACCGATCCAGGCGCCGGCCATCTGTGCCAGCCCCATCGGCAGGCCGATTTGCCAGACGACTTGTCCAGCCATCGCAAAGAACATCAGCGAGGCGATATTGCTGGTGAAGTTGAGGATCTTGGTGCCAGCGGTGGCGCGACGCAGGTTGTAGCCGAGCAGCAACACAAAGGCCGCGGCGAAAAAGCTGCCGGTGCCGGGCCCGAAGAAGCCGTCGTAGAAACCGATGCTGAAGCCGATCAACAGACCGAACAGGCCGTGGCTGATGCGGTGATGGGCATCCTTGTCACCGATTCGCGGGGAGAATAGAAAATACAGCGCGAAACCGATCAATAGTGCGGGGATGACTTGGTCGAGAAGGGTCGAAGAAACGCGTTGCACGACGAGGGTTCCCGATGCCGAACCGATGAAAGTCATCAGGATCGGAATGCGCAGACGCGTGATATCGATCTCGCCACGCCGCCAGTAGTTGTACGAGGCGGTCAGTGTGCCAAAGCTGCCCTGCAGTTTGTTGGTCGCCAGCGCCTGTATCGGCGGCAGCCCGGCCCATAGGATTGCCGGCAACGCCAGCAGTCCGCCGCCGCCGGCGATTGCGTCGATCATGCCGGCCAGGCAGGCGACGGCGATCAGCAGCATAAGGGTATCGAGGGCAAGGGGTTCCACGCGCGGCTCCGTCAAAGCGCTGCATTCTACGTCAAGGCTCCGTCGTCGCAGTGTCTAATCTGAATGCACCGCTGCCGGTTATCGCGTGCCTTTCAGACGTCCACCCACTCGGCCATGCGCTCGATCGCGGTCGTCACACGCGGGCAGTGCGTCTTCACGAAGGCCTCATCCACGACCTCCGTTGCCGCCCTGGTCAGCGCGGTCCCGCCGTCGAAATCGACGAACGCCAGACGCAGAGAAAGCTCCTCTTCGGGGCGCCCGAAGCAGCTGCCGGGCAGTGTCGCGACGCCTGTCTCCTCGAGGAGGCGCTCACAGAACTCCCCACCCGTCTCGATGCCGCGTGCCGCGAGACCGGCGCGGTGCGTCTCGAAGCGCGGGAACAGATAGAAACCACCGGCGGCGCGATGAAGTTCGGCGCCGACACTCGACAGTGTGAGATAGGCATGCTCCGCCAGCGCGGCCAGGACCTGCCGGCTCCGGTCCAGATAGTCATCCATCTCAGGCCGGGCATCCAGTGCGGTAACTCCGGCGTATTGGATCGGGGCACTGGTCGAGGTGAAGGTCTCACTGGCCACTGCAGCCATGGCGTCGGCCAGCCAGCCTAGGCTATGCGGGAAGACGAAGAAGCCCAGTCGCCAGCCACCCGCTCCGCACCACTTGCTCAGGCCGTTACTGATGATGGTGCCTTCCGGGTAGTAGCGTGCCAGCGAGACGTGCCCGCCGGTGTAATGAGTGCCGCTGTAGATCTCGTCTGACAGGGCCAACACACGATACTTGCGCAGCACCTCGGCGACGGCCTGCAGCTGTCCGGCGTCATAACACAATCCGGTCGGGTTGCTCGGCGAGTTTAGGATAAGCAGGCGCGGGCGATCTGGATCCCTTGCGCAAAGTGCTTCGAGCGCCTCGGGTTCCACGCCCAGGCCGGTCTCCGGACGCGTTCGCAGCCAGTGGATGTGGCGGCCGATGATGCGCGCCTGCGGGGCGTAAGATACCCATGAGGGCGAAGGAATCACCAAGTCGCCGTAGTACGCGAGTTGGACCAGGAACATCAGTTCCTTAGTGCCCGGCCCGACCAGCACATTGTCCGGCGAGTAGTCCAGGCCCTCGCTGCGTCGCACCCAGTCGACGACTGCCTGGCGCAGCGCGGGCAGACCCTTTACCGACAGGTAGTCCTTCTGGTGGGCGTTATCGCGCAGGCACTGTTGCACATGGCTTGGGACCGGAAACGGCGACTGCCCCAGCCCCAGGCGGTAGATGCGCTGGCCTTGCGCGGCCAGTTGGCGTGAACGTTCATTGATCGCCAGGGTCGCGGAGGGTCCCATACCCCGGATGTTTAGGTTGAGATAGACCTCCGGAGAGCGTGGTTGGTTGGCGGACATTGCGGCTTCCTTGGATACTGTTGCTTTACTTGCATACAGTAGAACGGAATTGGAGGGGGATGGGTATATGCGCGGAGGCACAGTGGACGAGGCGCACCCGGTGATCTGGCGGCCGAGCCCCGATCTCGCGCAGTCCAGCCAGATGGCGGCATTCATGCGTCGGCTCGGCATAGCGCACGCACCGGGTCCCGGCGACTATCAGGAACTGTGGCAATGGTCGGTGGAGCACTCGGCCGAATTCTGGAGCGAACTGTGGCGCTTTACCGAGGTGATCGCCAGTCGCGACTGGGACCTGGCCCTGCAGTCTCCTGATGCAATGCCGGGCGCGCGCTGGTTCGTCGGCGCGCGGCTCAATTTCGCCGAGAATCTGCTGCGCTTTCGCGACCACCACCTGGCGATCGTGTTCCGCGGCGAGGACGGCACCGAACAGCGCCTGAGTTATCGCGAGCTGTTCGCGCAGAGTGCGCGCCTGGCCGCGGCCCTGCATGACCTGGGCATCGGTCCGGGCGACCGCGTCGCGGCCATAGTGCCCAATATTCCGCAGGCCGTGATCGGGATGCTCGCCAGCACCTGGCTGGGTGCCGTGTGGTCCTCCTGCTCGCCGGATTTCGGCGTCCAGGGCATCCTGGACCGCTTTGGACAGATCGCGCCGAAACTGTTGATCGCCGCTGACGGATATCGCTTCAAGGGGCGTTCGATCGACCTGCGCGACAAGGTGCGAGCGGTGCACGCCGGCCTACCGGCGGGTTGTGGACCTGTGCTGTTGATCCCGTGGCAGGGGGCCGGGCCGCTGAACGATGCGCGGGACTGGGACAGTCTGCTGAACAATGATTTGCCGCTGCCGCCCTTCGCCCAGCTGCCGTTCGATCATCCACTGTATATCCTGTTCTCCTCGGGCACCACGGGCAAACCGAAATGCATTGTGCATGGCGCCGGCGGGACGCTGCTGCAGCATCTCAAAGAGCATCGGCTGCACTGCGACCTACGGCGCGAGGATCGCTTATTCTACTTCACCACCTGCGGCTGGATGATGTGGAACTGGCTGGCTTCTGGCCTGGCCAGCGGCGCCACCCTTGTGCTGTTCGACGGCAACCCGCTGTATCCTGCGCCGGACAGCCTATGGCACATGGCCGACGTCTTGGGTGTGTCGGTGTTCGGCACCAGTGCGAAATACCTCTCGGCACAGGAAAAAGCCGGTGTCGTCACGGCCGGCCACCTGGCGCTCGAAGCGCTGCGCCTGGTGCTGTCAACGGGTTCGCCGCTGGCGCCCGAGTCGTTCGACTATCTGTCGCGCGATATAAAGCCGGGTGTGCAGATCAGCTCGATCTCCGGTGGCACCGACATTGTGTCGTGTTTCGCACTTGGCAGCCCGCTGCTGCCGGTGCGCCGTGGTGAGCTCCAGTGCCGTGGCCTGGGTATGGCGGTCGACGTGTTCGACAGCGCGGGCCACAGCCTGCGCAATGCGCCGGGGGAACTCGTCTGCACGCGGCCGTTCCCCAGCATGCCAGTCGGCTTCTGGGACGACCCCGACGGCAGTCATTATCTCAGCGCCTACTTCGAGCGCTTCCCCGGCGTCTGGGCGCATGGCGACTGGACGCTATTGACCCAAGACGGCGGGCTGACCATCGAGGGGCGCTCCGACGCGGTGCTCAATCCCGGCGGCGTGCGTATCGGCACCGCTGAGATCTATCGGCAGGTGGAACTGCTGCCGCAGATCCGTGAGAGTATCTGCGTTGGTCAGCGCTGGGACGACGACGTGCGCATTGTGTTATTCGTCGTCTTGATCGAGGGCGCACGGCTCGATGACAGTCTGCGCGATGCCATCTGCAAGGCGCTGCGTGAGAATGCCAGTCCACGACATGTGCCGGCCAAGATCCTGCAGGTCAAAGATATTCCACGCACACGCAGCGGCAAGATCTCCGAGATCGCAGTGCGCGATACCATAGAGTACCGTGCGGTGGCCAACACCGAGGCGCTGCTCAATCCCGAGGCCCTGGCCGAATACGCCGACCGCCCAGAGCTCAACGAGTGAACTCGCGGCGGAGGCGCCCAAACCGCCTTGCCCCTGAGAGATCAGCGCGATTCGCGTCGATCATATATCCGCCGCGCTATCATGTGCGGCCGGTGAGCCCTGGACCAACTGATGAAGGCGCTAGAGATCCACAATCTTCGCAAGACCTACCGCAACGGCCCGGAGGCACTCTGCGGCATCGATCTGGCCGTCGACGAGGGCGATTTCTTCGCCCTGCTGGGGCCCAACGGTGCCGGCAAGTCGACCGCAATCGGCATCATAAGCTCGCTGGTGAACAAGAGCGATGGCCAGGTCAGGGTGTTCGGTCATGATCTCGACCGCGAGCCGTCGGCGGCAAAATCCTGCATCGGCCTGGTGCCGCAGGAGTTCAATTTCAACCAGTTCGAACCTGTCGTCGAGATCGTAGTAAACCAGGCCGGATACTATGGCATTGCGCGCCGAGAGGCCTACCAGCGGGCCGAGGCATCACTGAAGCAGCTTGATCTCTGGGGTAAGCGCGACGCTCAGGCGCGGGAGTTGTCAGGCGGCATGAAGCGCCGCTTGATGATCGCCCGGGCGCTGGTGCATGGGCCGCGCCTGTTGATCCTCGACGAGCCCACTGCCGGCGTGGATATCGAGATCCGGCGATCGATGTGGGACTTCCTGCGCGAGACCAATGCCGCTGGCACCACCATCATCCTCACCACACACTATCTGGAAGAGGCCGAGAGTCTGTGCCGGAACATCGCGATCATCAACCATGGCCGCATTGCGGAGCGAGCTAGGATGAACGAGCTGTTGCGCCGCCTGCACACTGAGACGTTCGTATTGGATGTGCGTGACGAACTTGCGGTCCTCGACGACATTCCGGGCTTCGCCATTTCACGCATCGACGGCACGACGCTCGAGGTCTCAGTGACGCGGGAGCACGGTCTGAATGCATTGTTCATGGCGCTGGCAGAGCGCGATATCGAGGTGCTTAGTCTGCGCAACAAACAGAATCGCCTGGAGCAGCTGTTCATGGATATGGTGCGCACCGGAGTCGAGCTCAGGGACCATGCTGGATGAGGGACATGACGCTCTACTGGGTGGCCTTCAAGACCATCGTCACCAAAGAGATCCTGCGCTTCAGCCGGATTTGGGTGCAGACGGTGCTCCCGCCAGCGATCACCATGGCGCTCTATTTCATCATCTTCGGTAAATTGATCGGCGCGCAGATCGGCGACATGGAGGGTTTCCGCTATGTCGATTTTATCGTCCCCGGGCTGATACTGATGTCGGTGATATCGAACAGCTACGCGAACGTGGTGTCGAGTTTTTACAGTAGCAAGTTCCAGCACAATATCGAAGAGTTGCTGATTGCACCGCTGCCGAACTTTATCATTTTGGCCGGCTATGTCGCCGGCGGGGTGGCGCGTGGGGTCGTGGTCGGCATAGTAGTGACCGCGGTTTCCCTGTTTTTTACCGAGCTGAATGTGCACAGCTATCTGGTGACCCTGGCGGTATTCGTGCTCACCTCGATCCTGTTCGCCACGGCCGGTTTCATCAATGCCGTGTACGCCAACAGCTTCGATGATATTTCGATCGTGCCGACCTTCGTGCTCACACCGCTGACCTATCTTGGCGGCGTGTTCTATTCGATCAGCATGCTTCCCGAATTCTGGCAGCGGGCGTCGCTGATCAATCCGGTGCTGTACATGGTCAACGCGTTTCGCTACGGCCTGCTGGGTGTGAGCGACATCGCCATGTGGCAGGCATTCATCATCATCTTCGGTTTTATCCTTGCCCTCGGCAGCTTTGCGATGTGGCTGCTAGCCCGTGGTGTGGGCATCAAGAGCTGATGGGCGCAACCGCCGTGCAGTCGAAGAGGCGTGCGCAATGGTCCTGGGCGCTTTATGACTGGGCCAACTCCGCATTCGCGACGACCGTGATGGCGGGCTTTTTCCCGGTGTTCTTCAAGTCCTACTGGGCGACCGGGATGTCGGCGACCGAGAGTACCGTGCGTCTGGGCACCGCCAATGCGCTGGCCTCACTGTTGGTAGTGCTGCTGGCGCCGCTGCTGGGGGTGATCGCCGACCGCAGCGGCCACAAGAAAGGGCTGCTGCTGCTGTTCGCCATGCTGGGCGCGTTGATGAGCGCGGGTCTGTTCCTGGTCGCTGAGGGCTACTGGCTGGTGGCCGCCGGTATGTATGTGCTCGGCGTAGTCGGATTCGCCGGCGGAAACGTCACCTACGACGCGATGCTGCTGGATGTCGCCGACAAGCGCGAGCTGGAGCGGGTCTCTGCGCTGGGCTTTGCGTTGGGCTACCTGGGCGGTGGCCTGCTGTTCGCGGTGAACGTGCTGATGGTGCTCTACCCGGAGGCCTTCGGCCTGGCCGGCAAGTCCGAGGCAGTGCGCCTGGCGTTCCTGATGGTTGCCGTATGGTGGGCGGTTTTTTCGCTGCCGGTGATGTTCTTCGTACACGAGGTCCCGCGTCCGCGGGGGCAGATCTCGACGCGGGGTATGGGCATCGCCCTGCGGGAGCTGCGTGAGACGTGGCAGCTACTGCGGCGCCTGCGCATGGCGTTTATGTTCCTGCTCGCGTACTGGTGCTATATCGACGGGGTAGACACCATTGTTCGCATGGCGGTGGACTATGGCCTATCGCTCGGTTTCGCCGCCGAGAGCCTGCTAACTGCGTTGTTGATCACCCAGTTCGTCGGCTTCCCGGCGGCGATCGCCTTCGGCTGGATTGGCGATCGCATCGGCGCCAAGCGGGCGATCTGGCTGACCCTCCTGGTCTATGTGCTGGCGGTGTTCTGGGCCTGGCGAATGACCGCGAGCTGGGAGTTCTACGGGCTTGCCGTGGTGATCGGACTGGTCCAGGGCGGCGTCCAGTCGATGAGCCGTGCCCTGTACGCCCGTCTGATCCCTGCGGAACATGCCGGTCGCCTGTTTGGTCTCTACAACATGATGGGAAAGTTTGCGGCCGTGGTCGGCCCGCTGCTGGTGGGCTGGGTCGCCGTACTTACGGACAGTGCGCGCACTGGTATTCTGAGCGTGCTGATCCTGTTCGTGGTCGGCGGCTGGTTGCTGGCCAAGGTGGATGTGGCCGTGGGTGAGCGTGAGGCCAAGGCCGCGGGAGCTTGAATGGCGTACCTGTTGATCGTGTTGCTGCTGGTTGCGGCGGTCGTACTGCCCCAGTATCTGGGTGCAGCGCGTGCTGGCGCGCTACAACCGGCAACCCGAGAAGAACTTTCCGGGTACCGGCGGTGAACTGGCGCGCCATCTGTTGACACGCTTCAATCTCGACGATGTCGGTGTCGAACGCACCGATATCGGTGATCACTATGACCCTGCGGCGCGTTGCGTGCGCCTCACCCCGGACAAATTCGACGGCAAGACCCTGACCGCCATCACCGTTGCCGCGCACGAGTGTGGCCACGCGCTACAGCACGCCGGCGCTGAACCGCTGTTTGAGCTGCGCTCGCGCCTCGCCGCCTCCTCGGTCTGGGCGGCGCGCGTCGGTTCCTTTCTGCTGTTCGCCGCACCGCTGCTGGCGCTGCTCGCGCATGCGCCGTCGCCGGCCCTGGTGAGCGTGCTGGGTGGTTTTCTGATCATGGGTTTCGGCGTGGTCGTCCAGCTAGTCACCCTGCCGGTCGAGCTGGATGCCAGTTTTCGCAAGGCGCTCCCGGTGTTGGAGGCCGGTTATCTGGAGGCAGAACAGGTCCCCGCCGCACGCCGCATCCTGCGCGCAGCGGCCTGGACCTATGTCGCTGCATCACTGGCCAGTCTCCTGAACTTCTGGCGCTGGTTGACGGTGCTGCGGCGCTAACGTCATCCCGTCAACGCCGCGTCGGGTACGGTCTGCCCGCCAATTTTTTTGCTCTGACGGCCCTCCTCGCATCGTCAAAAGGCTGACGGCTCTGCCAGCGCCTTTCTTAAGTATCTGAAAATAAAAAATTAATTTTGGCTTTCTTGCCTGGCACAGGGTTTGCAGACTCAGGTGCAGCACGGTTGCGGCCGTCCACATCGCTAGCAGGGCAGGGGATGACATCCATGGCAGACGAGAAAGACATTGCAGGTGACGCGCCGGGCGGCGGCAAAAAGAAACTGATCATCATCATCGCCGCAGGGGTCCTGCTGCTTACCCTCGGCGCTGGCGGCACTGCCTATTTCGTGCTCGGCGGCACCGAGCAGGCGGGCGCCGAGGGCGAAGTGGACGAAACCGAGGTGGCCGAGGTCGAACAGGGCGATCCGGTCTATCTCAAACTCGATCCGACCTTCGTGGTCAATTTGCCGCCGGGCGGTCCGGCGAAGATGTTGCAGGTCGCCATCCAGGTCATGACCTACAACCCGACCGTGGCCGATACCCTGCAGGCGAATGATCCGATGATTCGCCACCACTTGCTGAATCTGCTCGAGCAGCAGCAGGCGGCCGATCTGATGACCCTGCATGGCAAGGAGAGCGCTACAGGCGGCGATCCATGACCTTCTCGGCAAAAAGCTCGAGGAGCTCAAGATACCCGGTCAAATCAAGGGCGTCTTTTTCACCCAGTTCGTGATGCAGTAGCTATGGCTAACCCAGACCTTCTCTCGCAGGACGAGATCGACGCGCTGCTGCACGGCGTCGATACGGCGATGTCGAGACCGATGGCGACGAATTCGTGGATCCCGCCGAGGCTCGGCGCTATGACTTCGCCAGTCAGGACCGGATCGTGCGCGGGCGTTTGCCGACGCTGGAGATGATCAATGAGCGCTTCGCGCGCTATTTTCGAACCAGTCTGTTCAATATGCTGCGCCGCGGTGCGGACATTTCGGTCTCAGGCGTGCAGATGCTCAAGTTTTCCGAGTTCGTGCACAGCCTGTTTGTTCCGACCAGTCTGAATATCACTCAGGGTGTCGCCGCTGCGCGGCAAGTCGCTGTGCGTGCTTGATCCCAAGCTGGTGTTCAGCGTGGTTGACAGCTTCTTCGGCGGCAACGGACGTTTTCATACCAAGATCGAGGGGCGGGACTTCACGCCGACCGAGGTGCGCGTCATCCAGATGCTGCTCGGCATCGCCTTCAAGGATCTCAAGAAGGCCTGGCAGCCGGTGCTGGACATCGACTTCGAGTACATCTCCTCGGAGGTCAATCCGCAGTTTGCGAATATCGTATCGCCGTCCGAGGTCGTGGTCGTGACCACGTTCAATGTTGACCTCGAGTCCGGCGGCGGCGACTTCTATATCTGCCTGCCGTATTCCATGCTCGAGCCGATCCGCGAGCTACTCGATGCCGGCGTGCAGAGTGACCGCGGCGACCGTGATGAGCGCTGGGAAATGGCGATGCGCGAAGAGGTGATGGGGGCCACTGTCGAGATAAGCAGCGCCCTCGGCGAGGCGACTCTGCCGCTGCGCGTGATCGCCGGGCTGCAGGTGGGCGATGTCATCCCACTCGACGTCAACGAGACCGTCGAGGTGTGCGTCGAGGAACTGCCCATCTTCCGCGGTGAGCTGGGCATCCACAACAACAGCTATGCGGTGAAGATTTCCGAATGGATCGAGCGCAGCAGCGCACGCCAGCTGCACGACCTGCTGCGGCCACAACAAAAGCGCGCCACTGACATGGTGCCGCAGAAACGGACTACGACGGAAGGGGTACGCAATGGGCGATGAACAGGCAAGTGCCGACGAGGCGTTAGCAGACGAGTGGACCACGGCACTGGAAGAACAGACTCCGGAGGGCGACATTGTCGACGACAGCGCGGCGCAAGCGGCACGCTTCGACGAATTGCAGCCCGAAGGCAAAGACGGCACATCCGGTGACGTCAAGATCGATGCAATCCTGGATGTGCCGATTACGATCTCAATGGAGATCGGCCGCTCGCGCATCAACATCCGAAACCTGCTGCAGCTGAATCAGGGCTCGGTGGTGGAGCTCGATCGCCTCGCCGGTGAGCCGATGGATGTGCTGGTCAACGGCACGCTGATTGCGCAGGGTGAGGTCGTCGTAGTCAACGAGAAGTTCGGGATTCGCTTGACCGATATCGTCAGTCCGGCAGACCGCGTGAAGAAGCTCAGCAGTTGACGCCTGCCGCCGACTGAAGGCGCGCAGTCCACACAATGTCCAGGATGCGACAGCGAACATGAACCCTACGGCTCTAATCAGCACCCTGTTGCTCGCGTCCGCCGGAGCGGTTGCGGCGGTGCCGGACGAGGCGCCTGCGCAGCTGGTGCCCTCGCCGCTGAGTACGGCGAACCTGATCGACACCGGCCTCGGCCTGTTGGTCGTACTCGGCCTGATGCTAGGCCTGGCCTGGCTGGTGAAGCGCTATGTCCAACTGCCGGGTATCGGCAAGGGGCAGGTGCAGATTCTCGGCGGTGTCTCTTTGGGCTCGCGCGAGAAGGCGGTATTGCTGTCGGTAGAGGGCAAGAGGCTGCTGGTCGGCGTCGCGCCCGGGCGCGTGCAGCCCCTGATGATCCTGCCCGACGCCGCCGTGCCGCAGCCCACCTTCGCAGAGCAGCTCGACGTCGCCGCCGCGCCCAAGCTCTCGGGTAGCGAGGCATGAAGGCGCTGTTGTTGCTGCTCGGCTTGCTGCTCAGCCAGGCGACCATCGCGGCCCCTGGCATCGATGCAGTGACGGTGACGGCCGGCGCCGACGGCCAGCAGACCTACACACTGTCGATCCAGGTGCTGTTGATGATGACAGCATTGAGCATGCTGCCGGCAGCGTTGATCCTGATGACCTCTTTCACACGAATCGTGATCGTGTTGTCCATCCTGCGCCAGGCGTTGGGCACGGCGCAGACGCCGTCCAACCAGATCCTGATAGGTCTCGCGCTGTTCCTTACCTTTTTTATCATGGGCCCGGTGTTGAGCGAGGTCTACACGGTCGCCTTGGAACCCTATCTGGCGGATGAGATGACTGCCCAGGCCGCGATCGACGCCGCAAAGATTCCGGTACGCGAGTTCATGCTGGCACAGACGCGCGACGATGACCTGGCCTTGTTCGCGCGGATCTCCGGTCAGGAGACTTTCGCACAGGAGGCCGACGTCCCGTTCACTTTGCTGATGCCGGCGTTTGCCACCAGTGAGTTGAAGACCGCATTTCAGATTGGCTTCCTGTTGTTCATTCCTTTCCTGGTGATCGACTTGGTCGTGGCGAGCGTGTTGATGTCGATGGGAATGATGATGCTGTCCCCGCTGATCATCTCCCTACCGTTCAAGATCATGCTGTTCGTGCTGGTCGATGGTTGGGCGCTGGTAATGGGAACGCTTGCAACCAGTTTCTACGTTTAGGGGTAGGCGAGATGGATGCAGATAGCGTTATGAATATCGGCCGCCAGGCGATGGAGGTCACCATGCTGTTGGCGGCACCGATCCTGTTGGCATCACTAGCAATAGGTCTGTTGGTCGCGATGTTTCAGGCAGCGACGCAAATCAACGAGATGACCCTGAGCTTCGTACCCAAGCTGATGATTATCGCCGTAGTCATGATGACGGCCGGCCCTTGGATGATTCGCCAGATCACCGGATTCACGACGCGCCTGATCGAAAATGTCCCCTATATGATCGGCTAGCGATGCAGTTCACCGAGGCGCAGCTCAGTCAGTGGCTGGCCGGATTTCTCTGGCCCCTAATGCGCATCGCCGCGATGTTGATGGTGGCGCCGATCTTTAGCGTTCGCCAAATTCCGGTACGCCTTCGGCTGTTGCTGGCGGTGCTGATTACCTTGGTCGTACAGCCGGTGCTGCCGCCCGCGCCGGTGGTCTCGGTGTTCGGCGCCGATGCCTTGCTGATCGCGCTACAGCAGATCGTGATCGGCGTGGCACTTGGTTTCGTATTGCAGATGGCGTTCAACGCCTTGATCTTCGCCGGCCAGGCAATGGCCTACAGCATGGGTCTGGGTTTTGCCAGCATGATGGACCCGACGAACGGGGTGCAGGTGCCGGTTGTTGCTCAATTCTGGCTGATCCTGGCAATGCTGGCCTTTTTAATGCTGAACGGCCACCTGGTGCTGATCAGTGCGATCGTCGAGACCTTTAGCGTACTGCCGGTCGCCACCGATGGCCTGACCCGCGCGGGTGTCTGGGAACTGGTGTCCTGGGCCTCGCGCATGTTCGCCGCCGGCGTGCTGATGGCGACGCCGGTAATCATCTCACTTTTGCTGGTCAATATCGGCATGGGCGTAGTCTCTCGCGCCGCGCCGCAGTTGAACATCTTCGCGATTGGTTTCCCGATCACGCTGCTGATGGGCTTCGTCCTGATCTGGATGACCATTCCGCAGGTGATGAGTAGCTTCGGCGGCCTGGTGACCGAGGCCTTTGCGCACTCTGCCCTGGTACTGAGTACGAGGTAGCCGAGATGGCGGAGAACCAAGACGGCCAGGAAAAATCCCACGACCCTACCAGTAAACGGGTCACCGATGCACGCAAGAAAGGCCAGGTCCCGCGCTCGCGTGAACTCAACACCATGGCAATTACGCTGCTGGGCGTCGGTTCGCTTATGGCCCTCGGGCCGTCTCTAGCAGACGGTCTGAATCGATTGTTCGTGGAACAGTTCGCGGTGCGGCGCAGCGACATCTTCGATACCAACGCGATGCTAGCGCACCTGGTGAAGGCAGTAGGTGATGCGCTTTTCATGCTGGTGCCGTTCTTCCTCGTCATGATCGTCGCGGCGGTGCTGTCGTCGGTGGCGTTGGGCGGGTTCAACGTTAGTTTCGAGGCGATGCAGCCGAAGCTGTCCAAGCTCGATCCGATCAAGGGTATGAAGCGCATATTCTCGGCCAAGGGGCTGATGGAGTTGCTCAAGTCACTGGGTAAGTTCGTCCTAATCGCTGCGGCAACCGTGGCACTGCTGCGCCTGTGGGCGGAGGATCTGCTGCGCTTGGGCGAACTTAGTGTAGAGCAATCGCTGGGTGCAGGTATGGACATGGTGGCCTGGTCGTCGTTGATCCTTTCTTCGACGCTGATCGTCATGGCCTTGATCGATGTGCCCTTTCAGCTGTGGCAATACAAGCGCGACCTGAAGATGACCCAGCAGGAGGTCCGCGACGAACTCAAGGAGACCGAGGGTCGGCCCGAGGTGAAGTCGCATATCCGACAGATGCAGCGCGAGATGGCGCAGCGACGGATGATGCAGGAGGTGCCGAAGGCCGATGTGATTGTTACCAACCCGACACACTATGCGGTCGCCCTGCGCTACAACCCAGATGAATCGCATGCCCCGGTCGTCGTTGCCAAGGGCAAGGATCTGGTGGCTGCCAGCATCCGTGACATCGCCGAAGCCCACGCCATCCCACGCGTCGAGGCACCGGCGCTGGCGCGGGCCGTCTACTTCAACACCGAACTCGGTCAGCAGATACCGGCCGCGCTGTTCCTCGCCGTGGCGCAGCTGCTCGCCTATGTGTTCCAGCTTCGAGCCTATCAGGCGGAAGGTGGCGATATCCCGACGCCGCCGCAGGAGTACCCAGTGCCGCAGGAGTATCAACATGATTGAGGCGATCACGAAATTCCTGAGCCGCAGAACGCACGCCTGCAGCACGCGATCGCACGGAGGAAAACGCTGATGGAAATGGTGATGGGGGCCTTCCGGCAGGTCGGTGCGCGCGGACTTGGGGCGCCGTTGCTTATTCTGATGCTGCTGGCGATGGTGGTGTTGCCGCTGCCGCCGTTCCTGCTCGATCTGTTCTTCACCTTCAATATCGCACTCTCGCTGGTGGTGCTGCTGGTGACCGTGTATGCACTGCGCCCATTGGATTTCACGATGTTCCCGTCTCTGCTGCTGGTAGCGACACTGCTGCGTCTGGCGTTGAACGTCGCGTCGACGCGCGTCGTGCTGCTCGAGGGACACAATGGCGGCGATGCAGCCGGCAAGGTGATCGAGGCATTCGGCGAGTTCGTGGTCGGCGGCAACTACGCGGTGGGTCTGGTGGTCTTCGCGATCCTGGTGATCATCAACTTCGTCGTGGTGACCAAGGGCGCCGGGCGGGTGTCCGAGGTGTCCGCGCGCTTCACCCTGGATGCCATGCCGGGCAAGCAGATGGCGATCGACGCCGATCTGAACTCCGGGCTCATCGACCAGACCGAGGCGCGCCTGCGCCGCGAGGAAGTGGGGCGCGAGGCCGATTTCTACGGCGCGATGGATGGCGCTTCGAAATTCGTGCGGGGTGATGCCGTCGCCGGCATCCTGATCCTGATCATCAACATCATCGGCGGTCTGGCGATCGGTATGGGGCAGCATGACCTGGACTTGGGCACGGCGATGCGGTTCTATGCGCTGTTGACCATCGGCGACGGTCTGGTGGCCCAGCTGCCGTCACTGCTGCTGTCGACCTCGGCGGCGATTATTGTCACCCGCGTCTCGCGCGCCGAGGATCTCGGTAGCCAGGTCTCTACCCAGCTGCTCCACAATCCGCGGGCGCTGGCGATTACCGCGGCAATCTTGCTGATGCTGGGCATGATCCCGGGGATGCCGAATCTGGTCTTTCTTCTGCTCGGTGGCGCAGTGGGCGGCATGGCCTACCTGATCGCCAGGCGCGAGAGCGAACCCGCGGCCGCGGTCGAGAGCGCGCTGCCGCAGGCCACACCGGAGGACGCCGGTGAAGTGCGGGAACTCACCTGGCAGGACGTCCAGCCGGTCGATGTGATCGGACTCGAGGTCGGTTACCGCCTGATTCCGCTGGTCGACCGGGAGCAGGGTGGGCAGCTGATGACGCGCATCAAGGGTGTACGCAAGAAGCTCTCGCAGGAGTTGGGCTTCCTGGTGCAATCGGTGCACATTCGCGACAACCTGGACCTGGCGCCGAACGCCTATCGCATCACCCTCAACGGCGTCCCCGTCGGCGAGGCCGAGGTGTTCGTGGATCGTGACCTGGCGATCAATCCCGGCAAGGTGTTTGGCGAACTCAAGGGGACCCCGACCACCGATCCCGCGTTCGGCCTGCGAGGCAGTCTGGATCGATGCGGCGCAGCGCGATCAGGCCCAGACGCTGGGTTACACCGTGGTGGATGCGAGCACGGTGGTGGCGACCCATCTGAGCGAACTGCTGCAGTCGCATGCGCATGAATTGCTCGGCCACGACGAAGTGCAGCAGCTGCTCGACAATCTGGCGCAGATCGCACCAAAGCTGGTCGAGGATCTGGTGCCCAAGCTGCTGCCGCTGGCGGTGGTCCTGCGCGTCTTGCAGAACCTGTTGCAGGAGGGCGTCCCGATCCGCGATTTGCGCACGATCGCCGAAACGCTGGCGGAGCAAGCCACCAAAAGTCAAGATGCCGGCGCTTTGACGGCCGCGGTCAGGGTCGCACTCTCTCGCTCTATCGTTCAGCAAGCCATTGGCGCAAAAGGAGAAATTCCTGTGGTTGTGCTCGAACCCGGGTTGGAACGGCTCTTGCAGCAGACTCTGGTGAACGCAGGAGAGGACGGTGCTGGCGTCGAGCCAGGGATGCTCGAACAGCTACAGAGTGCCATGCAGAGACACGGCTCGCCAACAGGAGCTCAGTGGCGAAGAGAGTGTCCTGCTGGTGGCCGCGGCGATTCGGCCCTGGATGGCCAAATTTGCGCGTCACAGTGTGCCGGGCATGCGCGTCCTCTCCTACAACGAGATCCCCGATAACCGCCAGATCAAGGTGATCAGCACATCGGCGGAATCCGACAGAGGCCTGAGGGACCGTGATGCGGTCCGGCAACGAGTGAGGACCGCTGGACATGAAGATTAAGCGTTTTGTTGGGCAGGATATGCGGCAGGCCCTGCGCATGGTCCGCGAGGCGCTCGGGGAAGACGCCGTCATACTCTCCAACAAATCGATCGATGGTGGTGTCGAACTCACGGCCGCTGTGGATCTGGTCGACGACGACAGCGCCGACGTCGTCGATCAACGCATCCCCTCGCGGCAGCCGCTTGCCGCAAAGGCGACCAAAACTGCCGCCGACAAGCCGACGGCACTGCCCGAAGATGCCCTGGCCGATTTGCGGCGCGAGATGCAGAACCTACGTCGCTGGATGCAGGCGGAATTGAGCGGCCTGAGCTGGTACGACCTGGGGCAGCGCGCGCCGCACTCGCAGGCGCTGCTCGGCCGAATGATGGCGCTCGGGCTGGATGCCGAGCTGGCGCGCCGCCTGTCGGAGCGGGTCAGCGGTACCGAAGAACTCGAGCAGGCCTGGCGCGAGGCGCTGTATCTGCTCGCCGACGAGATCCGCGCTGTGCGAGTCAGAGACTCCTGGAGCGAGGCGGGGTGGTGGCACTGGTCGGGCCCACCGGGGTCGGCAAGACCACCACGATCGCCAAGATCGCGGCACGCTTTGCGCTGCGTCACGGCCACCGCAACGTGGCCCTGATCACGACCGACAACTTTCGCATCGGCGCGCGCGATCAGCTGCAGACCTATGCGCGTATCCTCAATGTGCCGGTGCGCACCGCGACGGATGCGAATGAAATGCGCGAGGCCTTGAACCTGCTCGGCGACCGCCGTTTGATCCTGATTGATACCGCCGGCATGGCGGCGGCGCATGAGCGTATTGTCGACCAGCGCGACATCCTCGCGACGGCCGGGGCCGGTCTCACCACCCTGTTGACCTTGTCGGCGACCACGGAGGCGGCGGCGGTGCAACGCGCGCTGCGCCTGTTCGCCGACTTCCGTCCGAATGCCTGCGTACTCACCAAGCTGGATGAGGCCGCCAGTCTCGGCAGTCTGCTATCAGCGCTGATCAAGGCAGGCCTGCCGACTGCTTTCGTCACCGACGGGCAACGCGTGCCCGAAGACCTGCAGGTGGCCAGGGCCCATCCGCTGGTGACGCGCGCGGCCGAACTGCTGGCCGAGAACCCCACGGCCCTCGACACCGGTTACCTGGCCCTGGCACTTGGTGGAGCACAGCAGCATGTTAACGTCTGAGGGTCAGTTCGATCAGGCCAGCGGGCTGCGTGAAATGGTCAACCCGCGGCCGATCCGAGCGATCGCGGTGACCGGCGGCAAGGGTGGTGTCGGCAAGACCAATGTCTCGGTCAACCTCGGCGTGGCCGCGGCCGAGATGGGGCAGAAGGTGCATGTTGCTGGATGCCGACCTCGGCCTGGCCAATATAGACGTCGTCCTCGGCCTGCATCCTCAAGTATGACTTGTCGCATGTGATGCGTGGCGAGCGCGCCCTCGAAGAGGTGCTTATCGAGGGGCCGTCGGGACTCAAAGTGATCCCTGGGGCCTCGGGGGTGCAGGCGCTGGCCGAGCTCAGTCCGGCTGAGCATACCGGGCTTATACGCGCATTCAGTGAAGTCGCCTGCGATACAGATCTACTGATCGTCGATACCGCCGCCGGCATCTCCGATACGGTTCTGAGTTTCTCACGCGCGGCGCACGAGATCGTCGTCGTAGTGTGCGACGAACCGGCGTCGATCACCGATGCCTACGCGATCATCAAGCTGCTCAATCGAGACTATGGGCACCAGCGTTTCCGCGTCCTCGCGAACATGGTGCGCAGCGCCCAGGAAGGTCGCGAGCTCTATAACAAAATGTGCCGCGTGACCGATCGTTACCTCGACGTGACCCTCGGATTCATGGGTGCCGTGCCCTTTGATGAAAGCCTGCGCAAGGCTGTGCGGACGCAGCGGCCCGTCGTGCAGGCGTTCCCGCGCAGTCGGGTCGCCCAAGTGTTCCGCAACCTGGCGAAAAAAATAGAGACATGGCCGCAGCCCAGTGGGGCCAACGGCCAGGTGCAGTTCTTCGTCGAACGCCTGATCAAATATTCCAGTGACTATGGGGAGATGGTGCTGTGAGCAATCTTGCAACTTATGGAACGTACACGGAGCAGGGTTTTGATGACCTGGTAACGCGGCATGCGCCGCTGGTCAAACGAATCGCCTACCACTTGATGAATCGCCTGCCGCCTTCGGTGCAGGCCGAGGACCTGATCCAGGCCGGGATGATCGGTCTGATCGAGGCCAGCCGCAACTACGACCCGAGTCAGGGGGCCAGCTTCGAGACCTATGCGGGGATTCGTATTCGTGGCGCCATGCTTGACGAAATCCGTCGTTCGGACTGGACACCGCGCTCCGTACACCGTAAGGCGCGCATGGTTGCGGACGCTATGCGTGAGATCGAAAACTCGGAAGGCCGTGACGCACGCGACGTAGAGGTGGCGGAGTCGTTGGGGATGTCACTGGAAGATTATCACCATGTGCTGCAGGACGCCTCCGGTGCGCGCATCTTCAGCTATGAGGAGCTCAGCGAAGTCGGCGAGGTAGTCCCGACCGAGGGCAGCATGGCCCGACCGCGCAACCTGTTCGAAGACGGTCCGGCACGTGGTCTGGAGAAGAGTCATTTCCGCGAGGCGCTGGGCGATGCTATTGCCAGTCTGCCGGAGCGCGAGCGTCTGGTGATCGCCCTCTACTATGACGAGGAACTGAATCTGCGGGAGATCGGACAGGTGCTTGGCGTCAGCGAGTCACGGGTCTGCCAGATCCACAGCCAGGCTGCGCTGCGCCTGCGTTCACGGCTGTCCGAATGGCTGTCGGATGACGTGCTGTAACGGCGAAAACCAGAAAAAACCGCCTACGGTTTTTCATCGTTGTGCCGATATCCGGAGGTAACCGGTAGCACGGGGCGAATGCGCCTGCCCCTCGATTGACGTTCGGAGGTTGCCTTGAATAAGAATATGAAAATCCTCATCGTGGATGATTTTTCCACGATGCGTCGGATTATCAAGAATCTGCTCCGGGATCTCGGTTATACCAACACCCAGGAAGCCGACGACGGCACGACCGCGCTGCCGATGCTACAGGACGGGAGTTTTGATTTCCTGATCACGGATTGGAACATGCCCGGTATGCAGGGGATCGATCTGCTCAAGGCCGTGCGTGCGGATGACAAGTTGCACGAGCTGCCGGTACTGATGGTCACTGCGGAATCCAAACGAGAGCAAATCGTCGAGGCGGCACAAGCAGGTGTCAATGGCTATGTGGTAAAGCCATTCACCGCCGGGACACTGGAAGAAAAGATCAACAAGATTTTCGAACGCGTTGCGGCTTAGATCGGGATGCAAGCCGAGATGTCAGACAGCCTGGATGCAGCGCAAGACCACGTCGCGTTGGCCAGAACCCTGGCCCACCACCTCGAGACCGGTAACGAGCACGAGGCGATGCTGGTGCTTACCCAACTAGCGGGTTTCCGTGACAGCGTCTTATTTCAGGAGGTTGGGCGTCTGACGCGCGAGCTGCACGACTCGATCAACAGCTTCGTACTGGATGCGGGACTGGCGGACATCGCCCGGCATGAGATGCCCGATGCCGCCGAGCGTCTGCGCTACGTCATCGCGACCACCGAGCAGGCCGCCAATGCCACGCTTAGCGCAGTCGAAGACAGCCTGCCGCTGGCCGATTCGCTGCGCAGCGATGCGCACGACCTGGCAAGAAAATGGGCCGGCCTGGATTTCGCGGCAGCTCTCGAGCGGGGACTATCGCGACCTGAGCCGCGAGATTTCTGGATTTCCTGGCGGTTACCCAGACCAATTCCCAGGCGCTGCACGAAAAACTATCCGATGTCCTGATGGCACAGGCCTATCAGGACCTTACCGGTCAGATAATCCGCAAGGTGATCGACCTGGTCAACGATGTCGAAGACAAGCTTGTCGAGCTGGTCCGTCTTTCGGGGCAACCGGCGACCGGTGCCAAGCAGCAGTCCAGGACGCTTAAGAATACCGCGCCGCAGGGACCAGTAGTCCCCGGGGTTGATAAGGGCGATTGGTGAGCGGTCAGGATGACGTCGATGAACTGCTCTCCAGCCTGGGGTTCTGATTCATGGGCCTCGATGCAGAAGACGAAATCCTGCAGGACTTCCTGGTAGAGGCCGCGGAGATCGTCGAGCAGCTTGGTGAACAGCTGGTCGATCTCGAACAACGCCCGGGTGACGCGGATCTGCTCAACGCCATCTTCCGTGGCTTTCATACCATCAAGGGCGGCGCAGGTTTCCTTGGGATCGATCCTCTGGTCAAGACCTGCCATCGCGCTGAAGACGTGTTCAACATCCTACGCCAGGGCCAACACGCCCTAACGCCGGATCTGATGGATGCGATCCTGCAGGCGCTAGATGAGGTCAACGTGATGATGGATGTGCTGCGCGCCGGCGAATCGGTAGAACCCGCCGATCCAGATTTGCTGCAGCGCCTGGAGCACCTGATCGGGGTGAACGAAACCGGGCCTGACGACTCCGAAGCCGTCGGCTCGGTGACCGCCGATGACGCCATCGCCAGTTCTGGCGAGTCGGACACGGCGCCGAGCGGTGACGAGTTTACCGAGGAAGAGTTCGAGGCCCTTCTGGACTCCCTGCACGGCAACGGTCAGCTGGCTGTAGCCCCGACGTCCGCAGCATCCGGCGCAGCGGACGAAATGAGCGACGACGAGTTCGAGGCGTTGCTCGACGATCTACATGGCAAGGGCAGACATCGGGGCAAACCGATCGCCGCCAAGGCGTCGGCCAACCGGCCGGCCGAGGTCGCGCCCGCGACGGCATCCGCAGCCGGTGAGGCCAGCCCGGGCGCGGGCGACAAGACGGCAGATCCAGCGCGCATTGCGGCCAAAACCGCTCAGGCCGAGAACACCGTGCGCGTCGACACCCAGCGGCTCGACAACATCATGAACCTGGTGGGCGAGCTGGTGCTGGTTCGCAATCGCCTGTCGACGTTGCGATCGGCCCTTGCGAATGAAGAACTGGCAACCGCGATCGCGAATCTCGACGTAGTCACCGCCGACCTGCAGCTGGCGGTGATGAAGACCCGTATGCAGCCGGTGAAAAAGGTGTTCGGGCGTTTCCCGCGCGTGGTTCGAGATCTTGCACGCAATCTGAAAAAAGAGGTCGATTTGGTCCTCCACGGCGAAGATACCGACCTCGACAAGAACCTGGTAGAGGCCTTGGCCGGCCCCCTGGTACACCTGGTACGCAATGCCATCGATCATGGCATAGAGGCACCCGAACAACGTGAGCGGCTCGGTAAGTCGCGGCGTGGCAAGGTGGTACTTTCTGCGGCGCAGGCAGGCGATCATATCCTGCTGTCCATCGACGACGACGGCAGGGGAATGGATGCCGAGGTCCTGCGCAGCAAGGCGGTCGAAAAGCAGGTGATGGACGAGGAGGCTGCGGCCCGCCTGGATTCGAAAGATTGTTACAACCTGATCTTTCATCCCGGATTCTCGACCAAGGAAGAGATCTCCGAGGTGTCAGGGCGGGGCGTCGGAATGGACGTCGTCAAGACCCGCATCGCGCAGATCAACGGCGCGGTCGAGATCGATTCCGAGCCGGGGCGTGGCAGCAGGATTACCATCAAGCTACCGCTGACGTTGGCGATCCTGCCGACCCTGATGGTGATCCTCGGCCAGCAGCCCTTTGCGCTGCCGCTGGCCAGCGTCGTCGAGATCTTCAATCTCGACCCAATGCGCACCAATACCGTGGATGGCCAGTTGACCGTTCGCCTGCGCGATCGTGCACTGCCGCTCTTTTATCTGCGCGACTGGTTGGCTGCCGGAACCGCCGGTGACCATGCCGCGGGCCCTCAGGGCCATGTCGTCGTGGTCAACGTCGGCGGCATCCAGGTTGGCCTGGTCGTGGATTTCCTGATTGGTCAGGAGGAGGTGGTCATCAAGCCGCTAGGCGCACTGCTGCAGGGTCTGGAGGGTATGGCCGGCGCAACGATCACCGGTGACGGGAAGATTGCCTTGATCCTCGATGTCCCCGGTCTAATGCGCAAGTATGCGCGCCGCCACTGAGTAATAAAGGAGGCAGGACGGATCGACACAGTCCTGGATAGAGATGGCTGATAAGGTGCGGGTTCTGATAGTTGACGATTCGTCCTTCTTTCGTGGTCGCATACGCCGTGAACTCGAACAGAGCGGCGAGATCGAGATCGCGGGGGAGGCCGGCAATGGTCGCGAGGCGGTCGAGGCGGCCGCTGCGCTGCGCCCCAATTTGATCACCATGGACGTCGCCATGCCGGTGATGGACGGCATCGCCGCGGTGCGCGAGATCATGCAGCGCCGGCCGACCGATATCATTATGTTCTCAGCGCTGACCCGTGATGGCGCAAGCGCCACGCTGGAGGCGCTAGAGGCTGGTGCCGTCGATTTCATGCCGAAACATCGCGGCGGCGGCGACGGCGCGGCCAGTGCGAGTGTCGGCGAAAACCTGCGTCACCGCGTAATCAGTATTGCCCGCAGCAGGTCCGGCCGCTATGCCGAGAAACCGCGTGTCGCACCGAGCCCGCGCGCGCGCAGACATCGGCAGGCGGCTCGGGTGCGGCTGGTCGTTATTGGCGCCTCGACCGGAGGTCCGGTCGCCGTTCAACGCGTCCTCGCTGGATTGTCCGCCGAATACCCCCATCCCGTGCTCGTAGCCGTACACATGCCGGCGGAGTTCACCGCGACCTTTGCCGATCGTCTGGATGCGATGTGTCCAATTCGGGTCCGGCATGCCGCCGATGGTGATGCGCTGGTCGCTGGTCAAGTACTGATCGCGCCAGGCGGTATGCAGACCCTGGTCGAGCGACGCGGGGGCGTTCTCAGGGTGCGGGTGATGCCGGGCGGTGAGCAGTTGTACAAGCCCAGCGTGGACATCCTGTTTGGCTCGGCTGCGCGCGTACTGCAAGACGCCGTGCAGGCGGTCGTGCTGACCGGCATGGGCGCCGATGGCACCGAAGGCGCGCGCCTGCTCAAACACAGCGGTGCGGGAGTCTGGAGCCAGGACCAGGCAAGTTGCGTGGTCTACGGCATGCCCTTCTCCGTCGTCAAGGCGGGTCACAGTGATCGCGTCATCCCGCTGGAGGAGATTGGCTCGGCGCTCGGCGAGCTGACCTAGGCGTATGGATCTCCTCAGTTTCATCGGCGTCGCCATTGCCTTTGCTGCCATCCTCGGCGGTAACTGGCTCGAGGGCGGTCATCTCGAGACGCTGGCCAATGGTCCCGCGATGGTCATCGTGCTGGGCGGCACCATCGGGGCCGTGTTGCTTCAGACGCCGATGCAGGTGTTCCTGCGGACTATGCGCATGCTGGGGATGGTCTTCATGCCGCCGAGCCACTCGCTGGAGACCACCGTCAACAAGTTGGTCAAGTGGAGCAAGATCGCGCGGAAGGATGGCCTGTTGGGTCTCGAGGCCGTTGTCAAGGGAGAGTCCGACCTGTTCGTGCGCAAGGGCATGCAGCTATTGGTCGACGGCAGCGAGCCGGACGATATCCGACACACCCTCGAGGTAGAACTGGACAGTCGTGAGCGATTCGACCTGCAGGCCAGTAAGGTGCTCGAGGCGATGGGCGGTTATTCACCGACCATCGGCATCATCGGTGCGGTGATGGGCTTGATCCATGTGATGCAGAATCTGTCTGATCCGTCGAAGCTCGGCAGCGGCATCGCCACTGCATTCGTCGCGACCATCTATGGCGTCGGCCTGGCCAACCTGTTCCTGCTGCCCATGGCAAACAAGCTCAAGGCCTATGTGCTGCAGGAGACCCATTATCGCGAGTTGGTGATCGAGGGCCTGGTCGCGATCTCTGAGGGTGAGAACCCACGGCAGATCGAGAGTCGCCTGCAGGGCTTTCTGCGTTGAGGTAGAGGATGGCGAGACGACGTCGACACGAGGAAGAACACGAGAACCTGGAACGCTGGCTGGTCTCGTATGCCGATTTCATTACCCTGTTGTTCGCCTTTTTCGTGGTGATGTATGCCATCTCGTCGGTCAACGAAGGCAAGTATCGGGTGTTGTCAGAGACGCTGAATTCGGTCTTCGCCGAGGTGCAGCGCAGTGAGGATCCCATTCAGGTCGGCGAGCCGACCCGCGATGTGGTCGCGCTGCCGGATGGGCCGCTGGCGCCGCCCCAGGGCATAGCCGGTCCAGGGGACGCCGCAACCCAGGGCGCCGCATCGGGCCTCGGTGAGCGCTTCAAAGAGGATGGCGCAGCGCTGCGGGTGGCAGACGAGATCGCGATTTCCTTGCAGGAGTACATGGACAACGATCTGCTGCGTATCAACCAGGTCGGTGATCGCATCGAGATCGAGATGAAGGAGCGCATGTTGTTCACCTCCGGCGAGGCACGCCTTGCGCGCGACGCGCTGCGGGCCCTGCGTGAGATCGCCAAGACCCTGGCGCGCCTCCCGAGTCATCTGCAGGTCGAGGGCCATACCGATAACGTGCCCATCACGACGGCGGCATACCCCTCGAACTGGGAGCTATCCGCCGCGCGGGCGGCCAGTGTCGTGCACTTTCTGGCACGCGCCGGCATCGAGCCCTGGCGTATGGCCGCGGTCGGACTGGGCGAACACCGGCCGATTGCCGAGAACGGCGACGCGGAGGGCCGCGCGGCCAACCGCCGCGTCACCATCGTGGTCCTTACCGGCCAACGCGAGTCCGAGGCCGTGATTGATGACGATGTCCCCTGGGCCGAAGGGCCGGCATTGCAGCGTAAGTGACCGCCTGGGCGGTGGCGCACGACCCTGATGTCTCGCGAAGATAGGCACGATTAGTGCAGCTCATCCTTTAGGTATTTCTCCGCGCCGATGTTTTGACGCGTCGAGGGGGAGCAGAGGGGAGACATCGAACGTGAATCATGCGACGGTGGAAACCAAGGCGGGTGATACGGTTACTAAATTCGTGACCTTTCGGCTAATGGACGAGACCTACGGCATCAACGTCATGCAGGTGCAGGAGGTGCTGCGCGTCACCGAGATTGCACCGGTGCCCGGGGCCGCCGAATTCGTGCTCGGCATCATCAATCTACGCGGCACCGTGGTGACGGTGATCGACACCCGTACCCGCTTTGGACTGACGACCACCGAACAAGACGACGCCAGCAGGATTGTGATCATCGAGGCAGAGGACCAGGTGATTGGCATGCTTGTCGACAGCGTGGCGGAGGTCGTCGAATTGCGCGAATCCGAGATCAGTCCCGCGCCACACACCGGAAACGAGGATAACTCGCGCTACATCCAGGGTGTCGTCAGTCGCGAGGATGATCTGCTGATCGTGATCGATCTGAACAGACTTCTCAGCGAAGAGGAGTGGTCTGAGATGGCGGTGTTGTAGGGCGAGTGAGCGGCGAGCGATGGGCGACGAGATCAAACAAACGGACAATATCGGCAGGGTGCTGCCGGTGAATCCCGCGCGTGATACAGGGCCACGCAAACGGCCGCGCCAGCCGCCTGCTCCTGAGGAGCGACAAAAAAGCAGGCAACCGCCGCCGGACGATCAGGTGCACCGGGTAGATGAATATGTTTGATTTCGATCTGACGCTCGTCGCGGCGCTGTCCGCGTTGCTGCTCGGGGTGGCGGCCTGCATCGGGCTGGCCGTTCTGCATCGTCGGCTGGCCGAGCAGACCGCCCGTGCGGCGCAGCTACAGCAGCAGATGACGCTGGTGAGCCAAAGTATCAGTGGGCTTACCGCGGGCGCTGTCGGGATGGATCGCCGTATGCGCCGCCTGCAGGCGCGCGAGAAGGTCCTGACGGAGCGCCAGGAGACTTATGACATCCAGCAAGCGGACGATCAGCCCTACAGTCATGCAATTCGCCTGGTGCAGCAGGGCGCAGCTACCAGTCGACTGATCGAGGAACTTGGTCTCAGCGAGAGCGAGGCCGAGCTGATCCTGCGTCTGCACGGTCGCCGCGAAACCGCCTGACAGCCCCGTCGCGAGCCCCCCACGAGGCCCGCAGTTTCTTTTCTGGCGCTTGGTTTGCGCGTCGGAAAGTGTTACCAATACCCCGCACAATCGACTCTGGGGCGTCCCATGCGATCCAAATCCATCATCGTCGGTCTGACGGCTGTGCTGGCGGTCGGCGCGGCCAATGCGGCATTCGACGACATGTTCAAATCGGCCGGTGATCTGATGAAGACCGTGCCGGGTGCGACCAGTGGCGTCGGCGCCGGGGCGCTGAGCGACTCGCAGATCGGCGCCGGGCTCAAACAGGCGCTGAGTGTCGGCGCCGAACGGGCGGTCTCCGTGCTCGGCCGCAGCGGCGGTTTTTTGGATGACGCCAGTGTGCGCATCCCGTTGCCCGGGGGGCTGGACAAGGCGGCCAGTGCGTTGCGTGCGGCCGGTCAGGGGAGTTACGTCGACGAGTTCGAGACGACCGTCAATCGCGCCGCAGAGGCGGCCATCCCGAAGACCCTGGTGATCGTGGAGCAGACGGTGAGCGATATGACCCTGGAGGACGTGCAGGGGATCCTAAATGGCGGTGACGATGCCGCGACACAGTTCCTGCGCGAACGTGCCGGGGGCTCATTGCGCGAGGCCATACTGCCGATTGTGTCGAGCGCCACCGACCAGGCGGGGGCGACCACGGCGTACAAGGACCTCAAGAGCCAGGCGGACGGCATGCTCGGTGGCCTGGGCGGCCTCGGTGGGCTGATGAACACTGGCTCACTCGACCTCGATGGCTATGTCACCGACAAGACATTGGATGGCCTATTCGTGAAATTGGCGGCCGAAGAAAAGGCGATTCGCGCCAACCCAATGGCCCGCACCACGGATCTCTTGAAAACGGTGTTCGGCAATTAATACAGCAATCTAAGGAATGACACATGGGTACCCTGTTGAAGTGGCTATTTGGCCTGATCATCGTCCTCGTACTGCTGATCGCAGCGGCGGTGGTCGTGTTACCGATGGTGGTCGATCCGAATGACTACAAGCCGCAGATCGTAGCTGCGGCCAAGGACCAGCTGGGGCGCGACCTAGTGATCGATGAGGACCTCAGCCTGTCGGTCTTTCCGTGGCTGGGCATAGAGACCGGCGGCGTGCGGATGGGCAATGCGGCCGGTTTTAAGGCCGAATGGTTTGCCGAGATCGATCGACTGGGCCTGAAGGTGAAACTCATGCCGCTGTTGAGCCGCCGGGTGGAGGTTGACAACGTGTTGGTCAAGGGCCTGCGCCTGAACCTGGAAAAAGACGCCAAAGGCAAGACCAACTGGGAGGATCTGGCGGCGCAGCAGGACAAGACCGCGCCGCCCGATGCAGCCGAATCGGCAGTCGATCAGGGGCCGCCGATGGCGCTCAGCGTGCAGGGAATCGAGATCGAAGATGCCCGGATCAGCTGGGACGACCGCCGGAGCGGGCAGCAGTACGTGGTCGACGGGGCACGCCTGGTGACCGGGGCGCTTGCGCCCGGTGTCGCGGTGCCGATCGAGGCCGCGATGGCGTTTACCAGCAGCAAACCGGCGATGACTCTCAAGGCCAAACTCGATGCCAGCGTCGAGAGCGATGCCGATCTCAAGGCGTTTCGTATCGCCGGCCTGGTGCTGGCGCTGGACGCGGTGGGTGAGGGACTGCCGAAGGGCGGCGCCGAGCTGACGCTGAAGACCAACCTCGCGGTCGACACCAAGGCCGATACCCTGCAGCTGGACCAACTGGAGATCAGTGGCCCGGCGCTGTCCGCGCGTGGTGAGCTGGCCGTGACCGCACTGCAGACCAACCCGGCCGCCAAGGGCAAGCTGAGCATCGCCGAGACCAATTTGAAGACGCTCGCCTCGATGTTTGCCAGCCCGATCGAGACGACCGATCCGGCCGCGATGACCCGTGCCAGCGGCGACCTGGTGTTCGCTTTCGCCGACGGCGCACTGAAGCTGGATCCGCTGAAGATCCGCCTGGACGAATCGCAGCTCGATGGGCACCTGCATGTGCTGGACCCGAACGGCCCCGTCGTGCGCACCAAGCTGGCGCTGGATCAGATCGACCTCGACCGCTACATGCCGCCCGCGCAGGACAAGCCGCAGGGGGCCGCGGAGGCGGCGCCGGCGGCGAAAGCGGCCGAGGACACGCTGCCGCCCGCCGCGGATCCGTTCGCGGCGCTGCGCACGCTGGACTTTGTCGGTGAGTTCACCATCGGCCAGCTCAAGGTCGGCAACGCGCGGATGAGCAATGTTGCCACCAAGGTGGTGTCGAAGAAGGGCGTGCTCACCGTGGATCCCATGGCGGCAAATCTCTACGAGGGGACGTTCGCCGGCCGCGTGGTCGTCGATGCCAGCGGCAAGCAGCCAAAGCTGCAGGCCAAGAATCGCCTGACCGATATCCAGGTGGGGCCGCTGCTCAAGGACGTCGCCAACGAGGAGCGGCTGGTCGGGCGCGGCGAGGTGGAGGTCGATGTGCAAACGGTCGGTCTGAGCGAAAGCGAGATCCGGCGCAGCCTGAACGGCAACGCGCGTTTCCTCTTCAATGACGGCGCCTACAAGGGCGTGAATATCGCCCAACTGATTCGCGATGCCAGCAGCAGCCTCGGTCTGGGCAGCGACAAGATCGACACCGGCACCCCGGGGCAGACCGATTTTGCGGAGCTGTCCGGGTCGTTCAAGATGACCAATGGGGTGATCGAGAATCGCGACCTGCAGGCCAAGTCGCCGCTGTTGCGTATCGATGGCAAAGGCGAGGTAGACCTGCCCAAGGATACCGTCGACTATCTGATCACCACTAAGTTGGTCGGGTCGCTCGCCGGCCAGGGTGGCAAGGGCAGGGATGAGCTGGCGGGTGTGCCGATCCCGGTTCGGGTCTCGGGTCCGTTGACCCAGCCTAGTTTCCGCCCCGACCTCGAGGCCGCGCTGAGTGCCAAGGCCAAGGCGGCGATCGACGAGCAGAAAGTGAAGCTTCAGAACAAGGCGGAAGAGAAGGTGAAGGAGAAACTTGATGGCGTGCTCAAGGGGCTGTTCAAATAGTAATCCCATGACCGCAGCCTGCATGTTGCACCATGCAGGCTACTTCTCTGCCGTCAGGTAACAGATCCACCCGGCGTCTGCCTCGGCATCGGTTGCCGGTTTGAATTCGCCGTCCGGTTCACCGTGCTTGTCCCAACCCTGCCAGTACACCGTTACCCGGCCGAATCCACACTCCGTCAGCAGATCGCGGACCTCTGGCAGCGTCCAGAGGCGCCAATCGTAATCGAATGCGTGCCGCATCTCTGAGCCGTCAGGGAAGGCGAAATGGATGTGGCAGATCAGGTTGTGAGTGATGGGGTTGAAGGCAGCCTGTTCCCAGATATAGGTAAAGCCCTTGCCGCCATCGTCGATCTCGCGCTCCTCGACGATCTCCTTGTGGCTGTCGTAGCCACCATAGGCATCGAGGAAGAAGACGCCGTCGTCCTTCAACGCGGCATGGACCTGCTTGAAGTAGCGCGTGAGAGTGGCACGGTCCTGCAGCAGCCAGTAGCTGAAGTTCATCGCGGAGATGATGTCCGGCTGTTCGGTCTCGACATCGAGCACGTTCTCGCGCAACAGCGTGATGCGCTGACGCTGCTTCTTGCTGAGCCGGTTGAGGTTGTTTGCGCGGCCCCACTCGAGCACCTCGGGATCCAGATCCACCCCGATTGCGCGCCGTTTGTCGCCGCGTTTTACCCACTCGCAGCAGACGGTTGCGGTGCCGCAGAAATCCTCGCGGAACACGCGGGCACGTCGCTTGCGCAGGCGTTTGAAGGTGTCGTCAACAAAATCGATTTCGGCCTCGGCACACTGCACCGAGAGTTCGTAGAGCTGATGTCGGTCTGCCGTCGAGGCGATACTGGGTCTGGATCTCTTGCGTCGCTTGGCCTTCTTCGTCATCGCGATTTCTTCTCCGTTGCTATCCGGAAGGCTGACTATACTTGAATGCAGCAGCAAAGCCCCGCGGCCGCTACCCGTGCCGCGGCAGGGCCTGGTCTCGCTGAATGCAGGCGATGCTGCGGGCGGGGCGAATAGCCCGGGTGAAAATCAATTTTGGAGGAATCAACATGGGTGTTGCAACGACACTCCAGGACTACCTGGAGAGCCGCGGCATTGCTTACGATGTAGTCGAGCATCCACATACCAACTCTGCCATGCGGGCAGCCGAGGCGGCGCATGTCCCAGGTGATCAGGTGGCCAAACCGGTCCTACTCGGTGATGATCACAGTTATCTCTTGGCGGTAATCCCGGCCACCCATCGGCTCGAGCTGGACCGACTAAACCAGATGCTGGCGCGTAGCCTGGAGATGCTCCCAGAAGACGAGATCGAGGCGACGTTTTCCGATTGTGAACGGGGTGCGATTCCCGCGGTCGGCGAACCCTATGGTGTCGACGTCGTGATCGATCCGGCCTTGATGCACCAGCCCGATGTGTACTTCGAGTCGGGCGACCATGAACATTTGATCCATATGCACGGAGAGGTGTTTCGCGGCCTTATGGAACATGCACCGCGCGCGCACCTTAGTCATCACCTCTGACCCCGGTGAGAGCGGGCGCCCTTATTGCGCCCGCGACCCGTCTGGTTTAACCTCTCGCGCCTCGCTGTTGCGCGACCGGCCACTCGGCTCTTAGACCGGCGTGCAAGCAAGGATCCGGAGAGGTGTCTGAGTGGTTGAAAGAGCACGCCTGGAAAGTGTGTATACGTTAATAGCGTATCGAGGGTTCGAATCCCTCCCTCTCCGCCATTTTGCCGACAAAAACAAACAGTTGCTTATTCAATAAAACCCTCGGCACGGTGGGTTCCCGCATTCAATAATTTGCATGGAATCAGGAACGTATCGGATAGTGCCATCCTGAACCAGCGGCTTTTCGGAGTCAGTTAGACACGATTTCGGACACCATTCTCAAGCTGGGCGCACCATTGTATGGAACTGGAGTCGAAGGCGTCCCGAGTCGCAAAAGGCCTTGCCATGATTGACTGGCCAATCAGTCAACGAGTTTCTTTTTCGATAGGGTATCGAGTACGCCGATGAGCCGTCGCTTGGCCTTGTGTTTTCTTCGCAGCCCTTCCAACAGCCCCTGCCAATCTTCTTGACCGCGATTCCGTGCGTAGACCTTTTCCATAAACCGCAGGTAGACGGCAGCCTCCTCATATGACTTCGGCTTAACCTGTGCGATTAGATCGTTGACAATGTCTTTCCAGATTGCAAGAGCAAGGTCAGGGTGAGTGTTGGCCACGGCCTGGGCCACTGTCTTGTCCGTGCCACAGCCCCAACCGCAACGTTTCTTCTTGGGCAGCTGTTGGTAAAGATCGACCACGTCATCGAAACGCTTTTCCATAATGGCGATGTCTATGAGTGTCTCAAGATCGGGGAATCGTTGATGGCCGGATCGCTTTTTTGCCGACGGCGGCTGGACCTCGGGGGTTGGCAGCGGCCAGCTGCTAGTCTTGCTCGCTTGGTGGTCGGATGCCGGACACTGACCGGTCTCAAGATAACGAAGCACAGCCTCCCGCACGGCCGGCCAGCATTTCGCCTTCTCGGCCGCTTTGCGCAGTGCCTGGTAATCTTTAATAGAGGGTCGGTCGAAAAAGTCCTGAGCCCGGTAGGCGGTGACAAGGTCGTATCGTCGTTCCTTCTGCGCCATTGTGCGCAGCCGATCTTGCAGGGCGGATGCGATGCCGGGTGCACCGTCGACGGTGCGCGAATAGCCTTGAATGCACCATTGACGAGCCTGTTCCTTTTCGCCGGCTGCCAGTAGCGCATCGATTAGCCGCGGGTAGCACTGACATGCATTCGCTTCGTCTTCGAGCCGGGGGATAATCTTGTCTTTCCATCCGGCGCGACCATAAGCGTCCAGCAACTGGTTCAGAAGTCTTTCTCGCCGATACCTATTGGCAAAGCTGGGGGTGCGCGGTTTCGACATGGCCTGAAGCCGTGTTTCGAGGGTACTAGCGACCTCCCGCCAGTGGGGATGTCTATATATGCGGCGTTTGAGGAATTTCTCGGCCGAGTCCAGTGAGCATGATCTCGAAAATTGATGTGGACGTAGTCACGTTATTTGAGGGACAAGCCGGCGTTTCTGTAGCGTGCTGAGTCGGTAGTTTCATTGCTTCGGGGTAGTGGCGCGCAATTGCGTCATGATGACCGGTCGGTTGATTGACGATGCCGGTCGCTGATGGACCGGCACCGAGTAGGCTCAGAAGTCCAAGTCGTCGTCAAACAAGTCAGGATGCGCTCGGTCGCCGGCATGGTTTGCGCGGTACAGCTGGCCGGCATAGTGGTTTTCGAACGCGGTGATCAGTTCATAGAGTAGCTCTAAGGTCTGTTGGGCGGCCTCGTCAGACAGTACCGGTGGGTCGTTGAGGATCATGGGAAGGGGATGCATCGGCGGTCTCCGGTTTGTGCTCAGGCGGTTTGTTTCGCCTGGGTGTTGGGGTTGGCATACAGTTCGAGGAAGAGTGCTTCGTCGATCTGTGCGAGTTCGCGCTGTGCGGCGGTGGTCAGCAGTTCACCGGCCAGGGTGGTGAGCACGCGGTAGTTGCCGAGCGCGTGCTCGCAGAGGGTTTCGACCAGTTTTGGTGTCATCAGTCGCGCATTGCCGGCGTGCTCGAGCAGGTGATCCAGACAGGCGCGTAGTTCGTCGCGGTTGGCGTATTCGAGGTTCAGGCGGGTGCGGATGCGGCTGCCCAGCGGCAGCAGGTCGTCGCGGCGCAGTTTGTGGTTCAGGCGCCGGTCGCCGGCGAGCACGACGCTGAGCAGGTGTCGGGAGTCGAACTGGGTACTGGCGAGCAGGCGCAGTTCGTTGAGCACCTGAGGCGGCATTTCCTGCGCCTCGTCGATGAGCAGGACTGGGCGTAGCAGGGTGCTGTCGAGATGGGCGAGCCAGCGTTCGCGCAGTGCTTTGAAGCCGCCCCAGCGGTTGTGCGGACGCAGTTCGACGCCGAACACATCGCCCATTTCGCGGTAGAAGTCGGCGAGGTTGCCGCTGGGATGGGTGATGGCGCCGACGGTCAGTTCGCGTTGCTGGCCGAGCCGCTCGGCCAGCAGACGCAACACCACGGATTTTCCGGTACCCGGTTCGCCGCTGATCAGCGCGAAGCCGCCTTCGCGGACCAGGCCGTTTTCCAGGCGCCAGGCAAACGCCTCGACCGCGTTGGCGACGTAGAGCGCCTCGACGGGCAGTTCGGGTGAGAAGGGGTTGAACTTCAGGCCGTAGAGGGCCAGCAGTTTCTTGTTCATCGATCGGTCTCCGTATCCGGGAAGGGAAGATAGGCCGGCGGGCAGCCGGTGGCGGCGTACTCGGCCAGCAGATGGCGCAGCAGTGGCGGGAGTTCATTGCCGGTCGCAGGCACCGGGGCGGTGTCGGCGCAGGCGATCGGCTCGCGGGTACGGCGCTGGCCGTCGGCATTGGCGCGCTTGTCCAGCGGGTACAGCGGGCACAGGCTTTTACCGGTCCGCGGATCGATCAGCGTGACCGCGCTCAGATCCCAACGCGCATAGCGCACGGTGGGCCGTTCGAGGTGGCGGTAGCGGCTGGGGATCTCGAAGCGTTTACCGGCCAGGCTGAGGGTGCCGTCGCTGCGGCGCTGTTTGCGGGTGACGGTGGTGCGGAAGGCCGCGCGCAGCGCAGCCGTCTCGGGGCAGTCGCGCACGACCGACTTCGCATCCAGGTAGCGGCGCAGTGGCGTGGTGCCCAGTTCGCTGTGCGCGCGCCGGTGGTAATCGTGTTCGACCCAGGCCTGGGTCACCTCGTTCAGGCGCGCCAGGTTCAGGTCACTGATGCCCTCGAGCATCGCCATCAGGCGGCCTTCGAGGGTGGCCCAGAAGGTCTCTTGCTTGGCGTTTTGATAGGGGGAATAGACCAGCGTCGGCTCGTGCAGGATGCTCAACTGCGTGTAAGTCCGGCGGTGAACTCCTCGGTCTGCATCGCGGCACCGTTGTCGGTCATCAAGGCGCGGGGAAGGCCGCGTTTCTGCAAGGCCTGGGACAACCCGTGAACCAGCACCTCGGCGGTCTCGGCCAGATACCATTGCAGATGACAGATCAGCCGGGAATGGTCGTCGATCACGCACAGCAGGATTGGTTTGACCCAGGCGCCGCTGGCGGTGAGCACCCGGCGAGAGCCGTGGTGGAAGTCGGCATGCCATAGGCCGCCGACGTATTCCGTCTCATAGCTGCGCACCTCCAGGTTGGCCAGGCGCCGTTCGGCCTGCTGCGCACCCGGCGTCTGGCGCTTTGGCGGGCGTCGGCGCACCCAGCCGCGCGCCTTCAGGTAGCGGCGAATCGTGCTGTAGGAGGCCAGCGGCTGCAGCGCCGGTTGCTCGTTGAGCAAGGCCACGAGGTTGTCGTAGTGCAGTTGCACCGACCACCCCGGATAGGCCTGATACTGGGCATGCAGCGCTTCGATCAGTGCCGCCGTCAGGCAACGGAACTGCCCGGCATCCGCGCGTGGACGTCGGCGCAGCACCGCGACCGGATCGGCGGCTGCGCGTGCCCGGTAGAACCAGCGCTCCAGCGTCGCGACGCTCAGGCGCACAGCCGTGCCATGGATCGGATGCGACCAGGTCCGTGCGGCCAGTTCGCGCAGGTGCGCCCGAAGTTCACCACGCGGTGGTGGTGCGGCCAATAAGGGGCCAATGATCGCAAAGCGCCAGCGCGCCCAGCGCTCCAGATCGTCGTCGCCGGCCATTCGGCATCTCCCGGTTGCGGTGATGGCCAGACGCTACCCGGGGCCGCGGGCCGGTGCGATCACATCTTCTGCGGGCGGCGACGTCCAGCAATGATCCCGCCCAACCGGTCGTGGTCACCGGCGCCAGCCACCCCAGC
>CAVTOY010000018.1:0-58071 GCA_963736445.1 uncultured Gammaproteobacteria bacterium | reverse complement strand
CGAAGGAATTCAGCGGATTATGAAGTAGTGGGGTTGGAATGCCCACGGGGGATGGGGCGATAGGGCTTTGCGGGGAGGGAATGTGGGTCGCTTCGATTTTCGCGGCGGTCTTAAAGCAACGGTGAAAGGCCCCGCAAATCCCGGAGCCTGTTCTGCTTGAGTCAAACTGTCAGCAAGACGCATCCATGCTCATGCTGTTCCTGTCGAAAGCTGGGCAAACATTACTTCGCAAATCGCCTTGCTTGGCGGCCATCAGATCCACGTCGAGCATGAATGACTCTTTCACCATCGGCAAAGATGACCTGCTTCGCCTCGCGATATTGCTCGTGCGCGGACGGCCGAAAGACAAACGCTGTCACCAACATGAGAAACAAGGGTGCGCCGAAGAACGCAATCCAGAAGTAGGCGTCGTGCATTTTGAATTCTCCTCATAAAGGTAACCGCCTTGCATAGCGGTGTGGGTTAGCGATCCCAAGTATCCTTTCCCTATCTGCAAGTTTGGGTCGAACCCCGCAACCTCAACACCACCACTTGTGCGGATAGCCGGGGACGTACGAAAAGCTCCCAAGATCAGGAGCAGGCCGACGTTGCTATCGCATGCTGCTGCCACGGTCGACCGCGAGCAAGATATGGCTATCCGGTCACGCTACATTGGCCAGGCCGCACTGGCGGTTGGCTGGCACAGCGACATCCATCATCTTCGGGTTGCTGAGCACCAGGCCGTCCATCAAGGCGATGTACGCTGCCCGGTCGGCGACCTGCAGGCGCGGGTTGTGACGCTTCTCTTCGCCAATACTGCTAACAGTCATACCGTTGTAGTCATGCGCTGGGTAGACCAGCGTGCTTTCTGGCAGCTTCAGTAAGCGCCCGAACAAGCTGTCATATTGGTCACCGGCATCCCCGTTCTGGAAGTCGGTACGACCGGTGCCGCGGATCAGCAGCGTGTCGCCTGTCAGCACTCGGTCTGGTAGCAGAAAGCTGTACGAGTCATCGGTGTGACCAGGGGTGTAAATAGCCTGGATGTCGACACCGTCCAATTTGAGCTTCTCGCCATCGCCAAAGTGGGTGCTCAGGCATTGAGCCTGCGTCATCTCGCCCATCGCGGTGATGCAGCCAGTCTGTTCACGCAGTTGTCCGAGGCCGGTGATGTGGTCAGCGTGGATGTGCGTGTCCACCGCCAGCACCAGGCGCAGATCGAGGTCGCGGGCCAGCTGGATATAGCGGTTGGTGTTCTCCAGCACTGGGTCGACGAGCAAGGCTTCACCGCCCTCCCGGCTCGCGATCAGATAGCTGTAGGTGGATGAGGTGTGGTCAAAGAGTTGTCTGAATATCATCTGTATCTCCCAATGCGTTCGTATTCGGATGCATGGCCAATCAGGCCTGGCTTGCGTGACCGCAGTCACGACGGCGGTTCCAGGGCATGCGCGCAATCAGTTGTGCCATACCACACCAACGGGTGACGCCCGCGGCGATCAGTCCGGCACCGATGGCGGCGCCTGCGACAAAGAACAGTTCATGCACTGTGAAGCCAAAGAACACCTTGAGGATGAGCAGGCTGCCCACTGCGATCTGCACCTGACGTTCCAGCGAAAGGGCGGTGCCACACTTATTTAGCGGCAGGCCTGCTTTTTGCCACGCCTCCGTGCCACCCTGTACCAGCGCCAAGTGCTCCAGCCCGGCGTCACGCAGTACCTGCGCGGCCTTTGCTGCGCGTTGGCCCGCGTGGCAGGTGAGGTAAAGCGGGTTTTCCGCCCGAAGGCCGGCATCACCAACGACGTCAGCAAGGTTGCCCGCTTTGAGTTCGTCGACAGGTAAAAGGCGTGCGCCGGGAATGTGGCCGGCCCGGTATTCAGCCGGCGATCGGACATCCAGTACGGTGGCCTTCGGGTCGCTTGTCAGGCGATGGGTGAGCACCATCGGCGAAATCTGCAAAAGTTCGTTGTTCATCAAGCCTCCAACTATCTGTTACTGCCGTTTACCTCTTGTGGATCGAATATAAGGATCATCCGATATTCGAACAATTCGAAACAGATGTGTAAATCATTCGGGAAATACGAATGGTTGCAGTGCGGGGGGCGGAAGACGCGCTTTGGCGATCTCAGCGATCGCTATCGCAGGCGGCTGCTCGATGCGCTGTTCTGCAGATCCGCTATGCGATGCGGACCTTTCGACAGCCGGTTGAGTTACCCTGATTGGGGGCAGGTCACTCTGACCCCAAACATTTCAATGAAGTCACTTAAAATCAAGCTCCCGTTTTCAGTCAGAAGCCGAGGTTCACGATAATCTGTCAAGGGCTGCTCACTGAGCAGCCTTTTTTGCGCCACCCCCGGTAGGATGTTTGCATGAACGACGAGATCAGTTACAAGAACAATCCTCTACACGGCGTTAGTTTAAAAAAGATGCTGACCGAAATAGTGGATCACTATGGTTTTGAAATTCTCTTTGCCTACTTGAATATCAATTGTTTCAAGACCAACCCAAGTATTGCTTCCAGCTTCATGTTCTTGAAGAAAACTGATTGGGCGCGCGCGAAAGTCGAAAATTTCTATTTGTACCAATTCAAGAATTTGCCTCGGGCGTCTTACGAACAGTTTCCACTGTCTCCCAGAGATCGGATTATCCCGGACAATCAAATGGCGGGGGATCCTGCCGAGTTGAGCCTGGAGGATGCCGAACGACTGCAAGAGAAGCGTGCCAAGAAAGCAGCCTCATATGAACAAGGTACGAAAAACCGCTCGAGTTCGGGAAAACGTGCTGATGCTCAACGCGACCGGAATCATGACCCTAGAGACAACGACTCGCGTAAGAATGAGCGTGATTCGTCAAACTCTGCAGTTTCCTCGTCGAAGGAAAACTTCAATCCTTGGACTAAATCGAAAAAGAACTAGGAGAGCCGGTGGGGCGTGGAGCTATCTTGTTGATAGCTGGTCACAGGGATCAGTTGGTTAGGTCCTCGCGGGAGAAGAGGTATCGGCAAATGACAAGTATGTCGATCTATCGGAACTCAATTGGCGCGTGCGGCGAATCAATGTAATAGGGCCTTCGAAAACAACCCAACGTGCTCGCCGACTCGCCGCCAAGAAGGATTCAGTTAACTAACGCCGTTGCTTTGAGCGTTCATTATGCTCGAGTTTCTCGGCTTCACAAGCAGGCGAGCAGGTGCACCTCCGTGTGTTCTGTCCCGCGAGAAAGTTGTCGCCACATATTTTGCAGACTCGTACCTCCTGATTCGCATCACGGTGCTGCTGTTGTTGCGTCAAGGCTTTGCTCCTTTAGGTACTTGGGTATGTACGTCGCTGGGATCGCCGCGCGTGAATCACCTCACCGGAAGCGCATCGCGATTCTCAGGTGGCACGATGGTACTTTTTGACGCCTATCCACTTGGTCTTCAGATAGGCGCCATTGAGTTTTTTTCACCCGCAGGGCCGCATCATTTGGAGTGACGTCGACTAGGCCGTGACGCTCGGTCACACCCATGCTGTCGGAGATCGACAGGATGCGGCAGCTGACGATCCGTGCCGGGGCGGAGAAAGGCATGCGAAACCATTTTCCCAGGACCCTGTTTACGAACTCCTTCAGATCCTTCCGCCGAGTTGCGTTGGTAATTCTCGGGACGATTAGCTGCATAACTGGGACCAACCTGGGCCCGGATGAGGGTATGAAAGATGGCTCCGCACATGACATCCTTTGCGAGACGCTCATCGGTCGTTGGAAGCCGTGCGACGCGGTGGCTGTGCGCGACTCCGCCAAGATCTTCGGGATCCTTCACATCGAGGAAAACAAGGACCTTTCAGAAAGGCATAGTCCGCTGGATAGAGATTGCCGCTGCCCCGTATCGAGCGAAGTTGCTGCCGGTCCCTGGCCGCACGGGAATCGCGCCGACATGTCTTGCTAATGCGGATTTGCTGTGGATTTAGCCGCCACGGTCATCCTCATCGGTGGCTGCAAAAGGCACGTGCAGATTGGGATGGTTGATCGGCAACATCAAGGTACGCCTTGCGGGTTTCCTCCGTCGAGAAAAAGATGGTCAGGTTGCCATCCACCAGTGATGGATGATCTTTCGTGTCCTTGATGTGTTCGCCGGTCATGGGGTCGGTGGTGTCGACACGATACTCCGGTTCGTGCAATCGCTGACTCTGCGCGCGATCGCGCGGCAGCGCATCCGTCGCTACCCAGTTGGCAAACTCGAATTTGATGGTGGGTGGTTTGCGGGAAAACGAAGTCTTTAACATGATGATTCGCTCCTGATCATCGCCTGCCGCTTGTAAGAAGGCGCGTTATGCGCTGTTCCCTGCGGATGCTCTATCTGTTGTCCAAACAGGCTGGTGATGGACGCCGGATGTGGCGATGATTGAGATGACACGGTAGGCCTTTACCTGACAGATAGCTCATCAGAATAACTGATCAAGAGGAACGACCTTCAGCGCAACAGTCGCGGGACAATCGGCCCCAAAGGCGCTGTGGAGCTACATCTGCCAAGCTAAAGTACCGCCAAAACACACGGTGATCTACGCACCAATACCTGCGGATCGTGTGGGGGATATCGCTCAGGATCACTAAGCGAATAGTGCTTATCGGTCTCGTTTCTGCGGTTCGTTCGCTTTCGCGCGACACTCCTGGGGCCGGAGGATCAAGCTAAAGCGTTAGGGCATTGCGTGTATCTGGCGCATGATGAGAGGCGACGAAGCGGCAATTTTTGCGCGCGGGTCCGTGATCGTGGACAACCCGATCCGGATCCTTGCTCTTTGACATCGATCTGCTGACGTTCCCCGAGGGTTTGCGTGCAAGACGCACATCCTTTCCTGCCCACGCCCGGAGTATGCACCGATGAAGTTGGTCTTTCCGAACCCATGCCGCAGTTTCGATGAGAGCGGAAACCGCGTCCGATTCTGGGGCTATGACCGCTCGATCGAGGTTTCTTTTTTCGTGGAAGCGGCGGCCCTCAAGAGGCTCTGTCCAGGCGTGGGGTCACCCGAGACCGGATACCTGGAGGCGTTCGATGAAGCACGGAGCCGGATTTATGAGGTCGCAGACGAAGTCTACGAACGCGGCGGCAACGGCAAGGGAGCTTATGCCTACGTTTTGTCCGTAGTGGACTTTTGAAGCTTTGGCGTCATCCGGCGGACAGATGCAGACAACACATCGGCAGACACGATCGCTCGCGCCAACAGCGGCTATCGTAGATCGGCATCGGACGACTGGCTATGGCCATCGTTGCCGACCTTCGTAACGCATGGCGCTGGTCAGGTCCCACGGCTACATCGGTCGCGTATCGCCGCGAAGTCATGCCGCCGTCTGCTTGCAGCACTCTCGGTATATCGGTCGGGGAGTGCGTACCTGCCACCTAATCTGTCGGTGTTTGCCAGATCGCATTCGGCCATTCGTCGAATGTCATGGAGAACATCTATGGGGTCAGCTTGGAAGATGGGTAAATCGAATCTGTTCAGACATTTGAGCCGGATCGCAAGACGCCTGGCGAGTCCACGTCTTGGCGCACGCAGCGCCAGGGCCGTCTTTCAACGACGAGCCGCCGCTGCGGGCAGAGTTGTTCAGCAGCGATCAGATGGAGCAGCATGGCAAGCGCCTCGCCTCCGCCCACCGATTGCTGCCGGGGCGAGTGCCTGACCAGCTGCTCTCGAGGCTGGCCGCGAACGCGCGCGTGTTGACCCAGACCTGCGACCAGTTGACCAAGGCAGTGGTCGCCCGGCATCGCATTACGCCTGCCGGGGAATGGTTGCTCGACAACTACTATCTTGTCGAAGAACAGATCCGTACAGCGAGGCGACACCTGCCCAAGGGGTACAGTCGGGAACTGCCAGGGCTGTCCGACGGCGCTTCCGCCGGGTTGCCGCGCGTCTATGACATCGCCCTCGAGACCATCGCCCACGGTGACGGACGGGTCGACCCCGACAGTCTCAGCCGCTTCGTCGCCGCCTACCAGACAGTCACCCCGCTCCGACTCGGCGAGTTATGGGCCATTCCGATCATGCTGCGTCTCGCGCTGATCGAGAATCTGCGACGCGTCGCGGCGCGTATTGCCGCCGGCAGCACCGACCGTGATCTGGCTGTCACCTGGGCGGACAAGCTGGCGGAGATCGCCCGTCGGGACCCGAAGAGCCTGATCCTGGTGATCGCCGACATGGCGCGATCGCATCCTCCCATGACCACGCCGTTCGTATCGGAACTGACGCGCCGCCTGCAGGGTCAGGGACCAGCCCTGGCCTTTCCCTTGACCTGGATCGAACAGCGTCTGGCCGAGTCGGGTCTGAGTATCGAACAGCTGGTGCGGTCGGGTAACCGGGAGCAGGCTGCCGATCAGGTCTCCATCAGCAACAGCATCGGCAGTCTGCGCCTGCTCGGCACGATGGACTGGCGCGAGTTCGTCGAGAGCATGAGCCTGGTCGAAACGACCCTGGGCACGGATCCGGGTGAGGCCTACGCCGCGATGGATTTTGCCAGTCGTGACCGCTACCGCCACGTGATCGAGGAGGTCGCGAAGGCCAGCGGGATGTCCGAGGAGGCCGTGGCGAGCCATGCCATCGATCTGGCGCGAACCGGGGCGGCACGGCATGGCGCCGACGACAGGAAGGCGCACGTCGGCTACTACCTGATCGATCGTGGCCGCACCGAGCTGGAAAGCGTCGCGCGCGCACGCCTGGCGGCTGCTGCGGCGGTTCGGCGTGTGGCGAGCCGATCGCCGCTGCTGTTGTATCTGGGCGCGATCACACTGATCACCATACTCCTGACCACGGGCCTGCTGGCAGAGGCGCGCTTGGACGGTGCGGCCGACTGGGCACTGGTGCCGCTGGGCATCCTCTGCGCTGTTGGTCACCGGCCAGCTCGCAGTGGCGCTCTTGAACGGCTTGGTGACTCTGCTGGCGTCACCCCATCCATTGCCACGTATGGACTTTTCCACGGGTATACCTGTGCAATCGCGGGCCCTGGTGGTAATCCCGAGCATGCTCACCGGCCGGCGCGACGTCGATAGCCTGGTGGAGGCATTGGAAGTCAGATTTTTGGCCAATCGCGACACAAACCTGCACTTCGGGCTGTTGACCGACTTCGCCGACGCGGCCGAGGAAGTGCTGGACAGTGATGCCGAACTGCTGGAGTTGGCCCAGGAGCGGATCGAGGCCCTTAACGCGCAGTACGCGGATGGCGACCATGATCGCTTCTTTCCTGTTCCATCGCCCGCGCCGCTGGAACCCGCACGACTGCATCTGGATGGGGTACGAGCGCAAACGCGGCAAGCTTGCGGACCTGAACCTGCTGCTGCGCGAGGGCAGGCACGACGGCTTTTCTCTTGTCGTCGGCGCGACCGAGATATTGGCCGGTGTGAAATACGTGATCACCCTGGACACGGATACGCAATTGCCACGTGATGCCGCACGCCAGTTTGTCGCGACCATGGCGCACCCGCTGAATCGCCCGGTCTACGACGCGGCGCTGCAGCGTGTCCGTGTGGGCTACGGTATCCTGCAGCCGCGTGTCAGCGTGATCCTGCCCGGCAGCAGTCAGTCGCGCTATGCGCGCCTGCACGGTGGTGAGCCGGGCATCGACCCATATACCCGCGCTGTCTCTGACGTCTACCAGGACGCGTTTCAGGAAGGCTCGTTCATCGGCAAGGGCATCTATGATGTCGATGCGTTCGAGCAGTCGTTGAAGGGACGTTTCCCCGACAACCGGATCCTCAGCCATGACCTTCTGGAAGGCTGTTATGCGCGCGCCGGACTGTTGAGCGACGTGCAGTTGTACGAGGAGTACCCGGCCCGTTACGACGCCGATGTCAAACGGCGCTATCGCTGGATCCGCGGTGATTGGCAACTCGCCGGCTGGCTATTGCCGCGGGCACCTGGTCCCGGTGGGCGGCGCTTGGACAATCCGCTCTCGGCGTTGTCGCGCTGGAAGCTGTTCGACAATCTGCGCCGCAGCCTGGTACCGGCGGCGTTGACCTTGCTGTTGCTGCTGGGCTGGACGGTGTTTTCATCGCCCTGGTTCTGGACCCTGGTGGTGCTCGGCGTTTTGCTGATTCCCCCGCTGCTGGCCACCCTGCCGGATGTGTTGCGCAAACCGGGCGACATGCGGCTGGGCCAGCATTTTGCCGCCGTGGCCAGTGCCGCCGGCCAGCGCGCCATCCAGGCAGTGTTTTTCCTGGTGACGCTGCCGCATGAAGCGTTCTACAGCATCGACGCGATCCTGCGCACGCTTGCTCGCCTGCTGGTGACGCAGCAACGCCTGCTGGAATGGACCCCGTCCGACGCCCAGGGACGGACTAGTGTCGCGGGAGGCAGGACGCCGGGAGCGACCGACGTCCAGGGAAGGCACCGCAGCAACGACCTCGAAGCCTCGTTCCGCGACATGGGATTTGCCCCCATGCTGGCCATTGGCACGGCCATCTTTTTGCTGGCGACCAATCCGGCCGCGCTTATCGTGGCCGGTCCGTTTCTCGTCCTGTGGCTTGCGTCACCTGCGATCACCTGGTGGATCAGTCTGCCGCTGGCCGATCGCGAAGCACGGTTGACAACCGAGCAGACCCGTTTTCTTGCCAGGATCGCGCGCAAGACCTGGGCGTTTTTCGATACCTTCGTCGGCCCGGAAGACCATTGGTTGCCGCCGGACAACTACCAGGAGGACCGCGATGCCGCGTTGGCCCATCGCACCTCACCGACCAACATAGGGCTGGCATTGCTCGCCAATCTGTCCGCCTACGACTTCGGCTACATCCCGGCAGGGCTACTGGTCGAACGCACGGCCCATACCTTTGAGACGATGGCAGGGCTGGAGCGTCACCGGGGTCACTTCTATAACTGGTACGACACGCAAACGCTGCAGCCGCTGCACCCCATATACGTCTCGACTGTCGACAGCGGCAACCTGGCGGGCCATCTGTTGACCCTGCGCCCGGGCCTGACTGCGCTGCTCGATCGCCCAATCCTTGAGCCACGCTGGCTGGATGGCCTGCGCGACACCCTGGAGATCCTGGCGGAGGAGGCAGCCGATGTGGCCCCGGACAGGCTGATTGAATTCCGCGACACCCTTGAGGCCGGGCGCAAAGTGCGGCCCGCGACGCTTTCGGCGGCGCAGTGCCTGCTAGACCAACTGGCACGGATCCGCGGAGGCGCTTGCCGTTGATCTGGGTGCCGACCCGGAGAGCCAGGTTGGCCTGGTGGTCAGCGGCGCTTGCACAGCAATGCCTGGCCGCTCGCGACGAGCTGAGCTTTCTCGCGCCATGGACCGCGACAGCAGAGTCGCATGACGGCCTCGACATCCTGCCCACGATCGATTCGATTCCGACTCTACGCGCGCTGGCCGGGTTGGATGTAGCGCTATCCACCGCGCTCGCAGATCTAAGCGAAGCGGATACAACGCCGGCGCAGGCGGCGTGGTTGGCCGAGCTGCGCCGGCAGATCGAGCTCGGCAGCGAACGCGCTCAGGCCCGAATCACGGCCATCCAAGGCCTGGCCCTTCAGGCCGGCGAATTCGCGGACATGGAGTATGGCTTTCTTTACGACAGGCAATCACGCCTGCTCTCCATCGGCTACAACGTCGACGAGCGGCGCCGCGACGCGAGTTACTACGACCTGCTGGCCTCGGAGGCCCGCTTGAGCGTTTTCGTCGCCATCGCCCAGGGGCAGCTGCCACAGGAGAGCTGGTTTGCGCTGGGACGCCTGCTGACCAGCGCCGGCGGTCAGCCGATTCTGCTTTCCTGGAGCGGCTCGATGTTCGAGTACCTGATGCCGCAACTGGTGATGCCGACCTATGAGCACACACTGCTTGATCAGACCGCCAAGGCGGCGGTGGCGCGGCAGATCCAGTACGGCCAGCAGCGCGACGTGCCTTGGGGGATGTCCGAGTCCGGTTACAACACGGTGGACGTACACCTGAACTATCAGTATCGCGCGTTCGGTGTGCCCGGCCTGGGGCTGAAGCGCGGGCTGGTCGATGACATGGTGGTTGCGCCCTATGCCTCGGCACTCGCCCTGATGGTGACGCCGGAGGCGGCCTGTCTCAACCTGCAACGCCTTTCTGCCGCCGGGGCGGAAGGGCAGTTCGGCTTTCACGAAGCGATCGACTATACGCCGGCACGCCAGCGTCGCGGCGAATCGCATGCACTGTTGCGCTCCTACATGGCCCATCACCAGGGCATGAGCCTGCTTGCCCTGGCCTGGCTGATGCTCGACCGACCGATGCAGAAGCGTTTCGCATCCGACCCGCTTTTGCAGGCGACGCTGCTTTTGTTGCAAGAGCGGATACCGAGGTCCTCCGCCTTATATGTCCACAGTGCTGAAGTCAGCGCCATCGAGTCGGGCGCGCACAGCCCGCAGATACCGATACGCGTGCTGAGCAGTCCCGATACGCCGGTCCCCGAGGTGCAGCTGCTGTCCAATGGCCGCTATCACGTGATGCTCACCAACGCCGGTGGCGGTTACAGCCGCTGGAATGATCTGGCCGTGACGCGCTGGCGCGAAGACGGCACCCGGGATTCCTGGGGTACATTCTGCTACCTGCGCGATGTATCCATCGAGGGCGAGAGCAGCGCGGCCTGGAACACCGCATATCAGCCCACTTTGCAGCGCGGGGAGGGTTATGAAGCAATCTTCTCGGAAGGCCGTGCGGAATATCGTCGTCGCGATGGCGATTACGATACCCATACCGAAATCGTCGTGTCTCCGGAAGACGACATCGAATTGCGCCGCGTGCGCATCACCAACCGCGCTGCTGCAAGCCGCACGATCGAGGTGACGAGTTATGCGGAGGTGGTGCTGGCGCCCGCTGCGGCAGACGCGCTGCATCCGGCGTTCAGCAATCTGTTCGTGCAAACCGAGATTCTCGAAACGCACCGGGCGATCCTGTGCACGCGCCGCCCCCGCTCGCGCGACGAGCCGGTGCCATGGATGTTTCACCTGATGTCCGTGCACGACGCGCAGGTCGGTGAGTTTACCTATGAGACCGACCGTGAGCGCTTCATCGGCCGGGGCCGCAGCGCCGCAGCGCCGCGGGCGATGGATGCCGGCGTGGCGCTGTCCGCCAGCCAGGGCTCGGTGCTGGATCCGGTGGCGGCTATCCGCAGTCAGATCACGCTTGAGCCGGATCAGTCGGTCAGCGTGGACCTGGTTTACGGCGTCGGCGACAGCCGCGACGCGGTCCTGGGCCTGATCGAAAAGTACCGGGATCAGCGCCTCGCCGACCGTGTCTTCGAGTTGGCCTGGACCCACGCGCAGGTGGTGCTGCGCCAGATCAACGCAACGGAAGCAGATGCGCAACTGTATGGGCGTCTGGCCAACTCGGTGATTTTCGCCAATGCTGCGCTGCGCGCCGAAACCAGTGTTCTCATGCGTAACCGGCGCGGACAATCCGGGCTATGGGGCTATGCCATATCCGGTGACCTGCCCATCGTCCTGTTGCGCATCGGTGACCTGGTCAATATCGAACTGGTGCGCCAGCTCATCCAGGCCCATGCCTACTGGCGCCTGAAGGGATTGGCGGTGGACCTGGTGATCTGGAACGAGGATCGCGCCGGTTACCGGCAGGTGCTTCAGGACCAGATCCTGGGGCTGGTCGCCGTGGGCCTGGAGGCCCAGGTGATAGACCGTCCGGGCGGCATCTTCGTGCGCTCGGCAGAGCAGATCTCCGAGGAAGACCGGACGCTGTTCCAGACGGTCGCCCGCGTCGTCCTCAGTGATAGCCGGGGGACCCTGGCGGAACAGATCGACCGTGCCGGTCCGCCGCGCGCGCGCGTGCCGCGCCTGGTTCCCGTTCGGCCCCGCCAGGCAGATGTGCCCGCCGACTTCGAACTGCCGCCGCGAGATCTGATCCTGTCCAATGGGATCGGCGGCTTCACCCCGGACGGGCGTGAGTATGTCATCACCACGACGCCGGGCCAGACCACGCCCGCACCCTGGGTGAACGTCCTGGCCAATTCCCAGTTCGGCAGCGTTATCTCGGAGAGTGGCCAGGCCTACACCTGGGGCGAGAACGCCCACGAGTTCCGGCTCACTCCCTGGCACAACGACCCGGTATCCGATGCCAGCGGAGAGGCCTTTTATCTGCGCGACGAGGAGAGCGGCCAGTTCTGGTCGCCCACGCCTTTACCCAGTCGCGGCGCGACGCCATACGTCAGCCGGCACGGCTTTGGTTACAGCGTGTTCGAACATGCCGAAGGTGGCATCCAATCCGAGTTGTGGGTCTATGTGGCGCCAGGATGCGGCGGTCAAGTTTTCCGTGCTCAAAGTGCGCAACTCATCCGGTCGGCCGCGCCGGCTTTCCGCGACGGGCTATGTGGAATGGGTGCTGGGTGATCTGAGGCCGAAGTCGGCCATGCATGTGACCAGCGAAGTCGACCCCTACAGCGGTGCGATCTATGCGCGTAACCGCTACAACACGGAGTTTCCCGACCGGGTCGCCTTCTTCGACGTGGATGATACGAGTCGGACCGTCAGCTGCGACCGCGCTGAATTCATTGGCCGCAACGGCAGCCTGGAGCATCCGGCGGCGATGATGCGTACCCACCTGTCAGGGCGTCTGGGCAGCGGTCTGGACCCCTGTGCCGCGATCCAGGTGGGCTTTGATCTGGCGGACGGGCAGCAACGCGAGATCACTTTCCGGCTCGGTCTGGGCGGGGTGCCTGGCGGCGACGATGCCCATCAGTTGGTGCATCGATTGCGTGGCGCCGACGCCGCGCGGCGGGCCCTGGAAGCGGTCTGGCAGTACTGGAACCACACCCTCGGCGCGGTGCAGGTCGAGACGCCCGACCAGTCGCTGAATGTGCTGGCAAACGGCTGGCTGCTGTACCAGACTTTGGCCTGCCGGCTTTGGGCGCGCAGCGGTTACTACCAGTCGGGTGGCGCTTTCGGTTTCCGCGACCAGTTGCAGGACGCCATGGCGCTGGTGCACAGCGAGCCGCGCCTGCTGCGCGCCCAACTGCTGTTGTGCGCAGGCCGTCAGTTCCCGGAAGGGGATGTCCAGCACTGGTGGCATCCGCCCTCCGGCCGGGGCGTGCGCACGCATTGTTCCGATGACTACCTGTGGCTGCCACTGGCAGCCTGTCGCTATGTGCTCAGCACCGGCGACACCGGTGTGCTGGATGAACCCCTTGCCTTCCTGGACGGGCGCCCGCTCGATCCAGAGGACGAATCCTATTACGACCTGCCCGGTAGATCCGAGGCCACGGCGACGCTGTACCAGCACTGCGTGCAGGCCATCCGGCACGGCCTCGTTTTTGGCGAACATGGCCTGCCGTTGATCGGCTCCGGCGACTGGAACGACGGCATGAACCGGGTCGGCATCCGGGGCAAGGGAGAAAGCGTGTGGCTGGGTTTCTTCCTGTGTCGAGGTGTTGCGCCAGTTCGCAGTGCTTGCGCGCCGGCACGGCGATGAAGATTTCGCCGAATTCTGTGTGGTCGAAGGCAAGCGCCTGGGCCAAAGTCTGGAACAGCACGGCTGGGATGGCGCCTGGTATCGTCGCGCCTGGTTCGATGACGGCACACCGCTGGGTGCCGCGGGCAACAGCGAATGCCGGATCGACTCGATCTCGCAAAGCTGGGCCGTATTGTCCGGGGCTGGCGATACCGATCGCGTACGCATGGCGATGGATGCGGTGGATAAACACCTGGTGCGCCGTGAGCATGCCCTCATCCAGTTGCTCGATCCCCCTTTCGACCAGTCGGACATGGACCCCGGCTACATCAAGGGCTACGTGCCGGGCGTGCGCGAGAACGGCGGCCAGTACACCCATGGCGCCATCTGGGCGGCCATGGCGTTCGCGGCCCTGGGCGACAACAGGCGGGCCTGGGAACTGACAACCATGATCAACCCGGCCAACCATTCCAAATCACAGGAGGCAAGCGCTACCTACAAGGTGGAACCCTATGTGATGGCGGCCGACGTCTACGCGGTCGCGCCCCACACCGGGCGCGGCGGCTGGACCTGGTACACGGGCTCGGCAGGTTGGATGTACCGGCTGATCCTCGAGTCGCTGCTCGGCCTGCAGCTGGAAACGGACAGGCTGCATATCGCACCCTGTTTGCCGGCGCATTGGGACGGGTTGAAAATCCACTACCGCTACCGAGAGACGGTCTATCACATCGCCATCGCGCAAACCCAGGCGGGCGAGGGTGAAAACAGCGGCGTGGTGAGCGTAACGGTCGATGGGATCGAGCAGGACGGCCAGGCGATTGCCCTGGTTGATGATCACCGGGAACATGCGGTCGTGGTGGCAATGTGTGGCTACGGGACTGCAGACATGCAAGGCTGACCCTGTAAGCACGAAAAGGTGCTTGCCCCGGCGGATAACAAGACGAGGATATTTCGATTAAGGCAAGTAGACAGATCGTGGTCGACTGGAAATTCTAGCGACCGAATATGTACTACCAAGGTGCTAATTCAAGTGGGTTCTTGCGCGAATCCTACTGTGTAATTTTCACCCATCCCGGGTCGAGTTCGGACGCGATGACTTGCGGGGCGTAGGTCCGCAATGCGCATCGAGCTGCCGGTCGCCGGGTGCTTGGCTAGCGGCAGTTCATGAGTGAAAGCGCCAGTTAGCCGACCCTGTGCCGCAATTTGTCTTGGCGGCCGAGCTGATTAGTCAGTGACCGTCCTGAAATGCCCGGATTGCGGACCACTCTGGCATCGTTTCAGTGGTTCGCCTCGACATTGCCGACAGCCCTGATACCGACACCTCTAACTTGGCAGAAGAACGCCAACAAACCACTCCGGACAACACCAACCCACACTACCTGCACGTTTTGTAGGCATGGAGGCACACGGGACGAAAAAAATCGCTGCGTCGTGGCGTCGCACAGCACATTTTATTTCAGCGGAGGTGGGCTTAGGGTTGGCCTTTCTTAACCAATGTTTTCGTTGATAGGTGAAGGAGATTTCGATGGATTCGGGACGTGCTGGGGGTATTTCAGTCGTGCTCATTTCATACCCCCATTTGCACCCCCAATTGGGTGTGGCAGGGACAAGGTTCACCGGTGAGCGGGGCAATGTGGCCATGAGAGGCTACGATAAACTCAGAAAAGCGGCAGAGCGCTAGGGGCGGGAAATAAAACTACGATTTCAGTCGCTTGGATCGGCGGAGCGTGAGTCCCGCATGCGGAATCATACTCGGCGGTTTTTAGGTTAATGCGATGTTCTATAAAAGCAGCATAACCCTATGACAAATAAAATAAAATTGGTGGAGGCGGCGACAATCACATTGCCTTGTCAATCAACGGCTTAAAATGCGAAATGCCGATTATGCCCCCCACAGATACCCCAAAATGGATTTGGTTGATTAACTGACTGAAATCAAACCGATTTTATCGCTCAGGCGGTGCTCGTCACGCGTCAGATCGCTCCAGCGCATCAGTGCTCATGCCGCCCTCACGTGCATATCGACGTGGATATCGCTGAATGGACAAGTAATCAACTCATTATCCGTCCGCTCGATCAGACCCAACTCGAGCAATACCATCAGATCGTCATGTACCCGACGCACATCGCGCTCTACCCGTCTGGCGACCTCCCGTACTCCGATCGCTCCATCAGCTCGCTGAAGTTCACGTACTAGGTTCCAACGGCGTTCCGTCAGTTTGCCGAACAGTACAGCTGGTGATTCGAAATTCAACACCTCGCCTTGATATTTGCCTGATGTAATCCCGCGCTGCATCGTTGCTGCTGCTTTCTCCAGGTTCGCTTTCCAGTCGGATGACAGGGTGATTGTGAGCACTCTTTTCATTGCTTCCTCCGTTTTTCGATCTCGGCGATGAAGTCGGCCATCAACTGTTCAACGGTCGTGAAGTTGTAATTCCGCTCAATCCCGTCAAGGTGGCAGTGATCGCCCTTGCCGCGCTCATTTTCGAATCCGACCACGCGGTTACCGTTTACGATGTAGACCATTCGATACTTGTAAGAGTGTTCTGATGGTTTGACGGGATTTGGTACCTTCCAGATGACTGCTTCAATGGTGTCGCCTTTCGGCGTGATGTTCTTGAAGCGGTGGATGAGCCGGGCTTTCATGTTGTCAATTATGACAACGCTTTCTTATGTTGTCTAGAGTGGCAACACAGAACTCGTGCTCTTTACCAATAGTTTTCGCTGATAGGTAAAGGACACTCTGAATGGATTTGAGGTGCGCTGGGGGTATTTTCGGCCGTGCTCATTTCATGCCCCCAAAAGTACCCCCAGATCTATGTCGTTGGGGTAATGTGCGCCCATGGCTGCGGCAGGATGCCGATAAGTGGCAACCATTGGCCTGCCGATCAGATGGGTGGCAGGTCTCGCGGTCAAGACGAATGATTTCAGTCACTTGAGCCCGCGAAGCCAGACTCCTTATTGGGAATCACATTGAGCTAAAAACAAACTTCTGTGCAGTTCTAGAAATCGCGTATAATTAACTGATAAATAGAGAAAAGTAGGTGGAGGCGGCGACAATCACATTGCCTTTTAAATCAGAGGCTTAAAATGCGAAATGCCGATTATGCCCCCACAGATACCCCCAAATCGATTTGGTTGATTAACTGCCCGAAATCAGACCGATTTTATCGGTTCTTCGGTGCTCGCAATGCTTCGAAACGCGGTGACTGCTAGCACTGGTGGGCAATGCGTGCAAGTGCTAGCATTTCTATCAGTTTGGTCTAGTTTGGAGTCCATCATGGCTGGCTTGAGTGTCAGAAAACTCGACGGCGAGACGCTGTCGCGCTTGCGGATTCGTGCCGCAAAGCATGGGGTGTCGATGGAAGAAGAGGTGCGTCGCATTCTCAAAGATGCGGTCAGTGCGCCGGACTGCCTCGGCGATCTCGCGCTTCGTATCTTTGGCCCGGAGCACGGTGTCGATCTGCCGTTGCCTGAAAGGACACCGCACGAGCCCCTGGACCTGACCGAATGATCCTGCTGGACACGAATGTCGTTTCAGAGGTGATGAAGACGCGGCCGGCGGAAACCGTCGTGGCCTGGCTGAACGCTCAGGACTCAGAGAGGCTTTACGTTTCTGCGATTACCATCGGCGAGATCGCTTACGGCCTGCGTATCTTGCCTGATGGCAAACGCCGATCAGGGCTCCGAGAGCGATTCGAACGATTCGTCGCCCTGGCCTTCGACCGGCGTGCGCTTGCCTACGATGAATCCGCAGCCCGCGTCTACGGTGAGCTGATGGGCGATCGCAAGGAACTCGGACTTCCGATGAGCGTGCCCGATGGGCAGATCGCCGCAATTGCTCGCCTTAACCATCTGGCGGTGGCGACCCGGAATGTCGTCGACTTTGAAAACTGCGGCATCGAAGTTATCAATCCCTTCGAGGTTGCGTTTTGAAGCGCTGATCGATCCAGCGCTGGGAGGGCTACCGTCGACCGCGCAGAAATGGGCGCGGGGTAAAAGACACCCGAACGGACTAACGGCCTATCGCTGAAGCTGCTCAACAACGCCGACCAAAAGGTCTCGCTGCACTTGGCTAATGCCAGAAAGCCCTGGTTCTCGCCAGTCGCTTGAATGGGAAACCTTACGACGGCGCCGGTCGGCTAAGCCTGAGGAGGTACGACGGCGTCCGACCCACCGCCGGTCGCGGCTACGGCATTCGTGCTAACCTCCTCGGCGGAGGCAGCCCATGTCCGTGCTGACGATCCACCACCACACGATCTATCGCTACCGCACCCCGACGGCGTTCGGCCCGCACCGGCTTATGCTGCGGCCGCGCGAGAGCCATGCGCTGCGGCTGTACGAGCACGAGCTGGCGATTGTGCCCGCCGCCGTCGTGACTTGGGCGCATGACGTCGCCGGCAACAGCGTGGCGACCGCCAGTTTCTCTGAACCGTCCGACACACTGATGATCGACAGCGCCGCGACGTTATCGCTCGACGTCGATCGCTGGCCGGTCTTCGACATCGCCGCCTCGGCCCAGCGCTTCCCGTTCTTACTGAGCGAGGACGAGATGACCGATCTCGGTGCGCTGCGCCTGCAGGCCTATCTCGACAGCGCCGGGCGAGTGCGCGAATGGGCGCAGGGTTTCGTCGCCGACCCGGGCCCGGGCGGCGCGGACCGACACGCTGTCGCTCCTGAAGGACATAAGTGCTGGCGTCGCCGCGCAGATCGCTTACGAGACGCGGGAGGACGAAGGTGCGCAGTCGCCCGATGAGACGCTGGCGCGCCGCAGCGGCTCGTGCCGCGATTTCGCGGTGTTGTTCGTCGATGCCGTGCGCAGCCTCGGTTTCGGCGCGCGCATCGTCTCGGGTTATCTCTACGATCCCGATCTCGATATGCGCGGCTCGGCCGGCGCCGGTTCGACGCATGCCTGGGCGGAGGTCTATGTGCCCGGCGCCGGCTGGATCACCTTCGATCCGACCAACCGCAGCGTTGGCGGTTTCAACCTGATCCCGGTGGCGATGGCGCGCCATATCTCGCAGACGATGCCGGTCTCCGGCAGCTTTGCTGGCGATGTCGGCGCGTTCCTCGGGCTAGAGGTAACGGTGACGGTCACGGCAGCGGAATGTGAGCGGCCTGTGATGGCTAGATAGGCGTTGTTCTGGCCGGCGAAGCGGTGGCCCGTCCGCATGCCGGCTGATGGCGAGGAGGGGCCCGTGTTGGCCCGGCGGTTGTCGCTACGTCGCGCCGCCCCCGTGGATCCGCCCCGCCGATCCCGAAACGCGGCTACTCGTCCGCACCGTTTCCAACAAACGTAAATGCCACCGCGAGGGCCTCTACGTTTGATTGGCTGAAACTGCGAGAGTGGGAATCACACCGAGCTAAAAACAACTTCTGCGCGGTTTTAGGAATCGGGTTTAATTAATTGAGTAATAAGGAAAAAATTGGTGGAGGCGGCGACAATCACATTGCCTTTTAAAACAATGGCTTAAAATGCGAAATGCCGATTGTGCCCCCGCAAATACCCCCAATTGCACCTGTTAGGAATTGTGAGCTTGAGATAGCCATTCTGGCCTGCCGTCGTCCCCAGGAGTGGTCCTTTGGTCGGCTCCTTACGTTCATGCCGCCCAGTTGCCCAACTCGCTGAGTTTCACCAGTGTATCGGGAAACTTCCTCACCATCAGTATCAAAGCAGCGGCTTGGGCATTGGGCCGCGCCCGCCCTTGCTCCCAGTTTTCCAAGGTACGTGTCGATACGCGCAGGCGGCGGGCAAACACGGCGCGCGAGACACGCATACGTTCACGTGTGTCGCGGATGAGATCCGCGTCCACTTCGAGCGGGGGTAGGTCCTCGATCTCATGCGAACGCAGGGTGATCTTTCCCTCGCGTTGTTCCTGCATGGCATCGACGCCTTCCATCAGTTCATCGAACAACTTGCGCTTTTGCTTCATGAACTTCGTCTCCTGGCCGCCAATTCGGCCTGGATAGCCTTCTTCAATACCTTCTTCTATTACGCTGTCAGGTCGGCGGCTTCATCCTTGTCATAAAGCGTGAAAAACCAAATCTGGTGATCGGCCGACAGGTAGTAATGAATGACCCTTAGTCCACTGCGCTTGCCTTTGCTGCGAAGGGCGTCTTCCCAACCAACCTTGCGAAACCCGCCGGTGCCGGGCATTAGATCACCCATTTCCGGGTTCTCCAGCACGCGCGCTGCAATTCGCGGTAGCTCTCGTCGGTCAGGTAGTCGCCGAGGAGGCGCGTGAACAAAGGGATTTCCAGGAAACCAGTTTCGTTGGTTAAGTCTACGCAATTTGCGTATACATTCAAGCCGTGGGTTCCGCGATGCGGTATCCCATCGCGCGGTAGCCGCGCTGGCGTTTCTCCCACATTCGGAGCAATGCGGGATGGCAGGTGTCGACGAAATCGATGATGCGAACGTCGGTCTTGTCGGCGTGTTCCCGATGCAAGCGGCCGGCGTACTGTTGCAATGTGCCTTTCCAGGATACCGGCATGGCCAGGATCAATGTATCGAGCGGGGGATGGTCGAAGCCTTCCCCAACGAGTCGCCCGGTCGCGAGCAGGATCCGCGGCGAGTCGGGCGGCAGCGCATCCAGTTCGGCGATCAGATTCGCACGCTGCTTTTTCGACATGCGCCCATGCAGCACGAAAGGTGTCAGTTCGTTTTCTTCCAGCAAGCGCCTGATATTTTCGAGATGATCGGTGCGCTCTGTCAGCACCAGTACCTTGCGACCGTCGTCGACGGTGCGTTGTGCCTCATCGGCAATCGCGGCTGTTCGATCTTGGTCTTCAGCCAAGGTTCGGAATATGTCCTGAATCCCGATGTCGTCTGGTATCGGTGTTGGTTGGGAAAGGGTTCGCGGAATTACCTCGAGATCATGCGGCGCGTCGGCCGGAGGTGCCGCGGTATGTCGAATCGGCCCACATTGCATGAAGATGATTGGCTGTTGGCCGTCCCTTCGGATCGGTGTTGCAGTGAGTCCTAGGACGTAACGTGCTTTGACGCGCTTGAGGATGGCGTCGAACGAGACTGCGCCGACATGATGGCACTCGTCCACGATAACCTGACCGTAGTCCTAGACCAGCGGATCAACCTCGCCCTTGCGTGAAAGCGACTGCATCACGGCGATGTCGATCTTGCCCGTAGGTTTGCGCCTACCACCAGCGATGGTGCCGACGACCCCTTTTTCGATGCCGAGGAACGCATTCAAGCGTTCCTGCCATTGCCTGAGCAGTTCAGTTCGATGCACCAGGATAAGTGTGTTGACGCGGCGACGCGCAATGATCGCGGCCCCTGTGACGGTCTTGCCGAACGCGGTCGGTGCGCAGAGTACGCCAACATCGTGGTGCAGCATGGCGGCAACGGCATCTTGCTGGTCTGGTCGCAAGGTTCCGGCGAACTCCACGTCGACAGGCGTGCCGTCTATTCGTTCGTCATGTATGTCGCAGCGGATGCCATTGCCTCGAAGCAGTTCCTGTGCAGCGTCCAGGCAACCGCGCGGAAGGCCGATGTGTTGGGGGAAGTTCTCAGCACAGCCGATGACCCGGGGCTTGTCCCAAACTGATAGGCGCATGGCCTGTGCCCGGTAGAACTCCGGGTTTTGAAAGGCCGCGAGGCGAATCAGCCGGTTGGTCAACGGTTGAGTCAGTTGCGACTTATCGAAATAGACGAGGTTCGCCAAGGTGATAGTCAGGGACTGAGGTAATGGTTCAGTAAGCGTTGTTTTGTCGGGGGCCGGACGTTTCCAAGGCGTTGCCAGGTCCTCTTCGTCGATAAACGTGACATCGAGTGGGTGCGTAGGGCCGGTGGCACGCAGAATCGCGGCTTCGATATCCATCCGCGACATCGGCTCGACCGAAGTCAAGAATGCCCATTGGTCAGGGTAGATACGCAGATTGTCATCGACGAAAACGCTGTGGCCGGCGTCGCGGGGTTTCTTCTGAAGGGGCAGGGCAATCAGGTTGCCGAAGCCGCCCTTGGGCATGGTGTCCTGGTTTGGAAACAGTCGGTCATACGAGGTCAGGCTGAGTTGCCGGGTACGACCGCAGGTGTGACTGATGATGGCCGTTCCCAGGCGTCTGGCATCGCGCGCCGGCACCGCTGTCGTGAAGAAGATCCAGGCGTGCGCGCCATTGCCAGAGCGTGATATCTCCAGTGAAACAGGCACATCCAACTCACGGCAGGATTGAACGAAGGCTTTGGCGTCTTCGCGCCATTCGGCCTTGTCTAAATCGACGGCGAGAAAATGGCAGGTGTCGTCCTGCAGGAGAGGGTAGACGCCGATCGTCTTCTCACCGGCAAGGTGGCTGTAGATGACCGCATCCGATACGGGTATCAACGAACGATTGCCGCAGTTGGCGCATTTGATCCGTGGCTTCTCGCAGATACCGGGGCGCCACTCGTTGGCGCACGCCGGGGAATAGCCCGACTTACCAGTGGTCGCACTTTCCCAGCGCACCGGATGCACATCGGTGCGTCCCCGGAATAGGCGCCGAAACAACGCGACCTTTTCCGCTGCCGAGAGACTGGATGGCGCGGTTGCTTGAGGAGTTGATGCGGTCGTGGGTGTTGGCGGGTGCCGCCAGGCTATGCCATGCGATTCCAGCAGGGCGATCAGGCGCGCGTTTTCGGCTCGTAACCTTGTCAACTCATCGGATTCGCTTGACATCGAGCCAGTTCCCTTTTTCAGCCCGCCGCTGGAGCCCAGGGGCCACCAGCCGGCCAGAGTTTCGGGAAGTAGATGTCAGCGTTCGCTGCGGCGACGGGCGGTAGCAGAAAACCCCGAAGCGCTGCCACGATCACCTCAAGTTCCAGCGCTTCGAGCCTGTTCTTTCCCAGAAATGCCTGCCACTGCGTCTGCTTGTGCGTGTCTCGTGCGAAGTCGTCGGTCAGGCCGAAGGGGATGTCCGCGGGCAACGTCGTCTTGCGGCGAACGAAGGTCGCCCGGATCGCGCGTCGCAGGGTGTCACCGTCGAACTCCGTGTAGCGCGACAGTATCCAGAGATCGAAAAAGTCTTTCATTCGGCTGTTGGCGATACCGAGCGCGGCGATTGCCTCCAGCTTTTCCGCCACAACCGTATAGCGCGGATAGACTTGCAACTTCGGCGCCTGGAAATCCGGGAGCATCACGGGGTACCGGACCTCCACGGGCCCGGGTGTTACGGCGTCGCCGAAACCGATGTCGATTTGGACCGGGCAACGCGCACCATCGATCAGGCCGAGCAAGGTGACACGGACGCCGGCGTAGTTGGCATCCTTGCGAATCTCGGCTGCCTGGACGGTGTCTGGTCGAAACGTCACCCCGTCCCTGGTGTCCACCCTGCAGATATCTCTGAAGATAGTTTCGAGGTGCGGCAACTCGGCCGAGCCAAGACCCAGGAAATCGGCGTCACGCGTCGGTCGATGCGGAACGTCGAACCACAGGTCGAACAGCAGTGCCCCTTTCAACAGGAACTGATCGGCGTAGGGGGAGATGCTGAGCCGGTACAGTAGGCGTTCGAGGGCATAGCGGGTCAGGATGAGATTGAAGTCCTGCCGGGTCTCGCGCGCGCGGTTGAGCAGGCGGGCCCGCACGGAAGCCGCGGGGTTTCGGCCGTTCATGGCGCACATCCCTGTGCGCCACCCTTCGGGCAGCTTTGCTGTGCAAAACATTCATCCTGATGTTTTGTCATGACAGGCTTTCCATGTAAGGGCGCATCACGTTGGCCACCCGGCAGAGCGTGGCGTAGCGCCAGAGCTCGTCCATGCTGGCGCGTTTGGCACGCCAGGCCTCCTGTAGCGCCTCGAGTGCGACATCGAGGCCGATCTTGTTACGGAACTTGAAGCAGTCAGCCACTGTGCGGGCGACACTGGTCACGCGCACCGGCACGCCATCGATGACATGGTCCTCGACGCCGCGCGTCAGTGCGACGCCCGAAAAGCGCACGATGCGCAGCGGAGGGTAGTCCATCTTCGGCGCACGTGCCTTGTTGGCGATGGCCAGCCAGACCTCGAACGGCGACTGTGTCGTGAGGCCGTGGAAGCGCAGCGCCGACAGCAGGCAGACGATGGCTTGCGGGTGTTTGCGCGCTACCTCGGCCAGGGCGTTGTGTTCCGAGACCGGTCGATCCGGAAGTGCGTACAGGCCACGTGCGACGCGCTGGAGCCGTCCTTGCCGCACCAGCCGCGTGAGGGCAATAGTGGGTAGCCCTCGCTCAGTCAGATCGCGTGGTCGAATGAGTCCGCGCTCTGCGGCGAGATCCAGAATGTTTGTGATGCGAAGTGGCCATGTGGCCATGGTGTTGTGAAATGCCGGTAATAGTCAATAACTACCGACACAAAACAACAAAATTCGCCGCTGCACTCTGGTCGGCGGGCGATCGCCAGCCGGCTTCCAGCATCGGATTGGGGTATTTTTGATGAGGTCGCGAAAGTACCCCCAAAAATACCCCCAGACTGAGTTGATAGGGGGAAGCTAGGATGCGAGAGATGCAGGTAATAGGATTTCGCTGGCCCCGGACCTGAAACCTACGAAAACGCGGATAAATCAGGCCGAATCTTCGGCAGATCGGAAATTGAACTCAAAAATGCTTTTTTAATCAATAGGTTACGTTCTAAAAATTGGTGGAGGCGGCGACAATCACATTGCCTTATAAATCAATGGCTTAAAATGCGAAATGCCGATTATGCCCCTAAAAATACCCCCCGTATGATCTGCTATGAACCGATAGGAGATGAGATGGTAATCGGCGCCTCGTGGGCGAGTACTCCACAAACCGATTGACCAAGTCTTCACTCCAGCTGTCGAAAGAGGATCTTTGGTACAGATATGGCACTAAGTGCTACACTTTGTGCCAATACGATGCGTATTTTCAAGACCAAGTGGGTCCATCGCTGGGCCGCCAAGGAAGGGCTAAACGACGCCAGCCTTCGTGCGGCAGTCGATGAGATGCGGCGTGGCTTGGTCGATGCCAATCTGGGCGGGTACGTGTTCAAGAAACGCGTGGCGCTGCCTGGAAGAGGCAAGAGCGGAAGTGTACGGACTCTGCTCGCGTTCAAGCAGGGCCATCACGTGTTCTTCGTCTATGGCTTCGCCAAGAGTGTGCGCGCCAACATTTCCGATACCGAACTGAAGGTGCTTCGGCGATTGGCGGACGAACTGCTCAATTACGGAGACGTGCGGATAGACAAAGCGCTTGGGGCGAAAGAACTGATCGAGGTAATGACAGATGACGAATAAGACCATCCTGCATGCTATGCACGAGACGGCAAAAGGCTTGCACAAGGCGGGCGCTATGGATGCGACCACAATGCGTGAGTTCGACGCCTTGTGTCTGCCACCTGTCAAACACTACAGTGCCGGGCAGATCAAGAAGCTGCGGCTGCGCTATAAAGCGAGCCAGGCTGTGTTCGCCGCATTCTTGAACACCAGCCCGTCTACCGTTCAGAAATGGGAGCAGGGTAAAAAACAACCTAACGGTCCATCGCTGAAGCTGCTCAATATCGTCGATCAGAAAGGTCTCGACGCGCTTGGCTGACGCAAGCTCGGCAAGCTGACTGGTGTGCCGACATGGTCTTAGTTAAAGTCCGTAGCTGACAGCCAAATGTCGTCGTGGTGACTGCTTGGGGGTATTTTCGGCTGTGCTCATTTCATACCCCCATTTGTACCCCCAAATCGGCGTCGTAAGACGAAAGTTCACCGGAGAGCGGGGCAGCGTGGTCACGAGAGGCTACGATGAACTCAGAAAAGCGGGAGAGGGCGATGAGCGGCGATTAGAGCTGGGATTTCAGGCGCTTGGAGCGGCGGAGTGTGATTCCCGCATGCACAATCACACTCGGCGGCTCTTTTATTAAAGTGATGCTTTATAAAAGCAGCATAGGTCCTATGAAAAATAAAGAAATTATTGGTGGAGGCGGCGGGAGTCGAACCCGCGTCCGCAAATCCTCTGCCTTCGGCTCTACATGCTTAGTCGGATCAATTTTTTTTAACCGAGTGCCGCCCGACCGACAGGGCATACAGTACGGCGATTCCGGTTAGGTTTTAGCGAGTCGGCCCCAGACATGCGTCATCGCGATCTTGTGAGATATGACGCCTGAGTGTCCCGAGGGACGCTGGACGCACAAGCACGGCTCCAGTCAGACGGCACCCTACCGGGTATTAAGCGGCGAGTGCGTAGTTGTCGTCGTTGGCAACTATAAGTTTGCGAATGGATTTACGAGGGTATTCGCACCTCGGCATGCACCTCGGGTTTCGCAATCCACGTCGAATGCCGTGTCGCCCCCAAGTCTTCAGGTCAATACAACCCTAATTCCGATCGTCCCTGTTGTGTCCCCAAGCAACATCGTTCTTCGGGATACCCTTGGTAATAGCAAGCTAATTGCCTCAGCCGCAACGGCAAGTTGCCGCCAGTCCTGAAGAATCCTACCGAACTATAAGAGTGACACGCTAGGGCCGTAAGAGTTCCTAAAAAAAGTGTACCACTCAACCGGTCTTGAAGATGCGTTGTTTCTCACGCTGCCAGTCACGCTCTTTTTCATCGGCACGCTTATCGTGCAGCTTCTTGCCCTTGGCCAGCCCAATTTCGAGCTTTGCGCGGCCGCGTTTCCAGTACATCGCGAGCGGGACCAGGGTATAGCCCTTGCGCTCGGTCAGGCCGATCAATTTATTGAGCTCATTGCGATGCAGCAGCAGTTTGCGCGTGCGCATTGGATCGGGTTTGATGTGGGTGGACGCAGTCGGCAGGGGCGAGATCGTGGCGCCGAAAAGAAAGGCCTCGCTGCCCTTGACGGTCACATAGGCCTCGGTGAGATTGATCTTGCCGGCGCGCAGGCTCTTGACTTCCCAGCCCTCGAGCGAGATCCCGGCCTCATAACGATCCTCGATGAAGTATTCGTGCCTCGCCTTCTTGTTCAGAGCAATGGTGGCGCCGCCAGTCGCTGTGGATTTTTTCGCCTTATTCACCATGCTACGCGAGTGTAGCACGGAGCCCGAGTCGGGCAGGGGGCCGCCTTGTTTGTACTCCACCTATTCGGGAGAATGACCGGACGAGGCTGCGACTTAGCCTGGACATCTCACCGTCAGGACCGCGATAGGCCAGCGGCGAACAAGGTTGTCATTTTGCGAGGTGGAGATATGTGGGCTCATGCCGCTGCAAGTTCAACTGCTTACCAGGCGGCCGTTGGCCGGCTGGTGAGATTTCCAGGCTAGGCCCTGCAAGGGATATTCATGAGCAATCAGCAGGTCTCCATGCAAGGCATGTGGTCGTCCAGGGCTGTATTTATCATGGCGGCCGTGGGCTCGGCGGTGGGTCTGGGCAATATCTGGAAGTTTCCATACATCACTGGCGAGTATGGCGGCGGTGCCTTCGTAGCAGTTTATTTGGCGTGCATCGCCCTGATCGGCATCCCGATCATGATGGCCGAGATCCTGCTGGGACGACGCGGCCGGGCGAGCCCGATCATCACCATGCGGACCCTCGCACGCGAGGAGGGTGCGTCTCCGGCCTGGAGCGTTATCGGTTATTCCGGGGTGGTCGCCGGTTTCCTTATTCTGTCCTTTTACAGCGTAATCGCAGGCTGGGCGCTGGCCTATGTGTTCCAGACCGCGAGTGGTGGTCTGAACCAGGTCAGCGCCGAAGGTGCGGCGAGTCTGTTTGGAGACTTGGTGGGTTCACCGTGGCAGCTGATGGTCTGGCATTCGGTATTCCTGCTGATGACGATCGTTGTCGTGGCGCGCGGGGTGCGCTACGGGCTTGAGCGGGCGGTGATCATCTTGATGCCCCTACTGTTCGTCATGCTGGTAGTCATGGTCGCTTACGCCGCCGTCGAGGGCGATTTCGCGCGCGGCCTTGATTTTCTGTTCAACACCGACTTCTCGCGCGTCTTCCAATTGTGCACTGGCCCGGCCGAGGATCTGCAGTGCAGCTTTAGCGGCGAGCCGCTGCTGGTCGCGATGGGGCACGCCTTCTTCACGCTGAGTCTGGGGATGGGGGCCATCATGGCCTACGGTGCCTATGTCCCCGAGCACGCCTCGATCACCGGCGCGACTATCACCATTGCGCTCGCGGACACCGTCGTCGCGCTATTGGCCGGTCTGGCGATTTTTCCGATCGTCTTTGCGAGTGGCTTGGAGCCTTCCGCCGGCCCTGGTCTTATCTTTCAGACCCTGCCGATCGCCTTTGGCAATATGCCCGGCGGTCAGTGGTTTGGTACGGTCTTTTTTCTCCTGCTGGTATTCGCTGCTTGGTCGTCGTCAATCTCGATCGCCGAGCCGGCGGTGGCATGGCTGGTCGAGAGTCGCCAATGGCGGCGGAGCGTTGCGGCCATCCTGGTCGGTGCGCTTGCCTGGTTCCTCGGCATTGGGTCTGTCCTGTCGTTCAACTACTGGTCCGGCGAGGAGTACCAGCTGTTCGGCAAGACGCTGTTTGACCTAAAGGATTTCCTTGCCTCCAATATCATGCTGCCGCTGGGTGGCCTTTTGATCGCGCTGTTCGTCGCCTATGGAGCCGGCCGCCGGATGGCACTCGAGGAACTCGCGATCAGCCGTCAGCGCCTGTTCGATGCCTGGTGGTTTGTAATCCGCTATGTATCCCCATTGGGAATCGCCATCGTTTTTCTCAACTCCATCGGGGTGTTTTAGTGGGCAGATCCTTCCATGGTGAAATTTTTTGCGAGTTGGGTCGGGAGCGCTAATTGGCGAAGATCGAGAAATCTGCATTGGTTCCGTTCTCTGCCCAGCAGATGTTCGACCTCGTCGCGGATGTCGAACGCTACAAGGAGTTTCTGCCTTGGTGTAGTGACTCCAAAATGGTATCGAGCAGTGAGAACGAAGTATGCGGCAGGATCGAGGTATCGCGCCTTGGCATTACCCAGGCGTTCTCGACGTGCAATGCGATTGATCCGCCGCACCGCATGGAAATTGCGTTGCGCGAGGGGCCGTTCAAGCAGCTGCATGGCGAATGGCGGTTCACCCAACTTCGCGACGACGCCTGCAAGGTGTCGTTGATGATGGAGTTCGAGTTCTCCGGCCGACTGATCAACGCCGCTTTCGGCAAGGTGTTTCACCAGATTGCCAACTCATTGGTTGCATCTTTCGTGGAGCGCGCACGCGAGATCTATCATGACTGAGCCGAAGATCACCGTGGAGGTGGTGTTTGCCAAGCCGGATGAACAGGTCCTCGAGCAACTGCAGGTGCCGGCCGATGCGACCGTCGAAGCGGTGATCCATGAATCCGGCCTGTTGGCGCGTTTTCCCGAGATTGATCTCGCGACCAACAAGGTCGGCATCTTCGGCAAGGCGTCAGCGCTGACGGCCTCACTGAACGACGGGGATCGCGTTGAGATTTACCGGCCGTTGATCGCCGACCCGAAGGCTGCGCGCAAAAAGCGGGCCGCCGAGGGCAAGGCCATGAAGAAGGGTGCGCCGGCGCTACAGGAGACCCAGGGCGGGTAATGTCCGGTCAGTCCATTTCTGCCGTGCATCAGTCGTCTGCCGGTTTAAGCCCAAGGGCGATGAGCGCCCGACGCCAGAGGGATTGTCTCTCGGGGACATAGTTCGGCACGCTGACCAGGATCTCTTGCTTCTTCTCTGCACGCTCATCAAGTGGCTGCGGGCGCAGATCCCCGGTGATACGCACCAGGCGGTCGTCTTCAAAGAGCACTGTCACACGTCTGATTTCACTCGGCGTGCTGCCTCTGCCGATGGTGTACACGTAATCCCAGCGGTCGGCATTAAAAACGTCGCTCAGCATCGGGGTGCCGAGAAGAAACTTGACCTGCCGCTTGCTCATCCCGGGTAGCAGCTCGTTGACCTGCTCCTGGCTCACCACGTTGCCCTGCTGGATGATAGGCCGGTAGACCAGGCCAGTATTTGGCAACGGGTCTGGGGTCGAATCGCTGACGGTGCTGCAGCCGGTCAGGGCCAGAGTTGCGACTGCGCCGATGAAAATGAGAAGCTTGTGCATGCGCGAACAGATACCGTTCCTGGGCTAGTTTGCAGCTCGCAGAGATTCGTAAAATCGCGGCGAAGAATACCATGCATCGGAGGTCAGGGTGGAGAATCAGGAAATTCGCAAGGCGGGTCTGAAGGTCACGTTGCCGCGGGTCAAGATTCTCGAGATCCTCGAATCCAGCGAATCGCGACACATGACCGCCGAAGACGTCTATCGTGCGCTGCTCGAGCGGGGAGAGGAAATCGGCCTCGCCACCGTCTACCGGGTGCTTACCCAGTTCGTCAATGCGGGCCTCGCCGAGCGACACCACTTCGAAGGCGGCCAGGCGGTCTTCGAACTCGATCGCGGCCACCATCACGATCATATCGTGTGCGAGCAGTGCGGCAGAGTCGAGGAGTTTCTCGATGAGACCATCGAAAAGGCGCAGCAGGACATTGCGGCGAAGAAGGGTTTCTCGATCGTTGATCACGCCCTGATCATCTACGGGCGCTGCAGACGCGAGAAATGCCCTTACGACGACGCAGGCTGAGCCCGACCAGGCGACGCGCAGTCCACGTGCCCTGCGATTTCCCTTGTTTATTCCGCATATTGGGCGACCGAACCTTATTTTAGAATCTGTCCTGGGCAAGTCTTTCGCCCACCTAGAAAAGCATAAAATTGGAGGAGAGAGAGATGATCTACGCATTCAAGAGAGGTATGGCCGTCATCGCGCTGGCGGTGCTGAGTACTGCATCTTCGCTGCAGGTGCATGCAGCGGGTGATTACTTGCTGGCGACCGCCAGCACCGGCGGCACTTATTACCCGGTCGGCGTCGCGCTGTCGACACTGGTCAAGGTCAAGCTGCAGCCGAAAGACAAGATCAATATGTCGGCGATCAACTCGGCCGGATCGGGCGAGAACATCAAGCTGCTGCGCGATAACGAGAGTCAGTTTGCCATCCTGCAGGGCCTGTATGGATCCTACGCGTGGAAAGGCACCGGGCCGCTAGCGAAAGAAGGCCCGCAGACTGGTTTGCGCTCGGTGAGCATGCTGTGGCAGAACGTCGAACATTTCGTGGTCAAGGCCGAATACGCCAAGACCGGCACGATTGCGGATGTCGCCGAAGTCAGCAGTGTCGCGGGTTTTGGTAAAAAGAACTCAGGATCGCTGGGTTCGAGTCGTACCGTTTTCGCCAACCTCGGCGTCGACATCGATAAGGAGTTCGAGTTGTTCTACGGCGGGTATGGGGCGCTGGCCAGCGCAATGCAGGATGGCAAGGCGGACCTGATCGGTACCCCGGCCGGTGTGCCGGTCGGTGCGGTGACCAAGCTGTTGGCGGCGCGAGGTGACGATGTGCGGCTGTTGTCGTTCTCCCCAGAGCAGGCCGCCAAGGCCGACGGCGGTCTGGGTCTTTGGACGCCATACACCATTCCGGCCGGTACTTATCCGGGCCAGACGGCAGACATTACGACCATCGCCCAACCCAACTTCCTCGCGGTTCGGGCCGATGCTCCGGAGGAGGATGTCTACATGATCACCAAGACGATCTATGAGAACCTCGGTTTCCTGCAGGCGATCCACAAGGCGACCAAGGCAATGTCGCTGGAGAAGGCGATTGCCGGCCTGCCAATGCCGCTGCACCCGGGTGCAGCCCGGTACTACAAAGAGGCCGGTCTGGAGATACCGGCGCACCTGATAGCCCAGTGATGGAAATAACGGCCGCCGAAGTGCGGCCGTTTCTTTCTCCATGAGCGAGACTCCCCCCCTGGGTGATTCGGGGACGATGACCCTCGGCCTGCGCGACCAGCCGTGGTTGCTGAAGGCTGTGTACTGGCTGGGCGCACTGATCGCCGTGCTCCACCTGGTGATGAACTTCACGACCCTGTTCTCCACCCAGTGGCAGAGCACGCTGCATTTCGTTGGCCTGGGCATCCTCGCGATGCTGCTGTACCCCCCCGTACGCAGCACCCGCATGGCCGCGTCGCGCGGCTGGTTGCTGGTCGATCTGTGCCTGGCCGTCGTCTTCATGGTCGCGACCCTGTCGGTCGTCGGGTCTGAAGACGCCATTTACGCTCGGGGTGTCTATATGACAGCCTTCGAGCAGGGGTTGGCGGTGGTCACGATCATCGCAGCGATCGAGCTCACCCGCCGCACGACTGGACTGGTTATCCCGACACTGATCGTGGTCTCGTTGACCTATGTCGTCGGCTGGGGCGGCTGGCTGGACAATATCTTCAAGTTTGCCGGATTGAGTACCGAGACCCTGCTGTTTCGCAGCATCTACGGAGACGATGCGCTGTTCGGAAGTATCTCGCAGATCTCGGTGTCGTTCGTATTCATGTTCATCCTGTTCGGCGCCTTCCTGCTGCGCTCGGGGGCGGGAGACTTCGTCATTGCGATGGCCCGTGTCGTGGCCGGGCGGGTGGTGGGCGGACCAGGGCTGGTGGCCGTGGTGTCGTCCGGGCTGACGGGGACGATCTCCGGATCGTCGATTGCGAACACGGTCTCGACCGGGGTGATTACGATACCGATGATGAAGCGCGCCGGGTTCCCGGCGCGCTTTGCCGCGGGCGTCGAGGCGGCCTCGAGTACCGGTGGCCAGCTGATGCCGCCCATCATGGGCGCCGGCGCGTTTGTCATGGCCAGTTACACCCAGATCCCCTACACGCACATCGTCGTGGTCTCATTTCTCCCCGCGCTGCTGTATTTTCTCTCGGTCGCATTCTTCGTAAGGATCGAGGCAAAGCGTCTCGGGTTCACTATCGTGGAGCAGGTTGAGCACACCAGCTTCCTGCAGATAATGAAGGAAGGCGGGGTGGTGTTCGTATTGCCGATCACCGGGTTGATCGTGATGCTGGTGTCCGGGTTTACGCCGACCTATGCCGCCGGTGTGGCCATCCTCACGGTGATCGGTTCGAGTTGGCTGACGCCACGCCGGATGGGATTGCGGGCCATCGTCGATGCCCTGGCGCTGGGCAGTCGCAATATGATCACCACCGGCCTGTTGCTGGTCGCGGTCGGTCTGGTGGTGAATGTAATCGCGATGACGGGGGTCGGCAACACCCTGTCGCTGATGATTCAGCAGTGGGCGGGCGGCAACTTGGTGATCGCACTGGTTCTGGTCGCACTGGCCTCGCTGGTACTCGGCATGGGCCTGCCGGTGACTGCGGCGTATATCGTGTTGGCGACGCTGTCGGCACCGGCCCTCTACAATCTGATCGCCGATGCGCAACTGGTCGACCTCATAGCTGCAGGTCAGGCACTGCCGGAGGCCGCCAGCGCCATGGTCATGCTGGCGGCGCCGGACAAACTGGCACTGCTCGGTCAGAGCATGTCCAGCGAGGACGCACGCGGTATCCTCGATGCGCTGCGGGGAATCGATCCTTCGCTGGTTACCGGCCTTTATGAGCAGATGCTCAATCCGACGCTGGTGCTGGGAATTCTGCTGTCGGCGCACATGATCATCTTTTGGCTCAGCCAAGACAGCAATGTCACGCCACCGGTCTGCCTGACGGCCTTTGCCGCCGCGGCGATAGCCGGAACCAACCAGATCCGCACCGGTTTCACGTCGTGGAAACTGGCCAAGGGGCTGTACATTATGCCGGTCCTGTTTGCCTATACCCCGTTCCTTTATGGTGACTGGACGATCGCGCTGGAGATCTTCTTCTTCACCCTGGTCGGGCTATACGCCTTTGCGGCCGCGTTTCAGGGACACTTGGAGACTGACCACGGTGTCGTGGCGCGGATCATCCTGGCCATCCTGGCCCTGTGCCTGCTGTATCCGGGTGAGCCGATTTTGCACTGGGCCGGTCTCGCGGCGTTTGTTGCGTTCTTCGCTTGGGACCGGATGATGTCCCGGCGGGCCCTTGCCTAACGGAGCGAACCTACCGAACCGATGAACCTGACACCTACCCAACAGCTGCAGCTCAACCACCGCTCGGTGCGGCGTTTTCTGCCGAGGCCGCTCGAAGAGGGCCAGCTGCGGGCGCTGATTCGGTGCGGCCAGGCCGCTGCGACCTCGAGCTTCATTCAGGCCTATTCGGTTGTGCAGGTGACCCGTCCGTCTGCCAGGGCGGCCATTGCCGCGGCGGCCGGCGGGCAGCCATGGATCGAACAGGCGGCGGAGTTTCTGGTGTTCTGTGCGGACCTGCGTCGCATCGACGCCGCGTGTCAGCGCGCCGGGAAAGGCGCGCTGGAGGGGTTCACCGAGCATGCCCTGGCGGCCGTGGTCGACGTCGGTCTGATGGCGCAAAATGTGCTTTTGGCAGCAGAGTCCCAGGGACTCGGCGGCGTGTATATCGGCGGTATCCGCAACGATCCCCAGGTGCTGGTCGACCAGCTGCGACTGCCGCCGCTGGTCGTTCCTGTTTTCGGCATGTGTCTCGGTTGGCCCGATCAGGCGAACGAGGTCAAGACTCGCATGCCGGTCGAGTTCGTACTGCACGAGGACGAATACCGCGATGTGCCGGCGACCGACATGGCCGGTTACGACGCGCAGATGGCGGCCTACTATGCAGCGCGCGGGGCCAACGTAAAGCTCAGCGACTGGAGCCAGGCCGTAGCCTCTGCGATGCAGGGCAAGAAGCGTGAGCACATGCGCGAGTTTCTGCAGGCGCGTGGATTCTTCTTGCGCTAGGGGTTTGCGCCGTAGAACGTAGCGGTCCTGCGTTTGCGATACGTCGGGCCTTACCCACGGCGCCATTGTCGTCAGGTTACCTCTATCGTCCCCTGCATCGAGATTTTTCCTGTCCTGGAAACTTTGGGTTCGAAAAAACCGAGCGATCGGTTCTCTGAATTCGCATTGTTCTCGGAGTCATTCATCCTCATCCTGACCTGAAGCCCACAAGGGCGTTACCCGCAGTAAAGAGGTATCAGTGATGACGCACAAGACGGTTTCTCCTTTCGAACTGCAGACCCGCCGCCTGTTGCAGCCGGTGGCGTTGATCGATGTCCGTGAGCCGGAGGAATTCAAGGCTGGCCACATCCCGGGCGCCCGCTCTCTGCCGCTGTCCGGTCTCAGCACCGCGGCATTGGCAGCTACCGTTGACGATCCAAAACTGGGACGAGAAGAACCGCTGTACCTGACCTGCCTCAGCGGGGCACGCGCTGAAAAGGCCGCCGACCAGCTAAACGCCACAGGTCTCACCAATCTGGTGCTGCTCGAGGGTGGTGCCAAGGCCTGGGAAGAGGCCAGACTGCCGATTCGCCGCTGCGGTGCGTCACTGAATCTGATGCGTCAAGTGCAGATCGCAGTCGGCATCCTGTTGGTGCTGAAGATGGTTCTGGGCTTCACGCTGCACGAGCTGTTCTTCGCCGCCGCTGGTCTGGTCGGCATCGGGCTCCTGGCCGCCGGCCTGACCAACTGGTGCGGCATGGCGCAATTGTTGGCCCGTATGCCCTGGAATCGACCCGCGCCGTGTACCCAGGGCGTGTCCGACTAAAGCCTTGAATGCAACAACCAATGAGTAAGCAATCATGATATTTCGACAACTCTTCGATCGTGAATCGTCCACCTACACCTATCTGCTTGCCGAGCGCACTGGCGGCGAGGCCATTCTGATCGATCCCGTGCATGAACATACGTCCCAGTATCTTAAGCTGATCGAGGAACTCGATCTCAAGCTGGTTCTGGCGGTAGACACACACATTCATGCCGATCACGTCACGGCGCTGGGCGAACTGGCAGCACACTCCGGCGCATTGACTGCGATGGGCGCACAAAGCCGGGCCGAGTGCGTGTCGCTCAAGTTAGGGGATGGTGAGTTGATTCGAGCCGATGGACTGACGCTGCGAACTTTGTATACACCGGGTCACACTGACGACTCCTGCAGCTTCCTGTTGCGTGATAACGGAGCGGAGCGTGTCTTCACCGGCGACACTTTGCTGATTCGGGGCACAGGCCGGACCGATTTCCAGAATGGTGACCCAGGCGCACAGTATGACAGTCTCTTTGAACGCCTGCTGTGCCTCCCCGACAGCACCCAGGTCTACCCGGCCCATGATTACAACGGCATGACGGTCAGCACCATCGGCGAGGAACGCCGGTTCAATCCCCGCCTGCAGGTCCGCAGTCGCAACGCGTACATCGAGCTGATGAATGGGCTGCAATTGGATAGCCCGCGAATGATGGATGTCGCGGTGCCGGCCAACCTGAGTTGTGGTCGCAGGGTGGCAGCATGAAATAGCCAATCGGATAGCAAGCAAAGTGCCGAAATATGCAGCTTGAACTGCGTCAAGCGCCTTGCCTCTTCGGTCTATGAAATACGATCGATAGGTTGGCGTCTGAGGGTTGGTGATCCTTCAACGTCCACGACGGAGCCAAGCCTCTTGAAACAGGCCCGGCAATAACGCCGGGCAACGGCGACCGGAATATTTCCCTGGGCCTGCAATGGTTCGCAATATTCTGATTAAGAACGCGCACAAAACGAGTTCCGCGTCGCCAACCCCAGATCTATCCTTCGCAGCACCGGGCATCCAGAAGATGCCCCCAACGCTTTTTGAGAGGTACACAAATGAGCGATCAAGAAACCCCAAGCGGGGCAACGCCCTGGCATGGCATGAGCGTCGATGCGTGCATGCGCGTGCTCGGGGTCGGAAACGACGGGCTGAGCGAAGACGAGGCCAGCAGGCGACTACAAGAGCATGGACCCAACCGGCTTGAGCCTCCCAAAAGGCGCAGCCCGCTGGTTCGCTTGATGCTTCAGTTCAACAACGTCCTGGTCTATGTCCTTCTCGCTGCTGCTGCGGTAACCGGCCTGTTGTCGATGTGGGTAGATACTGCGGTAATCATCGGTGTTGTCGTGATCAATGCGATTGTTGGGTTCCTGCAGGAGGGCAAGGCCGAGCGCGCACTAGAGGCCGTGCGTAACATGCTGTCGCCAACCGCGGCGATTCTGCGACACGGGCAGCGCCTGTCGGTACCGGCGGAAGAACTCGTCCCCGGCGATATTGTTCTGCTCGAGGCCGGCGACAAGGTCCCGGCTGACCTTCGCCTGGTGCAGGCAACGCGTCTGCAGATCGACGAGGCAATGCTGACCGGCGAATCGGTGCCAGCCTCCAAGGCTGAACTTGAAGTCGCTGACGATGCACTACTGGGCGATCGCAAGTGCATGGCGTATTCGGGCACCTACGTGACCGGCGGGCAGGCCACAGGCCTGGTCGTGGAGACGGCGGAAGCCACCGAGCTTGGGCGAATCAACGCGATGCTGACCGATGTCCAGACGCTGGAGACGCCACTGACCAAGCAGATGGACCAGTTCGGTCGCTGGTTGACTGCTGCAATATTGGTTATCGCCGGGGCCACTTTCGCTTTTGGCATGCTAACGCCGGACATCCCCGGCCACAGTATGGTCGATCTCTTCATGGCGACCGTGGGGCTGGCCGTTGCCGCGATACCCGAGGGGCTACCGGCGATAGTAACCATCACACTTGCAATCGGCGTGCAGCGCATGGCGAAACACAAGGCGATCATTCGTCGCCTGCCCGCGGTTGAGACCCTCGGCGCCGTGACGACGATCTGTTCGGATAAGACCGGCACGTTGACGCGAAACGAGATGATGGTCCAGGCCGTCGTCACACCGGGTAGTCGTGTGATAGTAAAAGGCACTGGCTACGACCCGGAGGGTGAGCTGACTGCCGAGACAGGCAACACTGAAAAGGTAGCCGGCCTAGCGGAGGCGGCGCTGCTGTGTAACGACGCCTCGCTGGTTGAGCGCAGCGGCAGGTGGCAGATCGAAGGCGATCCAACAGAGGGCGCCCTGGTTACCCTGGCCGCTCGCGCCAACATCGATCCGGCTGCGGTGCGCGCACGGGCGCCACGGTACAACGTGATTCCGTTCGATCCAGCCTACCGCTACATGGCTACGCTTCATGGCGGCGACAGTGAAACGGTGGCGATCGTCAAAGGTGCTCCGGAGGTGTTGCTGCCACGCTGCGCGTCTGACGGTCACCAGACTGTCGATCTTGAGCATTGGGAGGACGAGATCGAGCGCCTGGCGGCGCAGGGTATGCGTACGCTTGCCGTGGCACGTAAGACACTGATTTCTGGCCAGCAGTGTCTCGATCATGCCGACGTCGAGAGCGGCCTGCAGCTGCTTGGCGTCGTCGGCATCATGGATCCCCCTCGCGACGAGGCAATCGAGGCGGTCGCGGTATGCCACGAAGCAGGCGTCCGAGTGAAGATGATTACTGGGGACCATGCGTTGACGGCCCGGTCTATCGCCACCCAGATAGGCATCGGCAACGGCAGCGATGTACTGACCGGTGCGGAGATCGACGCCATGGACGACGCCGCTCTGCAGGCAGCCGCCGTCGACATCGACGTTTTCGCGCGCACCAACCCCGAGCAGAAACTTCGACTGGTGACCGCGCTGCAGGCACGCGGCGAGCTCGTCGCCATGACGGGTGACGGCGTGAACGATGCACCGGCCTTGAAGCGCGCCGACGTGGGAACCGCGATGGGGGTGAAGGGGACCGAGGTGGCAAAGCAATCTGCCGAGATGGTACTAGCCGACGACAACTTTGCCTCTATCGCGCGGGCCGTTAAGGAAGGCCGAACGGTCTACCAGAACCTGCGAAAGTCGATCCAGTTCATTCTGCCGACTAACGGGGCACAGGCTGGCGTAATCGTGGCCGCCATCCTGTTCGGCCTGACGCTGCCGATCACACCGGTTCAGATCCTCTGGGTGAATATGGTGACCGCGGTGACCCTGGCTTTGACCTTGGCCTTCGAACCGCCAGAGCGCGACATCATGCATCGGCCACCAAGGAACGCCTCGACACCGATACTGGACCGCTTCCTCTTGTGGCGCGTCGGGCTCGTATCGAGCGTTCTGATCGTCGGGACTGTCGGTGTGTTCTTGTGGGAGCTGCAACGCGGTGAGCCGCTCGAGGCCTCGCGCACTGCAGCGATCAATGCACTCGTCATGGGGCAAGTGTTCTATCTGCTCAGCGTCCGTCAAGACACGGCAGCCGGGTGGCTGCCGCAAAATCTCGGCGGGAACAGGTGGATCTATGCCTCGATCGTGGCAGTCGTTGGATTACAGCTGCTGTTCACTTACTGGGGCCCGATGACCACGCTGTTCGGCACCGCGCCGATTGATGCCGCTGCTTGGCTCTGGGCTGTGATGGTAGGCCTGCTGGTGTTCTTCGCCGTCGAAAGCGAGAAGGCCTGGCGTCGACGCAATGACGCGCAGGCCAGGGAACGGATTCGCCGCCGGCGGGCCCGCGCGGCGCAGCAGAGCCTTTGACCTGCACGGCGGCGGGTTTCGGCCCGCCGCCGCTTTCTGCGATAACACTCGATAGACCTAAACGGAGGAAATGACGATGAAGAAGGCTGGACTTGTTGTATTCGCGAGCATCGCTCTGGCAACCTTATCGACGGCCAATGCGGGCCCGGGAACCGCGGCAGCGGGAGATACAGCGTCGATGAGCAGTTGGGAGAAAATCGCTCTCTACGAGCCCTGCATGAACGGCGACGTATCGGCCAGTGGGTCGTACCCATCACAAAGTGCAGAAGACAAGTCATTCGCAACCTTGGGAATACTGGCACAGTAACACCTCCTTGGCGCAGCGGCGGCCTTCCCCGGCCGCTGCTGCCGGTATCTACAGTTCGATGAACCAGTCGGGACGGCAAAAGCAGTTGGCCTGGCACCAGTCGATCGTGGAAATTAATGTTTATACTCCCATTGGCCTTGTTGCCTGCCCGCGGTCTTGCCGACAGCACGCATCGACGCTCTCCGAAATTGCCTGCTGATAGACAGGTTTGACCGGCCGGAAGCCCGTTTACACTCTCGGTACTATGCTGACCAAGACACCTTCTCATCCGCCGCAGCGACCTGGCGCCGATCGATTTAGCGATCGGTGTGGTCGTTTGACAAGGGATTTGAGGGAGTAGTCGGTGGCGGCTGCGAACGGGGACCAAGGGAAAATCAGTCTGGTCGAGCGCGGTCTGTTTACTGCGCTACCGGCCATTGCGCTGGGCCTGGTGCTTTGGAAGCTCGCGCTGCTCGAGTTGCCGATCCGCGTCGAGTGGTCCTGGGTGCCGGCTTTGGGGATAGACCTCGCGTTTAATGTCGACGGTCTGTCGGCCCTGATGCTGCTGATGATCACCGGCGTTGGCACGGCGGTGTTCGTCTACGCGGGGGGCTACATGGCCGGACAGCCGGGTCAACGCCGCCTGTATGTGCTGCTCAGCCTTTTCATGGTGGCCATGATCGGTACGGTTACTGCCGATCACTTGATCGTGCTGTTCATGTTCTGGGAGGCGACCAGCGTCCTGTCTTTCCTGCTCGTCGGCTTCGACCACGAACGCGTCGCAAGCCGCAAGTCGGCCCAACAGGCCCTGATGGTCACGGGCGCCGGCGGGTTGGCGATGCTGGCCGGGTTCATCCTGCTCGGCCAGGCTGCCGGCACCTACCGCATCAGCGAGATCGTCGACGTACTGCCGACAATGGTGGCGACGCCGCAACTCACGGCCGCGCTGGTGCTGACGCTGATCGGTGCCTTCACCAAAAGCGCGCAGTTCCCGTTCCACTTTTGGCTGCCAAATGCGATGGCCGCGCCGACGCCGGTATCGGCGTACCTGCACTCAGCAACCATGGTAAAGCTCGGCGTCTATCTGTTGGCACGCCTCGACCCGGGCTTCGGCGAATGGCCGCTGTGGGAATGGGCGCTGAAAGGCGCCGGCTCGATCACAGCGGCCTGGGGAATGGTGCTGGCGCTGCGCGAGCGCGATCTCAAGCGCATTCTCGCCTGGTCCACCGTGGCCACGCTCGGCACGCTGGTGACCCTGGTCGGGCTGCGCGGCGAGGGCGCCACGGTGGCCGTCGGTGCCCTGCTACTCGCGCACGCACTGTACAAGGCGCCGCTGTTCTTCGTTGCCGGGAACATCGACCATGGCACCGGCACCCGGGTAATCGATCGACTGGGCAATCTACGGCATGCGATGCCCTGGACCGCAGCCGCCGCGTTGCTCGCCGGTGCCTCGATGGCGGGCATGCCGCTGTCGTTTGGCTACATCGTCAAGGACGTAATCTTGGAGGCGAAAAACGCCGGCGATGTGTTTGCCTTCGCCAAGGTCGCCAATACCGTCTTCGGTGCCGTTGCGGTCGCGGTGGCAGGGGTCGCCGCGGTGCGGGTTTTCTGGCGTCACCCGGGTGTCAACGAGACCTGCGATGCACACGAGGGCAGTCTTGCGATGATCGCGCCGCCGCTGGTGCTCGCGCTGGCCGGCATCACCTTGGGCATTTTCCCATTCTTCGCCCAGGACCTGATCGCCGAGGTGACCGGCGCGATGTCGCCGGACGCCGAGGCCGTCGCCTTCAGCCTCGCGCTGGAATTCGGGCCGGTCCTGATCTCGCTGCTCGCCACCCTTGCGATCGGTGTACTCGTCTACCTGACTTGGGACCCGCTGCATGCGCTGTTGGAGCGCGCCGCGAATCGTGTCGGGCGCGTCGGTATGGCCGCGCAGTTCGAGAGGCTGCTGCGCTGGATTCCGCGTGTCGCGGCGACATCGACCCGGGGATTGCAGACCGGCAGTCTGCCGGCCTATGTTGCATTGGCCGTGGGCGCCGTTGTCGTGGCAATGGCGGCGGCATTCGCGGCTGCGTGGACGCAACTGTACTGGCCGGCCGCCGACGGCCTGCCGAGTATCGGTTTTTTCGGGGCTTGCGCGCTGATCGTGTTCGGTGCCGTTGCGGCCGTCCTGCAGCGCGATCGGCTGGTACTGCTGCTTGCATCCGGCCTTGTCGGCTATGGCAGCGGCCTGTTGTTCCTGTTCACCGGCGCGCCGGACGTCGCCTACACGCAGTTCACCGTGGAGACGGTGTTCGTGATCGTTGTCGCCTCTGTGCTGTTGGCGTTGAAGCGCCAACAGCGCGCCGGCTGTCTCGACGAACCGCTCTGGCGGCCGGGGGCGTTTGCGCTCGCCGCCGGTTTTGGTGTTGTGGTCACCGCTCTGCTACTGGTGGCAACGGCCGGCAGCTTTGATCCCGCCCTGTCACAATTTTTCGCGGAGAACAGCGTGCCGGAGGCCTATGGCCGCAACGTCGTCAATGTCATCCTGGTCGATTTCCGCGCGCTCGATACCCTCGGTGAGATAACGGTGGTGCTGCTGTCGCTGCTTGCGGCCCTGCCTCTCTTATACGCGTTGCGGCCGGCACGCGCCCGCGGGGACGGTTCGCAATGAGGTCACGGACTTTAATCCTGGACGCCGCCGCGGGCCCGTTGTACGTGATTATTCTCGCGGCCTCGGTGTGGGTGCTGTTGCGCGGGCACAACGAGCCTGGCGGCGGTTTTATCGGCGGCCTGATCGCCGTTAGTGCGAGCATCCTGTGGGCCGTCGCGCGCGGCAGCGACGCCGCGCGGTATCGCCTGCCGTTGCACGATCCGCTGAGATTGGCCGCGGTCGGCGTACTGCTGGCCGGGCTGTCGGGCCTACCCGCCTTTTTCTTCGGCGAGGCCTACCTGACCCACCTGTGGGCAACCCTTCCACTGATCTTCACCGAGTTGAAGGTGTCCACCGTGCTGGTCTTCGATCTCGGCGTTTATCTGTGCGTGTGGGGTGCGCTTGCCGGTTATGCGTTGGCACTGCTTGCGATCGATGACGATGTGACCTTGCCGGGGGACGAGCGATGATGGCCCTGGTCGCGTTCACGATCTTTGTCACCGTGACTGCGGGGGTCTATCTGGCCCTGTCGCGCGACGTCTTTCGTTGTGTCATCGGGCTCGCGGTGCTCGGCGCGGCCGCCAACCTGGTGCTGTTTACGGCAGGTCGCCTCGGCTCGACGATGCCGGCCGTTGTGCCGCTGGGTGACAGTGTGCTCGAGAATGCGGCCAACCCGCTGCCGCAGGCGCTGGTGCTTACGGCCATCGTGATTGGTTTTGCCCTGGTGTGCTTTTCGCTAGTGCTGTTGCTGCGGCTGATGCGCGACGCCCAAACCGACGATGCCACTGCGTTGCGTTACGCTGAGCCGGTTCCCGACGATCCGGTCAAACCACCGGCCAGCAGGCCTGGTTGCGATACAACCTGGCCACCGAAGGGCCAAGCATGAGCGCGTTGGTAGCTACACCGGTCCTGGTGCCGCTTGCCACGGTTGTACTGACCACCTTGGCGAGCCGTCGTCCGGCACTGCAGCAGGCCCTGAGTTTCGCCGGGGTGCTGGCCTTCCTGGCCTGTGCCATGGCCCTGGTCGCATTGGCGGCAGCCGATGAACCGGCAAGAACCGCGTTCGGCGGCTGGGTTGCGCCCTACGGCATCGAGTTCTACCTTGACCGGATCGGTGCCGCGCTGGTGCTGATTACTGCACTGATGGGCGCGGCCTCGCTGCTGTTCCTGCTCAGCGATGCGGACCCCGGCCCGCGTCACCCCCTGTTGCTGCCGCTGGTTCATGGCGTGCTCGCTGGGGTGGGTGGCGCCTTCAGCACCGCTGACCTGTTCAATCTGTATGTTTGGTTCGAGGTGATGCTGATCTGCGCACTCGGCCTATTCGCGATCGGCGGCCGGCTCGACCAGCTCGATGCCAGCTTCAAGTACCTGGTGCTGAATCTGCTCGGTACGCTGCTGCTTTTGATCGCAGTCGGTGCGGTCTATGCCGCGACCGGCCATCTGAACTTTACTGCCCTTGCCGAGGCCGGATCCGCACTGACGCCGGCGCTGACGGTCGTACTGCTGACGGCGCTGTTGCTGGCCTTCCTGATCAAGGCGGGTGCCTTTCCACTCTACGCCTGGTTGCCGGCAAGCTATCACACATTGCCGGCACCAGTGCTGGCCCTGTTCGCGGGTCTGCTGACCAAGGTCGGCGTCTATGCGGTGCTGCGCACCGTCGGCGATGTGTTCGCACCGGCGCCGCAGGTCGTGCTGGAAGCGCTGGGCTGGATCGCTGCCGCGACGATGTTGTTCGGCGTGCTAGGGGCGGCCTATCACTGGGATATGCGGCGGATCCTTGCCTTCCACATCGTCAGTCAGATCGGCTACATTCTACTGGCCGTGGCGCTTTCGGGTGAGGCAGGTAATGCCGCCACGCTGTTCTACACGGTGCATCACATCATCGTGAAGGCGAACCTTTTCCTGATCGCGGCGATGATCTGGCGTCTGACCGGCAGTTACGACCTGCGTCGCATCGGCGGGATTTACAAATTGCGCCCGGGGCTTGCGCTGCTGTTCCTCGTGCCGGCATCTTCTTTGGTCGGTATCCCGCCGTTGTCGGGGTTCTGGGCCAAGCTGATCGTGTTGCAGGAGGCGCTGGACCAGGGGCGTTATGTCTGGACGGGAGTGGCGCTCGTGGTCAGTGTGCTGACCCTTTATTCGATGATGAAGATCTGGATGGAGGCATTCTGGAAACGTCACCCCGACGAAGGCTGGCAGTCACCAGGCGATACCCGGTTGGCGCCGGCCTGGGCCGCGACGCTTGGGCTGGCCGCAGTGACGCTGGTGATCAGCCTTAACCCGCAGCCGCTGCTCGCGTATGCGCAGGCCGCGGCACGGACACTCGGGGGGTAAGCGGATGAGACGGTCAGTGGCCTTGTTGATACTGATGCTGCGTTTCGGGCGTGCGGTTCTTGTGTCCGGGGTTGAAACTATTGCGGTGATCCTCAAGACCGGGTGGCCCGGCGCTGCGCCGCCGCCGGTGGCGCTGGTGCGGGTGCGCTTCGCGCCGTTGAGCGCGCGGGGTGCCGCATTGCTCGGCAGTATGGTGTCGCTGACGCCCGGCACGACGACCATCGACATCGACATGGAACGCTACGAGTTGTTGCTCCATGTGCTCGACGCATCGGATACCGATGCGATCGTCGACGGCATCCGGCGGGAATTCGAGCCGGGGCTGCGCATCTTGTTCGGTAAGGAGGCAACCGCTTGACTGATATGGCAATCAGCCTGCTCGTGGTCGGCGCGGTGATCGCCGCCGGGCTGGCGAGCGTGCGCATTATCGGTGGCCCTACGCATTCCGACCGGGTCGTCGCGCTGGATATCTTCCTGGCAGCGGCGATCGCGCTGGCGGTGGCCGCATCGCTGAGTACGGGCCGCACGGTGTTTCTTGATGTCGCGATCGGCCTGGCACTGGTGGGTTTCGTCGCGACGATTGGCTGGGCGCGCCTGGTCCACCGAGCGGCCAGTTTGCCGTCAACCGGCGAGCTGTCAGAGGGCGAGGAACCATGACCCTGGTTGCAGGCGTGCTGCTTGGGCTCGGCGCGGTCCTTCTGGTGATCGCGGCCTGGGGTGTCATCGTCCTGCCGGACGCGCTGTCGCGTCAGCATGCAGCAACGAAGGCCGGCACGCTGGCCATCGCCCTGGTGATCCTGGGGGCGTGGATGCTGGTGCCGACCGCCGAATGGGCATGGCGTCTCGGCCTGATCCTTGGCTTCCTGCTCGCGACGCTGCCGGTCGCCTCGCACCTGCTGGCGCGCGCGGCCGTCGTCGAGGCCGGACTGGGTGAAGCGATCCGAAATGCCCCGTTGGTCGGTGATGATCCTCGCTAGCCTGCATATCTCAGTGCGCCGTTTTTCGTAACGAGTACGCCCCGCCATGGCGAGGGTATCGGGGGCCGCAGCAGGAAATCGGTGAGATATGCATGTCTAAGGTATCCGCGGCGGTACCTGAGGAAACAGGCCAAGGTATTCTGCATTCCATACGCGGCCGGTACGTGCGCGTTCTCCAGGTGTCGTGAAGCGGTAGCGGTAGACCCTGATGCGCAGATAGCGCGGCCCGGTCTCGGGGTAGGGATTGGTCTTGAGCAGCCCGGTGACGCTGGGCTCGTTCTGCTGCAGGCGCCACATGAAGCGTTCGAACCAGGGTCGCATGGCGGGATTCTGCGGTGGCACGAACCAGATCATCCAGTCGAGGCGTGGGTGTAGCGGTACGATGAAGGCGGGTGTGTCATCGGGACTGTCGGGCTTGTAGCGAAACTCATAGGGGCGCCAGTCCCTGCCGTCCTGACTACCCTCGATGATCAGCTCGTGCCGCTCGGTCTGCATGGTCGGGAAGATGTGATAGGCATTGCCCAGACCCCAGGCGCGTACCCAGTTGGCCGGGTGATCCCACGGTGTATCGCGTCGCTGATCGGCGATCAACTCGTAGATGGCATAACCGCTGGTCGGCACGATCAGCAGCGCGGCGATACCCAACGCGACTGCGGCGATCGGTGATCTCGCGCCGGGCGCCGGGGTGCGGCTTGGCCATCGCGGCATGACGCGGCGTATTGCCCGATCATCCAATAGGAACAGGCACAGCGCGATAGTCAGCAGATTGATGAAGTTGTGGTTGCTGGTGCTGATGATCAGCACCTGGACTGCAATGGTCGTAACCGCCGCGAACAGGCGAAACGGGCGTGGCAGGAAGATGAAGAAGGGTACCAGGAGCTCGACCAACAGGGTCAGGCCCGTGCCGGTACGCAACAACGAGTCCGGCAACTGGTGCGCATACCACGAGCCCATGTGCGGCAGTGGCTGGGTTTCGAAGTAGTGATTCAGGGTCGTCAGCGATGCCCACGATGGGTCTCCGGTAAGCAGCTTTGACAGCCCGGACAGGAAACGCAGCCGAAACAACAACCAATGCAACAGGAATACCACCAGCCGGCTGGCGCCGGTGCCGGATGCCAGAAAGATCGACAGAAAGCCGGCCTCCAGCAGCAGGTACTCCCATTGAAAATTGAAGAACAGCTGACCGACCCTGACCAGCGAGAGGTACAGCAGGAACAATACGATCAGGGCTAGCAGGGGACGCCAGCCGAAGAACAGCAGCACGGCGAACACGCAACCCAGGTAGCTGGTCCACAGCAGCGCGGCATCGCTGTGGTCGATCCAGAACAGGGTCGGAAAGCGCAGCCAGCTGACCTCGCCGAAGCGGCCAAAAAGGGCATCGAGATACTGTCCGGCGGGGAGGATGCCGCGCTCTCCGACCAGGCCGTCGATCTCGAGCGCCGTGGAGAAAAACGCGGCGAGATAGATCAACGCCAGCAGACGCAGGAACAACCAGCTGGTGAGTCGATAACGCGCATCGGCTTCGAGCAGAAAAGGCAGCCAATGAGACGGATTGACCTTGTTCACGCCGTGGGTTTGATGGCCATGCGTCGCGGGACTTTAAACCATCGCAGGCGAGCCAAACAGCGTTGAGTCCGACAGGTTGCCAGCCTGCAGGCTGCAGGTGTCACGTTTTTTTACACTCGGGTGGGAGAGGGATCATGGGTATCGCACTATGCTACTGATTGCTCAGTATAAATGTCAGAAGGTACAAATTCTGCATCCTCCCCGCACATGGTCATACGCCTGCTCCTGAGATCACCCGCCCCAGCCTGCAAATCTCACCGATTTACTGCTGCGGGCGGCGATTCATTCGCCCTGACGGGGCGTACTAGCTACAGCCGGTTCGACGTAGTGTCAGCCACGCCGTCACCGTCTTCCACTGCGTGCGCCCTGCCATGGCGGCGTCTCGACACCCTCGCGACGAAGGCGCAGACCCGACCGGCGCCGCTTGCGGGTCTGCTGCTGGTGGCGGCACTGCTGCTTGGGGTGGCTGCGGCACCTGCTGATGCGACGCCCGCGTTGACCGAAAGAGGCCTTCGGTACCTGCACGGTGAAGGGGTCGCGCGCGATGCCGACCGGGCGCTGGTCTATCTGTGCGCCGCCGCCACTCGGCGGGACCCGGTTGCTGCGTATGAACTCGGCCTGCTGTACCTGCAGGGCCGAAGCGTCCAGCGGGATGAAAGGCTTGCAGTCGCCTGGTTGGCGCAAGCCGAACGCCTAGGCGAGCCGCTACCGGCCAAGCTGATGGCAAGTCTGGGGTCGGTCCAGCCCAAGCCTTTGGCCTGCCTTGACCGCAGTGGGCGCAACCTCGAGCTGACCAGCCGGCGGCGTGCGGATCTGGCGATTGCGATCTATGAGATGGCGCCCAGATTTGAGCTCGATCCGGCGTTGGTGCTCGAGGTCGTGCGTGCCGAGTCCAACTTCGATCCCCGTGCCCGATCACACAAAGGTGCCCTGGGTCTGATGCAGTTGATTCCTGCGACGGCGAAGCGGTTCGGCGTCGATGACCCTTTCGAGCCGGCGCAGAACCTGCGCGGCGGCATGGCCTATCTGCGCTGGCTGCTGGTGCGCTTCGATGGCGATCTCCGATTGGCCCTGGCCGGATACAATGCGGGCGAACAGGCGGTGGAGCGGCACGGCGGGGTCCCACCCTACGCGGAGACCCAAGACTACGTGGGTCGCATCCTGGAGCGTTATGACAGTGCCGCGACCGATAACTCATTGATCTAGCGCACGTAGCGAATGAAGAATCGCGTCTTGGTGTCGTGCTGGCTGCTGTGCGGCGCTCTCGCGGCGGCTGCTCCCTGTTTGGGCGAACGCGGCACAGGGTGGCGCTTCTCGTTTGAGCGAGCGAGCGATACACCGCTCTCCAATCCACATGATGTGAAGCTGTCAGCGGACGGTCGGCATCTGTATGTCGCAGATGTCGGCAGTGGGGATGTGGTCGTGTTGGATGCCACGACGCTGGCACGAGTCGATTCCTTCGGTGGAGGGCAGCTGCGCGGTACACACGATATCGATGTCGCGCCAGATGGCCGATTGTATGTCGCCGATACGCACAATGGCCGCATCGCTATCTACCGTATGCAGGGCACTCGCGGTGAGCTGGTCGGTCAGCTGGCAGAGCGCTTGTCCGGCCCCGAAGGTGTATTGGTCCATCCCAATGGACTGGTCTATGCGGCCGGCGCCTGGTCGAACAATGTTGTGGCATACCGTAACGGCGCCGTTGTGCATGAACTGCGTGACGGGCTTTCTGCACCGCATGACATCGAACTGGCCCCTGACGGTCGAATCTGGCTGGCGGATGCCGGCAACGATCGCCTGCTGCTGCTATCGGAGGACCTTACAGTCGTCGAGGAGATCCGGGGTGTGCCCTATGACTTCGACGGCGTGCGATACCTCGATGTCCTCCCTGACGGGACCTTGTTTGCCGCGGACAAGAACAACCACGTTATCAAGGTGATCGATCCGCGCCCCGCGCTGCTTGCCGTTCTGGGCAGCGGCAAACGCGGGAAGGGTATCGGGGTATTTACAACGCCCGAGGGCGTGGACAGCGCCGGCGACCTGCTATGGTTGGCCGATTCCGGCAACGACCGGATCGTCAAATACCGCTTCGAGCGCCCCCCGATGCCGAATCAGTAACGTCCATGCTGGTGGCTGATGTAGTTCGACATCTCGACGAACTGGGCATTCATTTTGCCGAGGATACGATGTGCCGCGCGCACCACCGCACGCATCACCTGATAGGCAATCTGCGGATCCTGTTCGAGAAGGTGCTCGAGATCCTTGCGATCCAGCTCGATGAGCTCGCAGCGCGTCAGCGCACGAATGCCGGCACTGTGGGCGACGCCATCGACGAAGCCGAGAATACCCGCCATATCGCCCGCATGCAGCAGCTGCAGCGTGACTGCATCGCCACCCCCCGTGGGTTTGATGACCTCGAGGCTGCCGCTGGAGACGACATACAGCGTCTCGTCCACGTGCCCCTCCTCGAGCAGCACGGTGCCGGCTTCCAGGCCGACCGCGCCCGCCATCTCCGCCAGCGCGCGGCACTGTGTATCGCTAAGGTCGATGCCCAGTGGCGATTCGCGAATCGCGCTGGCGCTGACAATGGTTGTTTCGGTATCGGATCCCATGGCGTGTCCCCCCTTTGTTCGCAACGTCCAGGCTATTATAGTGAAAGCGTCGCGCCGTCCCACTGAGCCAAGTCAGCCATACGCGCTGTGCTAACCTGCATATCTCACCGATTTCCTGCTGCGGCCCCCGATACGCTCGCCCTGACGGGGCGTACTCGTTACAGGCGGTTCGACGTAGCGTCGACTACGCTTTCACCACCTTGCACTCCGTGCACCCCGCCGTAGCGGCGTCTCGGCGTCCTCGTTACGAAAAACGGTGAAATATGCAGGCTAAAAATTTGTCAATTCCTCCACTACGCCGACCGATTCGGTAGGGCCCAGTCGGTCAGCGATTTTCCATCAGGTTGAAGAGCGGGAGGGTCAAGTAGGCGAGCACCGCTACCGCGATAAGCCCGGTGAAGCCGATTTCACTGGCTACCAGGGGGGCACCTGCGGCGCCGATAACAGACATGCAGCCGTTGATGCCCCAGGCCCACGGGACCAAGCGTGCGGTGTCCTTACCCAGCGCCCGCAGTCCGGTCGGAAAAGGCAGACCCATCGCAAACGCGAGCGGCGCCATCAGCACGACCACGATGCCGAGCCGCCCGATCAGCGGCATCGCCGCCAGCGCGTTCAGCCAGCCCGGCAAAAAGAAGACGTAGGCCAGGCTCAGGACAAGAATCGCCATCACCGCCCCGACCAACAACCTGCGTGTGCGACCTATGTACCCCTGTGACCAAAGGCTGCCCAGGCCGGCGAACACCAGGAACGCCACCAGTACGGCGGTTGTCGCGTAGACAGGGTGGCCGAGAAAACGTTGCAGACGTTCGATCCAGGCGATTTCGATGAACAGGAAGGCCAGGCCGAGCAGGCCAAAGTAGGCCATGGTCTGTAGCTGCAGGCGGGTCGTGAGCGGCGGCCCCGGGGCACGCCTCACCCAGGCCAGCGGGACCAGGATCAGCAGGGCGCTGATCAGGGTGGCCGATGACAGCGTCGCCGTTGCGACATACAGGCCAGTATCGAGTTGCGCGAGATCGGCACGGTCACCGCTGGTGAGTGCCTGATACCATTCCGACCAGCGGCTAAAACGGTATGGAAAAGGGCGATCGTCGACTGCCGGCTGAATCGCGAAGCGGCCATGAAATTCCGATATCGGCCGGCGATCGCCGAACAGCTCGGCCGCGCCGAGGTAAAACTGGGCCTCCTTTAGCTGTTGAAAACGATTGGCTTCGTCTGCCTGCATCTCGGGCAGCCAGACAAGGTCGAAGCCGCGCGACGCTGCGAATGCCCGAATCCTTGTCAGCTGCGCCACCGACAGCGTCGTATTGGCTATCAGCACGTTAAAGCGCTGCCAACCGCGCAGCATCGCGATGTGCATCGCGGGCTTGGGCACCCCGGCCTGCCGCAATGCCGCACGCGCCGTGGCCAGCACACGCAGCGACAGACGCGGTGGCGATCGCGTCGGCCCCTCGATGGCGACGAAACCGCCGGGTGCCAGGTGCGCGAGATAGTTGGTCATGGCCTCGCGGGTCAGATCGAAATCGCTCTTCATCGCGTCCAGCCCAGTCGGATCCGAAGCGACGCGTAGCGCGATCAGGTCGAAGCGTTCCGGATTCCCGGCGAAGAAGGAGCGTGCGGTCTGCAGGTGCCAGAAGACCCGGGGCGGTGTGCACAGATCGTCGTTGCTTTCGGCATAGGCGTTACAGATGAGGGTGTGGAGTTGGGGATTCGGTTCGACGGCGACGACCTCGGAAGCGCCGAGATGGAGCGCCTGCTGCACCGCCAGGCCGACCGCTGCGTTGAGGACCGCGACCCGCGGCGCGTTGAGCAACACATAAGGGAGTGCCGAGATGAGGTCGCCGAGGTACGCGGCGGTATCCGACTGCTGGCCGGGCTCGACCAGGGTGCCGACCGCGTCGCCATCGAGGAACACCGCCAACTGCCTCGGCGGGATGGCGGCGGACTGCAGGCTCAATCCCGGCGCATGACGCGTTGGGACGGTATCATTGCGCACGACGCTGACTGTTCCGGCGATGCCGTTGAACGCGTTATCCAGATTGGCGCCGACGGTTGCCAGCGACTGCGCCAGGTCCTTGTAGGCCGCCGGCTCGATCGTCGGGCGTGCCCAGGAGACCGCGATCATTGCCAGCACGACGCTAAGCAGTGTCACCGGGGGTGGGTGCCAGCCGCGAATCCATGCGGTGATGACCGCGACGGCCAAACCGGCTATGCACACCGCCAACAATGTATCGGCCGGCGCGAGCAGCGCCAGCGCGAGCATCAGCGCGACCGCGCCCAAGCCTGCGCCGATCAGGTCATAGCCATACAGTCGCGGGATCTGATCGGGGAAACGCCACAAGGCCAGTCCGATGCAGCTTGCCGCGGCAAAGAAGGGCAGGGCCAGTACCAAAAACGTGCCCGCCAGATAGAGGATCTGTTGCCCATCCCATGTCAGCGCCAGCGGATCGAAAGGCAGGCGCTGCGCAATTACGACGCAGGCGAGCGAGGAGACGCCGAACAGCATCGAGCCGCCGACAAAGGCCGCGTCGAAGTGGTGCTTGAGGCGTTGCCCAAAGAGTGCGAGAAAGGTCCCGCTGGCGCCGTATCCGAGCAGCGCGAGACTGATCGCGGTCGCCACCAGATGATGCCAATGCACTGTGGCGAAGATCCGGATCAGCAATATTTCGTAAGTGAGCGCCGCAGCGGATAGTAGGCCGACGGCCACGACTGGGGCACCATTGGCTGGTTGTTGCATCGTCGCTGAGCTGACTCGGTCGTCTGTCCGGACGTCAATGCTCTCCAGTGAGCGGAACAAAGACAACGGCCATCAATTCACGTGTACGAATTGCACCCTGCTCATCGCGCGAGACCAGCACCAGTTTCTGGGTGAGATAGCGGCTCCCGATCGGGATGAGCATGCGACCGCCGGGTTTTAGCTGACGCAGCAGCGGCGGCGGTATATGGTCGCTGGCCGCGGTGACGATGATGGCGTCAAAGGGCGCCTCTTCTTCCCAACCGAAGTAACCGTCCCCGATACGCGTGTTGATATCGTCCTGGCCCAGGCGGTCGAGCGTTTCCCGTGCGGACTGCCCAAGTTCTGGGACGATCTCGATACTGAAGACATCGGCGCCGAGGGTATCCAGCACGGCAGCCTGGTAAGCGGAGCCTGTGCCCAGCTCGAATACCCGGTCGCCCGGTGCGATCTCTAGCAACTCGGTCATTATCGCAACGATCAGCGGCTGGGAGATGGTCTGGCCGTAACCGATCGGCAATGGCCGGTTTTCATAAGCATATTGCCTCTGGTCTTCCGGGACGAAATGCTCCCGAGGTACCTGGCGCAAGGCTTTCGCAACCTCCGGCGTCAGGCGCTCGAAGCCGAGCTCCTCGCGTAATCGTGATATCTGGAACTCGACGTCGCTCCACAACACCTCCCGCGCGCTGTCGCGGGACAACGGTTCTGCCACGGCGTCCCCGATCCCCAGCAGGAGTATCAGCAACACGGTGCTCAGGCGATCGGTTATAGGCTTCACGGCCCCCCCTGTCTAACAGCCCTTCTTATAATATCGAACGCTTTCCGGTTTGCTGCAAGGTTGCCTGCGGCAATCCCAACGCCAGTCCTCGGGCCGGATACCGGCGTCCGATGTCATTGTTGGAAGCGGGTTCACAAGGGCTTCTACCGTCTCCAAGTCGAGCATATACCCAGGCAGCCGTTGGCAGGCTGGTGAGATTTACAGGCTAACCGAGCGACAGAAAGAACAGATTGAACAGTAGCAGGCCGAGGCCAACGTACCCGAGCGCCTCGAACAACCGGTTCCAGCGGCTGTGTCGATTGCGGTATCTCGACGTCCACGCCTGAACGGCCATGGTTGTCTCTCCCGATAGATCGCCGTCGAGATAGGTTTGTCGATGATCGAGATCGAGCGATTCGATGGCGCCGACAGCCTGCTCGAGGGGTGCGCGGTAAAGATGCGTATCCAGATCGAGCAGGCGGCGCTTGAGTATCTCGTGCGTATGCATCAGCGCAGCCTCGCGGTCACTGAAGCGGGCAATGTATCGAATGCGCCGCACCGCCTGCACGCCAGACGCGGTCTCTGGTTGCTCGCTGCTTACGAGCAGGCGCACGAGGCCGGGGCGGTCCCGATGCGTTTCAATCGAAAGGTAGCCAGATTTCACAGCTATTTCGGCGGGTCACGCTATGTTGACGTCGTTTGTCAGCCTGCCGCATCGTCGTCATTCTCCTCCGGCCAGAGACGGCGCACCACGTCGGTCCCCTCGGCCAGAGCATGGCAGGTGTTTATGAAGTCGGCGGGCGGCGCCACGTTGTCTTCCAGATGATCCCGGGTCTCTCCGCGCCAGGCATACACGGTCTGCACCGCCGTGGTCGCCAAGGGGCCGAGCATCTCGAGCAGGTGAGTGCAGCCCCAGCGTCCGCCGAGCACCAGACGCACCTTGGCGGTCCAGCCCGGTTCAATGCGCTGGCCGACGAGTTTGTGGAAACGGTCCGGAAAATTCGCGCAGCCAGGGTAGGGCGCCTGGTTTGTCTTGGCATCGAGCGCCTGAACCACGAGATCGGCGTCCACGGTCATGCGCAGCCACATCTCGTGCAGGTGCTCACCGGGGGCGATTCGGCCCCTTCCAAAGGTCTCCATCATCTCGGTGCGGGTGTCGATAAGGGTGCCCTCGATGTCCCAGAGACCGTCTTCACGGCGGAATCCCTGGCATTCGATACGCCGGGTGTGTACCAGCTGGCGGTCTACAGTGGGTGTGATTGACATAATTTGAATGAGAAAAAAATCAATAGGTTAAGTGCCATTATAGTGCGCCGCACAATTTTTTTTCGGTTTGGGGCTTGACATTTCCCAAGGCTGACCGATATTGTGCACTGCAGCAATGGTGCACTGCACCAATTCACTAAACCACTCGGGAGAGACCGACATGCAAAACGAATTTCTGGACATGGTAAACAAGTTCAACGCGGACTTCTTCGCTTCCGCCAAGCGTCTGGGCGAGCTGAACCTGAAGACCTTCGAACAACTCGCCACCAAGCAGGCCGAGATTATGAACGACTGCCTGGAGTCGACCACCAAACAGTATGAGGTACTGACGACCGCCAAAGACTACAAGGAAGCAATGACTGCGCAGACGGAGCTGCTTAAGGGCTGCAATGAAAAGATGCTCGGCAACCTGCGGGATGCCACCGAGATGATGTCTTCGGTTCGTGAGGAACTGAGCGGCATGGTCGAAGAGGCCGTCAAATATACCAGCGACAATGTCGAAAAGGTGACCGTCATGGCAGCAAAAAAGAAGGCGGCCTGAATGCCGGTTCGGCAGGCGGAGGTCACGAGGTGCCCCTGCCGAACTCAAAAGCGCAAACGGCGGTAACACCAGATAGCAGACGGAGTAATAAGATGAAAAAGCGCGTTGCCTTAGTCACTGGCGGAAACGGCGGTATCGGATCCGCTATTTGCCGAGAGCTGGCCGGTCTGGGTCATGTTGTCGTGGCTGGTTATTACCCGCCGGATAAGGAATCCGCCGAGGCTTGGCAACAGCGAAAGCGGGACAAAGGCTTTTCCATCGGAATTGCGCCGATCGACGTCTCGAGTTTCGAAGACTGTGAGCGCGCGGTGAACGCAATCACCGACGAGTTCGGTCCAGTGGACATACTTGTCAATTGTGCCGGCATCACCCGCGACGGTACGCTCAAGAAGATGTCCGAAGAGAACTGGCAGGCGGTGATGTCGACCAACCTGGACAGCGCGTTTCACGTCACCCGGCATGTCATTAACGACATGCTGGAGAAAGGCTGGGGCCGCATCATCAATGTTGCATCGGTGAACGGTCAGCGTGGACAGTTCGGACAAGCAAATTATGCGTCTGCCAAGGCCGGCATGCATGGCTTCACGATGGCGGTAGCGCTCGAGACGGCGGCCAAGGGTATTACGGTCAACACCGTTTCGCCGGGCTACATCGCGACGGCGATGACCGAGTCTATGCCAGAAAACGTGCTGCAGTCGATCATCGAGAGTATCCCGATGCGTCGCATGGGCATGCCTGAGGAGATAGCGCACGCGGTGGCTTGGCTAGCCAGCGAAGAGAATGCGTATACGACAGGCGCCAATATCCCGGTCAACGGTGGCCTGTTCACCAGCCACTGACAGACCCTAAGGTATCCTCCTCGCAGAGGACTCTGCCCCCTCTGCATTTTACTTTGGCGCCCATCTCGGGCGCCGCTTTTTTAGGCATGGGAGAATGGCGGAAAAGATCCGCGCGGTGACAAGCAGAGGCCTAAGCCGGTGATTTTTCGGCTCGCAGCCTGTCGGACTTAACGCTGTTTGGCTGCTAGGGTTTATCAGAGCGGCAGGCTCAGATGCGGATTGTCCTGGACAATTCGTACCGACAACGACAACGATGACCCGGACATCCCGGTCTCTTGCACCGACCAAAGAGTCGATGGGCGCAAAATGCAAGAATCGGTAGTCCAGAGAGGACGGAGTGTTTATGAGTATTTCACCCCCAAGCTATAAGCAAAATCGACTGAAGCAACTGCGCGCCTTCTGCAAGACTGTGGAGACCAAGAATATCTCGCGCGCGGCAGAGAAACTCTTCCTTACCCAGCCGACTATCTCATTACAGATCAAGGCGTTGGAGCGTGAGCTTGACGTGATCGTGTTCGAACGCCATGGCCCGCAGATCCGCATCACGCCAGACGGCGAACTGTTGTACGAAATTGCCAAACCCCTGCTGGAGGGTATCGACAATCTGGCGCAGACCTTCGCAAGCAGGAGTGGCCGCCTCGATAGCGGTGAGCTGACGATCGTTGCCGGAGAGTCCACCATTCTCTACCTGCTGCCGGAATTCATATCCTGTTTCAAGGAACGCCATCCCGGCATCCATATCAAGCTTCTCAACGAGACCGGTCGCGACGGGCTCGCAAAGCTGCGTTCCGATACCGCCGACATTGCGGTCGGTCCGATGGTCGAAGGCCAGAGCGATCTCGAGTACAAACCGCTGTTCTCATTCGAGCAGGTCCTGATCGTGCCGGTCGACCACCCCCTGGCGCGACGCACGAAGGTGACGCTTGAGGATGTCAGCCCCTTTGGCTTGATCCTGCCGCCTCGCCAGCTGAACCACTGGCGCACGGTTGATCTGGTATTCGAGCAACACGGTGTTCCCTACCAGGTGGTGCTCGAGGCCGGTGGCTGGGAGGTTATTAAGCGCTATGTGGAGCAAGGGCTGGGGATCTCGATCGTCAACGAGATCTGTCTCACCGGAAAGGAGAAGCTGGCGGTGATCCCGATGAGTGAGTATTTTGCTCGACGCACCTATGGTGCAGTGACCCGACGGGGCAAGTTCTTGACCGGTCAGGCAGATGCCTTCCTTCATGCAATGGCGACCTTGCAGTGCAAGTTGCCCTACAAGCTGGCGGTCGCGCACAGCCGGTATGAGGTGGCCCAGCCCAAGGAGATTGATCTCAAGCACGTTCCGACCAACATCGACGATCTCGAGTGAGGGCCCGTGCGTTTCGGTCTGGCGCTCGTGTCGCGCAGGTCTCTTTGGCATTAGCGGCGGCAACGGAGGGGCGGATCTGTGGAGTTGTTCGTTTATGGCACCCTGATGGCCGAACCGGTGATGCGCTCGGTGTGCGGCCATTCCTTCGCCTCAACGCCCGCAACGCTGCATGATTTTCGGCGACGCCGTGTATCCGGGGAGGTCTATCCGGCCATAATTCCCTGTCCTGGCGATCAAGTGGAGGGAGCGCTCTACTGTGGACTGAACGCCACACAGCTGGCGTCGCTGGATGTCTTCGAGGGCACCATGTATCGCCGCGTCATGGTTGATGTAGTGACCGGTTCGGGTTGGCGATCTGCACAGACCTACATCATGTCGCCGGCGTATCGCCATGCGCTGACTGACGAACCCTGGTCACTGGACGGCTTCTTATCGGAGGGGTTCGGCGACTTTATCGGGGGCTATCCCGGGTTCGCGGCGCTGGGCGTGGAAGGCGATCGCTATGACGATCACTGATGATGCCATTCAGGGGCGCGAGGAAGACCGGCCGGCGCTGGATGTGGCCTGTCTGAATCCAAGCTGTCGCCTCGCCGCATTGGTCGCGACCACCGGCAATCACTGCCAGGTGTGGCGCAGCGCGTACAAACAGCCGGATGGAACGGACGGTGAGGCCTACACGGAGTTCGTGATCAAGTACCCGCACGATCTATGCACGGACGCCGACATCCGGATTCTGATGCGTCAGTATCAGATGCTACGCGACGCCTTGGGCGAGATAGTGCCCGAGGCGTTGTTCGTGAGGACCTGCATCGACGGCCGGCCAAACCTGTTCGTTCTGGCAAGCGCGGTAAACGTATGGTTCAACATTGCCAATCCCCAGAACCGCGAGGAGGCGGTTGGCCTGCTGCGAGACTACCCCATTGCGCGGGCGCAGCTGGAGCACTTTCTCAACGCCGCGAGACAGTGGCGCACGGGGCCCAATCCGCGGGTGATCGATCTTTACGGGCTGGACAATCTGGTGATGGATAATCAGCGCCAGATACGCTATGTCGACAGCTTTTTTGTCTTCTTCTTTGAAGACATGCTGCATCTCTTGGGTGGCGAACCCGATTACGAACTCGAGAGCAAGATTCACCTTTCGCTGCGCCGCGTCGCCTATCTCGAGGACATTTTGGCGCTGTCGAAAACCGGCTAGCTTTTTTTCGATCTCGTGGGTTGCGATGAGCGAAAGCGAATTGCACCAAAAACGAAGCCGCTGCGGGGGGGTGTTGGACCCCGCAGCGACGGTTTTCATTTATCTAGCCTGTCAACTATCGCTGCTTGCACTGCCCTTGGCACCGCTCGGGGCGCGCAGGCTGCCCTTCTCATAGTTCACGCCCCAATCGAGGACTGATGCGCCACGGTTGACGACGCGTTTGCGGTAGATATCCGAGATGACGTCTGCATCGCCGGCTAACAGTGCCTTGGTGGAGCACATCTCGGCGCACAGCGGCAACTTGCCCTCGGCGAGTCGATTGGCCCCGTACATCCGGAACTCATCGGCACTACCGGTTTCCTTGGGTCCACCTGCACAGAAGGTGCACTTGTCCATTTTCCCACGGGACGCGAACGCCCCCGCCTTCGGAAACTGCGGTGCGCCGAAAGGACAGGCGTAAAAGCAGTA
>CAVTOY010000017.1:0-67121 GCA_963736445.1 uncultured Gammaproteobacteria bacterium | reverse complement strand
CTGCTAGCTTTGAACTCTCGCACCGTCAGGGTCTTGGGTGCAGACTGAAAGTCGGCGTCGGTCATCCAGTCTGGACGGGATTTGGGCTTGTGGAGTGTGATCAGGTGGTCCCGGGCGCCGAGCCGCTTTCCTCGGCGGAAATCGGTGGTCCTTTTCCGGGCTCCCATTTGCTCCATCAAAATATCGACACCACGCGCCTGCATGGCAGCCAGGAAGAAATAGGTGGGAAAGAATGCGTCCCCCAGCAGCATATCGCCAGGTTCGAGCGTGTCCTGGATGGAACGCAATAGGGTTTGCTCATCACCGCCCTTGCCGTTGAAGCGACCGATAGCGGCGTTCAACAGGGCGCCGCTGGACAAACAGGTGATACCGACAACCCGGCAAATCGGAAACCCCAGTCCAGACTTTTGGCCACCGTGCTTGGGATAGGCTGCTTGATTGGCCGAGGTATCCGGCATCGTCACTGTGGTGCCGTCGACCAGACGGACGCGACGTCCCTGCCAACGCCATCGGTCGGGCACCTGCTGATCAATCTGTTGTCCGACATGACTTGCCAAACTCGACACCAAATCAAGCGGCAGCCGTTGGCGCGCCCGCAGTAACCCCCGGTATGAGTGCTGCACACTGGCAGACCCGTGAGCAAACGCTGCACGGCTGCCTGATTGACAATCTGCTGGCAGGATCGATCCGAGTTGAGCGATTGGCTGACAAACATCGCCAGCGTTTCAGTGGGGGGAAAGCACCGCTCCCGGTGCTGAGGCAGCCGGCTTTCGAGTTCATCGAACAAAAGGTCGCTGGTCAGAAGGTTAAAGATCCCCAGGCAATCGCTGTAACGGCGCTGGGTATGGAAAAGACGTCGTTGGGCGCGAATGGCGTCGGCGGTATGATGCATTTTGACCGGTCCCTGATGTAGGTGGATGGTTTGGCGATTTGAAGCCTAACGTCACACCGGTCGTTCTTGTACTGCTTTCAATTAGTTACGCTTAAGTAAGCGCCATTCGGGTCAGACCCCAATGGCACTTGGTTAAGCTTTCTCGGATGCTCCCTTGATCACGACCACCCGCCGATTCGGAACTTCCAGCCATGACCCTTGTCCCTTTTGGCTTGCGCCGAGCCGAAGCAAGGAGCCGCGCAATCACTTAAGCTTTGTATGCTTATGACCAAGATTCGCGTTGCCCGTCAAACCAACGACAGCGCAAGTGGAAAAGCCGTCCACTCGGCCCCTTACGCATCACGAAATCCTCGGCTCGATCAGGCCCTTCACTGAACGTGGACGGCATTTGGACATGGCCGCCAGCCGGCGCGCAGAGCGCGAGCTGCATTTCCAGCCGGTCGACCACGCCCCGGCGACTGCGGACACGCCGCCGATACGCGAGGAGCTGATTCTGGTCATCCCGGAACGCGGCGATTACCGATTGGTGAGAAGACTGACACGCCTTACCAGTGCCGACAATCGCGAATCGGCCACTCTGACGGTGTCCGGCCGCGATGCGGGCATGCTGCTGGACGAGGTGGATCGCTTCCCAATCGAGCGGCATTTTCCGACCCATGCCGGAATCGTGCTGCAGCGCAGCTACCGCCTGGTCCCGCGCGACGGACAGGACGGATCCGGCCGGCCCGATCTGGGACACGCGCCTGATCGATGCCGTGGCCGAGTTTGGCGCGGTCCGGCTGGACTGTCGACGCCGAGCATCCGCGGCCTGCCGGTGAAGATCACGCATCAGCGCGCCATCCGGGCAGCGTCTGGTGGTCCCGCGGGATCTGTTGGCGGTCCTTGGCTGGCCCTGGCGACCGCTCGTCGGCTACACCAGCCACTGGCGCAGCAGCATTCGAGTTCCGAAGCGTGAACCGCAGCGTACGAGCGATATCGAACACAAGCTCGAGCGCACTGTATGCCATCTCGCCGAGACCCTGGCACAACCGCCGGCGCAGTTCCATGGGCGCCACCTGCAGGGGCGCTGGCGCGCCGCGTTGCAGAACGGCATCCCCTTGTTCGCGGCACTCGGCCTGATCGGTGGTGCCCTGTCCCTGACCCAGATGCCGATCGAGAACGAGGCGGTATTTCAGATGCTGGCCTTCTACGTTGCCGCCGCTGATGCTGCTGCTATTCTTTTTCGGGTTCGATGACCTACCAAGTATCGAGATCCCTCGGGTACCGCGGGAATTGCAGCAAGACAGCTGGCTGGTCAGCGTCAATGCCTAAGGAGTAAGGTGCCGTGCAGGGCAACCCGATGAATATCCCGCCGGTGTCGATCGCCGCCGCCAAGCAGGCGCTGATCGCGCAGTACGCAGACGCGCGCGTTGCGGCGGCGGGCAACGATGCTCTGGGGCACTCGTGGCGTCGGCAAATCGTCGATCGTGCACCAGGTCGCCGCACACTGCGGGGTGCCGCTGATCGACCTGCGCCTGACGACGATCGAACCGGTCGATATCCGCGGCGCGATCTACGCCGACGACGAACCAGCAGAAAACGGTCTGGTTCCCGCCGGAGTTCCTACCCGATCCGGACCAGCCCGAGGGCTTGTTGTTCCTCGACGAATTGACTGCGGCCGACCAGCGGCTGCAGATCTCTGCCTACTCGCTGATCCTCGATCGGCGTGTCGGTCACTACGACGCTGCCCGACGGCTGGCTGGTGGTCGCCGCCGGCAATGCCGCGTTTCATGGCGCTGTCAGCCACGACATGGGTACGGCGCTGGCGGACCGCATGTTTCACTTCAACGTGCAGACCGTGATCGGCGCCTTCCTCGACTACGCGATTGCGAACGACTTCGCGCCCGAGGTGATGGCCTACCTGAAGAGTCCGCCCGGACAAGCTCGATGATACCCAGTCGCAGCTCGCCAACGACCACCTGATCGGCGCCAGCCCGCGCGGCTGGGAGGACGTCTCGAACGTGATCCGCTCCGACCTGTCCGACGACGCCAAGCGCGTTGTTCGTCCAGGGCCGGATCGGCGCGGCCAATGCGGCCGAGTTCTTCGGCGTCCTGCGCGAACTGCAGGCTGGCGCCGACGTGGTCCGGCTGCTCGAGGCGCGGCGGGGCGCGGAGACCGTTGCGCTGTTGCCGCAATCGCTGGACGCGCTGTACGGCATGACCTACGCGCTGCTCGCCAGCGGCCGACGGGCCGCGCAATCTGGCGCGGGCGCTGGAGATCATCGAGCAACTGCCCGAGACCAGGAGCCAGACGCCGCTGCCGATCCGCGAAGTGCAGACGCTGGCCATGGAACTGCTGTTCCAGAAGTCGCTGGAACATGGCCTCGAGGCGACCGTGCTCGACAGCCCGGTGTACGCGCGTTACCTGCGAGGCACGCGAGGTCGGCAGGTGCCGCCTGACCGAACGCGGTCCCTATGCGCATCGCGGCACGCCGGGCCGTGCAGCGCATGGTTGAATACGCGCCGGCCACCGGCAGCCTGGCGCTGTGGATCCGCCATCGCGACGTCGCGCCGGTGAACGGCATCGCCGCGTGCAACGATGGTCTGACGATCAGCTATGCGCCCGAGTTTCGAGCGCCTCTCGCTGGCCCGCCAGACCGGCCTGGTCGCGCACCAGGTCTGCACGTCGCGCTGCGGCATGTCACCAAGTTACCTGGAATTGCGACGCCAGGTCAAGGCGACGTCGATCTCAAGCTGTATCAACGTCTGCGCCGACGCGATCGTCAACAGTGCCCTTATCACCTTGGCTGGCTCGAGATTACAGCCCGAGACCCGTCTTGCTCGAAGAGCTGCTCGGCCAAGGTGCTCGGCGTTCGCAGGAGCCAGCCAAGGCACTGCTCGAGTGGGATCTCGAACGCCTGTATCGCGCAGTCGACGACCGTCAAAGCCGCACGGTCGCCCAGCGCCCTGGCGACCGCGGTGCCAAGGACGGCAAGCGCAGCGCACAGACCACGGACGGTGCATCGTCGACCGAGGCGCAGAGAAATCGCTTCGACGGGCCGCGTTCGCTGCGTACGCGGATCCTTGGCCAGCGCGGATCCCGCGACCTGGTGCCGAACGAACAGGTCGACGCGCCCCGAGACCGAGGCCGAACGGGCGCGCGAATGGCGTGAACGGATCATCCGCGGCCATGCCGGCGACGGCGTCAATTCGATGCTGCGCAGCCTGCTCGCCGACCTGCCTCAGGTGAAGACACCGTGGGAGCAGCTCCTGCGAACCCAGCTGGCCCGCGGCCTGGCGCAGCGTCCGGCGCTCTCCTGGTCGCGCCCGGCACGCTCCTACATCGCCAACCAGGGGCGCATGCGCGGCGGCCGGCGCATGCCCTGGGAACCGGGCCGGTCGTCGAGCAAGGCCGTCGCCCGCCTTGCGATCATGATTGACGTCTCGGGGTCGGTCGATGAGCCTCTGCTCGCCCGCTTCGCCGGCGAGATCGCGGCGATCACGCGTCGCCACGAGGCGCGGGCCGTGGTCATCATCGGCGACGACAAGGTGTGCAGGGTCACCGTATACGAGCCCGGTCTTACCGATCTGGACGGCATCGAATTCCATGGCGGCGGCGGGACCGACTTCTCGCCATTGCTCGAAGAGGCCGATCGCTGGGGACCCGACATCGGCGTTGTGCTCACCGATCTCGAGGGACCTGCGTTGTACCGGCCGGCGTTTCCGGTCCTGTGGGCGGTCCCGAAGTCTCAGGCCGAGGTCGTGCACCCTTTCGGCCGCAAGTTGGTCCTCGACTGATGCCGAGCGGCGACGCGGCACGCACCGCGCTTGTCACCGGGGCCAATTCCGGACTGGGCAAGGCGGTAGCCCGGGCCCTCGCGGCAGCTGGCGACCGGGTGCTGATAGTCGCGCGTGAGCGCTCGCGCGGCGAGGCCGCACGCACCGAGCTGATCGCCGCAACCGGCAACCACACCATCACGCTGCTCGTCGCCGACCTCGCGTCGCAGGCCGCGGTGCGGCGCCTCGCCGACCAGGTTCGCGATCACACCGATCGCCTGCACCGGCTGGTCAATAACGCCGGTACCGCGTTCGCCACCCGCGGTCTGACCGAAGACGGTATCGAGCGGACGCTGGCCGTCAACCACCTAGCGCCCTTCCTGCTGACCCAGCTGCTGCTACCGGAACTGCAGGCCGCCGCGCCGACGCGCATCGTCAATGTCGGTACCCGCATCGACACTGCGATGCACTTCGACGACCTGAATTTCGCCGAGCGGCGCTACGGCATGATGCGGGCCTATGGGGAATCCAAGCTCGGCAACATCCACTTCACCCGCGCCCTGGCGCGACGGCTCGCCAACAGCGGCGTGACCGTGCATTGCGTGTTCCCCGGTGTGTTCCGCTCCAACCTCGGCGGCACCGACGGCGCCCAACCCCTGGCGCTGAAACTTTTCGCGCGGCTGTTCGGCTGGGCGATGCCGTCGCCGGAGCAGGCCGCCCGCCGGGTGCTGTACCTGTTGGAATCCGACGCGGCTGCCGAACTCAACGGCGCCTACGTCGGCGACCGCCGGCCGATTCGCGCACCGGCCCAGGCCGACGACCCGGCGGCCAATGAACGGCTCTGGCGACTGAGCTGTGAGATGACGGGTCTGCCGGCCAACTAGCTGTCGTCCACAGCGACTGGCGAGACGAACTCCTGAGGCTTCACTACCAGCACCGAACATTGGAGTTGCCGGATAATGGCCTCAGCGGTGCTGTCGACGATCAGATGGGTGATTCTGGAGCGTGTCAGACCGCCCACAACGACGAGGTCCGCCTCGATTTCAGTGGCGACCTTGATGATCTCGTCCCGATGGTTCCCCTTTACCAGGTGGCATACAGGTTTGAATGCAGGCAGTACGTCGCTCTCTATCGACTCCCTCAGTTCGGAAAGGCAGGTATTCAGCGCCAGTCTGTTTCTCTGGTGCTCGCCGGCGACGTAATTTGCTGCATCGAAATGCAGGAAAGAGCGCCCGCTTCTCAGATCCTGTTCACCGTAGGCCTCCCAAGCATGAGCGATGTGCAGTTCGGCGAACTGCGATGTCGTAATCCAGGCCGCGTGCTCCAAGATTCTGCGGTTGATGGCGTATCTGTCACCCTGAGGACCGCCGGGATTTTCGTCTTGGTAAACACCTGCGCAGATACGGCGGTGGCGGTAAGGTTTCGGCGGTATCCCGCGGATGAGCAGAACAGCGCATGGACAGGCCCTGAGCAGGCGGAAATCGTTGTCGCCAAAGAGTCGGTCTTTCAGCCCGTTCCTGCCCTCTGCCGCTTTCAGTACCAAGTCCCGTTCGTTGGCGACGACCTCCCGTGTAATCTCCTCATGCGGCCGGCCAATGAGAACCTTGGTCTGAATGTCGAGTTCCACGTGCAGATCGGCGACCAACTCCTCCAGGCGCATACGTCGACTCTCCGTCATCTGCTCTTCCAGTTCGTCCGGTGAAGACACCTTGCCCTCTTCGCCAGTCGTGGGCTCGGTGAGAATCTCCGTCACTGTAAGGGCCGCCCTGCTGTCTATGGCCAGGGCTACTGCGTACTCGAGGATCGATGTTTCATCAATACCCGGAGTCAAAACCAGCAAGATGTCCTGATAGCCGACTCTCTTGTCGGGTGCGGACAACTTGGAATGTCTCTGGTGCCGCCAATACTGGTCATCCTCGATGAGTCGGGCTGCAATCTCTGCAGGAACACCCGATGCCTGGAGGATCTCTCGGGAGAGCCGTTGTCCGGACGCCAGGGTTTCGGGGACCGTGAAGGTGACACCCAGTGCTGCCAGCCTCTTTGCCATTCTTACGTCCCAAGCGCGGGCATACACAGGCAAGCCCGGAAAAGCCTCCCTCACCGATACAACTGCCTGTCCGATGCTTTCCATATGATCCATGGCAAAGACCGCCATCGAGGCATGGGCAGCACCGGCAGAACGCAGTATCTCAGTGCGACCGGCGTCTCCGAAGTACACCGGATAACCGAGTGCCTGGGCACTGCTTACACGCTCCGGGTTGATCTCCAGCACCAGATAAGGGAGTTTTGCCTTAGCCAAAGTTTGGGCCAGATATTTCCCGATCCGGCCGAAGCCCGCGACGATAACATGGTCTCGAGAAGCCGGGATTGGCTTAATCGACGGGGGCGCGGCCGGCGGTGTGCCAGAGAGCGTTTTGCCAAGCATTTCGCTGAGCTTCGTCAGCAAAGGAGTTACTGCCATGCTCAGAGCAATCGTGACCAGCAACAACTGGAAGAGCTCCCCCTCCAATAGGCCCAGCATGTTCGCCAACCCGAATAGAACGAATCCGAACTCACCTGCCTGGGCGAGCAGCAAGGCAACCTGCGCGGCCTCCTTACTGGGGCGTCCAGTTAGTCGGCACAACACCCACAGGATTATTCCTTTGAGCAATAACAGCCCCCCTACCAGGCCGGCAATGAGGAAACCCTGCTGCCCCAGGAGTCCAAAGTTGATCGACATGCCCACGCTCATGAAGAACAGCCCAAGCAGCAGGCCACGGAAGGGTTGGATGTCGGCTACGATTTGATGACGGTAGCGGGAGTCCGCCAACAGTAGGCCGCCGAGGAAGGCGCCAAGCGCCATGGAGAGGCCCGCCCAGTCGGTCAGCCAAGCGGCCCCCAGAACCAGAAATATGCCGGTCGCGGTGAATATCTCTGGGTTTCGGCGGTTCCGGGCAACGATCTGTAGCGCAGGTCGCAGTAACAGACGGCCCAGGATGAAGACGCCGACGATGATCGCCACCGCCTCCAATGCGGCCAGCTCCACGTCCTCGGTGATGCTCATTTCGCGCTGTGCGAGCAGCGGCAGAAGCGCCATCAAAGGAACAATCGCTAGATCCTGGAGAAGCAGTATGGCGAACGACGTGCGGCCATAGGGTGTGCCGAGCTCTCCTTTGTCGCTGAGTATCTGCAGGCCGAAGGCGGTGGAAGAGAGCGCCAATCCGAAGCCTACGATCAGCGCAGTGCGTAAGGGCACCCCCAGCAGTGCTTGGGCCAACAGCGTGATGACCGCCCCAGTGGCCAGCACTTGCGCGGTGCCGAGACCGAACACGCTGCGTCGCATGACCCATAGCCGCGACGGCTTCATCTCAATGCCGATCACAAACAACAGGAAGACGACACCTAACTCGGCCAGATGCCGTATCTCATCTACCGCAACGATGTAGCCCAGCCCCCAAGGCCCGACCAACGCGCCGCTTACCAGGAAACCCAGCACTGCACCGAGACCAAGGCGCTGGAACAGTGGCACAGAGATCACGGCTGCCGCCAGCAGCACCAGGATGTCAACGATGAAGTGAGTCTCGGTCATGTTTCCATTCGGGACTTTGCAGTAGCCGATTTGGCCCTAGCCTGGAAATCTCACCAACCGGCCAACGGTTGCTTGGTCAGCACAAGAACGACAGGGATGATGGGAAATATAGCGCTAATCTGGGCAAGTCTGCCCAGATAACGAAGCTGAGGCCAGTAGACGACCGGGGCTAGTATCTCTACCCCGTAGGCATTCCCTGCCGGACACCTCATAATCTTCCGAATTCCCAGGGCAACCACTTGCGCCACTGTCCCGGGAAGAAATTCGACCAGTAGAGATTCTGCCCTGGGTTCGTGGCCATCTGGCAGGATTCGTCACGTCCCTATCCAAGGGGTGACTGGGTCACCGAAGACCTTCCTCCAAGGTGGAAGAGGGGCACAAGAGAGGTCTTATTGATGTTTCTGGGGTTATTGGATCGTGGTCCGCTGCTGGATGAGACCTACGCGGGTTGGATGTTCGATGTCTATGCCTGGGCCCTACGAAATTTCGACCCCGTCATGTTCCGCGACGAGACCTTGCTGGTCACGCCCTCGAACCACCACTTTCCAGGCAGAGCGAATAGTCCCGAAGAAATGGCAACACTGATCTTTGATCGGGTGGTTGCCTATGCGGGCATGGAGCATTGGCCGTTGAAGCTGCTGCCGCCGGGTAGCTGCGTGCTAGAACCCGCTGCTGAGGTGCGCGTGGTCGCTGGTTCACGAGGGTCGCGGGCAGCGGCGGCCGAAGCGTCTCCGGCCAGTCTGACGCTCAGCTACGAACCCGACTACTTAAACAACCCCGAGGCGATGATCGCGGTGTTTGCCCACACCTTGGCCCACTACCTCGGTACATCGGCTACGGAAGCGCCGCCGGGGGGAGCCGAAAACTGGCCGCATGTGACTGAGATACTTGCGGTATTCCTTGGATTCGGCCTGATGTTCGCCAATACTGCCCTCGTTTTGCCCCGGGGTGGATGTTGTGGTGGTCCGGTGGTGCGAAGGCAGGCCTATGTGTCACAGCACGATATCACCTACGCCCTGGCCATATTCTCGGCGCTCAAAGGCCTGCCTGAAAAAGCGGTGCTGAAGCACCTGAAGAAATCGCTGCGCGGGCATTTCAAGCGGGCATTGCGAGAAGTCAAAGGCAAGTATGCGGCACGCCTGCACGGGATCGAGCAGTACTACCAGAACTGAAAGCACCGTTCAGCGTCGCGCGCGCGACAGAAATGTCGGGCGCCGAAAAAAAGCCCCGCACTGGGCGGGGCCTCATATCAGGCGCTAATGCTGCCAGCGTCGTCCATCACATTTTCACACCCAGGGCCGTCAGGGTGCTGAGGGTGAGACCACCACGCTCTATACCCTTGGCACGCTGATAGTCGTCGACTGCACGCAGCGTCTGTGCTCCGATCTGACCATCCACGGGCCCCGGGTTGTAACCGGCCGCTTTTAGAGCGTTCTGCAGGTCGGTCAAGATGCGCGGCGTCATGTTCGTCTCACATAATACGCTGCGCCACTCAAGACGCTCATCGCCGACCTTGACCTGTTTGGCAACACTTTCCACCACAGCCGGGATTTCAATACGCTTTTTCTCGGCGGGCTTAATAAGCTTGCGTACCTTGACCATCTGGTACTCCGCCGGGATCTCGACTTCCTTGATACCGGCAGGTGTCTTGACCTTGCGCTGCTTCACTTGCACAGTCTTGGCCTCGGTCTCGCGCAGGCAGACGGTATTCCCCGTCGCGGAACCAGCCGGCTTGTCTTCCCAATCCGGGTGCCAGAAGAATTTCTCGTCGGCCGCCTTCACCACCTTGCTCAGGGTCTCGTAGGTCGGCTCCACTTTGATCCGACGCTCCTGCGCCGGCTTGATCAGTTTGCTGACCTTTTGGACCTTGTACTCAGCGGGGATCTCCACCTCTTGCGTGGTTGCCGGCGACTTGATCACCTTGCGGGAAACCGTCTTGTACTTGGCCGGGATCTCCACCAGACACACGATCTCACCGGTGGTGTTGTCGATACGCTGAACCGGTCCGGTGCCGGTCTTCCAGGCCGTGGTCGCCGGCGCGACCAATACCTTCTCGGTGACTGTCTCAAATTTTGCCGGCACCTCGACAATCTTCTTGCTCGCCTCTTTCACCAATACCTTTTCTTCCACAACCTCGTAGGCAGCGGGCTCTACCTCGATCTTCTCGTAGGCCGCCGTCTTCAGAACGCGCACCTCTTCTTTCCTATATTCCGCGGGCACATAGTATTCACTAAGGCAGCTGCCCACGGGGAGTTCGCCCAGTTTGGTGCCCCCAGCGCCGATCGCGGCGAGCAACGCCGGGTTGGCAGGCCGAGCCTTTCTGTTTTTGCCGGCCATCCACCTTGTCTGCGCAGGCGCGATCTCCACGGTCTCGACTACCGCTTCATATTCGGCCGGCACCGGGACGATCTTCTTCGCGGCCTCTTTCACGAGTACCTTCGTTTCTACCATCTCATAGTCTGCAGGTGTCGTTTCAAAACGTGCCGAAGCTTCACGCACGGTGACATCCACCTGCTCGGTCTTGTACTGGGCCGGAATCACAACTTTCGCATAACATTCGCCCGGCTTGGCATCGGGCAGTGTGCGCGTGGCATCAATGGTTTCGGCAAAGCCCGGTATGGAAATCGCGGTGATGGCCGCGGCCAGGCACGTCGATTGGAATTTTTTTAAGGAATGCATTCGATTTTCCCTGAGTAGAACAGTCAATTTCGATACGTGGTGATCGTCAACGAAACGCAGAATTGCACGACGTCAGCTGAATTCGCCGCAACCGCCGCGCTAAGTCGGTACAACGTGGTGCTGCTTTGCGTGCTCAGCCCCCGCCCTTTTACCACATTGAAGAAGAAGATTCTGGTATTGTGGAACAAGATGACATCACCGCAGCGCCGAAGACGCGATCGGCATCTCAAAAACAGCACAAATCATTCGCCGTTGCTTGACTCGGGACCAGTTAGTTCGTAGCGATCATGTGCGCCTCACCAAACGCTTAGCCCGCATAACGGCCAGATCCGCGTGGGCTTTCCCCGCCGGACGCTTCATAGTTGCCTGCAGTTCTTCGCAACCACCAGTGACGAGTGTCGAAACGAGATCATCGACGCCGAGGTCATGATTTGGGTGTCATTCGGCCATGATGATGAGGACGGAGTCCTGGACTCGTGCGGCCAGACTCTCCAGATCGCTCACAGCCCGGTCCAGTTCGCTGATGTCGTTCGCGGGCCGGGGGATTTGTGACATGAGCTCTCTGATTACATCGATCTTTAGGGCATAGTTGATATTGGGTATCGGTTGCGCCGGTCCGTCGTCAGCACCTATCTCGCCGAGCATCGAGGTAATCATGCCGACCACTTCGCCGCGCATGTTCAGCAGCGGGCCGCCGCTGTTGCCCTGCTGTATCGGCACCGAGATCTGATAGCTGTTTGGATCGTCCTGGAGACCGTTCTCCCCGCTGATAATCCCTTGGCTGAGCTTCGGGCTCTTTCCCATGATATCGACACGGGGAAATCCGATAGTGAATACGCTGGCGCCGAGTGAGGCGCTGCGTGATGACAAGGGTAACGCTGGTGGTAAGCGGTTGGGGTTGATGACACGAAGAAATGCGATGTCGTATGCCGCATCACTGGCGATTAACTTGGCCTGCAATTCGTCGCCCTGTTTGTTGATCAGCGTGAACTGCCTTTTGCCCTCGATGATGTGATGATTGGTGACCGCGTACCCAGCGGCAACCGGCCAGGCGGTGCCAGTCGAAACCGGGATGTCCACGGTATAGGCCCTAGTCTGCTCGTAAGCAATCGCCGGTTCTCTGGTCTGGCCTGGTGAAATGTTTGCGCTGGACTCTTGGCTAGACGTGGCAGTCGCTGAATCCTCGCCGAGTTTCTGTACGGCGTCTGCGAAACCCTGCGCAGCCGCCCTTTCCAACCAGTAATGCGCTGACCGACCCGCGACCGGCTCGGCACGCCCCTCGGAGATCAGCAAGGCCAGATTGTACTGGCCTGCAGCGCTGCCCTGAAATGCTGCGGCGCGATACCAACGGGCCGCAAGCTGATGATCCCGGTTCACACCGGTACCGTGGTCATACATGAAACCGAGATTGGCTTGTGCGTTGATGTGGCCTTTTTCGGCAAGCGCGGTCCAGATTGCCGCGGCCTCCTTATAATTTCGGGCCTCATACGCAGTCCAGCCGTCACTGAACTCGGAATAGTTGTCATTGTCCGAGAGTGCATGGAGCTGCAACGGTACGATCAGCGCCGTCAGCAGTAACCGACGCAAGAGGCGCCGTAACCGTATCGACTGCGTCAGCATCGCTGGCTCGCCTCCATTGAAAGGTCACTGCCGTGTTCGCAACAACCGGGCTGCAGGCGGGTTCAAGTCAACCGCAGAGCTGGGCTGTGGGCACCAGGTGCCTTTCTACCTTGGCGTCTGACACACGGGAGACTTGAGAACCCAGGCACTGAAAGCAAGGTCGTAACGGAAAGTTACCATGCACAAAGATACACCGTGTCGTAGACCCGGTCGCTAATGTTCTTTTATCGGTTGCGAAAGAAGTGAGAGCGCGCCGAGCACTTGCTGCACTTCCATCAGGTCGGCCATCCTCCGGGGACCGCCGACATGGTGGTGGGACGCAACTGAGGATGAGACTATGCAGGCACAACAACCAACGGCACCGCTGAAGGAGAATATTATGAGCAGCACAAGCCTCACAAGAAGCGACCCTCCTCAAGCCGAGCGCGGTGGCGCGTATTCAGCACCGAATAAGGATTCGGTGCTGAATATGGACTTCAGTCAGAAGGTATTCATCGATACTGCGCAGATAGATTGGGTTCCCAGTCCCAGCTCAAATGTGTGGCGCAAGCCGCTGGCACGCGAAGAGGCCGAGCGCGGACATACGACCAGTCTCGTTCGATTCGATCCAGATTCTTACTTCCCTCAACATATGCACCCGTTGGGGGAAGAGATTCTGGTGCTCGAAGGGGTTTTTTCCGATGAGCACGGTGACTACGGACCTGGCTACTACATCAGAAACCCACCCGGATCCAGACACGCACCGTTCAGCAAGGAAGGCTGCGTGCTGTTCGTAAAACTCGACCAGTGTGATCCCGACGATACAGCGGCAGTCCGAATCGACACCCGCTCAGCCGAATGGCTGCCAGGCCAAGGAGGTCTCAAGGTCATGCCGTTGCACGAATTTCGCGGCGAGCACGTCGCTTTGGTGAAGTGGCCGGCGGGCGAACGTTTCCAGCCGCACTCACACTTCGGCGGCGAGGAGATATTGGTGCTCTCGGGAGAGTTCAAAGACGAATTCGGTAGCTATCCTGCAGATAGCTGGTTACGCAGCCCCCATATGAGTCGCCATCACCCGTTCGTCGACGAAGCAACGGTGATTTGGGTAAAAGTCGGACATTTACCCATCTGATTTAGCCACTTGCTGGGCGGGCTCTACCGAATAAACCAATATCGGTATACACGCCGTCGAGGAAAAGCTTATGGGATCCGTATTTCCTGTCACCGCCACGGCGCCATCGCGCGGACTTCTTCAGTCGGTGAATTTGACCAGGCGCGTGACCTGGATATCCGAGATGAACACGACGCCGGAATGCTTGCTGTAAAAGGGCGCGAATCCCTCCAGAATGGGTTCGACCAGCGCCGGTGGTACCGCAGCGATGATCATGATCAGCACATCGTCCTCGTTGAACATGAGATGCCCTTCATGGAAGCCGTGGCTGCCCTTTCCCGATAGGTTGTTGATGATGGTGTAGCCCTTGACGCCAGCGTGATCGAGGAGACCTGTGGCAAATTCTCTGTGTTCACCCTCGAGAATGATTTCGAGCTTTTTCAGCTGACTCAAGTTGAGATTTTTCATAGCGGAACAGACTCCTGCGCGGTAACAGGTTCAGCGGAGGGCAGCGCGCTGTTCTGCCATACCCCGTCTTCAAATAGCGATACGTCGCCAGACTCCGAATCGACGATCAGCAGACGTATCCAGGCGTTCTGCACCAGGTTCTTGACGGTGACCACGCCGTCGATCGCTTTGCGAGCATGTTCGAACGGTGCCTCAATGACAGTGATCAGGCGCATCGGCTCGTGGTAGGGCGAACCGTTCTTGAGTACCGTCTGCGACGGCAGGCCGGTACGCAGATCGCTCAGGTTGCCGGTCATTACGCCGAACCGGCCGGCGACATTGTGATTGACCTTGCTGCCGCTGCCGAAGCGTTCATTGTCGACGGTGGAGAAATAATGTTCCATGTTGATCCATTGACCCACAACGAGCGGGCCGGTGAGGATATTTTCGAGCAGCCGCTGTTTGGGATCGATTCGGTAGTCATAAGAGTGCAGGAAGGCCCGCCCATGCAGCATCGTCTGGGCGGTGAGATGGCGCCGACCAATGACGAAATAGACGTTGCGAGACAGCCCCCACTCCGGGCGCACCTGTGACCAGTCCATGGCGTTACGCCTGGCGAGTTTGTACGCAGCCGCAGGCTCGAGATTCTTCATTTTACCCAGCGCCAGGGTCGGTATGCGTTCCGCGGCACACAGCCGCGAGGCCGCGGTCAGCCCATTGCGCAATCGATCGATATAGACCAGGTGAGACGGCGGGATCAATTGCAGATTTTCCAGGCGGATCTCATCGGTCGTCGTGTCGTGCAACGCCGGCAGGAACCAGGTGTCGTCTGGGATATCGATCCCCCGGGCCCGCAATATCCGCCTGACCGGCCGGTTGTTCGCCATCTGGGCCAAGACCTTGGCACTGACCAAACCCTGGTTGCCGCCGCAGGCCCCGCAGTCCAGGGCTGATTCGTAAGGGTTGTTCTCCGATGAACTGCCATGCCCGACGAGCAGCACGAAGCGCGAGAACTGCTCAGTCAGACCGATGGAGCTCAATGCCTGTACGACGTAGGCGACCTGCTCATCCACGGTAAAGCCGATGCGCCCCAGGCGTTCGAGCTGCTGGTGGGCAAAAGCGTCATTGATGCGGTAGGCTGTGCGCAGACGCTCGATGAAGGCCTCTGCCTGCTCGGCATCCAGCTGCATCGCCTCTGCGCAGGCCACCGATGTCGTCTCGTGGCCGAGTGCCGATTCGCGCAGTGAGCGGATCATGTCGTCGGTGACCTGCTCGGGCGGCAGTCCCAGCTCCTGCTCCACGGCCTGGACTATGACCGTCCGTTGCACGGCGCGAACGATCGAATCTGCCTGTTCCCGGCTGAGTTTGTCCAGCAACAGTCGACTGAAGGGTTTTTCCGGGTGCAGGCGCTTACGCCAACGGTTGTAGGTTCGCGGCGCGACCGTCTTGCCGATCATGTCAAAACCGAACAGCAGCCCGATGGCCTCCACGGTCACAAAAGGCGTCAGGACCGACTCCTTGAGCTCGTGCATGGCCTTTCCCAGCGCCGTCACGGCGGCGTCGTCCTGGCGGGTCGCGGCGGTGATCTCGGGCACCAGGTTCTTCGGCGTGAGAATGACTGGGCAAAGGTGCGTCTCGCTGCCTTTACCCAGTTCCATGAAGCTGACCGGGACCCCGAAGAAGCCGGCGATACCGAAGGTCTGGTAGTCACCGACATCTTCCAAGTGACGACGAATGCGTTCCGAGCGGGTATCGATGCAGAATAGGGCCTGCGCAAAGGGGCGTTTTTCCCGAACCGGCGGTGGCGACGTGTCAAAGCCATTCAGCAGCCGACGCATCGCGTGGGCCTCGAGCGCACGCAGCCAGATCATCCCCTCCTGCTGCTCGAATGCCGCTATTGTCGTCAGTACCTGGCCAAGCTGTGGTTCGGACAGGTGCAGCAAAGCGTTTTGTGTATCGGCGGTCTCTGCCAGGGCGAGCACTCTGTTGCCCTGCGACCGCGCCTCGTCGCGCGTCTTGGTTCGCAGGTAGTCCTTGAGCACCTCCTCGATGAGTGAGTCCTTGCCGCGCAGCAATGCCTGATCGACCGCGTGGGCCATCGCCGGGAGCACCTGGCCGGTATGCAACTCATGGCGCAGAAAGATCTCGGCCGTACGGGTCTCGATCGCTTCGGCAATGGTGCCGATGTTCCAGGCGTGGCCATGGCGTCCATCCTTGCGAAGCAGCGCAAGCGCCATAGCCAGACGTATGGCGACGAAATCGACAAGGTCACCGGGGAAACGTTCTGCCCAATAGTAATGCTGGGCACTGGACCGCCATTTGACGAACCCGGCCCAGCCGTGCAGGCGCGCCAGTTCTCGGGTGAAGTAGTTGATCCACTGGCCTTCGGGTATCCCAAACTGCTCGAGGACATGGGCGATGACGCCCTCCGGCTTTTCGTCCTGTTCCAGGATTCGACTGACGTGCAGGCCGTGCAGATAGAAAGGCACGTTTCGATTGGCCATGTCGCGCCACGCCGCAAACAGTCCGTGCTCGCGGCCCGGCATATCCCAAACCGACTGGCCTTCATCAAAGAAGTCCAGACAGCTCTTGATCATCAGCTCGTCGAGTTCGGTCCCGATCTCGGTGCCGTAGAGCGCATCCACGGCCTCGTAAACGGGGAGATCGCTAAGCAGGCTGTCATGCAAATGGCGCTGCAGCGTCTGCGGTGCCGTATCCTCCTTGCGCGCTTCGCTGCTATGCAGGAACGCATGCACGTCCCCAGTGTCGGCCAGCGTATGCGGCCGGGTTACCGTTTCGCCTACCTCGGTCATCAGCACCGTCAGCCAGTGCTGTATATCTATCCCCGTGATGTCCTCGCGAGACTCGAGAAAGCGCGTTATCGCTGCAGACAACAACGGGCGATCGACCTTGCCGGCGGCGAGATAACCCTGGTAGGTGCGGCGGGGCAGGAAGGCGCGGCCATGGAACAACTCTGCGCCCTGGCGGGCGGCCTGTTCGAAGGGCAGATGCTCGAGCCCGTGCAAGGGGTTGTGGTGGATGAAGGTCCGCATCGGCCAGAACAATGGAATCGGCTCTGCGGCGACGTGGATCATCGCGCGAATCTTGAGGCGCAGGCCGAGCCGGATACTCAAAGGTGACTCCCGATCAGGATCAGGCCGGCGAGCATCAGCCCCGCCAGGCCGATGGTGTAGCCCCAGGTCGTGAGCTTATCCAGGTCGTGCAGGGGGCTTGGGTCAGCGGCGCCGACAATCAGCCCCTGAAGCAGGCGCGCAGCGGCCCAGCTCCATATCAGCCACACGGCCGCCAGCACCACGGCCGGCACCGGCGGCGAAACAATCAGGGTGCCCAACATGGTGAAGAAGGACGGAAAGAGCGGCGTCGCGGTAGCCGCGAGCACACTGATGACTAACACGCCGGCAAAGCGCGGCATACTCTGCGCCAGCCCCCCGTAAAGCCCGGTGTAGGCAGCACCGAAGCGTTGCTCCAGTATCCTCGCCAGCAAGGTCACAAAGACCAGTGGGACGCTGAAACTGGCGGCGTATGGCCAGAGTTGTGACGGCTGCACGCCGGCCGAGACCGGCAGCCACAGCAGTGCCCAGGCCGAGGTCCCTAGGAATCCCGTCCAGCGTCCTATCTCGCGCATAGCTAGCAGCCGGAGGGCATACAGCGTCGACGTCGCAAGTGCCCAGATGACCAACCAGAATGGCGGTTCGGCGGCGAAAGTCGACGACGCCAGCAGGCCGGCCTGCGGCCATGCCAGCAAGAGTGCCGGGCGCAGCAGCGGATGAGCGATCCGCTGGAACACGGCGTTGAATACGACGCTGAGAGGAAACAGGGGCAGGAACAGCCCGATGATTAGAAAGCCGATCTCTGGCATCAGCCCCACCTCAGCCAGACATTGATTCGAGCGGATGCCGCCAGAAGGTTCTGTGTAAGCCCGGTATAGATGTCCAGGATGTGGAATTCACGCCAGACCAGGGCGTAGAAATTTCGCCACCAGTGACTCGGCGAACGCCATCGGCGGCGCTGGTTGCGTTCGGTATAGTAGGCGCGCAACCAGCCGAGCACGATCACCGCGCTGGCGAACACGACGAGTATCACGAACCAGGTGAAGTCGATGCCGGCCGCCTTGTACAGTTTGTCGCCGAAGTCGGGGTCAGGGTAGAGGAACACATCGAATGCGTGACTGACAAGCGTGTAGCCGATCACCACCACGGTGAACGAGAACACGATCAGTGCCACAAGCCGCCATGGACTCTGTGACCGCATGTTGTAAGTCGAAAAAAGCAGTTGAGCACCGGTGATCCAGCCAAAGAACAGCAGGATGATGGCGCCCTGTTTCTGGAATAGATTGGGCGCGACGGCGAGATGTGAAACCAGCAGCACGACGACCGGGATGGCGAGGGTAATCGCGGCCATCAGCAGCCAGGGTTGGCGACTGCGCGCAGGTCGTCGCTCGACGATGAAGGTGTAAAGATCGTCTTTTGGCACACCGTCGTCGCGCCGCGCCTCGCCGATGATGCCGCCGGCGCTCAGGAACAAGGTCCCCTTGAACAGTCCATGCGCGATCAAATGGAATATCGCCAGCGAGAATGCGCCGACACCGCATTCCATGATCATGAAGCCCATCTGTCCCATGGTGGAGTAACCCAGGGATTTCTTGATGTCGTGCTGGCTGAGCATCAGCACCGAGCCAATTACGGCGGTGAACAGACCGACGATGAACACCCAGTGCAGCACGTGCTCCGTGTAGGCGAACACGGGCGCAAATCGGTTGATCAGAAAACCGCCGGCGTTGACGATGCCCGCGTGCATGAGTGCGGACACTGGTGTCGGCCCGTCCATCGTATAGGGCAGCCAGGTGTGCAATAGGAACTGCGCCGAACGGGCGAAGGCCGACAGCGCAATCAGTGCGGCCACCAACTCGGATACGGACAGATCAAAAAATGTCCGGATGTCCGGATTCGCGGCGAGCGCATCAAAGATGCCAGGCAGCGACCAGGTGTGGAAGCTGTGAAAAAGCAATGCGGCCGCGAGCAACAGAGGCAGATCACCGATTCGGTACGTGATGAACGTCCAGAAACCGTAACGGTAAGCCGACCGGCTGCGGGTGTCGTGACCCAGCAGAAAATACAGCAGAACGCCGATCAGATGCCAGACGATCAATAGTGTGATTAGGTCACCTGCGGCCACCATGACCAGCAAGGCCGCCGTCATCAGATCGAGAAGCACGAAGAACCGGGCATAACCCGCCTCCTCGGCCATGTAGCGCACCGAATAGATCCTGACCAACAGGCTGATGCCGGCAATCAGCAGACCCATCAGCACACTGAGGGGATCGAACAGCAGGCTGCCCCAGGATTCACCGAGCGCTAGGCGCGAGACCTCCTGTCCCGACAGCGCAAAGCCCAGCAGGATCGCCGCAATCAGCAAGGAGAGTGTGCCCCCTGCGACGCTTATGTGCGTCACATTCCGGGCCATTTTCCTGCTCAGCAGGTGGGTTAGCAACGCCGACACGAGTGGCAGGGAAGGCAGGAGCAGGACCAGTTGATCCACGATGTTCATCCCTGTTCTCCGAACAGCCGCCCTCGAGGGCGGCGACGCCTAGTCTGCAAGATATGCGAAGAAGCATGTCCGTTCTGGACATTTGACTTGTGTTCGGCGCGCAAGCTTAGCACACGCCCAACACCAAATCGGACGTCGTGGAGCGTCACCTGACCAGCGTGAGGTTCGGTGATCGCCGATCACCGAATAGTGAATCTAATGGGGCAAAAAAGATGCGCGGTCTCGACGGTGGCGACCCAGGCGAACCGGGAATGGCACCCAGGATTCGATTATCGTTCGTCAACTGAATCAAGCGCAGCCTGAATATAAAGCTCGCGCAGACGTCGCGTCAGCCTGCCGGGCTTACCGTCAGCAATCGGGTATCCATCGATGGATATCACCGGCATAACAAAAGTCGTCGCCGAAGTAATGAAGGCCTCACTCGCACTGCTGGCCTCTTCGATACTGAACGGTCGCTGCTCAATCTTTAACTGCTGTTCCTGGGCCAGATTCAGTACGGCCTTACGCGTAATACCGGCAAGAATCTCGTTTCCGAGCTGACGGGTTACCAGGGCACCTTCGGCGCTGACAATAAAAGCATTGCTGGAGCTCCCTTCGGTCACGTAGCCGTCTTCAACCAGCCAGGCATCGTCGGCCCCGGCACCCTTGGCCTGCATCTTGGCCATACAGGGGGCCAGTAAACCTACACTCTTGATGTCTCTGCGCCGCCAGCGTATGTCGTCGACCGCAATGACAGAAATGCCGCTGCTGGCCTGAGGGCTGTTGATCACACTTTTTCGCTGGGTAAACATCACCAACGAAGGCCTTACTCCTTCAGGATAGGCAAAATCGCGATCGGCAGCGCCACGCGTTACTTGCAGATAGACCAGCCCTTCATCGACATCGTTTCTTTCGATCAGTGTTTTCTGTATCGCCTCAATTTCCGTATCACTGGCAGGAGCGGTCATGTCGAGCTCCTTCAACGAGCGATGCAGGCGCGCCAGGTGGCCCGGATTGTCGATCAATTTCCCACGCAACACCGACGACACTTCGTACACACCATCGGCAAACAGGAACCCGCGGTCGAAAACCGATACCTTGGCCTGCTCTTCGGGCAGATACGCGCCATTCACATAGACGATTCGGCTCATTCCGATTCTCCTGACAATTTGGCCCTAGCCTGCATGTTGCACCAGTCGGTCGTGGACGGGCGCGAATGAATCGGCAGAGATGCGGCGAAAGTCATATTCGCAGCGCTTTCTCGAAGGAACAGTTTGTCCCCCGTCCCCGATCTATCCAGGCCCTCGCTTGTCCAGGCACGCTTGTACTTGGTCTTCACTCAAGTGGTAGCTATGGCTACCACTTTCGCTCCAGCCCGGCGTCCAAACGCACCTGGCCGGCGCGATCATCCCGGATACTGGTGCAACATGCAGGCTAGATGAACGAGTTTTGACAATCAGTTGCTCAACCCCACAAGTCAGGCTGCGGCGGAGAAACCACGCTCCGATAAAAACTTAATCCAGGATGTCGGTCTCTTTCCAGCAGTAGAGGGCCATCGAGATCAACGATCTCGGCACCTTGCGCAAGTACAGTTGCCGGCGCCATCGCCAGCGAAGTGGCCAGCATACAGCCGACCATAATTCGTAGACCCTCGGCTTCAGCGGCCTTGCGTAGTTGCAGCGCTGCGGTCAAACCACCGGCCTTGTCCAGCTTGATATTGACCATGTCATATTTACCGACGACATCCTTCAACGATTCGCTTTCGTGGCAGGACTCATCGGCACAAATTGGTATTGGTCTTTCCAGGGATCGCAGCGCTTCATCGTCAGCCGCTGGTAACGGCTGCTCGATCATTTCCACCCCGAGTTTTCGGAATTCGGGCACCATTCGCCGGTAGATCCCCGGATCCCAGCCTTCGTTGGCATCCACGATCAAGCGTGCCTTTGGCGCACCCTTTCGCACAGCCCGCACACGTTCAATGTCACCCTCGCCCGCGAGCTTAAGTTTCAGCAGCGGCCGATCTGCATGCTCCAATGCCGCTTTTTGCATATTCTCGGGGCTGTCCAGAGACAGCGTGTAGGCCGTGGCCAGCGGCTGCATCGCCGGCATATTCAACAACTCCCAGACCCCGCGCTGAGACATCTTCGCCTGCAGATCCCAAAATGCACAATCCAGCGCGTTGCGCGCAGCCCCGGCCGGCAATCGCTGTTGCAGTTGGATTCGGCCCAACCCCTGCTGAACATCCTGCCTGAGTGATTCAATCTGCTCGATCACCGAGTCGCAGGATTCACCATAGCGTGCGTAGGGTACGCATTCACCACGCCCTTTAAACTCGCCGCTATCTAACTCAACCAGCACTACCTCAGCCTGGGTTTTGGCGCCGCGGGAAATCGTGAAACTGCCGCGGATCGGCCAGGACTCGGTGCTGACGACAAGTTCGACCATCAATTCATCTGATCAACAATGCGCGCCACGCCATTCCGTACGGGATCAACCGTCACCAGCCCGAGGTCTTGCTCCGTCTTCTTCAGATACGCATCGGCCGCCTGTTCACCAAGCCTTGAGGTATCGACCGCTATACCGATGAATTCGGCATGCGGGTTGGTCAACCGTGCAACACGCACCGCGGCATCCATACATTCCTTAAGGTCGGGAACGGGGAAGCTGGGAAGACCGCGCATATGGGTCCTGGTCGGTTCGTGACACAGCACCAATGCATCAGGCTGGGCGCCGTGAATCAGCCCTGTGGTGACGCCGGCGAACGAGGGGTGGAACAGTGAGCCCTGGCCCTCGACGATATCCCAGTGATCGTCATCATTTTCAGGGGACAGCCACTCGACCGCGCCGGAGATGAAGTCGGCTACAACTGCATCAACACAAACACCCCTGCCGGTAACCAGAATCCCGGTCTGACCGGTGGCACGAAAATCAGCCTTCAGGCCCCGCGAACGTAACTCCTTCTCGATGGCCAGCGCCGTATACATCTTTCCGCAAGAGCAATCCGTGCCCACCGGCAACAGGCGTTTACCTTTGCGTTTTATTCCGGCCGCCACATCAAATGTCTGGGTCGGATGGCGAACATCAAACAGCTGCCGGCCCAGCCGCTCGGCGTCTGCCTTCAACGCCGGCACGTCCGCCAACCTGTTGTGCAGACCCGCAGCAACATCCATGCCCTGGGCCAGCGCGTCGCGCAGGATTTCGATCCAGTCATTGGAGATGACGCCACCTCGATTGGCCACGCCTATAACCAGCGTTTTTGCCCCGGCAGCGACGGCCTGTGCAATCGTCATATCCTGCAGGCCGAGATCGGCGTTACAACCCTGCATACGCAATTGACCGATCGCGCTGTCGGGTCTCCAGTCACAGATACCCTGGGCTACCTTGGCTGCCAGAGGGTCAGCGGCATCACCCAGAAACAAGAGATAAGGTGTCTGGATATTCATACGTCATGTCCTGTTTTCGAGAACTGGTATTTCCCCTGATCAAATGAGCAAGCTTTACCTCGCAAATCCCCAGGGTCGCGATCCCGCCCACCACGGCGAAATCCGCCTGCTCTGGTGACCCGTTCCATTTCGTGAAAAATCTCCGCGCAGCTCTGAACGAAAACGCAAAGCGGGGCAGGGAAACGGCTTGTAGTCTGGTCAGGCCGGCATTCCTTCACCCGGCCTGACCGATGCAGCATCTATCTTGTCAGCCCGCAGCGCCCACTGGCGGATCTTCACTCGCTCCGTCGCTGGCAAAAAATTCACGCGTTAACTTGAATACCACCGGGCTCAGCAGTATCAGTGCGATCAGGTTGGGCACGGCCATCAGTGCGTTCAAAGTGTCGGCCAGCAGCCAGATAAAGCCAAGGTTCGCAGTGGCACCGAGTGGTACGGCCAGGCACCAGAGAATACGGAATGGCTTGATGGACTTGATGCCAAACAGGTACTCCACACACTTTTCGCCATAGAACGACCAACCGAGCATGGTTGTGAATGCAAATACGGCCAACGCAATGGTCACCACATGCCCACCCACACCGGGGATGGTGGTTTCGAAGGCCGCCGAGGTCAGGGATGCGCCCGTCTCACCCGAAGTCCAGGCACCCGAGGTGATGATCGCCAACCCGGTAATGCTGCAGATGATAAGCGTGTCAATGAAGGTACCCAACATCGCAACCAGGCCTTGGTTGATGGGACCCTTGGTCTGTGCTGCGGCGTGGGCGATCGGCGCACTACCCAAACCGGCCTCGTTAGAAAACACCCCCCTGGCAACGCCGAAGCGTATAGCGGCCCAGACGGCCGCTCCCGCGAAACCGCCGGTTGCTGCAGTCGGGGTAAATGCGTGAGTGAAAATCAACCCAAAGGCAGCCGGTATCTCGGCGGCGTTGATACTCAAAACGACCAGGCCCGCCAGCAGATAGGCAATAGCCATGAAAGGCACCAACTTACCGGCAACCTGCGCGATACGCTTGATTCCGCCAAGAATAACCGCGCCCACCAGCACCAACAGCACCACGCCCGTCACCCAGGTGGGGATACCATAAGACGAACTCAACACATCGGCCACCGAGTTGGCCTGCACCGTATTGCCGATACCGAAACCGGCGATCGTCCCGAAACCGGCGAACGTCGGGGCCAGCCACAGCCACTTTTTGCTCAGGCCGTTCTTGATGTAGTACATGGGGCCACCGACGTGGTTGCCGAGTTCGTCGACTTCCCGATACTTCACCGCACAGACTGCTTCGGCGTATTTGGTCGCCATACCGACCAGCGCCGTACACCACATCCAGAACAGTGCACCCGGTCCGCCGAGAAAAATTGCCGTCGCGACACCAGCGATATTGCCGGTGCCGATGGTGGCAGCCAGGGACGTCATCAACGCGTTGAATGGGCTGATTTCGCCTTTTCCTTCGCTCGGGGGTACCCTCCCCTTCCATAAAAGTTTGAAGCCGAAAACGAGTTTACGTATCGGCAGGATCTTGAGGCCTATCTGCAGAAACAGCCCGGTGCCAAGAATGAGCACCAGCATCAATGGACCCCAGACCACACCATTTATCGCGCTTACCGCATTTGTGAGAGCTTCCACTACTTGAATCCTCCAATTTGAGACACACCCCACATGGGTAGACGCCACGGGATATCGGGCGAAATAACGCATGCGCATAGAGGGTCATGTGTATTTTTGGTTATCATTACGTGCCATTTAGCTGACGTTGATTCAGCTTATCGAACCTGCTGCATACGAATCTTCGGAAAATTGAATATCACGGCGATCAGCGAATGACCAATACCGGACAGTCGGCATGACGTACGACCCTCGCCGCATTGGGACCGAGCAGGAAATCCTTCAGCTCGGGCCGGTGGGAAGCCATGATGATCAAATCTATGTCAATCTCCTTCGCAAGCTTCACGATTTCGCTATAGATCGTGCCCTGGCGCACGTGCGGTTGGGCTCCCATCTGTTCCGGAACGTTTGTTTCGATCAGCTTCGCCAATTGCGAGTTGGCGTATGCGATCATCTTCGTGCTGTAGTCTTCAGGGAGCCAGGCAAGCTGTGGGGGCTCCTCGGGGACGACGGTGACAATATGCAGCTCGCCAGCCGCGTGTTGCGCCTGGTCGACCGCCGTGGGCAGCGCTTCTTTCCAGGAACTGTCTTGCCCCAGGTCAACCGCTACTAGAATCTTTTCGAATCTGCGCATCTGTTTATCTCCTTTGGTCTGAAACGTTTGCCTAGAGACAGTCCACGTTGAGCGGTGCATCGCTAGCCCGCTGATCTCACCGATTACCTACTGCGCGGCCCGATACGCTCGCGATGGAAAACGGTGAAATCAGCGGGCTAGACCTTTAGGTATAGACGGTAATCAGAGAAATAATTATTGCGACTTGCGCAGTTGCCCCGAACCCTATGACCGACGACTGTTGTGGGTTCAACCGATCATCGACGACACGCCATGGCCGCCGCGACTATTGAAGCAGCTCCAAATCGTTCTCGAAAGCAACGCCCTGATCACCGTGGGCATTCCCGCTTTGCCGACAGATCGCAGAAAAAGACGCGGTCATGAAGATCAAGGACGGGATCGCAGCTTAGCATCCCCAGATAACCTTACAAACTGTAAGTCGCTTGCAATCTCACCGCCGGAATCGATAATCGGCTGTAAGAATTGCCTCCCCTGCTGGGTCTATTGAATCAAGCGACGCAATGCTGTCGCGGCCACGAAACCATCATTAGCGAGGAAATAGCATGAATCTCTCCAAGAATATCGCGACAGCACTGCTAACCGGCGCAGCCCTGGCAGCAGCCGGGGGCGTCTCGGCCAAGCCAAACGATCAGTTGATCGTCGTCGATTCCGCACCGGCCAAAATCAAGGAGGCGGTTGCATCCTGGAAGGAAGGCGCGCGCCTGCCAGGCCGCAAGGACAAGTGCTACGGTGTCGCGCTCGCCGGCGAGAACGACTGCAAGGCGGGTCCCGGTACGAGCTGCGAGGGCACATCGACGGTAGATTTCCAGGGTAACGCCTGGACTTACGCACCGAAGGGTTCGTGTGAATTCATCCAGACGCCTCACGGCACGGCTTCACTGTCACCGCTGGACACCAACAATCCATAACACCTCATGCGTTTCACCGATCTACCGGCCGCGACCGGCGTCAGCCTGAAGCCGGAATACTTCGCTGGGGCCCTGGCGCTGAAGCCCGGTGAAACTTGGTTCGAGGTACATCCCGAGAACTACATGATCGGAGGCGGCCCTCGACTCGAGGGCCTGCTGTCCGCCGCGGAGCGATTCCCGATCAGCCTCCACGGCGTCGGCGCCTCGCTCGGTGGGCCCGAATTACCGACAGCACAGCACCTAAAGGCTCTCCGGCGCCTTGTCGATCTCGTGAATCCAGCCGCTGTTTCCGAACATGCGGTGTGGTCGAGAACGCGATCGCAATACTTTGCCGACCTGCTGCCTCTGCCGAGAACGCGGGAGTCGTTGCAGAATCTCGTGGATGGAATCGATCATTTCCAAAACGGGATCGGTCGACGCATCCTGATCGAGAACCCCAGCAACTATCTGCCCATCAAAAGCGAGATGGACGAACCCGACTTCCTGGTCGAAGTCGCCAAGCGCACTGGCTGCGGGCTGCTGTTTGACGTCAACAACCTTTACATCAGCGCCAACAACTGCGGCATGAACGCCGAGCGTTACATCGAGTCGCTACCCAGTGATCTCGTCGGCGAGATCCATATCGCCGGACATACGCCTGATGAACACTTTGGAGATGCCTTGCTGATCGACAGTCACGCGGCTGCGGTATCGGAGCCTGTTTGGGCGCTGCTCGCATTTGCGCTACGCCATCTGGGAACAAAGCCCGTGCTGCTAGAACGCGACGCGAACCTGCCGTCTTTTGCCGAATTGATGCGCGAGAAATCTCGTTGCGATCGCCTGCAGTCCGAGCTCAGCCTGAAGGACTCGGCGCATGCTTGACGCCTACTTCAGTGCATTCGAGGACTTCCTGACGACCGGCGAGACAGCCGCGATTGCCGAGTTTATAGACGAGCAGGCGAACCCGGCGTTGCTTAGCGTGTACCGAAACGGCTACCTCAGAACGTGCACTGATGGACTTGCCGCGAATTACCCGGTGGTCAGGGCGATCGTCGGCAACGACTACTTCCGCGACCTGGCGCGTGCTTATGTCGATCAGTATCCGCCGACTCGCTCTACGCTGGTGGGCTACGGCGAGCGTCTTACTGACTTCATCCGTCAGCGGGAAGGAGAAAACGGGCTCGACTATTTGGCTGACGCGGCAGCAATCGACGCGGCGTGGCTCGAAAGCTATTTCGCAGCAGAAGGACTGCCACTGGCACCGGCGGATATCGAACACATGGGCGCCAAAGACACTGACGTGACTGCGGTGGGCGTGCATCTGACCCCGCATGTCCAGCTGGTCCAGATCGAGCACAGCATCGTCGATACCTGGGCAATGCTGCGAGACCACGGCGAGCTGGCCGAAGCCGTTGCGCTCACCAAACGCGTGCACCTGGCAATGCTCTGGCGTCTCGACGGCCATATTCATATCAAGGCCTTGGACGACGCAGAGTCTGCCTTCATCAATACACTCGCAGACGTCGCAACCCTGGGCGATGCCGCAGCACGCGCTTACGAGGTTGACGCGTCTTTCGATCTCGCCGAAACCTTCGCTGCGTTGCTTCAAAACAACATCCTGCAACTGAAAGAGCCGTCCAAATGAATTCGATCATCAACCTCTATCAGTCCTTCGCGACCGGTATCACCCGATACTTGGAAGACATAGCGCTGCTACTGCTTCGGCTGATGGGCGCCAAAGTCTTTTTCGAGTCGGGACTCACCAAGTGGAACGGGTGGTTCGACTTCGACGAACAGAAGTACGACCTGTTTCTCTATGAGTTTTTCTGCCCAGATCCCGTAAGGGAAGGCGCCCTGCTCCTGTGCGACCCGAAGGTCCTCGACTACGAAGAAGGCTCTTCGCTGATTACGGTCATCGAATCATTCGCCGTGATGGCCGGCGTCATGGAGATTGTCCTGCCGGTGCTGTTGGTGATTGGCCTGTTTACGCGCCTCGGCGCGCTCGGTTTACTCGGCATGACGCTGTTCATCCAGCTGGCCGTGTTCCCAACCTGGGATCACTGGTGGAATCCCGCTGCCTGGTGGGCAGTGGTGATGTTTTCGATCATTGCGCGGGGACCGGGAATTCTGTCGATGGACCGACTGATTGGGCTGGAATCGGGGAAGCGCGCCTGACCTGAAAATCTCACCGGCCGGTCAATGCCAAGCCGGAGTGGCATGGCATTCCGATATGAAGCGCCCAAGCAATACAAGCGCAGCGAAACCCGACCCCGGTGGTCATAACCCGCAGTCCAGGGAAATTTGGGCAATCGAACCGCGAAACATTACCGTCGCCCGTTCCGCGGTGAAATTCGCATCGGCGGAGTATTGTAGATAGTCGGCCGTGACACGCTTGATATGCCCTGAGGGGTCGAAGACTACGTCCACGTTCGACATCCTCCCTGGATCATCGCGAGCCGCGCAGCTGCCGAGACAGTAGCGCCAGGATAGCGCGCCGTCAGCGGTCGCCGGGCCATTGGGCGGACCGAACAGTTCGATAACCGACGTTCGGTCGGGAAGGGAAGTATGGTCGATGCCCGAGAGATCGACTCGGGCGGTTTGCCTGATCAGGTCGAGCTCACCGTTGCAGGCGGCCTCGATGGACTGGTCGATCAGGTGACGCGAGAGAATCTTCTCCAGTTGCGCGGGTATCGTTGCCCGCGAAAGCTTGTACCTTCCCTCCACAAGCGCGAAGGCAAGATCGACGGTGATCGCCCTGTCTGCCGACCCACCGGAACCGACAGGGCTGGCCACGTAGAGCCACCGCTTGCCAAGACGCGTGGCTTCGGCAATCGACGGGGCGGCGCCCATCAAACAGGCGACATCCGTGTCGAAGAGCGTGGGCTCGTCGAAGACCAGGACCCTGTCCCCGGCGTCCAGCTGAACGATGGTGATGCGAGGGCTTTCGTCGCAGAGCTGCCGGTAGGTCTGGGCCAGGCGGTAGTACAGACACCCTTCGAGCAGTGCGGCAACACCCACGATAGCGAAGACGGTCACGAGCTTGTGCATACTGCAATCCTGTCCGGGAGGGGCCCGGCTGGCAAAGACCGCTCCGCTGCCATGCTTCAAGCCAATTCACCCTGGACTGGGGTAAGAACCCTCCAGTGCCTCGACGACGACCAGCGCGGCTGGCTTCGCTAGGTCGGTGGTCCGACGTCCAGCATAGCGCATTTAGGCGCCCGCAATACTGCGAGCGGGTTATCGCTCCGGTATACAGATTCGCACGACCACTGTTGCGGTCGAACGGCAAACCGAGAGGCGCAGCGCTTCCTCTACGCTACTGACGAAATCTGAACAGTACCGGTGCTCCTGCCTTCCGCGGTCAGTCAGGGAACTCGATGCGTAATGCGTCAGCAGCTGCTGCGGGAAGAAACCCTGGGTGTCGTCGAAGCGCTGTTGGAAAGCCTCGATCTGGGGCGCGATGTCGAAGTATCGGGTGAACGGCGCGAACTCGCCCACCGATTTGAAACCCATCTACACGAGACGCTCGCACGCATTGCGTTGAGGCCGGCGATTTACCGGGAAGTTTAATCACGCATCCGCAAGATCAGGTTAAGAACCTTTCGATACGCAGTTATCTACCGCATAAGCGGTCCCTTTGATCCTTAACCTGCATGTTGCACCAGTATCCGGGATGATCGCGCCGGCCAGGTGCGTTTGGACGCCGGGCTGGAGCGAAAGTGGTAGCCACAGCTACCACTTGAGTGAAGACCAAGTACAAGCGTGCCTGGACAAGCGAGGGCCTGGATAGATCGGGGACGGGGGACAAACTGTTCCTTCGAGAAAGCGCTGCGAATATGACTTTCGCCGCATCTCTGCCGATTCATTCGCGCCCGTCCACGACCGACTGGTGCAACATGCAGGTTAACCCTCGTGAGTCAGCCGTCTACAGGAAGCGGCAACTCAAACCGCACCTGCATTCCTTTTCCGAGACCGCTGGTAACCTCGAGTTTGCCGCCATGCGCTTCGGCAATAACGCGGCTCAGATAAAGACCGAGCCCAACGCCACCGCTGGCGCGCTGCCTTGAGGGGTCCGCCCGATAAAAGGGCTCTGTCAGACGCCCCAGGTGTTCGACTGCGACGCCCGGCCCATGATCAGTGACCGACAAGCGCCAGACGGTGTCGCCAACGTGGCTGGCCAGCCCCGGTGGAGCCTGACCGAGCGGCGTATGATCTAGCGCGTTGTTCAGCAGATTCCGCACCAGCAGGCGAATCCGCACGGGATCCAGTGAGATCCAGGTTCCCTGGGGGTCGAGGTCCAATTCCAGCGATACGTCTTTGAATGATTCCGCCACCAACTCTTGCAGCAACGCGCTGGGATCCACGGCCTGGCGATTCAGTGCAACGTGCCGCCCGCTGAGTCGCTCAGATTCCAGCAGCTCAGCAAGCAGAGATTCCAGTTCTCCCAGGTCAGACAAAAGCGCCCGGCGTGACGAATTGTCGTCCAGCAGTTCAGCATTCACCCGGGCACGCGTCAGGGGCGAACGCAGCTCGTGACTGATGGCCAATAGCAGCTCTCGCTTGGCCTCCAGCATCTGCTGAATGTCGTCGGCCATGGCGTTGACGCTGGCGGCCAGCTCACCCAATTCGTCGCGTCGCCGAACGTTCAGGCGATGTTCGAGATCACCTGACCCGACGCGTGCGACACCCGCCTGGATAGCCTCAATCGGACGGAACAGGCGACGGATGGCATGGTAGGCAAGCACGAGCACGATCAACAGCGCGACGATCGTCAGAATCACCGTCAATCGCGCGTACTCGGCCCACTCGAACCCCACTGGCGCAAGAACGATCGTGACACCGTCCCGTTGCGTGCGGACCACGAACCCCTCGTGACCGCGACTGACCTGGAACATCGAACCGTCAGGCAACATACGCGATACGCTGTGACGTGGGTTGAGCGACGGCGTCGCACCACCCGTCGACCAGTCCTGCCCTCCCGACAGGTAAATCCGTAACGGCAATCGCTCGGCCAGCGCAGCTGCGCTCGCGGTGGTTGGCGGATTGCCGAGTTCATCCAGCAGGTGCTGCACGTACTCGGCGAGATGCGGCGCCGCCATCTCCTTCATATTCTGATCGAGTGCAATCCGAAAACCCGTGCGTACGATGAACGCCAGCAGCACGGCCGTCACTATAAACAGCAACAGGAGACGGCCCGAGAGACTATGTCGGCGCTTCCTCAATCTCGTCGACCCACGAAGCTATACCCGGCGCCACGCACCGTCTTTATATAGTCGGTCGGCTTCAACTTTTGCCGCACCCTGCTCACCAATACGTCAACCGCGCGGGTGTAGAGTTCGGCATCGATACCGCGCAGGGCGTTGAGGATTTCATTGCGACTGAACGGATGACCCGGCCTGCTGGCCAACATTTCGATCAGTTGATACTCCATATGACTCAATTGAATCGCCTTCCCCTGGACCTCGACCCGCTGTCGTTCACGATCGATGAGGAGATCGGGGAATCTCCAGGTATGCTCATCCCGCTCAACCCGTGCGTCGGTGCGCTTCAACACACGCTGGATTCGTGCCACCAGTTCGCGTGGCTCAAACGGTTTGGGCAGATAGTCGTCGGCACCCAGTTCCAGACCCACCACCCGGTCAGTCACGTCGCCACGTGCCGTCAGCATGATGATCGGTACCTCGCTATGGCGCCGGATGCTGCGGCAGACCTCGAAGCCATCGATGTCCGGCAACATCACGTCGAGGATGACCAGATCGGCACCTTGTTCACTCAGGCGGCGCAAACCTTCCTGCGGGTGTTGCTCAGCATGCAGTTCGAGATTGAACCGGGCGAAATACTCGCGCAAAGGTCCGGCAAGTCCCGGGTCGTCGTCGATGAGCAAAATATTGGACACGCCTGCTATTGTGCACTGGTCCACTCCGCCCGGTGAACCCGGGCGGAGTGGCTCCAGCAGCAATTGTCAACGCCCGATCAATGTGCCCAGCGAGGGTGGCCCCAGCGATGCATCATGCGGTCGCCGATCATTTCGGCCAGCCTGGCGCGTTGCTCGGGCTCCAGGCTGTCGCTGAAGTCGGCAAAGGCATCAACCACGGACTGCTTGCTGTCGCCCATGGATTGGTAGCGTTCGTCGATCAGCGCCATCGCGCGGTCGCGATCCAGCGCAGGCGCTGACAACAGCTCGGTGACATCGTTTTTCATTGCTACCCGGTGATCCTGGCGCTCATTGCGCATCCCCTGCAGAGTGCCGGCGAATACCTCCAGGCGGCCCAACTGCTCCTCGTTGAGATCGAGTTTGCTGCCGACCCGCTGGGTAATGTGTTGCAGGCGGCCGTCCGCCGAACAGTATCCTTTGTGCTTCGCCCAAGCCGCGCCGGCCGCGGCGATGACGCCCAGAAAAAGCAAAGTAATCAAAATAGTCTTCAACATGGTGTTTTCTCCGTGGCTTTGTGAACACGGAACAAAGTCTGCGCCCTACGGCCTGTTACCGGGTCTCAGGGGTGTTAGGGTTTGTAACGGAATGTAACTGGATCAGCGGTTTGTTTGCTGCTGCGGCTCTGGGTGCGCTACCGGGGCTTGCCACGGCGGAGTAACGCGCGCAGGCACGCTAGTAGGCCCAGACGAAAACATCGCGCCACAGACCCTATCGACAATTTTTTGAAGCAAAAAAGCCGCCGCTTCAGAGTCCTGAAACGGCGGCCACGATTCGCTCAAGATCGATCAGCGCAAACGGCAGGTGATCAAGCAACCTGAGGAGCTGACCCCATAGTCAGGCAAGGTCGAAGCGATCAGCATCCATGACTTTGGTCCATGCCGCAACAAAATCGTTGACGAACTTACCCGCGTTGTCATCCTGGGCATAGACTTCAGCATACGATCGAAGGATCGAGTTTGAGCCGAGCACAAGATCCACACTGGTTGCGGTCCACTTGAGATCGTCCGTGTTGCGATTGCGGACCTCATACAGATCATTGCCCGCTGGTTTCCAAGTGTTCCCCATATCGGTCAGATTGACGAAAAAGTCGTTTGTCAAAACGCCCTCGCGATCAGTGAACACACCGTGCTTTGTTCCGCCGTGATTGGTACCGAGAACGCGCATGCCTCCGACGAGCACGGTCATTTCGGGCGCGGTCAGCCCCATGAGCTGCGTGCGATCGAGCATCAGCTCTTCCGGGGTCACGACATAGTCCTTCTTGACCCAGTTGCGGTAGCCGTCGTGAAGCGGCTCCAGTACCTCGAAGGCCTCGCTATCGGTCATCTCGTCGGTCGCATCGCCGCGGCCTGGTGCGAATGGGACGGTGACCTCGTGTCCCGCCGCCTTGGCGGCCTGTTCGATGCCGACGTTGCCGGCCAACACGATCACGTCAGCCACACTGGCGCCGCTATCAGCCGCGATGCCCTCGAGCACTCCAAGCACCTTCGAGAGACGCTGAGGCTCGTTGCCTTCCCAGTCCTTCTGCGGCGCCAGGCGGATGCGTGCGCCATTGGCACCGCCACGCTTGTCCGAACCGCGGAAGGTTCTGGCGCTGTCCCAGGCCGTGGCGACCATATCATTGATGCTCAGGCCGGCGGCCGCAATCTTTGCCTTGACGGCATCCGCACTGTAGCTCGTGCTGCCCGCTGGCACCGGGTCCTGCCAGATCAGGTCTTCCTTGGGCACGTCCGGGCCGATGTAGCGCGCCCTCGGGCCCATGTCGCGGTGCGTGAGTTTGAACCAGGCACGGGCGAAGACTTCCGAGAAGTACGCGGGGTCTTTATAGAAGCGTTCCGAGATCTTGCGGTACGCCGGGTCCATCTTCATGGCCATGTCCGCATCGGTCATGATCGGATTGTGACGGACCGAAGGGTCCTCGGCATCGATCGGCTTGTCCTCATCCTTGATATCCACCGGCTCCCACTGCCAGGCGCCAGCGGGGCTCTTCATCGACTTCCATTCGTGATTGAGCAGCATATCGAAGTAGCCGTTGTCCCACTGGGTCGGATGGGAGGTCCAGGCGCCTTCGAGTCCACTGGTGACGGCATCATGACCAATGCCACGCTTGGTCTTGTTGTTCCAGCCCAGACCCTGCTCCTCGATACCGGCACCTTCGGGTTCCGGGCCCAGCAGTGCAGCATCGCCGTTGCCGTGACATTTACCCACGGTATGGCCGCCGGCAGTCAGGGCGACGGTTTCTTCGTCGTTCATCGCCATGCGTTCAAAGGTCACGCGCACGTCGTGGGCGGTCTTAAGCGGGTCGGGCTTGCCATCGACGCCTTCGGGGTTCACGTAGATCAGTCCCATCATCACCGCGGCCAGCGGGTTTTCCAGGTCCCGCTCGCCGGAGTAACGGCTGCCTTCGCTGCCGCTGGGCGCCAGCCACTCCTTCTCCGAACCCCAGTAGGTGTCCTTTTCCGGATGCCAGATGTCCTCCCGCCCAAAGCCGAAGCCGAAGGTCTTCAGCCCCATGGATTCATAGGCGATGGTACCGGCGTAGGCGATCAGGTCGGCCCAGCTGAGCTTGTTGCCGTATTTCTTCTTGATTGGCCAGAGCAGACGGCGCGCCTTGTCGAGGTTGGCGTTGTCGGGCCAGGAGTTGATTGGCGCAAAACGCTGATTGCCGGTGCCGGCGCCGCCACGCCCATCGGCGATCCGGTAGGTGCCCGCCGCATGCCAGGTCATGCGGATCATCAGGCCACCGTAGTGGCCCCAGTCCGCAGGCCACCATTCCTGGTTTTCTGTCATCAACGCATGGAGATCTTTCTTGAGCGCTTCGAAGTCTAGCGACTTGACCGCCTCGCGATAGTCGAAGCCCTCTCCCATCGGATTGGTCTTTGTATCGTGCTGATGCAGGATGTCGAGATTGAGAGTTTTGGGCCACCATTCCGTGACGGACGTGTCGCTCGTCGTAATGGCGCCATGCAATACGGGGCATTTAAGCTCAGACATGTTTCCTCCTGTCGTGATTGTGTTTTTTTTCGGTAATTCCTCAAGCTTATAGCCTCATGGTTGCGATTAATCCAATAGATTAATACGAACACCTTGATCGTTTTTAACTATCGAAATCCCTTCAGGCGATAACGCGGCCCTTCCGATACTGATTCCAAGCAGATCTCAACCGCCGCGATTATCGAAGCGACCTCGATTCGCTCGCTAAGAAAACCTATCGCTCTGATCCCCATGAGCATTCCCAACCCACTACTTCATATTCGCAGTCAGACACACTGACTGAACACCAGCTCCGCGCAGTGGCCACACTCCAGCGTACAGTCTTGTGACGGCTGCGGCATCGGCAGCGCCAACACAGATTTACGTCACAGATTCAGCGCAAGCAAACGGACGATAGACGACCGCTATTCCACGAATCAACTCACGCCACGATCCACGGTACGTGCCTTGGCGGCGCGTGGGATCTTGACGCCGACCAGGTTTTTCTCAGACCACACTGCGAGTTCGCGCAGCACGGGCAGAAGTTCCCTGCCCTGCCGCGTGAGATGGTATTCGTAGCGCGGTGGGCGATCGTGGTAGCGCCGTTTCTCGAGCAGACCGTAGGCGGTCATGCGTTTCAGTCGATCGGCAAGGATATTGGATGGAATCGCCTCCGACGCAGATTGAAAGTCTTTGTTGCGGTGCTTGTCGAACAGGCCGATGTCGCGAATCAACAACAATGACCACTTATCGCCGACCAGGTCCAGGGCGGCGGCGATGGGGCAGCCGGAGCGACGCGACGGCAGGCCATCTGCCAGTTTCTGCTTGCGCATAGCGGGGAGATTAGCACTGTGACTTGTCTTTTACAAGTTACAGGGCTATTCTGTCACTTGTAAAACACAAGTGACTAATGGAGGTCTGCCATGCCGATTGATTTGATACTGCCCGTGAGCATGACGATCGCGGTTCTAACCTGGGTTCTGATCCTCGTCTGGTACGTTCAGCCCGTGCTGCGCACGCGACCGTTTGCCGATGCCCTGCGGCCGATGCTTCTGCTGCACTGCTTCCGTTACATCGGCCTGATGTTCCTGATTCCGGGCGTGACATCTACCCCCCTTGACCCACGCTTCGCCCTACCGGCAGCCTATGGTGATCTCGTCGCTGCGGGCCTGGCGTTTGCTGCATTGGCGGCGCTGCAACTGTCCCGTCCCGTGGCCCTGGCAGTCGTCTGGATCTTCAATATCTGGGGACTGGCTGACCTGCTCAATGCCGTAGCACGCGGCATCATGTACACGCCCGATGGTGCCCTAGGGGCGGCATTCTGGATTCCTGCATTGTTCGTCCCGCCGTTACTGGTGTCGCATGGATACATCTTCTGGCGTCTGCTGGGCGAAGGCGGAAAACGGCGCGCAGTGTGTGCAGCAGGGCACCCTGCTGGTCAGTAGCCTTTGGAAGTCAGCCTATCTACCGGCCTGCGTAGCGAACAGGCCGCAGGCAGGCGGCATTCCTAGACGATCGTACAGATAACTGAGAGATCGTCGCAGAAGACACACCGATGGCGCTCGCTGTCATGTACCACGGCGCACGGCGTGTTGTTGGGTTCATTGCGCGCGCAGGGATTTCGACCGCCGCGAGAATCGTCGTGGCCCCAATCGTCCTCCCTCGAATACCTAATACCCGGATTCGCGTGGGTATTTCAAACGGACGCGAGCGGCCCGTGTCCCGTGCGTTATTGCACGCTGCCGAGCGACCTGTCCTCCGCACCCACGGGGACTTTGAGGCCCGCCAGCCGGCAGCCCTGCGCGACAGGACCGCCGGGCAACAACTTGTACAGGAACTTCAGGCCGCCGAGGGCGTGGAACTTTTCATCCAGCGCGTCATGCAGCTCGCGCACGTTCGGGTCCTCGTTGCGGGCGAAGAACTCCTGCAGCGCCCTGACCACCTCCCAGTGGTGATCCTCGAGCGGCAGGCCCTCGTGATTGGCGACCTCGGTTGCGACGGCTTCGTTCCATTCATCCGGCGCGTGTGGAAACGCGGTCGAGGCCTTGCGAGCGGCACCGGGATTCAGGATCTCTTTCATCGAGTCAGCCATATAGTGTCCTTCCTTGTCTGGTGGATTACGTCGTAACGCGCGTCGCGCGGGGTCAAGAGTTAGTAAAGCACAGCTTGCGCTGCAGGTGGTCTTTGCCAGACTGTGCGCGGATGTCCGCCTGGCAGCCGAAGCAAGCCCTGGCGCCCTGCCGATCCGCAGGCCGGCCGTGACCAACTTTCTGTCGATTGCCGGCGGTGGTATCGGCCGCCGTCGTGCAACATGCATGTCGGGTGAATTGGGACAAGGGAAATCGCCATGCGGCAGCTACCACCGTTCGAAGTAACGTTCGACAAGATATGGATCATCGAAGTGACGCCTGCCGACGAACGCCGTGGCATGCCGTCCCCATTGCCGCATGGCGCCGGGCTCGCGGATTCCCATCGGCCAGAATAGGTAGCGTTCGCCGCGCTGCGTGCCGGGGACGATACCGTCGGGCCGAAACAGGCTGCGCCGAGCGTTACCCGCGCCTGCGAGCGTTCTTAGCCGGTCATCCGGCGCGAAGGTATACTGCCGTCGGCCGCTACCCTCGGGTCCCCTGGTGTAGCGAACGTTTTGGAGGTAGTGGGTTGCGGCGGCAATGCGCAGCACGACGCGTGCGCCAGCCGGCCGCGATGCCAGTTGCTTACCGACCAACGCAGGCTCTTCGAGTGTCGCTTTATCCGGGCGCAGCCGCAGCCCGGCGGCGGGAAAGAACATGTGATAGCAGCCACAGTTGTGCATGCTGTCATACAGCAGTGGCTCGCCGTCTCGGTCTATCGTTACCCGCCAGGTGATTCCATCGAGTCGGCCGCCGAGCAGATCAATCGTGCTGACACGCGGTCTTGCGGGAAACCAGACACTGTAGACCAGCTGCAGCAGGGGCTCGCCTTCGAATCGGGTATGTGCGACCCGAACGAACATCGTGGGCCTGGAGACGTCGATCCTGGGCTCATTACCATCACCCAGTGTTGGCATCCCGATCTCATCGTTCCGGTCCGCTTGGTCGACCTCCAGCAAAGGTGCATAAGCGGCGGCCAGTCGCGACAGTTCCGACGCGCTCGGCATCGGTATTTTGAGGGGGTTTTCGCTGGCTCGCGCCAGAATCGCGCGAACCGCTGCAGCCGTCTCCACGGATGCTGCCGGTGGCTCATAGCGGACGAGTCGTCCCGCGACAGGCAGGGCGTCAAGTGGCGTCGAGAAAACCGCCCGAGTGTCCGCATGGTAGGCCGTCACGCCTTGCAGGAAGACCAACGCGGTGAGTGGATACAGACCGACGACGCGTTTCCAGGTTTGATACTCGTCAGAGACCTTGACGGCGTCACGCAGCCGCGTAATCGCATCGGGATTGGAAAGATCCCGGCGCGCCAACTCCTGGGCGCACAACGCCAAATCGGCTGCTGGGTCTTCGACGTTCAGGAGCCGCGCATCGAGGCTGGCACGGAACTGTTGTGGCAGATTTTTCATCTCGATGATTCGCGCCCGTGTATCGAGCACCTGCATCCGGCCGATCCACCAGGCCTGTGCGGACGAACTCATCGGCTCGGCCCGGTAACTCGCCAAGAAACGGTTGGTCCTCAGATAGGGAAAGCCAGCGACTCTGGCCTCGCCCCCGTCGCGCACGCCGGCACTCTTCACGGCCGCATCGAGCGATCGATAAAGCTGAAGGCACCGCATAGAGGCGTCATCCGCCGCCGCGGTGCGTCTCTCCTCGACCGTCGAGCAGCCTGCCGCTGTTAACGCCATCAAGAGTGTCAGAGCTGCGGGCCTCAATCGCATAGACACCCTTTGCCCGACTCAGATGCGAATATCATAGCCACGCATTCTACGGGCTGCGGCGCGCGTAACGAACAGGCCGCAGGCAGACGGCTTTCTTAGACGGTCGTGCGAATAGCTGAGAGAGCGCCGCAGAAGACGCACCGATGGCGCACCCAAAAAAAACGGGGGTCCGAAGACCCCCGTTCGTCGTGGCACGCCCCGAAGGGAGTGCGGCAGACCGACTTGGTGTTAGCTGACGAACTGGCCCGCAACGCCGTTCTGGTGCTGCCAGTTGGCAACGCCATTGAAGCCACCCACGTTCCCCGCCTGGCTAATGACTGCGCTCTGGCCCTGGACGAGGAAGTGTGCACCGGCGTCGATGGTCGGTGCGTTCGCGATAGCGAAGCCCGGCAGCGGCATAACGCTCAACGCGTCCGAACCACCACGCACGTCGGTCATGGCGGCACGATCGAGTTCTTTGCTTGCGGAAAGGTCTTTGATGGTCAGCATGTCAGTATCTCCAGTCTGTTGGTTTCGGGGTTCAAGTGTTGAGCGTTTCTGCTCACACCTCGTGTGTTGCAGTTGGCGTGCCAAGTTGCGTGGAAGAACAGACAAAACTATCGAAGGCATTGTATTTCAATAACTTTTTGGCAACCCGCCCCGTATCTCCCATACACAAGGTCAGCACCGGCCGCATTGAGTGTTCGCATCTCACAAACAACTGCCACCTATCCGTTCGGTGTTACACGACGATCCGGCGGCCGCCTGTTCCCGGGCCCTCCTCAGCGCCGGCGAAAGGGTCCGAGGCCCGGGGACGCGTGGCGCGGAGCGCACAAAAAAAACGGGGGTCCGAAGACCCCCGTTCACGGGAGGATGCGCCTTATTGCGCGAGATGTAAGCCGGGTGCCGGTTAGCTGACCTGGCCGGAAACGGCGTTCTGCTCCTGGTTGTTGATGACCAGGTTCAGGCCACCCAGGTTGTAGCTCTGATCGACGGCCAGGGCCTGACCCTGTGCCAGGAAGTGCGAACCGGCGTCGATAACCGGCAAATTGAATATGCCGGGCAGGAAGCCACCACGCACGTCGGTCATAGCGGCACGGTCGAGTTCTTTGCTTGCGGAAAGGTCTTTGATGGTCAGCATGTCGGTATCTCCAGTCTATTGGGTTCGAGGTTCAAGTGTTGAGCGTTTCTGCTCACACTGGGTGTGGTGCAGTTGGCGTGCCAAGCCGTAAAAAAAGAATGAAAAATACCTTCAACTCGCTGTTTTTAATATAAAACATTTTTTTCGCTTCGGATGCTTCGAGAAGGGAGTCGCGCCTGCCCTCTACTGATTGTCTGTCGAAAACAAACGATCATTTAATTTAGTCGTGTATTGAACAACAGACATATCTCCCAAGCGCGCCCGGTGAGAGAGAAGCCAGCAGGGTGGGCCGTGCGCGCCATTCGTCCGGATCGCGGATCCGGTCTCCCGGGTACGCCCGGCGCGCACGCTGTGCGCAAGCGCGACTTGCTGGCATTGAACGTGATTTTCCGCGGCTGGTGGAGCTTGACTAGAATCGTCTTATTGGGCTCACGGGCCCTAGACTCCCGAATCGCCTGGCAGGCCTAGCGAACGCCGAACGACGAGACCAGTAACCCGGTGGCGGCAACGTCACAACGCACAAGACATCTCCGCCTGCGTAACTCTTCCGGTACCAGGCACCGGAACCGTTGTAGAACGGCCAGGACCACTTCCTTGCTTGAGTGCTCTGCATTTCTCAACAAGCTGAGAACAGATCAGCTTGCTGACGGGTCTAACGGAAAAATCGGTCTTGGCACGTTGCGATACGGTAGTCGGTCGTAACGTGGGGTGCAAAGTGCGCCACTGTCACAGACTATAATTTGTCCCGAAATCGGTTCGAACGCTGCGCGGAAGTGCTGCATCGACTTTAGCGCCACGACATGTTTGTTCTGCGGATCGATACCGAAGGCTCTGAATTGCTGCAAATCAAGTATTTGCCGGGGGATGGTGACAACCAATACTTCAATGCCGCCGACACGGATTACGGCACTGGGGCCGAAACTGCCGTGGAGCCCGTGAATCATTGGACCATCGCCAGTGAAATGCCCGTCGCTGAGAGAGACGAGTTCGGCCTCAACTGCAAGTGGACCGCCACCGAAGTCTGGATCGGTCCTGCCGCCAAGCGAAATCTGAATATGTTCGCCAACAACAGCAGTCTGCAGCACATGCACTGCCGCACCATCCACCATGGGACCAAAACACGCATTGCTCACGCCCGCATCGAGCAATGCGCGCAACAACTCCGTTGAATCGCCATAGCCGCCGGCGCCAGGATTATCTGCGTAATCGGCAATTACCAGCGGTCCCTTGCCGGGCTCGTAAGTTGACAGCAATCGCAGCCGCCTCGTCAACGCTGAGATATTCATTGAGCACCTCAAAGCGACGGCTCCAAATATCATCAGCAACCGTTTCAGCGAAAGCAGTGTGCGCAGCAAAATCCCCCTGTCCGCTCACCAACACCGTCGGCCCAACCGTGGCGACATCGGCACTGGCAAAACCTGCATTGATGCTCACGGCAAAGACATCTGCCTGCTCCTCATAAGCACGCGCCGCTGCAATGCGTTCGATCATCGGGCCGATGTCTGTGCGGCCGCCATTGATCTCTTCAAGCATGGGGCGGCTGACGCGGATGGTGCGCGGTCTTATTTCACCGGACATCGTTCGTTGGAGAATATCTCCAGCCTGGCGTCCGGTGTCACGCATATCAATGTGCGGGTATGTTTTGAACGAAACAATGATGTCCGCCAGCGCGCACATCTGCTCGCTGACATTTGCATGTGAATCAAGTGTGATAGCAATTGGCATCTCCTTGCCCACCACATCACGGACACGCCGCAGCAATTCGCCTTCGCCATCTTCACAGAAATCTAGCCCCATCGCGCCGTGTAAGCCGAGCAGCAGTCCGTCGAACGGATATTTCTTTATGCTGGCGAGGATCGGCTCACAGAGCCAGTCAAACGCTTTGCGCCTGATATTACCGCTTGGCCCGGCAGCAGCACTGAGAACATGCGTGACTCGCCAGCCATGCACACGACCGGCATCAAGGAAACCAGCAAGTTCCGTATTCTCGTCGCCACGCTCGACGATTGCTGCTGCGCCCATCAGGGCATAGCGAGCCATGAAGGCTTGTTTTCCGGTTTTGTGCAGGCTGAAGGTATTGGTTTCATGGGAAAGTTCAGCCGTCAGAACATTGAAACTCATGTGGAAATCCGTTCAGGCCAGATAAAAATATCCAAGGACAGGAATATGAGCGGTTGAATGTGCCGGCCTGTTCAAAAAACTGTCACCGCTCAACAGGAATCAGAAAAGTCCATGATATACCGTTCAGGAAGTTCCTGATTCTTACCCTTCTCTGCGTTGTTAAGCACGAATAAGTACAAAACTGCCGACATGTGCCATCTTGAATAACAAGCCCTCTGACCAAATGCCTGAGCTGTCGATTGGTCGGTTCTTCTCTAAGAGTTGATGCCACAGCGTGCTAGAGTGGTCGCTGCGTTCGCCCTATGCGGACTCGTTTCCGCAGCACCCGGACCTTAGTTGGGACCACTCGTTGACCATCGGCCAATACTAATCGGCACGATCCCGTCGCCTCCTCTGAGACTCATACTCAAAAGGAGTAGGTATGTTAGGCGTCCCGTCCAGCGTGCCTTTGAAGGCGTCTAAATCCGCCCTCAAAATTGCTGCCCAAGACCACGAAGTAAGATCCGCACAAATTCCCGCCACAGCAGACAAACCACGTGTCGCCACCGCGATTGTCTATTGTGATGCAAGCAAACCCCGCGAGAAGAAAAACCTGAACATGTTCAGTGGCCGGATCGCCGAAGTCACCTGCCCGATCGAAGTCCCGCCTGTCGCTGATCGGGGCTTGGTAACGCAAGCCACCCTTGCTGTCGGACAGCAGGATATCGACTCGTCCGGCCTGCAAGCACCTAACGGAATAGACGTCATGGGGGCTAGTAGCGAGCAACTCATCCTCGAGTCTGAATGCTTCGAACTCACGGTCGATGCAGAAGTGATCTTCCAGTTGAACTACGGCGCGCTAGTCCGCGCTATGACGTCCCCATTTGTTACCAAGGTAATGGTACCTGCATCGGTATGATTATTATTCCGGTTGATGTCAGCGCGCGACTCCCAACTCAACGCCAGCTATCCCACTGTAACCATGCACTTTCCCACCGGAGAGATCTGAAATGACCGAGAGTTCAAAAATGGCATGGCGACTTGAATATCGTGCCTTTCGTGAGCGTCGATCATATGATGAAAATCGTCCAAAGTATCGGCATGGAAAGCATCCTAAAAGGGATTGCCGCTTACATCGAGAAAGATTTCAAACGCTGGCAGTTGTTCGACAAGACACCCAGAGTCGCTTCTCACTCTCACGCCGGCGTTATCGAACTCATGCCAATCAGTGATGGGGAGCTTTACGGTTTCAAGTACGTAAACGGTCATCCCAAAAACATGAAAGAGGGCTTACAGACGGTCACTGCATTTGGTGTTCTGTCGAAAGTCTATACCGGCTATCCCATTCTGTTTTCCGAAATGACTATTCTGACCGCCCTGCGAACCGCATCTGCTTCAGTCGTTGCGGCTAAATACCTGGCTCGTGAAAATTCAAACTGCATGGCGATCATCGGTAACGGTGCACAATCTGAATTCCAGGCACTGGCTTTCAAATCCATGCTCGGTATAAAAAAGTTGAGGTTGTATGACATCGACTCGGCGGCAACAGAAAAGTGCATGGCAAATCTCCGCGGCAAGGGTTTTCAAATTACCCGATGTGAATCAACCGGTGAAGCCGTAGACGGCGCTGACATTATCACGGCGATTACCGCTGACAAACAGTACGCCACTATCTTGACCGATGACATGATCAAGCCGGGCATTCACATCAATGCGGCAGGCGGTGACTGTCCAGGTAAAACCGAGCTGGCCAAGGAAATACTGTTGCGCTCGGAAATATTTGTCGAATACTTGCCGCAAACCCGTATCGAAGGCGAAATACAACAGCTGGATACAGACTATCCGGTAAGCGAACTGCGGCAGGTAATGATGGGAGAACTGGAAGGGCGGAAAACCCACCGGCAAATCACGTTGTTCGACAGCGTCGGTTTCGCCATCGAAGATTTTTCCGCCCTGCGATATATCCGGGATCAGCTGATTCGACCCGGCATGGGCGGGATGTATACAAACCTTGATCTGGTTGCCGATCCGGACGACCCGAGGGATCTCTATGGAATGGTGTTGCGATCGTCCAGTATGTCTGATGTGGCATAGTTTGCCTTGGCAAGGCCCCAGTATCTTAGATATCCGACAGCGTTGAACTGACGCAAACGAAACGGTGCGGAGACGATCGGTGCTCAGCAGGAGGATTGTGGAAGTCGCCAAAACCCACGTACATGGCTCAACTGGCGTGCCAGGCCGACGCCGCGAATCTACTTTCGCCGTCCAATTCGGTCCGCAGGCCCGGCACCAACCTCCGATTCACGTCCGCCGAGCGAATGGGGCTGTCGGACAGCGCGACACGTCGGGATCAGTTACCTGGCCCGTCGCCGAGCGCAACAATGATGCCGAGGAAGAAGTTGCCGTCGAACGGCACGAAAAGATCATCGCCGGCGATCAACACGCCGAGCTTGCCGTCCTGCCACGCGAGTTGCAGCGCGAAGGCCGTGTTCTCGAAGCGGATGCGCCCCAGGGGCACCTCTTCGAAGCCCAGTCCGGGGACGCGCAGCAGCGGCGTGTCGTTGTTGCCGGCGGCTTCGGTGCTCAATACCGGTACCGGCAACGACAGCCCAGGCAGGTCGACGTCCACCGATTCTTCGTAGAAACCGATGATGCCGGGTACTTCGAATACCGGCGTGGCATCGTCGTCGGGTTTCACCGGGGTCAAAAAGCTCACTTCGCCGCCATCACCATCGACATCGATGTGCAAGGAATTGCGCAGGTAGATGGCCCGACCGGCTGCCGGGTCGAGTGTCGGCACCGAAACACTGAACTGGTCCAGGTCGAACAGCGTCAGGCCATTGAACGCGATGAGATCGGCCAGCGGCATTGCCGATTCACTGCCGGCATGGCTGCCGGTAATCGAACGCTGCTGCGTGGCGATCGGCAACGCCTGCTTGCTGTCGGTACCGGGCAGTCTGACCGCAAGCTGCCAATCGAGGTCAAAGGTCCAGCTCACCAGCTGGCCGGCACTGTTCAGCGTGAAGTGTCCCGAGACCGAGGCACGCAGATGCAGACCGGCGATCTCTATCCCTGCCGGCAGCTGGGTCGGTGTCAGGCGGATGCCGAAGTCGGCACGACCGCTGATCTCAATCCCGTCATCGCTCAGCGTAAGCGAGCCATCGATCCAGTTGCGCCCCTGCCAGAACAGCCGGCCTGATGCCGCGAGCAACCAGTCGTTGCCCTGAGCCTCGATCCGGCAGTTGCCTTCGACCTGGACACCATACAGTTTGAAGCCGCCATCGCCGCGCAGCCTGAGCGCAGGTACCGATGAACCGAAATCGAGTCGACCCGCCAACGCCAGCCGGATCTGCTTGAGCGGCAGCCCGGCCGGTGACCAGCTGCCGATACGGCTACCTGCCCCAAGCTCGGCGTTGAGCTCGATGACGCGTTCGGCGATGTGCACCGAACCGGCCGTGAAGGCACGACCGAACAGCGACAGCGTACCCGCACCCTGCAACACCATCGCCTGACCGGGTCCGACATGTCCCTGCATGGCGGCCTGCAATGACAGCAACCGTTGACCGGCAATGAAAACATCCGGCGCGAATGTCAGCGCACCGTTGATCTGGGCATGCGCATGGCTCACGTCGAGTTCGCCTTCGATAACCAGCTGTTGCGCGAAAAGCTGCAGTTCACCGGCGCCCTGCAATGCAAACTCGCGATCGGATGATATACGCAACGTAACCGGGGCTTCGGCTGTACCGATAAGCAGGCGCGCCAGCGGCACTCCGCCGGCACCGCCGGGTAGCAGCGCCCAGTCTGCATAACCCTTGGCCTCGGCCTCGACATACGAGTCGGCGCCCGCACTGTGGCCGGACAACGCCAAGCGACCATCCATCTGCAGCGGCAGCGGTATCTGTATGCCGGCCACGTTAAGCTGAAGCGGCGACAGGCCCAGGCGCGACAACAAACCGTAATGACCGTCGCTGCCCATCCAACCGATCATCGAGAATACCCGGCTGCCGGCCAGTCCCACCCGCGCCGTCATGGCGACGGCAAGAGCCGGGGCACTGGCCATCGCCGCAGCGATGTCCTGGCGCGAGAACGCCGCCAGCGCGGCGGGCGGCTCGCCGCTCGGACCGGACAAGGTACTGGCGAGTGCGGGCAGCGCATCGGCATGCAGCGGTTGACCGATGCCGAGTATCGGTTGCCAGCGCGCAAACAGCTGCAGGTCATCAAAGCGCGCACCGCTGTTCCACCAGCTGTCGAGTCCTACGTGCCCATACGTGAGCGCGTCATCGGCATCGTCGACATCGCACCAGGCAACGCCGTCCACCCAGATACGGATACGCGTAATCGACAATGGCTGCCGCTGCTTCGCAACCACCAGCGCGTCAACGTCGAGAGGCTCACCGGGCCGCCCGTTACCCCGGCGGGCATTGCGCGTCGGCAGACCCGCGCCAACGCCGGCACGGCTGACGGTTTCTAATCGGATGTCATACCGCTTGTCGCGGACAAAGCTGCGTTCACTGCTGAACAGCGTGGTGACCCGGCCGTCGTCGAGTTTGTCGAGACGCCACTCGTGCTGCTCCTCGGTCATGCGGAAACGGTAGAAGGTGCGCTCGTTCTGCACATGGAACACCACACCGAGACCGTCGTTGTCGGTCGAGCTGGCGCTGACCAGCAGGCGCAGGTCGTCGATCTCCAATGCCTCGTAGACCAGCATCGCGCCATAGCGCCCGGGCGAGTTGTCACCGACATTGTTGTCCTGCAGCAGCTGGCCCTGCACGACCCGCCAATTTCCGACGCCTCGCTTGAGACCATGGTTGTAGCGTTGCCAGCCGACTAACGATGCCGCGCTGAAATCGTTGGCATAGACCAACTCATAGGCCTCGCCCGACGGGGGCGGTGGCACCGGTTGCGCAGCATCGCCGAACTCGGCATTGATGTCGTTCGCCAGTTCCAGCATGAACGTCGCGCTGGCCTCGAAGTGCAAGAACCGCCCTTCGAGTTGCAACGTGGTGAGCGACTCGGGCAACAGGCGCAATAACTCGGCTATGGCGACCGCCGGGGGGTTGTCGGCCAGTTCCTGCAGCCAGTCGCCAGTCGACGCGGTGCTGTCGGCGAGGCGCTGCCGCAGTGCGTCCCACAGCCCCTGAAGCTGCTGGTACATCGCGATGATCGTCGTGACATCGATCTTCGCCTGCAGATCCTGACCGAGAATACCGTTGGCCGCGGGGAACAGGGCCTGTATCCGCTCCGGCACCGTGATGCGACCGTGATAGAGCTCGGCATACATCAGCGCCGCTATGTGGCCGTTCGGATCGATCGGTACCGAGGTATCGGACAGGAAACCGAGCAGCTCGAAGATCAGCAGCGGACTCGGTTTCGGGAATGGCCGCGCGAGATCGAACTTCAGCCCGAATCCGGCGATGCGCAGGTCGAGGCAGAAGCGCTCGAAGAACGGCACCGTATCGGCCAGGAACGGGATCGGGATGGTGCCGGCGATCGGCGCGATCATGCGGTAGTCGGCAACGTGCCGCAGTCCGACTTCGTCGTTGCCCAGCTCCAGGTCGTAGATATAGTCGTAATTGGCCGCCGGCAGCGGGCCGAAGAACGGCGAGAAGGCAAGACGTCTCAGGTCCGCATGCACAATGCCGGGCACGTGCAGTTGCAGGCCGTCCCACGCTGGCCGGCAGGTACCTAAGGGCGCCGCTGGCGGTGGCCTATCACTGCGCAGATCGATGTCGAACGCCACCAGCGGGATAACGAAGTCGACCTCGCCCAGCGTGACCGGGATCAGGTCGAGCTTGAACTGCAGCTTGTTGTTCTCGGGCAGGCGTATGCCGAAACCGAGTTCGGCCGAGGTATCGGCATCATCTATCAGCCGTTCAGACAGGATCAGTTCGCCGGCAAAGTCGATCTTAAGGCTGTTCTTGCTGTAGCCATAACCGATCACCAGGCGATCGAGATGGACCGCACTACCGGGATAGCGCCCGAAGTCGGGCAGCGGGATTGACGCGGCGCCACCTTCGACGGCAAAGTAGATGGCGTCGGCCGACAGGCCAAGTTTGAACACCAGATCGCCGAGCGGCGCCAGCGGATCGTCGGGCGCGAAACCCTTGATCGATGCGCCACCCTCGACGCGAATAGCCGACGGGTCGTTGAACGGCAACACGAAGCGCGCATCGCTGATCTCGAACTGCAACTGGGTGTCGAAATGCAGCGAGCCCAGCACGGCATCGACGGCATCTTGGTAGATCTCCATCCCCTGTTGGTAGGTCGCCTGGCTGCCCTCGACGCCGAGTCGGCCTAGCATCTGGTGCACGGCCAGTGCCGCCTGGTACAGGAACTTACGGCCGACGACATCAAACACGCGCTTCTGGATCGCGGGAATGGTGCGGAACTCTAGCTCGAACAAGGCGTAAGCTTCGGCGTCGCCATCCTGGTACTGCGCCAGCAGTTCGCGCGCCTCGTCGAGCTGGCGGTTGTCTTCGTCGATCAACTCATCCAGCTCGGGCTCGATCTCCGCCTGCCAGCGGTTGACGTAGTCCCATTGTCCGGCCGCATCGCGCAGTCGGTCGAGATCCGCACGATTGAGCGGCAGCTGCGGAATGGCGATCGGGATGCGGAGCTGGTCGATGCCGAAACTCAGGCTCTCGTGAGTGAGGTCGAAAACGAGATCGGCAGACTGCCCCGCAAAACTGAACATCGCACTGATACCAAAGCCGAACGGCACACCGTCCGCGCTCGGCGTGGCGCTGCCGATGGACAGCGAGATGCGACGCAATTCAACCGCAACGTCGATATCCAGATCGATCTCGTTCGCGGTGCCGGCGCCGAACAACGTATCGGCCGCACCGGTCACGCCGGCCAGCATGTCGAACAGGTCCAGTTCCAGCCCTGCCTGGTCGAAGGTGCATTCCGCCTCGAACCAGGCATTGTCAATCGCAATACCCATTTTCAGTGCGGCAGTCCCCCTCAGATCGACCTGGCTTGCCAGCTTCAGCAGGCGATCGAGCTGCTGCGCCATCATCGGTGGCGCCGAGCCGAACGCTGACTCGGGCAGTATCGGGTGCAGTATGAAGTCGCCACTGAACTCGAATATGCCGCTGATCTCGGCGCCGTCTGCCGCAAGCGCTATCCCGATGTCGGTGATCGCTATCTGGATTGGCGCTTGCGGCAAGGCCAGACCAGGCAGCTGCAAGGACAGCGAAAGTGGGTCTTCGACAGTGGCGGTCAACTTGCCGGCACTGTCGTCATCGGCCGGGGTACCGATCTCGGCGACGAAACGGAGATGGATCTGATCGGATTCATCCGCAGTTTCGATCGATAGGGCATCACTGATGCCGACTGGCAGCAAACCGGCGAAATCCGGTAAACGCAGGGCGAAGGCCAGCCCGAGCTCACCCTTGAAATCGTCACCATCGAAGACCAATGCGATCTCGATGCGGGCGTCGTCGACCTGCGGTCGCGCGGCCTCGGGTATGAATCGCCAGAGGTTGTCGACCTCGTCCAGCGCCGCATCGAGGGTGAACTGAAGCTGATCACCGATCCACAATGCACGCAGCGTGACCTCGGCATTATCCGGCGGCAACGGCAGCAATGGCAGGCTAAGGTCGAGCTGAATGCGGTCGCTGATGTCCTGCCATTGCACCGTGGCAACTAGCTCCAGCATCTGCAGTTCAGGGTTGCCCTCATCATCGTCGGCGAACACAACGATCAGCTGGGCCTGCTCAAGCTCTCCGTAACCTTCGATCTCTACCTGTGGCAAGGTGATGCGCAGGACATCATGGCTGGAGAGGTGTTCGACCGACAGCTGTGCCGTTGTCGCGGTGACAGTCAGACCCGGCAGGCCGAGTGTGATGTCGGCCTGTCCCTCGACCGCGAACTCACCCTCACTGGTGAAGCCACCCTCAATGCGCAGATTGGCAAGCTGTAAGGCGTAACTGTCGTCGCCCAGAACAACGCTGATCAGCGGGCCGCCGGCCTGGTCGATGATCAGATTGAAGCGGTAGCCCTGGTCGTCCGCCTCGCGATAGCCAAGTTCGGTACGCACGATTCGATCAAGAAACGGTATGCGCAGATACGCTGTCGCGCTGGTCCCGATCGGCGTATTGCGCTCGATGACCAATTGCAGCTGTTCGAGCGCACATTCCCAGCCGAAAAGCGCACCGTGTAGTTCGGTGTGCGCGAGACCGAACTGTCGACCGTCCTGTGCAACGGGCCAGGTCAGCGTGGCCGCAACGGATATCCCCTGGTTGCCGAGCGCAAGCCTCTCGAGGTCTGCGCGCAGCCCGGGTAACCCGCCCCCGACGACGGCAAACGGAATGTCCCAATAGAACTGGGCACTGGCCGCATGCATGCCGCGGAAGTTGTCATCGAACCCCAGCTCAAGCAGTTCGTCGTCGACGTCTGCTGCCTGTGTGATCAGGCGACAGGTCTGCAAGCCCAACAGGATGCCGGTCCCGACAATGGTGAACGGCGGCAGGGAGAAACTTTCCAATTCGGCAGCGATGGCAAGGTCGGCACCGACCGCCAGCGCACCTTCCAGTTCGAATGAGAAGCCATCGAGCACCTCTGCCTCGTCTTCTTCGGCAACGACCGGCTGCAGCAGTGGATTGTTGATGACGACGCGCAACGGAAAGTGCCGGATCGAGACACGCAGCGGAGCACCTTCGACAACCAGCTCGCCCAGGATCAGCGGCATCTCGTCTTCGTTGTCACGTACGATACCGAGCTGGATATTACTGAACCCCGGAACCGGGAACAGGATGCTTTGCCGCACACCGAGTATCAACGTATAGCTGACAACACCATCCTCCTCGGACTCGAAGAAATCGGCGATCTCGATATGCTCGGTCAGGTCACCGAAGAGTTGATCGAGCATAGGCTGCAGCGGCCTCAGGTCCACTGCCGCGAACAGACTGTCGAATGAATTGAGGGTATTCATGATCAGTCGAGACTCACTTGCACGAAGCCCACCGGGACGATTCCGGCCTCCACATCGGGCACGGCGATGTTCTGACCGAACCCGATGATGACGGTTGGTGAGAAGAAATGACTGCTGTGCAGTATCAGCAGCGTTGCCTCGCCCTTGCCGAGAATACTGAGGCTGGCCGACAGTGTGTTGTAGTTGAATGACTGCATGTCATTGAACGACAGTCGCAGGCTGGTCTCGAATTCGCCACCCTCAGAAACGATGTCGACGCTGAAGCCGATGTTCTGCAGCAGCGACGATGTCTTTGGATAGTTGCCGGGTCTGCCCGGATGCAGCAGCGCCAAAGCGCGCCGCAGCTGTGGAAACTTCTTGATGAACTTCGCTTTCTTTAGTTTTTCGAACAAGCCGATCGAAAAACCCAGCTGCTCGAACGTGAACGATCTGATGATCGGTTCGTCCGGACTGCCCTCGCCGCCATCCGGTAGCATGGTCAGCGTGCCGGCACCGGCCTGCAGAAAAAAACCGGCACCCGCCGGTCCGAAATCGATCTTCCACAAGGTGCTGGTCGGCCCCGCGGCGGCATCGGCCGGCGGCGGCAGATCGATGATCAGCAGGTAGACGATTTCGACGCGTCGATTCAACGGATTGTCTTCTGCCACATTGGTGGCATACGGCAGATCCGATTCGCCCCTCGCGATCACCGAGAAGTTGGAAATGAAGATTTCATCGGGATCGATACCCGCCTCGACGGCCTTGCTCAGCAGGTACTCATGCACGGCCTGCGCCCGCTGCTCGGACAGCAGCAGGTTGGCCTGTTCGTCACCGACCTTGCTGGCATAACCCACGATGCGCTTGACGCGAATCCGCAGGTTGCGCCGGCCGTGCTTCTCGACCAGGCGGTCGACCGCCGCGCGGTGCTCGTCGGTCAGCAGCTCCGGGATACCGTTGAATGGCAGATTCTGCAGGATCGCGCGGTGATAATGCAGCAAACGATCGCCGAGATTGACCTTACGGCCTACCTCATCGTCGATCTTGCCCACCAGTTCGTCGCGCTGCCCGGCGACTGCGGCATTGGTCGTGGCCGTCATCCGCGCCGCTCCCTGCAATTATTCTTTTCAGACACAAGTCTAGTTCAGGAACGCCGTGACTACCGTGCTAAACCCGGCCGGGCCAGCCAACGCTACGGCGGACCACGGCATTCAGCCTGCTCGCCGGCAGCCGGGTATTCAGAGACGCTCATAGCTCTTGCGCACCGCATTGGCGCCATGCACCCATTCCAGGCGGCAAACGATCAAATGGCCGCGCTCCATGTGTTGAAGGGCTGTCGTCGATTTCGACGACAGCTTTGGTCCTCAAGAATTGAGGACCTCACTATGAATGGCGGCTTGGCATTGGCAAAGAGCGAGTGAAATGCCCTTACCCAGGCAACCTTTTGTTCTTAGTTACCTGCCCCCATGTGCTGAGAATGCAATCAGACCCGATACTGCGTAGAAGCGCCATACTGAGCATCTCCTTTGTCGGTCTTCTATGGTGTATCAAGCTATGGGAGTGGCTCTTGGATTGGCCGCTCGTTACTCTGGGCGTGTATCCACTCTCTCCGCAAAGTTTGGTGGGCGTCTTGTTCGGACCGCTGATACATGGCTCGTTCGCGCATATCGCGGCAAATACATTTGGTGTGCTGATTCTGGGCACCGCCCTGCTGTACGGTTACCCGAAGTCCCGCTGGTGGGTATTGGCAATGATCTGGGTGCTATCCGGTACTGGGGTCTGGCTGTTTGGTCGCCCCAGCTTCCATATCGGCGCGAGTGGTCTGACACACGGCTTGTTCTTTTTCCTATTAGTAGTCAGCATGCTTCGGAGGGATAGACGTTCCATCGCGCTGATGATGATGGCTTCCTTGCTGTTTGGCGGCATGTTTTGGGGCGTGTTGCCAAGCGAAGAAGGCGTCTCGTTCGAGTACCACCTGTTCGGTGGCACAGCTGGTGTCTTAGCGGCGCTGCTGTTCTGGCGGTGGGACCCAAGACCAGCAGAGAAGCATTATGACTGGGAGAATGAGGCCGACAATAGACCCCCTGATGAAAGCTCCGAAGTATAGGCAACCTGACTGCTCCGCATCGCAAGCTAGAATACCACTCACAAAGTACTGCAGATCCGTCAGTTGCCGTTCGCGTACACACTTCACTCGTCGGCGACTTACCATCAGAAATTACTGGCGCAACCACCCGCCGCTGTGCGAGCGGTGGCTGGCGCGGGATTCCCGTAGCACAGAAGAAGCTACGCGGCGGAGACACGGAAGCACGCAGAGCCCCGGATTCAGCGCATGCCGATGTTATAGTCGCTGCGTGTTCAGCGAGCCGCTCTACCATGTGCCTGGTCCTTATCGCCTGGCGGGTGCATCCCCGCTACCCGCTGATTGTCGCCGCCAATCGCGACGAGTTCTACGCCCGCCCCACCCTGCCGGCGCAACGCTGGCCGGGGGCCAGCGGTATGATTGCAGGACAGGATCTCGAAGCCGGCGGCAGCTGGATGGGGGTCGACGCCGCTGGCCGCTTTGCCGCTGTGACGAATTTCCGCGAGTTGGAGCAGGGTCCGGCAGAAGCACGTTCGCGCGGCGAACTGGTGACTGACTACCTACTGTGCGATGCGCCCGCCGAAAGCTATCTCGCCGGGTTGATCGAACGCGCCAATCACTATCGGGGCTACAACCTGCTACTGGCCGACGGCGAGGATCTTTACTGCGCCAGCAACCGCGGCGCGCCGACCCGCCGCTTGCCGCCAGGTATACATGGGGTATGCAACGGGCCGCTGGACAGCGATTGGCCCAAGGTGAAACGCGGCCGCCAATTACTGGCCAAGGCGATTGATCACACTGAGCCGAGCCCCAAACAACTCTTCGAGCTGCTGCGCGACCAGACACAACCGGCCGATGAAGCGCTACCCGATACCGGCGTCGGCCTCGAATCGGAACGATTGCTGGGCACCATAGCCATCGACGGGACCCTTGCAGGACGAAACTACGGTACGCGCAGCGCTAGCGTGCTGCTGCTGGATGCACAGGGCTGCGGACAATTTGTCGAGCACAGCCGAATCGACGATGCCAGCTGGCAGCAACGCGAGTTTCCAATCGGGACTATTTGACCGTCCAGCGTGCGCCCGGCGAATTCGTAATTGTCACCCTGACACAACAACTGGGACAGTCATTTTCCACAGCGCAACCTTCCCTACGCTTGGCTACTGGCGAATCGCGCCGCAAATCACCAAAGCATTCGGGGTGGAGATTGACAAGGATCTGGTCAGCCGTGTCCTTGCCAAACACTACTTCCCAACGCCCAGTGACAGGGGGCCATCATGGCTGGCCTTTTTAATAGGCTTTTTCAAACGCCCCTGGCCGCATCAATCAGGAATTCGCCACACACAACACACAGCTGATGTGGCCCCACTTTTACGCCGCTTTTCTGCTTTACGAGAATACCTGGCGAGATGGTCGCTCACGCGTCGATGGGCTCACTCGGCACAAATGAACGCAGCCAAAAGGTTAGGGATGCGTCCGTGAAATCCGCCCGAATCTTTACCGGTCCACGCTGATATTCGAATGTGCAACAGATGCGGTGAGGCGCGGTATCCGCGTCGCCATACAATCTGGTTTCGATCTCGATGACCTGGCTGTTGACGCTCGGCACGTCCAGGCATGTCGTCCTGGCAATCGCAAACTGCTGCCTGCGATAGGGTGCAATCATCAACCCCCACCAACTTGCCGGCGCCACTGGAACCGGATCTTCATAGCGCATACCCTGCACGACTGCATAGGGTATCGACGGTGCACCGGTTGCCAGCAATTTAAGAAGCGTCGGGGCCTTCCTATCGAGCGCGATAGCCCGCCATGCGTCCGGCGCTGATACATAAACCAACTTACCTCCGTCGCCCGTTTCGAGCCGCCAGCGGCCTTGCGTTTCGCGAGCGATGGTGACGTCGATGGTTTTACTTTCGTCACCAGTCGCGAAAACGCGTGGTACATGGCCATCGACGTCGACCGACCAGACCGCAGATCCGGGGACGATGCTCGCGAGCACCCTGTATGCGGCCAGGTTGGGCGAGGAGGCCACAACGACATCGCCCAAACGCGGGACAGACGCGGCATTCCACACCGGCGATAGTGAATTGCCGTCAGCGACAGACTGAAAATTGGCGAGTCGGAACGGAAGAGTCGGTGAATCCGGACTGGGGGATCCTTGGACCTGCAGGTGCAGATGTGGGGTCGTCGAGCGACCTGAATTCCCGACTCGACCAATATAGGTGCCGATTTCGGCGCGCATGCCGACGGCCGCCGTAATCGACCCTGGCTGCAAGTGAGCCAGCGTCGCCCATGTGCCTTGATCTAAGCGGATGACGACATGGTTCCCCCAGTTCTCGGAAAGATTGCTGGCCCCCAGCGGATTGTCAGGCACCTGATCGATCACTCGCTCAACAAAGCCTGCGGCCGGTGCAGTAACCACCGCACCCCAAATCGACGCGGACTCGTCGTCCCCACCGGTCGCCGGTAGCCGCCTCAGGTCCAATGCGTGGGGCCGAAGCCCGCGATGGCTGGATGCGCCTTCAAAGCCCTGAGCAATAAGCACCGCCCCCCTCAACGGGACGGTGAGCAGTACTTCCTCCAGGCCGAAACGCCTCACCCAATACGCCTTGGCCCACCAGGCCTCTTCCGGCGGCACGCTGAGCGTGGTGCTCTTCCAAAGATCGCCGCTGTCTTTGACCAGCGTGAGCGCGCCGATGCCGATCCAAATGGTCAGCGCAGCTGGAATGGGCAGGTATGCAGATGCTGAGTACTGCAGCAGATGCTGTATACCAAGCGCGAGAAAAGAGGCACCACACCCGCCGACTGCAGCTATTAAAAGGCTGGTTCGACCAGGCAGGAAGAAGACTGAGCCCAATGCCATGCCGGCCAGGAAGGCATTGTAGGATGCGGGCTGCCAGAAATAACCGACGCCGAGGTTTGTAAACGCCAACGCGAGCAGCGCTCCGCTGAGCCAACCGACGAGGCCGGTGAGCAACATCGTGCGCGACCAGAGCAGTATGGCTAAGCCAACCACGAGCCCGGCTGCGATCGACGGCGAGTGAAGCAGCGATCCCAGCGAGCGAACGAAAATCAGTGACCACTCGATCGGACCGGCCGGTAACGGCCATGGCTCCATCGCATTTTCCGCCATCGCGGTCCACGAGGGAAGCGTGCAACACAAGATACTGGCCACCACACAGTAGCCCCAGACCAGAGAGGGCAATGGGGTGTTGCGCAGCACGCGCATGATGGCGGCAGCCACGATGGCTGCGCTGGCGGCTGAAAAAATGGCTAGGCCGATCTGCACCGCGAGCGGCAATCCGGCGTGCCCAGTGATCCACGCGACCATCAGTGCCGCGAGTAGGGCGTTCGCTTTTAGGCCTCCGCCGAGGTGTGGCTTGTCCCGGATCCTTAGGGCGTAACCAAAGACGCCACCGATCGAAAGGCCGACGAGCGCGAAGCCGGCATAACGTGGTTCGAAAACAAGCGCTGCCCATAACAGTATTGCGAAACCCGGCACGGGGATGAAAAAGATCGTACCGAGTGAAAGGGCCAACGCCTGGTACTGGCGAAGTAAGCCGTTGCGCAGTCGGCCGGGCCACCCAAGGTTTGTTGGCACTGCAGCTTTCTCCGTTGGTCTTGATCAGTGGCGGAAGACATTACTTCGATGCTCTGTTTTCTGCGACTTGCCCAGATACAAAACTATCGGTTGCAGGTAGGCGAGCAAGGTATCGCTCTGACGCGGTGTAAGTTGCCGATTGTTCCTCCATAACCAACGCGCTACATGCTTCAATGACGGCGCTGCCGCACCCGTCCGTCAGCGCTATGGCCTGCGCGGCGCGTTCGGGTTGTCCACGCAAAGGACGGCACGATGAAATCGTGCCAGCGCATGCTAGACCGATAGCCGGGCGCCTCTGTCGTGGTGGGTGCACAAAGCCTATCGGTGGGGGCGGCCATCCGGCTTTATTCTGGCAAACTGCGGTTCTAATGGGGCCTCTCCTGCCACTCCATGAGTTCCGCCAACACTGTGTGGCCCCCCTCGGCTGAAGTCCGGTGATGGTAAGGTAGCCGGTCTGCGCCTCTCCTGCAGGATAGCTTGTAACCCCACCACCTTTTCGGCTGCCGACGCGGTGGGAGGTTGATGGAGGTCAAGAAGGAGGAGAGTATTCCCACACCGTGGACATCCGATGAAGCCCGATGATCTGTGGACCGATTGCTGGCGAGCGTGCTGCTGGAGCGGGGGACGCCGCGCTCCCGACAACGAATCGCGCCGAGGTGACAAGGGCCCCGGTTGCCAATTTCTTAACAGGATCACCAGCCTTTGCGATTGGTAAAGCCAACAAGGACCAAAAAGATCAGGCGGATGCTGCTGGCTGCATATTGCAAGACCGTGCACGATCCCGTTATACGCGGCCGACAGGCGCGGCGAAACAAATTTGGTTTGCTGCTGTTGGCGCTCGTGGTGCTGCTCAGCGCGGGCGGGCGATCGACAGCCAGCAATGGGTACGAGTATGTCGAGTTCACCGCGAGCAACTCGGATCAATCGGAAAAGGTCTTGCTGCGCGCTCAGTTGTTTCGGCCGCAGGGTAAAGGCCCCTTTCCTGGTGTCATCCTGATGCATGGTTGCGGCGGCTGGCAGCCAGCCGTTCAGCACGCGCTGCATTCCTATGCAGCTTTTCTGGTCGAAAGCGGTTTTGCCGTACTCAATCTGGATAGCTTCGGGCCGAGAAAAAAGTCCGGTGGCATGGTCTGCGACAGTGTTCAGCTACTGACAGATGCCCGCATCTACCGTATGTACGATGCCTATGATGCGCTGCGCTACATGAAAGCCCTGGATTACATTGATGCGGATAACATCTTCCTGATCGGCCAGAGCAACGGGGGCAGCGTTGCGATCAAAGCCGCCATTGCCGGCGAACCGCGCGCTTACGGTCGAGCGGGGGCGGCGTTTCGTGCGGTGGTGGCCTACTACCCATGGTGCGGCGCCTTCGAAGGACGGCATGTCGTACTGGCATCGCCGCTGCTGATCTTCGCCGGTGGCCAGGATGACTGGACGCCACCCGGTGAGTGCGCGCGCTCGACGGCGAGTGGGGCAACTCTGCAGGTCAAGATTTACCCGCAGGCTGCGCATTCATTCGACGTGGAGATTCCGCTTCAACGCTATCGCGGAAAGTTGCTTGGCAAGAACGATTACGCTGCGAGGGATAGTCGCCAACGCATGTTGATTTTCTTAAAGCAGCATATGGCGAAGATGCCCTAAGGCGATCAATCTGCGCAGGTGCTTCAGTTGAGCACAAGTGATATTGACGATCCCAACTGGCGCGGAAATCGAAGCGAGGTCAAATCACTCTCCGCGAACACCTAACACCCTGGTTCCCGTGGGCATTCCCAGCCGGACGCTTCATAATGCCCTGAAATCCCTTGCAAACACCAGACAACCCCTTGAGCCACCGTCCCAGGAAAAGGTTTGGCCTCACCGGATTCAATTCGATGTAGTGGAGCAGATGAGAAAGTCGTCAAGGGGCTCGGTGGCTTAGCGCCTGACCACTTGGGCAACACCAGTCACAGCCACCAGCATGCCGGCCATGGCGAGCAGGCCCAGGTTTTCGTCGAACAGCAGAAAGCCGAGAACGGCGGTCAGTGGTGGCGTCAGGTAGAAGAGACTGGTGACGCGGGCTGCCGAGCCGTGTTTGATCAATACCATTAGCAACATCACTGCCCCGATGGAGAGCACGAGGATCAGCCAGCCGAGGGCGAATAGGAATTCGCCGGTCCATTGGATCTCGCGGGTTTCGAACAGCAGGGAGCCCAGACCGAACACGGTCGCGGCCGATAGGTACTGGATGGTGGTGCCACTGATCAGATCCATGTCCGTGCAGAAACGCTTCTGATACACGGTGGCGATGGTGATTCCGACCAAGGCGGTGAGAATCGCGGCAATGGCGAGGAATGGCAGATCACTGCCGCCACCGGTTCTGTCCAGCAGCGTCATGGCAGCGCCGACGAAGCCCAGTAAAAGGCCGGACCATTGCCTCAGGGATACGGATTCACGCAGGGCAATCTGCGCCAGGATGGCGGTCAGAATCGGCTGCAGACCAACGATCAAGGCCGCAATTCCCGTCGGCATGCCCAATTCGATGGCGTAGAACACACCACCGAGGTAGCAGGCATGTAAAAGGAAGCCGACCAAAGCAATATGGCCGGTATCCATCCAACGCGCAGGCCAGCGAGATCTGAGCACAAGACCGGCCACTCCCAGCAGGGCGGCGGTGATGGCCAGACGAATGCCAAGGAAGGTGAAGGGTTCCGAATAGGGAAGCCCGAGGCGCGCACCGATGAACCCCGTGCTCCATAGCATCACGAAGGTGGTCGGAATCAGTATCTGCGCAGTGCGCGTCTTCATCGTATGCCGAAAGTGAGAAAAACAGGACACCACCTTGCGTCAAAGTTTGTCGATTCACCAGGAGACAGACGTCGAAAAACGATGGCAGCGTTGTGATGACGTAGCGTGGCATCGCAGATTGTTTATCTGGTCAGTGACCGTTTGCTACCGCGGCGAAGGGATCGGTGACAGCGGTGTCCTACACGAAGAGGGCGATCAAGGGACTGAGGATGGTGCCGCGGCATCACGCCGACAACTTCCGTTCAGCGCTAGAGCGAATTGCAGCGGGCGATTCGCAGGGCTTGGACATCAAGGCTCTGCAGGGCAGGAAGGGGTACTGCTTGCGGTCTGGAGATTACCGCGCGAGCTACGAGATCGACAGCGAACAGATCAACGTCCTGGTACTTGATGCCGGGCCACGCGGAAACATCTACAAATGAGCGCACAATTTATCGAAATCGAAGGCAAGCAGGTGGCGATAATCCCTGCCGACGACTACCGCGCCCTACTCGAGAAGGCCGAGATGCTGGACGACGTGGCAGCCTACGATCGCGCCAAGGACGCGCTGGCGGCCGGCGATGACGAGCTGGTGCCAGCCGTGGTCGCCAACGCCATTCTCGACGGTGAAAGCCCGGTGCGGGTCTGGCGCCTGCATCGCGAGATGTCGCAGGTGCAGCTGGCCGAGGCAACCGGCATCTCTCAAGCGTATCCAGCGCAGATCGAGACCGGGAAGCGGGAGGGCACCTTGAGCCTCTATCGGTCGTTGGCTGATGCCCTGGGGATCGATCTTGGTGACCTGGTGGGCTGAGTCACCTCCTTGAGGCCGACAACGCCAAGGCTCGTTCGAAAACCGTGTCCCCAATTAATGCTAGGACGAACAGCTTTGATACGCCAAGCCCTCATATTGTAAAAAAACGGGCGACCTTTTCAGGCCGCCCGCTGTATTACTGCTAAATCAACATCCTTTAACGGATTGGTTAGTGACCCTGATGGCTGATGTGCTTGGCATCCTGCATCGCGTGGATTATGTTATCCAGGTTGTAGCTCGCCGGTACTTGCAGCGAAGGGAAGGTCTTGTAGGTCTCAAGTTCCTTCAGCCACAGCAGCTGTCCGATAGGCAGCAGGTTCCAGTCATAGATCATCGCCGTGCTGGGCGCGGCCAAAGCACCGCCGTAGCCCAGGAGGGTACCATCAACTGACGCGACCGATCTCTCGAAGGGATCACGCTTGAGGTTGTTGAGCATGGTCCAGTGATAGGTCACTGGGGAGCTGAACGCTCCAGTCGCTTCGGAAGGCACCATCGTGTAGTAGAACTTCCAGTTCTTGTACCGCACCGCCGAAGGCTGTGCACCGGTATAGTAGAAGAAGGTGTCACGGGCCGAATCTGCCTTCCCTTCCAGGTAGTCCCGCTGGTCGAAGCCGTCCAGTGTAGTCTTGACGATGCCGGGGTAATTGCCGGCCTCGATCTGCTTCTTCAGGCCATCACCTTTGGGGCCGCCGGCGATATTGACCAGGGTGGGCACCCAGTCCAGAGAGGAGAATATCTGGTCCGGATTTGTGCCAGCCTTGACGTGCCCCGGCCAGCGAATGAGCATCGGCGCCCGCATACCGCCTTCCCAGGTGGTCAGCTTGCCGCCCCTGAAGGGCGTTACCCCGCCGTCCGGATAGGTGATTGCCTCGGCGCCGTTGTCGGTGGTAAAGACGATGATGGTGTTGTCCATCTCGCCCATTTCCTCGAGCTTTTTGAATACGTAGCCGATGTTGTCGTCCATCTGCTTCATGCCGGCTTCGTTGATGCCCCAGTCCTTGCCACCCTTCGAGCCCAGCATGTCCGCGTACTTGTCCGAGAGCATGGTCGTTACGTGCATGCGCGCCGGGTTGTACCAGACGAAGAACGGCTGGCCGGTTTTGTCGGGGTCGTTGCGGTCGAGGAAGTCGATGACCTGGGCGGAGATTTCCTCGTCCACGGTCTTGGAACGTTCCAGCGTCAGCGGCCCCATGTCCTTGCAGCTCTGGTTCTTCTCCGTGCCGTCTGAAGAAGTACAGTGGATGACCGGCCGTGGCGGGGTCATACAGAGCGTGGTCATCGGATCCACCGCACCGGGGACCTCTGCAAGACCCTTGACCGGGGTATTCTTACAGGGCGGTACGACGGTCTGATCGGTCGGCGACTTGTTGATGTCGGGGAAACTCACCCCCTGCATGGCGTCGAGATGATACAGGTAACCCCAGAACTCCTGGAATCCGTGAGCGGTCGGCAGCGACGCCGACTTGTCACCCAGGTGGTTCTTGCCGAACTCGGCGGTGATGTAGCCGAGATCCAGCAGGAATTTGGCTATCGCGGGCGTGCCCGGCAACAGCGAACTGGTGGCACCCGGCAGCTGCGGCATAACCATGCCCGCCCGCAACGGATGCATGCCGGTGGAGAAGGCGGTGCGACCCGCCGTGCAGCTCTGCTCGGCATAATAGGTCATGAACCTCGCACCTTCATTCGCGAGGCGGTCGATGTTGGGCGTCTCCCCAACCATGAGCCCCTGATGGTAGGCCCCCACGTTCATGATGCCGATGTCGTCGCCCATGATGAACAGGATGTTGGGCTTGTCAGCGGCAATGGCAGGAGCGGATAGGACCGATACCGCCACCAACAGACTCAATGCGTGGGAAAAATTCTTGATTGGATTTCTCATCGAAAAGGACCCCTCCGGAGGTTTAGGGTTTTATTGCAGCTCTGCGATATTGGAAACGGCCCGCGTTTGGTATAGGTTTTTCGCGCGCCGAGGGATAGTGCTTCAAATCTTCAGCTTGATCAACAGCAGTTTCTTGCCTTCGTCGGGCCAATTCACGCGGCATCGCAGCCCAAGGAGGGTCATCGTCGGGTCATCCCCTCTCGTCGAACAGCTCTCGCTGGGGCGGCGCCCGGCACGGCAGCCGCCTCGGGGCTTCGCGCTCAGCCGCTTTCGCATCCAGATGGGTGAAGCTATCCTCGATGCCATCGGCCTCCTCAGGGCATACGTAATACATGGACCCATCCCGTTGTGCAGGACACATATTCGGTCGAGACAAGGAAACGGATGCTGCCCTGTAGCCGGTCTGTTTATGCGAACATACTGCCGCTGGCCTTGATGAATTCCGCTCGTCTTGACCTCAACAAGCGGTCGGCTTCAAAAGAGCCACTGCGTCGATCAGGTACTGAAGACGACTGTCTGACCTGTCTTGTCATCAATCGCTAATGTGTCCTCGCAACCTGTCGATGGGAGGGCACTACCTCTGTCGGGTCAGCGACCGCACACCATGGATGAGCAGCGTTCGAAGATACCTGTCGCCACGTTTGCTTATGCCGAGCAGGACCGACTTATCCACCGTCGTGTGTTGGCGTGGCACCAGCCCACTACTGGCGGCAAGGTGCCGACCCTAAAACAGACTATAACTCTGCGTGTTCAACAGGCAGACCGGGGTCTTAATGAGTCCTCGAGATGGTGAACTATGCGCTACTGAGCCATCGCACCCGACGACATCTTCTCCATGGCCTGCTTAAGACTGAAGCTCGCCGCTTTCTGGCGCGGCGGAAATTCCTTGAAGGTGCCCAGGAAAGAACCGACATATTCCTGCGCCGGCACCAGCATGTAGGCACGATCTATCATCCAGTCGAAGTAGGTGTTGGAGGTGATGGAGGCACGCTCGAATGGATCGCGGCGCAGGTTAAATATCAGCGGTACGCGCAGCGGCACAAATGGCTCCATCCAGACGCGAAGCGTCCCCTGCGCTTTCTGCTCCATGAAGATCAGCTTCCAGTCCTCGTAGCGCAGCGCGGTAAGATCGCCGTCGTCGGAGAAATAGAAGATCTCATGGCGCGGACCCTCCTGCACTTCACCGGTCAGCAGCGGCAACATGTTGTAGCCGTCCAGGTGCACCTTGTATGTGCGCTTGCCCAGCTTCTGGCCCTTCAGCAACTGCTCGCCGATATCCGGATTGCCCGCAATAGCGGAAAAAGTCGGCAACCAGTCCATATGGTGCATGATTTGGTTGGTGGTCGCACCGGCCGCTATCTTACCCGGCCAGCGCACAAACGCAGGCACGCGCCAGCCGCCCTCCCAGTTGCTGTTCTTTTCGTTGCGGAACGGCGTCATGGCGGCATCCGGCCAGGTGTTCATGTGCGGGCCATTGTCGGTGGAATAAAACACGACGGTGTTGTCGGCAATGCCCAGTTCGTCCAGCAATGCCAGGAACTTGCCGATGGTCATGTCATGCTCGACCATGCCGTCCGCATACTCGTCCTGCCCCGAAATACCGCGCATCTCGGGTTTTACGTGAGTGCGGAAATGCATACGTGTGCCGTTCCACCACACAAACCAGGGCACACCGACTGCGTGCTGCTCGCGAATGAAAGCGATAGCACGATCGGAAGTCTCGTCGTCCACCGTCTCCATGCGTTTCTTGGTCAGCGCGCCGGTGTCTTCGATCCGCTGGGCGCCCTCGTCGGTGGTCCAGGAGTGCATGACCCCACGCGGGCCATATTTCTCTGCGAAGGTCTCGCCGCTTTTTAGCACCATGTCACCCGGATAGTCTTCGTTCTCCGGCTCCTCTTCAGCGTTGAGGTGATACAGGTTGCCCATGAATTCGTCGAAGCCGTGATTGGTCGGCAGATGCTCGTCGCGGTCACCCAGATGGTTCTTGCCGAACTGCCCAGTGGCATAACCCTGAGCCTTCAAGACAGTCGCGATGGTCGGGTCTTCTTCGCGCATGCCCAGTTCGGCGCCCGGCAGGCCGACTTTGGACAAGCCGGTACGAAAGACATTCTGCCCGGTTATGAATGTTGAACGACCGGCGGTGCAGGATTGCTCGCCGTAATAGTCGGTAAAGCCCATGCCTTCGGCGGCGATCCGGTCGATGTTCGGCGTGCGGTAGCCCATGACGCCACGCGAGTTGTGGCTGATATTGGTCATACCGATATCGTCGCCCCATAGCACCAGTATGTTGGGCTTGTTAGCAGGCTGATCAGCAGCGTAGCCCGCCAGCGTGGCGAACAGGCCGAACAGGCACGTGATAATCAAAACCGTGGTGCGTGTGATTTGAGCTTGCATCCGGACACCCTCGCGTTGCTTCGTTTTGTTGTTGCTCGTTATTAACCGGCCGTTGGGGGCCGCTGCAATTGCAATTGGTCGGTCAATACCGACCAATCCTTAAAGCCGATGGTGCAGCCAGAACACATGCCTGATGGCGAAGTTGCCGCGGCTACACGGTCCGAAAGATATCCCAAAGCCATACGTATGTCACCGCCGGCATGCTTGCGGCCGCCGGTGTGTATTTGGGGTCAGAGTAAAAACCCCTTCACAACGCACCGGCCGTGCGCTTCAATGACTTCTCCCCTATCTGGATCAAGGATGATCAAACATGGCGAGATCAACCCGGGCATGCCCCGCCGGCGTGCCACAGCACATCATTCAGCGCGGCAACAACCGCCAACCCTGTTTCGCGTGCCAGGAAGACCTGGCCGCCTACGCCAACTGGCTCGAGGAAGCAGCAGCCAAGTTCCAGGTCGCCATCCACGCCTGGGTATTTATGACCAATCACGTTCATCTGCTGGCCACGCCGTCGGAGCCGGACGGTCTTTCACGCATGATGCAAAGCCTGGGCCGCCGCTATGTGCGCTATTTCAACTACATGTACCGGCGCAGCGGTACGCTCTGGGAAGGACGCTTCAAGTCCTGTGTCATCGACGCGGAGGCCTACCTGCTGCTCTGCCAGCGCTACATCGAACTGAATCCCGTCCGTGCCGGTATGGTTGAGCATCCCGGTGAATATCGATGGTCGAGCTATGCGGCAAACGCCCAAGCCAAGCCCAGGCGTTTGTGGACGCCCCACGATCTGTGGCTACGCCTTGGCCGAACCCAATGTGAACGTGCCGAACGGTATCGAGAAATGTTTCGAGGGCAGATGGACCCAGAGCTACTGAATCGAGTCCGGACGGCGGTAAACAAGGGCCTGGCACTCGGCAATGACCAGTTCAGGCGCGAGATCGAGCGATTGACCGGCGTGCGGGTTAGCCCGAAAAAACGAGGGCCTAAGCCAAGCGCGCCCTAGATGACAGATGGTCAGCAGGAGTTTTTACTCTGACCCGAATGGCACTTACTTAAGCGTAACTAATTGAAAGCAGTACAAGAACGACCGGTGTGACGTTAGGCTTCAAATCGCCAAACCATCCACCTACATCAGGGACCGGTCAAAATGCATCATACCGCCGACGCCATTCGCGCCCAACGACGTCTTTTCCATACCCAGCGCCGTTACAGCGATTGCCTGGGGATCTTTAACCTTCTGACCAGCGACCTTTTGTTCGATGAACTCGAAAGCCGGCTGCCTCAGCACCGGGAGCGGTGCTTTCCCCCCACTGAAACGCTGGCGATGTTTGTCAGCCAATCGCTCAACTCGGATCGATCCTGCCAGCAGATTGTCAATCAGGCAGCCGTGCAGCGTTTGCTCACGGGTCTGCCAGTGTGCAGCACTCATACCGGGGGTTACTGTCGGGCGCGCCAACGGCTGCCGCTTGATTTGGTGTCGAGTTTGGCAAGTCATGTCGGACAACAGATTGATCAGCAGGTGCCCGACCGATGGCGTTGGCAGGGACGTCGCGTCCGTCTGGTCGACGGCACCACAGTGACGATGCCGGATACCTCGGCCAATCAAGCAGCCTATCCCAAGCACGGTGGCCAAAAGTCTGGACTGGGGTTTCCGATTTGCCGGGTTGTCGGTATCACCTGTTTGTCCAGCGGCGCCCTGTTGAACGCCGCTATCGGTCGCTTCAACGGCAAGGGCGGTGATGAGCAAACCCTATTGCGTTCCATCCAGGACACGCTCGAACCTGGCGATATGCTGCTGGGGGACGCATTCTTTCCCACCTATTTCTTCCTGGCTGCCATGCAGGCGCGTGGTGTCGATATTTTGATGGAGCAAATGGGAGCCCGGAAAAGGACCACCGATTTCCGCCGAGGAAAGCGGCTCGGCGCCCGGGACCACCTGATCACACTCCACAAGCCCAAATCCCGTCCAGACTGGATGACCGACGCCGACTTTCAGTCTGCACCCAAGACCCTGACGGTGCGAGAGTTCAAAGCTGGCGGCAAGATTATGATCACCACGCTGAACTGTCCCGGCGATGCCCCCAAAGCTGAGTTGAAAACCTTGTACAAACAGCGCTGGTCCGTCGAACTGGATATACGCAACATCAAAGAAACCATGGGGATGGATGTGCTGAGCTGCAAAACGCCCCAGATGGTGCTCAAGGAAATATGGGTCCACCTCCTGGCCTACAATCTCATTCGCCTTCTGATAGTTCAGGCCGCGTTGGCTGTCGATACCACGCCCAGGGAGATCAGCTTCAAGCACTGTTTGCAGCTTTGGTTGGCATTCAGTCTGCAACTCGACACGTCGAGTGATGAGCAGATGGGCGTGTTACTCATCCTCATCGCCCAACAACAGGTCGGCAACCGGCCTGGAAGAATCGAACCTCGTGCGGTAAAACGACGGCCCAAACCCTATCCCTTACTGAGTGTTCCCAGAGCTCAGGCTCGCCAAACCGTCAGAAAATTCGGGCATCCCGAGAAGCTTAAGTAAGCGCCATTCGG
>CAVTOY010000016.1:0-217982 GCA_963736445.1 uncultured Gammaproteobacteria bacterium | reverse complement strand
CAACCCGGATATGACCGTTCCTGTTACATACCTGCCCCTCACCTGATGTGACCCGACCGGCAGCAGAGGGTCGGGACCTGTCGGTCAGGAAATCAAAAAGCAGCCGTTCGCGGAGATCCCCTGGCCGATGTCCGGTGACCAACCCATTGCAGTCGCTGCCGGGTCGAATCTCCACCGGCAGCTTCGGCCGAGTAGTGTGAATTGGCCTTCCGGCAGCTTCCGAAGTACAGCAGTCGTCCGGATGACTGCCCCTAAGGGTTGGCGACCGGCTGCAATTGGCCGGGGACTGCCTTTGGGGATAGGTCCCGCATAGCTGACCTTCGTCGGACCTCCATCGCTCCACCGGCGGCTTTCGGAAACAACTGGGAACCGCCGCAACCGGCCATGAACGGACATCAGCTGGTGCAAGGATTCCAATGCCACGATGCCCTACATCCCCGGGATCACCTCGCTGGCGTTCCGGCAATTAACGGTAATAAGCTAGCCGAGGTGCGGTGCCGTTGAGACTGTAGTCAACTATGGGGGTAAAGGGATTGCTGGAATGCTATCTTGGTCTGAACCGCCCGTTATTGAAATGCATTGTCCGCGTGATATCGAATGCCTCTTCCTTCACAGTATCCGGGAATGGTGGGAACGGAGCAGCATCCTGAACAATGTGCAATGCTGCATTATCAAGGATCTCTTTTCCCGACGACCTGATCACGCCCAGTTTCTCGATTCCGCCGTCAGCGCGAACCGTGGTGTAAATGAATACACTCCCGGTGAGTTCCATAGGCAAAGCGTGGCGTTGACTGTAGCGACTTTCGGATTCCTCAACCTTCGCACGCCACTGACCCATATATCGAGCAATAGGGTTGGCTTTAGTATCTCCTTGTACCACTCGCTTCTTCCCATCAGGGGAAACGCTTTGAATCAGTGCCTGCTCTTCTTCGAGCTTCGCAATCTGGCGGCGGATTTCTTGTAGCTGTTCGCCCCGCTCCATCAAGTTAGGTAATTGATCCGAGGCGATGTCGGTGCCAACGAAAGCCAGGGACAAAGCGCAGATCACCGCAACAACTTTCATCGTTAGTAATGTCCAGGCAGGTAGCTGATCCGTATTCTGGCTGCTGCCCCTGCTGATTACAACACTCTCATGTGGAAATTCGGTCAACTCAAGTTGCATCATACACAGTGTTTCTTGACGGTATCTGTTGACTATGAAGTGGCGGCTTGGTGAATCGTTCAGGCTTGTACCCGTGTCAGCGTTTTTGGCCGAATGTGGCCACAACCGGACCTAACGGCGACACCGCCATGGAGTGTCAGAATTCTTTACGGTGAAATTGCTGGGAAGGGGTGCTCTCAGCCAGGAACGGATCTTCCCGGACTGGGCGATTCAACCATTAGGATGCTACACACCCCTGGGTCGGCCAACTGGCGCTTTCACTCAGAAGCGGACATGGAGAAACCCCGCCGAAGCGGGGTCGTTTCGTTACGCGTTGCCCTTTCGCTTGCCGAGGTATCCAAAGACACCAAGCGCTGAGGCGAAGAGCAAAGCAGCGGCTGGGATAGGGACCGGGTTGACCGAGCTGACCGTGACGTTGTCAAACCAGACGGTGGACGAAGAGTTGGCAACGCCACCAACATTGCCGAATGTATCAGCCGAGGCAAAGAAACTCAGGACATAATTTGCGATAGGGTCCGCTGCCCCCAATCCTGCCAGAGTGGTAAGAACAGACATCGATACATCGTAATCGAGTTGCGTAGTACCGACCAAACTGTCTGGGTTCAGGAAGCCGGTATTTGTAGAACTAGCTATTGTAACCGACCCAAGCGTGCTATTCAGGCCATCAAGGAACGATATTTCGACGCCGCTGGCTGCATGTAGAATGCTGCCGCCAGTTAATGTCCTAGAATTCGCGATTGCTTGCATTGTGAACGCAACAGATTGATCTGACGAATAGCTGAATGCTCGCGAAAGAGACCAACGGGTTACCCCAGTTTTCCGAACAACGGCCATTAGACTTCCGTTGTTAGTTTCTACTCCTGCCGAGCTAAGCCCATTACCTATAGAGGTCAACAGCCACCCCGTATAGTCCCCATCTTCGAAGTCATCAGAAAATACAGTAGCCGCATGCACCGATGATGCCGCAACCATAATCCCAACAAACGCAAATAATGAAAGCATGACCCCTCTTACCGTTCGTCCCATTTTCGTTTTCAATTTCTCAATCCTTCCTTTGATGCATGGAAATTTTGTTCTCAGTCGGACAGCTATCTCTAATCTTTGATCTGTGTCAATGTTTAATCGCTTGAAGGTCGCCTTGTCGGAAGGGCCGCATCAATGGCTATGAGTGCTACCATTCTGACTCGGTTCGCAGTGTTAGCGTCGTAGCCAATAAGCGTGATTGATGGCTGGTGCCTCATGCAACGAAATGAACCCCTAGAATGTCGGTTCTGAATTAAGAACCACCATCGCACCGCTAAGGCGAAGCGTTCGAGGTCGAGTGGCAGGACTCATAATCGAGAATATCGGTCGTCTTGTGTTGACTCCCGCCGGTCAGGAAATCAAAAAGCTGCCATTCGACCGGATGTCTTGGCCGATGACCGGTTGCCGCCCCATTGCAGCCGTTGCAGGCACCGATCGTGACCGACCGCTCCGGCCGAGTAGTGTGAATTGGCCTTCCGGCAGCTTCCGAAGTACAGCAGTCGTCCGGATGACTGCACCCAAGGGTTAGCGACCGGCCGCAATTGGCTGGGAGCACCCGTTCCCGGCTCCCTCACCGTAAAGAATCCTGACAGCCCGAGATCGGGTGGACGTTAGGACCGGTTTTGGCCCAGGCCGTGTGAAAACGTTTTCCGACCATCTAGCGATGGCCAAGCGACTTACTGAGGTGGTCAGCGCCGTTTGAGGCGCTGTTAGCGGGTCGCTATCGATCCCGTGGATCTGATCTGATGCTTATCGGCAATGGCTCCTCGGCCCTCTGAGGGTCCCCCAAGAGGTCAGTTTTCGCGGTGAACAGGCCCTCAGGCCCTCAATGCCGCCATGAGCGGCTGTGCTCCCAAGATCGCCAGCATTCGCTTCAGGTTATACGCAAGCACGTGCAGACTCATCTCGGTACGCACGCGCGGAAGTGTACGGGTGAGAAAGTGGGTGGCGCCCATCCATGCCTTGAGCGTCCCGAATGGGTGCTCTACGGTTTGTCGGCGCACACGCATCGTTTCCGGCTGCGCGTCGAGACGTGCCTGCATCGCATCGAGTACCTCTTCATGCTCCCAGCGTTTAATGCGACGCTGAACGCCTTGCGTGCATTGCGCCTTGATCGGGCAACGCGGGCATGCCGAGCTCCAATCGGTATCGAGTGTGCGTCCGCCCTCAACGTTCCTAAAACGCCAGATAAGCGATTCGCCGGCTGGGCAGCGATAAGTATTGCTGTCAGGATCATAGTGGAAGCGATCCCGGCCAAATAGTCCTTTCAAGCGCTTGTCCCCCGTCTGGGGTCGCGGCAGCACAGGCGTGATGCCAGCCTGCTCACAGGCGAGAATCTCATCGCTCTTGTAATAACCGCGATCAGCGACGGCAGTCAGCTTCTCAACCCCCATTGCCTGATGCGCCTGCTTTGCCATCGTCGCAAGCTGATGGCGGTCACTACCGGTATTGATGACGTCGTGGGCGACGATAAGGTGATGTTCCGCGTCTACGGCAGTCTGGACGTTGTAGCCGACGATGCCGTTGCCTCGTGTCTTCATCGAGCGCGCATCTGGATCCGTCAGCGATAACTGCTTGTCCGGCGCCTCGTTCATCTCAGCTTCAAGCGCCTTCAGGCGCTGCATCTCCTCCTTCAGTGCCGCGATCTTTTCATTGAGCCGTTCGCTGGAGGCCGCTGCAATTGAAGGCGCCTCATGGTCAGCAGTGTCGAGCTGCACCAGGTAGCGCGCGATACTCTTGTCGATCTGCTCCAGGCGCCGCTTCATCTTCGCCGGTGTGAAGTTCTTGTCGCGGTTATTGACTGCCTTGAACTTGCTGCCATCAATCGCGACGATGGCCTCGGCGAATAGATCGAGGCGCCGACACAGCATGACGAACTCACGACACACACCGCGGATCGCTTTGCCATTGTCCTTGCGAAAATCGGCAATCGTCTTGAAGTCTGGCGACAGCCGCTCAATCAGCCACATCAACTCGACATTGCGTTGCGTCTCTCGTTCGAGGCGTCGGCTTGAATTGATACGATTCAGATAACCGTAGATATACAGCTTCAACAGCACCGAGGGGTGATAGGCTGGACGGCCCGTCGAATGGGGATTGATACCTGCAAATCCCAGCTCACCGAGATCCAGGGCCTCGACGAACCCCTCAACCACTCGGACCGGATTATTCTCTGCGATGAAGTCGTCAAGCCGTTCGGGAAATAACGTGCTCTGATCTCGGTCGGCACCCTCGATGAAACGCTTCATGACCACCTCACGCAGAACCTACAGCGTAAGTATACCGGCCATCACGTTTTCACACGGCCTGGGCCAAGAAGAGACAAAGAAGCCGCCCATCGAGGCGGCTTCCTCTTTATTGCGGTGCGGTGGTCCGCAAACGACACAAAGCACCCATTCGAGGTGATGCGGCGCTTGGCAGCAACCAACACCTAGCCGCGGTTCGCTTCTAGCCAACGAGTGTCCGCTCTCGGGACGTTCTTGCCTAAGGTATACGTCATGTCGATATTGCTCCCAAGAATTTCAGTTTCTTTAGTGTTCTTTTTGACGCTCGTCCTGTCATCCGGCCAGTTATTCGCCTCAGATGACCTCAAGCGTGTCGTTGAACGGAAGAACGTCGAAAAAGTTGCGGCAGTTGTCGAGGCTATTAATGTGCAGAACCGAATCGTCACACTGCGCTCGCTCACCCGAGACGCTTCGGTGGTCATGGAAGTCGGAGATGAAGTACGCAATCTCGACCAGGTCAAGGTTGGCGACCGGGTGGTCGTCGAGTTCCTGGAAGCAATGGCGGCCGATTTGAAAAAGGGCGGTGGTATGACGCCTTCAGCTGGCGTTGGGGGCGCAGCGGCGCGTGCAAAACTCGGAGAAAAACCAGCGGCAGCACTAGGTGGTGCGGTAGAGGTCGTCGCCACGATTATTGGGATTGACGCTGATGAGCCTTCCGTGACCCTGAGGGGGCCAGAGGGGGAAGTGGTCGAAGTGTTGGTTCGACACCCAGAAAAGCTGGCGGAGGTGGATGTTGGTGATCAGGTCGTCATCACCTACAAGCGCGCCATGGCTGTTGCGGTAACGCCATCGCCGATCAAATAGCGCCTGTCGTTTTCTCCCCGGATAGCCGTCTGGCCGTCCGGGGAGCAAATTGAACCCTTTCACCCAACTGTTCCAGGTATTCCCCATCATGAACTACACCAAGCAATTTATCGTCAAGCCGGGCAGCAAGGTCGATCTGAGTAAGGTCGACGCCGGATTCAAAGACAAGCACGAATCCCATGAGCACGCCTTGCCGGAGATCGAGGCCACCACCCAGAAGCTGCACGACCTGCAGTACCTGATGTACGCCGAGGGCAAGCGCTCCCTGCTCATCTGCCTGCAGGGGCGCGACGCGGCGGGTAAGGACGGCACTATTAACCATGTGCTCAGCGCCATGAACCCCCAAGGCTGCAACGTCACCGGCTTCAAGGTCCCCTCCAAAGCGGAGGCGGCTCACGACTTCCTGTGGCGCTATCACCAGCACACGCCGGGCAAGGGAGAGGTGGGCGTCTTCAACCGTTCCCACTACGAAGACGTGCTGGTGCAACGGGTGCACGACATGGTGCCGAAGGCCGTCTGGTCCGGGCGCTACGAGCACATCAACAATTTCGAGAAGCTGCTGCACGACAACGGCACCCATATCCTGAAGTTCTATCTCCACATCGACGCCGCCGAAGAGCTCGAACGCTTCAAGATCCGTATCCAGGACCCCGCCCGGCACTGGAAGATCAGCGAGGGGGACTACGCCGAGCGCCCGTTCTGGGACGCCTACACCGAGGCCTTCGAGGACGCACTGGATAAATGCAGCACCGAGCACGCCCCCTGGTTCGTCATCCCCTCGAACCACAAGTGGTTCCGCAATCTTGCCATCTCCCGGATCGTCGCCGAGACCCTGGAGTCCTTGGGCATGAAATTCCCCGCGCCGACGGTCGACATCGACGAGATCAAGAAGAAGTATCACGCGATCGTCGAGCAAGAGGGGGACGGGCCGGAGGCCGAGCTGTCTCGGCGCACCTGACAAGCTCCGTGGCGCTGTTCGTCGGTTTTTGCCTGACGATCCTAGGGCTCTATTGATTGCTCTCCTCGCAGGAGTGGGATGCGCAGGGCTTGAGCCGCCCCCGGCCCTTCACGCTGGGGGCGATGACGACCTATCTCGCGCTTTCGCAGACCGTCACCGCATTCATGCACGAGTATCTGGTTTGGATCAAATCGGCGGTAGAGGCCGCAACGCCCCGCATCGCGGAGAGCAGCGGTCCCGTCCCGCTCAATGCCTTCGGCGACACGGGACTGCCCCTCCTCCTTCTGATGGGCAGTGCCATTTGGGTCTTGACGACCTATTTCGCTCCGCTGACGATGATCATCAAAGGCGCGGATCTTGGTGGCCGAGGATGGGTGTTCGCCGCCTACTATTTCGCGCTTCAGGTACCGATCTACTGGGTTTATGCCGAGGCCTGGCACCTGCAATATGCTCCCGCAGACCAACCGATGAACATGCCGAGCCTGTTTGCGCTCCAGTTCGCTCAACCGTTGCTCTGGTTCCGCTGAAATCATCGTTTCACACGAGGTGACCATGGATACAGTATTCGTTTGGATCGGGATATTTCTCTGCCTCAGTCAATCCGCTATGTTCTCCGGCCTTAATCTGGCGTGTTTCTCGGTCAGCAGGCTCCAGCTCGAGATACAGGCAGCGAACGACAACAAAGATGCAGTCAAAGTCCTCAGGCTGAGGAGAGACTCGAACTTTCTGTTGACCACGATTCTCTGGGGGAACGTCGGGGTCAACACACTCCTGGCTCTGCTTTCAGGCTCGGTGCTTGGAGGTGTAGCAGCTTTTGTGTTCTCGACCGTGTTCATAACGGTATTCGCGGAGATCATCCCCCAATCGTACTTCTCGCGAAAGGCGTTGAAAGTCGCCGCGCTGCTGTCACCGGCCCTTAGGTTCTACCAATGGGTCCTGTATCCGGTGGCCAAACCCACGGCCAAATTTCTCGATTGGTGGCTGGGTCCCGAAGGCGTCCAATACCTGCGCGAGGAGATGTTGCGGCAGTACATCGCGAAAAGCATGGGAGCCGGTGGCAGCGATGTCGGTACATTCGAGGGAAGGGGCGCCGTCAACTTCCTCGCCCTGGACAGTCGTCGCGTTGGCGAGGAAGGCGAGATCCTGGACCGGCGCAGCGTCGTCAGCCTTCCGGTTGTCGATGGCCGCCTGGAGATCCCGGAGCTCACTCGCGCTGCCGAGGATGGCTTTATCCGGCGCGTGCAGGCATCGGGAAAAAAATGGGTCGTCTTGACCGACCCGAACGGGACACCACACCTTTTATTGAATTCGGACCGGTTCTTGCGGGCGGCGTTCTCGACAGCGAGCGTCGATCCCCACGACTACTGCGTCGAGCCGGTCATAACCAATGACCCGCAGGCCACCCTGGAACAGACGCTGATGAACGCGAAACTGACGGAAAAGGACTCGCCCGAAAAAGGGATGATTCTGTTCTGGGGCACCGAGAAACGCATCATTGCCCACGCGGACCTACTGCGGCGTGTCTTCGAAGGGGTGTTCGCACCGCCTTTAGACCCTGCGCGGGTTTGATTGAGCGCCGTCAGTAATTGACTCGCGAACGCTAAAGAAAAAACTGATGAGGAAGCAAGCATGAATTTCGATCTACCGGAGCTCACCGCCGAGACACCGGCCCGCGTACTCTGCCAAGTGAAGGTCGGCGAGCTCAAGCCGACGCAGAACGCGGTCGGCTTCGACTAGTGGGCTGCTTGGTAAGTTCGGTAACCCTCAGCGGACAATTCCAGTGCACGCCGGACACTGTCCCACAAGCCATACACCAGTCCCTGGGTCTCCTCGCTGGCCGACTCATAATCGCCCTTCAGGTAGGAATTGGCCAGCGGCACCACAAGTAGCTATTGCTGCTTCGTTTCAACCCCTTTGGGAAACACCTCATCTTCGGCTGTTTTCGTCCAGGCTGCTTTACAGGCTTCGACACCATCGGTAGGGGCGTCATTAGTGAAGATGCGCCTGATCGGAACATGGATGGGGCTGGTGACGAAGGATACGAGCTGACCGGCCAGACGCAGGCCGCCGACACTGAAGCCGAAGTCGTCAAACTTTCCTTTGACCTGGATGGGTACCGCCATGCTGAAGAACTCTGGCTTTTTTGCCTTGGGCGCCAGTCTGACCGCGAGCCGACGGGTGTTGAAATCGATCTCGGATGTGCCCGCAATGCGCATATTGCTGGTGTCCAGATAGATTGCTTTCTCTTTCATCAGTCCGTCCTGCATGCCGAAGCGGACGACCACACAGTTGATTTCTGATTCGTCTTTCTCTGTCGATTTGTCCATGATTGCCGACAGCAGGTTGACGGCCCACAGGTCAATAATGCCTGCGGAAAAATTCTGTGGTACCAGAGCAAAATCCAGATTACCGTTTGCATGTTGCATCAAGGAAGCAGGATCAGGCGCCTGCGAGTGTAATATACCCTCGAGCTTGAGATTCCCTCCCATGTTGGTACCAGGCTTCGCCCTGCGCGCCATGACACCGATATCAAAATCCTCGATGTTCGCCTTGATGTTAAAATCAACACCTGTGGGCGATGGCGTGTAATCCGTAACCACCTGGATGCCCCCACCCGGGATGTTGACCCGCAAGGGTTCGACCGCCAACTTGCCATCGTTCAGGTTCATTCGCATGAGTGCCGAGCCAAGCTTGTCTTTTCCTGATCTGACGTCCCGCGCCTCAATCTTGATATCGGCGTCGAATGCGCCCAGTACTTCGTAGGACAGCAGACTTCTTCCGCCGGCATCTGAAGTTGTCTCCGTCTTTTCTTCGCGCTGTTGATCTACTTTCGCCTTATCCTGCGGCACCTGTTTCTCCGTCTGTTCCGGCTTGCCGGTGTCAAAGTCGTCCAGCTGAATGGATTCGGATATCAGAGAGATGTTCAGTTTGCGCTTGGGCTGCCCTGCGCTCAGTTTCATCTTGCCATTGAGGCGGCTGTCACCCACCCGAATATTGAGTTTCGAAAGGTCGTATCCTGCTTTGTTTACTTTGAGTTTGGACTCCAGTAATACCGGGCCGATTGGGGGAAGATCGAGCCGAAACAATGGGTTTAGATGATCGATGCGTTCACTGCTGACATTGAAGGCGAGTGTGATGTCATGCAGGGTCAGCGGCAGTTTCACATTGCTGGCGAGGCTGAATCGGGATTTTGCGAGTTCCGCATCTATCTTCAGCGGTATTTCTTCCTGGTTGACTACATATTCAACCAGTGGAGCGCCGGTTATTAGCAGCTTGACGGGCGTGGCACCGACGACACCCTCCAGCTCCATGGTGATGTTGTTGCCTTTCTCAACCAGAATATCACCGGACAGTTCGTGTATGTCGAAGGTGGTGTCAGAGTGAGGCATTCGTACCTTCCAGCTGCCGTCCTTGACGGTGAATCGCATGCCCGACTGCCGCAGAATCTCCTGGAGACTCTCGCCGCTGATCGAGAGTTTCATGTCCATGTCGCCCAGTTGGGCCTGCATGCCCTCGACCAGGCCGAGCGTGGACAGCATCTTTCCGACATCCACCTGACGCAGGCCCAGTGCCAGGTTGATTACCGAGTGTTTCCCCCTCAGCATCATGTCCCCTTTACTGGCAATTGTCTTGCCGATGATTTCACCGTTTACCTCGAAGGCCCAAGGTTTTTCTGCATCTAACAGGCTGGCGATAGGGCCGCCCTTTAATTCGAGGTCGTACGTCTTGTCCTGTAGCGTGCCTGCCAGGTTCATGATCAGGGGTTCGTCTTTTGCTGCCGTTCCCTCCATGGATTACAAAACGAAAGACAGGGACTTGTTGAGTGCTGCATCGTGGTAAGTGACGGCGATCTGTTTCAAGGACAGATAATCCAGGGCGGTAAACGTGATCAGGCTGTCATCATCGGCAGTTTCGGTCAGCCCCTCGTTCTTCACCGTTTCCGGTCGGTCGAATACCCAGTTCGGGTTTCCCTGGGCATCACTTTCCAGGTTCAGCGTCACCTCCTCGGCGGTGATCTCGGCAATATTGATTTCTCCTCGGAGCAAGGGGAATACCCCGATCCGCATGCGTGCGAGGCCTGCAATGAAGAACTGCGGCTGTGTTGCGTCGGGCGTGTTGGAGATCGTTATGTTGGTTACCTCCAGTTCCGGCCAGTTGGAAAACTCCACCTCGACGGGGCCGGCGATACGCACCTCCCTGCCAAGCGCAGTACTGGCAGCAATCTCGATTCCTGGCCGCAGATGACTCATGTCGGCTTTGAACCCGACCAGGCCAAGGATCACAACGACGGCGATCAGCAGCACGAGCAGCCCGACGATGCCTTTTGCGAGAATACGAAAGAACCTACGCATTATGTGTCGTCTTGAAATCGGGGCATCCCCCATCGGAGCGTCCGGTCCGGTTACTGTCTTCAACAGCGGTGTATGCGGTGCTCATGCAAACATTGTTGCAGACTCTCGAATGGTTTTTCCACTGCGGATGTCGTGACGTGAGTGTCTGGCGTTGACGACTGGAAAGCATGTGGACACCGTGGCCGGGGAATCCGTGTTACCTATCGACTCCGGCCCGACCGGAATTCAAAAAGCAGCCGTTAAGCGAGATATCGGCGTATTGGTCCGCTAAGTAATCCATAGCGGAATTGCCCAGCTCAAAGCGCCAGCGACAGCTTTGGCACCGACGACCTGCCAGTGAGCAGTCGCCTCGAATGACCGCTTTACTTTGGCTACCTGACGTTGAACCTCTGACAGCTCGAACGGCAGCAACGGGTCGGGTGCTGCCCCTCAGGAGATCAAAAAGCAGCCGTTCGCGGAGATCCCCTGGCCGATGTCTGGTGACCAATCCATTGCAGCCGCTGCAGGGTTGAATCTCCACCGGCCGCAATGGCCGAGGACTGGACCGACGGTAAACGTAGACGAGCGACCGGTTTCTGATCAGTGATCCGCCCCCCACACCTGTCTGGCCACTCAATTTTGGCGCAGACGCTGGCAGGCCGATAGTCCAGATCAACGGAAACGGCTGCTGGGTCCAGATCCGTCACGTTCCCTACCCTCACGACCTCGGCATCGATATCCCCCCTGGCTACCCGTAGGGCGCCTTGGATAGAGCGATCGGTAGCCTAATTAGTGTCCGGCCAGAAACGGGGTGTTTTTCAAAACGACCTTGAATTCCGTGCGACGAATCCGATCCAGGCGCCTACCTACCGGCGCCATTCTCCAGCAGTTGCACGCATCCTCGCTTGATTCAGTCTCATTCCCATTTTTCGAGGATAGCCAACCCTGGGAATCGATCATTCCCAAGCGTCGCCCTGCTGTTTGCGCCAGCGACTCAGGTCGTGAGTAAGCGCCCGAACAACGCCAGGTTATGGGCGACCACCGACGACCAGACATAGGCGCGGAAATGCTGCAACCCTTTCCAAGTACACCGCCCCAATCCATAGGCGCGCTTCATCACAGAGATGCCTGCCTCGATGCCCGCTCTGAAATTGCGTAGCTTGCGATAGACCCAGGGACTCTTGGCCATATCTTCAACGTGCAGGCCACGCTTTTTGTGGAACACCACATCGTCGACGTCCCGTGCCTTGGCCTCGCGTAAATTCTCGACACTGGCGTAGCCACCGTCCGCCGCCATCTGACGCGGGGCTTTACCATACTGGTCAATGTGGCGATCCAGCATCGGTAGCAATCGATCGACATCAGCCGGATTACCTTGCTCGATCACCACATCCAATATCAATCCGCTTCGTCCGGTACTCAGATTGATCTTGTGCCCATACTGCACGTCCCGACTGCCCTTGACGATAATGTCGGTGTGGTCCTCAAAAATGCTGACGATCTTCTGTGCGGCAGGCACCGATTCACCCTGGAATACGCGCCGCTCAGTCTGGTCAATCACTTTTTCAATCAGCGGTTTGTGATGATCGAACTGGGCCTGCCACAAGGTGCGCTCGAGCGGATCAATGCGTGGATCGCTCAGCCGGATGCTGGCTTGCTCAACGTAACTCAGTGTGTTCTGGGTCACCGTGATCAAATCCCGATACAGCGTCGCTTTCTTGTCTTTGCCACGGGTATAGCGAATCGCGCGGGTTCGCTTCTTGGCCACACGTCGATGATTTCGGTACGCAATCGTGACGATCCCCTCCGCAATGGTTTCGGCCCACTCAAGTAACCGCACCAGTACCCGAACGCTATCCCACAGCAGGGTGCTGTCGCTGGGTGCATGAATCGGTGAATCCGTCACCGTGCTGTCAATGCGCAACATCTCGCCGCGTTCCACCTTGGCGTTGTTGGCATTGAGCAACAATCGCTGATTGATCTGTTCCCAGGTGACATCCGAGATCGCGCTGATGCAGCTTTGCAGCGTCGCCTTCTTCGGCGCCCAGCCCGTAGTGATGCGCGCGAAGGCTTGACACGAGGTCGAATCCACCAAGCAAAAGACCAAGTCTTCATAACTCAGCTGCCGATATTGTTTGAGAATCGCACAGCGCAATACCGATTCGATCGTTAACCCTTTTCTCCCGGTCTTTTCTACGTTGCGCTGTTTGACGTCGGCCGCGACCCAGTCCAACAGATCGAGCTGTTGATCCAACCAATCCGACATGGCCTTCAACTCACGACCGATCTCGTGTTCGGCATACGCCTCGAATATACTGCTCTGGACGGTGCGTTTTTCGCGCATGGTCGGCTCCTGGTTTTTTGGTTTGTGCTTTTGTTTCAAGGGGTTGTTACAAAAGACTAATCAAACTACCAGGAGCTTTCACTGACCTGCGTCGCTTTTTCTCAAAAAAGATCAATCGGTTAGCGTTTCTGGACGGACACTAATTACAACCCACCGGACCACTGGCGAGTTCCGCCCTTCGGAGTGGATCAATCGAGCAGCCCAGCGAACCGCGCGTCCCCAGACTTCGGGGGAAACTCGCGTTTGCGTGATAGTCACTCCATCTCCTCAAGATATTAGGTCTCCGGACAAGCCGGGGGGGAATGATTCTCATGGCAGCGTTCGTAATTGTAGCAGTCGACTGTCCACATCCCGGGTGAACGACAAGCCTCGGGACCATGCGCGACCTCCCAGGCCGTACCTCAACGTGCCGAATCACACTTAGGTGGGTGAATAATTCACACGACATCTTTTACGGGCACGCATAAGGTTTTACATACATCCACGGTAGGTGCTGTTAACCCATTCCATAAGGAAGTTGAAGGAGACCGCCATGATGAGTCGCGCCTTTATTGCTGCTGTCATCTTGATGTCTACCGCGGCGTTGATGTCTACCGCCAGTGCCGACAATCCGACGTTCAACGATCCGATCGCCTACACCGGACACGGCGTGCTGTTCGGTCACGATGGCAAACCGATCGAAGCGACACCCGAGTTTCTCAAGCGCACTCAGCAGCTGTATCTAAATCAGCTCCTAGACAAGGCCGATGCCGATACCCGCAAGGCCTTCGAGAAACACCGCGCGCGACTCGATGAAGTGATTTCGCGCGGCACGCCGAACGCTGCTGACCGTGCTTATTTCGAGTTCAAGGCCAATGCACGATTGATCGAGTTTCTGATCGGTCACGGTACTGACGACAAAGTACCGACCCTTGTCAATCTGCTGAATCTGCGTATCGATGAGGCGTTATTTCCTGCCGAAACGCCGACCATACTGCCACAGTCATTGGCCGATGCACTCGCCACAATACCTGGTGCGCAAGGTGCCGGCGCCGTACTGTTTTCGACCTTTAACAGCGGTCAGGCCTACATCAACGAATGCGCGGCCAACGGCGTTCCGATCCCGCCGGATTGGGGCAGTTCGGAATGGGTTCACGTCGGTAACCTGAGTGACGCACAGGAATTCATATCTGTGGGCGCGGAGGCGCGTGTCTACAAATACAAGGGCACCGGCCCAGAAGGCACTTGCATTGCATTGCCACGTTTCAACGGCAACGGTACAGGTGATATAGGCCTGCTCGGCATAATCTGCCTGGGCAAGCAGACAAGCAAGGCCTGCTTCTGGGACAACCAGCAGGGCGATGTCAACTTCACCATAGGTGCCAACGAGAGCGTACCGTTGAGCCAGTTCGCTGGTGGCGCCGAGCTCAAAGACGGCACAGGGGGAACCTGCACCAGCTGTCACGCAGGCGAGAACCCCTTCATCATCCATCCTGCAAGCGCACTTGGCCAAGGCGCGCTGGGTGACGTCGTCCTGCAGGCGGACAACTGGTATGACCCGTTGGTGCATCCCGACTGGCCACAAAACCCCGGCCCCTCGCTGGCGGTCCCGGCGATCGCCGGCATCGGTGAGTGCACTGGCTGCCACAGCCAGGCCGGCGGCGGTGGACGCTTCCCGCAGTTGTCCAGCGCGATCACAGGATACTGCGGCACGATTCTGGAGCAAGCCGTTGAAAAGACGATGCCGGTCGGCTCGCCCGGTTCGTCAGACATGGCTGCGCATGTCGATGCGATGCGTGCCTTGTGTTCCGGACCGGCTGCGCCGCTACTGCGCATCGAGTCTGAGGTGCTCGACTACGGCGAGGTCGAGCTCGGTTTCGCTTTTGCCAAGGCGCTGGTCCTGCACAACGACGGAAATGCCAGTGTCACCGTTTCGGTCACACGCCAGACGCCAGCAGGCGATCCCAATCTCGGCCATTGGGACGAGGTCAATGAACTCGCCAATTTCACGATCTCATCGGGTCAAGCGCCGGTCGTGTTGCGTCAGGTCTACGAGCCGCAAGCGGTCGGGAACCACTCCGTCGAGCTAGAAGTCACAAGCTCGGATCCGTCCGCGCCGGCCACAACAATACTGCTGACCGGCCGTGGCACGACCCCACGCCCAATCGACTCGCTGCTGGTTCTCGACCGTAGCGGCAGCATGGACGATCTGGCCGGTGACCGCACCAAGATCGAGGCGATGCGCGATGCCGTCATGCTGTACACCGACCTGATGCGTGAAGATGTTGGTGACAAGGTCGGACTCGTTAAGTACAACGAGGCCAACTCGGTTTACCTGCCGATGACGACCATCACTAACGGTGTCAAAAATGCGATCGCATTGGGTGAGCTTAGTATGGGCGCTCTGAACGATCTCGCGCGTCTCAAGCCCGACGGTGCAACAGGCATCGGTGGCGCGATGCTGACCGGCGCCAGCGAGGTCGGCGGCCCGTTTGCCGATCGTGGCAGCGTGATGGTGGTTCTGACCGACGGCAAGGAGAATCGCGCGCCGACTATCGCGGAGGCCATTAGCCAGATCGGCAGCGACGACCCGCACATCCAGATGTATTCAGTCGGACTGGGGTTCGATATCGAACCGACCAAGCTGCAAAGCATCACCAACATGGGTGACGAGGGTTATCACCAGGTCGTCAACACCCTTCGCGATGAAACGCTGTTCGATCTCGAAGCGTTCTACTTCAAAATATTCGCGAGCGCCGCGAACATGGACATGGTCACCGACCCGACCCATGTGGTGAATCTGGCGTCTAACGCGCCTGTCGTCGTCGACCGTGCCCGTGTGATCTCGTCTGATCGCAACGCTACCTTCCTTGTGCTGGACGACCCACAGATGCGTCCTTTGTACACGCTTGAGTTCATCGCTCCGGACGGCACCATCCTTTCACCGGGCAGTACCGTCGGTGGCATCCCGATCCATGAGCAGGTGCGCAACACTTACCGGATCTTCCGCATCGTGTTCCCTGATCCATCACAAGCTGACACCTATGTCGGCAACTGGATATTGAGGCTGGTACCGAAGGGCAATTGGACGAGAAGCGTGGCCAAGAACCTGTCTGCGGAGTCACGGTTCGGTTACGGTGGCATCATGCATCCGGTCCAAGGGCAGGTGCCGATCGGTTTCGCCGGCGCAGTGTCATCGGACTATTCGCTTGATGCGCGCATTACCGCGACCACCTATCTGCCTGGCGCTGAATTGCAGCTCTATGCTGACCTCACCGACCGAGGCTGGCCGGCACCCGATGGCAACGTGACCGTGACTATCACGCGGCCCGACCAGAGTGTCCATGTCGTCACGCTCCATGACAATGGGCAACACGGTGACGGACTGTCCGGCGACGCCTCCTGGGCTAACTCCTATGCGCAGACGTCGGTGCCCGGCGTGTATAAGCTGTTGTTTCGCTCGGTTGGCCGCAATGAGCGCGGCGAACTCGCGCCGCGCCTCATCGAGCGCTATATAACCCTGCAACGACCGGAACCGGATCCACGGGGACCTGGCGGACAACCGGGCGGCTCGGATGACAACGGCAACGGAACCGATTGCGGTGCATGTGAGGGTGGCGCGGCAACCTACCTGATCGGTCGCTTCGACCTGCGGCGCGACAACAAGACCCTGGTCCATGTGATGAACCCGACCGGTAGAGCGCTGGCATTGGTTGTGTCATTGTTCGACGACAAGGGCAAGCCCTTCCAATGCATGCGTGACAAAATCGGGCCCAATGGACTGGTCGAGATTGACATTCACAGTCTCGATCCGCCGGTCAAGCAAGGTGTCGTGAAGATCGTTGCACTGCAGCCGAATACCGGTAAACCGACGATCGGCATCGTCGGCAATCAGATCCTCTTCGGTTCGAACGGAGCGGCCGAGACGGGCCTGCACCCGATCTCGCGCAAGATCCTTGAGGGCGATATGAAGCGCATACTCGAGCGCTGCCAGTGAGAATATGGGTAGCGCGTGCATCGTTGCACGCGCTACCCTGCCCTGATCGGCAGACAGCAGACAATCGCGTAACACGCACATGTGGCGTCCATACAGTCTTACCGGAGGCGGTACTTGGCCGCGGAAGACTGGCTACCGGCAAGATTCGCGGCCATGCGGGCAAATACGCGAATCACGCGTATTGGCGCTACTCGGTTATGGACCTACACGCTCGGTGTGCCGGCACTTGGGGAACGATGAGCAACCCCAGATCGATCGCCCAGGATTCGGCCCCTTTCTCGCCTCACGCAAGACCATCGGACTGCCACACCAGGCGCATGTATGCGCAGACGCGCGTTGGGTCTTGGATTCTTGGATCTGCTGGACGTGCGCACGGCGGGTGGCGCGGGATGCGGGTAGTCGAAACTTGGCGATCTCTTGCGCAATGGCATCGACCTTGCCAGGTGAAAGCACGAGCCGGCGCTTCGACTTGATGAACTGGAGGTAACCGCCGCCGTAGGTGACGTTCTCCGGGATCGGGGTCTTGAATTCGCTGTCGCCGATGAAGACTACCAGGGAGTGGATCTGGTCACCATTCAGCCCCAGCAGGTCTTGCAGGGCCTTCGTGTGCTTGTAGTTCTGGTGCAGCGGGTTCTGGAAGTGATTGGTGTGCTGGAAGATTTTCTGCGTCCACTGGCGTTGGTTCGGCTGACCGAATATCCAGCCCTTCATGTTCTTGGTCTCGATCACGAAGACGCCGTACTCAGACACGATGATGTGGTCGATCTGGGTCGTGCCGTCAGCGGTCGGCAGGGTCACGTCACGGATCAGCCGATATTCCCGGGAGTCCAGGAAAAGCCTGGCGGACAGATTGATGACCGCCTCGCCGGCGACACCCTTGAACCAAGGTGACTTAAGGATCGCGGCCAGGATTGCCAGGGGTACGAGGAACCACAGGGCGCCGAAAACCTGGTGGATGAGGGGCGAAAAGTCCATTGGCGCGATGCTCCCTTGCCTGACCGGCCTCTAGTTGTCCGTCTTCAAGGCATCGTAATTGTCGCATGCCGCCTTCTTTCGACGCCTTGCCTCCGGATCCGGGTTGCCGACCAGCTCGGCGATCGCCAGATTGCACTCGGCACGCGCCTCATCGAGGGGTGAAGTCTCCGCGGACCAGCCGATGGTGGCCACTGTCGGCTGATAGGACACGGCTGAGGAGCAGTACATATTCTTCAACTTGCGGTGTTTCCACCTGTGGTTCCCGAAAAAGGGAGCATATTGATTTTATTGCGTGACCCGGGGTGATGGTCGATCCTGTAATCGATGATCCGGTTTATCCAATTCATTCTGATTTTAGTGACGACATCCGCTCGATCGCGGTTGTCGTTGCAGGCGGAGAACGCGGCGCTGAGGCACCAGTTGTCCGTGTACCGGAAGTCGCGGCAAAGGCCATGTATCCGCCCGGCAGATCGCCTGCTCTGGTCCGTTATGTCGAGGCCGTGCGCGGGCTGGCGCGCCGCGCTGATCTTTGTGCAGCCTCGAACGATCGCCGTCTGGCAAGAGACGCGATTCCGTGAATACTGGCATGCCCTCAGTCGATTGGGCGGTCCTGGCCGGCCTCCGATTTCGCGTGAACTGAGGGAACTCATCGGGCGGATGCGGAAAGCCAATCCGACGTGGGGCTCACCGAGAATCGTTGCCGAGCTCGCGAAGCTTGGAATCGAGGTCGCCAAATCGACCGTGGAAAAATACCGACCTCGTCGAGACAGGCCGCGGTCGCCCACCTGGCGGACGTTTCTCGACCACCACCTCCGAGAACTGGTATCGATCGACTTCTTTATTGTCCCAACTGTTACCTGTCGCGTGCGGTTCGTCTTTGTCGTTCTCGCCCATGATCGACGGCGAATCGTCCACTTCAACGTGACGGAACATCCAACGGCGCAGTGGACCGCGCAACAGATTGTCGAAGCGTTTCCGTTTGATACTGCGCCGAGTTATCTGATTCGAGATGGCGATGGCCTATATGGTGAGCGCGTTACGCGGAGGATTAAAAGTCTGGGTGCAAACGAGGTCACCATGGCACCTGCGTCACCATGGCAGAACGCCTATGCGGAACGCGTGATTGGGACGCTACGCCGAGAACTCTTCGATCACGTCATCGTGCTCAACGAGCGGCATCTCAAGAGACTTATGTCGTCGTATCTGGATTATTACCACCCGTGGCGAACACACCGGTCCTTGAATGGCGACGCGCCGCACGGACGTCCCCTACGAGCAGCGGAACCCAGCGACGTTGTGGAATTCCCAGCCGTTCGCGGCCTTCATCATATTTATCTTCCGAAGGCTGCATGAGTATTCGGGACCGACCGCGGCAAGTGTGCCGGACTTTTGCCGAGATGAGTCCGGACCAGTTGTGCATTGTCCTGCAATCTGCAACGAGCGCCACTGCCAATAGATCAATTAAAACAATAGGTTGAAAAATATTTCGTAGCTACGAACCAGGCGGTCGGGAGTTCGAATCTCTCCGGGCGCGCCATGCAAATCGAAAGGCCCGCCGTGCGCGGGTCTTTTCGTTTACCGGATTACCCGAGATTCGAACTCCCGACTATCCATTGAGCAGAGTTCGACCAGCGACCGCAGGGAGCGCAGAACGCCGGCTGTGCCGGCGGCCCCGCAGGGGCGAGGGGCGTAGCCGCGAGTCATCTCTTCGGGCGCGCCATGCAAATCGAAAGGCCCGCCGTGCGCGGGTCTTTTCGTTTACCGGATTACCCGAGATTCGAACTCCCGACTATCCATTGAGCAGAGTTCGACCAGCGACCGCAGGGAGCGCAGAACGCCGGCTGTGCCGGCGGCCCCGCAGGGGCGAGGGGCGTAGCCGCGAGTCATCTCTCCGGGCGCGCCATGCAAATCGAAAGGCCCGCCGTGCGCGGGTCTTTTCGTTTACCGGATTACCCGAGATTCGAACTCCCGACTATCCAATGAGCAGAGTTCGACCAGCGACCGCAGGGAGCGCAGAATGCCGGCTGTGCCGGCGGCCCCGCAGGGGCGATGCCTGGGGACCGATGCATGCGAGGTAAGACGATGACTGATCTCTCGTTGCGGCAGCGTATCGCCATCCTGATCGGCCTGCTGGTTCTCGTGGTGATCTTTGTTGGTACCCTCGAGCCCATCCCGCAGGATCCCGGCTACCATCTGTTTGCCGACAGCCGTGAGTTCTTCGGCATCCCCAACTTCAACGATGTCGTATCGAATATCGGTTTTACGCTGGTGGGGTTGCTGGGGCTCTTCCTGGTAATCGGAGAGGGTCGCCGGACGCTCTTTGCCGAATCGGTTGATGCCCGTCCCTATGGCATTTTCTTTATCGCTGTGGCCTTGGTCGGTGTTGGTTCCGTCTATTACCACTGGGCGCCCTCCAACGAACGCCTGTTCTGGGATCGACTCCCGATGGCGATCGCCTTCATGGCCATCACATCGGCAACCGTCGCAGATCGTATCGATGCCAAGGCAGGTAACGGCTGGTTGCTGCTATTGCTGCTTGCTGGCGGTGCGGCGAGCCTGATGTATTGGCACTGGACAGAATCCCTGGGGCGCGGAGATCTTCGCCTCTATGCCCTCGTGCAGTTCTACCCGATGCTGGCCTTGCCTGTCGTGATCGCACTGTTTCCCAGGCACCGCTACACCGCAGGACCCTATCTGACATGGGTCATCATATGGTATGCCTTGTCGAAGGTGCTCGAATATTTCGACGGTGAGGTATTCGAGCTGCTTGGCCACACGGTAAGTGGACATACGCTGAAACACCTGGCAGCGGCGGTCGCGACCCTCGTCGTGCTGCAGATGTTGTTATCGCGTAGGCGTAGCCACGCGGCTTAGCGGACAGTCTAGCGTGCTGACCTAGCCAAGCGAGGTCAATCTGCTAGGCTTTGCTGGCGGTACACCACAAAAGACCATCCCCGGGTCGAACAACAACCGCGAATCCGCAGTACAACAGTTGTACAACAGCCAGAGTAAGGAGATTGAGGCGATGCGTAGAAAAACACTAGTGGCGTCCGTGGCTTGTCTGGTCTTGCCGTGGTCGTTTAGTACCGGTTTTGCGGCAAGTGACGAACAAAACCTGGAAAAGCTGGGGGCTTTCAAGCGGACCGATACGGCCCCGATGAAGCGCGTGGAGCAGGGCGGCCAATATGCGGCCAACCTGCAGAAGATGCTGCAGCAGATCAAGATGCCGCCGGGCTTCAAGATCGAACTGTTCGCGATCGCGCCCGACGCCCGCCATATGGCGGTCAGTCGCAACAAGGCCACTGTGTGGATCGGCACCCGCAAGAACACCGTGTGGTCGGCGACCGACCGGGACATGGACAATGTCGCGGACACCGTGGAGGAGTTCAGCCCGAGCGTCAAGTTCGATATCCCCAACGGTGTCTGTTACTCCGACGACGGGTTTCTGTTCATCGCGGAGCGCAACCGGGTGATGATGTTTCCCGCGGCCGAGTTCTTCATGGAGGGTTCGGATACCGTCGCGGTCCCGATCGTGAAGCAGGGCGAACTCATCCCGCCCGACGAGGAGTCCTACAATCACACCGCGCGGGTCTGCGCCCTCGGTCCGGACAACAAGCTGTACATCAGCCTTGGCCAGCCGCACAACGTGTCGCCGGCGGACAAGCTGGCCTTGTACGAAGAATGGGGAATCGGCGGAATCATCCGGATGAACCGCGACGGGTCCGAGCGTGAGGTCATCGCCACCGGGGTGCGCAACTCGGTCGGCCATGCGTTCAACCCGGCGGACGGCAGCCTGTGGTTCACCGATAATCAGGTGGACGGTATGGGGGACGAGATACCGCCCGGCGAGATCAACCGAATCCCCGGCGAGGGGATGTGGTACGGCCACCCATACTACGGCGGCGGGGAGGTCAGGACCGACGAATACAAGGATCAGGAGATCCCGGCGGAGCTGGCCGACAAGTACGTAAAGCCGCAGGTCGAGACCATCGCCCATGCCGCCGATCTGGGCATGATGTTCTACACTGGCAACATGTTCCCAGAGAAGTACAAGAACGCGATCTTCAGCGCCCAGCACGGCTCCTGGAACGCCGTGAAGCCGCGTGGTGCCCGGGTCATGGTCACCTTCCTGGACGACGAGGGCAATGCCGCGCTGACCGAACCCTTTGCCGAGGGGTGGATGACCGACAGCGGCTACTACCTGGGGCGCCCGGTCGATGTGCAGCAGTATGTGGACGGTTCCATCCTGGTGTCGGACGACAAGGCCGGCGCCGTGTACCGGATCTCCTACCAGGGGGATTGATCAATAGCGGGCCGGAGATCGTCTCCGGCCCGTCTTTTCGGTGCGACTAAGCGGTACTAGAGAATGAATTCGAGGGCGTATGCGGCAGGCGCTGACACACGACTGCGTGTCATAAGATCACTAGGGATGTGTGCGCTTGCGTGCCTGACGCACCAGGCGGCCGCGGGCGACATCTCTGCCGGCAAGGCCAAGGCCGAGCAGCTGTGTCAGACCTGTCACGGGATGGACGGCCGCGGTACCCAGGCCATGGTCGCCAACATCGGTGGCCAGCAGAAACAGTATCTGGTCAAACAGCTGAACGCCTTCCGTTCCGGCGAGCGTGAGCATTCCCAGATGACCATCATCGCGCGCATGCTCAGCGATGAGGATGTCGACAATGTCAGCGCGTGGTATTCCAGCATCGTCGCCAGCTTCGAGATACCGCAATAGCCGTTCGCATCTGACTAGTCCGATACGGGCGTATCCGCCCCTCCGGCGGGCGACCCCACCGGATGCCGCAGCGCCCGGGCGACGTTGCGTTTGTTACGCATGATCGGTTGCGGAACGGCACGCATACCGGCGGCCTGTGCCACCGCCTCCAGAATCAGATGGTGTGACGTGGATTTACTGCACGCCGGGTCGGTGGCCGCGGCATCGCCGGTAAGCAGGTAGGCCTGGCAGCGGCAGCCGCCGAAACAGGTCGCGCGCTCGTCACAGCCCGCACAGGGCTGCTGCATCCAAGACTCGCCGCGGAAGTAATTGAAATCGGGCGAGTCGTTCCAGATCCATTCGAGGCTGTGATCACGCACGTTCGGCAGCGTGAGGCCAGGCAGGTCGGCGGCGGCATGACAGGGCAGTGCGGTGCCGTCCGGCGCGACACTGAGAAAGATCCGCCCCCAGCCATTCATGCAGGGTTTGGGCCGGCCCTCGAAATAGTCCGGGACGACGAAATAGATCTTCATGCGATCGCCGAAGCGCGCCTGATAGTCATGCGCGACCGCTTCGGCGCGCTGCAGCTGGTCGCGGGTCGGTAGCAGATAGTCGCGGTTGGCCAGTGCCCAGCCGTAGTACTGGGTGTTGGCCAGCTCAACATAGTCGGCCTCCAGCGCCAGCGCCATATCGAGGATCTCGCGCATGCGGTCGAGGTTGTGGCGATGCATCACGATATTAAGCACCATGGGATACCCATAGGCCTTGACCCGGTGCGCCACCTCGACCTTCTGCCGGAAGCTGTCGCTGCCGGCCAGACGGTTGTTCAGATCCGGGTCATCGGCCTGGAAACTCACCTGGATGTGATCTAGCCCGGCGTCTTTCAGCGCAGCGATGCGCGCCTCGTCCATGCCCATGCCCGAGGTCAGCAGGTTGGTATAGAAACCCAACCGCCGGGCCTCGCCCACGATGACCTCCAGGTCCTTGCGCAGCAGCGGTTCGCCGCCGGACAGCCCGAGCTGGATCGCGCCCAGTTTGCGCGCCTCGCCCAGGACCCGCAGCCAGTCGTCGGTGGCGAGCTCGCGCGCGCGCTCGCCGAGCCGCAGGGGGTTCGAGCAATAGGGGCACTGCAGCGGACAGCTGTAGGTCAGCTCGGCGAGCAGCCAGAGCGGGCGCAGCGGTTCTTTAGCCTGCATATCGGTCATGGTGTCGCACGCGGCGGTGAAAGAGGAGCGGTGCAAGAAAAAGGGCGGGTGAGCCGTGCTCCCCCGCCCTTTACCCGAATCTCGGGTCGAGAATCAGCGTACGGTGACGTACAGGTTGATCTCGAAGCCGTAGCGAAGGTTCTGAAACCTGGGCTTTGACCATTTCTTCATCTCTCATCCTCCAGTTGCTGCGTGTCTCGGGCAACACCGTCAGTGGGCCTCGGAGTGCCCGGGGATGCCCAATAACAATGCGAATTCAAGGGCGATTCCGTTCGGCCCTGAACAGAGACATTCTAGTCCAGTCAGCAGAATTATCCAGCTCATCGCCGAGCAGTGCGCCGTCCTCAAGTCCAACGTGAGCGCGGTGTGCGGACTCAGCGTAGGCAGACCCACCCCTGTTGCAGGGCCGCATCGATCAGCTCCAGCACGTCGGCGCTCAGATCGGGTTCGTCATGGGCCGCCTCGAGGTCGGCGATCACGGCACTCAGTGGCGTCACGCCATCGCAGCGGCGCAGCACCTCGGCGGCGCTGTCGTTGAGCTGCACCATGCCCTCGGGGTAGAGGATCACCCAGCTCTGCTGGACCTCCTCCCACTGCATGCGATGCCCCGGGGCGATGCCGTAACGGGCGTTCGGATCGACCCCGCTCATGTTGCCTCCCCCCCGTTGAAATAGGGCGGCATCTTGAGCACATAGGCCATGTACATCGCGTCCAGCATGCTCCACAGGATGTCCAGTTTGAGCTGCACGATAGCGAGTGCGCGATCCTGCATCTCGGCGGTAGTGAACCAATCCAGCGTCACCGCCAGGCCGTGTTCCACATCGCGGTTGGCCTGAGTGACCCGTTTGCGGAAATATTCGAGGCCGTCCGAGTCGATCCAGGGGTAATTGCGCGGCCAATTCTCCAGGCGCTGGCGATGGATCCGCGGCGCGAACAGCTCGGTGAGCGAGGAGCAGACACCCTCGTGCCATTCCGCATCGCGTACGAAGCGCAGGTAGGCATCGACTGCGAAGCGCACGCCCGGCAGCACGCGGCGCATCGACCAGAGTTCGTCTCGCTGGAGGCCGCAGGCCTCACCCAGGCGCACCCAGGCCTCGATGCCGCCCTCCCCGGCGGCGGCGCCGTCGTGATCCAGGATGCGCTGAACCCACAGGCGCCGGGTCTCCGGGTCCGGGCAGTTGGCCATCAGCGCCGCATCCTTGCGCGGGATCGTCACCTGGTAATAGAAGCGGTTGGCCACCCAGCCGCGGATCTGGCCGGGGTCGAGCTCGCCGTTGGCCATCATCTGGTGGTAGGGGTGATGGATATGGTAGCGACGGTCCAGGGCCCGCAGCGCGGTCTCGAACTCGTCTTTGCTCCAGGGTTTGCGCTGCATCATCGTCTCCCGAGCCATCTTAGACATGGATCTCCATGCCGTCATGCGATACCTCGATGCCGGCCGCCGTCAGCGCGGCGCGCTCGGGCGAGTCCTCGACCAGAATGGGGTTGGTGTTGTTGATATGAATCAGCACCTTGCGCTGTCGCGCATAAGGCCGCAGGGCCTCGATCATACCCCCGGGACCCGACTGTGGCAGGTGACCCATTGCCAGGGCCCGACGGCTGCCGACGCCGCGCAGTGCCATTTCGTCGTCCGTCCAGCAGGTGCCGTCGATCAGCAGCACGTCGGCCGCCTGCATGGCCGGGGCGAGGTGGGCCTCGACCTGCGCCAGGCCCGGGGCATAGAACAGACTGCGACCGGTCTCCCGGTCCTGCACCTGCAGGCCGATATTGTCGCCGGGATGCGGGTCCTCGCGATGCGGCGAGTAGGGCGGCGCCTTGCTGCTCAGGGCGAGTGCCTGGAACGCCAGCCCCTCGATACCCGTGATCTCGAACGCGCTGCCGTCGATCGGGACCTCGTGCCAGTTCACGCCGCAGTAGTGCTCGAGTATGCCCAGCACCGGGAAGCCCGTAGTCAGGTCCTGCTGCACCATGCGCGAACAATAGAGCTCCAGCGGCCTGTCGTTTTCTCTCAGCATCAGCAGGCCGGTGGCGTGATCGATCTGGCTGTCGATCAGCAACACCGCGCGGATGCCGGTATCGCGCCGGGCGCGGGCCGGCTGCAGGGCCGGAAAGGCCAGGATCTGCTGGCGGATGTCCGGCGAGGCATTGACCAGCAGCCAGTCGACCCCGTTGCTGGAGATCGCAATCGAGGACTGAGTGCGCGGTTGAGCATTCAGCGTGCCCGACCGCACGCCGGCGCAATTTTCGCAGTTGCAGTTCCACTGCGGAAAGCCACCGCCGGCACCGGAACCCAATACCCTTATGTTCAACACGGCAAATCCTTTAATTGTCGACGCGGGGGAGCGCCGTCTGCCCAGAGGCTAAATATGGCAGATGCTGGCCCCTGCCGTCGCGTCGCACGTGAACGCAGCCGGCGCGGAGGCGCTAAAACGATGGGCCGCGCAGAGCCTCCGCGTCAGTAACCGGCCTGATACCGGGTATTGAAACGCGCGTGCAGGGTCTCGCGGTCGGGGCCGGGTCGACCGGCGGTAGGCGCAGGCCCTGCAAACTCGGTGTGCAGCTCTTCCCCCAGGCCGATGATCGCCACCGCCTCCTCGTGTGCCGCCACCAGGTCCAGGGACGGGTCGAATCGGGTGTAGTCGGACATCGCCGCAAACAACACACAGGCGGTGAGCGAAAGCCCGATGCCTTTGATCATGCGAGCCTCAATCTCACCCGATTGACTGCGCGTCTGCGCAATCCTAACTCTGTCTGCTCCCTGAAGGGTGTCCCGGTTACGCTGACAACGATGCGCAGAGTACGTGTCACGCCAAGGTCTCAGATGGCTGTTTGACCGGCGTTCGCGGCGGCAGACTGCAGCTCCTGCTGGTGACGCGCCTTCAGTACCAGCATCACAAGGGTGCCTAGGGTCATCATGAAGGCAGCCAGGTACAGGCCATCGGCATAGCTGCCGTCGCCCTCGGCGAGCAGACCGGTGATGGCCGGAGCGGCAATCTGGGCGACGCCATAAGAGATGGTCATCTTGCCCATCATCTTGGCCGGCCGGGTCGGATAGAAGCGCCCGGCCATCGTCAGCACCAGGCTGACGATGCCGATGAAGGTCCCGCCGAACAGCACCGCGCCAAACAGCGTCATGCCCAGATTGGGTGCGAGTACCGGCAGCAGGATGCCGACGATCTGCAGCACGAAGGCACTGATCAGCGCGTTGATGTCACCGATGCGGCGCGCGACGAGGTCCCAGAGGATGCAGGCCGGTGCGGCTGCCAGACCAAGCACCATGAAGGTCCACGACCCCTTGCCCTGTAGGCCGGGCAATTGATCGACAATGGCCACGATGAAGGTAGCGTTGACCACATAGCCCACGCCGGCACAGAAATAGGCCGCCATGAACAGGCGCACGAATGCCGGGCCCGGCGGCCGGTCCACCATCGCCGTACCCTTATTACTGGCCGACAGCACCTCGGGGCGGGGTAGCCAGGTCCAGGCCGGGATCGCCATCACCACACCGCACGCGGTCAGCAGTATCCACTGCTCGCGCCAGTCGAAGGCCGGATGCATCAGTTCGACCGCGATCGCGCAGAACGCGATACCCAGGCCGATGCCGCCGAAATGGATACCCAGCTCACTGCGGTGGTCGTTACGGATCAGCCAGTGCAGGATCAGCCCGGAACCGAGCAGCAAGCCAGCGGCGCTGCTCAGACCGGCAAAAAAGCGCATCGCGGCCCACAGCCATACATTTTCCGCCAGCGCCATGCCGACGGTGGTAACCAGCGCCAGTATCACCCCAACACGGTACAGCCGGTCCTTGAGCACGATGTCGCTGATCAGCGACGCGATGATCGCACCACCGAGATAGCCCATGTAATTGATTGCCGCCAGCCAACCGCCCTCGGCGACACCCAGACCGGCCTGTTGCTGCATCAGCGGTAGCAGTGGCGTGTAGGCAAACCGCGCGATGCCCAGCATCAGCACCAGGCTGATGATGCCGGCACTGAGTACCTTCAGGCGCTCTGCCTGGCGCTTGGCCATTGCGGCTCCTTTGCTTCGCGAGCTACCAGAATACCGACCTTCCCGTTCGAGCACAGAAGGAAATCTCGGGGTGTGATTATTTTCGAGTCCGGTGCGGAAGAATTTTGTCTAGTGATAGCCTTGGTCGCTCTTGCGTAGACCGTACGGCCAAGTGCCTGGAATGCGTAAGTTTGCAAACAGACTCCGCCGGCGATCTGCGCGCTCTTGGAATAACACTCCCGAAACTAATTGGGAGCAGACTGCAATTAGTGCACGATCTGAGGAAATCGCAGTATGGCGCCTATTTTTTGCGGCACTGGCTCGATTATTCCGCTAACGGCCAAGCTTCCCCAGAGCCTTCTCGCAGATCGAGTTCCCGATTGGCCTCGATGCCGCGCCATAGCTCCTGCCTTCCACTAGGCCATACGACACCGATTGCGTCTACCGAGGAAGCGCTGCCCAGGCCGAAATGCACCCGAGGGTCGTTTGCGCTGAGATAGCTGCCGTCGGTGTGCGCGCGCCGCCACAGCGGTGGCTGGCCGGGACGCAGCAGCGCCACCCGTGCACCGGCACCGTCGCGGTTGGACTCGGTGCCCTGCAGCCGAACCGACAGCCAATGGTTCTTGTTGCCGATCTCGTTGAGCAGCAGACGTACAGGACCATTGGTGTTGGTGACCAGGATGTCGATATCGCCGTCGTTGTCTATGTCACCGAAGGCGGCGCCGCGGCTTACCTCTTCGAGCGCGAGTGTCGGGTCAGATTCCGGTCCGATCTCCTGAAAGCGGGAGCCGCCCAGGTTGTGAAACAGCTGGTTGCGCTGTGCATAGGGGAAGGGGGAAAGCCCCAGCTGGCTCGCCTCGAACTGGACCGCGCCGTTCGCGATGAACAGATCGAGCAGGCCATCGTTGTCGAGGTCCGCCCAGCGCGCGCCGAAGCCGGTATAGGGCAGGCTTTCGCCGGCGAGGCCGAAGCGGCCGGTTTGGTCAAAGAAGTTGCCTTTGCCGTCGTTGACATAGAGCGTGTTCGACTCGCTGGCCAGATGGGTCATGAAGAGATCCTCGTCGCCATCGTTGTCCAGGTCGCCGGCGGTGACACCCATGCTCGCCTCCGCCTGGCCGTCCATGTTGTAGGCGCTGCCAGACATCAGGCCACGTTCGTCGAAGCGACCGTTACCCTGGTTGATCCAGAGATGGTTGGCCTCACGGTCGTTGGCCACGTACAGATCCGGGTAACCGTCACCATTGAGGTCGGCCACGGTCACGCCCAGCCCGGCGCCTTTGGCCGAACCGATGCCGCTCTCGGCGCTCACGTCAGTGAAGACGCCAGCGCCGTCGTTGCGCCACAGGGCATCGGGCAGCGAACGGAATACCTGGGGACCGCAATAGTCGGGTTCACCGGACGGGGTCGTGCAGCGCCGATTCAGGGTCACGCGGTAGTCGACGTACTTGGCGATGAAGATGTCGAGGTCACCGTCCAGGTCGTAGTCCAGCAGCGCCGCGCTGGTGCTCCAGGGTTGGGCTGAGGTGAGCGTCACAGGCTCGGCGAAGGTGCCGTCACCGCGATTCAGATAGACCAGGTCGTCGCCGTAGTGGGTCACGACGAGGTCGGCATCGCCGTCGTTATCCAGGTCGCCCGCCGCTGTGCCCATGCCATAGCCGCCGCGGAGGCCGGTCTCGGCCGTGACGTCTGTGAAGCGTGGCTCACCCTTCGGCACCAGCGCATTGCGAAACAGGCGGTGGCCCGGCCAGTTGTGTTGGGGCGGTGCCACCAGCGAATCTGCCACTTGCCGGTCCGGTTGCAGGAACTCGCCCTGGAGCAGGAAGACGTCCAGGTCGCCGTCGTCATCGTAGTCCAGCAGCGCGACGCCAGGCCCCATGATCTCGGGAAACAGATACTCGCCCGTTGCGCCGGCGAATTGGCTGAAGTCGAGCCCGCTCGCCTTGGCCGCCTCGCGAAACCACGCGGCGCGCACGGGTTCCGCCGATGTGTTTACGGTCGAACTACGGTCCGACGACTCATCGCTGCAGGCAGTAAACAACACGCAGACAAGCGCCAATAGGGTGACATTACGATCGGATGAAAGGTCTCGCATTACTGGGTGAGGTTCGCGGTTGGTTGTAAAGTTTGGCGTGCCGCCTCGATGTCTCTTTCCAGGCGCAGATCGATTCCGGCTACCGCCAGCGGGTGCGCCTCCGCCAGGGCCTCGCGCGCGAGATCCGTCCGCCCGGTGGCGCGGTAGGCCAGCGCCAGCATATACAGCAGACGAACGCGCTCGGCATTAGGTGCCTTTGCGGCCCGCTCCAGGTGCGGGACGGCCGCGGCAGGGTCGTCCGCGGCCCACAGCAGTCGTCCCAGGCCGGCATGTGCGGCGGACAGGTGTGGGTCGAGCGCCAGGGCCTCACGGTAACGTTCGGTCGCTTGGTCGGTGTGTCGCTGCTGCTCCAGGACGAAGCCGAGTTCCGCCAGTATGTCCGGCCGCTCGGGCTGCAGCGCCAGGGCGCGGGCGAAGGTCGTGGCCGCGCCCGCATAGTCCAGGGCCTGGCGCTGCAGGCGTGCCCAGCGCAGGTGCGACTCAGGGTCGTTTGGGGCCTGTGCGATTGCGGCGCCGTACTGCGCAGCAGCCAGGGCCTGGCGCCCCATTCGCGCATAGACCTCCATCAGGTCGAGACGCGCGGGCGGGTTGTCTGGGTTGATGGCCAAGGCCTGCTCCAGCGCCGCAGCGGCCCCGCCCAACTGTCCCCGCTCCAGGTACCAGTTAGCGCGGGTGAGATGGGGCTTGTCGCCCAGATTGAGTTCCATGACCGCCATGACCAGCGGATCGATGAGGTGCAGGCGTCTTCCCTCGAAGCGCCGGAACAGGGTCGCATGCTGCTCGGCGCCGGTAGGGTCGCCCAGGGCCCGCAGTGCACGCGACAGCGTGTAGTGCACCTCGCCGATCTGCCAATCGCTGTCTAATGCCGCCCGCAGGTGAGGCACGGCGGTTTGGGCGTCACCCCGTGACATCAACAGCCTGGCGAGCCCAAGGTGGGCCTCGGCCCGGCGCGGATCGGACGACAGCACGGTTTCATAGAGCAAACGCGCCTGAGCAGGATCCTGAGACGCGGCCAGCCAGCCGGCCAGCCGCAGCTGGGCCTCTGCATGGTCCGCGCGCAGGGCCAGGGCATCCTTCATGACCTCGATCGCCTCCTCGGTGCGCCCGAGGTCACTCAGCGAGACCGCTTCGTAGTAGGGCCAGCGGAAGTCCTGCGGGTCCAGAAGCCGGGCCCGCAGATAACAGGTGCGGGCGTGCTCGGACTGGCCGTAGGCCGACAGCACCATGCCCAGCGCACCGCTGACGGCGGCGTCTTTGGGCGCCGCCTGTGCCGCTCGCCAAGCCGAGTCAATCTGTGCGCGCACCGGTTCCAGCATCCCGGCGGACACCAGCTGCTGCGGCGGCGGCAGCGCCGGCGGTGGTGAATTTGTGTCACAGCCGGTGAACAGGGTGCAAAGCCAGAGCAGGGCGCAAAGGCTCCACAGCCGGCGGTTCAAGGCATGTCCCCGGCGGCCTGTCCCGCAGCGCTCGACTGTGCGGGTGCCTCGCCCGGCACCGCTACGGCCACCAGCCGGTGCAGGTCAGCCTCCACGGCCTGGGCCAGGCCCTGGTTGCCGAGGCGCAGCGCAATACTCTGGGCGCGCTGCAGCGCGGCACGGGCGGATGAGGCGTCGCCCTGCTGCAGGTAGGCCGCGGCGAGGGTACGCAGATAGACCGGTGTGCGGCCGTCCACGGGCTCCATGCACTGCCGGAGCTGCGCGATGGCCTCGTCGAGCAGACCCTGCCGTGCAAGGGCGTCGCCGAGCAGGTAGCGGGCGTTACGCTGTCCCGGGTCCAGACGCAGGGCCTGCCGGTAACTCGCCATAGCTTCCTGTTGGCGCCCAAGTTGCTGCAGCACGAACCCGAGTTGCGCATGGGCGTCGGCGAGCCCCGGATCCAGCTCGACGGCGCGGGCCAGGACCTTTCCCGCCTCGACGTAGCGTCCCGATTGGCGCAGCAGGTGCCCCCAGTTGAAGTGCAGCTGGGCATTGTCAGGGTTGATGGCCAGGGCCTGACGGTAGTGTTGCTCCGCCTCTTCGGGTCGCCCGGCGAGGCCATAGAGCCAGATCAGGTGGGTGTGAGCCGAGTCGTTTCGCGGATTGGCGGCCAGGGCGCGATGCAGCGCGGTCACCGCCTCCTCTTTGCGCCCTTCGACAACCAGGCGCTTGGCCAGGACCATATGCGGCCGGTCACCTCGGTGCAGCGCGCCGAGCGCCGCCAGTGCCGGGTCGTGCTCACGCGCCTTGCGCGTACCGTAACGTTCGGAGAGGGCGAGGTGTCGCGCAGCGGCGGCCTCGTCGCCAAGACGCCGCAGGGCCTGGGCCAGGGCGTAGTGGACCTCGCCGATGCGCTCATCGATGGCCAGTGCAGCGCGCAGACTGGCCGCGGCGCCCTCGAGATCGCCCGCGCGCGCGCACAGTCGTCCCAGGCCGAAGTGGGCGCGCAGCAGCTTCGGGTCTTCGGCGATGACGTCCTCGTACAGCCCGCGGCTTTCCTCGAGCCTGCCGGTCGCCTGCAGCTGATTGGCCAGCTCGATCCGTATGTGCGGGTGTTGTGGATTCAGGGCCTGGGCCTTGCGCAGCGCCGCGACCGCCTCTGCGGACCGGCCCTGGAAACCAAGGACATGGCCCCGCAGGTAGGGCCAGCGGTAGTCCTGCGGGGCGAGCAGAGCGGCGCGCTCATTGGCGACCAGGGCGGCGTCGAAGCGGTCGTAGGTCGCGAGTACCATCCCCAGCCGGCCGTTGGCGAAGGCGTTCGGCGGCTGGGCCCTGGCCTTGGCCAGGTATTCGTCAACCTGCTCGCGGATCACCGGCAGGGCATCCTCGAAAATTACCTCGGGGAGCGACGGGAGGTCCGCGGGCGGGATTGGGCTGCAGGCCGTGAGTAGGCCCAACATCAGGGCCAGGAACCCGAAGACAGGGAGGGGGTGCAGGCGGCGCTTCATCATCCGGGCTCGAGAAATAAAAAGAGGGACCCGGCTCGAGCCGGGTCCCCCGTTTGTCGACCTATCGTCGTTCGAACTTTAACGGCTTGTGCAGCGACGCGACCAGCCGAGGCCGGCCAGGCCCAGGCCCAGCAGCGCGAGCGTCGCCGGCAGCGGTACCGCGTTGCCCTCAACGGTGAAGCTAGTGGCCTCCTCGAATGCGAATTCGCCGCCTGAGCCAACGACCTCGCCGTCGACCGCGAGGGAATAATTCCCGGCCCCGAAGCTGCAGCAGATGCCGTCGCCGAAGGAGTCCAAGAGGGTGAATTCATAGTCGCCGTCTAAGAGGTCCCAGGTGAATGTATAGGCCGTCGCGCTGACCAGGTCGCCGATATCAGCGATACCGTCGGAAAGCGAACCCGGAGAGCTTTCAGCCCCGGTGAATGAATCGTAGGCAATAGGGCCAGTCGAGGGGGCCGTGTCCATCGTGAACGAAGTCTCGCCGCCGAAATTGTCGGTGAGCAAGTTCAAGACAACCGGGATAGCGAGGACGCCGCTAGCGGCCAGGCAAAAGGTGGAAAATAAGATAATGCGGAGCTTCGATACGATCTTCATTGTTTTTTCCTGACGGTGGCAAATTTCATCTGTCTCTAAGCACTGGCAAGAGTCGCGCCATAATATGTAAGTGATTGTTGAAAATAGCATAAACATGCCGAGGCCCCGCTGGCGACGTGGACGGTGTTAAAAAAACTGACATGCTCATTGGCTATGCAGCACGTAGATCGCGACCGCCTCGGCGGCATGGTCTGCGGCAGGATTTCGGCTGCGGTGCAAGGCGACCACCCGCTCCTGGGCGTTGTTGTCGGGCCGGAAGCGCTCGTACTGGCGGGCGTGTTGCGCGGCCTGTTCCGGTTCGTCCAGCAGACGCAGGATCTGGTCGAGATTGTAGTGCGCGGTCAGGTTCTCGGGATCGAGCTCCAGGGTCCGGCGGAAGGTGCCCGCCGCCTCGCGCAGCAGGGCGTCGCGTTCCGCGGTACGTGAAGTCCCGCGCGCCATCTTGGCCCGCTCGAACAAGGCCCGACCCAGCGCGTTGATCACGCGGTAGTCGCGGCCGAAGTCCATGCCGCGCGCGGCCGCGTCGGGGAAATCGCTGCGCAGCACGCGCCGGTAGTCGGCGATCGCCTCGTCCAGAAAGCCATTCTGTTCGTTGACCTGCCCGGTCAGCCAGGTCACCACCCAGGGCGGGGCGGGCGGGTCGGCCTCTAGACTGCGGCGCAGGGCCTCGCTGGCCTCGTCCAGTCGCCCTTCCTTCAGATAGACGCGCGCCAGGTTGACCGGGCCGTCGCCACGCCCAGTCTGCTCCACCTGTTTGAACGCCGCCTCGGCCTGGCGCAGCTCGCCGAGGCGGCCCTTGCGCAACAGGCCGATGCCGTAGTCGTTCCAGCGCTCCCAATCGGGGATCTTGGGCATGGCCTGGGTCAGGTCATTGTGTCCTTCGCTGGTCGGAAAACGGACATGGTCGCTGGCGAGCAGCGTAACAGGCAGGTCGTTGCGCTTGAATTCCTCGCCCTGGATGAAGCGCAGATAGGTGGTGTCGAACTTGCGATAGTGCACGCGCACCTCGATGTCGACCGGACCGCTGATGTCCGCCGGCAGGTCGAGCGCGTAGTGCACCACGTCGGCCGCGCCCGGCGGGATCTGGTGGTTGTACAGCGGGGTGAGGATGTCTTGCGCATTGCGCCGGTCGATGCGTTTGCCCTGCTGGTCGAGCACATAGGCATTGAGGAAATAGGCCCAGGGGTCGACCTCTCCTTCGTCGCCCATCGCGCCGCTGTGGCCGATGATGCGCTCGCCCTGCCGCGCAATCAGCTCGATCCAGACCTGGTTCGAATCCGCCGTGCCCTCGGTGAACAGGTGGCCCATGCCGACAGTGCGTACCACCACCTCGAGCAGGTACCGCCGTCCGGGTTCGAGTACCGGCACCTCGGGGCGCAGTGGCGCCGTCAACGCGCCGCTGATGTCGCCGTCCTGCTTGATGCCGAACAGGTCGACGCGCAGCGCGCGCTGCATGAACTCACGATGGCTTTCATTCACCCATTCGGGCGCCTGGCGCCAATGCGGCAGCGCGGTGTTGGCGGCGGGGAACAGGTGATTGTGGACCGTCAGTTCGCCGCTGTCGTCGAACCGGCTGGCGCCGAAGTCGTCCGAGGCGGTCAGCGGCATATGGCACTGGGCACACTTCTTAACTGCCTGCGTTGGGTAATAGAAACTCGATGACCCCTGTCCGGAGACCCCCGACAACGCGAACGAATCATAGTGGTTCTGACCGCGCAGCCACTTGTAGCCGTTGAAGCTCTCGGGCAGGTGGACCTTGTGGCAGCCGGCGCAGAACTCGGCACTGCGGTGCACCGGCTTCAGAAAGGTCTGTTGGTGAAACGCCGGCTTGGCCTTGATCAGCTGTCGGTTGAGCCACTGCAGCAGCGTGTTGTCGCTGTCGACGAACGGGTAGTGCTTTGGCAGTGTGACGGAGAAGTCGGCGTTGCCGCGCGGGCTGTCGACGCTGGAGATCGCGTGGCAGACGGTGCAGGTCAGACCGGCCTGGGCCGTAGGGTCGGTGTCCGGGTCGAAGTCGGCGCGGTCGAAGCGGCCGGACAGCAGCGGTACCAGGTCGTGACAGCCGGCACACAGGCGGGCCTGTTGGTGATCACCATCACGCTCACGCATCACCTGCATGGTCTCCATCACGCTGGCGCGGTAGGCGGGGTTGTTGAACGAGCTGAAACGATGCGCGCTCTCCGACCATTGCTTGTGCACGTCGCTGTGACATTCCTCGCAGTAGGTGTCGCGCATCAGCACATCGGGTTCGATGGACTGGGTGCCGCTGACCTGCAGCAGCGCGGGTGGGAAGGGTCGCTCGGCATCGGCCAGCTGGATGTCGACGGCACGGTTCTCGAACTTCAACACCGCCAGCGTGGCGAGCAGGCCAAGGCCCGCGGCGAGGCTCCAGCCGGCACCCAGGCGCCAGTTCAGCCGGGTGCCGGCGCGCCGGTGCAGCACGAACAGACCGATCACCAGCAGACCGCCACCCAGGTGCAGCCAGTACAGCGGATCACGAACGAGCGGGTCGCGCAGCTGAAAGAAATCGAACCGGACCAGCAACAGGCCGCTGACAAGCAGCAGCAGGGCCAGTAGGAACAGGGTCAGGCCGAAGCGGACCGCGCGGCGATTGGGGCTGTGCCAGGCCCTGCGCAGGTGAAGGATGCCAAACACCAGTGCCGGGAGCAGCAGCGTCAGGCCGAGCAGCAGGTGGGCGAGGAACATCCACTGGTAGAACAGGTCCTGGTACAGGCGAGCGTCCGACCACTCCAGCCAGGTCACCGTCGCCAGGTAAAGGCCGTTCAGCGCCAGCAAGCCGAATAGGAGCAATACTGGGGTCAGCAGCCGGTGCAGACCCGGTCCCATGACCAGGGAGTTGCGACGCCTGTCAGTCGTCATGTCGTTGTGCGGCGTCCTGCATTGCCTTTCAATCCCGGTGCCCAAAGCCGATAGGATCTCTCTGTATGGTATCCGGTCTCGCCCGCGGCAGTTGATCGACCGTCGAGTACATGAGCACACTAGCGGCCCTGTGGAGTACAAGCTGTAATGTCAAGAGATACCGCCAGTGCGCTAGGCAAGACCGTTTTCGCACTGATCTGCGTGGGGGCTGGGATCACGTCGCTGTTTTGGTTCGGACGCCGGGACGAGGCCCTCGAGACCGCAGCGGTCGAGGCCCCGGTCAGGGTGGACACCAGCGCGGAGCCGCAGCCGCCGCCGGCGCCTTTCACCGATATCACCGCGCAGGTCGGGATCGATTTCGTGCACCGGAATGGCGCCACGGGTGACCGATTGTTGCCCGAGACCATGGGCAGCGGTGGTGCCTTCTTTGACCTGGACAACGATGGTGACCAGGACCTGCTCCTGGTCGATTCCGTGAATCTGGTGGGCCAGTCGGTCGCTGCGGATCCCGCTTCGACCCTGCGCCTGTATCGCAATGACGGGACCGGCCGCTTCGAGGACGTCAGTGCCGATGCGGCCCCAACCGACAGTTTCTACGGCATGGGTGTGGCTGTCGCCGATTACGACCAGGATGGCTGGACAGATGTGTTCGTAACGGCGGTCGGCGAGAACCAACTCTACCGGAATGAAAACGGCCGCCTGCGGGATGTCACTGCACAGGCCGGGGTGGGGGGTAGTGCGGCGGACTGGAGCACCGGGGCCAGCTTTGTCGATGTCGACCAGGACGGCGATCTTGATCTGTTCGTGGCCAACTATGTCACCTGGTCGCCGGACATCGATCGGCAGGTTAACTTCCAGATCACCGGCCTCGGTCGCGCCTACGGGCCGCCTACCGCCTATGCCGGCAGCGACGCCTACCTCTACCGCAACCTGGGCAACGGCCGCTTCGAGGACGTATCGCAGAGCAGCGGCATCCAGGTTACGCACCCGCAGAGCGGCGAGCCGATGGCCAAGGCCCTGGCGGTGCTGCCGCTGGATATCGATCGGGATGGTGCGATGGATCTGTTCGTCGCCAACGATACGGTGCAGAACTTTCTGTTCCTTAATCTCGGCGGTGGCCGTTTCGAAGAGGTCGGCACCGACTATGGTGTGGCCTTCGACCGAAATGGTGCCGCGACCGGCGCAATGGGTGTCGACAGCGCGCATATCTTCAACGACGAGGAACAGGCGATTGCGATCGGCAACTTCGCCAATGAGATGAGCTCCTTCTACCTGACGATGGCCGGGCGCGCGCCGCTGTCGGATCAGGCCATCATCGCCGGCATCGGGCCCGCCTCGCGCCGCGCGCTGACCTTCGGTCTGTTCTTCTTTGACTACGACCTGGACGGTCGGCTCGATCTGTTGCAGGTCAACGGCCATCTGGAGCCCGAGATCCATCAGGTGCAGGCGAGTCAGCACCATGCCCAGCCGGCGCAGCTGTTCTGGCACTGCGGCGACGACTGCCGCACACCGTTCGTGCCGGTCAAGCCGGAGATGATGGGTGATCTCACCACCCCGATCGTGGGCCGGGGTGCGGCCTATGCGGACATCGATGGCGATGGCGACCTCGATGTGCTGCTGACGCAAAACAACGGGGCACCGCGCCTGCTGCGCAATGACCAGTCGCTGGGGAATCATTGGCTGCGGGTGGTGTTGCGCGGCGATCCCCCGAACCGCGAGGCGATCGGGGCGGCGCTGGTGCTGACAGTCGGAGACAGGCAGCTGCATCGTCGCGTGATGCCGAGCCGCAGTTACCTATCGCAGGTGGAGCTGCCGGTGACCTTCGGCCTGGGTGAGACAAACAGAGTAGACCGGCTGTCGATCACCTGGCCGGACGGTAGCCGCCAGACGATCGTCGAACCGGCCGTGGATGGCACCCTGGTGATCCGCCAGGGCCAGGAGTAGCGAACCGCATGCAGATCCGTCGCTTGAGTTACCTGCTGCCTGTCTTGCTGTTGCTGGGTGTCGTCGCCTGTGACCGCACGCCGCAGCCTGACGGCCTCGACTCCGCGCTGGTCAGCGAGAACAACCGCGGCGTCGGCCTGATGGGGCAGTTTCGCTATGCCGAGGCACGCGACCTGTTCGAGCGGCTGGCGAACGCCTGGCCGGAGCTGCCGACGCTGCAAGTCAATCTCGCCATTGCCACGCTCAACCGCCAGGAGCCGGGCGATGAACTGCTGGCCCTGGAGCAGATGGCGGCGCTGCTCGATCGGCAGCCCGATCACGTCGATGCGCATTATGTCAGCGGGTTGCTGAGGCTCTACCTGGGCGGGCCGGAGCAGGCCAGGGTGCATTTTCGGCACGTCGTGGATGCCGATCCGGCGGATGCCTACGCGATCTATTACCTGGCCCAGTGCGAGGCGCAGCTCGGTGAGTCGGGGCGCGCATTGGACCTCTATCGGCGTGCGGTGGCGCAGGATCCCTATCTGCGCAGCGCCTACTATGGCGCCTTCCAGGCGCTGCAGCGCCTGGGGCAGTCTGACGAGGCGCGCGAGGTCGCCGCCGTCTACCAGAAGCTCGCGAACAACCCGCGATCGCGCCTGGCCGAGTTCAAGTACACGCGCCTCGGGCGTCGTGGCGAGGTCCGGACGCTGGGGGAGCCGAGCGAGCAAGCCACCGGTTTGCCTGCCGGGGAGTTGTTCACCGCGGTCATCGATCAGGCCTGGTCGGCTGCGGGCATCGCAACCGGTGTGGAGCGACCGCTCAGCGTCACAGCGGTCGATCTGGACGGCAAGGCGGTGTTGATCAGCGGCGGCGCGTTGCCCGCCAGCGTGCTGCTGCGACGCCAGGCCGACGGCAGCTATCGGCCTTCGGCCGATGCGCCGTTCGCCGGGACAGACAACGTGAACGCGGCCCTCTGGGGCGACTATGACAACGACGGATTGCTGGATCTCTACCTCTGCCGGAACGGGCCGAACCGGCTCTGGCGCCAGACCGTGGCCGGGCAGTGGCAAGATGTGACCGCAGCGAGCCAGGCCGGTGCCGGCGATCGCGACACAGTCGATGGGGCGTGGTTCGATGCCGACCATGACGGCGACCTCGACCTCTTTTTGGTGAATGCCGATGCCGACAACGAATTGTTGAACAACAATCTCGACGGCAGCTTTCGGGCGCTGGCACGTGATCGCGGGCTGACCGGTGCGGGCGCCGCGGGACGGCAGGTCCTGCCGGTGGATCTCGATAGCGATAGAGATCTGGATATCGTCGTGCTCAACGCCGATGTGCCGCACGAGGTGTACACCAACGATCGCCTGTGGAGCTACCGTGCCACTGATGGACTCGATGCCTTCCGCAACACGCCGGCCCTGGCCGGACTCGCGCTGGATCTGGATAGCGACGGCAGCGTGGAGCTGCTGACGCTGGGCAGCGACGGCCGCCTGTTGGGCTGGTTCGCCGACAAGGCCGGCGACTTCGCTTCGCGCGCGCTGTGGCAGGGCGAGGCCGTTTCCGGCTGGGCCCAGCTGGCGGCGACCGATCTCGACGGCGACGGCGTGCAGGAGATGCTGCTGGCCACCCGGGATGGCTGGCGCGCGCTGCGCATGAATGCCGACGGTCAGTTGGACGAGGCCTTCGCCCATCGGTCGCTGACACCGCTGCTGGGTATGGCGACGCTGCTGGAGGAGCCGGCCCGCGGCATGGGGGTGCTGGCAATAGCAGGCGATCGGGCGCGCCTCTGGCGGCCCGGCGCGGGGCGTCATCCGTTCATTGCGCTGCGCCTAAGCGGGCGCGAGGACAAGGCAGACTCCATGCGCTCCAACAGCTCCGGGATCGGTGCGCGTATCGCGGTCCGGCGGGGTGAACACTGGACCCTGCTGAGCACCCTGCGCAACCATTCGGGTCCCGGCCAAGGTCTGCAGCCTCTGGCCGTCGGGCTGGGGGGTGCCGGCCAGGCAGACTTCGTCGCCATTGACTGGTCCGACGGCGTGTTTCAGAGCGAACTCGCGCTGGCCGCCGGTGAGACGCATCGAATCACCGAGACGCAGCGCCAGTTGTCCAGCTGCCCGGTACTCTTTGTCTGGGACGGTAGACAATACCGGTTCGTCAGTGATCTGCTGGGCGTAGGGGGCATCGGCTACGCGATCGGTCCGGGCGAGTATGCCGAGCCACGCCCCTGGGAAAACTTTCAGTTACCCGAGGGCCTGCTCGAGCCGCGCGACGGTCGCTATGTGCTCAAGGTCGGCGAGCCCATGGAGGAGGCGGCCTATCTCGATTCGCTGGCCCTGGCGGTCTACGATCTGCCACCCGGCTGGCGGATGGTGCTGGATGAACGCATGGGCATCCTGGACCCACAGCCGACGGGTGAGCCGTACTTCTACCGCCGTGAGATCGTGCCGGACGGAGCCAGTAACGCGGCGGGCCACATGTTGGCACGCATTGCGGATACGGACGGCAGCGCGGCGGCGGTCGGTGAACTGGATCGGCGCTTCATTGGCCGACTCGCCCAGGAGCACATACTGACCCTGCGTTTCCCAGAGCCCCTGGATGTGGGCCCCGGCCGCCCGCTGCTGATGATCGACGGCTGGGTCGAATACCCCTATTCGCAGACCATGTTCGCGGCCTGGCAGGCCAATGCGGCCTTCGAGGCACCGAGCCTGGAGGCCCAGGATGCGCAGGGTGTCTGGCATCAGTTGTTGGATCAGTTCGGTTACCCTGCCGGTATGCCAAGGCGTATGTCGGTGCCGCTCACCGGCCTGCCGGCAGGTACCCGGGCGCTGCGGCTGCGCACCAATATGGAGGTGTACTGGGATCGGATCAGCGTGGTCTACGCCGAGCGGCTTTCCGAAGCGCGCGTGCAGCGCGTCCTGCCGGTTCACGCCGAGGTTGCGCAGAGTGGATTCGCGCGCCGCACGACCGGTGAACAGCGCCTGCCGCACTACGACTATCAGCAGCGCAGTCCCTACTGGGATACCCGCCATCAGGCCGGTTACTACACCCGTTTCGGTCCGGCCCTGGAACTGCTGGCGGAACAGGATGAGGCGGTGGCGATCATCGGCCCGGGCGAAGAGCTGCACGCCGAGTTTGCAGAACCCGCGCCTGCGCCCGAGGGTTGGTCGCGCCAACTGGTGCTGGAGGCGCGCGGCTGGGCAAAAGATATGGACCTGTTCACGCGCGACGGTGAGACGCTCGCGCCGCTGCCCACCGCCGGTCGACCTGGCCCCGACCGCGAGACCCTGCACGCGCGTTTCAATACCCGGTATCAGGCCGGTTACTGAGCGCGGTTGCTGAAGCCACTAGACCGGTTACGTCGCCCCGAGAGGAGTGCTTCGGGTCCGATTATGTCCGGACCTAGAAGCGGACAAAAATTGCTCCTATCATTGGTATATTGATGTCTTAAGTAATAGAAAAATAGACAAAAATGCCTGATGAAGAGTCGGACAATAAAGCGGCCAAAGAAACGGTCCCGCCGGCGATTGTGGATCGGGGAGAATCGCTTGCATTGATGGACCCGATGCGGATATCGGGCATGTCCCGTCACCGCGAGACCCTAGCCGACCTGGCGGTGGAGCTTGCAGGTCATTCCACCGGTTTCTGCAGAAGCCTGCCGGAAGGCGTTTTGACGGCGTTGGCCGGCCTCGTTCGGTCGATGAACTGCTACTACAGCAATCTGATCGAAGGCCATCACACCCATCCGGTCGATATTGAACGCGCATTAAGAAACGACTACAGCCAGGATGTTGGGAAGCGCCACCTACAGCTAGAGGCCAGAGCCCATATTTCGGTCCAGCACTGGATCGATAGCGGCGGGCTGCGAGGGCGGGCGGTAAGTGCCGACGGCATTTGCGAAGTACACCGACGGTTCGGCGAGCGCTTGCCCAAAGATCTTTTATACGTTCAGGATTCCGAGCGGCGTGTGGTCGATTGCGCGTGGCCTGGCCCGGAATGTAGGCAGCTACAAGGCGCATCTTGCGGAATGCGACCTGCCACGTCGCAACGACCTGGACGGGCGAGGCAGTTTTTCCGAGGAGGCGCTTGCAGCATTCACGCGATTCTTCCTCGAGACATGCCTCGATCAAGTGAGATCCATGGAAGGGTTGGTACAGCCAGACCGTTTGCGTGACCGGGTCCTGCTATGGGCTGAAGAAGAGCGACGAGCAGATAGGTTGCCGCCACATGCTGGGAGGGTCATTGAAGCGATTCTGTATCGTGGTGAGCTGGCGCGCGGCGATGTGTCGGAACTGCTCGGCGTGAGCGACCGGCAAGGTCGCCGGGTGGTATCCGCATTGGTTAATCAGGGTGTCGTTGTCTCGTCGAGTACCCGAGCACCGCTGCGGCTAGCTTTTCCCGCCAAGTTGGCATCACGCTGGCTGCCGGGTCTATTTCCGGAGCAGATCTAGCAACCGTCGCAGGGATCCATCTGATCGGTGTGATCAGTGCAAAGTCGCAGCAAACAATGACGATATCGCCACGTCCGAAGGAGCATCGGATTCTGTCGGCCTTCGATGCGCGCGGAGACAGTCACGCGCTATCAGGCCGGTTGTTGGCGTGGAGGCTCTGCGGGGCCCATTGTATCAGCGCGCTCAGCGCCAGCTGCGCTGACGTGCCGACCGGATACGGGCTTCTATACTTTGTTTGCTGAGCGGCTGGTCGCTGCCTGCCGGTGCCAGGTATTCGCGGCTCAGATAGGGATGGATACTGCTGCGCAGATGCGAGCGCATGTCGTGGCCGATGCGCCGCCCGCGTTCGGCGCGCAGCGCGTCGATATCGATGGGTGCAATAACCACCTTCTCGCCCGGCCCGGCCTCGGCCTGCGCCAGGATGCGGCCGTCGTAGTCGACGACCATACTGCTGCCGGGCCAGCTGAACGGCGGATAGTTTTCGAATCGAGCGCCTTGGTTGGCCGCCACCACATAGGTCGTGTTCTCGAGCGCGCGGGTGCGGTTGATCAGCGTCCACCAGTCCATGGGTTCGTTCGAGCCCCAGGGATCCATGTAGGCCGAGACGCGGAGGATCACCTCGGCGCCGTTGAAGGCGATCTGACGGATGGTCTCCGGGAACAGCCAGTCGTAGCATATCGCCACACCCAATCGGCCCAGCGGCGTTTCGACCACCGGGAAGGGCTCCTCCGGATAATCGGGCACGTCGTGCGGACTGGTGTGGATCTCCCAGGGGATCCAGGTGTTCACCTTGCGGTACTTGGCCAATATACCCTCGGGGCCGATCAGGGCCGTGGTGTTGAACACACAATCCGGGTAGCCGGGGTCGGCCTCGAGGAAGGTCCCGCTCTGTAGGTAACAACCGTACTTCTGGCACAGCCTGCGGTACTCCTCAGTGTGTTCGTTGGGCACCGGTACTGCCAGTTTTTCGTGCAGGCCGGCGACGCTGTCGTAGATCGGTGCGGCATGGGCAAACTCCGGGAACACCAGCAGGCGGACATCGAAAAAGGGCTCGTAGCCGACGATCGTTTGTTCGACCATCTCGCACATGCGGCGCGTGCGTTGGCCGATTTCATCGCGTGTCGCCGGGCAGGGAAAATCGGTCTGACAGGCTGCGGCGTAGTAGCGGTCTATCATGGCGGTATCCTTTCGAGGCTGTTGACAGGGCACACGTACGTTAATCACTGTGGCCCGATCATCTACGAATGGCTCGTGTTCTTACCACCGTGGCTTGTACTGGACGCGGGATAGGCCTCAGCATGCCATCTGCAATCGCGTTAGCGGTTTCGTTCTCGAGCGCAAATTGGACTGACGCCGAGTCGCTTCGCATTCGGTCCCAAGCGCGAGCCAATCCCGCGGTTTTTTCTGCAGCGTATCGGTGCGCTCTTTGTTGAACGCTTCGCCCAGCAGCGCGGTACGCGACGCTGTTCCATAGAACCTGGACAACTCCGATCTGTTGCGCGATTGAGCGACATTGCGACCGCGCAGCGTGCCAGATGGTAAACGGTCAGAGCGTGGAGGCGGCCCGTTCGCTGCGGTCGAAACCCAACAGGCGGACGAATTCCGCGGCTGGCACCGGTCTGCTGAACAGAAATCCCTGTGCGGTCCGACACCCGTGACTTCGGAGGAAGTCCACCTGGTGTTCATTCTCAACGCCCTCAGCCACGACGTCGAGCCCCAGCGAGTCGGCCAGTCCGATGATCGCCTTGACTATGCTCGCATCGTCCACGTCGGTCTCGATGTCGCGTACGAACGATCGGTCGATCTTGAGCGTGCTGAGGTGGAAGCGTTTGAGGTAGTTGAGCGAGGAATAACCGGTACCAAAATCATCCAGGCTGGTGTGTATGCCCATACCTTTAAGCTGATTGAGCGTGCGAACAGCCAGCTCAGTATCGCTCATCAGCACGCTCTCGGTCAGCTCCAGCTGGATGCTTTCGGCAGTGACGCCGGATGCCTTCAGACAGTCGCTAACGGTACTGATCAGATCCCCGCAAGCGAGTTGTTTGGCTGAGATGTTAACGGCAATCGGGACCTGGGTGATGTCATGCGTCGCCCAGTGTGCGAGTTGAGTGCAGACTTGCTGCAACACCCACTTGCCGATTTGTACGATCAGGCCGCTTTCTTCGGCCAATGGTATGAAGTCGGCTGGAGATACCGAGCCGCGTTTTGGATGTTGCCAGCGCAACAGTGCCTCGGCACCAGTGATGCGGTTGGAATTCAGATCTACCTTAGGCTGATAGTGGATACTCAGTTCGCCGCGCTCTGCCGCGTTTGCGAGGTCGCGTTCCAGGCTGAGTTTACTGCGATTGCTTTCGCCGATCTCCGCGCTGTACAGGATGACGTTGTTACGACCATGCGCCTTGGCCTGGTACATGGCCATGTCAGCATTCTTCAGCAGTTCCTCCACCGTATCCCCGTTGTTGGGAAACACCGCGACTCCCAGGCTAGGCGTGATCGACAACTCGCGGGTGCCGACCAGGTAGGGCCTGGCCAGCGTGTCGAGCACGCGGCGCGCGACTATTCTGGCCTCACCCACATCATGTACGCCGGTGACCAGAAAAGTGAATTCATCGCCTCCCAGGCGTGAAAGCTTAGGCGGTGGGGGATCGCCCGTGTTCCGGGCAATAGAATCGGACTCACGCATGCTGTGCTTCAGGCGTTCCGCTACGGCGCATAGAAGCTCGTCGCCTATGCTGTGTCCGAAAGAATCGTTGACCTTTTTGAAGTCGTCGAGATCCAGATAGGCCACCGCGACTTTCTCCTCCAACTGTCGGGCCTCTTTTAGAACCGATTCGAGGATGGAGAAGAAGTGTTGCCGGTTGGGCAAACCCGTCAGGGTGTCGAAATTTGCCAGCTTCAGGGCGGTCCGCTCGGCGTGCACCGCGATCTCCGCTTTTTTCTGTGACTCTTTGACCAGTGAGGCGAGGCGTGTGCCCATGTGGCTGACCGATTCGGCCATGTCGCCGATATGATCGGAAGACTCGAAATCGATATCAGAAGTGCACTGCCCGTCGGCGATGGCGCGCGCATAGTCAGAGACTGCACCGAGGCGACGTTGCAGCGCCCGAAACAGCAGGGCACTGACGATCAGCAGGAACAGCACGAGCAGCGACAGACTGCCGACAGATGTGTGTTCCAGTCGGTTCAACAGCGTGCGTTGAATGGACAGGTTTGCTCCAGCGCTGCGCAGATCCTCAGAGATATCTTCGCCCAATGTGAGGACAGTGTTGTCGAGCGCTGTCTTCGTGTCGGCCAGCTGTGTCTGGAAATCGGCAAACACATCCTCGGAATCCGACAACAGCTGCTGCAGCTGATTGGGGCTGCGGACTTCAAGCGCCTCGTTTGTGATGTCCACGAAGACGCCAACGATTTCCTCGAGTTCTTCCCGATCGACGGCGGTAGCGGCATGCAGGTCGCGCGGAAACCGGTCAAAGGCCGATTGCGTGTCGGACAGGCAGCGGGTCAAAAACTCAGGGCCCCGATCGGCATCCAGAACATATAGCCTGAACTCTGCCAGGTGGCGGGTCACGGCGATGTCAAGCGAATGGAGAGACTTGAACGCCGGCAGCAGGTGCCCTGAGAACAGTTGTGCCTCCAGTTCGATGTGCTGGGAAAGTCCGAGCACTACTTCGTTTTGCCTGATGTTGTTGTCGATTTCGTAGACGATGTAGCGGATGACTGCCAGGCTTCCGGCCACCATCAGCACGATGCCGGAGGCCATGAGCCAGTGAATGCCTGGCAGCCTCTTCTTGCTGAGCGATTTTTCCGGGTCGCGTTTGCTATCCACTGGGGTCCACGGGGGGTATCAGTTTGCGCGCCAGGGTTCGTGGACGAAATCGAAGGTCAGTGTGTCGGAAACGGCGTGATCGTCGTTCTCCGAGTGGTCGAATACAGCAATCCCGCCGGCGACCCTTCCGGGCCGCTGCGGCAGCGCGACGTCATCGGTATTGCCTGTGGACAGTTTTCGGCTGAGTTCCAGATGCCATTTTCCTTGCGACCACACACCACGCGCCGTGATATCCGCAACTGAGCCCTGTGGGGATTCGCTCAGCAGGTACTTGGGCATCAGCGGCTGATCAAATAGCCTGTAGCGTGTCGTCTTGTAGATCTTGTCGCCGGCATCGCTGGGACGCGATCTGTAGATGCTGCCGCCATCTGCGATACTCATTTTGTATGCCCGCAACAGCTTGCTGCGGCTGACTACCAGGCTTTTGTCGTGAGCGAGTCCCAGAGGGTTGGAACGGGAGGCCTTCCAATGCCAGGTGTCGGCGGTGAATTCCTTGCCCGAGCGCCAGTTGGTCGAGTAGTTTTCATCGGTCGAGAACTGGACAGCGAGACGGTCCTCACGCTGCGGTCCCTGAATATACTTGTTCAGCTCGCTGTTCCAGACCCAGGGCTTGTGCACGCTGTCTTCTGAATCGTCGTCCCATTCGACGAACAGAAACACCCGGTCGCCATACGTCCCACCTCTGATCGAGACGCTCCTGGCCTCCACCACACTGTCTGGTTTTGTCTTCTTCAGGGGCACGATGGTCGCGGGCACGTCGTTCCAGTCTCCATCGTCACCATCAACGGCGGGGGCATTGGCCAGGGAATAGAAGGGAATGGTCTGTGCGGCGATGCTCTGCGCGATGGCCAAGGCCGCCGCAAACATCAGGCCGCAGAAAGGAAGGCGGTTCTGATTCATGCGACTAAACCGGTGTCCCGACTGTGCGATTCCATTCCAGGTCAATCGGAAAATACATAGAAATCTTGAGCATACTCCCGACTAATCATCTGTTCGATGACTTGCTTTGCAAGGTCCGCGCCGGCGGATCAGCAGTCGATATGCTGGGACCATCTTAGGATGATGGAACAGGCGTAAGCCGTCTTACGCCGCAAGAACAAATCGCACAATTCAGACATTGCTCGCCTGGGGATTCACGCCTCGGTGTCGCGATTCTCCCAAGTAACCCGGTTGCGGCCGTTTTTTTTGGACTGATACAGGGCGCGGTCAGCGCGGTCGACAAAGGCGTCGATGGCCTCCTCGCCACGCAACCAGGCACCGCCTAAAGACGCAGTCACCGACAGCGATTTGCCGGCGCCAGAATCGCCCAGCAGGCGGATCTGGGTGCGCTCGATCCCTGCTCGAATGTTTTCCGCGACTGCCATACAGCCTGAGCGCGGTGTGTCGCGCAACAGTACTGCAAACTCCTCGCCACCGTGCCGTGCTACCAGGTCCCGCCCCCTTAAAATCGCCTTTATCTCCTGGGCCACGATGCGCAAAGCATGGTCCCCGGTCTGGTGGCCATAGGTGTCGTTGACGCGTTTGAAGAAATCGACATCGACCATCAAGAGGCAGGGCGCATGGGTATCTTCATCCGCCGCCGTTGGGAGATTATCCAGCTCTTCCTGGAAGGCGAGGCGATTGTTCACCCCAGTTAGGCTGTCGGTCCTGGCCTCTTCATGCGAACGCTCCATCTCGCTGCGCACCTGCTGCATCTCTGCTGCGAGGCTCGAGAATTCCTGCTTGAGTTCGGCGCCACGCTCAAGGGCGGCATTGGTCGCCCGCATGGCGCGGTCGATAACCCCATTGAGATCTTCCACGGTTGTATCGGCGCTGAGACCGTTGGCGATTTCGCCAAGCTCGGATGAGAAGTCGCTGTAGTGGCCATCGGCCTGGCTGATATGGCTCATCAGTGCATTCAACACTTGGCTTAGCGCCGACTTGGCGACCTGTAGCTGCTCGCTTCGCTCGGTCAGGTAACATTTCTTATGACCAATCAATAGCTCAAGAATTGCCTTGTTAGCCGGGCCGATTTCGAACTATCGGAATCTTACACCGGAGCACAAATGGGTAAGGGGGCAGGTCAGCAGCCGTGCTGCGACGGATTGACGACGCTGTTTTGATTGCTGACGTTGCCCAAGAGAGATTCCAGCTGGGATGACTCCCGCGGCAGCTGTAGATTCAGCAACGGTCGTAGGAAACGCATCTGATCGGTACGATTAGCGCAAAGTCGCAAGCGGACAATAACGATATCGCCATGTCCGAAGGAGCATCGAATTCGTCTGTCGGCCTTCGATGGGCAGGATGACACAAACGCGTTGTCTGGCCGGTTACTGACGCGGAGGCTCTGCGCGGCCGGCGGTGCTGAATCGCCCAGTGCCGGCGGTGTAGTAGCGGTCGATCATGGCGGCATCCTTTCGAGGCGGTTGATGGGTCACACGGATGCACAATCAGCTTGGCGCGATCATCTCCGAATGGCTCTTTTTCTTGCCACCGCGGCTTGCACTGGATGCCGGATAGGTCTAAGGATGCCATCTGCAATCGCGTTCGCGGAGGAGTGACAGGGTGACAACCAGCGAAAATCCTATCCACCGGTCTCGCGCGAAGCTGGTGCTGGCGTTGATCGCGCTGCTGTGCGGGTCGGTTACCGCGGGCATCGAGGACGGCCCCCGGCATATCGCGCATCCGGACTGGATGACGCCCGGGCTGGTCGATCTGGAGACGGACCTGGAGGCGGTCAGGGCACAGGGCAAGACCGGCGTCATGGTGTTGTTCACCACCCAGGGCTGTACATATTGCGCCGAGTTCATCCGCACCAGCCTGGGTGATCCGGCGACCGCCAGACGCGTGCAGGACAACTTTGTCGCCATTGGCCTGGAGATATTCGACGATGTCGAGATGACCGACATGGCCGGCGATGACCTGTCGATCAAGCGGTTCGCGGAACGGCACAAGGCCGGCATGGCCCCGACGCTGCTGTTCTTCGGTCCCGATGGCGACCTGATGATCCGCGCCATCGGTTATCAGACGCCCGAGCGCTTCGGCCATATCCTCGATTACCTGATCGGCGGTCATCATTCGAAGCTATCTTTTCGCGACTATCTGGCGGCGCGCCGGCCAGCGCCGATACAAGACGACGCTAGGGCCGCGCCGTTGCGCGATGATCCGCTGTTTGCGAGGCCGCCCTATGCACTATCGCGCGCGGATTTTCCGGCGGCCGAGCCTCTACTGGTGATCTTCGAGGCGCCTGGCTGCGCCGCCTGTGAGGCCTTTCATTCCGACGTACTGGCGTTGCCCGAGGTGCGCCAGCTGCTGCAGCGCTTCGAGGTGGTCAGATTGGACGCCAGCGATGTCGAGACGCCCGTCGTCGGCCCCGACGGTCGGCCGACGACAGGGGCCGCCTGGTTCGCGCGCGAGGAATTCAGCCGCCTGCCAGCGCTGCTGTATACCGATGAGGCCGGAAAGACGGTGTTCAAGACCGACGCTGTATTGGAGCGCCAGCGTATGCTCAACGCCTGCGGCCTGGTCCTGGAGCGCGCGTATGAGAAGGGCTGGAGTTATCAGCGGTTCGCGCGCAGCCGGGCCCTCGAGCGCAATGCGACGGCCGAGTAGCCCGGGGCGGGCACATCAGCCGCCGCCCACGGTGGAGGTCGTCATCGAGGTCCCCCGCGGGAGCTTTCTGAAACGCGGTTCGACCGGACGCCTGGATTTCGTGTCGCCACTTCCCTGTCCCTTCAACTACGGTTCTGTGGAGACCCTGGTCGGCCTGGAGGGCGATCTGCTGGATGCCGTCGTGCTCGGGCGCCGGCTGCCGCGCGGTACACGCGTGACGGTCAGTGCCTTCGGTGCCGTGGGCCTGACCGACCGGGGGATGTATGACGATAAGCTAATCTGCAGTCAGCAGGCGATCGGCGGCATTGACCGGCGGCTGGTCCTGGCCTTCTTTGCCTTGTACGCGAAGTGCAAGTGGTTGCTGAATCAGGTCCGCGGGCGGGGAGGTCGCAATGCCTGTGAGGGCTGGGGCGACGCGCGGGCGGCGATCGCCAGGGCGCGGCCACGCGACCAGGTCGATTGGCGAGGACCTCCAATCCCCTTCTAACCGATAGAACGAAACGACTAGCACTGAGGTGCCGTTTCGGCCCCGCTCAGGTTTTCGCCAACGCGGCCGAAGATTTCCATGAAGGTTCGACGTATCGGGGGATACTTATGTCGACCGCATGGGAAAATATTTCGCAGCATGCCAGGCCGGTCTCACTGCCGGATGCCTATCTGCGGCTCAAGACCATTCTCGACGATCCCAAATCGAATCTGGCCGATGTGGCCGACGTGGTCGCAAACGATCCGGCGATGGCCGCACGCCTACTCCGTATTGTGAACAGCGCCTATTTCGGCTTGGCGACCGAGGTTGACACCGTCAGCCGTGCGGTCGCCCTGCTGGGTACACAGGACGTACACGACCTGATGCTGGCCGCATCGGTGACGCAGAGTTTCGAGGGTCTGTCCGAGCAGGTCGTGGACATGCAGCGCTTTTGGCTCAAAAGCGTGCTGTGTGCGATCTGTGCCCGCGAGCTGGCGACCGTATGCAATGTGCTCGACAGCGAACGTCTGTTTGTCGGCGGTCTGCTGCGTGACATTGGCCATCTCCTGATCTACCAGGCAGAGCCACACAAGGCCCAGCGGGCGATTGAGTTGGCAGAGCTCCAAAATGCGCCGCTCTACAAGGCCGAGCGTGCGGTGCTGGGCATCGACTATGCAAGCGTCGGGGCGGAACTGATGCGCCAGTGGCAGTTGCCGCAGAGTCTCTGGGAGCCGACCGAGCTCCACATCGAGCCCAAGTCGTCGGGAGACTATGCGCTGTTCGCGGCGCTAGTGCATATCGCAGCAGTCCTGGCAGACGCCGCCGATCGGGATCAAGACATCGACAGCGCGCTCGACGCGGTATCCCGCACCGCCTGGGATCTCACAGGCCTGTCACCGGCCGAGTGCGCCATGGTGTCGCACAAGGCGCATTCGCAGGTGACCGGGGTGATGCAGCTTATCCTGCCGCACGCCCAGGCCGCCTGATTCGACGTGCATTGCCGCTGCGCGGCGCGGGTCGTTGATCCCGTTCGGGCGATCGCCCGACCCGCTACTCGAACAGCGCCGAATATTGGCCGTAGCCCTCTTGTTCCAGCGCCTCTTTCGGCACGAATCGCAGCGCCGCTGAATTAATGCAATAGCGCAGACCGGTGGGCGCAGGGCCGTCACTGAAGACATGGCCGAGATGCGAATCGGCGTTGCGGCTGCGTACTTCGGTACGTGGCAGAATCATCTTGTAGTCCGTCTTTTCAACGATCAATTCGTCTTCTAGCGGCCGCGTAAAGCTTGGCCAACCCGTTCCGGATTTAAACTTGTCAGTGGATGAAAATAGCGGCTCGCCGCTGACGATATCGACGTAGATACCATCGCGCTTGTTGTCCCAGTAGGCATTGTCGAATGGCGGCTCCGTACCCTCGTGCTGGGTGACCTTGAACTGCATCGGGGACAGGCGCTGACGCAGTTCATCCTCGGCGGGTTTACGGAAGTCATCGGCAACTGCGGGTGAATATGTGCTGTAGTCCACCTTGATGGCATCTCCCCAGGTCTGTTCGAGATAGGCATCGCGACCCGAGCCGCGGCGGTAAAAACCATAGCGTAGCGGATTCTTTTCGTAATAATCCTGATGATAGTCCTCGGCGCGGTAGAACACCTCCGCCGGTTCTATCGGCGTGACGATCGGCCGATCATGGCGCCCGCTCGCCGCCAGGGCCGCGCGTGACTGCTCGGCGGCCTGCCGCTGGCCCTCGTCGTGATAGTAGATCGCCGTGGTGTACTCGTGGCCACGATCGGAGAACTGGCCACCCCCGTCTGTCGGATCGATCATCCGCCAGAATGCCGCGAGCAGACCGTCATAGCTGATCACATCCGGATCGTAGCGCACCTGCACCGCCTCCAGGTGTCCGGTGGTGCCGCTCGACACCTGCTTGTAGGTGGGGTTGGGGGTCTCGCCTCCGGTGTAGCCGGAGACCGCCTCGACCACGCCGGGCACCTCCTCGAAGTCCGACTCCACGCACCAGAAACAACCGCCGGCAAAAGTGGCGACCGCGGTGTTCCCGTCGACCGCTGCCGCGACACCCTTCTTGCCAGAGGTTCCGTTGACACAGGAGATGGCGACGATCGCGCATAGCGCAGTCACGACTAACAATCTTTTCATTGCAACCTTCTTCATTTTAATTCACTCACCCGGGATAGACCGGCGGGCCGGCTGGATTCATTCAACTGCCACAAGTTTTGTGCTGTTTCGATCGTGGGCCCGGACCGGAGCGCCGCGTCGCGGTCGGCTGCAGGGCCGGCCTCAATCCGTACCGGTCTTGCGCACCGCGAGATCCGTCGTGACGGGTTCGGGAGCGGCTGGCTGACTGCCGGCGCTCGCCGCTGCACGGCCCCCGGGCCGGTGCCACCCCAGCACCATTACCGACAGCGCCGGCAAAAAGGTCAGTGATACCACCGCCGTACCCAGCACGCCGAACAGCACGATGGCGCCGACCCCGCGATATAGTTCCGTGCCGGCGCCTGGCAGGAATACCAGTGGCGCCAGGCCACAGACCGTCGTCAGCGTGGACATCGCGATCGGCCGCAGGCGTGTCTCCACGGCATCGGCACCGCCTCGCGGGCCGCCATCCCGCGGTGTCGAACGTTGAGCATGGCCTGATGGACGATCAGGATGGGATTGTTTACCACGGTGCCCATCAGGATCAGGAAACCGAGCATCGCGATCATGTCGAACGGCTGGCTGAGCAGCGGCAGTCCGATCAGCGGCAGCAGCGCACCCCCCCAGTTCATCAGCCACAGGCCGACGATGCCGCCGGCCACGCCCAGCGGTATGGTCGTCATGATCAACAGCGGGTAGCCCCAGTGGGTGAAGATCGCGACCAGCAGCAGGTAGATGATCACCACGGCCACGAGGTAATTGCCGCTCAGCGCGTCGCGGGTGGCGTCGAGCTGATCGCCGGCCCCGGAGATCTCCATGCTGACGTTGGCCGGGACCACGCCGGCGGCACGCAGATAGTCGACCACCTGTTCGCGGACGATCTGTACGGCGCTCTCCAGCGCAACGGATTCGGGTGGAATGATGCCCAGGGTGACCGTGCGCCGGCCGTCGACGCGCCGGATGGTGTTGGTATCCACGGTCTCGATGATGTCGGCGATGGTCGACAGCGGGACAACGGTGCCGGACGGCGTGTAGACCGGCAGGCGCCCCAGTTCATCCAGCGTGGCCTTGGTCCCGGCACCGCCGTAGAGGTAGATGTCGATCTTGTCGTCGTTCAACAGGAACTCGTCGACGAAGGCCCCATCGGTGAGCGCCGACACGGCGAAACCGATATCGACCGCGTTCATGCCGAGTTCGGCTGCGCGCGACCAGTCAGGGCGCAGTTCGACCATCGGCTGGGATAGCGAGAGCGTCGCCGGATTGGCGCGGATGCGCGGATTGTCGAATACTTCCTGCGTCCGGCGGTAGGCGGCCAGCGCGACGTCGTAGATCACGCTGAGCTCCGGGCCGGCGATGTCGAGGTTGACGCTGCGCGTGCCGCCGTCGTTGCTGGTGATGATGGAGCCGCGGGATACGAAGGAGCGCATGCCCGGGTACTCCTTGAACTTGCTGCCCAGCGCGTCCATCAGCGGCTTGATGTGATTCGGGTCCTTGGGCTCGGCGATGATCCGCAGACCGTTGGCCTCGATGCGCAGATTGAGATATTTCAGCGCCGGGACGGCGGTCTCGCCGCGATCGAAGCGTGTCGGTGCGTCCTCCAGGAACGGTAGGAAATACTGCTGCACCTCCTCGCCGATGCCGCGCATGGTCTCGAGGTTATAGCCGGGCGGGGCGTTCATGCGGGCGAAGGTCTTGGGCTCCTCGCCCTCGGGCAGATACTCGGCGGGCGGGGTCAGCCAGACAAAGGCGGCGAGGCTCGCGGCGGCGGCGAGAGTCACCGTGGACAGGCGTCGCAGACGCCCGGCGGTCAGCCATTCGATGCCGGCGAGGACTGCGCCGCGCAGGCCGCGGTCGTTCGCCGTCTGGCCCTCGGCCTCGGAGCGAAAGTGCATGCGGGCGCTGGCGGTTGGCAGCACGGTGATGGCCACCACCATCGATGCGAGGATCGACGCGGAGACGGCGATCGCGATATCCGAGTAGAGCTGCCCGGCCTCCTGTTCGATGAACATGATCGGCACGAAAACCAGCACGGTGGTCAGCGTGGATGCCAGCACCGCCGGCCAGACCTGCCGCACCCCCTCGACCGCCGAGCGGAAGCGATCCAGCCCGCGCCGCCGCGCCAGCTCGATGCTCTCCAGCACGACGATGCTGTTGTCCAGGGTCATGCCGATGGCGAATGCGACGCCGGCCAGCGAGATAACGTTGATGGTGCGGCCGGTCGCCAGCAGGCCGAGGAAGGCCGCGATGGTGCATATCGGGATGCCCATCACCCCGACCAGGGTGGCGCGCACGCGAGCGCAGGAACGCGAACATCACCAGGCTGGCGAAAAACGCGCCGATTGCCAGGTTAGTCCAGACGTTGTCAGCGAGGCCTCGACGTAGCCAACGTCGTCGGCGATCAGCCGCATGACCATGCCGGCCGGCCGCAGCACCTCGCGGTTGATGGCATCCAGCTCCGACCAGCATGGCGTCGCTTGATTTCGATGACGTTGGAGCCGGCCTCGCGCCGCACCGACAGGCCGAGCACTGGATTGCCGTCGGAGAAGGACTGGCGCGTCAGCTCGAAGTGGCCCTGCCGCACCTCGGCCACGTCGACCAGTCGGATCAGCGAATCGCCGCGGCGCGCCAGGATCAGTCGGCGCAGCTCGTCGAGATCTTCGAAGCGGCCGATGGTGCGCAGCAGATAGCGGCGCTTGCCGGATTCGATCTCGCCGCCGGAGGCGTCGCGGTTGCGTTCTGTAATCGCGCGCCGCACATCGGCGACGGTGAGACCGCGCTCGGCCAGCCGCTCCGGGTCGATCAGGACCTGGATCTGGCGTTCGGCGCCGCCGTAGACGTTGACCTGCGAGACCCCGGGGATGCTCTCCATGCGCGCCTGCACATTGTCTTCGAGGAAGTCCTGCATCAGGACCATGTTCAGTTGGCGCGGGTTGCCTTGCAGCGGCGCCACGCGAAAGTACATGAAAGAGTTGCTGGAGAACGATGTTGCGTAGACGCGCGGCTCATCAACGTTGTTGGGATACGAGGGCACCTGGCTCAGGGCATTGGTGACGCGGATCAGCGTCTCATTGATGTCGACGCCATACGGAAACTCCAGTTCGATGCTGGCCTGGCCGAAGGAGGCGCTGGCGACCATGAGCTGCAGGCTGGGGATGTTGCGCAGGAACTCCTCCTGCTCGATCAGGATCTCCTTTTCCACGTCCTGCGGTGTCGCGCCCGGCCAGCTGGTGCGCACGGAAATCGTGCGCACGTCCAGATCGGGGATCATCTGCACCGATATACGCAGGGCCGCGACCATGCCGATCACGCACAGGATCAAGACCGCGACGGTCGTCAGGGTACCGCGACTGATGAGGCCTTCAAACATCAGCGCGCCTCCCGCACCGAGACGCGCTGACCCTGTTGCAGTGCCTCGTTGCCCTCGACCACGACGCGCACGTCCGGCTCGAGACCGCTGTGTATGACCACGCGGCCGTCAAAAGACAGCCCGGTCTGCACCTGTCGTTCGGTCACGGTGATGTCGCTGCCCTGGCCCTCGCCACCCAGACCGTGATCCGGCCATCGGGGTGACGCAGCAGCGCATCGCGCGATACGACGACCCCCTGCTCGCCGGTCCCCAGCCTGAGCGTGGCGCTGGCCGACATGCCCGGTGTCATCGGCAGGTCCTCATCCTGTGGATAGACGCGCACCAGGAAGGTGCGCGCGCTGGGATCACTGATCGGTACGATCTCGCCGATTCGCGCCGCCAGGCGACGGTCGGGCAGGGCGTCCAGCCGTACCTCGATGCCCTCATCGCTGCGAATGCGAGGGAACAGGCCCTGCGGCACGCGGAAATCGATGCGCAGCCCGGTGTCCGCCATGAGCTCCAGCACGTCATCGCCGGGCGCGACCCATTCCCCCGCCTCGGTGAGCTTGCGGCTGATCACTCCGGCAAAAGGCGCCTTGAGTTCATATCGGCGCAGGCGTTCTGCCTCGCGACGCTGCTCGGCCTGGCGCAACCTCAGGGTCGCGCCGTCGGCGCGCACCTCCGAGCGTCTGGCCTTGATCTCGGTCTCGGCGATACCGCGCGACTGCACCAGGCGCTCGGCATCGGCCAATCGGCGGCGGGCGTCTGCCAGTTCCTCGCTTGCCTGTTCAGTCGCGGCCTCGGCCGCCTCCAGCGCCAGGCCTGCCAGCGTCCCGTCCAGCCGCACCAGGGGCGCTCCGGCCACGACCCGGTCCCCCGCGTCGACCAGGACCTCTTGCACTAGGCCGGCCACCTCCGGCGAGAGCTGGGTCACCCGTGGTGAGCTGACGGTCCCCGAGATAGGCACCTCTTCGAACACGGCCCGCTGCTCGGTGGTGGCGATCACGACGGGTGGCGCCGTCGGTGCGGCGCCGGCCGCAACGGCCGACCAGAGCACGGCGCCGAGCATCGTGCAGCGCGCGGCAGCGAGCATAAGCACCGAACCGTCGGCGGGCTGGCGTTCTGCGGGCAGTCGGTAGGAGTTTAATGTCATGGGTGTCTCGGGTGCGGATGAACCTTGCCGATGCATGCGCTTGTTTGTCGAGCCCCAGCCCCGTGCGGGGCCGCGGGATGCGGTCATACCGCAGTGTACCGCCGATGTCCGGCCCGCAGGCGGCAGCGCCCATGGGGAGCTTGGGGATTTAGCGGGCCAAGGGATCCGATCTGCCGCCAGCGGATCGCCGAGCAGCTTAATCAACCGCCCGCGCGAGTTCGATCGCCTGCTGCACATAGCCGTGGTATTGCTGCTGCAGCTCCACGATGAAGGCGAACAGCGCGTCCCGGTCGTCAGGTTCCGGCACGCGGTCCGACAGGCGAAACGGTGGAAAAACGATCGCCGCCGTCGTCGTCCGGGTCAGGCGTTTGTCGAAGTTCGCCACGGCTATGGGCACGATCAGGGGTTCGGGATCGACCGCGGCGGCGAGGCGTAATGCCCCGGGCTTGAAGGGCCCGGGCGAGGCCTCGGTGAAGCTGCAGCGCCCCTCGGGCGCGATCAGCAGGTTGCGGCCGGCCTTGAGGTGGCCGGCGGCCGTTTCGATAAAGCGTCGGTTACGCTGTTCGCGGGTCAGGTCCTGATCGCGGTCCTCCTCGTCGACGTCGCCCGGATAGACGTACAGGTAGTCGAGGCGGTCGAAGTACTGCTGATAACCGTACCAACCCATCTCCGGCTTGCGCACCACCCTAACCGGCGCCTCGCCATAGCGGCGATACAGGATCATGCTGGACACGAAATGGCTGTCTAGCGTCAGGCGAAACGCATTCGGGAGCATGGTGTCCATGTGATTCTCAAGATGGTTCATGATCACGATGTTGCCTGGTGTCGCGGGCAGGTTTTCTTCCCCTGAGATCCGGTAGCTGAGCTTGCCGAAGAGTTCGCCGAACGCTTGCATGCTGCGTCCCCGGACCTGCTCCGGTGAGGCGTCGGCCGGGGCATTCGCAACCGCCTCGTAGGCGCGCTGCAGACCCTGGTACAGCTCGAGCTCGCGGTGGACGTCCTGCAGGACTTCGAGCGACAGTGCGGCCAGATTGCGTTCGGTCGGATCGCCGTGCGCGCGGGTCAGCTCCAGCGCATGAAAGGCGTCCGCTAGGGTCAGGCGGTTCTCGAGCAGGTAGGGGATCTTGTGCAACGGCGAGCTGACCGGCAGTGATTCCGCGGCCTGATCCAGAATGGTGCGCATCGCCAGCACCTCTTCACCGTAGCGCTGCGCGACCAGGCGCACACGGGTGAAGCGCAGTCGAGAGCTGATCGCCTGCAGCACGCGGCGCATCACCGATACGCCGAACGCCGGTTCCTGCGCGCACAACCGCTCCAGGGTGTTGCTGGGCAGGGCCACGACGTGGCTGGTCTGCAGCGCAAAGGCCGAGGTCCGGTAGCGCCGTGGGTCGACCAGCGCCGACCAGCCTATCGGATCCCCGATCCCCTCGAGGGCGCGCAGAAATACACAGCGCGTGCCGCCTTCGTCGCAGTAGGAGAAACCGATGCGGCCGTCGACCAGCAGGTACAGGTGCTCGGCGATGCCGTCCTGCTCGAACAGCGCGTCGTCGGCGGCGAAGGTCATCACCACGGCCTGGTGTGACAACCATTCCAGCAGACGGCTCTCCAGCCCTTCGAACAGCGAAGAGTGGGCGAGGAAATCCAGCATGCTGTCGGCTGAGTTCAATTGCTCCGGCGTCCAGGGAACGTCCACCTCCTCGATCGGTCCCGGCAGCTTGTACGGCAGCGCGGCGTTGGCGCCGGCCGTCTCCAGTAAGCGGTTGCGCTCGAACTCCAGGCGACGCGCCAGTGATTCGGTCACCCGGCGCAACAAGATCAGTCCGCTGTGGGAATCGTCGGCGAGCAGTTCGTCGATCAGGTGATGAGGGATACGCAGCAATCGACAGCGGCCTTCGCAGCGCACGTCCGTCATATAGCGAAACGGCGCGCGGAATACTGACCAGCCGATGATCAGGCCCGGGTCCTGCCCGATACCGACGAGCAGTTTGCCGGCACCCTCGACCTCGATCAGGAACTGGATGCGACCTTCCAGCAGTATGTAGAGCGCGATGGCGCGATCATGCTGACGGGTGATCAGGGTATTGTTCTCGAGCTCGGCAATGGTCGCGGCCCCGGCGAAAACCTCGAGGACCTCGCGTCGCAGGCCAGCGAAGAAGGCCAGCTGTTTGAGTGTATCGATAGAAACCAAATCCCGGGCTCCTCGGCCGCAGCGTAAGTAGCCGGTGCAATGCAGCACATTCTTTTGAACGGCGTTTGGGTTACAGTTTAGGCCATGCGACGTATGTTCAAGCCGCCGTTGACCCGGCCGGAGGATTTTGACGTCTTCTGGGACAGCACGCGGATGCAGCTGGAGCAGCTGGACCCGGCGATCGAGCGGCATGCGGATCCGTCGTCGCCGCTGGGCGAGATTCGCGCCGAGACGGTATCTTTCATCTCGCTAGGGCACGCCCGCGTATCGGCCTATCTGCTGCACTGGGACGACGACAAGGCCCGTCCGCTGGTGATCCACAGTCATGGTTATGGCAGCCAGTGCAGGCGACGCTGGGACTGGGCCCGGCAGGGCGTCAATGTGCTGGGTGTGGACATCCGTGGTTTTGGCATATCCCGCGCGGCGCTGCCGAATCCCTCGCGCTGGGGCTATGTGCTGACGGGTATCGAGACACCCGAGACCTCGGTGATCCGCCTGGCCGTTTGCGACTACATGCAGGCAGTGCGGACCGGCCGCATGTTGCTCGAAGGGCGCACCAGCAAGACGATCTTCGAGGGCGTGAGCTTCGCCGGCGGCCTGGCGCTGATGGCGCAGGCGACGCTGCAATGCGCGGATCTGCTGGCGCTCGGTGTGCCGACCTTCGGCTGGGCCGAGGGTCGGAACTTGTTCGTGAAATCGGGTTCAGGGGCCGAGATCAGTCGCTATATGGCACGCCGCCCCGACCACCTCGAGGACACCATGGTGGTGCTGCGCTATTTCGACGCCGTGAATTTCGCCGAGCGTGTGTCATGTCCGACGGTGCTGGCCCTGGGGTTGGAAGATGACGTCGTGCCGGCCAAGACCGTCTACGGCATCGCCAATCACCTCAGCGGCCCGTTCGAGCTGATGGAGTTCCCGGTCAGCCACTCGGATGGTCCGGAAGAGGCGCAGTGGCAGCAGTTCGAGTCCTATTGGCTGCGACTTGCTCTGCACAGTCTGCCGCCAGGTTTCGGGAGTCACCGGCCTGCAGCGGAATGAGGCAGGTTTCAGCGGCCTCGAGCTCGGCACTTCATCGTGCGCTCGGATGGTCGCCCGGCGGGTGGTTTTTCGGGTGAGACAGCCTGACCTCGAAGGCAAGAAACTGCGTGGCCTGACTGTCGCGAAAGTTGTTGTCCGCCACCAGGATCAACGACTGCCTGCCGTTGGGGAGTCGCGGACCGAAGGTGACGCCCTCGGTATTTTCCAGGCGGATCCCCAGCACGTCGAGATCGAGCAGTAGGGTCTTTGTCAGGGGCTGAAGCCTCGGGACCTGGCCGATTTCGGCGACCCCGGCCACGTTGGTCGCGTCCCTCAGGCTCGCCTGGTAGAGCCGGATGCTGTTGCCGACACCGACCGCATAGGCGCGCTCGACTGCCAGGAACTCTGAATCGTCCAGCGCGAGCAGTTCGACCAGGCCGTTGGTTCGGAACAGCCCCGGCGGGGTGCTGCCGGACGGTACCGGATCGGTCACATAGACGTACTCTGCCAGCGCTGTGCCCGATGCCTTGTCTAAGGCCAGTAGGCGAACCGGGCTCGGGACACCACGGTCGGCGGCCGGACCGTCCTGCAGCAGCGCATTTTCTACCGCTGTGAAAAGTCGGTCACGGTCGGCTGACAGCGTCAGGCTCTCGAACGCGAGATTGTCACGCACGCCATGAGAGCCGGTCGGCCGGTAGTGCGCCGGCGGGTCGAGCCGGCGAATCCACGCGCCGTCAAGACCGGTTTGAAAGACCGCGGGTGCCAGCCCTTGTTCGGCATCGCCCTCGCTGCACCAGAAAACCGACGCCGTGGCTGCGTCGAAACGGATACCCTCCGCGTCGACCAGTCCGCGCGCAAAGGGCCGGCCGTCCGCGTCGAGCAGGCGGATGTGCCCGGTGAGCTGTACATCGCCCTCCTGCAGGCGGCCGTCCGACAGGTCGATATGCAAGGTATATAAGCGCGCGCTGTCGGTGCGCGAGCGGTCGTCGCTGATGACGAAATAGCTGTCGCTGGGCGGGTGGTAATCGATGCCCGAAAGGCCACCCACCTCGGTGCCGTCGAAAGACATTCCCGTCGCCAGCGTGGCCTCACCGATGAAGCGGATATCGGCAATCCGGGTCTGGCCCGCGTGAGCAGCGCCGCTCAATGCCCAGCCGGCGAGCAGCAACCACGCCGATGTCCAGACGCCATAAGCCGCAGGTCGATTGAGCGGCTCGCGGAACGTCAGAACGCCCCATCGACGTCGTGAACTGGAGCTCACGGGAGGTTGTTGGGTATCGGTGTCGGTTCGACCTTCCAGACCTTATCCGCGTACTCGGCGATAGAGCGGTCGGAGGAGAAATAGCCTATGCGACTGACGTTGAGCACAGACATCCGCGTCCACTGGTCGCGGTCTCCCCACACAGTGCTGACTTGCCGCTGGGCAGCGACGTAGGACGCGAAATCGGCCATGACGAGATAGTCGTCTCGGTTCAAGAGGTGTCCGGTGAGCCCGGAGAAGAGTGACCGGTCACCGTGCGAGAAGAGGCCGGAGTTGAGCAGATCGATGGCGGCCTTGAGCTCGGGCTGGGCCTGGTATTCGGCGTAAGGATCGTAGCCTCGCGACAGGCGGTCGCGTGCTTGCTCGGCGGTGAGCCCGAACAGGAAGAAGTTCTCCTCGCCCACGGCCTCCCGAATCTCGATGTTGGCACCGTCGAGGGTGCCGATAGTGAGCGCCCCGTTCATCGAGAACTTCATATTGCCCGTGCCGGATGCCTCTTTCCCAGCGGTGGAGATCTGTTCCGACAGATCGGCTGCCGGATAGATATAGTGGCCGTTCTTGACGCTGAAGTTTGGAATGAATATCACGCGAATGCGTTCGCGCACGTCGGGGTCATGGTTGATGACGTCGGCAACGGCGTTGATCGCCTTGATGATCAGCTTCGCCATCGTATAACCGGGCGCCGCCTTGCCGCCGAAGATAAAGGTGCGCGGCACCATCTCGAGGTTGGGGTCATCTTTGATGCGGTTATACAGCGTGATGATATGTAGCAGGTTAAGGTGCTGCCGCTTGTACTCGTGGATGCGCTTGACCTGCACATCGAACAGCGACTGCGGATCGATCAGCAGGCCGTTGCGCTCATGAATGAGATTCGCGAGCCGGATTTTTGCCTGCCGCCTGGCCTCTCGCCAGTCCTCGAGCAGCCGCGGGTCTTCCATACTGGCCTCGAGGCCGCGCAGGCTCGACAGCTCACGCACCCAGTCACACCCGATGCGATCATGGATCAGTCTGCTCAGCCAGGGATTGGCCAGGCGGACGAAGCGCCGCGGGCTCACGCCGTTGGTCACATTGGTGAACCTGTCCGGCCACATATCGTGAAAGTCTTTCAGCACTGTGCTGCGCAGAAGGCTGGTATGCATGGCCGCGACGCCATTGATCATATGGCTGCCTACACAGGCCAGGTGGGCCATACGCAAATAACGGCCGCTGTTCTCCTCGATCAATGACAGGCGGCCGATACGCCCCCCGTCCTCGCCGCGATATTTGATTCTGACCTCGTCGAGAAAGTGTTGATTTACCTCGTACAGCAGCTCGAGATGGCGCGGCAATACGCTACCGAAAAGGTCCAGCGGCCATTTCTCCAGGGCCTCGGGGAGCAGGGTATGGTTGGTGTAGGAGAAGGTTCGTCGCGTCACGTCCCAGGCCGTCTCCCAATCGATCCGATGTTCATCGGTCAACAACCTCAGCAGTTCGAGGACGGCGATGGCGGGGTGGGTGTCGTTCAGCTGGCAGGCGTATTTTTTATGAAAGTGTTCCAGGCCACGTCCGCTGCGCAGATGAATGCGCAACATGTCGCGTAGTGAGCAGCTGACGAAGAAATACTGCTGTTCGAGGCGTAGCCGTTTGCCTGCATGCTGATCGTCATTCGGATACAGCACCTTGGAGAGATTCTCCGAGACCACCTTCTGGTCGACCGCGCCGAAATAATCGCCGACGTTGAACGCGGCAAAATCGAACGACTCCGTCGCCTCGGATTTCCACAGCCGCAGCAGGTTCACGGTATTCACGCCGTAGCCCATGATCGGGGTGTCATAGGCAACGCCACGCACGACCCGCTCCGGTATCCAGCGCACGCAATCCTGACCGTGGTCGTCTCGGTAGTGTTCTGTGCGTCCACCAAAGGGAATGTCGAAGGTCAGTTTGGGACGCGCAAGCTCCCAAGGGTTGCCGTGCAGCAGCCACTTGTCGGTGACCTCCACCTGCCAGCCGTCCTCAATGCGCTGGTCGAAGATCCCGAACTCGTAGCGAATGCCATAACCGATGGCCGGGATCTCGAGCGTCGCCAGTGAATCGAGGTAACAGGCGGCGAGCCGGCCGAGACCCCCGTTCCCCAGACCCGGCTCGGTCTCCTGGTCGAGCAGATCGGCGAGGTCCAGCCCGAGCTCTGAGAGCGCCGCGCCGACGTTGTCCCAGATCGCCAGATTGATCAAATTGACGCCGAGATGAGGCCCCACCAGGAACTCGGCGGAGAAATAGCATACGGAGCGCGCCTGGGTCTGCTTGTAGGTCTTTGCCGTGGCGATCCAGCGATGCAACATACGGTCCCGCACTGTGTAGGCCAGCGCGAGATACCAGTCGTTCTTGGTGGCGACGTCCGGGAAGCGTCCCTGCACGTAGAACAGATTGTCGAGGATCGCACGCTTGAGAACGCCGACACTGTTGCCGGTGCGTGTGTGTTCCTGGGCGTTAGTCGTGACCTCGGTCGACCTATCGGGCTCGGCGACGCTCATGGCAGGTCCTCTCGTTTCCCCTCACCAAACGACGTCAGTGAGGCCACAGTCCGTCCTGTATCTCTGGCCTGTCGGATGCCATGCGGATCGGTATGATTGCGGCATGCCACCCGCGGCATTCTGAATCGCCGGTTCCCAGGTCGTCAAACCCGACACAGTGTCGATGCCGTGCGCGCGAACGGCGGGTAGGGTGGTCGACAAGGGACTCTCGGGCAAGGGGTGAACGTCGGCGCCTAGGCTGCATGTTGCACCAGTATCCAGGATGATCGCGCCGGCCAGGTGCGTTTGGACGCCGCCCTGGAGCGAAAAGCATAGCCGTAGCTATGGTTTGAGCGAAGGGCAAGTACAGGCGTCCCTGGACAAGCGAGGGCCTGGATAGATCGGGGACGAGGGACAAACTGTACCTTCAAGAAAGCGCACCGAATATGACGTTCACCGTATCTCTGCCGATTCATTCGCGCCCGTCCACGATCGACTGGTGCAACATGCAGGTTAGGCTGCGATAGGTGGCGCCACGCGGTCAGTCATCGGCGCTGTCGTCCGCAGTCGATGCAAACGCCTCCACCCAGTAAGGTTCTGCTTCGCAGGAGCAGCAGTCACACCAGACCTCGACGCCGGCGTGCATGCTCAGGCTCATGCGGGGCGGCGCGGTATCGGGTTGCGGCGCAGCCTCCGCCGGCTGCCGCGTGACGACGTTATCGTGGAGGACCTTTTGCATACCTCGACCCCCAGATGGGCTTGGGTTCAACGTCAAGCATAGCCCACCGAGTCCGCGCGGGCGGGAAGCAGGGGCAGGCTAGAGGAAGGTCTTGGCCCCGATCAGTCGCCGCCGCCAGTATTGATTGTCGAGCGAGGCGCGGCCTACGGACTTGCCTGAGGATGGCGCATGGATGAAGACGCCGTCGCCTTCGTAGATGCCGACGTGGCGGCGCTTGTAACCTCCGATACGGAAGAACAGCAGGTCCCCGGGCAGCATAAGGCGCCGATCGGTGGAACGCGCATTGGCCCATTGTTCGGCAGTGGTGCGCGGCACATCGATGCCTGCCTGGCGATGGGCATACTCGACGAGGCCGCTGCAGTCGAAGCCGCGGCGGGTGTTGCCACCGTAGCGGTAAGGCGTGCCGATCTGTTGTGCGGCCACGTTCACTACGGCGTTGCGTGTGGATGCCGTCGGACCGCCTGGCCCGGCCGGCGCCACGCCCGATTCGCCGGGCGGCATGCTGCTGCATCCGGCCAGCAGCACCAATGCCGGCCCGATCAATCGCCGTATCATCACCCGCTGTACCGCCAACACCACAGGTACCTTCGCAGCCGCCGTTGACAATAGCCTAGTCGGCATCGGCGATCACGGCTTTAGCGGCGTCTCTTTTGCCTGCGGCGAAATCACTCCTTGCGGATTCCTTCGACGCCTAGCCAGAGATTGACCTCGCGTGACGCCGGCCCAAGGCTGCGCTTGATGCCGAAATCGGCGAGTGCAAAGCTTGTCCGGCCCTCGAAGCCTTGCCGATAGCCGCCCCATGGATCATCGCCGGCCCCGATGTGGCTGACCTCGATAGTGATCGGTCGAGTCACGCCATTGAGCGTAAAGTTACCCTGCAACTCACCCTTGCCATCCGCCAGCCCACGATAGGCGGTGCTGACGAATTTCGCCTGCGGGTATTTCTCTACATTGAGAAACTCCTCGTCGCGCAGGTGCTTGTCGCGCTCGGCGTGATTCGAGTCGATGCTCGCGGTGTCGATGGTAACGGAGACCTTGGCGGCCTCCGGGTTCGCCTCGTCGTAGCTGAACTCCCCGGCGAAGGTGTTGAAACGACCGACCAGCCAGCTGTAGCCGAGGTGCTTGATGTGGAACTGGATAAAGGCGTGGGCGCCCTTGGTATCGATCACATAATCGGCGGCCAGTGCGCTGGTCGGTAGCACCAGCAGGCAGATTTTCAGAAATCGGGTAATCGTGATTATCACGTCTGTCCTCCAATGTTGCATCATGGTTTGATTCTAGCCCGCTTATCTCACCAACTTCCTACTGCGGACGCCGTTGTCCTCGCTGTGACGGGGCGTACTCATTCCAGCCGGTTTGACGTAGTGTCAGCTACGCCTTCACCGCCTTACACTGCGTGCACCCCGTCGCAGCGGCATCTCGCCCCCTCGCAACGAAACCCGGTGAGATAAGCGGGCTAGGTTCGTCGGCGATCGTCCGTGATATCTGCGGGATTGATCCAAGCGGCGCCTTCCGCACAGTTCATCGATTGCGTGCGGTATCCATCCCCGGCCGCATGCGCCGCAGCGTGTCGTCTTTGTGAACCAAGTGGTGGCGCAGTGCCGCCGTCACGTGCAGCGTAATCACGACAAGCAGCAACATCGCCAACGCGAAGTGAACATCGCCCGCGATGTCCTCCTGACCCTCAAGCCCCTGCAATGTGGCCGGGACTTCGAACCAGCCGAACACGTCGATGCCTCGACCGTCTGCGGTCGAGATCAGGTAACCGCTGATCACCAGGAGCAGTGGCAGCAGGTAGAGCAGCCGATGCGCAGCAACGGCGGCTCTCTTCTCCCAGGCTGACTTTGCCAGCGATTTGGGCTGAACCTGGGCGAGCCGCCAGCCCATGCGCAGCAACAACAGCAGGGCCAACAAGATACCGATCGCACGATGTAGATCGGGTGCCTTCTTATACCAGGGGTCGTAGTAATCGAGGCCCGTCATCCACAGGCCCAACGGCAGCAGGACGGCGATCAAGATCGCGATCAGCCAATGCAGCGTGATCTGGATCAGCCCATAGGCATCAGCGGTGTTTCGCCACATCGTGCGTTTGCTCGTTCAGATCGTCGGCGGCCAATTGCACTGGGGCCCCGCGCAAAACCAGGCTTAGCGCCGTCAGCGCGAAAAGTAGTGCGCAAAGAAACAGGATAAACGCGATCCAGCCGAATTTCTGGTACAGGAATCCGGGGAAATACGAGCCGAGTGCACCGCCGGCGTAGTAGGCCGATACATACAGGCCGTTGATGAGGCCCTTACGACGCGTCTCGAGGTGATTGAGAAAGGCCGAGAGTACGCTGTGCAGCGTGAACATCCCCGCAGCGAAAACCAGCATGGACAAATAGGCCAGCTGTTTTCCTGGCAGCGCGAATGCGGCCGTGCCCAGCAGATAGACCAGGCTGCCGATCACCAGGGTGCGGCGTTCGCCGCCGAACAGGCCGATTAGGCGCAGCGAGGCGAGAGAAATCACGATTCCGATCAAATAACCACTGTAGACCAATGCAATTTCACTGTGCGAAATGCCAGGGTCATTGGCGCGCATCTGAAACGGTAGAAAGTTCAGCAGCGCGGCGAAAACGAAAAACAGTAAGAAGGCACTGGCCAGGCCCTCGGCATAGACCGGCCGGCGCGCCAGTTCACGGATCTCGACCAGGCTTACCCGACCGAGTCGCAGACGGGGGTCGGCGTCCAGACGGCTAATCAAGCCGGTCGCCGCCAGCGCAGCAAGCGCCCAGAACAAGAATGCAAACTGCCAGCTGTGCAGGTCGGTAAGTAGCCCGCCTGCAGCGCGCCCGCTGAAGCCGCCGAGGATGGTTGCGGCGACGTATACCGTGATGTTGCGCCGCGTGCGGTCGGGTCCGCCGGCCGCTGAGCTGTAGGTCATCAATGCAGTGAATATTGCGGGCAGCATCAGCCCCTGCAGGGTGCGCAGGGCCAGGAACAGCGGATAGTCTGGTCCGGCGCTGAGGCCGAACTGCGCCAGCGTCAGCACGGCGAAGGCGCCCAACAGCACGTGTTTTGTCGAGACGTGCTCGAGAATATAGCCGTAGACCAGCGGTCCCAGCGCCAACGGGACCATCGTCGCTGTGGTCAGCAATGCCGTGTCGCTCATCGGTCGGCCCCACTGCGCCGCCAGCAGGGGCAGCAGGGGCTGTGTCGCATACAGCACGCCGAAACTCACCACGGTGCAGTAGACGACGATCGTCAGGTTGCGTCGGTCCATTCGCCTTCCGCAGGTGTCTTCGAGGCCGGCAGTATAGGCCGCAAAGGAAATTTCCCCTGAATATCCATGGCGCCATCCTCGCAATCGTCGTGAGGAGGAAACGGCAGGATGCTTATACTCCAACGTCATCTAGTCTACGGAGAACCCTGATGTCTGATCGCTTGCAGTTGCGTTTTCTCGGCGTGGGCAATGCGGGAGCCCATGACCTCGGCAATGCCTCGGCGGTGCTCGAGGATGCCCGGGGCGGCCCGCTGTTGCTGATCGACTGTGGGCCGACCGTTCTGCCTGCCTACCAGGCGCGCTATGGCGCGCTCCCGACTGCGATATTCATCACGCACACCCACTTGGACCACACTGGCGGCCTGGAGAATCTTTTTTACCGCCTCGCCTGTGAGTATGTCGATCTGCCGCCCACGCGGCTCTACCTGCCGACGCATATCATTCCGCGTTTGCATCAGCAGCTCGCCGAGGATGCGTTCAAGCTCGCCGAGGGCGGGATCAACTTCTGGGATCGGTTCCAGGTGGTCCCGGTCGGAGATCAGTTCTGGCACGCAGGGCATGCGTTCAGCGTCTTCACCGTGAATCACCATGGCTACCGCGCGGCCTATGGAATCTCCCTGCAGGGCCGTTTCGTCTACACAGGTGACACCCGCCCGATTCCGGAGGTGCTCGCCTATTTTGCGGCGCAGGGCGAGTGCGTGTTTCACGATTGTGCGCTGCATGGAAACCCCTCGCACACCGGGGCCCCCGATCTTGTTGCCAACTACCCGCCTGAGCTGCGTGCGCGGCTGGTCTTGTATCACTATGAGTCCAAGGCTGCCGCTGCGCAGTTGCGCGCCATGGGCTACCGGGTCGCCGAGACCGGCGCGTGTTTCGAGCTGCGGCGAGAGGCATCGGGCGGCGATCGCTTGCGGCGCGTCGTTTGATTCGCCAGCCGGTGAGATTTTCAGGCTAGATTTCCAACCCCCCGCCACATGGCGGATAATGCGCGGCTTCAGTCGTGGAGACGGAGCAAGTCGTGAAGTTCACTGTCGAAGACTTCCGCAGGTGGCCGCAGAAAAAGGTGACTCTGCTCGGGATGTCGGGCGTCGGCAAGACCTATCTCTCCGCCATGCTGCGTCGGCACCATTGGTACCATTATTCTGGCGATTATCGCATCGGCACGCGTTATCTCGACGAGAGTATCCTCGACTTGATCAAGGCGCAGGCGATGCAGGTCCCGTTTCTCAGCGATCTGCTGCGCAATGACTGGATTTACATCCGAAACAACATCAAGGTCTCGGATCTGGGTCCCGTGCTGTCCTTCGTCGGCAAGCTGGGCGATCCGGAACGCGGCGGCGTGCCGCTGGAGGACTTTCAGCGGCGCCAGGCGCAATATCGGGATGCGGAGATTGCCGCGATGCGGGATGTCCCTGCTTTCATCGACAAGGCGCATCAGATCTACGGCTATCAGCACTTCGTCAATGACGTGGGTGGCTCGCTGTGCGAATTGGATGAACCGGGCGTCATCGAGCTGCTGTGTGAACACACCTTGATGCTATACATCCAGGTGACAGACCAGGAGGAGGAGCGAAAATTGATCGCGCGCGCACAGAGTGATCCGAAGCCGCTGTACTATCGCCCTGCGTTTCTGCTCCAGCAGCTGGCAGTCTATTTGGCGGAACAGGGTCTGAGTTACGCAGCGCAGATGGATCCGAACGAATTTACCCGCTGGATTTTTCCGCGTCTGTTCCACTCGCGGGTGCCCCGCTACGAGGAGATCGCCAGGCAAGGTTATACGGTGACCTCGCGGGAGGTGGCCGGGGTGCGCGACCAGCAGGATTTTCTCGACTTGCTCGAAGTCGCTATCGGCCGCGCCTAGCCTGAACTAGCTAGAACCGAACGACATGCCCATCGTTGCGCACAATGCCCTGCCGACCTTCGAGCGCCTGCGCCGCGAGGGCGTGAATGTCTTGCCCCCTGATCGCGCGCTGCATCAGGATATTCGGGAACTCCATGTCGGCCTGCTGAATATGATGCCGGACAAGGCGCTGGCGGCCACCGAGCGCCAGTTCTTCCGGTTGGTCGGCGACAGCAACCCGATTGCGCAGTTCTACATGCACCCATTCACGCTGCCACAGCTCTCGCGCGGCGACGCCGCCCGGACCCACATCGACAAGTACTACGATACCTTTGAGCAGGTCAGGGAGCAGGGACTGGACGCCCTGATCATCACCGGCGCCAATGTGGTCGGCCCGTCACTGGCGGAGCAGCCCTTCTGGCGCCCGCTGATCGAGGTAATCGACTGGGCCTTCGAAAAGGTCCCGTCGACGCTATGCAGCTGCCTCGCCACGCATGCGGTCCTGGAGTTCCGCTATGGCCAGCGTCGTGTGCTGCGGCCGACCAAGACCTGGGGCGTGTTTCGGCATCGTCTAATCGACAAGGCACACCCCCTGGTATACGACGTCAATACCCGCTTCGACGTACCGCACTCGCGCTGGAATGACGTATCACGCGCGCAGTTCGAGATGTCGGGCCTGCGGGTGCTTGCGGAAAGTCAGGTCGGTGTGCACCTGGCCACCAGCCCCGATGGCTTTCGCTTTGTGTTTTTTCAGGGACACCCCGAATACGACACGATCTCCTTGCTCAAGGAGTACAAGCGCGAGGTGATGCGGTACGCGAAAGGCGAGTTGGGGGATTATCCGCCGTTCGTCGACAATTACTTTGGCGGTCGCAGCCAGGCGGTCCTACGGGAATATCTGCGTGGGCTGGATCAGGCGATGTCTGCCGGGCAGGGAATCCCCGATTTTCCGGATGATCTGCTGGTGCTGGGCCTCGACAACACCTGGCGCGACACTGCGCATGCCGTGGTCGGCAATTGGATGGGGCTAGTCTACCAGACGACCCACCGCGACCCTCGCAAGCTGTTCATGGACGGGGTGGATCCGAATGATCCACTGCGGCTCGGCGGACGTTGAGGCACGGACTGGGGTATCCACGCGCGAAATGGCCGAACGATCCGAGGCTCGTCGCCGAGGTATCTTCCTGCAGCAACGAAAAACAGCGCTAAACGGCATGATTTGCAGGCTAGGTTGGGGTGCCGAGGATGACGCCGCGCTGCCGCAGATCGTCGAGCAGTCCCGCGCCGGCCGTGACCACGCTCGCCGGTTCGGGATGTGACAACTCCGCGGCAATCGTGTTCAGCAGATCGAGGCCCGAGTGTGACGGATTTTCCCTCGCCAACGCCAGCAGACGCTGGGTGACCGCATTGATCTGCAGAAAATGCACCGCATCGTGGCGATCACGATACACGACCAGGTGGGTGGGCTGCTGCGGCATGTCCTCCGGCAGATAGTCCGGCCCGATACTGTGCACCGGCCACTGGTAGGTCAGGTTCCAGACGGTCGGGCCGATCAGCGGACGGCCCTCCAGAATGTCGCCATTGGGATCGTAATCGACTTCCTTTCCACTGTCGGCATCACTGATCGCAACGGCCAGCTCGACATACTCGTAGTGCGCCAGCTCCAGCATGAAGGGCAGATCGCCGTGTTCGGGCTCGCGCTCCTGCTGCAAATACTCGAGAAACTCGAGGCCGACCTCAGTGAAAAATGGCGTCCCGCTGCGATGACGAATCATGAAGTCGCGCACTATTGCATGCCAGCGCGCGTCGCTGGTAATGCGTCGTAGCACCGGGAAATTGGCCGAGAGTTGGTCATCGATGTTGTTGAAAAACAGTTCCGCGTATACCGCCATGCGGCGGCCCGGGATGCCGTCCGGCACGGGGTTGTTGGCCGGGTCGCGGATGTACGCGGCGAATGCCAGCTGCTGGCGCTGAAAGTCTAGCGGCGGCTCAGGCGATGTCGGCACCGCTCACCCCCGCAATCTGCGCTGGCGCCCAACGATCTGGTCGACTTCATGGAGCAGTGTGGCGAGCGGCGGTATGTTGAAGTCGCGCTCCAGCAGCGTCGGGAAGACGCCGATCTGGTCATAGGCCGCGTCGAGCAGATCCCAGACCTCAGGCAGCACGTCTTCGCCATGCGTGTCGATGCGCAGATCGTCTGGTTCCCGGTAATGGCCGGCGATGTGCCCATAGACAATGCGCTCCGCGGGAATCCCGGCGAGATAGGCACGCGCATCGAAGCCGTGGTTGACGCTGTTGACGAAGATATTGTTGATGTCCAGATGCAGGAGGCAATCGGCCTCGGCGAGCACGGCGTTGACGAACTCGAGTTCGTTCATCTCGCCAGCGGGTACGGCGTAGGTCGATACGTTCTCCATCCCGATCTGCCGTTCGAGTACCTCTTGCACATGGCGTATGCGTTTGGCGACATAGCCTACCGCCTGCTCGGTGAACGGGATCGGCATCAGATCATAGAGCTGGCCGGCGTCACCGCAGTACGACAGGTGTTCGGTATAGACGCGCACCCCGTGCAGGTCGAGGAAGCCCTTGAGTTCCTGCAGAAAGGCATCATCGAGGGCAGTCGGTCCGCCGATGGACAGCGATAGGCCGTGGCAAACGAGGGGATATTGTTCGGCGATGCCGTGCAGGGCCCTGCCGCGGGCGCCGCCGACGCGCATCCAGTTCTCGGGCGCAATCTCCAGGAAGTCCAGCTGAGCAGGTGGGTCGGCCGTCAGTTCCTCGATCAGGTCCACTCGCAGCCCGAGTCCGGCGCCGCTAACTGGGTATCTTTCGGCTGGGCGTTGATGGCCGGTCGTATTCATTGCCTGCCTTCTTTACGCGGCAGGCAGGCCGCGTAGGCAGCGTTCTACCGTTGGCGGATGCGCCGCCCGATGATAGGGATGGCGCACCCGTGGCTCCATCTATTTGGCGCCGCCACACTTGCCGGTGCCGCACTTTCCGTCGGCCATCTTGGCATTGCCGCCACACTTTCCGGTGCCACATTTTTCGTCGGCCATCTTGGCGTTGCCGCCACACTTGCCGGTGCCGCACTTTCCGTCGGCCATCTTGGCACTGCCGCCACACTTGCCGATGCCGCACTTTCCGTCGGCCATCTTGGCATTGCCGCCACACTTTCCGGTGCCACACTTTCCGTCGGCCATCCTTGCATTGCCGCCGCACATGCCTTCGGCAGGGCTGCCGGCGAGCTGCGCATAACCCCCAGTGAGTTCGGACAGGCCAAAGGGATTCGCGGCGGCATTGGCGCCGCCCGCCATCAGCATAGACCCCGCGAATGCCGCACCAATGGCCGTCGCAATGGATTTCATGGGCTTTCGGGACATTCGGTCTCCTGGTGACGTGCGTCGCATCCGATCGTCGAGGGCGAGCGGATGAAGCGCCGCGGGGCCCTCGACTTGAGGCCCAAACTGCAGGGAAAGGTTCCCTTGCGCGGCGTCTTCAGGCTTTGCCTGCCCAAGCGAAGTGCCTACCCGTGATCGCAGCAAAGTTGCGCTCCGATATGAGATCGAGACCGCCGGAGCGGCGCGAATATTTCATCGCGCCAGCTTCTTTACGCATGCCAGAAAGGCCTGCTCATCCGGCGCCGCACCCGATCGCTGCGCCTCCCACAGCACTGCGCCCAGACACTCCATCATGGCGTGTTCGGCCGCGTGGGAATCGCCCTGACGTAGGACGAGCCGCTGGTAGGCGGAACGTATACCCGAGGGACGATCGGCCCCGAGCTGCTCACCGATCGTGATATGCATGCCCATATGCAGCCAGGGATTGGTCTGGCCCTGTTCAGGGCCAAAGTCCTGTTGCAGCTGGTCCTCGTCGGCGAGGCAGGCGTGATACTCGGGATGCTGCTCGATGACCTCTGCAACCAGCCGTTCGAGAGGCTGAAGCGGCTGACCGGCCAGGCGTTTACTCCAACTGGTCAGAAAAAAACGGCGGAGATCTTCGCGATTCTGTCCGAACATTGCGGCGGCTGCTTATGAAAGCTGCAGCATCGTGCCACAGCCGCGCCGCGCGCGGCGCGTTTAAACCATGAGATAAACGCAGCTTTGGGGGTTGGGTCTACTAGCCTGGAGATCTCACCGTCAGGACCGCGATAGGCCAGTGGCGAAAACAGGGTGTCATTGCTCGATGTAGGTTCGTGTGGGCTCATATCATCGCATGTTCAAGCACTTACCAGGCAGCCGTTGGCGGCCGGTGAGATTTTTAGACTAGACCTTGTGGCGGTATTCGCAGAGATCCTCGATCAGACAGGCGCTGCAGCGTGGTTTGCGCGCAACGCAGGTATAACGGCCGAGAAGGATCAGCCAGTGGTGCGCGTCATGCAGAAATTCCTTGGGCACCAGGCGCAGCAGTCGTTGTTCAACCGCCAGGACGGTCTTGCCCGGCGCGATGCCGGTGCGATTGGCGACGCGAAAGATGTGCGTGTCGACAGCCATGGTGGGCTGTCCAAAGGCCGTGTTCAGCACCACATTGGCGGTCTTGCGTCCGACACCGTGCAGTGCCTCGAGACTGGCGCGGTCTTCAGGTACCTGACCCGCATGTCGCTTCATGAGTGTGTCGCAGGTCTTAATGATGTTCTCGGCCTTGCTGTTGAACAGGCCGATGGTCTTGATATAGGCCTTGAGTCCGTCGACGCCGAGGGCATGAATGGCTTGCGGTGTGTTCGCGACAGCAAACAGTCTTGCAGTGGCCTTGTTGACGCCTTTGTCCGTGGCCTGCGCCGACAGGATGACGGCGACCAGCAGCTCGAACGGGCTCGTATAGTTGAGTTCCGTCGTCGGGTGCGGATCGGCGGCGCGCAGACGCTCGAAGATGCGTTGACGTTTGGCCCGGTTCACGAGGTCCGCTACAAGGATCAGACCCGGGCGGCAGAGGGCTCGCCGCGCGCTGCCGGTACTGCCTTGCGCCTGCTCAGCTGCCTGTCGATGATGTTTTTCAACGCGATCATCATGCCCAGGCCCATAAACGCGCCGGGGGGCAGGATCATGATTAGGATACCCGGGTAGTCTTCGCTGACGGCCCAGCGCCAGTCGCGCGCCGCCTCGCCGAACATCAGATGGGCGCCGTCAAATAGCGTCCCCTGGCCGATCAGTTCGCGGCTGCCGCCGAGGACCACCAGCGCAAGCGTGAAGCCTACACCGATCGCCAGACCGTCGGCGAGCGCGCGCGGCACCGGGTTGCGCGAGGCGAAGGCCTCGGCACGACCGATGATCGCGCAGTTGGTGACGATCAGCGGGATGAAGATACCCAGCACCTTGTAGAGGCCATGAAAATACGCATTCATCACCAACTCCACCGTGGTCACGAACGACGCGATGATGAGGACAAAAACCGCCAGGCGGATCTCGGGTCGCACCCAGTTACGGATCACCGACACCGACACATTCGACAGTGTCAGTACCAGCGTCGTGGCCAGGCCGAGACCGAGGCCGTTGATCAGCGTATTCGAGACGGCCAGCAGCGGACACAGGCCGAGCAGGGCGACCAGGGCTTGGTTGTTGTGCCACAGTCCGTCGAGAACGATCTTGCGATAGCCGTTATCCATCACCCTGCGCTCTCCTCTGCCTGCGGCTGCTCAAACAGCTTCAGCTTGTGTTCATTGAAATAAACCAGGCTGGCCTTGAGACCTCGTACTACCGCGCGCGGGGTTACCGTCGCGCCCGTGAACTGATCGAACTGGCCGCCGTCGCGCTTTACCGCCCAGGCCGATGCCGGCGGATCAAGCAGCGACTTGCCGGCAAAATCGAGGATCCAGTTTGAGCGTTCGACCTCGATCTTGTCGCCGAGGCCGGGGGTTTCGCGGTGTGCCAGCACGCGTGCGCCTGCCAGGGTGCCATCGTAACGCACCGCCACGATCAGGCGAATCGGGCCACTGTAGCCCTGGGCGATCACCGGGCTGAACACCGCGGCGACCGGTTGGCCTTGGTGCCGCCCGCGGTATACCCGGGTCATCGCTGCGCCCAGCGCCTCGGGTGCCGAGACCTCGACGACGTCGGTAAGCATGTCGTTGTCGATCTGTGCCCGCGGCAGCATTTCCTCCAGCTGCATCAGCAGCACCTCGCGCTCGTTGCGTGCGATACGCTCGGCGGTGCCCTGGTGACTCAGCGCGACCAGGCCTGTGCCGAGCACGCCGAACAGGCCCAACAGCACGCTCGACACCACCGCCGGAAGCTTAGTCTGCATGTTGCGCCGGTATTCCGGATGATCGCACCGGCCAGGCATGATCGACTGGTGCAACACCTAGCCCGCTTATCTCGCCGTTTGCCGTCGCGAGCGTATCGGGCCGCGCAGTAGGTAATTGGTGAGATAAGCGGGCTAGGCTATGCATCCTCGTGCTCCCGCTGGCCGAAGATGCGTGGCTGGGTGTAATAGTCGATCGTCGGCGCCGCCATGTTCAGCAGCAGGACGGCGAACGCGACCGCATCCGGGTAACCGCCCCAGGTCCGGATAACGAAGACCAGCAGACCGATCATTGCGCCATAGATCAGCTGGCCACGCGGTGTGGTACTGGCCGAGACAGGGTCTGTGGCGATGAAGAAGGCGCCCAGGATCGCGCCACCGCTGAACACATGGAATGCGGGGAAGGGGTGGGTATTCGAGTCGATTGCCCAGAACAGCCCCGAGACCAGGATCAGTGCGCCCAGCATACTGGCCGGGATGCGCCAGCTAATGACTCGGCGCCAGATCATGAACAGGCCGCCGATAAAAAACCAGTTGCCGATCCACTCCCAGCCGCGACCGCCGAAGTCGCCCCACAGCGGACTCTGGCGGATCTCACTGATCATCAGGTTTTGCGACAGCTGGGTGCGCATCTGATCGAGTGGCGTCGCGCTGCTGATGGCATCCCAGGTCTGCCCGAGTGGCGGTGTCCCGCTGAAGGTGATGTGCAGCGAATCGACCAGCGACAGCGCGCCACTGCTGAGGACGTCGGGCGGCAGCCAGCGGGTCATGGTCACCGGGAAAGACACCAGCAGCAGCACATAGCCGGCCATGGCCGGGTTGAACGGGTTGAAGCCGATGCCGCCGAACAGTTGCTTGGCGATGACGATGGCAAAGGCGCTGCCCAGCACGGTCTGCCACCAGGGTAGCAGCGGCGGCAGCGCGATGGCCATCAGCCAGGCGGTTACCACCGCGCTGAGATCGATCAGGACTGGGGCCATCGCGCGGCCGCGCAGCTTCAGCACTGCCGCCTCAGCGGCGACAGCGGTGGCGACTGCGATCGTGATATTGATCAGCACGCCCCACCCGAAATACCAGAACATCGCTAGGGTGCCGGGCAGTAGCGCGAGCAGCACCATGCCCATGACACGGGTCACGCTCTGCGGTCCGCTCAGATGCGGCGAACTGGTGGTGGCAAACTGCATGGCTAGTCTTTGTTACGAGGGCGCGGCTTGTTGCGCCGCCTTCTTGGCCGCAGCGCGCTGCATCGCGGCCTCGATGGCCGCCTTTTTCGGATCGAAAGTATCGGCTGCGCCCGACTTGTTCTCCAAGGCCTCTTTTTTCTTGCGCAGGCGGGTCTTGCGCTGATGCTCGAGGCGTTCGAGGCGCGCCTGGCGTGCCTCATGACGGCGCCGCGCCAGATCGGATTTCTCGCGGTCGCGCTCCTGGGCCCAGATCTCGGTCTTGGCGAAGCGATAATAGTGCACCAAAGGGATGTGTGCGGGACATACGTAGGCGCAGCAGCCGCACTCGATACAATCGAACAGATGATAATCCTGGACCTTGTCGAAGTCGCGGGCGCGTGCGTGCCAGAATAGCTGTTGCGGCAAGAGTTGCGCCGGACAGACCTCGGCACACTGACCGCAGCGGATGCAGGGACGCTCGGGTTCGGCCTGAGGTGCCTCCTCGTGCGATGCGACCAACAGGCAATTGGTTCCCTTGGTGATGGGCACGCGGTCGTCCCGAAGACCGAAGCCCATCATCGGGCCGCCAAGGATCAGTTCATGGACGCGATCGGTGTAACCCCCGGCATGCTGGATCAGGACGTCGGCCGGGGTCCCCAGGGGTACCAAGAAGTTGCCGGGTTGGCCGACCCCCTGGCCGGTCACCGTGACGATGCGCTCGATCAGCGGACGCCCGCGTAACACGGCGTCGGCGATCGCTGCGGCGGTCGCGACGTTCTGGCATAACACGCCCACTGCGGAGGGCAATCCGTGAGAAGGGACCGCTTTGCCGGTCAAGAGCTGAATCAGCTGTTTCTCGCCGCCGCTCGGGTACACGGAGGGCACGACGACGATCTCGATGTCTTGCTGGTCGCTTTGCGTGATGGCCTGGCGCAGAGATGCAATCGCCTCGGGTTTGTTGTCCTCGATGCCGATCAGGCACTCTCGGGCGTCGACCAGATGGCGCAGAATACCGATGCCATCGACGATATCGGCGGCACGTTCGCGCATCAGCGTGTCGTCGCAGGTGATGTAGGGCTCGCACTCGGCGGCGTTGATGATCAGGCTTTCAATCGGTCTTTGGCCGCTGGTATTGACCTTCACCGCGGTGGGGAAGGCGGCGCCGCCGAGTCCGACGATGCCGGCCCAGCGGATGCGCTCGCGCAGGTGGGCGCCGCTGTGGGCGCGGTAGTCGGGCAGCGCTTCGGGAAGCTCGGCCCAGGCGTCTTGGCCGTCGGCCTCGATGACGATGCAGGCATCATTGAGGCCGGAGGGGTGAGGGATGGGCCGGTCGCCGATCTCGATGATCGTCCCCGAGGTTGGGGCATGCAGCGGCGCGCTGACGAAGTCGACGGCATTCGCCAGCAGTTGTCCCTTCTTTACCTGCTCGCCGACCTGGACCGCGGGCTCAGCGCTGTGCCCGATATGCTGTTGCAGAGGTAGGGTCAGTCGCTCCGGCATCGGCAGGCGCTGCAACGGCCGCCCGCTCGACAGTGCCTTGTGGTCGTCAATGCGCAGGCCACCGTGGAAAGACCAGATCGTGCGCTGATCAGCCATGCGCCGCCTCCGCCGTGACCTCTTTCGGAAACGGCCATCTCCAAGTCCGCGGCGTGGCCTCCAACGGACGCATGACGATGCATTCGACCGGGCAGGGCGGCAGGCAGAGTTCGCAGCCGGTGCACTCGTCTTCGATCACGGTGTGCATCTGCTTGGCCGCGCCGACGATGGCATCGACCGGGCAGGCCTGGATACACAGGGTACAACCGATGCAGTCGGCTTCGACGATTAAGGCGACGGACTTGGGTTTCTCCGCCGCGGCCTCGTCTTCGAGCGGCATGGGGTCGCGGCCGAGCAGCTCGGCAAGTGCGATCATCGTGGTCTCGCCACCCGGCGGACAGCGGTTGATCTCGGCCTCGCCGGCCGCCATCGCCTCGGCGTAGGGTCGGCAACCGGCGTAGCCGCATTGGCCGCACTGCGTCTGCGGCAACAGGCCGTCGATCTGATCGGCAATTGGATCTCCTTCGACGCGAAAACGGATCGCGGAATAGCCCAGGATCAGACCGAACAGACTGGCGAGCCCGGCGATGGTCAAGACGGCAGTGATCAAGGCGCTGCCCTCATCTGTTCACCAGACCGGCAAATCCCATGAAGGCCATCGACATCAGGCCGGCCGTAACCAGAGCGATGGCGTTGCCTTGAAAAGGTTCCGGGACGTCGGCGACCGCGACGCGCTCGCGTACCGCGGCGAACAATACCAGGACCAGCGAGAAGCCGACCGCCGCACCAAATCCGTAGAGCGCAGATTCGACGAAGCTGTGCTGCTCCTGGATATTGAGCAGGGCAACCCCCAGCACTGCACAGTTGGTGGTGATCAGCGGCAGAAAAATTCCCAGTACCTGGTAGAGCAGCGGGCTGGTCTTATGCATCACCATCTCGGTGAATTGCACGACAACCGCGATCACCAGAATGAACGCGATAGTCCGCAGATATTCGACGTCCAGCGGCGCCAGGATGTATTCGTTCACCAGATAACTGCTGACTGAAGACAACGTCAGCACGAAGGTGGTGGCCAAGCCCATGCCCATCGCGGTCTCGAGCTTGCGAGACACCCCCATGAAAGGGCACAGGCCGAGAAACTTCACCAGCACGAAGTTGTTCACCAGCACGGTGCTGATCAGTATCAGTGCATATTCAGTCATTCGGCCTTTTGGTCCCGCCAACCGGTGCGCAGCGCCGCCGGCATCGTTGTGAAAGGTCAGTTTCTTGCGTTGCGATCGTGCGGAGACCGCTGTCAGCCGCACGCGTGGTGGTGGCGACCGCGATCCGGGCGCCGCCGCGCGTTCGAGAAACGACACGGCAGTTTAGCAATCTCGGACCCCGATGTCGGGCAGACAAGACGCCGAATGCCGCGTTTCGCAAAGGTTTTTTCTCGGCATGACCACGTTTGCGGCGTCGGGCCACGTTGCGCCGCGACCAGGACAGGCGTGCCGCCGGTTTCCGGGCCTGCGGCACGACGGATTTAGCGCCTCGGTGCGTCGAATGTGAGCAAGTCGCTGGTTTTGAGTTCGCGTCGATCGCATAACATTGTAAGGGATGCTGAAGCTTGCCGACCCGTGATGCGGCAGAGGGCCGTGACGGCAATGGCGTTGTCGCCGCTGCAGCGCATCTGGGGCGAGAGCGTCTCCGGCCTGCTGCCAGCATCTTGGCATCTGCCGGCAAAGGCCGGGCGCGATGTCAGCCGGTGTGTCAGGATGTCGTCGTTGACGCGGCGGCCGAGTGGTTCGGCAAGCGACGTGCGGCGAAAAGGGAACGCAGCCTATGGTCACCCTGGTGGCTGACCGATTGGCGCCTGGCCTGAGCGATACGGAAGACGATTGACGAAGACCGCCGAACCGCGGTCTATCAGGGCTTTGCGGATGGTGCGAGCGGTTTGCGGCGGGCGCCCGCCACCGTCCATTGTCTCATCGTTCGACTCGGAACCCTTTTCGTCGATAATGTCTAAGGGGGAACAAACTTCGCAAACAGGCCCGATGCTTGCATAGTGACAACCAGCAGTGGTCAGCAAACGGTCGACCGGTCGGGTTGGCCCACTGGCTGCACCGGTTTCGTGCAGCGGCGGCCCTGCGACGGCGACGGCGCCACGGCGCCCGGGATCGTTTGTTGAGGACAATCGATCCGACAAACAACTCGCGCCCCGACGGCGTGAAAGTTATACCTGGGCATGGCCGAGGGTGAGGCGCCCCGGCTTACAACCTTGAGAGGTGTTGCGGATGTCTATTTTTCAGCGCTATCAGTCAAGATACGAGTCGGCCAGGGAGGAGGTGATGAGCCTCGACGAGTACCTGGCGCTTTGCAAGAACGATCCGATGGCCTATGCGGGGCCCGCCGAGCGTCTGCTCTCGGCAATTGGCGATCCGGAAGTGATCAACACCCACGACGATCCGCGACTTAGTCGGATTTTTCAGAACAAAGTGATCCGCCGCTATCCCGCCTTCGCCGATTTCTACGGCATGGAGGAACCGATCGAGCATCTCGTTTCCTACTTAAAGCACGCGGCCCAGGGGCTGGAGGAGCGAAAGCAGATCCTCTACCTGCTCGGCCCGGTGGGCGGGGGAAAATCCTCGCTGGCAGAGAAACTCAAGGAACTGATGCAGCACACACCGTTCTACGCGATCCAGGGTTCGCCGGTGTTCGAATCGCCGCTCGGACTGTTTTCGGCCGATGAGGATGGCGCCATCCTCGAAGAGGACTACGGCATACCGCGACGGCACCTGCGCAACATTATGTCTCCCTGGGCGGTGAAACGCCTGCAGGAGTTCAACGGCGACATCAGCCGGTTCAAGGTCGTCAAGCTCTACCCATCCATTCTTGAGCAGGTAGCGATCGCCAAGACTGAGCCGGGCGATGAGAACAATCAGGACATTTCGTCGCTGGTGGGCAAGGTAGATATCCGACAGCTGGAGCACTACGCGCAGAACGATGCCGACGCCTACAGCTACTCGGGCGCCTTGTGCCGCGCCAACCAGGGACTGATGGAATTCGTCGAGATGTTCAAGGCGCCGATCAAGGTGCTGCATCCGCTGTTGACGGCGACTCAGGAGGGCAACTACAACCCGACGGAAGGGCTCTCGGCGCTGCCGTTTCAGGGCATTATCCTGGCCCACTCCAACGAGTCCGAGTGGCAGTCTTTTCGCAACAACAAAAACAACGAGGCCTTTCTCGACCGCGTCTACATAGTCAAAGTGCCGTACTGCCTGCGGGTGACCGAGGAGACGCAGATCTACCACAAGTTGCTGCGTGACAGCTCGCTCAACAAGGCGCCATGCGCCCCGGGTACGCTGCCGATGATGGCGCAGTTCTCTGTATTGACGCGTATGAAAGAGCCGGAGAACGCCAGCATTTATTCGAAAATGCGTGTGTACGACGGTGAGAACCTGAAGGACACCGATCCAAAGGCCAAGTCGGTGCAGGAATATCGCGATTATGCCGGCGTCGAGGAGGGCATGACCGGGATATCGACCCGCTTTGCGTTCAAGATACTCTCCCAGGTCTTCAACTTTGACCACTCCGAGGTCGCCGCAAACCCCGTACATCTTTTGTACGTGCTGGAACGCCAGATAGTCCGTGAGCATCTTCCGCCGGAGGTCGAAGATCACTACCTCAGCTTCCTCAAGGAGTATCTCGCGCCTCGCTATGCGGACTTCATCGGAAAGGAGTTGCAGACCGCTTATCTCGAGTCGTATGCGGAGTACGGTCAAAACATTTTCGACCGCTATGTCACCTACGCGGACTACTGGATACAGGACCAGGAGTATCGTGATCCCGACACTGGCGAGATGATGAACCGAGGGGGCCTGAACGAGGAGCTGGAAAAGATCGAAAAACCGGCGGGTATCTCGAATCCGAAAGACTTCCGCAATGAAATAGTCAATTTCGTACTGCGCGCTAGGGCCAACAATAATGGCGCCAACCCGAAATGGACCAGCTACGAAAAGCTGCGTGCCGTTATCGAGAAGAAGATGTTCTCGAATACAGAGGAGCTGCTGCCGGTGATCTCCTTCAACGCCAAGGCATCCGAGGCGGAGAAGAAGAAACACGAGGAATTCGTGGATCGGATGGTAGACAAGGGCTATACGCCCAAACAGGTCCGTTTGTTGTCGGAATGGTATCTGCGGGTGCGCAAGTCGCAGTGACCGGGATGCGTTTCATGCGCTTCACACAACAGCGGAGACTCAATGGGTTTCCGCCGAAGGCTGACTGAAATCGGGATACCCATGTCGCACTTCATCGATCGTCGAGTCAGTGCCAAGCGCAAGAGCGCAGTCAATCGGCAGCGTTTTCTCAAGCGCTACAAGTCGCAGCTGAAGCAGGCCGTGGCCGACGCGGTAAATCGCCGTAGCATCGTCGATACAGACGCCGGTGAAAGGGTCAACATCCCGTCCAGGGATGTTTCCGAACCTGTGTTTCATCACGGCCAGGGCGGCACCCGCGAGAGCGTACATCCGGGGAATAAGGAGTTTGTTACTGGAGACCAGCTGCAGCGTCCTCCGGGCGGCGCCGGGAGCGGCTCGGGAGACGGCAAGGCCAGCGACAGCGGTGAGGGGGATGACGACTTCGTCTTCGAGCTAAGCCGTGACGAATATCTTGATCTTCTGTTCGACGACCTTGAGTTGCCGAATCTGGTCCGCAATCAGCTCGCGGGCGCCACCGAGTTCAAGACTGTCAGAGCAGGTTACTCAGCCGATGGCGCGCCGAGCAACATCGATGTCGTGCGCTCGCTCAAAGGCGCGATCGCGCGGCGTACCGCGCTCGGCTCGCCCCACCGGGGTCGCATTCGCGAGCTGGAAGAGGAGCTGACCGCGCTGCTCCAGGGCGGCGCCGCCGAGAATGATCCGCGCGTCACCGAGCTACGCGAGGAGATCAGCAAACTGCGGGTGCGCATCGCGTCTCTGCCATTCATCGACACCTTCGACCTGCGTTACAAGTCATTCGCCAAGCAGCCCGAACCGACCAGCAAGGCGGTAATGTTCTGCGTGATGGATGTATCGGGATCGATGGATGAGGAACGCAAGAGCCTCGCCAAGCGCTTCTTTCTGTTGCTGCACATGTTTCTGCAGCGAAACTACGACAAGATCGACGTTGTGTTCATTCGACATCACACGACGGCGATGGAGGTAGACGAGCATGAGTTCTTCTATTCGCGCGAAACTGGCGGCACCGTGGTCAGCAGTGCCCTGAATCTGGTCTACGACGTGATTCGCGAGCGCTATGACTCGAGCGGCTGGAATATCTACACCGCCCAGGCCTCAGACGGCGACAACTGGGAGTCGGACTCGCCCGTCTGTCGTGACCTGTTAGCGGAGAAGCTAATGCCGTTGATGCGCTACTTCGCCTATGTCGAGATCATGCCGCGGCATCATCAGGCGTTGTGGTACGCGTACCAGGAGGTGGATGCGGTGGAATCGAACTTCGCCATGCAGCAGATCGACGGTCCCGAAGACGTCTATGCGGTGTTTCGCAGCCTGTTCCAGAGGCAACAGGCATGAGCCGTGACCGCTTGATCTGTGACACCTCGGAGTGGAGCTTCCCGTTGCTCAAGCGCTTCGATCGCGAGATTGGGCGCATCGCGAGAGACGAGTTCGGACTCGACACCTACGCCAATCAGATCGAAGTCATCGCCTCGGAGCAAATGATCGACGCCTACTCCTCCGTCGGGTTGCCCATAAATTACCATCACTGGTCGTTCGGCAAGCATTTTGTGTCCACCGAGCGGACTTATCGGCGCGGCCAGATGGGCCTGGCGTACGAGATCGTGATCAACTCGGATCCCTGCATCGCCTATCTGATGGAGGAGAATTCCCTGCCGATGCAGGCGCTGGTCATTGCCCATGCCTGCTATGGGCACAACAGCTTTTTCAAGGGCAACTATCTGTTTCAGACGTGGACCAGCGCAGATGCGATCATCGACTATCTGGTCTTCGCCAGGGCCTATGTCGCCGAGTGTGAGGAACGCTACGGCGCCGACCAGGTCGAGCTGCTGCTCGACTCCTGCCATGCGCTGATGAATCACGGCGTCGATCGCTACAAACGGCCGGCACCGCTGTCGCTCGCCGAGGAAAAGAAGCGGCAACGGGTGCGCGAAGATTACCTGCAGACGCAGATCAACGACTTGTGGCGCACTATACCGACACCGGCCCAGGATGAAGAAATCCAGAAGACCGAGCGCTTTCCCGCCGAGCCACAGGAAAACCTACTGTATTTCATCGAAAAGAATGCGCCGCTGCTCGAGCCCTGGCAGCGCGAGATCGTGCGCATCGTGCGCAAGATCGGCCAGTATTTTTATCCGCAGCGCCAGACCCAGGTGATGAACGAGGGCTGGGCGACTTTCTGGCACTACACCTTGTTGAATCGTCTGTACGACGAGGGTTATGTGACCGACGGCTTCATGCTGGAGGTCCTGCAGTCGCATACTAACGTGGTCGCGCAGCCGTCATTCGATTCACCGCACTACAGTGGCATCAACCCCTACGCGCTGGGCTTTGCGATGATGCGCGACATCCGTCGGATCTGTGAGGCGCCGGATGACGAGGACCGCCACTGGTTTCCGGATATCGCCGGCCGCGACTGGCTGGAAGTGCTGAAGTTTGCGATGGCCAACTTCAAAGACGAGAGCTTTGTCGCGCAGTTTCTCTCGCCCAAACTGATTCGTGAATTCCGACTGTTTGCGGTATTGGATGACGATCGGGATGAACACCTCGAGGTGACCGCCATTCACGACGAGGCCGGCTACCGTGAGCTGCGACAAGCACTGGCTGACCAGTACAACCTCGGTAGTCGGGAGCCCAACATCCAGGTCTACAATGTGGACAGGCGCGGCGACCGTTCGCTGCTGCTGCGCCACTATCGCTATAACCGACGGCCGTTGGCAGGCACAGTCGACGAGATACTGCGCCACATCCGCAGACTGTGGGGTTTCGACGTGCGACTGGAGGCGGTCGATGAGAACGGCAGGGTCGAATTACTGGCGGAGTGTTAGCCCGGCGACCTGCTGCATCGATTGGCACCTGGGTTTGCCTGGCATGCGGATGGCGTTACAGGCGGCGGTAGGATTTGACGATTGACTTCGTGCATTGAGCTGAACGGAACGGTGCGGGGACTATTGATCGACATCGACGGCGTGGTCTACCAGGGCGGAACATTGATTCCTGGCAGCGCCGAGACAGTCGCCTGGCTGCAGCGTGAGGGGATACCCCATCTGTTCCTGACCAATACCACCTCACGTCCCCGGGCGGCCATCGTCGAGAAGCTGCAGGGGCTCGGTGTCGATGTCTCGGCGCAGGAGATTCTGACGCCGGTGATCGCCGCCAACCATTGGATCCGGCAGCGCGGTCTCGACCCGGTGGCCCTGTTCGTCGCAGCGGCCACCGTGACCGACTTCGATGTCCTGGCGGTACTGCCGGCGGAAGCCGAACAAGGCGCCGCCGCCGTCGTGATCGGCGATCTCGGCGAGGCCTGGGATTTTTGGACCCTGAACCGTGCCTTTCGACTGTTGATGGACAATCCCGACGCGGCGTTGATTGCACTGGGGATGACCCGCTTTTGGCGTGCGGACGACGGCCTGCGTCTGGATGTTGCGCCATTCGTCACGGCGCTGGAGCAGGCTACAGGCGGCCAGGCGGTGGTCCTAGGCAAGCCGTCGCTGGATTTCTTCCGACAGGCGGCCGATGTCTGCGCGCTGCCTTGTGAGCAGCTGGTCATGGTAGGTGATGACATCCGGGTCGATGTCGCAGGTGCACAGGCGGCTGGCATGCGGGGTGTCCAGGTCCGCACCGGCAAGTTCTCCCCGACCGATCTCGATGGCCGCGTGGTGCCGGATGCCGTGGTGTCGCGGTTCGCCGACCTCAGGGACTGGTGGAACGGGTAGCCTACTTGACCCGCATGCCCGGCGCGGCCCCCGCGTCGGGCGCGAGCAGGAAGATGTCTTCACCGCCGGGTCCCGCGGCCAGCACCATGCCCTCGGACACCCCGAATTTCATCTTGCGCGGCGCCAGATTGGCGACCATGACACTGAGCCTGCCCTCGAGGTCGCGTGGTTCATACGCGGCCTTGATCCCGGCGAATACCGTGCGCGTCTCGCCGCCGAGATCCAGGGTAAGACGCAGCAGTTTGTTGGCCCCCTCGACGTGCTCCGCCTTGGCGATGCGCACCACGCGCAAATCCACTTTGGCAAAGTCGGCGAAATCGATGGTGTCGGCGATCGGGTCTTTGGCCAGCGGTGAGTCTGCCGCCGGTCCGGCGGCCGTCGCCTTTGCCTCTGCGACCAGGTCTTCTTTGGAATCCTCGATCATCGCATCGATCCGGTCGCGGTCGACCCGCGTCATCAGCGGTTTGAACTTGCTGATGGCGTGGTCGAGCAGCGGCTCACGCTGCGAGCCCCAGGTCATGGGCTCAATCCGGAGAAATTCCTCCGCCTGTCCGGCCATGACCGGCAGGATCGGCTTGAGATAGCCGATCAGCACCCGAAACAGATTGATCCCCATCGAACAGATGGCATGCAGCTGGGCGTCCTGACCCTCCTGCTTGGCCACGACCCAGGGCGCCTTTTCATCGATGTACTGATTGGCTAGATCGGCCAGCGCCATGATCTCGCGCACCGCGCGTCCGAACTCCCGTTTTTCATACAGCGCGGCAATTTCGTCCCCGGCCTTGACGAAGGTGTCGAACAGCTCGGGTTGGTCCAGGTTGTCGGATAGCCTGTTGTCGAATCGTTTGCCGATAAAGCCGGCGCAGCGGCTGGCGATATTGACCACTTTGCCGATCAGGTCCGCATTCACACGCGCGGCGAAGTCCTCGAGGTTGAGGTCGATGTCATCCACGCGTGAGCTGAGCTTGGCCGCGAAATAGTAGCGCAGGTACTCCGGATTGAGGTGTTTGAGATAGGTGCGCGCCCGGATGAAGGTGCCGCGCGATTTCGACATCTTGGCGCCGTCGACGGTGAGAAACCCGTGTGCATAGACGCCGCTGGGCTTGCGGTAGCCGGCGCCGTGCAGGATCGCCGGCCAGAACAGCGCATGGAAGTAGATGATGTCCTTACCGATGAAGTGATACAGCTCGGTCTGCGCGTCGGCCTCCCAGAAGCTGTTGAAATCGACCCCTGTCCGATCGCAGTAGTTGCGAAAACTGGCCATATAGCCGATCGGTGCATCCAGCCAGACATAAAAATACTTGCCCTCGGCGTCCGGGATCTCGAACCCGAAGTACGGCGCGTCGCGCGAGATATCCCAGTCATTGAGTCCTGCTTCGAACCACTCGTTGAGCTTGTTCGCGACCTCGGCCTGCACATGTCCGGCCTTGTGCCAGTCCCTCAGGACCTTTTCGAAGTTACCCAGCTTGAAGAACAGATGCTCAGAATCTCGCTCGATTGGGGTGGCCCCGGACACCACGGAGACCGGATTCCTGAGGTCGGTCGGTGCGTACGTCGCGCCGCAGATCTCGCAGCTGTCCCCGTACTGATCCTCGGCGCCACACTTAGGACAACTGCCCTTGATGAAACGGTCGGGCAGGAACATCTGGGCCTCGGGATCGTAGGCCTGCGAGATAGTGCGGCGCACAATGTGGCCGGCATCGCGGTTGCGCTCATAGATGGTGGTCGCGCAGACCCGATTCTCGTCGGAGTGGGTCGAGTGGTAATTGTCGAAGCCAACCGCGAAGCCGGCGAAGTCCTCGGTGTGCTCGGTCCAGACTCGTGCAATCAGCTCCTCCGGCCCGATGCCCTCGGCGCGTGCGCGCAGCATGATGGGTGTGCCGTGGGCATCGTCAGCGCAGACGTAGTAGCACTCGTGCCCCCGCATCTTCTGAAATCGGCTCCAGATGTCCGTCTGGATGTATTCCACCAGGTGGCCCAGGTGGATGGCGCCGTTGGCATAGGGCAGGGCGCTAGTGACGAGAATACGACGTACGTTAGACATCTGGGGATACAAGCCTGGTGCGCAATTTGGCGCAGTATTATCTCACGTTGCTGCGCAGTGTTGACCCGCAGGCGTCGGTGCCGCGTCGTTACCGCTGAATTCGGGAGGTTGATGATGGATAGCGTCGGTTCGATCTTAATTCCCGACTAAAGCGCTTGGGTTTATGCGCCTGGCTTCGTGTAGAATCCAACTACTCAAAATTGAGGCACTCCCCGACCCGATCTCCCAAGATTTGCCGGCCGAGTGCAGCCAAACGGAAAAAGTGACGCAGGAAAAAACTATGGCAGATCCCACGAGAGAGCAGGTCGAAGCGGCCATCAAGACCTATATCGAACCCCACCTTGAGACCGACCTGGTCAGCGCCAAGTCGGTGAAAGACGTGAAGATCGACGGCGGCAAGGTAGGCGTCCATCTACAGCTTGGCTTCCCCGCTAAGGGCGTTCACGACCAGATTACTGCTGCGGTGAAGGCAGCGGTTGAGGCGCTCGACGGCGTGAGCGGCTGCGAGGTGACGCTCGAGACCAAGATCCAGGCCCACTCGGTGCAGAAATCGCTGAAGCCGATCGACAGCGTGAAGAACATCATCGCCGTCGCGTCCGGCAAGGGCGGTGTGGGCAAGTCCACTACGGCGGTCAATCTGGCCTTGGCGCTGTCCGCCGAAGGCGGCAAGGTCGGCATCCTGGACGCCGATATCTATGGCCCTTCGCAGCCGCGCATGCTCGGGATCTCCGGGAAGCCGGAGTCGAAAGACGGTAACACCCTCGAGCCGATGATGAGTTATCACCTGCAGGCGATGTCGATAGGGTTCCTGATCGATGAAGAAACACCGATGATCTGGCGCGGCCCCATGGTCACTCAGGCGCTCGAGCAGCTGCTCAATGACACCAACTGGGAAGAGCTCGACTACCTGGTGATCGACCTGCCGCCGGGTACCGGCGATACGCAGCTGACGCTGGCACAGAAGGTCCCGGTGTCCGGGGCGATCATTGTGACCACTCCGCAGGACATTGCCCTGCTGGACGCGCGCAAGGGCTTCAAGATGTTCGAGAAGGTCGAGGTGCCGATTCTCGGCATCGTCGAGAATATGTCCACCCATATCTGCTCGAAGTGCGGCCATGAAGAACACATCTTCGGCGAAGGCGGCGGTCGGCTCATGGCCGAGCAGTACGGTGTGAACTTCCTAGGCGCGCTGCCGTTGGAGACCCGCATCCGCGAAGAGACCGACTCGGGCAAGCCGACCGTGGTCGCCGAGCCGGAATCTCGGCCTTCGCAGATCTACCGCGAGATCGCGCGCAAGGCCGCGGCCCAGCTCTCGCGACAGGCGAAGAGCTATGCAGCCAAGTTCCCGAACATCGTGATCCAGAACAACTGATCCCGGTCGCGCGATCGACTCGGCTTCACAGTGCCCGCCTCGCGCGGGCTTTTTTACCGGGGTTCGGCCAGCGGCTGAAACGCGCCGTCTTGCTACTGTCACGAATCCACAGCACTATCATGGCAGTTTATCCAGGCCGCACCATGCAACTTCCGAATCACAAGACCAAGTTGATCTGTACCGTTGGTCCGGCCTCGGACAGTGTCGAGACCCTCGCGGCCATGCTGCGCGCCGGTATGAGTGTCGCCCGCCTGAACTTTTCCCATGGGGGCTTCTCCGCGCACGCGGCGAGCATCGCGCGCCTGCGCGAGGCCGCCACGTTGACCGGGCGCCGGCTGGCCATCATGGCCGATCTGCCGGGGCCGAAAATACGCATCGGTGAACTCGCGCCCGAGCAGGTCGAACTTGCGAACGGTGCGCTGGTGACCCTGACGACAGACGAAATCCTTGGTGATGACACGCGTTTCTCGGTCAATTTCGAACGCCTGACACAGGTGGTGCATGCTGACGATAAGATGTTTCTCAACGACGGACTGATCTCGCTCAAGGTGGTGAGTGTCAGCGGCAGTAATGTCTTGTGTGAGGTACGCGCGGGTGGCGAGCTATCGTCGCGCAAGGGGCTCGATCTTCCCGGTATCGATCTCGGCATGAGCGCCTTCACTGCGCGCGATCTCGAGTGCCTGGCGTTTGCGCTGTCGCAGGGCGTCGATGCCGTCAGCCAGTCCTTTGTCTCCACCGCCGAGGACGTGATCGCGGTGAAACAGGCGGCGGCGTCACTCGGTTATCAGCCCTTTGTGATCGCCAAGATCGAGCGTGCACGCGCGGTTGAGAATCTCGATCAGATACTCGAGGCGGCGGACGGCCTGATGGTGGCGCGCGGCGATCTCGGCGTCGAGCTACCGATCGCAGAGATGGCGGTAGTGCAGAAAGAGCTGATGCGTGCGGCCAATCGACACGGCAAACCGGTAATTACCGCAACACAGATGTTGGAGTCCATGACTACGCATCGTCGCCCCACGCGCGCCGAGGCGACTGACGTCGCGAATGCGATCCTGGATGGTACCGACGCCGTCATGCTGTCCGCCGAGTCGGCCGTGGGACGTTACCCGGTCGAGGCGGTCGGTATGCTGGCGGAGATCGCCGCAGCGACAGAACCCCATCGGCCACGCGCGCCGGTCGATGCCAGGATCCCCGAGCATCCGAGCCTGCCCGGATTGATCGCCCGTAGCATCCAAAACGCGGTTAACACGCTGAACCCGGTCGTAGTTGGCGTGCCGACCCGGTCCGGGTCCATGGCGCGTAACGTAACGCGTTTTCGCCTGTCGACCTGGATTGTCGCGTTCAGCAAGGTGCCGGCGACCTGTCAGGCGCTGCAGTTTTCCTACGGAGTGCATGCATTGCAGGTCACGGCCGATGCCGCGGACTGGACCCCGTTCTTGCGCGATTGGATGCGCGGGCAGGGCATCGCCGAGGGCATCGCGATCCTGGCGCAGGGTCCTTCGGAGGAACATCCCTACGGCAATCATCGCATGGAGATCGTCGCTCTCAGCCACTGAGGCCGCGAGCCGGCGCCTTGCGTCAGTATTTGACCGAGCAACCGTAGGGCCGCGTGACTGGCTGGCTGACCGCCTGGCCGGCCATCACCTGTTGCAGCGCCGCGCTGACGTGCTGGGTCGCCTTGGGGATGTCGCCCGGGTTCGCCGAGGAGATGCTGTCGATCCCACCCATGTAGACCAGGGTCCCTTGCCGGTCGATGACATACATGTGCGGCGTGGTCTTGGCGCCATAGGTGCGGCCGATGGTCCCTGCCGTGTCCATCAGCACCGCGGTCGGCGCGGCATCCCGCTGCTCGGTCAGGCGATCCGCCTCGGCGCCGCTGACATGGCCCTGTTTGCCCGGCGCCGACGAGATGACTGAGAGCCACACGGCGCCCTGCTCGGTGGCCGCGCGCTGCTGCGCCTGCATGTTGCCCGCGCCGTAGTGTTTACGCACATAGGGGCAGTCGTGGTTGGTCCATTCCAGGACCACGACCTTGCCGCGGAAATCCTCGAGCGAATGGCGCTGTCCCTTGCTGTCGGTGGCAACGAAGACCGGCGCAGGTTGGCCCACCTTGACCGATGCCTGGGCGACTGCGGTGAAGGCAAGCAACAGCGCGGCGATGGTTGTTTTGCTAATCATGGTTATCACTACTCCCCTTATAAGATATCGGACACGGCCTGTAAGACCAGACCTTCGGTCAAGAGTTGCGGCAGCACCCGTGGCGCGCCATCGCCCGGCGGGTACAGCAGATAGAGCGGCACGCCGCTGCGCCCATGGCGCTGCAGTTCTGCGGTAATGGCCGCATCGCGTCGGGTCCAGTCGGCCTTGAGGTAGACGATATCGCGCGCGGCCAGCGCATCCCGTACGGTATCCCTGGCCAGCGCCACTTGCTCGTTCACCTTGCAGGTGATGCACCAGGCGGCGGTGAAATTGACCAGAACGGCGCGCCCCTCGCGCTGCAGCTGGGCCACGCGCTCGCTGCTCCAGGTCATGGCGACTGGTGTGGTGGTGTCACCGGCCCGCTGCATACCGGCCAGCGCGGCCAGCGCGAGACTCAGCAGCAACGTAGTGGCCGCGATCAAGCGGCGACTGCGTTGGCTGCGCAGCGGCTGCCCATACCACCACAATGCAAACGACAGCAGCAGGGCACCGGCCAGCGCGGCAGCGAGGGTATCCGCCGCGACCTGCTGACTGAGGACCCAGAGAAGCCAGGCAGCGGCGCCGTACATCGGGAAGGCGAGACCGTTACGCAGGCGTTCCATCCACGCCCCGGGTGGCGGCAGCCAGCGCAGCCAACGCGGCCATAGGCTGAGCAACAGCACCGGCAGCCCAAAGCCGAGCCCCAGCGCGGCGAAGACCAGCAGGGATTCAGCGGCCGGACGTGTCATCGCGAAGCCCAGGGCGGTGCCCATGAACGGCGCAGTACAGGGGCTGGCGACCACGACGGCCAACACCCCGGTCGCGAAGCTGCCGCCCAGGCCGGGTCTCGAGGTCATGCCCTGACCTATGCCCATCAGGCGTGACCCCAGTGCATAGACGCCAGAAAGATTCAGACTCAGCGCCAGCATCAGGTACATCAGGCCGATCACCACGATGGGCTCCTGCAGCTGGAAGCCCCAGCCCAGGGCCGCGCCTGCCAAGCGCAGGCCGATCAGCAGGGAGGCCAGGGCCGTAAAGGTCGCCAGGACGCCGGCCAGGAATACCCAGCCGTGCCGGGTGCTGCGGGCGGGGTCTTGGCCGACCAGGCTCAGCACCTTGATCGACAGGACCGGCAGTACGCAAGGCATCAGGTTGAGCAGGACGCCGCCGAGCAGCGCGAGGCCCATCGCCAGCAGCAGGGTCAGATCGGTTGCCGCGGTGAGGGCAGCCGGGGCCACGATGTCGAAGCCGCGCGTGATGGCGCCGTCCTCGCCGGCCTCGGTCATCACCAGCAGGCCCCGCAACGGGGCAGCGGGGGCCAGCGGTGCCTCGCCGAGGGGCAGGTTCAGCAGCAGGTCGTCGCCATCGCTCGACCAGGACTGAGCCTCGGAGGCGGCGATCGGCCCCCAGTCGTTGCTGGCGAACCACAGTTCACCGATCCGCTGGGCAGGCCAGCCAGTGTTACGCAGGCGCAGCTGCAGCGACTCTCCTGCCTTCTGATAGACGGCCTCGCCGGCCTGGGGCAGCGGCCACTGGCTGCGGATCGTCTCGAAGCGACCGGGCGCCGGCCCAGCCGTTGGCCCGGGTGCGATTGCCACGTCGATGGCCAGGCTCGCCTGCTCCGGGATGCACTCCTCGCGACACACCAGCCAGCTGACATCCGCGCCGATCCGAGCGCTGTCGCCGGCGCGCGCTGCCCCGCCGGGGTAGATTGGCACCAACAGGGTCACGCTGTCTTCGTAGCCATAGTTCGTCAGCGGACCGACCGGAATGCGCGCCGGCAATGGCCACCGGATATCCCCGGCGCGCCACCCTGCCGGCAGACGCCAGGTCACCTTGGGTGCCTCGCCCGAGTCGCCAGGATTGCGCCAGTAGACGTGCCAGTGCGGAATGAGATCGAAGCGCAACCCAAGCCACAGCGTCTCACCCGATGACGTCGACGGTTGCTCCGCCTCGAGCGTCAGCTGCACATGCGGCGTGCTGGCGACGGCGACGTCAGCCGTCGCTGCGTTGCCCAGCGGAGTCAGCAGGCCGGCGATACAGCACAATAGTGTTAAGATTCTGAGCACGTTCTCTCCGGGCGCGCCCTCTGACGCAGGCGGTGCCGAACTGCAAAAGGTCCGCAAATTGCCTGTCGCACGGTCAGGCGCAGGATGCAGCTACCGGATCCCGGGTCCATCACCGCCGCGGTATGCGTTGTAGGGTTAACTCGTGGTGAAGATTAACGCGCGAACGACGATCGGAGATCCATTGATTGCGCAGGGATTTGCGCCATCCCTGTGGCCCCGCCTAGCCTGCATGTTGCAGTGCGCCGTGAAAAGGCGCGTTCTCTCAGTGGGTGAGATTCCCACCCGGCATCTATCGCTCCAGCCGGTAGCAATCGGAGCGGCTGTGGAGGTAACGAAGCAGTCGAAGCCTTCGATGTAGAAGGTCATTTAGTGACTTGGCGAGCATGCAGGCCGAACGAGTAGTGAACGCTGAGCAGGCCTCGAAAAGGGCAATGCGGAAGCCGACCCGCCTGTAATTCGGGGAAGGCCGCTGTTGCTGGGGAAGCGAGCGATGAACGCACCCAGTGGTTCCGCCGGGGTAGTGGCGACGGCATGCATGTACAAGGGAGAACGACGCAACACGGGAAGCCCCAGATGGAGGCGCGGCGTGTGCGCCAACCGGCAACCCGCGAGGGCCAGGCCGGGCCGACTGGGGTGGCGGGAGGCCCGTATTACCGTTGAGGCCGGGTAATGCCGGTGGAGGGAAGGGGCCTCAGTTCGAGGGCAGTGTTAAAAGAGGTGAGGTAGAGGAGACTGGCATGGGCCTACAAGCTCCGGAAAAGCTACAGAAACTTCAGCAGGCACTTCATGCGAAAGCGAAGGAGTCGCCCGATTTTCGTTTCTATGCCCTGTACGACAAGATCTACCGGGGAGACATTCTCGCCCACGCCTTTCGGCTGGCCCGCAGTAATGGGGGCAAGCCGGGGGTAGACGGTGAGGACTTCGCGCAGATCGAGGCGTACGGGGTCGAGCGGTGGTTGGGTGAGCGGGCGCAAGCCTTGAAGGAGAAGCGCTACCGGGCGAGTCCGGTGCGCCGGGTCTATATCCCCAAACCGAACGGCAAGCAGCGGCCGTTAGGCATACCCACGATCCGTGATCGGGTGGTCCAGACGGCGGCGGTGTTAGTACTGTCACCGATCTTCGAGGCCGACCTGCAACCGGCGCAGTATGCCTATCGGGAAGGACGCAACGCCCATCATGCGGTGCGCCATGTCCACAAGTTGCTCAACACGGGTTACACGGACGTCATTGATGCGGATCTGTCAGGCTACTTTGACGCGATCCCACACGCTGAGCTGATGCAGAGCGTGGCGCGGCGGATCAGTGATCGCCACGTCCTGGCTTTGATCAAGCAGTGGCTGGTGGTGGCGGTCGAAGAGGATGACGGGCGTGGTCGAAGGAAACGCACCACACGGGCGAAGGATAGCAAGCGCGGTATCCCGCAAGGGGCACCGATCTCGCCGCTGCTCAGCAACCTGTACATGCGCCGTTTCCTGCTGGGGTGGAAAACGTTGGGACTGGAGGATCGTCTTCAGGCCCGGATCGTCAATTTTGCCGATGACTTTGTCATTTGCTGCCGAGGGACGGGTGAGTCGGCCATGGCGGCCATGCGGATGATGATGGAGCGGCTCAAGCTGACGGTCAACGAAACGAAGACTGGGCGTTGCCGGCTACCGCAGGAGCACTTCGATTTTCTGGGTTATACCTTCGGGCGGTGCTACTCGACGCAGACGGGGCGGGCCTATATTGGCACGCGCCCATCGACGAAGAGCATCCGGAAGGTATGCCGCACGATCAGCGAGGCGACCAGACGCCGATGGCTGCTGAAAGAACCCGAGGAGCAAGTTGTCGCACTGAACCGACTCCTTGTCGGTTGGGCCAACTACTTTTCCTTGGGGCCGGTCAGCAAAGCCTACAGGGCGGTAGACCGCCACGCGACCGAGCGGCTGCGCCGGTGGTTATGCAAGAAACACAAACAGTCGGGTCAGGGGACGGCACGCTTTCCTGACGAGTACCTCCATGGGGATTTGGGGTTGCAGCGACTGACGGTGCGTACGCAGAACTTTCCGTAGGCGAAGGCATGAGACCTCGTCCGAGCGCCGGATGCGGGAAATCCGCACGTCCGGTGCGATGAGCGGCGACTGGAAACGGGACTATGGTCCGGATTGAGGCACCGGTACGTGGCGAAAGCCGCCGGCAACGGCTACTCCCCTGGACCCGTGGTTACCGCGCCAGTCGTCGACTCTACCCAGTATCCGGGATGATCGCGCCGGCCAGGTGCGTTTGGACGCCGGGCTGGAGCGAAAGTGGTAGCCATAGCTACCACTTGAGTGAAGACCAAGTACAAGCGTGCCTGGACAAGCGAGGGCCTGGATAGATCGGGGACGGGGAACAAACTGTTCCTTCGAGAAAGCGCTGCGAATATGACTTTCGCCGCATCTCTGCCGATTCATTCGCGCCCGTCCACGACCGACTGGTGCAACATGCAGGCTAGCGATCAGTGCTTGCGAAATCGCAATGACCCGCTGGTGCTTGCCCGCGTAGTGTCGGCCTGCACACGGTGAACGTTCTCACGGTCCCTGTGCGTTATCGGTCTCCTCCGATGTTGCCCCGCGTTCGCGCGGGGCCTTTTCATCACCGACCTTGGTAGTCCTCAAACACCGCCATCCGCAATGGACAAGCCGACTTGACCCCTGTCGGTACTCAAGGCGCACTCTGCGCCCATCCGTGGTCGACGCGCACTTTGCGCCGTTGCATCAGGAGATACACCGCCGGTGTCAGCAGCAGCGACAGCAGTCCGCTCAGTCCGACGCCGCCGGCGATCACCACCGCGAGCGGGGGCCAGAAGTCACCACCGCTGAACAGCAGCAGCGGCATGAAGCCGGCGATGGTCGTCAGCGTGGTCGACAGGATGTGGCGCGTGGCGGCGACGGTCTCGTCGATCATCGCAGCCGGGTCCCCGCGGCGCGCAAGTGGATTGCCACGAATCGACGCCAGTACGACGATGCTGCCATTGATGGCCACACCGACCAGTCCTGCGCTGCCGATTATCGGATTGAAGCCGAGTGGGTAACCACCGACCGACAGCGACAGCAGACCCAGACCCACCGAAAACACGGCCACGATGGCGATCAATCCGGCCAGGGCGAAGGAGCCAAAAGACAGCACGAGCGAACCGATCATCAGCGTAGCGAGTAGCGGCACGTAGGCGAGCAGCTGACGGATCGCCTCCTGCTGCTCGGCGCTGTCGCCGGCCACCTCGACGCGGTATCCGGGCGGGAGGTTCAGGATTCCGGCATCCAGCTGGGACTGCACCGCGCGTGTTACCTTGATCGGCAACGTGCCCTGTCGCAGGAAGCCATGGATATGGTTGACCCGTTCGCCATTGCGTCGGGTGATGCTCGCCGGTTCCGGCCGCAGCTTCATTTCGCCCAACGCGGTGGCCGGAATCCAGGTGTCACTTCCCGGGGTGCGGAGACGCAGGGTACTGGTCTGATCGAGCGTGCGGCGCTGCTCGGGCGCATAACGAATGCGCACCGGGAGGTCTTCTAGGTCCTCGAGGACGCGTCCGCCGATGCGGCCATCGAGTGCGGCCTGGAACTGCGCGGCGACGTCGCCGAGAGTCAGGCCGGCCAGGCGCGCTGCGTGTTCATCGGCGGCGAGCCAGAGCTTCGGCTCGCCGCCGAGAATTGATGCGCGGGTCGTGGTCACTTCCGGATGCCGATGCAGCACCGCCCTCAGCCGTTCCCCCAGACGGCGCAACTGATCCGTCTCTGGCCCGATGATTCGGAAGCCGATCGCGGCGCTGATCGGTGGTCCTTGTCCAAAGGCCCGAACTACCACCTGGGCGTCACGAAAGCCCTCCGTCAAGTGCCGTTGCAGCCCGCCCTCCAGGGACTTGGCCGTCGACGCGTCGGCGACCTTAATGATGCCGCGCGCATAGCCCGGGTGGTTGTCTTGTTCGCGCAGCTGGTTGTAATAGACGGGTGGCGAACTCGCGCCGGCTACCCAGGTGACGGCCTCGACGCCCGGGTGTTCTCGGATCGCCGCCTCGATCTCATGCAGGCGGCGCGCGGTATGGTGTATCGTCGTGCCGCTCGGCATCCAGACCTGCACCTCGAGTTGATCGCGGTCGGCCGGTGGAAAGAACTGCATCCCCAGTCCTCCGGCGAGCAGGAGGCCGGTGAGCGGCAGGGCGGCGGTCAACACCAGGGTCGTCACGGGTCGCTGCAGGGCCCGCCGCAACAGGCCGCGGTAACCCTGGGTCAAGGCGTGGCTCTTTACCCCATTGCGCCACCAGCGGCGGCCGGTGCGTTGCTCCGTCTCGGTCAGCAGGCCGGCCAGCGCCGGGATCACGGACATCGCCAACGCGAAGGAGGCGATCAGCGCAAGCACCACCGCCATCGCGATCGGACCGACGAAATCACCGACGTTGCCGGGCAGCAGAAAGATCGGCAGGAAACCGAGCACCGTGGTGAACGTCGATGCGAACAGCGGCGAAAACAGGTGTTGGATGGCACCGCTGACCGCCTCGGTGGCGGAGGCGCCCGCGCGTCGTCGGGCGACGACGTTGTCGGTCATGACGATGGCGTTGTCGATCAGCAGGCCGGTCGCGATAATCATGCCGAAGATGCTCATCTGATGGATCTGCTCGCCGAACGCGCCTAGGCCGAACAGCGTGGCGCCGGCGGACAGTGGCAGCGCCGAGCCGACGATCAGCGCCGAGCGCCAACCCATCATGAACAGGACCACCACCACGACCACTGCCGCCCCGGCCAGCAGATTGACCGCGAGGCCGCCGAGGCGTGCCTCGGTGTAGCGACTCTGATCGAACACCGTCTCTAACTGCACGCCGGGATCGAGCGCCGATTTAAACAGTGCGATCTCCTCGTGTGCGTCCTCGGCCCAGTGGTTCAGTCGAACGCCGTCCTCGGTGCGCACCGCAACCAGCACGCTGCGCTCGCCGTTGTGCAGTGCAATCTGCTCCGGGGGATTCGCCCAGTTCTTGCGTATGCTCGCGATGTCAGCGCGCGATATCAGACCGCCTCGGTCGTTCGCAGCCAGTGGAACAGCGGCCACGCGGGCGATGGAGTCGAATGCGCCGCGCAGCTCCAGGGGCAGATCGCGATGTCCCTGGCGCAGCGTACTGGCGGTGCGACGCGCATCGGCGGCCGCCAGGCGTGCCGCGACATCAGCCGTCGTCATACCCAGGGCGGCCAGTTCGGCGGCATCGACGTCCACCTGGATTTCTTCTGCCGCTGCGCCGAACAGCACCACTTGCTCGCTGCCTGGCACATTGCGCAGAAGGTTGGCGAGCCGTTCGGCGTGCCGATTGAGGATGCCGAGTTCGGTATCGCCCGATGGCCGCCAGGCCAAACCGAGGATCATCGAAAAGGCCACCGCGCCGCGCTTGTCGTCGAACACGGGCGGGCCGGCTCCCGCGGGCAGTGCGACGGCTGCGTCACCGAGCCGGTCGCGCACCTTGGAGAAGATCTGCTCATTGTCTTTGGCGGTCACCCAATCCTGCAGCTCGACCGCGACCACCGAAATGCCGTTGCGTGAGGTCGACTCGATGTGCTTAATCTCCGACAGCTCGCGCAGTCTGTCTTCGATCTTCTTCGAGACCAGGGCCTCCACGCGACTTGCAGAGGCCCCGGGATAGGGAGTGATGATGGTGGCATTGCGCGTGGTGATGCGCGGATCCTCGATCCGCGGCAGTGTTCGCAGCGCCGACACGCCCGCCACCGCCAGCATGCAGATGCTCAGGATCAGCAGGTGCCGACTGCGGGCAAACAGCCCCTGTGAGGGATGCCGGGCCTCAGTCATGACGGCCGCCCTCCCGTGCGTTCGGGATGGGGCCCAGGCGCACCCATTGACCGGCGACGATGCGTTGCAGGCCGCCGGTAATCACGCGTTCCTCGGTGCTCAGCGCGCCGTTCAAGAAGACCCGGTCTGCCTCCTGATAGAGGACATCGACTCTGCGCCGGACGACCCGATGGGTCGCCGCGATCCCCGGCGGCGGTTTCTCACCATCAGCCTTGCCGGTGACGTAGACACTCCACAGGCCGCGTTCGCCCTCGCTCAGCGCATCGATCGGAAGCCAGATGCCCGGCTCGTAGATCGACGTCGCGAGGTCCAGGGTGACGATGTCACCCGGCAGCAGCGCGAGGTCGACGTCGATGGGGTCGAACAGCGCATCGACGGTGCGGGTAATCGCGGCGCGCAGCGGCAGGAGCACCCGCAGGCGGGCGCTAAAAGGACGATCTCGCCAAGTCAGGGTGTAACGTTCGCCGGGCCGCAGCTGGTCGATGACGCGGCCGGCGATGCCGACGCGGATCTCCGGTGTGGCGCGTTCCTGGATGCGCACCACAGGGTCGCCGGTAACCAGCACCTGGCCCTCGTCCGCGAGTCGTTCTACCAAGTTTCCCGCGAAGGGCGCATACAGTCTGGTCTTGCTCAACTCGACGGTGATCGAGGCGATGCGCTGCTTTGCCAGTGCCACCGTGGCGGCCGCCATGCGTTGTGCCTCGCGTGCCTCATCCAGCCCCTGCCGTGACACCCCGCCCCGGTAAGGGCCGGGAGGCCGAAGAGCGAACAGAAGGCCGAGGCCATCTTGAATGCCGCCGGGGAGCGCTTTCTGGCGTCGGGTTTTCAGGGCACCTCGATGGACGAGGTCGCGCAGCGCGCCGGGGTCTCCAAGCAGACCGTCTACAGCCACTTCGCCAGCAAGGAGGCCTTGTTTAAGGCCTGCATCCGCGCCAAGGTCGCGGGTTATGGCTTCGACGAGACGACCGAGGTCGACGACTCGGACCCGCGTGCCGCCCTGTTGACCCTAACTCGCCGCTTCGTCGACCTGCTGTTCGATCCCGAGGTGATTGCGATGCATCGGCTGGTGATGGCTGAGTCGGCCAGTCAGCCGCGCATCGCCGAGTTGTTCTTCGATAGCGGGCCGCGCCGCACCGAGGCCGCCGTTTGTGCCTTCTTGAAGGCGCAGGCCGCAAAGGGGCGACTGCAGATCGATCAGGGGCATCTGCTTTATGCGGCGATGCAGCTGCTGAGTACCGCGGTCGGCATGGATCAGCTGCGGCTGTGGCTTGGGCTGCGTGAATCGGTCGCGCAAGATGAGCTCGAGACGCATCTGCAGCGCGTGGTGGATGACTTTCTGCGCCTGTATCGAACCAGCGCATGAGAGACGCGACGCAGCGGGGAACGGCTGCCCGGCAACTGCCCAATCGCAGGCCGCTCGGTCGCGGAGTCGGCCTGGGCTGTGACGAGCGCATCGTCTGGGTCGATGTGGAGACCTTCGCGGATTATCGCTCGGTCTACTACCGCAACGGCGACGTTCAGAAGGTCATCGACAAGTCATGTCAGGCCACACATCCCGCCCGCGCAGCCACCCGCACCGCAGGCCGGTGCCTCCGGGTTCGATAACGAGGCACTGGATACCACTGCGCCACCGGTGATCAGGCGGTCTACCTTGGCATCTGCCGGGGTCCCGTCCAGGTCGAGGCCCGCCTGCGCGCAGACTTCGCCCCAGGTCGTGAGTTTCTCGCTCATGGTGTGGCGGACCTCCACCACGCGGCCATTGGCCGCACAATGGTAATCGTAACTGGGCATATCGAGGCTCCATTAGCAAAATCTAATGGGGATATTTTTCCGTGTGCCGGCTTTGTCGTCAACCGTAGCCGCAGGGATCCGTGTCGGGATGGCGCCGATGCCACTGCTCAGGGTCCTGGGAGTCCCTCGACTGCACGCAGGTAGCTGACCATCGCCTGCCGATCCGCGGCGCGCAGTTTCGAGGTGGTGTTGTCGACCACGTCGGCCATCAGGCTGCCCGTGTAGTCGCCGTCGGGTAGTTGGCCGGTCTCCAGAAAGTAGGCCAGATCCTCGGCATCCCATTTGCCGATACCGTCGGCACGGTCAGGCGTAATATTCGGCACTTTCTCACCCTCCGGGCCAAAGTCTGTCCCGGCCAGATAGCGCGACCGAATCGACACCCCGAGCCAGTTGCGCGGGGTATGACATTCGCCGCAGTGGCCGAGGGCTTCGACCAGGTAGCGCCCGCGCTCGAGTTCCGGATCGATTGGCGCGGGCGGCGGCTCGTCCAGGGCCCACCACTGCCAGAGCTTCATCATCCAGCGGAACAGCCACCAGGGCGTGTCATGTTCACGGTTGGTCCGCGACCGCGCCGTCCGGGTCTGCAGATAGTCGAAGATCTTGCCCGCATCGGCATCCGTCATCCGGCGATAGGAGGGATAGGGGAAGACCGGATAATAGGCGCCGCCATCTGGCGCGGTGCCGTGTTTCAACGCGTCAATGAATTGGCCCCGCGACCAGGCCCCGATGCCGGTCTCTCGATCCGGGCTGATGTTCGGCGCATAGAATGTCCCGTAGGGCGTCTCAAAAGGCCGTCCACCCGCGAGTGGCTCGCCGTCCTTTGCGGTATGGCAGGCGAGGCAGCCGGCTGCATGGAACAGGTATTCCCCATCGTCAGCGTATGCGGCGGCCGACCCCGCGAGCAGGATCAGCAGCGGCCAGGGCGTCACAGCTCAGTTCTTTTTCTGGCGGAACTGTTTGTGGCAGGTCTTGCAAGACTCGCCCACGTCTCGATAGGCCGCCTCGATCTTTTCACTATCGCCAGCCGCGACAGCGGCGGCGAAGGCGACGGTGGCGGTCTTCGCATCAACTGCGGCCTTGTCGAATGCGGCCCGGTCGCTCCAGATCTCCTCCTTGGCCCTGGTCTCGCCGAAGTCGGATCCCTCTGGGAAGAGGCTGCTAATATCGGCACTCAATGCAGCCAGTGCGTCGGCATGCATCGCCAGCGCGCCCGCGGGCGTCACCTTGCCCCGTACGATCTGGCCGGCGGCGCCGGTGTGGCCGCCGATGGCCGACATCATGGCCTGGCGGTACTTGATGTAATTCTCGGGTTCTTCCGCCTGGGCGGCGCCGGTGGCGGCGATCAGAGCGGCGGTAATAATGGCGGTCTTGTGCATGGTTGTCCTCGTGATTGACTGACGCGTGCCTCCGGAATGTAGCAATCTCCTGCGGGTTCGGTACAAGGGTGTTCCCGGCAGCTTGTGCGGTTATTGGCCGCCTGCGGGTGCGCTAACGATGGTAGCCGCTGACCCGCGACGGGCGCGCGAGCTAGACTTGAGCATTGGGATCCGCACACGGCGGACTATCTGAACAGTCAGCCATGCAAGACGATATCCTGCAACTGCTCCAACAGCGCCTCGGCCCGGTGCATGCCCGTCAGCGCCTCGGCATCGAGTCAGAAAAGGAACCGCGGGTGTTCGGCGGGGGCTTGAATTTCTTTCATCCGGAAAACTGGTACTCCGCGCACGCGCTGATCGAATATGCGCTGCGCCTGTCCGGCCTCTACTGGATCGGCCATCGCAACACCCTGAAGATTCAGGTGCGGCGGAACGAAGTCCACATTGCGCGTCTGCCTGCCGCGTTCGACGGCTTCACGCTGCTGCATCTGACCGATCTGCATGCCGACCTGAATCCGCCGGCGATCGCGGCATTGGCCGAATTGGTGACTGGGCTGGAGTATGACATCTGCGTCCTGACCGGTGATTACCGCGCCCAGACTCACGGTCCGCATGAACCGGCACTCGACGCCATGCGCGGGCTATGCACCCAGCTCTCGCAACCCGTGTACGGGGTATTCGGCAACCACGACAGTATTCGCATGCTACCCGGCATGGAGTCGATGGGAATTCGAATGTTGCTCAACGAACACATCGAGATCAAACGGGGAGACGACGCGCTGTTCCTGGTCGGCGTCGACGACGCCCATTACTACCGCGTCGACAGTGTCGCCACTGCAGCCGCCGAGGTCCCGCCGGAGGCGCCGTCCATGCTGCTGTCGCATACCCCGGAGATCTACCGACAGGCAGCGCACGCCGGATTCGACCTGATGCTGTGTGGGCACACGCACGGTGGACAGATCTGTCTTCCGGGCGGCATCCCGCTGACCCTGGATGCGAAGTGCCCGCGCTACATGGGGTCCGGGGCGTGGAACTATCGGCAGATGCAGGGCTTTACCTCGGTGGGTGCGGGCACCTGCATCGTGCCGGTCCGTCTGAATTGCCCGCCGGAGGTCGTGCTGCATCGTCTGCGTTGTCATTGACCCCACCCGCTGGAGCGGCAAGAATCGGGTCCCGGTATGCGATGCGGGGCGGGTCCGCCGGGTCTTCGGAGGAAGTCCAGCTGCGTGGGTGATCGAAACTAAGAGCGAAGATTGACTTCGCTACTACCTGTCAACAGAGGGGGAAGAGATGACTGATTATCTGGGGGACGTAAAACACTTCGATGCGGGTGCAGATGCCGCAGTGGTCGACAAGATCGTGAAGCACCTGGGCATTGCGCTGCGCAGTAAAGATGCCTCGCTGGTCTCGTGCTCAGATGAATCTGAGCTGGATCGCGTACGTGAGAAATGGTGCATGAAAAAGCTCGGCGCGACGGATGTCGCGGCGGCCGACGCGGTGATCAAGCGCGTGTGCGAGACCATGAAGAGTGCTCACCAGAAGCAGCGCGTGACCTTTTATTACCTGGTCGCCAAAGAGATGGGAAAACTCGGCGACCTCTGATCCGGCGATGCGCACGGAAACCCCGCAGGGCGGGGTTTCTGCATTTCCGGCCGGCTTGTGTAGCACAACGTCGATTTGCGCCCATTTGGCAGGGTATTTGCGTTGGCCACACAGGAAATCATTAAATTGCGGGCGACGCGAGTCCTTGTGCCACACTTCGGTGCAGTTACCCGGTGTGGCTGAGCTGAAATGGGGCATGCCACGCACGGTCCTTATCTGGGGAGGTAAACGCGATGTTCAGTACAGGTCCCGATCGGTCGACGCGTGGCTTGGAGGGCCACGGTCTTTACAATCTCAACGAAATCTTCTGGAATTTGCCGACCGCGGCGCTGTACGAGCACGCGCTGCGCCGCCGCGAGGGTTCGTTGTCACATCTGGGGCCACTGGTCGTGCGCACTGGTCACCACACCGGCCGTTCCGCCAACGACAAGTTTATCGTCGATGAGGCCGAGAGCCATGACCAGATCTGGTGGGGCACCATAAACAAGCCGATCCCGGAGCAGAATTTCGAGATCCTGCATCAACGCATGGGGTCCTATCTGCAGATGAAGGATGTGTATGTGCAGGACTGCTACGCCGGCGCCGATCCCGACTACCGTATGCCGATCCGGATCATTACCGAATACGCCTGGCACAGCCTGTTTGCGCGCAATCTGTTCATCCAGCCGGAGCGGGAGCAGCTTGTGGATCATGAGCCCTATTTCACCGTTATCGATTCGCCGCGATTTCACTCCGTCCCGAGCCAGGATCACACGCGCAGTGAGACATTCATCCTGGTCAACTTCCACCAGCGCCTGGTGTTGATCGGTGGTACCAGTTACGCCGGTGAGATCAAGAAATCGATCTTCTCGGTGATGAATTTTCTGCTCCCGGACCGGGGCGTATTGCCGATGCACTGCTCGGCCAATATTGGCGCCGACGGAAAGACGGCGCTGTTTTTCGGCCTCAGCGGGACCGGCAAGACGACGCTCTCTGCGGATCAGGCGCGCACGCTGATCGGTGACGACGAGCATGGTTGGAGCGACAACGGCATATTCAACTTCGAAGGCGGCTGCTACGCCAAGATGATCAAGCTCTCGGCGGAGAACGAGCCCGAGATCTACTCGACGACGCAGCGTTTCGGCACCGTGCTGGAGAACGTCACCATGGACGCAGGCAGCCGCTCGCTCGATCTCGACGATAGCTCTCTGACCGAGAATACGCGCGGCGCGTATCACATCAGTGCGATCCCCAATGCGACACTGGATGGCGTGGGCGGGCATCCGCACAACGTGATTTTTCTGACGTGCGATGCGTTCGGCGTGATGCCGCCGATCTCGCGGCTGACGCCGGAGCAGGCGATGTATCACTTTATTTCCGGCTACACCGCGCGGGTCGCGGGAACCGAGAAAGGGGTCACCGAGCCATCACCGGTATTCAGCGCCTGCTACGGCGCACCATTCATGCCGCTGCATCCGCGGCGCTACGCGGAGTTGCTGGGCGATCGCATCAATAGGCACAAGGCCGATGTATGGCTCATTAATACCGGCTGGACTGGCGGCGCCTACGGCACGGGGGAGCGCATTGCGATTCCGCACACGCGCGCGATGGTCAATGCTGCACTGGACGGCAAACTCGACGATGTGCCGACCTGGGAGGATCCGGTCTTCGGGTTCGCCGTACCGGAGTCCTGCCCGGGTGTTCCGGACCATATCCTGCGCCCACGCGACAGCTGGTCCGATCGCGCCGCCTATGACGCCCAGGCGTCGAAGCTCGCTGCAATGTTTCACGAAAACTTCGCCAACTACCGGGACGAGGTCGCAGAGGTGGTCTGTGCGGCCGGTCCACGTGTGGAAAGCCCGGTCTGATCCGCCGACGGAGCGGCTCGGTGACCGATTCAATCAATATCGACGGCCACCGCTATCCCGCCTTCGATGCCGCATGGGGCGGATTCGCCGAAGAGCTGTTTCACTATACGTCGCGCTACTACTGCGTCACGGAGTGCTTCGTGCGACACCTTGCGGACGACGGCGCCTTCAGTATGAGCGGCTACAAGGCTGCGCAGCTCAGCGAGGCGCAGCGCGATCTGATGGCGGCCGTGCTGTCCTGCACGCCCGATCAGCCCGCGGGCCAGGCGGTGGTCTCTGTCGTCTCGGCAGTGATACGGAAGGAGGATGGCGTAGAGCCCGTCTGGGCGGAGCGTTTTCTGCATCGCCTGTCGCAGGTGCCGAAGGAAGATTTGGCCGATCACCAAAACCACGTGCCCGCAGTGCCGGCGACCGACGTTGCACCGTTGGATCCCTTTCTCAGTATCGCCGAGCGCCTGCAGATGCCGGTAGCCGTCTGCGACCGCCATGTCGAGGTTTCGATGAACCATCTCGCACAACACCTGAGCTCGGTGAACGTCGCGCTGCGCACCAATTTGCATAACGCCATTATCGACTTGCACAACGCGGGCTATGTGTTGCGCAATCACCCCCATCTGACGCACTCGGAGGCGCACACCATCGCGGACCGTGACGGGCCAAGCCACTCAGCCCCGGGTGGCGACAACACCGCCGGTGATGATCATCAAGCTGCCGGCGATGCGGTTTAGCAGGCGCGTCGCCGAGCTGTCGAGCAACAGCTCGCGGGCGTTGGCAGCAGCGTAGGCGTAGGCCAGCAGGATGCTCCCGAGCACAAGCGTGACCACGGCGGCGAGCAGCACGATGTCGAGGCCGTCCAGGCGGGTAAGGTCGACGAACGCCGGCAGAAAACCGAGGTAGAACAGGATCACTTTGGGGTTGCTGAGGGTGATCAGCAGGCCACTGATCAGGTTCTGCGACCAGGCGGGCTCGGCGACGGCAGCGACGGCGGATTTCCCCGGGGTGCTGCGCCACAGGGTCAGACCGAGCCAGATCAGATAGGCGGCGCCGACGTATCTCACGACCGTGAACAAGTCGCCCATCCACTGCGCGACCGCGGCCAGGCCGTAGACCGCGAACATCACAAAGATCAGATCACCGATGACGATACCCAGGACCACGACCGCGGCATGCTGAAAGCCCGAGGCCAGTGCCCGGCCCACGGTCGCAAATACCCCGGGTCCCGGCGTTGCCGCGAGTGCCGCCATGGCCACCGCAAAGGCGGCAAGAGAAAACAGCGTCATGGTTCGATGCCCGGTAGGGGTTAATCGGGTTTCGAGGCAGTGTCGCCCAGGCTGCGCGGGGACACCAGGCGGCATGATCGAACGCCTGCAGTCGGTTTTCAATCACTAGTCGTTCGGGGTAACGCCCGCCGATCGCGGATGGCGGATTTTACGCCGTCCCAGAATCGCAGGCGCGCCATCACGGCCTGTTCGGCGGCCGCGATCGCGTCCCACCGGCGCGCCTCATCGTCGCCACATAGCCCGTCGAGCAGACGCAGCGACAGTGGGGCGTGGAAATCTTCGTCCAGCCGGATGTGACGCCTCAGACAGGCATGGAAGATCGGCGCCTGGCGCTCGCCGACGCCGATCGTCTGAAAGATGGTGCGGAATATGCCCGGAATGATGAGTTCACGGCCCAGCGCGAGCGCAGTTGCGTCTGTAGGTCGCCGACGCTATCGCTCGTGATCTGCTCGGGCACCTTGTCGCTTATGCTCTCTAACTACCCCGACACCACCTTGTGGAACGCGGCCGTGCTGCAATTGACCCCACCTGTCGATGGGAATCGCCGCAGCCAAACAGCGTCAAGTCCGACAGGCTGGTATTGTAGACTCGCAAGCTGCACTGCCCCAGGGGAGGCCTTGAGACCATGAGACTGTGCGACAGGGACATCATCGCTGCAATGGAAGAGGAGCGCATCCGTATCGACCCACGCCCGGATGACCGCGTGATCAGTGGCGTCAGCGTCGATCTGCGTCTGGGGCACCGCTTTCGCGTGTTCAGCTCGCACACCATAGCCTATATCGATCTGTCCGGTTCGCGTGAACAGGTAGACCAGGCGGTCGAGAAGGTGATGGGCGACGAAGTCTACATCAGCGGGGACGAGACCTTCGTCCTGCATCCTGGCGAATTGGCCCTGGGAATCACCCTCGAGGCCATCACCCTGCCGGACGACCTGGTGGGCTGGCTGGACGGGAGGTCAAGCCTGGCCAGACTGGGACTGATGGTGCACGTCACGGCACATCGCATCGATCCGGGTTGGAGCGGCAATATCGTGCTCGAGTTCTTCAATTCCGGAAAGCTGCCGCTGGCCATGCGGCCGGGGATGGCGATCGGCGCGATGAGCTTCGAGACGCTGACCGGCCCGGCGCAGCGACCCTATACCCAGCGGGACGATGCGAAGTACCGCGGCCAGAGTGGTCCGCTCGCCAGCCGGATCAGCGAGGACCGCTCGGACGCCCGTTGAGTGACTCCAGCTGCATCTCGACGCGGTTGCCGTCCGCCTCGTGCAGCACCCGCAGCGGCAGGGGGCTCAATGTGGTGTCGAACCACAGCACCCGGTCTTCCTCCACGGTAGGCGCGATCCTGCGCACCCTTCTGGCCGGATAGGTCCCCAGCGGGACAGTGACTCTCTCTCTCCCGTCGGCCTCGAGCCGAACGTCGTCGGTGGAATCCAGCGTCGCGACCTTAATCGACTGTGCGGTACCGCTGCCCGCCGCAAGCCGGTTTGCAGCGAGCAGATAGCTCAGTCTGTCGTGCGTGTCAGGTAGCAGGGCGACACGCTGCGTGCCGTTGCGGCCGCGCAGCTGTAGCGCCTGCCCATCCCAGTCGAACTGCAGTTCGACGACCTCGATGTTTTCGTCCTGCATGACGCTGTGCTCGAAGCGCTGTGGCCGTATCCCGGTGCCATCGATGGTGCCGCGACTGATCTCGAGCACCTCATGGCCCGCGGCCTGGCGCATCTTTCCGGCCGGGCTGGTGAACGCCTCGAGCTGGTAGCTGCCGTCGGCGTGAATCTCCAGCGCGAACAGTGCCATGCCAACCAACTGCTCGTTGAACAAAAGACGGTAAGTCGCCTCGACCGCCATAGGCTGGCTCAGGGTCTGCGGCGGGGGCGTGCAGCCGAGCAGCAGCGACAGCGCCATGCCGGCCACCAGATGGTGCGTCTTCAACACTGTACCGGCCGGCCCAAGGGTGCGCCGTCGAACCAGACATGGTCACCGCGCATCGCCAGCCGATCCTGCGCGAACCAGCTGACGACCCGCGGCAACAGCTCGTGCTCGCGCGCCAGGACGCGGGCCGCCAGGGTCGCCTCGTTGTCGTCCGCGTGCACCGGGACACGGGCCTGCGCGATCACCGGTCCGCCATCCAGCTCCGTGGTCACGAAGTGCACGCTCGCGCCGTGTTCGTCGGTGCCGGCCTCGAGCGCCCGGCGATGGGTATGCAGGCCCTGAAAAAGGGGTAGCAGCGAGGGATGGATGTTCAACATTCGACCGGCAAAGCGTTTGACCGTTGCATCGCTCAGGATACGCATGAAACCTGCCAATACAACCAGCCCGGGCGAGAAGGCCGCGATGGCGTCGCCTAGCGCGTCGTCGAAGCGGGCGCGGTCGGGGAACCGGGTGTGATCGACCACGCGCACCGGGATGCCCGCGGCGGTTGCGCGCCCGAGCCCGGGTGCAGCCGGCCGATTACTGATCACTCCGCAGATCTCGAACGGCTGCCCAGTCGCAACCGCGTCGATAAGGGCCTGCAGATTCGTGCCGCTGCCGGAGATCAGCACCACCACCGGCAGCCTCGCGGGGGCTGGCGTCATCGGTAGCGAACGCTGGGCGCGGGATCCTCGCTCGGGACGATCGTCCCGATCCGGTGAACCTGCTCACCTGCCGACTCCAGTATCACGGTGGCGCGATCGGCGACAGCGGCGGGGACGCAGACCACCATACCGATGCCGCAGTTGAAGGTGCGCAGCAACTCCGCGTCCTCGATGTTGCCCGCGGTCTGCAGCCAGTCGAACACGGTCGGCATAGTCCAGCTGTCGCGAGCGATCTCCGCGCCGCTGTGAGCCGGAAGGACGCGCGGCAGGTTTTCGGTCAGCCCCCCACCGGTGATGTGCGCCAGGGCGTGCACCTCCGTGTCGGCGAGCAGCGCGAGCAACGCCTTGACATAGATCCTGGTCGGCGCGAGCAACGCCTCACCCAGTGTGGCCTCCCCCAGGCCCTGGTCGAGCGGCGCCTCACTGACCTCCAGGACCTTGCGGATCAATGAGTAACCGTTGGAGTGCGGCCCTGACGAGGCAAGCCCTAGCAGGACGTCGCCGACGGCGACGCGCGTGGGGGTCAACAGGGCTGCCTTCTCGACGATGCCGACGGCGAATCCGGCCAGGTCATAGTCTTCGCCCCCGTACATGCCGGGCATCTCGGCCGTCTCGCCGCCGGTGAGCGCGCAGCCGGCCAGTTCGCAGCCGCGTGCGATCCCGCCGATCACCGCGGTCGCGGTATCCAGATCAAGCCTGCCGGTGGCGTAATAGTCGAGAAAGAACAGCGGTTCAGCGCCGGCCACCACGATATCGTTGACGCACATGGCGACCAGGTCGATGCCGATGGTGTCGTGCCGGCCCATCTGTATCGCCAGTTTGAGCTTGGTGCCGACCCCGTCGGTGCCGGACACCAAGACGGGTTCACGGTAGCGCCCGATCGGCAGTTCGAACAGGGCACCGAAGCCCCCGAGACCGGTCAGCACGCCGGGTCGAAAGGTATTCTTGACGATCGGCTTGATGCGCTCGACCAGTGCGTTGCCGGCATCGATGTTAACGCCTGCCTGGGCATAGCTCAGGCCGTCGGCAGGCTTCGGGGGTTGCTCGCTCAAGGCTGACTCCGCTGCAATCGCCAAAGCCGACATTTTAGCAGCCGGTCAACGGCTAGTTGTTAAATCGGCCACCAGCGATTGGAGTGACCGGCGGTGAGGGCGATCCACCTAGCCTGCAAATCGGTGAGATTTCCAGGCTAGACCCATTGCGCCGCCGCCAGGACCCGGGTGTCTCGCTCGCGGCGGCTGGGCTGGTACACTGGGCAGTATGCATTTTCGTTTCATCAGACTGATCTCCGGCACACTGCTGTTGCTGTCGTCTGCGTGCGCGATGGCGGTTGATTCGGCGGATCTTTTTGTGGCCGAGACACAGGTGTCCGATGAGGGTAGCGAGACGCGCAATGCGGCCTTGTCCGAACTCTTGGCCGTTGTGCTGGGACGTGTCAGCGGCAACCGTGCGGTTGCCGGTCAGCCGGCGGCGCGCGAGATTCTCGACGAGGCGCCGTCGCTGGTGCAGCAATACCGCTATCGGACGGCGGCCGGCGATTCCGAAGTAACGCGTTACCTCTGGGCCCGGTTCGACCCATCGGGCGTCCAACGCAGAATGCGCGAAGCGAACCTGCCGGTGTGGACACAGCGTCCCAGGGTGTTGCTGTGGCTGGCGACGGAACAGGCCGGCCAGCGCAGGCTGCTGAATATCGACAGCGAGGCATCGCTGCGCACAGCGGCGATCTCCCAGGCGCAGCAGCGGGGTATGCCGCTGCAGCTGCCGTTGTTGGATCTGGAAGACCAGGCGAAGCTGACCCCAGCGGATCTATGGTCGGATTATCAGGCCGCGATCCGTCTTGCCTCGGCACGCTACCCCTATGATCTCATCCTGACCGGGCGCCTGCGCGCTCAAGGCAATGGCAAATGGCGCGGCAACTGGTCGCTGCTCGGTGGCAGCGACAGTAAGACCTTCGAGACGCCTCCGCAGGTCCTCGATCAGGCGATCGCCTTTGCCATCGATCAGACGCAAAACCTGCTCGCGGCGCGGTATGCGCCGATGCCGGGGTCGGGCGGTGCAGGCGGCACCCTGGTACGTTTTTCGGGGGTCTATGACCTGGCCGGCTACGGCCGGCTGATCGCCACGCTCGACGCCTTGGAGCCGGTCGTGCAGAGCGCGCTGCGCCACGCTCAAGGGGATGCCTTCTGGTTTGATCTGCAGCTGCGTGGCAGTCAGCAGGACCTGCAGCGTGCGCTCGACGTTGCTGATCGGGTGACTGCCGAACCTGGTCCCCAGCCCTCGATACCGTCATTTGCGCCGAACGCCAACTCGCTTGACGGTCCGGCTGTCTCCGTTGGCGAACCCGAGGCCGACTTGCACTACCGTTTGTTAAATTGAGAACGCCGCCGGACCCCAAACCCCGATGAAGTCCTACCTGCGCCATCTGCCCAACGCAATTAGCATGGCACGCATTGTCCTCGTGGGGCCAATCATCTGGAGTCTGCTGACGCGGCAGTTCGGTCTCGCGATCTGGTTGTTCCTGATCGCAGGCGCGTCCGACGGCCTCGACGGTTTTCTCGCCAAGCGCTTCGATTGGAGTTCACGCCTCGGTGGGATTCTCGATGCGCTGGCCGACAAGTTCCTGCTGATCTCCACATTCGTGTGCCTGTGGTGGTTGGGCCTCTTCCCCTGGTGGCTGGTGTTGTGTGTGCTGGCGCGTGACCTGGTGATCGTGATCGGCGCCACCGTGTACAACTTTCGGATCGAGACGGTGCAGCCCGAGCCGAGCATGATCAGCAAACTGAATACCTTTTTGCAGATTGCGCTCGCGGCGACGGGCGTCATCCAGCTGGGGTTCGGCGGGGTGCCGGACTGGCTGCTGAAGACCATGATCTGGGCCGTGATGGCGACCATCGTGTTGAGTGGTGCCGGCTATGTCCGCGAGTGGAGCCGCCGCGCACGAGCGCTTGGGAGTCACGCCAGTGACTGATCTCCATCGTCTCTGGCTGCTCAGCGTGCTGCTGTTCACCGGCTGGCTGCTATACCTGCTATCACCCATACTCACCCCGTTCGTGATCTCGGCCTTGCTCGCCTATCTGGGCGATCCGCTGGTCAGACCGGCTCGAGGCACGCGGCATGAAACGCACACCAGCGGTCGCGCTGGTGTTCAGCGTCCTCTTTGTGATGCTGCTGTTGCTGCTGTTGCTGCTGATCCCGCGCATCGAGGCGCAGATCAGCCAGCTGCTGCAAAAGCTGCCGGGCTACCTGGCGTGGCTGCGCGGCAAGGCATCTGCCCTATTTGCAATCGATTCTGCCGGGCGATGCCGAAGGACTGGATCTGAATCTGTTGCAGGAGACCCTGCGCAAGCACTGGCGCGAGGCAGGTGGTCTGGCGGCCACGCTCTGGTCCTCGGTCTCGGGCTCGGGGATCGCGCTGCTCGGGCTGCTGGCCAATATCGTGCTGGTGCCGGTGTTGACGTTTTATCTGCTGCGCGACTGGGACCGACTGGTGGCCGGCATGCGTGCGCTGCTACCGCGCCGCAGCGAGCCCACGGTGTCGCGTCTCGCATCAGAGGCCGACGAGGTGCTGGGGGCCTTTCTGCGCGGCCAGCTGATGGTGATGTTTGCGCTCGGCGTCATTTACACCACTGGGCTCTGGCTGGTTGGCCTCGACCTGGCGCTGTTGATCGGCATGTCTGCCGGCCTGGTCAGCTTCGTCCCTTATCTGGGCCTAATCGTCGGCATCCTCATCGCCGGGCTGGCCTCGATCCTGGAATCGCAGGGCATTGCGGAGTTGCCCTGGGTGGTCCTGGTATTCGTGGTCGGTCAGCTCCTCGAGGGCACGGTCCTGACCCCGCGGCTGGTCGGAGAACGCATCGGCCTGCATCCGGTTGCGGTGATTTTCGCCATCATGGCCGGCGGACAGCTGTTTGGTTTCTTCGGCATCCTGCTGGCGCTGCCGGTAGCGGCCGTGTCCATGGTCCTGGTCCGCTATCTGGTCCAGAGCTACCGATCCAGTGCGCTCTATGGCCCGGGTGAGACGCCTGGAGACTGAGCGGCGGCGGTACGCCTCAACTCTGCTGCAGCAGATCACGCACAAACGGGATGGTCAGGCGCCGCTGTTCGGCCAGTGAGGCCTGATCGAGCCGCTCGATGATCTCGATCAGGTCGCCAGGGTCGCGCGAGCTGCGCGTAAGCACATACCGGGCAACCTCGTCAGGCAGGGCCAGTGCATGCCGTTCCGCCAGGCTCTGCAGCAGCGCCAGGCGCCCCCGGTCGTCCAGGGGCTTTAGCGCGAGCGTCAGACCTGAGGTAAGGCGGCTGCGCAGATCGGGTAGGTGCAGCGGCAGGGCCGCCGGGCCGCGGTCGGCGCTGAACAGCAGGCGGGTGTCGCGATCCAGGCAGCGATTGAACAACGCGAACAAGGCCTGCTCCCAGGGCAGCTTGGCCGCGGCGCACTGCACGTCGTCGACTGGCGACGAGGTCCAGGCTCTCCAGCCCGTCGAGCATCGCCGGGTCGAGTTCGCGGTGCTCCCGCAGCGGCAGATAGGCGGACTGCAGTCCGCGTGCCTCGCCTGGCGCGCATTGTCCCGACAACAGATGGCTGCGACCGCTGCCGGCAGGCCCGGCGAGGAAAATCACGCGGCTCACCGCTGCCTCGAGCGCGCGATGTAGGGCATCGTCACCGACCTCATTTTGACCGACGATGAAGTCCTCGAGCCGTGGCGACAGCGCAACGTCAACGCCAGGGGCAGTTGCCGGGTCATGCGGCCTGCTGTTCGGCGACCGCTCGCCAGCGAATGAAATAGCTGGCGCTGACCACGTAGCCGAGGCCGAGGCCGGCCTCGGCCAGGCCGAGCCAACGCTCTCGCGGGCCGACCACGCCACCATGCCGCCATGCACTGCATAACGCAGGCCAACAGTGTGGCCCAGATCATTGCCTTGTTGCGGCCAGCCAGCACGCCGCGTAACGGGATCAGCAGCGGTGTGACAAACAGCACCAGGAACAGTGAGATGTGTTTGTCTGCGGTGTTGCCGAGAAAAACGATCCACGCCATCACCCAGGCGATCAGGCCCAGATAGGTGGCGAGCGCCAGCACCCGCGCCGCGGTGATTTTCATGCGTCGTTGCGCAGCGCCGTGGCGGTCTGCGCGAGGCGCCGGCCAAGTGCCTGGCACAGGCGATTTTTCGGTGCCGACAGCGGCCGCTTGCTGTCGAGACCGGCGACATGCGAGGGCCCGTAGGGCGTGCCGCCTTCCTGGGTCTGGCGCCAGTTCGGGCTCGCGTGTACGGGAGCCCCGTGATCAGCATGCCGTGGTGCAACAGCGGCAGCATCATCGACAGCAGGGTCGTCTCCTGTCCGCCGTGCATGCTGCCGGTCGAGGTGAATACGCCGGCGGGTTTGCCGGCCAGCGCGTCTTTCATCCACAGCCCGCTGGTGCCGTCGAGAAAATATTTGAGCGGCGCGGCCATGTTGCCGAAACGGGTCGGGCTGCCGAGTGCCAGGCCGGCGCATGCTCGGCAGGTCATCCTGGGTGGAATAGGGCGCGCCGGCATCAGGCACCGGTGGCGCGGTGGCCTCGGGGTCGCCGATACCGGCGGTACGGTGCGCAGACGCGCCTCTAGGCCGACCTCTTCGACGCCGCGCGCCATTTGTTGTGCCATCTCCGCGGTGGCGCCATAGCGGCTGTAATACAGAACGAGGATGTAAATCCGTGCTCACAGATGCTCCAAGACGCTTTTCTGGCGGGCGGCCGATCGCCGCCCTGCCGTTGCACACCACGATCGGGCGCTCGATCAGCCGGGGGTTTCGCACCATCAGCTCGATGAGCTGGTCGCGGCTGAGCTGCGGGTCGTCGGCGCCGCTTGCCTGATAGTCTTTTTCCTTCTTGCGCATGAGTTCGCGCGGCTCCATACCGAGCCTATCGAGCAACACAGCGAGGGTCGGTGCGTCCGGTGGCGTCTCCAGATATTCGATGACCTCGGGGCGTTACGCCATGCTCCTCGAGCAGTTGCAGCGTCTGGCGAGACTTGCTGCAGCGCGGATTGTGGTAAATGCTTACAGTCATGAGGGTATGCCTTTGGGAGATCGACTAATGCGCGGATGTTATCAGTCTTGCCCGGCGAGGGTGGCGTGGGTAGCGTGAATCCCGTCGCCAATGTCGAGAACGACTGTGATCGGCGCTCGGCCGGCTGCGCGGCTTTGTCGCACTGTTGGCCGCGCGCTTCATGCGCCATGAGGCGCCGCAGAATGCGGCGGCACTGACCTACACCACCCTGTTGTCGCTGGTGCCGCTGATGACGGTGATGCTGGCGGTGTTATCCGCCTTCCCGGTCGCCGACCGTGTCAACGAGATCATTCAGGACTTCGTGTTCAAGAACTTCGTGCCGACGTCCGGCGAGCTGCTGCAGCAATATCTCCTGGAGTTCAGTGCCAAGGCCTCGAGCCTGACCGGAACCGGCGCCGTGTTTCTGGTGATCGTGGCCCTGATGATGATGGCCACTATCGATCGGGCGCTGAACGTGATCTGGGAGGTCCAGGCGAAGCGCAGTTTTGCCAGCAAATTCCTCATCTATTGGGCGGTGCTGTCGTTCGGTCCGGTGCTTATCGGTGCCAGCGTGCTGGTGACCTCCTACCTCGTCTCGCTACCGATCCTGTCGGAGGCCGCGAGCAGCGGGATGGGGCGCAGTCTGCTTGGCCTTACGCCGGTCTCCGCCTCCGCGCTTGCCTTCACCATGATGTATGCGGTTGTACCGAATCGCAGGGTGCGCATGGGCCATGCGCTCATCGGGGGGATTTTCGCTGCGGTCCTGTTCGAGATGGCGAAGCGTGGCTTTGCGTTCTATATCACCCAGTTTCCGACCTATCGAGGCGATCTATGGCGCCTTGGCGACGGTTCCGATCTTCCTGGTCTGGTTATATCTGTCATGGATCGTCGTGTTGCTGGGTGCCGAGGTGACCCACTGTCTGAGTATCTACCGCTGGAGGGCCAGCGATCAAAGTCGATGCCGGATCGGTATGGGCGATGCCATTGAGGTGCTGCTGGCGCTGGATGACGCGGCCGCCGAGGGCTAGCGCCGACGACATCGCAGAACTGGCCGCGTACAAACAACGCTGGATGGAGCCGCAGCTGGAAGATCTCCTGGCTGAGTTCAAGGCATTGCACTGGGTGCACATGACCCGTGATGGCGGCTGGGTGCTGGCCCGGCGCCTGGCGGATTCGAGCCTGCTGAAGCTTTTCGAGAGTCGGCGGTTCAGTCTGCCGCGTGAGAGCGACCCGGACTGGCCGAGCGACGGGTCGCTGGCGGACGTGATGCGCGCCGCGCATGCCGGCGTCGCGGCGGCGCTGGACGTCCCACTCGGTGGATTCCGACTGCAGCGCGCCGATCCGGTCTCACTGCGCAAGGAGTCCAAACCCCGCGGCGAGGGCGCCGTTTAGCTCTCGGAGATTTCCACCACGATATAGGCGATGCGCTGATAATCCGCGAGGAGCGTCAGCATGCGCAGGTTGAAGCGTTCTCGTGCGCTCTCGACGACCACCAGATCGCCCTCACGGAAGATGCTGCTGGCGGCCAGCAGCAGGTGCTGCGTGCCCTCGGTGGCCTGCTGCAGTACCGCATAGTTGGTACCCCGCGTGCGTTCGGTAGCGCTGCCGGTGATCGCCACAGGGATCAGGCGGCCCTGTAGTTTCTCCACGCCGATCTCAATGCGTTGTTGATCTGCGGTGACCAGGCGTTGGATACGTCCGGCAAAGCCCACCGGCGCGGTCTTGCTCCCGGCGGCCTCGGCCTCCGCGAGGATGGGCTCGCCGACGCTCAATGGCGGGTTCAGCGGGCCCTGCAGCGTGAATGCCGCACCGGTGGGTGACTGGTTGATCTGTCGGCAGGCGATGGGCGAGAGTTCATGGTGGCTCGGGCTCTCACTATCGGTCAATTGGGTCAGGCGTCGATGCACGCTGTGCAGGCCGTGCAGCAGACGAAACGGATGATTGCGCGCCCGGCGCGGGCTTTGTCGCTGTTCCGGCGTCTTACGGCCCTTGATCAGCTCGTTGAACGCCTGCAGCAGACCCTGCGGTGCCATCGGGTCATCTGTCAGCCGCTGCATGAAGCGGTCGCTTGCCAGATAGCGAATGTCCGGTCCGGGTTTGCTGCGTCGGGCCGCCGCCAGCGGCATCTGCGAGCCGCTGATGTCCACCGGTATCGCCGCGGCACCCTGCGGCAGCAGCGTGAGTTCGAGCAGCTCGCTGTTCCCACCCGTCCAGGCATGCCAGCGCTGGATATCGCCCGGCAGGTGCTGGTGCGGATCACATAGCGTGATCAACAAGACGCGAGAAAACAGGCCGCGTATGGTCCGTGGATGGTCGGGGTGGCCCGGTACCACGGTCATCGGCTGATCGGCGAGCTGCAGGTGCTCCGCCAGCAGGAATATGTGCAGCAGCAGTACCCAGGCCTGCGGCGCCAGTCTGCAATAATGCAGACGCTCGATGTTCAGCGCGCTGTCGAGTAGGGTCATGGCCCGGAAGAGTGCCTCGGCCTGCGGCGCCTTGCCGCTCTCCAGCAGCTGATTGGCCATGCGCAGCTGGCCGTAGGCGGACTCGTTCAATAACTCGATCGTCAGGAGTTCCAGCTGATCCAGCGGGATGGCATTTTCGGGGTTGTTCTTGAGACGTTCTCGCACGATCTGCAGCAGCTGATCGATGGGTTGGTCGTAGAGCGCCAGCAGAACCGCAAAGCGCGGCCCCGGGGAGGGGTCGCGCACCAACAGGCGCAGCTGATGCAGCAGATGCTCGGCGGCCTTCGGCGGATTGCCGAGCGGCAGGCTTTCAACCCAATGGCGCAGGTCGCGCGGCGACAGCAGCGCGGCCGGATGTCGTGCGACGGCAACCGGGGGAATTGGGCATGGGCCAGGGTTGGGTTGATTGCGCGGAGCGTTTACCATTCGACGGGTTCGTTATAGCCTGGATCGACGCACTCGATGCGATACGGCACTTTACCGTCAGGTCGCGGTCTATAGGCAAATTTTGCGACCTGGAATCGATGCCGGTCGTCGGCGGCGCGACTGTCGCTCCCGCTGTGGAAGATCACTGCCATGCGCTGCATTCCTATGCGTTGGCTCGACTTTATTACGGGGTTCGTCTTGATGTCACGCCTGAATACACTTTCTCCTCCGGTCGGGACCTTGCTCGCCCTGCTTGCCGCGCTGTGGGCCGGGGCGTCGACCGCGAGTGCAGAGCAAGTCGATTTCACGCTGCCGGATCTGCAGGGGCAATTGCACAGTCTGTCGGACTACCGCGGTAAGTGGGTGGTGGTCAATTACTGGGCAACCTGGTGCCCACCCTGTCTGGAGGAACTGCCCGAGCTGGAGGTGTTCCACAGCGCCGCCGAGGGTCGGGCCGTGGTGCTCGGCGTCAACATGGAGGCGATCGACCAGCCGAGGCTGCGCGCCTTCGTCGAAGAACAGTTCCTGTCATTCCCGATACTCATCGCCACGGAGAATCCCCGGCGCGATCAATTGGTCGGCCCGGTGGAAGGCCTACCTACCTCCTACCTGGTGGCGCCAAGCGGCGAGGTCGTGGCTCGGCAGGTCGGTCAGATCACCGCCGATGCCATCAACGGTTTCATCGAACGCCACGAACAGAATAACGCGGGAGCAAAAAAATGATCGCACGCCTGCTTTTGGTGGTCTCGCTGGTGAGCGGTGGCTGGGCCCTGGCCGCAGAGGCACCGCGCGACCCGGGGACCTATTTCTTCAACGATTCCTTCGGCAACTTCCAAGAAGAACTGGCCAATGCCCGCGAGTCGGGCAAAAAGGGCATCCTGCTCATGTTCGAAATGGACGAGTGTCCGTTTTGCCATCGAATGAAGATGACGGTGCTGAACCAGCCCGATGTGCAGGAATACTTCCGCGAGCATTTCCTGATCTTCCCGGTCGACATCGAGGGCGACATCGAGGTGACGGACTTTCAGGGCAGGGTCACGACCATGAAGGATTTCGCGTTTCAGCAGTATCGCGTAAGGGCTACCCCGGTGTTTGCATTCTTCGACCTCGATGGCAGCTACATCAAGCGCGCGCGTTTCACGGGCGCGACGCGCGACAAGGACGAGTTCCTGTTGCTCGGCCGCTACGTGGTCGAGGGGGCCTATAGCGACCAGCCCTTTGCCCGGTATAAACGCGCCGCACGTTGATGAGAGGAGGTTCGGGATGGAGGCTCGCGGCTGTCGCGCTTGTCCTCATCGCGCAGGCGACCGGCGCTGATGAACCGGTGTTGCCGGAACCGCTGTCGCTCGCCGACGCGCTGGCGCTGGCCCGCACCGATCTGCCGCAGATCGAGCTGGCCCTGGCCGAGCGCGATGCCAGCGCCGCCTCACTGGCGGAGGTGGAGGCGCTGGGCGGGGTGCGCCTGAGCGCGATCGGCGAGGCGCGCGTCATCAAGCCGGTCTATAAATCGCCCGATCGCGACAAAAACGACAGTAGTGCGCGTATCGCGCTGACCAAGCGGCTTTACGATTTCGGCTACAGTGAGGCCCGCGAGGCGGCGGCGCGTCTGGCCGGCGATAGCAGTGAATGGGGTCATCTCGACGTTCGACAACAGGCGCGCTTGAAGATCATGCAGCGTTTCTTCGATGTCATCCTCGCCGACCTGCAGTTTGCGCGCGACAACGAGGCGATGGCCGGTGCCTTCATCGACGCCGATCGGGCACGCGATCGGCACGAATTGAATCGCGTCTCGGACGTCGACCTGTTGGCGTTCGAGGCCGCGTATCAGCAGGCGTTGCAGTTGCGTGCACAAAGCCAGGCACAGCAGCGCGCCGCGCGCTCGCTGTTGGCACTCGCGATGGGCAGACCGGATGATCTGGCGGCAAACCTGCTGCGGCCTGTCGCCCCGGAGATCCCGTCGGCCCCGCCGGACTACGACAGCCTGCTGGCCACAGTGCTGCAAGGCAACCCCCGGCTGCAGGGCCTGCGCGCGCAAGTCGAATCGGCGCGGGCCGCGGTCGAGGCGGCGCGCAATGCCTATGGACCGGTACTCAGTGGCGAGCTGGATGCCTCGGTCTACAACCGTCAGACTGCCTCGACGCATCCGCTGGGCGGCGGGCTGATCCTCGAGGTGCCGCTGCTGACCGGCGGCGCGAAAGATGCGGATGTGGCTGCGGCGCGCGCCGAGCTGCGCCGCAGTCGCGCCGCGCTCACGGCCGCGGAATACGGGCTGCGCCAGCAGGTCCTGGAACTCTGGCTCCGCCTGGGTAATCTGCGCATCCGGGTGAATGGTCTCAAGGTCAGGGGGGACTATCGGGAGCTGTATCTCGACCGCAGCCGTGCGCTCTACGAACTGGAAGTCAAGACCGACCTGGGGGACGCAATGACCGAGATCTCGGCGGTGGAACTGGATCTGGCGCGGGCAGAGTTCGACTGGATCATGACGCAGGCCCGACTGGATGCACTGGCGGGTCGTCTGTTGCCTGAGGAGCAAGCGAAATGACGAAGATGTGGCTCGTGCCGGTTGCCTGGATTCTCGCCGCGTGCGCGGCGACCCTCGCACAGGCAGCGGACGTGCCCGCGGTGGTCGGCTGGTCGCAGCGTGTTGAACTCGGCACCCTGGTCTCCGGTATCGTCATGAAGGTAAACGTGCAACCCGGCCAGAAGGTCGCCAGGGGCGATGAGCTTATCAGCCTGGACGACCGCGGGTTTCGCAGCCAGGTCCAGCGCCGGCTTGCCGAAAACGGCCATGCCCAGGCCGTGCTCGAAGAGGCACAGCGCGAAGACGAGCGCGCGATCGAGCTCTACGACCGCACCGTGCTGTCGGATTTCGAGCGTAATCAGGCACTGATCGCCCTACAGGCGGCACGCGCGGCCGCCGAGCGGGCACGAGTGCTGTTGCTCGAGGCGCGCCTGGATCTCGAGCGCAGCGTGGTGCGTGCACCGTTCGACGGTCTGGTACTGGCGATCAATGCGGCACCCGGTCAGACGGTCGTCAGCGACCTGCAAAGCCAGCCGCTCGTGACCCTTGCCGACAATGCGGTGTTGCGCGCGCGCGCGCAGGTAGATGCCGTCCAGGCCGCGCGCCTGCAAACGGGTCAGGCGCTGCGCGCTACGGTCCGGGGCCGCGTGCTCGAGGCCACCGTCAGTTTCGTCGGCCTGGAACCCGTCGGCACGGCTGGCCAGGGACCGCGTTACGAACTGGTGGTGGATATGGTCACCGACGAACAGACGGCATTGCGCATCGGCGAGACCGTCACACTCGATCTGGAGTAGGGGGTGGCCAGTCGGCGATTCCTGGTCAGCGGTCGGGTGCAGGGCGTCTGGTTCCGCGCCGCGACGCGCGATAAGGCCATAGGTCTAGGCCTCAGTGGTCATGCGGTCAATCTGCCCGATGGTCGGGTCGAGGTGGTGGCCTGCGGCGCGGAGGCGGCCCTCGATGAGCTGGCGGCCTGGCTCTGGCACGGCCCCGAGCTGGCCCGTGTCACCGAGGTCAGCAGTGAGAACCTGCCGGAGCAGCAGCTGTCGGGATTCCTTACTGGGTGAATCTCGCGGGCGGGTGTCAACCCGCTTATCTCACCGACTTCCTGCTGCGGTCACCCCGTCACAGCGGCATCCCGCCGCGCTCGCGACGAAACCCGGTGAGATTTCCAGGTTAACGATCGGTCGTATCCGGCGGGCGGAAGACCGGCGCCTGGGGCATGCGTTGCGCGGGCTCCCGGCTATCTGCCGGTGAACGCGGCCGATCGGTACGGAAGGCAGTTGCGCCATTGACCACCCGGGCATCGCCAGCCGCGGACGCTGCGCTCGTGTCAATCAGGTCGCCAGAACGGCCTGGCGCCGAGAAGGCGCGGCTCGGCGAGCGAGGCGTCGCGTCGCGGCGCTTCTCTGCGTAGGGCGGAAAAACGCCATTGCCCGGTGACGTCAGCGTCGCGGCCGGGCGGGGCAGCGCCGGCGGTTGCGAATACTCGGTCGCGGCCGCGGGCCGGAATCTCTCGGTCGCGTGGCCCCTGGGTGAGGGTCCAGACCGTACGGCCGGACCATAGCGGCTTTTGGTCTGTTCGCGCCTGCTCGATCCTGTTGCGAGCGCCCGTGCAGTGCGCGCTTGGACCGCAGAGACGGAGCCGGCGGATTTCCGCCCGACCCCGACTGCTGGCGATACCCCGTGCAGCGCGTCCGTCGCGCTCTTGTAAGGCCCCGGCGGCGGCGGATAGTCGTTGGCCGAGGCGGTGTGAATGGTGACGGCCAGGCATGCGGTGAGCGCCAGCCTCGCCATGGTCGGCACGGCGCCGCGTCTTGCGCGCGGCGGATCAGATGGTGTGGCGGGATCACCGCGCCCGGCCCGCGCTAAGGTCGACGGTGCCGGTCGCTCAATAGCCTGACGAGGCACGTTCGAGTCCGCGCGGAATCTCGTCGATGCGCACCACCTCGCTGCGGATGCCGCCATCGGGAAGCAGGGCCAGCAGACGGAAGCCGGGCGGCTCTTCGTCCACCTGAAAATCCGCGATGCGCGGCGTGAATTGCACGCAGGTCGAGGGCGATGCCATCAGTCGAACCTGTCTGTGTCTGGCCTCGTATGTCTGGTGGATGTGGCCCCACAAGAGGCCGCGCACATGCGGGTGGCGGTCGATGACCTCGAACAGCGGATCGGGGTTGTCGATCATCATGGTATCGATCCATGCGCTGCCGACCTTGACTGGCTGATGATGCATACAAACCAGGGTGGGATGTTCGGTTGATGCCAATGCCTGTTCGAGCTTTGCGATCTCAGCGGCGGCCAGATGCCCGCCTTCCTCACCGGGTATCACCGAGTCGAGCATCACAAAGCGCCACGCACCCAGGTCACACACCGTCTCCGTGGTCACCGACTCGGTGCGCAGATGTGCCTTCATCACCACCGGTGCATCATGATTTCCCGGCAGGCAAAATGCCGGGACGCCGAAACTCGACAGGATGTCACCCAAGCGGGCGTAGCCCGTGGGACTCGCGTCGTGGACGAGATCGCCGGTGGCAAGCAATAGGTCCAGCGGCCAATGGTAATCGCGGAAGTACCCAACGACCTGTTGGAAGGATTCCAACGTATTCAGCCCGAGCAGGGTACCGCCGGGATTGGCGTACAGGTGAGTGTCCGTGAGCTGCAGCACGCGTAGTGTGCCCACTGGGAGATGCGCCTCACGCAGATTGGTTTCCGGCACATTGCCCGGGATACTCGCTGCCATTGCCGCTATTAGCCCGCCAGGGTCCCCCCGTCTTGATTAAGCGTATAGTAGCCCATACCCCAGTAGGCACAAATGCTGCATTTTGCGATTAGTTCCTGTTTTGTGAGCAGTTTCCCGCGCTAATGACCCTGAACGAGCTTCGGTACATCGTGGCTGTGGCACGCGAGCGACACTTTGGTCGCGCGGCCGAGGCGTGTTTCATCAGTCAACCGACCCTCAGCGTGGCGGTCAAGAAACTCGAGGAGGAACTTGGACTCAGTCTGTTCGAGCGCCGCAAGGGTGAGATCAGCGTCACACCGATTGGTGAACAAATTGTCGCCCAGGCACAGCGCGTGCTGGAGGAGGCGGACGGCATTCGCCAGATCGCGCGCCAGGGTCAGGATCAACTCGACGGTACCCTGCGTCTGGGCGCGATCTACACCATCGGTCCCTACCTGTTGCCCTACCTGATCCCGCAGCTGAGTGAGCGTGCGCCCAAGATGCCGCTGGTGATCGAGGAAAACTACACCGCCAGTCTCAGTGAACGACTCAAGCGCGGAGATCTCGATGTCATCTTGATCTCGCTGCCGTTCGACGAACCGGGTGTCCTGACGCTGCCGCTCTACCGAGAGCCGTTCGTCCTGCTGCTGCCGCGCAGCCATCCCTTGAATCAGAAAAAGGATTTCTCGATTGATGATCTGAGTGAGGAAGACGTCCTGCTGCTCGGGCCGGGACACTGTTTTCGCGATCAGGTTCTCGAGGTCTGTCCGGACTGCATGCAGCGCAGCACCACGGAGGGCAGCGCCGCCAAGACGATGGAGGGGGGTTCCCTGGAGACCATTCGTTACATGGTCGCGAGCGGATTGGGTGTGACTATCCTGCCGTGTTCCGCGGCCGGCGCGGAGCGGTTTTCGGAGCGTCTGCTGAGCATCCGCCGGTTCGGGCCGAAGACGCCGTCGCGCATCGTTGCGCTGGCCTGGCGCAAGAGCTTTCCGCGCCCGGATGCAATCACCGCGCTGCGCGACGCCGTGCTGGCCTGCGGTATGTCCTGTGTCGAACCGGTCGATTGAGATACCTCGCCGACCCGTGATGCCCAGCGCCCGAATTGCCCTAGAAGGAGCCTGTGATCTCGGGTTATCCGATAGGTATTCTCTATGGGGCCAATTGCCAGAATCAATTTCATGCGGCGTTCGCCGCCGTCTATAGTCTCAGCGCAAGCCGTCGGGGAATCCCGGCATCCGTCCCAACGAAGACTGGAGGATACGTAATGTCTCTCAAAGGATCGAAGACCGAAGAAAATCTGAAGGCCGCATTTGCCGGCGAATCGCAGGCCAATCGCCGCTACCTCTACTTCGCCGCCAAGGCGGATGTGGAAGGTTACAACGACGTGGCCGCTGTCTTTCGTTCCACTGCGGAAGGCGAGACCGGGCACGCTCACGGCCACCTGGAATATCTGGAACAGTGCGGTGACCCCGCTACGGGTCTGCCGTTCGGCGGCACCTCGGACAACCTGAAGACCGCAATCGCCGGCGAGACCCACGAGTACACCGATATGTACCCCGGTATGGCGAAGATGGCGCGTGAGGAGTCTCACGATGAAATCGCCGACTGGTTCGAGACCCTGGCCAAGGCGGAGCGCTCGCACGCCAACCGCTTCCAAAAGGCGCTGGATCAGCTCAACGACTGATCCCCGGCAGGGGAGGGCAAGCCTCCCCTGTTCTATTTCTCACTGTAAACACACCGTCGCCCAAGGAGACGAAGCATGGCTGGTGCGCGCGAAGGCAGTCTGGAGGCACCCACTCGGCATGCGCTGGATTGGAAGAACCCCGATTTCTACGACGAAGGTAAGCTGTTCACCGAGATGGAGCGGGTGTTTGACATCTGTCATGGTTGTCGTCGTTGCGTCAGCCTATGTCAAAGCTTCCCGGTACTCTTCGATTTGGTCGACGAGTCGTCGACCATGGAGGTTGACGGTGTTGCCAAGGACGATTACTGGAAGGTGGTTGATCAATGTTATCTGTGCGACCTGTGCTTCCTCACCAAGTGCCCTTACGTTCCCCCCCACGAATGGGACCTCGATTTCCCGCATCTGATGCTGCAGGCCAAGGCCGTCAAATTCAAAAAGCACGGGGCCTCCGTGCGCGATAAGACCCTGACCAGCACCGATCGGGTAGGCTCACTGGCCGGAATACCGGTGGTCAACGGCGTAGTCAATGCCCTGAATCGCAACAAGACCTTCCGCGGCATCTTGGAGGACGGCTTCGGTGTGAGCCGCGAAGCCAAGCTCCCAAACTTCTACAGCAAGACGCTGCGCGACCGGGTCAAATCCGACACCGGGGAAGACGCCGAGGCGGCCGGCTCGACGGCCGGTAAGGTCGCCCTGTTTGCGACCTGTTACGGCAATCGCAACGATCCGCAGAGCGGGGAAGACCTGGTGGCGGTGTTGCGCCACAACGGCATCGCGGTGACGCTTGCCGACAAGGAAAAGTGCTGCGGTATGCCGAAGCTCGAACTCGGTGACATGCAGGCCGTGGCGCGATCGAAGGAGACCAATATCCCGGTACTGGCCAGGCTGGTCGACGAGGGCTGGGACATCGTCGCACCCGTGCCCTCCTGTGTGCTGATGTTCAAGCAAGAGCTGCCATTGATGTTCCCGGACGACCCGGATGTGGCCAAGGTCCGCGACGCTATGTACGACCCTTTTGAGTATCTGATGCTGCGGCACAAGCACGGCAAACTGCGAACGGATTTCAAACAGCCGCTCGGCAAAGTCGCCTACCACGCGGCCTGCCACCAGCGCGTGCAGCGGATCGGTCCCAAGACCAAAGAGGCGCTCGCGCTCATCCCGGGTGTGGAGATCGACATGATCGAACGCTGTTCAGGGCACGACGGCACCTATGCAGTGAAAAAGGAGTCGCATGAATTGTCTATGAAGATAGCGCGACCCGTGGTCAATCGCGTCAAACAGGATGCGCCCGATCACTACAGCAGCGACTGCGCAATGGCCGGCCATCAGATCTCGAACGGCCTCGCCGACGGCACCGAACCTGAACACCCGATAACGTTGATGCGGATCGCCTACGGAATCTGAACCAATCGCCTAAGGAGACCCAGGTGGAAACAATGAACAAACTGTCTCGTGAAGATCTTTTTTCACTCGAAAAGTATGCCGAGGTGCGCCCCGAGTTCCGGGCCCGCGTGATGGCCCACAAGAAGAATCGGCGACTGCCGATCGGACCTAACGCGACGCTGTACTTCGAGGACACGCTGACCATGCACTACCAGATCCAGGAGATGCTGCGCGCCGAGCGCATCTTCGAGGCTTCTGGCATCCAGGAAGAGCTGGACGCGTACAACCCGCTGATCCCGGACGGCAGCAATTGGAAGGCGACCTTCATGCTCGAGTACCCGGATGAGAGCGAGCGCCAGAATCAGCTGCAGAAGCTCAAGGGTATCGAGCGCCAGATCTGGGCCCAAGTTGCGGATTTCGGACGCATTACGCCGGTCGCCGACGAGGACTTGGAGCGGGAGAGCGAGGAAAAGACCTCATCGGTGCATTTTCTGCGCTTTGAGCTCTCCCCGGAGATGGTGGCAGCGGTCAAGCAGGGGGCGGCGATCAGCATGGGTATCGATCATCCGGCCTATTCTTACGCCGCCGAGCCCATCGCGCCGAATGTCCGCGATTCTCTCGCCGAGGATCTCGGTGACTGAAGACCAGCCCGGTTCTCACCGGGCTTTTTCTTCTCAGAAGCCCTCGGTCGAGGTGAAAAGACCGACGCGCAGGTCTTTCGCGACGTAGATCTCGCGCCCGTCGACTTCCATCCGGCCGTCGGCGATCCCGAGCACCAGCTTGCGCGTGATTACCCGCTTGATGTCGATATGGTAGGTGACCTTGTCTGCCGTCGGCAGGACCTGCCCGCTGAACTTCACCTCACCGACACCCAGCGCCCGACCATGCCCCGGGTTGCCGAGCCAGGCGAGAAAGAAACCAACCGACTGCCACATGGCGTCGAGGCCCAGGCAGCCCGGCATTACCGGGTCACCGGGAAAGTGGCACTCGAAAAACCACAAATCCGGTCGAATATCGAGCTCTGCGATGATCTCACCCTTGCCGTGCGCGCCGCCGCTGTCGGCGATGCGCGTGATGCGGTCCATCATCAGCATGTTGGGTACGGGCAGCTGCGCGTTCCCCGGGCCGAACATCTCGCCGGAGCCACATTTTAGCAGCCCCTCCCGAGCAAACGATTCCACCTTCCCCATGACCGTTCATACCTTGATTCGCGAAGCCGGCGATCTTCCGACCTGGGGGTGGGCTTGTCAAATTGACCAATGGGCGCCGTCGCTGCGGGCGCGTCGCGCCAGAGGCGGGCGACCGCCCACGGTGATACGACGCAGACGAGCGCTCAGGCCCCGGAGAAGGCATGCTCCGAGGCAATCTGGTCGGCGATGAATTCGACAAAGGTATCCAGCGGCAGCATACGGTTTTCGCTGTCCTGGCGGCCGCGGTATTCAACCTGCCCCGCATCCAGGCCGCGTTCCCCGATCACCACGCGGTGTGGGATGCCGATCAGTTCCATGTCGGCGAACATCACACCAGGTCGGGCATCGCGGTCATCGAACAGCACGTCGACGCCGGCCGCGCAAAGCTGGGCGTACAGATCCTCTGCTGCCTCGCGCACGCGCTGCGATTTTTTCATCTGCATCGGCACCAGGGCCAGGGTGAATGGCGCAATCGCCGTCGGCCAGACGATGCCCTGCTCATCGTGGTGTTGCTCGATGGCCGCGCCGACGACCCGCGAGACCCCGATGCCGTAACAGCCCATGGTCATGGTGACCTGCTTGCCGTTTTCGTCTAGCACGTTGGCGTTCATCGCTGCGCTGTACTTCGATCCCAGCTGAAAGATGTGGCCAACCTCGATGCCGCGCGCAATGGTCAATGTCCCCATGCCGTCGGGGCTAGGGTCGCCTTCGACGACATTGCGGATGTCCGCCACCTCGGGCTCCGGCAGGTCGCGGCCCCAGTTCATGCCGAACAGGTGCTGGCCTTCGACATTGGCGCCCGCCGAGAAGTCTGCCATGCGCAGGACGCTGCGATCGGCGATCACCGGAATCGGACAGTCGACCGGGCCGAGTGAACCGGGTCCCGCACCGAACTGGCCGCGGATCTCGGCCTCGGTGGCGAAGCGCAGCGGGCTCTGCACCTCGCGCAGTTTGTCGGCTTTTACCTCGTTCAGTTCGTGATCGCCGCGCACCAGCAGCGCGACGAAGTCGGCATCCAGTGCCTCCGAGGCGGCGACGACCAGGGTCTTCACGGTGCGCTCGATCGGCTGCTCAAACTGCTCCACCAGTTCGGCGATGGTTCTGGCGTCTGGCGTATCTACCCTACGCATCGGCTGCGCCGCGACCGGGCGTTCACCCTTGGGAGACACCGCCTCGGCAAGTTCGACGTTGGCCGCATAATCGCTCGCGGTGGAGAACGCGATGGCGTCCTCGCCGGAATCCGCCAAGACATGGAACTCGTGTGAGCCGCTGCCGCCGATGCTGCCGGTGTCGGCAGCGACCGGGCGGTAGTCCAGACCGCAACGGGCGAAGATGCGGCAATAGGTCGCGTGCATCAGGTCATAGGTCTGTTGCAGAGACGCCTGGTCGCTATGGAAGGAATAGGCGTCCTTCATCAGAAATTCGCGCGCGCGCATGACGCCGAAGCGCGGTCGAATCTCATCGCGAAACTTGGTCTGGATCTGGTAGAAATTCACCGGTAGCTGCCGATAGCTGCGCAACTCGTTGCGGGCCAGGTCGGTGATGATCTCTTCGTGCGTCGGCCCGAAACAGAACTCGCGCTGATGCCGGTCATTGAGCCGCAGCAGTTCCGGCCCGTATTGCTCCCAGCGGCCGGATTCCTGCCACAGTTCGGCGGGCTGGATGGCCGGCATCAATACCTCTAGAGCCCCCGCCCGATTCATCTCCTCGCGCACGATGGCCTCGACCTTGCGCAGCACCCGCAGGCCTAGCGGCAGCCAGGTATAAAGACCGGCGGCGAGCCTGCGTATCAGCCCGGCGCGCAGCATTAGGCGGTGGCTGGCGATCTCGGCATCGGCGGGGATTTCTTTGAGGGTCTGTAACGGGAAGCTGGATGTGCGCATGTCGGTTCGCTGTGGCAAATCAGGCGCCGATTCTACCGGCGGGGTTTGGGGGCGCCAAGGCAATGCGTCAGGAATCAGGTTCGCTATCCAGCGGTCAGCCAGCCGCTGCTTCATTTTTATAGTAAGGAGGATCGACCCGCTGTCAGGATTTTTTCCACCTCCGCGCCCACGAAATGTCAAGCTACCGGTTTCCAAGAAAAAAATATCTGGTTCGAGATTTGCTCGGTCTAGCCCGCTTATCTCAGCAACTTCCTGCTGCGGTCACCGCTTTGCCCGCTGTGACGAGGCGTACTCGTTGCAGCCGGTTTGACTTGGTGTGTTACAGCTACGCCGGCACCGCCTTTCAATGCGTGCGCCCCGCCATGGCGGCGTCTAGATACCCTCGCGACAAAAAACGGCGAGATATGCAGGCTAGGTGCGCGATCAGCACTGCCGATAAGAACGTCACTATTTGCCCAAAATTTTCCTCTGGTCAGAGCGTTACACAGTGAATCGCAGGCAGTTACGAGAAACTGTCAACTAGCTTGCTGTCATTCTTCACGAAGCTGTCATATTCGGCGCCCAGAATCGCGACTCTATTTTGGCCCAGGCCAAAACTTCGACCTGCCGCGACGCGAGTTGGCGGCTGATCTAAATTAGAAACTGTCCAATGGAGGCACCTGTGAACATTAAGATTCTGGTCCCCGTGGCCCTGTCTGCCGCAGTCCTGTCCGGCACGGTCTATGCGGCTGCCGCACGCGATTACATAAGTGTCGTCGGTTCCTCGACCGTCTATCCGTTCTCCACCGTCGTCGCGGAGCAATTCGGTAAGACCACCAAGTTCAAGACTCCGAAGGTGGAATCGACCGGCTCCGGCGGCGGCCTGAAACTCTTCTGCAGCGGTGTCGGCGTCGAGCATCCGGACATCACCAATGCCTCGCGGCGGATCAAAAAGTCCGAGCAGGAGCTTTGCGCGAAGAATGGCGTCAAGGACATCATCGAGGTCAAGGTCGGTTTCGACGGCATCGTCCTCGGCCAGTCCAAGGCTACCGAGACGCTGAACCTGACGCGACAGGACATCTTCCTGGCGCTAGCCAAGCAGGTCCCGGGCCCGGACGGGAAACTGATCGACAATCCCAATAAGACCTGGAAAGACGTCAGGGCCTCTTTGCCAGCCACCAAGATCGAGGTGCTCGGTCCGCCGCCGACCTCCGGTACCCGCGATGCCTTCGTCGAACTCGCGATGGAGGGTGGGGCGAAAAATTACGAGGATCTGGCCAAACTGCGCAAGGCCAAGGACGAGGCCGAGATCCGGGCGTTGATGACCAAGCTCGGCATCCCCGACAGCGCGTTCAACAAGAAAGGCAAAAAGCTCTTCCAGGCCGTGGCCCACGGGATCCGCGAAGACGGTGCCTTCATCGAGGCCGGCGAGAACGATAACCTGATCGTGCAGAAGCTAGAGGCCAACCCCGCCGCAGTCGGTATCTTCGGCTTCTCCTTCCTCGACCAGAATGCGGACAAGATCCACGGTGCAATGATCGACGGCAAGCCGCCGACCTTCGAGAACATCGCCGACGGCGCCTATCCGGTGTCGCGTCCGCTCTACTTCTATGTGAAGAAGGCGCATGTCGGCGCGGTCCCCGGTATCCCCGAATACCTGGCCGAGTTCACGTCGGAAAAGGCGATCGGTGATGAGGGCTACCTGACCGAAAAGGGCCTGATTCCGAAACCCGAGGCTGAGCGTCAGCGGTATCGTTACGAAGCCGAGGCGATGACCCCGATGGGTACGCTATAAGTTTGCGGGTCATAGTCCATTGACCTTGGCCACCGGCGGTGCCCGCACAGGGCGCCGCCGGTACCAGACCGGCAACAATCGGTGACTAAATGCAGACCTGGGTTCTGATTCTTGCACTCTTGGGCGTGATGGCGGTGGCCTTTCACATCGGCCGTCATCGCTCGCTCGTGTCGGTGGGTGGCAGGACCGGTGCGCGGAATCTGCACTCCTTGCCCGCCTACTATGGGTTCTACACTGCGCTCTGGGCCGGCCTCCCGGCCTTGTTCGTTGCAGGGCTGTGGGTATTTTTCGAGGGTTCGGTGATCACCGCGATGGTGGTGGAGAGCCTTCCGGCCGAACTCAAGGGTGTCGCGCCGGCGCAGCTGGGCCTGCTGGTCAACGACATCACCAACCTGGCCAACGGCAACATCGTCTCGGCCCAGGTGGATGCCCAGATGCAGCGCGCCGCCGATCATATGAACGAGCTGCGCGCGATCGGCAGGCTGGCCATGGGGGTCGTGGTCTTGAGCATCGCGCTCGGCGCCGGATCGCTCGCCTGGCGCGCGATCGGTCCGAAGATGCGTGCACGCAACCGCGTCGAGTGGATCGTCAGCGGCCTGCTGATCGCCAGCTCGCTGATCGCTATCCTGACCACCCTCGGCATCGTCCTGTCGGTGCTGTTCGAGTCGTTCCGGTTCTTTCAGAAGGTCCCGTTCACCGATTTCCTGTTCGGCCTGGAATGGAGCCCGCAGACTGCCCTGCGCGCCGACCAGGTCGGTGCCAGCGGCGCCTTTGGCGCCATCCCGCTGTTCGCCGGAACCCTGCTGATCTCCTTCATCGCGCTGCTGGTGGCGGTGCCGATCGGCCTGATGTCCGCCATCTATCTGTCGGACTACGCGGGCCCGAGGCTGCGCTCCTACGCCAAACCGGTCCTCGAGGTACTGGCCGGCGTACCGACCGTAGTCTATGGCTTTTTTGCCGCGCTGACCCTGGCGCCGGCGATCCGCGATGCCGGCGAGGCAGTCGGACTGACCGTATCGTCCGAGAGCGCGCTCGCTGCCGGCCTGGTGATGGGCATCATGATCATTCCGTTCGTCTCCTCGCTGTCCGACGACGTGATCAATGCGGTTCCGCAGTCGTTGCGCGATGCGGCCTATGCGCTGGGCGCGACGCGCTCGGAGACCATCCGCCAGGTGGTGCTGCCGGCGGCCCTGCCGGGCATCATCGGCGGCATCCTGCTGGCCGCATCTCGTGCGATCGGCGAGACCATGATCGTGGTCATGGCCGCGGGCCTGAGCGCCAATCTGACCGCCAATCCGCTGGACAGCGTGACGACCGTGACGGTGCAGATCGTCACCCTGCTGGTCGGCGACCAGGAGTTCGACAGCGCCAAGACGCTGGCGGCGTTCGCGCTGGGTCTGCTGCTGTTCGTCGTCACCCTTGGCCTGAACATCGTGGCCCTGCACATCGTGCGCAAGTACCGCGAGCAATACGAGTGATCCCTCATGGCTGAGCAACAGGCGAATCGGGCGCGTGCGATCGACAAGGTGAACGCCTCGCTGCGGAGGCGCTACGCGCAGAGAACGCCGCTTCAAGGCGATGGGCCTGGGGGCGGTGATCCTCGGCCTGCTGTTCGTCTCGCTGCTGTTCTTCGATATCGTCAGCAAGGGCTACACGGCCTTCTGCGCAGACCCATATCGAGCTCGAGGTGTTTTTCGATCCCGCGGTGATCGACCCGGACGGCACGCGCGACATGGCACGCGATCGCGCGCGCCGACTTCCGCAAGATCGCGCGCGAGCCGCTGCGCGAGCTGTTCCCGCGAGGTCACGTCGCGGCGTGACAAGCGCGCGCTGTATGCGATCTTGAGCACCGGGGCGCCGTTCCAGTTGCTCGATATGGTGCAAGGCCGATCCCGACCTGATCGGCACCCGGCAGCGGGTGGCGCTGCTGGCCGACGACGACATCGACATGCTGGTCAAAGGACATATCGATCGCGACGCGCCGGCGGCGGATCGGCGGGTCAACGACACAGGTCATCGGCTGGGTCGACCGCCTGGAGAAGCAGGGGTTGGTGAGCAAGAAATTCAACACCGGCTTCTTCACCAACGGCGATTCGCGCGAGCCTGAGCTGGCCGGCATCGGCGGGGCCGCCGCCGGGTCCTTCTACACCCTGCTGGTGACGCTGGCGCTGTCGTTCCCGATCGGCGTGGCCGCCGCGATCTATCTGGAGGAATTCGCGCCGAAGAACCGCTGGACCGACCTGATCGAGGTGAATATCAACAACCTCGCCGCGGTGCCCTCGATCGTGTTCGGCCTGCTCGGGCTGGCGATGTTCATCAACCTGTTCGGCCTGCCGCGCTCGGCGCCGCTGGTCGGCGGCCTGGTGCTGACGCTGATGACCCTGCCGACGATCATCATCGCCTCGCGCGCCGCGCTGAAATCGGTGCCGCCGTCGATCCGCGAGGCCGCGCTGGGTGTCGGGGCATCGAGGATGCAGACGGTATTCCATCATGTGCTGCCGCTGGCGATGCCCGGCATGCTGACCGGCACCATCATCGGCATGGCCCAGGCGCTGGGCGAGACTGCGCCGCTGCTGATGATCGGCATGGTCGCCTTCATCGTCGACATCCCGGGTGGCCCGCTGGATCCCGTCGACCGTGCTGCCGGTGCAGGTCTATCTGTGGGCGGACAGCCCGGAGCGGGCCTTCGTCGAACGCACCTCGGCCGCGATCATCGTGCTGCTGGCCTTCCTGATCGCCATGAACACCTTTGCCGTGATTATGCGTCGACGCTTCGAGCGTCGGTGGTAATGACGGTGACGAAAGAGGATAGAAATATGAACACAGCCGAAACATTGCGTTGCAGACGACGCGACCCAGAGTCGCCGCAGAAACCCCGCGCCACTCGAAGGCGCTCGACAGCGGGTTCGAGACCGTCGGCGACGTCCGTGTCGCGAATCCGCGCATGACCTGTACCGACGTCAACGTCTATTACGGCGACAAGCATGCGATCAAGAACTGTAGCCTGGATGTCGGCCAGAATCAGGTGATCGCGATGATCGGGCCCTCGGGATGCGGCAAATCGACCTTCCTGCGCTGCCTGAATCGCATGAACGACACCATCGATAGCTGCCGCGTCACCGGTGAGATCAAGCTGGACGACCAGGATATCTACGACAAGCGGCTCGACGTCGTGCCGCTGCGGGCGCAGGTCGGCATGGTGTTCCAGAAGCCCAATCCCTTCCCCAAGTCGATCTACGACAACATCGCCTATGGCCCGCGCATCCATGGCCTGGCAGCTGGCCGAGCGGATCTCGATGACGTGGTCGAGCGCAGCCTGACCAAGGCCGGGCTCTGGGAGGAGGTCAAGGATCGCCTGGACCAGCCGGGTACCGGCCTCTCGGGTGGCCAGCAGCAGCGCCTGTGCATCGCGCGCACCATCGCCGTGGAGCCCGAGGTCATCCTGATGGACGAGCCCTGTTCGGCGCTCGATCCGATCGCGACCGCCAAGGTCGAGGAGCTGATCGATGAACTGCGCGAGCAGTACACTATCGCCATCGTCACGCACTCGATGCAGCAGGCGGCGCGTGTCTCCCAGCGCACGGCGTACTTCCACCTGGGGAATCTGGTCGAGGTCGGTGAGACCACGCAGATCTTCACCAATCCCAAGCACAAGCTGACCGAGGACTACATCACCGGTCGCTTCGGTTAGGCGCGATTCGTGGTCGCCGTGTCAGATGAACCTGGGCAACCCAGACGCAAGCCCGGTCCGCACATCCTGTCGCGTTTCGACGGTGATCTGGGTGACTTCCGCTCGCTGGTGCTGGAGATGGGCCAGCGGGTGGTCGCTCAGGTAAGGACCGCCAGCGAGGCCCTCGCCGACTGTGACATCGCCAAGGCGCGCCAGGTCATCGACAAACGGCGCGCCATCCGCGACCTGGATATCGATGCCTGGAGGCCAATTCACGTCTGTATGCGATCCATCAGCCGGTCGCCAGTGATCTGCGCCTCGTTCTGACCCTGTCACGTGCGGTCTACGATCTCGAACGCATCAGTGGCGAGGCAGTGCGCCTGGCCGATATCGCCGAGGCGCTCTACGAGTTTCAACCCTCGGCGCGTGAACGCGTGATTTTTCAGGACGTGCGGCGCATGGCCCGACCCGCGATCGACCTGCTGGAAAAGAGCCTGCAGGCGCTGGCCGATGAGGAGGTGCAGACGGCGGTCGAGGTCGCGATGGACGGCAAGGAGCTCGAGGAGCTCTTTCGCAGCGCATTGCGCCGGCTGGCGACCTACCTGATGGAGGATCCGCGAAATATCCGCTGGGTCATCGACTGTACGCTGGGCATCAAGGCGATGGAGCGCGTCGGTGATCATGCCTGCAGCATCGCGCGTAACCTGATCTTCTCGGTCACCGGCAAAGATGTGCGCCACATGAATATCGCCAATCTGCCGGCGGACTGAGCGGCCGCCCGCTCACCCGGCGGCGGTATCGGGGGCCGCAACAGGAAATCGGTGAGACATGCAGGTTAAAGCTGCAACAGCGTGCGGAAATAGGCGCCCCAGACAAGCAGCAGCCCGCCCGCTGCCGCGAGGTCCAGCCACATCCGCAGGCGCCGCGGGGCCTGCTCCTGCGGCGGTTGTTCAATCATGAACACCCGATTCATCAGCGCGTCGAGCATCAGCACGAAAAAAAACAGCACCACCAGCGACGGCACGATATAGGCAGTCATCACGCCGATGCCCTTGGGCTCCATGTCGGCGAAGATCACCAATGGCAGGCTCAGCAGCGCGAGCAGCACAAGGGTCAGGCGCAAACCGCCGATTTGTTTCAGCTTGTCGATCATGAGCATCCGGTGCCTGGCGTGGATTGCGGAGGGATCAGCTGGTAGGCTTCCGCGCGATGCCAGCGCGCCACCATCTTACTATGCCTGACCTGCCCGATGAGCTGCTGCACCCGTTGCTTGATCTGATCGACCGGCTACGCCAGGAGAGCGCGGACTTTCTGGCGGAGCCGGGCGACCCCCAGCGCTGGTACAACCGCGGCTATGCCAACGGCATGGTGATCGCGCTGCGGAAACTCGGCCAGGGAGATCGCCTCGACGACCGCGTGATCGATGATCCCGTCGTGCTCGGCGGACAGATCGCGACGCCCTGGGGCAAGGCCTATCGGCACGGCGAGCAAATGGGCAGTCGCGAAACCTACGAAATCACTGGAACCCAGGCGCCATGACACGTGTAGTCTCATTCAACATCAATGGCGTGCGTGCGCGCCCGCACCAGCTCGAGGCGCTGAAATCCCTGTACGACCCGGATGTCATCGGCCTCCAGGAAACCAAGGTGCAGGACAGTGAGTTCCCGCGCGAGGCAGTGGAGGCGCTGGGCTATCACGTGGCCTTCTATGGGCAGAAGGGGCACTACGGCGTGGCCCTGTTGTCCAAACAGCCGCCGCTGGCGGTGGACTACGGTTTTCCGGGCGAAGACAGCGAGGCGCAGCGCCGCCTGATCGCGGCGACCTACGATTTCAACGGCCGGCCGCTGACGGTCATCAACGGCTACTTTCCGCAGGGCGAGAGCCGCGATCACCCGATCAAGTTTCCACACAAGCAGCGCTTCTATGCCGACCTGGTGGCGCTGCTCGCAAAGAAATACTCCCCGACGCAGGACTTGATGCTGGTCGGTGACATGAACGTTGCTCCGCGGGACGGGGATATCGGCATCGGCGACGACAACGCCAAGCGCTGGCTGAAGACCGGCAAGTGCAGCTTTCTGCCGGAAGAACGCGCGTGGCTCAATCGATTGATGGACTGGGGGCTTTGCGACGCCTATAGGATGCGCTACCCGGAGATCAACGACCGTTTCAGCTGGTTCGACTATCGCAGTCGCGGTTTCGAGCGCGAGCCCAAGCGCGGCCTGAGAATCGATCTGCTGCTCGCCACGACCGGCCTGCAGGCGCGGATCACCGACGCAGGCATCGCCTACGATATCCGCGCGATGGAAAAGCCCTCTGACCACTGCCCGAGCTGGGTGGATTTCGATTGAGCTGCGGCACGCTGCGCTGTCGTCCCCTACACCAGGCGCCCGATCAGGCGTTCGCCGTCATTGCTTAGGCCCTCGGCGCGTACCCTGACGATCTGATTGTCCAGGTCTCGCCGGGTCTCGCCGATCTCGACCCGCAGGTAGTTCGGCGTATAGCCCGACCACGAGGCACCCGCACCCTCTGGCTGGTTGCCGCGACCCTCGATCAGCACCTCGAAGTCCTGTCCGCGGGCGGCCTCGAGCACACACCGCCGACTGCGTCGGCCGATGGCGTGCAGCTGCTCGCTGCGCGCGCGCTTGAATTCGCTGGCCACCTGATCGGGCATGTCTGCGGCCTTGGTCCCTGTACGCGGCGAATAGGCGAAGATATGGATGTGGCCGAACGCCATCTCGGCGGCGAAGCCCAGGGTCTCCTGCCACTCGGCGTCGGTCTCGCCCGGGAAGCCGACGATGATGTCGGTGGTTATATTCATCCCGCGGACGGCCTGGCGTGCCTGTGCCACCAGTGCGCGAAATTCGTCGCTGCGGCAGCGCCGCGACATACGCCGCAGCACGCTGTCGGCGCCGCTCTGGATCGGCAGATGCAGATGCGGCAACAGCCGCGGGTCGTCGAACAGCGACCAGAAGTCAGGTGCCAGCTCCCAGGGCTCCAGCGAGCCCAGGCGCAGCCGCGGAATCGAGGTGCCCGCCAAGACGGCGCGAACCAGCGCGCTCAGGCTACCGCCGTTATCGCTGCCGTAGCCGCCGAGGTGGACGCCCGTGAGGACGACCTCCTGCACGCCGCCGGCATGCAGCGTATTGATCTCTTCGATGATCTCTGCCACCGGACGGCTGCGTTCCTCGCCGCGCGCCTTGGTCACGATGCAGAAGGCACAGCGATAGCGGCAACCGTCCTGAACCTTGACGAAGGCACGGTGGCGGCCGCGGCCGAGCAGGGCGTTCTCGCCGGGCTGTGTGGCGATCGCCGGCATTACCGGCAGGCCGAGCCGTTCGGCCACCAACGGGATGAGGCGGTCCTTTTCCTGGTTGGAAACGACCAGGTCGACGCCCAGTTCTGCGCCGATGTCTGCGGCGGCCAGCGAGGCGTAGCAGCCGCTCACCACCAGCTTGGCCAGCGGGTTGGCGCGCTGCGCGCGGCGAATTAACTGGCGCGACTTACGCACCGATTCCGCGGTGACGGCGCAGGTGTTGATCACCACCAGATCGGCCTGTGCCGCATCCGCGGTGAGCTGGAACCCGTGCGCCCGGCAATCGCGCGTCCAGCGTTCGCGTTCGGCTTCGTTCAGGCGGCAGCCCAGGGCCTGCAGGAAAACGCGCATGGTCAGTCGATGGGGGCTTCGTTCGGGAGCGAGGTCCGAGATTCTACCCTTATTGAGGGATCTCGCCTAACCTATCGTTATGATTGAGAAAATGTTGCTTTTGTTGCGACCGAATCTGGACCTGGTGCTGCTTGTCGGCCTGCTGCTGGGACTGAGCTTGCTGCTCTGGCTGGTGTTCGGTGAGCGCCGCCTGCGACGGCATCTGCGCCGCGAACTCGGCGACCAGCGGGCGTTGCTGCGCGAGCTGCGGGAAGACATTGGCGACGATGTCGCACACAGTCGGCAGCAGGTACAGGAGTCGCTCAGCGCCGGTCTGATGCGTCTGCAGGATCTGCTCGAGCAACGCCTGAGTGGTCTGCAGCGCCAGATGCTGCAGGACTCGGCCGCCCTTAAGACGGAGCTGATCGAGCGTTTCGAGAACCAGCGCATGGCGATCGCCGACAGCCTTAGCGAGGGGCGGCTGGCCCAGCAGCGCGAGTCGGCGCAGCTGCGCGAGGCGATGGAGGCGGCCCTGACGCGTCATCGCGAGGTTGCTGAACAGCACCAGCGCGCCGCGCTGAAAGGGCAACAGGAGGCCCTGACCAGCGGCATGGCGGCGATGGCGAGCCAGGTCAGCGAGGCCTTTCGCACGTCTTCGGATGAACTGGGCAAGCGCGTCTTGGGGCTGACCCAGACCACCGACAGCCGCTTGCGAGAGATCAGCGGCCAGGTCGAGAAACGTCTCGCCGAGGGCTTCGAGAAAACCACGGAGACCTTCACCCGGGTGCTCGAGCACCTGAGCCGCATCGACGAGGCACAGAAGCGCATTACCGAACTGTCGAACAATGTCGTCAGCCTGCAGGAGGTGTTGACCGACAAGCGCTCACGCGGGGCCTTTGGCGAGGTGCAGCTGGCGGGGTTGGTGCGCAATATGATGCCGGCCGGCAGTTTCTCGTTGCAGCACACCTTGAGCAACGGTACTCGGGTCGACTGTCTGCTGACCCTGCCCGATCCCACCGGCAATGTGCCGATCGACGCCAAGTTTCCGCTCGAGAGCTTTCAGGCGATGCTGGACGACACCCGGCCCGAGACGGATCGTGCCCGCGCCGCGCGACAGTTCCGACAGGACATCCGCCGGCACATCCGAGACATCGCGGACAAGTATCTGATCCCCGGAGAGACCGCAGACGGTGCGGTGATGTTTCTGCCGGCCGAGGCGGTGTTCGCCGAGATCCATGCGCATTTCCCGGACCTGGTCGAAATGGCGCAGCGCGCCCGCGTGTGGCTGGTCTCGCCGACCACGCTGATGGCGGTCCTGACGACTGCCCGCGCGGTGCTCAAGGACGAGGCCACGCGCCGCCAGGTGCACATCATCCAGGACCACCTGCGGAGGCTCTCCGAGGACTTCGGGCGCTTCCAGCAGCGCATGGACAAGCTCTCCTTGCATATCCGCCAGGCCCACGAAGACGTCAAGCAGGTCAGCACCTCGGCCAAAAAGATCAGCTCACGCTTTCACGACATCGATCAGGTGGAGCTGCCCGAGGCCGAGGACGACGACAAGGCCGTCGCGTTGAGGCGCGACTAGCGACAGTCCTCGGCGATGATCTTTTCGAACTCGGCGCGCATGGGCTGACGTTCTTCCTCTGTCAGGCGCCGCACGCTGCCATCGGGCATCTGGAAGCGGCGCCGTACGCTGCTATCGAGCAGTTCGAGGTTGGTACGCGCCTCGGTGCAGCGTTTCTGCGCCGCGGCCGCCTCGCTTTTCGCCTCCTCGACCTTTCCCTCGGCCAACGCCTCATCCTCGCGTGTGTCCTCGAACTTTTGCAGGCGCTGATTCAGGCGTTCCTTCGCCACCTCGGGCGATTCCGCGGGCGGCGGCGGTGGTTTCACCACCCGGCTCTGCTGTCCGTTCGGAGGGGGGGATTGGGAATAAACCGCGTTACCGTCTTCGTCGTACCAGAGGTACGCGCCTTGGGCCGCCAGGACCGGAATGGCCAGCGCGAGTCCGAAGAGGAAAAACAGGGAGGTAAACAGGGCAGATGACTGTTGCATGATTTTCGATACGCTGGCTATTGACCACTCAGACCAATATAAGTAGCTTGTCCGGTTCTGAAAAGCCTAGCTGTTCATCGCATTTTCCGCGAGCTACGCAATAGTATTGCAGGTTTTGGAGGTCGTCTAACGTGGAACTCAGTGGTGCCCAGATCGTCATTCAGGCGCTGAAGGACGAGGGTGTGGAATATGTCTGGGGCTACCCGGGCGGCGCCGTGCTACATATCTACGACGCGCTATTCCAGCAGGACGAGGTGCGCCACATCCTGGTGCGCCACGAGCAGGGCGCGACACACGCCGCCGACGGCTACGCGCGCGCGACCGGCAAGGTGGGTGTGGTCCTGGTCACCTCCGGCCCCGGCGCGACCAATGCGGTGACCGGCATCGCCACGGCCCATATGGATTCCATCCCGATGGTGATCCTCACCGGCCAGGTGCCGACGCCCGTGATCGGCTCCGACGCCTTCCAGGAGGTCGACACCGTCGGTATCACCCGGCCCTGCGTAAAGCACAATTTCCTGGTCAAGCGCGTCGAAGACCTGGCCGACACGATAAAAAAGGCCTTCTATATCGCCGCGTCGGGGCGTCCCGGCCCGGTAGTGGTCGATATCCCCAAAGACGTGACCGACCCGAATATCCGCATCCCCTACCACTACGCCGACAAGATCGAGATGCGCTCCTACAACCCGGTGGAAAAGGGCCACCTGGGGCAGATCCGCAAGGCCGTCGACATGATGCTCGGGGCCGAGCGTCCGGTGATCTACACCGGTGGTGGCGTCGTGCTGGGCGAGGCCTCCGACACGCTGACCGAACTGGTGCGCGAGACCGGCTTCCCGATCACTAACACCCTGATGGGATTGGGCGCCTATCCGGCCAGCGGTCAGCACTTCATCGGCATGCTGGGCATGCACGGCACCTACGAGGCCAACATGGCGATGCACGAGACCGATGTGCTGATCGCCATCGGGGCGCGCTTTGACGATCGGGTGACCGGAAAGATCGCCCACTTCTGCCCGAACGCACGGATTATCCATATCGACGTCGATCCGGCATCGATATCCAAGACGGTGCGCGTCGACGTGCCGATCGTCGGTCAGGTGCGCAATGTGCTGCAAGATATGTTGCGCGTGCTCAAGGAGCACCCCCGCAAACCGGATGCCGACCGGCTCAAAGCCTGGTGGGATCGCATCAACGGTTGGCGCGGTCTGCAGTGCCTGAGCTACGAACAGGGCAGCGAAACCATCAAGCCGCAGTATGCCGTCGAGGCGATGTACAAGGTGACCAAGGACACGGATTTCTACCTCACCTCGGATGTCGGACAGCATCAGATGTTCGCCGCACAGTTTTATCCGTTCGAGAAGCCGCGGCGCTGGATAAACTCGGGCGGGCTGGGGACCATGGGCTTCGGACTCCCCGCGGCGATGGGCGTGCAGCAGGCCTTTCCGGATGCCACCGTGGCCTGCGTGACCGGCGAGGCGAGCATCCAGATGTGCATCCAGGAGCTGGCGACCTGCAAGCAGTACGACCTGCCGGTCAAGGTGGTGTTGCTCAACAATGGCTACATGGGGATGGTGCGTCAGTGGCAGGAGTTTTTTTACGACGGCCGCTATTCGCACTCCTACGTCGACGCCCTGCCCGATTTCAAGATGCTCGCCGAGAGCTTCGGCCATGTCGGCATGCGGATCGATAAGCCCGCCGACCTCGAGGGCGCCTACCGCGAGGCCTTCGGCATGAAAGACCGCATGGTGTTCATCGATGTCATCGTCGATCCCTCGGAGAACGTGTACCCGATGATCGAGGCGGGCAAGGGACACCACGAGATGCACCTGTCGCCGCATCTGTCGTCCGACAGGGAGCTCGCCTGATGCGCCACATCATCTCTGTCCTCATGGAAAACGAGGCCGGGGCCCTGTCTCGCGTGGCCGGGCTTTTCAGCGCCCGGGGCTATAATATTGAGTCGCTGACCGTGGCGCCGACGGAGGATCCGACGCTGTCGCGCATGACCCTGGTCACCACGGGTGACGAGGCGATTATCGAGCAGATCACCAAACAGCTGAACAAGCTGATCGACGTCGTAAAGCTGGTGGATCTTTCGGAGGGGGCGCACATCGAGCGCGAGTTGATGATGATCAAGGTGCGCGCCGATCAGGCCATGCGCGACGAGCTCAAGCGTCTCGCCGACATCTTCCGCGGTAACGTGATCGATGTAACGGACGTCTCCTATACCATCGAGATGACGGGCGAAGGCCACAAGCTGGACGCCTTCATCCGGGTGCTCGACCCGGAGCTGATTATCGAAACGGTACGCTCCGGGCCGCTTGGCATCGCCCGAGGCGGAAAGCGCCTCACCTTATAGCGCTGCGCTCCAACTCACTATTCACAAACCAAAAACTCCAGGAACTCGCGATGGCGATCAACATTTACTACGACAAAGACTGCGATCTCTCCCTCATCCAGGGCATGAAGGTGGCCGTGATCGGCTACGGCTCCCAGGGCCACGCCCACGCGAACAACCTCAAGGAATCGGGTGTGGATGTGCGTGTCGCGCTGCGCCCCGACTCGTCTTCGGCAATCAAGGCAGAGGCCTCTGGGCTGACCGTACGGAGCGTGCCCGACGCCGTGGCCGAGTCCGACCTGGTCATGGTGTTGACCCCGGATGAGTTCCAGGCGCAGCTGTATCGCAACGAGATTGAACCGAATCTCAGGGAGGGGGCGGTGCTGGCCTTCGCGCACGGCTTTGCGATCCACTACAATCAGATCGTGCCGCGTGCCGACATAGACGTGATCATGATCGCCCCCAAGGCGCCGGGGCATACTGTGCGCAACGAATTCACCCGCGGCGGCGGCATCCCCGACCTGGTCGCGATTGCGCAGGACGCCTCCGGGCGCGCCAAGGACATCGCCCTGTCGTATGCCTCGGCGATCGGCGGCGGCCGCACCGGCATCATCGAGACCAGCTTCAAGGACGAGACCGAGACCGACCTGTTCGGTGAACAGGCGGTGCTGTGCGGCGGTGCGGTCGAGCTGGTAAAGGCCGGCTTCGAGACCCTGGTCGAGGCCGGGTATGCGCCGGAGATGGCCTATTTCGAGTGCCTGCATGAGCTCAAACTGATCGTCGATCTGATGTACGAAGGCGGTATCGCCAATATGAACTACTCGATCTCCAACAATGCCGAGTACGGCGAATATGTAACCGGACCCAAGGTGATCAACGAGGAGAGCCGGTGGGCGATGCGCGAGGCGTTGAAGGACATTCAAAACGGCGCCTATGCAAAACAGTTCATCGCCGAAGGTCAGTCGGGTTACCCGGAGATGACCGCGCACCGCCGCAACAACGCGGCGCACGAGATCGAAGTGGTCGGCGAGCGCCTGCGGGGCATGATGCCGTGGATCCAGAAGATCGTCGACAAATCGAAGAACTGAATTTGGGGTCAGAGTAAAAACTCTTGAGTTTTTACTCTGACCCCAAATCGCAAATTGCAAATTATACTTCGACCTATGGATCAGGAACCGGCCAAGGTCACCGAGCTCGACCCGGAGCGTCCCCGGCGGACGCGCGGCATCTATCTGTTACCCAATCTGTTCACGACCGCGGCGCTGTTCGCGGGCTTCTACGCGGTCCTCGCCGCGATGAACAACCAGTTCGAGAAGGCCGCGATTGCGATCTTTCTGGCGATGATCCTGGATGGCCTGGACGGTCGTGTGGCTCGTATGACCCATACCCAGACCGCGTTCGGTGCCGAATACGACAGTCTTTCGGACATGGTGGCGTTTGGCCTGGCGCCCTCGCTGGTGATGTACGAGTGGGCGCTTTCCACGCTCGGCCGGCTGGGTTGGCTGGCCGCCTTCATCTACACCGCCGGTGCGGCATTGCGCCTCGCGCGTTTCAATGCGCAGCTGTCGACGGCCGACAAGCGCTTCTTCACTGGGCTGCCGAGTCCGTCCGCGGCAGCGATCGTGGCGGCCTTCGTCTGGGTTGCGGTCGACAACGAGCTGAGCGGTGCGTATCTTGCTTGGCCGGCGATGATCCTGACCGCCGGCGCCGGCCTGCTGATGGTGAGCAACGTCTGGTACCACAGCTTTAAGCAGATCGACTTCAAGGGCAAGGTGCCCTTCGTCGTGATCGTGGTCGTCATGCTGGGGTTCGCGGTGATCCTCTCCGAACCACCGCTCGTATTGTTCGCGCTGTTTTTCATCTACACACTCTCCGGCCCGTTTCTCAGCCTGAAGCGGCTGATCGACAAGCGCCGCCGCCGAACATCGGCATGACCCCCTGACTTTACCCAGTTTCTTGCATACCGGATCAACGACACCCGGCAGGAGCCACGATGAATTCGGACAGACTGATCATCTTCGACACCACCTTGCGTGACGGTGAGCAAAGCCCCGGCGCGTCCATGACTAAGGACGAGAAGGTCCGGATTGCCAAGGCACTGGAAAAGCTGCGCGTGGATGTGATCGAGGCCGGTTTTCCGATCGCGAGCAACGGCGATTTCGAGGCGGTGCAGGCGGTCGCCAACGCGGTCTCCGAATCCACCGTCTGCGCTCTCGCGCGGGCACTCGAGGGAGACATCGCGCGCGCCGGGGAGGCGATCAAGGGCGCCAGTGCCGGGCGCATCCACACCTTTATTGCGACCTCGCCGGTGCACATGGAGCGCAAACTGCGCATGACGCCGAATCAGGTCGTCGAACAGGCGGTCTGGGCAGTCAAGCGGGCGCGCGCCTATACCCAGGATGTCGAGTTCTCCGCCGAGGATGCGGGACGCTCGGAGCTGGATTTTCTGTGCCGCATCTTCGAGGCGGTGATCGATGCGGGGGCGACGACGGTGAATGTACCAGATACCGTCGGTTACAATCTGCCGTCCCAGTTCGGCGAGACCCTGCGCCAGCTGCTCGAGCGGATCCCCAATTCGGATCAGGCCGTCTTCTCGGTGCATTGTCACAATGACCTCGGCCTGGCGGTCGCCAACTCGCTGGCCGCGGTGATGAACGGCGCGCGCCAGGTCGAGTGCACCATCAACGGCCTGGGCGAACGCGCGGGCAATGCCTCGCTGGAGGAGGTCGTGATGGCGGTGCGCACCCGGCAGGATCAGTTTGGCTGCGACAGCCGTCTGGACACCACTCAGATCGTAGCCTGCTCCAAGCTGGTGTCGAACATCACCGGTTTCCCGGTCCAGCCGAACAAGGCGATCGTCGGGGCGAATGCCTTCGCGCACGAGTCCGGCATCCACCAGGACGGTGTGCTCAAACATCGCGAAACCTACGAGATCATGCGCGCCGAGGATGTCGGCTGGACACAGAACCGCATGGTGTTGGGCAAGCATTCCGGCCGCAACGCCTTCCGCAGCCGCATGCAGGCGCTGGGCATCGAGTTCACCAGCGAGGCCGAGTTGAATGCCGCGTTTGCGCAGTTCAAGGAGCTGGCCGACAAAAAGCACGAGGTCTTCGACGAAGACCTGCAGGCCCTGGTCACCGAGCAGGGCATCGAGGCCGAGAACGAGCGCATTCGTCTGGTGTCGCTGCGTGCGGTCTCCGAGACCGGTGAGATCCCGATGGCGGACGTCACCCTGAGTATCGACGGCGAGGAGCGTTCGGTATCGGCCGAGGGCGGCGGACCGGTCGATGCGGCCTATCGGGCGATCGAGGCACTGGTCGAGACCGGCGCCGACCTCCAGCTGTATTCGGTCAACAACATCACCAGCGGGACCGACAGCCAGGGCGAGGTGACGGTGCGCCTCGAGAAGAGGCGGCCGCCTGGTGAACGGGCAGGGCGCGGATACCGATATCGTCATCGCCTCGGCAAAGGCCTACATCAACGGCTGCAACAAGCTGCTCGAACCCGTTGTGCGCGCACATCCGCAGGTCGGCGACGTCTGATGCGCGATGCGCGGCGCCGCGCCTGTCTCCAGGCTATGGGGATCGACCTGTGGCGCGTCAGGACCGAGGGCGAGACTGCACCGGGAACGCCGCTTTCCGATACCGTCGCCCCTCACGCCGGACCAGACAGCTCGAACGCTCCTGCCCCCGACGCCGGGCGCCCGTTGCCGACTGCCGTGGCCCTCGATCCCGGGCCTGCGGCGCTGCCCTGGGACGCGCTGCGGAGTGTCGTCCAGACCTGCACCTTATGCGGGCTGCACCAGGCGCGCACCCAGACCGTATTCGGTGTCGGCGATCAAAATGCGCGGCTGATGGTCATCGGTGAGGCGCCTGGCGCGGACGAGGACCGCGCCGGCGAGCCGTTCGTCGGCCGCGCCGGTCAGCTGCTCAACGCCATGCTGGCCGCGATCGGTTTTGCGCGCGAGCAGGTCTACATCGCCAATACCGTCAAGTGTCGTCCGCCCGGGAACCGCGATCCGCATGCCGACGAGGCCGCCGCCTGCCAGCCCTATCTGCAGCGACAGATAGCACTGTTGGCACCGGACGTGATCCTCGCCGTGGGACGGGTATCGGCGCACAACCTGCTCGGCACCGAGGAGGCGGTGGGGCGCCTGCGCGGCAGGGCGCATCGCTTCGATCCCGGCGACATCCCGCTGATCGTCACCTATCACCCGGCCTATCTGTTGCGCCGCCCGCATGACAAGGCCAAGGCCTGGCAGGATCTGCAGGCAGTGTATCGATTGCTCCACCCTGAATCGCCAGAAGCGGGTTAGTCAAGGCCGTCTGGGCGCCGCATCGCAGACGTGGTGTTTGCGCGAGCGGGGGAAATTCAAGGAAGGTGAAGCCTGAGAGGGGATTGCGGTGCCGTAGATTAGCCGATTTCTTGGAATCATTATCGCGATGTACTACAACGATCATACGCCAGCGCATTTTCACGCCATGTACGGTGAATACGATGCGATTATCGCCATTGAAAATGGCGAGCTGATCGCCGGCCGTTTGCCGCCGCGTGTTCTAGGCCTGGTTCAGGAATGGCGCGAGTATCACAGAACTGAGTTGGCCGAAGACTGGAAGCTGGCCCGGGAGCGAAAGGCCCTGAAAAGAATCGACCCGCTGGAGTGAATTTCATGCTGCCAAAACTGGAACAAGCAGAGTATCGACGCGGCTACATTGTCTGGTTGAAATTTGCCGACGGAGTTCAAGGCGAGGTCGATCTTGAAAGCGAGCTTTGGGGCGAACTTTTCGAGCCGCTAAAGGACCGGTCGCTATTTGCCGCTGTTTCGCTCGATAGAGCGCTGCGGACGATTGTTTGGCCTAATGGTGCTGACTTTGCGCCCGAATTTCTTTACCAGAGACTTCGACCCGACTATGTTTTGAAGTCATTGCCAGAAAGTGGTGCGGCCTGAGCTTAGAGACATTGGGTGACCTTAGATGAGCGCCGTTCTCCAAGACCCCTTACCCTTTATCCGCTCGATGCGGGCCGAAGACCTGTCGGCGGTGATCGAGGTGGAGACTGCTGCCTATGCGTATCCGTGGTCCGAGGGCATCCTGCGCGACTGCCTGCGGGTCGGCTATAGCTGCTGGGTCTGTGAGCTGGGCAACGACCTGGTCGGTCACGCGGTGATGTCGACCGCGGTTGGTGAGGCCCATCTGCTCAATATCTGCATCGGGCCGGCCTGGCAGGGCCATGGCCTGGGGCGACGCCTGCTGCGGCGGATGCTGCGAATCGCGCGCGAGCGCGATGCCGACACCATGTTCCTCGAGGTCCGCGTGTCCAATGAGGCGGCGCAGGGGCTGTACGAGGCCGAGGGCTTCGCCGAAGTCGGCCGACGCCGTGACTATTATCCCGCCCGCTACGGGCGCGAGGACGCCATCGTCTTCGCCAAGGCGATTTTCTGAGCCCTATCCAGGGCCATTATGGGGCGCCGATATCGCCGGTATGATCTTGACGTTGGCGTAGGGCGAGTTCGGCGCCAGCTGTAACGCACCGGGTGCCATTCGGTTCCGTGCGATACGCTTCAGTTCAGTGAATCGGCCCGTCATCTGCTGCATCCGATATAATCCTGCCCTTTCCCGATCCGCAGTCCTGATGACCGACCTCGACAAAGAACGCGCGAAGCGCCGCACCTTCGCAATCATCTCCCACCCGGACGCCGGTAAGACGACGCTGACCGAAAAGCTGCTGCTGTTCGGTGGCGCCATCCAGCTGGCCGGCACTGTAAAGGGACGCAAGGCGGCACGTCACGCCACCTCCGACTGGATGGAGCTGGAGAAACAGCGCGGGATCTCGGTGACCTCGTCGGTGATGCAGTTCCCGTACAAGGGCAAGGTGATGAACCTGCTCGACACCCCCGGCCACGAGGACTTCTCCGAGGACACCTACCGCACGCTGACCGCGGTCGATTCGGCGCTGATGGTGATCGACGTCGCCAAGGGCGTCGAAGAGCGCACCATCAAGCTGATGGAAGTCTGCCGCCTGCGCGACACGCCGATCCTTACTTTCATCAACAAGCTCGACCGCGAGGGCCGCGATCCTATCGAGCTGCTCGACGAGGTCGAGGACGTGCTGAAGATCCAGTGCGCGCCGATCACCTGGCCGATCGGCATGGGCAAGCGCCTCAAGGGCGTCATTGACCTGCGCGACGAGACAGTCCACCTGTACGACCCGCAGCACGGTGGACGCATCGCCGAGGGCGAGAAGATCCAGGGGCTGGACAACCCGCGTCTTGACGACGTGCTGGGCGACCTGGCGCAGGAGCTGCGCGACGAAGTCGAGTTGGTGCGCGGTGCCAGCCACGCCTTCGATCATGGCGCCTATCTGCGTGGCGAGCAGACGCCGGTGTTCTTCGGCTCGGCGATCAACAACTTCGGGGTCGAGGAGCTGCTGGATGCCTTTTCCGAGTACGCCCCGCCGCCGCGCCCGCGCGCGACCGAACAGCGGGTGGTCGATCCGGGCGAGCCCAAGTTCACCGGCTTCGTATTCAAGATCCAGGCGAACATGGACCCGGCGCACCGCGACCGCGTCGCCTTTCTGCGAGTCTGCTCGGGGAGCTACAAGAAGGGCATGAAGATGAAGCATGTACGCATCGGCAAGACCGTCCAGGTGGCCAATGCGATCACCTTCCAGGCCGACGAGCGCGCGCACGTCGACGAGGCCTGGCCGGGCGACATCATCGGCCTGCACAACCACGGCACCATCCAGATCGGCGATACCTTCACCGAGGGCGAGGAACTCAAGTACACCGGGATCCCGTACTTTGCGCCCGAGCTTTTTCGGCGCGTGGTGCTAAAGGATCCGCTCAAGATGAAGCAGCTGCAGAAGGGTGTGCTGCAGCTCAGCGAAGAGGGCGCCACCCAGATCTTCCGGCCGCTGCGCAACAACGACCTCATCCTGGGCGCGGTCGGCGTGCTGCAGTTCGACGTCGCCGCGCACCGGCTGAAGGGCGAGTATGGCGTCGAGTCGGTGGTCGAGCCGGTCGGGGTGAAGGCGGCGCGCTGGGTGGTGTGCCCGGACGATAAGGAGCTCCGGCGCTTCCGCGACAAGGCACACGAAAATCTGGCCGAGGACGGCGACGGCCAGCTGGTCTATCTGGCGCCGAGCCGGGTAAACCTGAACCTGACCATAGAGCGCTGGCCGGACGTGAAGTTCCTGGCCACGCGAGAACTCTGACCCCTCCTCTCCCCCAGGGTGAGGGGTCAAGACAATCACTAGCCAAATGGAGAGCAGATGGAAACCGAAAGAGTGAAAGCCCTGATCGAGGCGGGTGTCCCCGGCGCCAAGGTAGAGGTCACCGGCGACGGTCGGCACTTCGAGGCCAAGGTTACCAGTGCCCTATTCGAAGGCAAGTCATTGATTCAGCAGCACCGGATGGTAAAAGACACCGTCAAGGCGCAGATCGAGAGCGACGAGCTGCATGCGTTGTCGATAAAGACGGCGCTACCTTGAGTGATCTTTGTTGAATTCGAAACGCCATGGTTTGGGCAATCGAAACGGGTTGATCTCTATCACTGTCGCCACGTGTCGCGCCCCTACCTTCTCGTTGGCCCGAATTGAAGGTCGGTTCGAGTGCCATATGCGGGAATAGATTCTCTCGAACCCTTGCTCAAACATGGCTTTGGACGCGAGCGTCTTGAGCGTGCTGGCCAAACCGCTGCCGCGCATTTCGGGGACGGTAAGCATGTGGACCGACTTGGCCTCGTTTTCGCGAAGCGGCCAAAAATTCCTTGTCCGATATGTCTCTCCGAACCAAAAGAAAATGACGGCAACGACGTCGGTGTCTCGCTTTAGGCCGAAAGCCTTGGTGTCTTTGCCTTTCAGGTAGTGTGCCAGTGCTGAAATCCGATCATCGCTGGAGTGCTCAATATCGTCCAGCGTCAACTCGGTGAAGAGGATGTTTTCATCGAGGGGCGGTGTTTTCGCCAAGTCCGCCAGCCGAAACAGATAGATTTTGTATATTGAATACTCACCCAACAAAAACCTGGCGGCGATCTTCATCAGCTTTACCATTTTTTATTGCCGCCCAAAACGCAGGTACCTTTTCAAGCGGGTTTTCAAACCGATCCGACTTAGAACATTGCCCAGCGACGCGGACAGCCAATCTGTGAGCATGTGGCCCCTGACAATTACATGGTGAACCAACGTCGGTCTGAGGAAATAAACGTTCCCGCAAAGTCTATGATGAGTAGCAAAAAGCTTTTTGTGCGCTGATTCCCCCTCTGTGAAATCGAAAAAGCGGCAATCGGGGTCCGCGAAAAGCTGCTCGAGCGCAAGCCATTGCAATACGGTGCCTGGCGAACGTTGACGATAGGCCGGGTCGAAACCAAGGTAGGCGTATATGACTACGCCGTCGACTACCGGACAGAACAGGTACGATACCGGGTGATCTCCGTCAAACAGCAGGTAGGCACGTATCCTATTTTCACGAGCCAAAGCTTCGGTTTCTTCGATATAGTCCTCGGACTGCGGCAGTCCACTGTCGAATAGCCTCTCTTGATACGTCTTTTCAGAAACGATACGAGCGATATCGAAAAATTCTTTGATCGAACCGGCGTCGTTGTAGGCTCGAAAATCGAGCCTGCCTTCGCAATGTGCGCGGAACTTCCGAACCTTGCGGCGAAGGGTTGAAAGGGTCTTCCCCGAGAAGTGTTTTTGATAGTCCTCGAAGGATTGATCAAGGTTGATGTAATAGTGCTGATACTGCAGCGGTATGTAGCATAGGTAGTCATCTTCGACTCGCAGGCGCGGCTGCGCCTCAGCAAGAGGCAGAGCACGGATCAGAAAGCCTTGCTCGTCTTCGCCGAGCGGCTCGGACGGCATAAGTGGCAGACGGGGCGGCTCGCTTGCATCGCTTAGCTCACGAGAGCCCGTCCGCAGTCGCAGGCGGACGCTGAACAGCTCGAGGTCGCCGAAGCGGAAACCAATAGGGACATTTTTTCGGTGAAAGGCGATCACTGCATAGGCCGTCGAATGGATTGTTTGGGTATTCTCGCGCCCGCGCGCCATAAAGGCGAGGTCAACGCGTCATGCCGAGTTCCCACACAGGTTGGGTCCACATCGTGAAACCCGGAACACGGTCAAGAAAACCGAGTAACCGGCAGGAACGCCTCAAGCGTTCCTCGAGCAAGCCGCAATTTCCCAATATGCGAATCCCGAAGACTATCCAGGCGGGCATCCAGGCCAGTCGGTACGTCTGAAGCCCCGCAGCTTACCCCACTCGTGCGCGACCTGGTAATCGCGCGCGAGAACGTTACGCAACAGTGTTTCGGCCGGTTTGTCTCTGATGTACCAAACACGCTCCTCTGTTATGACAAAGGCGGGGCGACTGGCAAGAACCTCCTCCATAACACTTGTTGGCGATGCGCCGGAGCCCAAGACCAGAGGGAAGAAATAATCGCGGGATATCGTCGTCGGGTGGACGAACATGCGGTGTGGAGGTGGCACGTCTACCATCCAGTACACAATCTGATCCTTGGTCATTAAGATTGGTGCGCGGCAGGGATTGTGCTCGATAAGGTAAGCCGCAATCTGAAGCTGTCGGCTCTGATCGAGCGGTTGTTTGTCGACGATCCTGTTGTATACGGCCGCATAAGCCTGACCCAATGGCCAAAGTGCCGTTAACGCGATGGGCATGATGACAATCAGCGCCGCGGTCCGGCGCCGCTTGAACAGCGTGTCCAACAAAATACCTGAGCCAACTGCAAAGAACGGGGTGAGCTGCAGAAGATATTGAGCATGCGGCTGCTTTGTACTCAGCACCGCGAGTGCACTGCCTGCCAGAAAGCACAGAAGTATGACCATCGATCGCGCCTGCTCTGCCAACGGCTGCGCATCGAAGGCGGCACCAGGGCGAGGCTGCGAGGGGTTTGAGCGTAGTCTTTCGACGAGGCGCAAAACCAACCCTATCGCGCCGCCCATCCACAGCACTAGACCACTGAAAAAATCGTGATAGTAGACCAAACCCTCTTGGCGCAGGCCAAAACCCTTGCCGATGAGGTGCGTTACAACCGTCGAGAGCGGGCGACCGTGCTCAACGAACGCGAGGGGTGCCAGGACAACGGACGTCCACCAGAGCCCGGCCTTGCCTGCAAACAGGTAGGGTAGAAATACAATCACACCAACCACAAGGCCGCCAGCACTATAGGCGGCGCCCCGAATAAAAAGGTCGCGCCAACCACGCCACGGCGCCAGAAGCAAGAGCGAGGCACCGATGATGAGCGCCGCGTAACTCAGGTTGAGTCGAATAAAGCAGCTTGTGCCTAGCAAAACACCTATGGCAAACAATCGACGGCGCGATGGAGCCGGCGCTAAGGATAGCCAAAGGGCAGCCGTCAGCGCCGGCAAGGTGAGATGTTCGGTCAGTACCGCCTGCCCCCCGGCGATAATGCCAACACCAAAGACGAAAACGATGGCAGCGAGCCAAGCGGCTCGTCCATTCTGCAGGTCACGGGCGATCAGGAATACAAAACAGGCGGCCACGCTGACCACCAGCCACCCGAGGAGGCGAACTGCCTCGATACTCTTTGGGAAAAAGAATTGCGGAAGGGCGAATACAGCAAATCCAAGGGGGGGCTTGTTGTCCCAAAGGCGTACGTAGGGGAGATGGCCTTGAACGATTTCCTGCGACATCAGGATGAACGTGCTCTCATCCCAATTGATCACGCCGCCAAAGAGATAGGGAAACCGTGCGGCCAGACACAGCAGCGAGATGCAACCAAACGCGCAGTACAGCTGCCACGGAATTACCTTGCTTGTTTTCTGCACTGAATACCAGCCTGTCTCTCTTTGCTGTCAAGGAATTCCGGCGCGGCGAATTCGGCTCAGCATCTCTCTCGATCAATCATAGCGAACGGGTTGTTGTCCTCGTCTGCCATGGAGGGCGTCATCATCACCGCATCGACCGTCGAAGCTGTCGACAGTATCTGCGTATTGCGCTTGCTGGAGAATACTTCGGACCGGCAAGCGCGGGGCGCCGTATTGTCTGCGCGCATTCTCCCTGAAAAATGTTTCCAGAGCGCGTAGCCCCCCGGTAGCAACGGCTAGCCTGCCTTTTCCTTGACCGATTAATCGCCTGCGCCCCCCTTGTCCCCCAGCGAATTTCCCGGATGTCTCGGAGGGCATTTAGTTACTGTTGCGCTCAGACATCGAAAGGCTACAAATCTGAGCCTATCTGCCGCCAAATAGTGACGATTACTCAGTCAATCTGTCTCATTGTAGAATGCACCCGTCGCATGACTTTGATGCCGATGCTCGGACTGGAGGGTCGTCGGCTCGATTGCGATGCGGTAGTTAGCGGAAGCGCGCAGAATGGGCAGCCGACCGTACCGATGCGGAATAAAGGGGGAGAATGGGCCGTGGCAGCTGACTCGCCTGTCCCAGTCAGCAAACTGTGAGCTGTAGTCACCTCTGCAAGAGAGCATCAGTTGCTTGAACAGACTCCGTAAAGAGCTTTCCAGGTGTCTCGACGCCCGAGCCCTTTTCACGGGCCGCATCAACCCTGTCGCCAGAACACAGGCCAGAAAATGCAACGAAATACAGCCTTCTCCAAACGTCTGCGAGATCTAGAGAACTATCGAAGTGCATGCCGTAAATACGGCATCAGCCCTATGTTTTCCGCGCCCAGATTTGCGAAACTCCTTCTCCTGGACGAGTTCTCACCATCCGAGATATTTCTTCTCGGTTTACTGGACCCAATGATCACGCGACACGAGCGGTCGAAGTACATAAGCAAACAAAGGCTGTTGGGCTTCCAGACCAGAGTCAACCCAGCTGACGCGTTCCATTTGACCGAAGAAAAACTAGATTTCTACCGTAAATGTAAAGAATCGAGCCTTCCAACACCAAAAATATTGGCGATTTATAGAGCGGGACTCGAGTCCATAACCGATTTCAGGATTATTGAGTCTTCAGACGATTGGGCTGCTTTCCTCAAGGAAAAAGCGCGACTCGATTTCGTAATAAAGCCTTCGAACGGCGTTCATGGGCAAGGATTTCAGATTTTACATTGGGACGGGAGCTCGCTGTATCAAGATAAGAAAAGACTCAAGGTTGATTCACTTCTTCATGAATTGGAGAAAAGCGGATATCAGACGTGGTTGATTCAGGAACTCTTGTCTTCGCACGAGAAGATATTTGAACTAACCGCGTCGCCAAAGCTTCAAACGCTGCGCGTGGTGACACTGCGCAGAAACAGCGATGATATCCGAGTCTTAATCGCTTATTTCAGAATTATTGTTGGCGCTTCTGTAATCGATAATTTTAACTTTGGAGAATCCGGTAACCTTGTGGGAACTATAGATATAGATACCGGTCAGTTGAACGAGGTTTTGGGGTGCAAACCAGGCGGAATTGGACTAGAGAAAGTGCATGTGCATCCCACCACTCAAAAATCTCTTTCAGGTTTTGTGCTGCCATTCTGGGATGAGGTAATGGAATTGGTCCGGGAGTCGGCGGCAGCCTTCGCGCCCTTGCGAACCATAGGCTGGGATGTGGCGATTACGGATCAAGGGGCGTCCCTGATCGAAGGGAACGTGACATGGGATCCTTTGCCGACAAACGCTGATATGTTTGCGATTGGCGAAGCTGTGAGAAACAGCATTTAGAGCGGTCTCGAAAGCCCCCGATCATATAGCAGGTAAGCGGCAAATGTTGAATGAATGGATACGTAAGCTGAATAAGGCCAGGGACTTGATGCGTTCGACCTCCGAGTCTGCACATCTTCATAACGTCAGCTTTTTCAGAATGATGAATCGCGTGAGTTCATTGTATTTCTCGAGAGATTTCTCTCAGGCAGAGATCTTCGGGCAGGGGCTGACCGATCCAAGCCTCAGTGGTGAGGATCTTGAAAAATATGTCTCGAAGGAATCGATCTGGCCTACTTACGAGAAAATGAATAAATGCCCAGAGCAGCGTCTTGTAGATGACAAACTCGAATTTCAATATGTTTGCCTGCGCAACGCCATCCCAGTGCCAGATTTGCTAGACGTGTATACCCCTAATTCAGCGGGAACTACCAGCGCGCGTGAAGAAAAATGGAAGGCTACTTTGGAGCGACAGTTTCCCGATAGCTTCGTCGCCAAGCCGACCCTTGGTCTTAAGGGTGCAGGAGTTTTGCTCATTTCGCGCCAGGGCGGTCTGTTTAATACCCAGGCAGGTGAGAAATTGACTACCGCTGAACTATTGCGAAAATTCGATCAAGCTGGGACGCTCCCAATGATTCACCCGGAGTATAAGGCGGAAGACCAGAGGGTCATCTTTCAGTCGCGCCTGATCCCCCACTCCGCGCTGGCATCGCTGTCTGGAAAAGATCTCGTGCATTGCATCAGGATATGCACGGCACTTGATGTCGCCGGCCAGGCGAAACTGGTTTTCTGCTTCGTGAAGATCATTGCGGGAAAGAATAACCTCGATACGTTCGATCAAGGAAAATCCGGCAACCTACTTGGGTTCATAGACCCGCAAACAGGCGAGATTTGCCGGGCGATCGGACGTCGCCCGGGTAACACGATCGCCACTCCCATCGAGTGCCACCCAGATACGGGTGTCAGCCTGATTGGGTTCGTAGTGCCGCAGTGGAATGCAATCGTTGATTTAGCGATGATGGCAGCAAGAGCCTTCTCGCCTGTTGGGATGATAGGTTGGGACATCGCGTTAACGACCTCGGGCCCGGTGTTGTTGGAAGGGAACACTACTTGGGACCCTGTCGCGCCGTTCGAATTGGCTTCAGAGGAGATATCGCGTTGGGCCACAGCGAGGCTGGCGCAACTCGAAAAGTGAGCGCGCAGTCACATGCTCCGGAATCGGTGAGTGAGATGGCCGGGGGCGCCGAGTCTAGCCGAATTCTCCGGGTTTAAGATCTGGATTGTTGCGGGCTGATCATTTCGGGAACGTTTCGTGAAGAAGCAAAACACCCTTGGGAATCAAGCGGCCCACTTCAGGGCGTTTTCTGCAAACGCGACGCGAGCTAGCTGGTAATCGGCCGATGCGTAGATATCGGTGTCGCTCTGTTCGCCGGTGCAGCGCATAGAAAACCGGGAAAAGAGTCAGAAATCGCTCGCTGCGCAATCTTACGTGATTATCATCGTCTCTTTGCAGATCAGATCGGCAACAAAGGCGAGACGGCCCGGGACGCTAGAATAATGGATGAAGATGAACGGTTCAGTAGCGGTCGGGCGGTTCTGCGAGCTTCAGTCCAACCTCCGCCCCTAGACGGGCATCTTGAGCGAAAGCTCCCGAGGCTAGGCTGTGTGGAAAGTTCTCGAATTGGTGGTGGTGCTGAGGGATCTCTGGGTGGCATGTCATTTAGTGAACCGCTGGCTTTCTCGGTGGTGAACCGCCCGCGCTCTCTGTTAAGTCCGATTCGGTTTGCGAGAAAAAAATGGCGAAATTGGAAATAAGCAAAATTGAGCGAAGACAAGTAGCGGGAGACGTAGATCGGCTTCAAGCGCAGTTTTCCAATGAAACATTCTTCTACGAATTCCCTACTGCCAAGATGCGTGAGGATGCGATCGGAGATGTTCTTTTGTTGTCTACGCTGGCAGTGGCAATGCTCCGGGCTTCGTCGCTCGTAATACCTGACGAATACGCGATATCTAGTTCTCTGCATGAGAATCTCGATAGAATTCAGCGGATACTCCACCTTTGGAACTCGGAATTCAAGAAGGTCGAAGTCGAGGCAGCCATTCGTACAGAATCGATATCTGCTGGAGAGGGCGTAGGCTTGTTTTATGCCGGGGGAATCGATTCTTCATTTGAACTTTTGACGAGCAGGGAATTAGTCGACGAGCTGGTATGCGTTTACGGATTCGATTTTCAGACTTCATCAGATGAGGTAGAAGAAAGTCTCTCGAGGCTCGGTGCGGTAGCGCGCCACTACGGGAAACGCTTTGCACCGGTTTCGACCAACCACAGTATTTTTTTGCGTAGATCGGGGGTCAGTAGACTACTTGGTCATGGGATGACTCTAGCGGCGATCGGCTTATCGCTCGGGCTTCGTGAGTGCCATATTGCATCATCTTATACGGTTTACGAACTTCAACCGTGGGGCTCGCACCCGTTATTGGATCCTCTTTTCTCTAATGATGTTACCCAGATTATCCACGGCGATAACACAATTGCCCGATTCGAGAAAACAAAAAGAGTTTCCACGGATCCGTTCTTATTGGAAAACTTGAGGGTGTGTTGGTTCTCACATGGTGACAATTGCGGTCGATGTTCGAAATGCCTTCGTACGATGGCGGCTTTACGCATGCTAGGCACGCCTGGCCCCTTCCCGAAAGTACGATCATTGTCGGATTATCGGAAGTTCGCCTCATCGACAGATGTTTGTTGGGTTACGGAACTTGTCAATGCGGCACGCGAGGTCGGGGATAGCGATTTGGAGCGTCAACTCAAGCGAGGTTTGCGTCTGCATGACCTGAGGGTCGCAGCCAAATACCTGATTCAAGCAATATTCGGACGCCGCTTGCAGAGACTCATCAATCGATTTAGGAACGAACGGGAACCCGCGAAATGGGATCAGCGACCGGATCTGAAATAGCTCGATGAGGTCGGCCGGAGGGTGCCTCCTGAGTGCTTGCGACGTATGCAACTCGAGGTAGCGGTGCATCAGCGCCAATCTGCATCCGGTTTGACCACACGCAGTTCTGAACAGCAGGAGCTTTTTCGCAGTATCGGTCTAGCGACATCGACCGTACACGCCTTGTAGTGAAGAAAACGGCCACCCCGACACAACAAAAACAACAGGTTCCGTGAAAAAGCCTGGAGCTCTGGGGGGGGGGCAGGACAAAGACCCTTTTTGTGACTCGACGCACGTTTGCGAAAATGCTGACGCGTTATCGTGCATGCTCGGAGGCGCGGGGTGCCTGTCAGCTGCGAGCATACTTTCGATATGCGGAAAGTTTCTGTCCAACGGGACCGCGAGCCCGGCAGCGTGCTTTTCGACCCCCACCGTGTACCTGACCCGCGCGGTGCGGGTATCGTGCATCAGCGTTGAGGAATTAGATTCGTAGTCCCGAAATTTCGGGATCCTTTTGGGCCTTATCTCGGTGAGCAGTTACGCCATGGCTTGTTAGCCACTCAATTCCACCATAGGAGATCAAGTCACGATGATCGCAGAGCGAAAATTGGATGCTTGCGCCAAAACATACCCACATGCGGAGGCGCCGAAAAAAGAGATCGCCTATCGGCTTGCCAGTTCAAAGAACGAGTTGGAGCAAGCTTTTGAACTGGTCTGGAATGCTTATGTTCGCGTCGGTCTGGAAAAGAGTAATGGACACGGTATTCGTTTGACCAAGTACCACCTCTTGCCGGATGCAAAGGTATTTGTCGCTATTGCGAGATCGCCGGGCGAGCAAGACAAGGTCATCGGTACCATCACTGTTGTCCCGGACGGCGTATTTGGCGTCCCAGCGGAAGAAGTCGCTGACACCGAGATTACGGGCCTACGACGGCATGGCAAACGTTTCGCTGAGTTCGTCGCATTGGCGGCTAACGAGGAGGGGACACGGCAGCGAGTAGTCCTCAAGCTTGCCCGCTTGGCATCGGAGTATTGCCGCTTGAATGGCTATGCGACAATATTGGCGTCTCTCACCGAGCGGCATATCGGTTTTTACAGAAAATTCCTGTCTTTCCAGCCGCTGGGAGAACTGAAGCCTTACAAAATGGGCAATGGCACGCCGGTACAAGTGCATTGCATTCATTTGGATTCAGCATCGAGCCTACTCGATCGGCGTGCTGCGGCACTCGAAAGCGACCCCAACTGGTCGCAATTCTGCCAGAACGAGGCAAGCACCGTCCTATCGGAAGCCGAGCGCGCGCGTCCTTGGGATGTTGAACTCATTCGATACTTCTGTCGACGCAGTCGCGATTTTGCCAAGCAGTTAAATAGTCACACGAAACAGGCGCTGCAGTCTGAATACCAGCGTTATGGGTGGTCGTTTCGCGCCTAGCCGGTCTGCTGCTGAAGAAGCGGCATAAGTTCTGCCCAGCCAGGATATTGGTTTGCTTGTTCTGTCCTGGTTCACCGTTGTGCTGGCGGTGTCTGCCTCGGCGAGTCCCTTATAGATAAAGCTGACGATCCCTGCCGAACCAGGAGCCTTCGCATTCAAGTGGGCGGATCGCTGGCCGCTACGCCCACTAGCGGGTCATCGTTCCCGTGCAGGATATTGCCCCTATGAGCGAAGGGAATACTAAACGGTCGGTCCAGCAGGTTGTGCGGCCACCAAACCCCAAACGAGCGGTCGAGCGGCGTCGCGAAATCCGCCTGCGTCGCAGTCACTTGCTTGATCGCGCGGCAGAGGTCGCATTGACCTACAAGATTGCCGCGTCCAGGGATGAATTTGAAAAAAGCTTTCGGATGGTTTGGGACGCCTATGTAAAGGTCGGCCTGCAGGCTGAAGATACCCCGCCTTTGCGCTTCACCAAGTATCACCTAGCCCCCAGTACGAAAGTGTTCGTGGCAATTTACCGCGCTGAGCTGGAAAAGAAGAAACCCGACTACAACAAGCTGCGGTCTCCGGGGCAGATCGTTGGTACGCTCACGCTGGTAGACGACAGCGAGCTCGGGTTGCCGATGGAAGAGGTGTGCGGCTGCGAGGTACAGCGTATCCGTGACGACGAGGGGCGGCCTGCCGAGGTAATTGGGCTTGCCGTGAATCCCGAATACAGATCACACAACGTCATGATGTATCTGTACAAACTGATGTTTGAATACGCGCGCCTTTGCGGTGTCACTGACATCACCTGTTCCGTGACCAAACGGCATATCCGTTTTTACCAGACCATGCTGTTATTCCAGCCGATGGGCGGTCTGCAATCCTATGGGTCGGCAAACGGACTGGAGGTCCAGTGTCATCGGCTGAACATTGAGCATGCACGCAATGTCGCCAGGGAGGTCTATCACGACCGCCATTTCGACGCAGACCTCTACACGTTCTTCTTTCAAGACACGGGGGTATCCGGCCTCCCGGTGGGTTCAGGCAAAGCCAAGCCCCTCGATCCCGCCATGTTGAGGTATTTCCTCGAAGAAAAGACGCGTATGCTTGACACGCTGACGGAAGATGATCTGAATGCGCTCAGGGGTGCCTATGCGGCTCACGGTGCCGAATTCCCCTACTGAGCTGAAGTTGAAGGGCCATAGTGCCGGCAACCACGGTCGAGAGAATGGACGCCGATCAATATTACGAGCAGGCCTTCAGACGGAATCTGGGCCTGGTATCCAAGCCACAGCAGGACACGCTTAGGTCATCCCACGTCGCTGTCATCGGGCTGGGCGGCTTGGGCGGTAGACATTTCCTCGATCTCGTCCGCGCGGGGGTCGGCAGATTCACGGTTGCCGATATTGATGATTTCAGCCTCGTGAATATCAACCGTCAGATCGGCGCTACCAGTTCCACCGTTGGCCGCCTCAAGACTGAGGTCATGGCCGAAATGGCACGCGATATCCACCCTGGGCTGAGCTTGAACATTTTCAACGAGGGCCTGCAGCCCGAGAATGCTGACGAGCTCCTCAGCGGTGTCGATGTCGTTGTCGACGCGATCGATTTCTTCGCCATGGACGCGCGTGAGTTGCTCTATCGCACGGCGGCCAAGTTGCGGATCCCGGTCGTTTTTTCTGCGCCGCTCGGCTTTTCCGCCACGCTGCACGTATTTACTGCCGATTCGATGAGCTTCGCGGATTACTACGGTATCCGCGAAGGTATGTCGTACTTTGAGAAGCTGGCGGCGTTTGCCGTCGGCTTGGCCCCCGCAGCGATGCACGTCAAATATATGGACATGAGCCATGTCAGCCTGAAGGATCATGCAGGGCCGTCTATCTCGAGTGCCTGCAATATTGCGACAGGCCTGCTGACGACGGAGGTGTTGGTCCTGCTGCTCGGACTTCGTGCACCACAGGCCGCCCCCCACTACGTGCAGTTCGACGCCCTGCGCATGAAATACCGGCGCGGAAGACTGTTCGCCGGTAACCGAGGACCGCTCCAGTCCCTCAAACGGTGGCTCGTCATGCGGAAGTTCCGCGATCAGGCATGATCGCCTCGGCCGAGAGGCCGGTTATCCGCGATTCCCCCCCCCCCCCACCAGCCTGCAACACCGCCAACCGGGCCGATGCCATTGCCCGCTCGATGCCGCGGCCATGCAAGCGCCGTTGGCGGTTCTGGCCGAGGTGTTTTCGATCACCTGCAGTGGCCATCCCTGATAAGCGACGCCGGCAGTACCATTGCCGCTCGCCGCTCGGTTGTCGGAACTGTATACAAAACAAAGCCCCCGCTTCTCAGCGGGGGCTTTGTCCATTCCCTGAGGGGACTCCGCTGCGCGGAGGCCCCCGATTTGGCTAACGCCTTGGACTCGATGAGCGTCAGGCGGCCTTCTGCCGACGGACGCTGAGCATGCCCAGAAGGCCCAAGCCGAGCAACGCCAGCACGCCTGGTGCCGGAACCTGCTGAGCGCGAATGGCAAACTCGAGTTGCAGGGTGTTGGAGGCGTCTTCCTGAGTCAGCACACCGACGCAACCGCTGGGTGCCCCGGTCTCGGCGCACTGATCGTCTGTCAAAAGAGCCAGCTGGGCTAAGCCAGGTCCGATTGTCGACCGCAAGAGCACTTGATAAGCAAAATCCTCAATCGTGTACTCGTCGATGACCAGGATCGGGCCTGTGAGGCTCGGGATGATATCGATCACACCCGAAGACGAAAGCAGGTCGAGGGTGAAGATATCCTGGCAACCCGTTGGGGGAGTGTTGCCGCTGGGAGCACTACACCCTGCCGGGTCTGGAAAGTTTTCCGTTTCGGCGAAAGTGACGTTGAACGCCGGATTCTGATTGGTGTTCGAACCATTGGGCGGAGGGGCTGCTGCGTCTAGGGTGAAAAAATCCTGGATGGTCGTGCTATCGAGAAAGGCGCTGTCGTCGGTAATGACGAAGTTGTTGTGCGTAATCGTGGTGCCAGGTTCGTAAGCCAAGGCGGACGCGTCGTCGTTAAACTGCGTGGCTACCGTACCCGTCAGGGGGGCAGAGGTCAGTACGAGACTACTTTGCTCGCCGAGGGGGTTGACGCTGCCGTCGTCGTTGGCTGGGACTCCCCACGCCAGCGAGGTAGGCAGGTCCAGAGACCCCGAGTCCCCGGTTTCGTTGATGGTCCCATCTCCGGGCACGTAAGTGCTGCCTGTGAATCCCGCCTCCAGCAAGTAATCCCACGCACCGATCAGATCTGCGTGGGCAGTTGTCGTTGTGCCCAGGGCGAGTGTAATGCCTACTGCGAGGCCTTTTAGCTGTTTAGAAACTTTCATGCGGTGTATCTCCGTTGTATGCGATTAGCTAAAACGATGTTGAATGCTGCGGGGTCTACCTTGTGACCACTTCACCCGTTCCCACGCGCCTTGCCTCAACAGTCGGTTTTGATGCAGCAGGTATCGTGCCACGAGCGTGCCCATGGCCGTCGCAGATGCCGGGAGAGCGGTCGTCAACGCCGATCTTCGGTTCGTAATATTTTCCTAACTAACTGAATATAATAGAGAAATAGATCGCCATTTCTCCCGTGCCAAAAGATCTCAGGGCATCTGAAACGGCCGGGCCCGCGGCCCGCCTTGGCGTCGAGGCAACCTCAGCGAACACCGAATTGTAAAAAATCCTGACACTACTTTCGGGTGCCTGGGGCCTTTCCTCGGCGTGGTATCGGAGCGTTGAATCGGCATGGAATAGCGGTTTTTCCAGGGGCAATCGGCATCGAAAATGGCGGCCCCCATCCGTTCTGCGGGCGGGGCCTGCGAGGCTCGGAGAGGATGTTGGTGGTGTGAACCACGGCAAAGATCCAACGGGGAGGCGTCGTCGATTAGAATAAAGATCGAGGCTGGTTATAAGGAGCGGGGTGAGTGGTCGGTGTCGCCACTACGATCCCTGACCTCAGGGGCTCTCGCTTGATTCGACGATAAAGGAGTCGACCGGGCGACGCCGGGAGCGGGCCTTTGGGCGCGGGCCATGACCGACGCGAAACAGCATTATCAGGCGCTCGACCCCCGGGTCGTATTGCGGGATCAGGGCCGTCAACGCCTCCTCGAGGCTGCGCAATTTCGCCAGCTGTCGCCCGTCGAACCCCGCCCCTTTCAGTTCGTGCAGACGTATCAGAAACAGGGGCAGGGCCCCGAGGGGTTGGAACAATAGCCCGTGCGCGGTGGCTGAGAGCCAGAGGCGCTGCAGCGCGCGGCCGGCGGCGAGGTGGTCGGCCTCGCGTGCGATAACCAGCGCCCCGACCGCGTTCGCACTGACGAGGGGAACCCAAGCCCCCCGCAGGGCCATGATGTAGTGCAGGCCAAAGCGGTTTAGCCATTTTGTTAGTGCCCAGGGTCGCAGGCGCTTCAGTACCGGCAGGAATATCCTTTCTACGCCTAGCGTGTCGGCGGCGAGCCCGTCCGCTAATCGGTCGGCCTCCTCGCCGAATCGCAGTTTTTCATAGAATTCACGGTGCACCGTCTCGTGAGAAAAGCGTAGCCTGTCGGCTGCCGTGATCAGGCGCGTTACGCCACGCCGCTGCCTTTTTTCTTGAAACCAGTGCACCCGTGCTGTGGGGATAATCGCCGCGTCCGCCTGCAGCGCGGTGAAGGTCTGCTGCTCGATGTCGATCCAGCGGCGGTAGTGTCCGCGATCAGTGCCGCGCTCGGAAATGCTACCCGCCAGCGGATCCGGGTTGATATCTGCAGGGACGAGGCGGATCCTGGCGACCCTTTCTGGCGATTCCGCATCGTGGATCGTCGAAAAACTCGCCTCCAACCCCATCGTGGATGCGCTGAGCAGGATATTTTCCAGAACCCCTCCACAGCCCATTCGGCTGGCAGCCGCTTCCGGATCGAAAAACATCCCGAGCATTTTCGGATCCAAGCGCAGTTCTATGCCGTCTGGGAGAAAAACGAATTTCCAGGGCTGACTGTTGTCCGGCGAAGCCGCCTGGACACCCGCTGCAGCGAGGCGCCTTAGGGCTTCTTCGGGAACGGAATCGGAACTTGATTGCACTATCTTGATCCAGAATGGCAGAAAAGATTTTCACTACAGCTGGTTGCTCGCGCGGCCTCAGCGCCGAGTCGATTGCCGGTTTGACGACTGGGCTTCCGATACGGGCCCATGGCGCGCCACCGGCTCACCCTGTGGAGACCCTATTTGCGTCCGACCGACTGTCGCATTGATACCTCGCAACGATCAGGTCGCATCTCCCTGCCGTAAAACCGCGCAACGCCTCTGTGGCGGACGACGAGAACATGACTTAACAATGCAGTCGGCCATCATTGCCAGCATGGCCCCAAATCGCCGACCATCGATGCAGACAGCGATAGTCGTGAAGACGGGGCTACCGTGCGCGCACGGTAGCTCCAAGCGATACAGAGTAGCAATATTTCTTGAGGCACCGCCACTTTGGACATGGCGTGCGGTATTAGCGGTGACGGCCGTCACATCAAACGAGGGAGCCTCCGGCAACCCCTGTTCAGCCCGCGAGATGCATGTCTTCGATCCGCACCTTCCACTCCGCCGGCCCGGTCGAATGCACCGACTCGCCCGTGCTGTCGACCGCCACGGTGACCGGCATGTCGACCACCTCGAATTCGTAGATCGCCTCCATGCCCAGGTCCTCGAAGGCGATGACCCTGGCCGCGCGGATCGCCTGCGAGACCAGGTAGGCGGCGCCGCCGACGGCCATCAGGTAGGCGGCCTTGTGGCGCTTGATCGCCTCGATCGCGATCGGGCCGCGCTCGGCCTTGCCGATCATGCCGATCAGGCCGGTCTGCGACAGCATCATCTCGGTGAACTTGTCCATGCGGGTCGCGGTGGTCGGGCCGGCCGGTCCGACGGCCTCATCGCGCACCGGGTCGACCGGGCCGACGTAGTAGATCAGCCGGTTGGTGAAGTCGACGCCCTCGGGCAGGCCCTGGCCGCTGTCGAGCAGCTCCTGGATGCGTTTGTGGGCGGCATCGCGGCCGGTGAGCAGCTTGCCGTTGAGCAGCAGGCGATCGCCGGGCCGCCATGCCTGCACCTGTTCGGGCGTTAGGGTATCGAGATCGACTCGGATCGCTGTCTCGCTGACCTGCCAGGTGACGTCCGGCCAGTCTTCGAGTTTGGGCGGCGTCAGTACCGCCGGGCCGCTGCCGTCCAGGTGGAACTCGATATGCCGGGTTGCGGCACAGTTCGGGATCATCCCGACCGGCAGCGAGGCGGCGTGGGTCGGGTAGTCGAGGATCTTTACATCGACCACGGTGGTCAGGCCGCCCAGCCCCTGGGCGCCGATGCCGAGCGCATTGACCTTGTCGAAGATCTCCAGGCGCAGTTCCTCGATCGGGTTGGACGGGCCGCGCGCGCGCACCTCGTCGATGTCGATCGGCGCCATCAGCGACTCCTTGGCCAGCAGCATGGCCTTCTCGGCGGTGCCGCCGATGCCGATGCCGAGCATGCCGGGCGGGCACCAGCCGGCGCCCATGGTGGGCAGGGTCTTGACCACCCAGTCGACCAGGCTGTCGCTGGGATTGAGGATGGTGAACTTGGACTTGTTCTCCGAGCCGCCGCCCTTGGCCGCCAGCGCGATCTCGAGCCGGTCGCCGGGAACGATATCGGTGTAGATCACCGCCGGGGTGTTGTCGCCGGTGTTCTTGCGCGCGCCGATCGGCGGGTCGACCATCGAGGCGCGCAGCTTGTTGTCGGGGTGCAGGTAGGCGCGGCGCACGCCCTCGTTGATCATGTCGCTCAGCCCCATGTCGCCGTCGAAGCGCACGTCCATGCCGACCTTCAGAAAGACCACCACGATGCCGGTGTCCTGGCAGATCGGGCGGTGACCTTCGGCGCACATCCGCGAGTTGGTCAGGATCTGCGCCATGGCATCCTTCGCCGCCGGCGACTGCTCACGCTCATAGGCGCGCCCGACCGCCTGGATGTAGTCCAGTGGGTGATAGTAGGAGATGAACTGCAGCGCGTCGGCGACGCTCTGGATCAAGTCGGCTTGTTTTATAGTGGTCATGTAATCAGGTGCCCTTTGCCTTCAGCGGAAAGCGATCGGGGTTTTCGAGGATCGCTTCGGTGAGATCAACGTCGATGTCGGGCCAGAAAAAATGGCCAGGCGACTGCTCCTCGACGTGTGGGATGGTCTTGATCGGCTGGTCTCTAAACCACGGGAAATCGTCGTACGACATAAACAGCTCTTTGCCGTGCGCGAAGAGCCACAGCCCGTGGGCCGAGATATTGCTTATTTCAACGATCGAAGTGTTGTCGCCATGCGTCAAGTGAAATCAAACCCCCAGCAGCATTCGCGCCGGGTCTTCCATGCACTGCTTGATGGTGACCAGGAACTGGACCGCCTCGCGGCCGTCGATGATGCGGTGATCGTACGACAGGGCCAGGTACATCATCGGCCGGACGGTGATCTCGCCGTCGACCACCATCGGGCGCTCGACGATATTATGCATCCCCAGGATGGCGCTCTGCGGCGGGTTCAGGATCGGCGTGGAAAGCATGGAGCCGAACACCCCGCCGTTGGAGATCGTGAAGGTGCCGCCGGTGAGCTCATCGTAGCTGAGGCTGCCGTCCTTGGCCTTCTGGCCGAAGCCGCGGATGGTGTCCTCGATCTGCGCAAACGACATCTGGTCGGCATCGCGCAGGATGGGTACGACCAGGCCGCGCGGCGAGCTGACCGCGACGCCGACATCGAAGAAGTTGTGATAGACGATGTCGTCGCCGTCGATCGAGGCGTTGACGACCGGGAATTTCTGCAGTGCCTCGACGGCGGCCTTGACGAAGAACGACATGAATCCGAGGCGGACATCGTGCGCCTTCTCGAAGGCCTCCTTGTGGCGCGCGCGCAGGTCCATCGCCGCCTTCAGGTTGACCTCGTTGAAAGTGGTCAGGATGGCCGCGTTCTGCTGCGCCTCGAGCAGGCGCTCGGCGATGCGCGCACGCAGGCGCGTCATCGGCACGCGCTTTTCCTGACGCGCGTCGCTGGCTGCGCTGGGCGCGGCACGCGCGCAGGTCGGCATCGTCGGTGGCTGGTCTGTTGATCCAGGTAGGCCATCACGTCCGACTTGAGTATCCGGCCGTTCTTGCCGGTGCCCTGGATCTTGCCGGCATCGATGTTCAGTTCCTTGACCAGGCGGCGTACCGCGGGCGTCAGCACCTGGTCGCTGATCTCGGCGCCGTCCTCGACCGCCTGTGACGCGCCGGCCGTCGTGTCCGCGCGCGGCTCCGCAGGCTTCTCGGGCGAGGTCGGCGGCTCGGTGCTGGGTCCCGCCGCTGTGGCCCCGGCCTCGACGATCGCCAACAACTCATCGGCGGTGACGACCGCGCCTTCATCTACCTTGGTCTCCTGCAGGACACCGGCGACCGGCGAGGGAACCTCGAGGACCACCTTGTCGGTCTCGAGATCGACAAGGTTTTCGTCGCGCGCTATCGCCTGTCCCGGTTTCTTGTGCCAGGTCAGCACCGTCGCGTCGCTGACGGATTCCGGCAGCGTGGGTACTCGTACTTCGGTCGACATCTTGGTTCAGCCCCTTCGATTCATCGATGGATCGCGGCGCCCGGTGAGCGCGTCGTCCACCAGTTTCTCTTGTTCTTCCTGGTGCACCAGATGATAGCCGGTCGCCGGCGCCGCGGCCGAGGGCCGCCCAGCGTAGATCAGCTCCCGCGTGCCGTTGTGCAGGGTATGGAAGCGGTGTTTGACCTGGTCCCAGGCGCCCTGGTTCTGCGGCTCCTCCTGACACCATACGAACAGCGTGGCGTTCGGGTAGCGCTCGATCACGGCGTCGAAGTCCTCGCGCGGGAACGGATACAGCTGCTCCAGGCGGATCAGTGCGGCATTGGCCAGGTCGCGGCTGCGCCGCGCTTGCAGCAGATCGTAATAGACCTTGCCCGCACACACGACCACCTGGGTGACGACCTCGGGATCGATCGGGTCGATCTCGTCGATCACGGTCTCGAAGCGGCCGTGGGTCAGGGACTCGAGCGACGATGTGGCCAGCGGGTGGCGCAGCAGGCTCTTGGGCGACATCACGATCAGCGGGTGACGGATAGGGCCGCAGCATCTGACGGCGCAGCAGGTGGAAGATCTGCGCCGGCGTGGTCGGCACGCAGACCTGGATATTGTGCTCGGCGCACAGCTGCATGTAGCGCTCCAGGCGCGCCGAGGAGTGCTCCGGTCCCTGGCCCTCGTAGCCGTGCGGCAGCAGCATCACCAGGCCGCAATACAGGCCCCACTTGGCGCCGGCCGAGGCGATGAACTGATCGATGACCACCTGCGCGCCATTGGCAAAATCGCCGAACTGCGCCTCCCAGATGGTCAGGGCATTGGGTTTCGCGGTGGCGAAGCCGTATTCGTAGGCCAGCACCGCCTCCTCGGACAGCACCGAATCGATCACGGTGAAGTTCGGCTGACCCTTGTGCAGATGGCGCAGCGGGATATAACTCTCGCCGGTGTCCTGATTGCGCAGCATCGCATGGCGGTGGAAGAAGGTGCCGCGGCGGCAGTCCTGGCCGGAGATGCGGATCGGCACGCCCTGATCGAGCAGGGTCGCGTAGGCCATGGTCTCCGCGAATCCCCAGTCGGCAAGCTTGTCGCCCTGCGCCATCAGGCGGCGGTCTTCCATGATGCGCTGGACCCGCGGATGCAGATTGAAGTCGCCGGGCGGCGTGACGATCTGACCGGCGAGGGCCTCGAAGCGCGCCGGGTCGAAGCTGGTTTCGACCGGGAAGTCCCAGCGGACACCGCGATAGACCAGCCAGTCGACGTGGAAGGGGTTGCTCACCAGGCATACCGAGGGCCGCCCGACGCACTGACCGCGGTCGAACTCGGCGCGGACGTCCTCGACGTCCTGCTGTACCTCGGCCGGCGCCATCAGCTGCGCGGCGATCAGCCGGTCGGCATAGGCGGCGCGGGTTGGCTGATGGTTGCGGATCTTCTGATACATCATCGGTTGGGTGACGGCCGGCTCGTCGGCCTCGTTGTGGCCGTGACGACGATAGCTCACCAGGTCGATCACCGCGTCCTTGCGGAAGCGATTGCGATAGTCGAGCGCCAGGCGGGTCACGAAGATCACCGCCTCGGGGTCGTCGCCGTTGACGTGGAATATCGGCGCCTGGACGATCTTTGCGACGTCGGTGCAGTAGGTGGTGGAGCGGCTGTCGAGCGTGTTGCTGGTGGTGAATCCGATCTGATTGTTGATCACGATGTGCACGGTGCCGCCGACGGTGTAACCACGCGCCTGCGACATATTGAACATCTCCATGTTCACACCCTGTCCGGCGAACGCGGCATCGCCATGCAGGATGATCGGCAGTACCTGTTCGCCCTTGCGGTCGCGCCGGCGCTGCTGCCGGGCGCGTACCGAGCCGTGCACCACGGGGCTGATGATCTCCAGGTGCGAGGGGTTGAAGCCCAGCGTGATATGCACCAGGCCGCCCGGCGTGTCGACGTCGCTGGAGAAGCCCTTGTGGTACTTCACGTCGCCGGACGACAGGATGCCCTCGTCCGGCGCCTGGCGAATGCCTGCGAACTCGTCGAATATCTGTGCCGGCGGCTTGCCCATGATGTTGGCGAGCACGTTCAGGCGGCCGCGGTGGGCCATGCCGATCACCACCTCTTTGGCGCCGTCGCGCCCGGCGCGCTGGATCAGTTCGTCGAGCATGGGTATCAGCGATTCGCTGCCCTCCAGCGAGAAACGCTTCTGGCCGACGTAGCGCGCATGCATGAACTTCTCGATGCCCTCGGCCGCGGTGAGCATGTGCAGTATCCAGCGGCGCTGCTCGTCGTCCAGCTCGGGCTCGACGCGATAGGTCTCGAGGCGCTGCTGGATCCAGCGTTTCTCCTCGGTGTTGGTGATGTGCATGTACTCGGAGCCGACGTTACCCGTGTAGGCCTCCTGTACCAGCGCCAGGATGTCCTTGAGGGGCAGCTGTTCCGGCGCGAACAGCGAGCCGGTGTTGAACACCACCTCCAGGTCGTCTTTGCCCAGGCCGTAGTAGGACGGGTGCAGATCCGGCAGGGGCAGCTGCGGATGCAGCTGCAGTGGGTCGAGGTTGGCGTTCTGATGACCGCGGACGCGGTACGCGTTGATCAGGCGCAGCACCTTGGCCTGGCGCTCGGCGGCCGCCGCGGAAAACCCGCCGTCGCCGCGGATGCGTGTACGCGGATCGCCGGCCAGTTCGAGAAAATCCTCCTGCACCCGGCGGTGGGACAAGTCTGCGACCGGGCTGCCGTTAACCGGAGGGAGGCTGTCGAAATGCTTGCGCCAGTTGTCCGGGACACTGCCTGGATCGTCTAGATAGGCCTCGAACAGGTCTTCGATGAACGGCGCATTGGCGCCATAGTAGGCGGAAGAACGACGCAGTCGATCGAGCATCTCGGACATTTTTGGACGGCCACCCAAGGTCTTGCCGGAAAAAAGGAAAACTCCCGGATTAGGGGGCGTTTAACACCAAAAAGTCTAGCACAGCGAACGCGGCGTTTTGGGTCGCGAAATTTTTATTCGGATCATTGTCTGAACAGAAGGTTGAGCGTGATGACTGCGACACGGATCCCCCGCGTTTTTGAATGCTAGACTTTAAGGTAAGATGGAAGTGCAAGCTGCAAACCTGCCGGGTGCCCGGGTCGACGTCTGTTCGCTGGAGGCGGACATGGCGTTTTTCGAGGCGCGCCTGTCGCTGGCGGCCGGTGCGCCAGATACCCGCTACCAGCGCGCACAGATCAAGGCCTATCAGACGCTGGGTCGCTTGCTCGGCGAGACCCTGAGCCGGCTGCGCCCGACCAATCCACGGCCAACGGCCAAGGGTCGCTCCGCGGCCGCCTGATCCTTGCAGCCTGTCGAACTCAACGCTGTTTGGCTGCAAATCCCTGGATAGCGATCAACTCCGCCTATCCTTTTCGTCGAATAGCCGGGCTATTCTCCTCAAACGATAACCCGGTTTGATTTGCTCCCAGGGATTTTCGCCGCAAACGGTCAATTCCGACAGGCTGCCAGCTCCAAATTTCTGCAGGCGGCCTCAGGGCCCTCCGGGCGCGCGGTGTACGGGATCTGCGTCCATGGGCCGACGCAACCCGAGCACCCGTCGGATATCGATCCAGATCGCATGCAAGGCCGGTATCAGCAGCAACACGACGAAGGCCGAGGCCAGGGTGCCGAAGCTCAGCGCAATCGCCATGGGGACCAGGAACAGCGCCTGGGTGGAGGTCTCGAACAGCATCGGGAACAGCCCCGCGGTGGTGGTCAGCGAGGTCAACACGATCGGGCGAAAGCGACTGCGTGCCGCCTCGATCAGCGCATCGGCCGACGCGTCTGCACGCAGTTCGTTGTAGCGCAGCGTCAGCACCAGCGCACCGTTCACGACCAGGCCGCCCAGTGCGATCATGCCGAAGATGCTAACCGAACTGAGGTCGAAACCCAGCAGCACGTGGCCGGCGATGGCGGCCGCGACCGAATAGGGTATGGTCAACATAATGATGCAGGCCTCGGCATAGCTGCGGAACAGCGCCGCGGTCAGCGCGAAGATCACCAGGCCGACCCACAGCAGGCCGTCCAGGATGGCGTTGATCGCCTCGTTGCGATCGCGGCGACCACCGCTGAACTTCCACGCCAGGCCGGGGTAGCGGGCGGTCAGCTCCGGCAGCACCTCCTCCTCCAGTGCGGCGCGGATGCGCCGGGTATTGGCGCTGGCCTTGTCGAAACTGCCGGTCACCCGCAGCGTACGTTTGCCGTCCTCGCGGGTGATGCTGCTGTAGGCGTTGCCCTCACTGAAGTCGGCGGCCCCCGACAGCGGGATCTCGATGCCGTCGCGGCCGCGCACGATAAAGTCACTGATGTCCTGCATCGTCAGGCGCTGCTCGCGCGGCAGCCGCACCATCACCTTGATCTCGTAGCCGTCGCGCAGCAGGCGCAGGGCCTCGGCGCCATAGAAGGCATTGCGGATCTGCCGCCCCAGTGCCGCCTCGGTGAGCCCGACCGCGCGGCCCTGCGGGGTCAGGCTGAAACTGATCTGGCGCTTGCCCTCGGCGATGCCGTCGCTGATATCGACCACGCCGGTGAACTCGTCCAGGCGCACCGCCAGTTCGCGCGCCGCGGTCTCCAGCATCGCGGTCGAGGCGTGCGACAGATTGATGCGCAGTCCGCGGTTGCCGCCGGGCCCGATCAGATACTCGAAGAACAGCGACTTGGCCTCCGGCAGGTCACCGATCTCCTCGCGCCAGACCCGGGTGAACTCTTCCTGCGTGAAGGGGCGTTCGATCGTCAGGGACCAGGTAGACGTTGACGTCTCCGCTGCTCGAGTGGGCGCGGGTGAACCAGCTCTCGACATGTTGCTCGCGGCTACCCAGGCGATCGACGGCGCGCAGCGCGGCCGCCTCGATGCGACGCACTTACGGCCAGGGTCTCTCTGAGCGAGGCGTCGACCGGCATGGTCAGCTCGGCGTCCACGCGGTTGCCCGGGATCTCCGGCCGCCAGGTCAGATCGATCCGGCCCGAGGCGTACCAGGCGACGACCATTGCCATCAGGCCGGTGAACACCACCGCGGTGATGTAACGCTCGCGGATCGCGAGCCGCAACACGCGCAGATAGGGCCCGTCGCGCAGCCGGTCGAGGCTGTCGGCGATGGCATCGTGAAAACGCTTCACGCGCCGGAAGCGGGCGAAGAAGCGGCGCAGGCCCTGTGCTGGTCCGGGCGTGCGTCATTCAGGTGGGCCGGCAGGATCAACAGGGCCTCGATCAGCGACACCAGAAACACCACGCTAGCGACGATCGGCAGATGGCGCATGAACTGGCCGGTCGCGCCGGGCACGAAGATCAGCGGGATGAACGCGATGATGTTGGTGCCCACCGCGTACAGCACCGGCACCACCATCTCGCGCACGCCCTCGCGCACCGCCTCGGGCGACCGGCAGACCGAGCTGGCGTTTCGCATGGATGTTCTCGCCGACGATGATGGCGTCGTCGACCACGATGCCCAGCGTCAGGATGAACGCGAACATCGAGATCATGTTCAGCGTGACGTCGATCTCCGGCAGGATCGCGAACGAGCCGATGAACACGACCGGGATGGAAACCGCCACCCAGAAGGCGAGGCGCGGGCTGAGAAACACGCCGAGCAGCATGATCACCAGCAGCAGGCCGATGCGCGCCGTTCTTCAGCAGGATCTCGCTGCGTTCGGCATAGCGCTCGGAGCGGTCGTTGTGAACGCTGATCGCGACCGTGTCGGGCAGCTCGGCGTTGAGGTCCTCGACCAGCGCGCGCACCCGCGCCGCCAGTTCGATCGGTCGTTGGTTCTCGGTCTGATAGACATCCAGGCGCAGCCCGGGGCGGCCGTTGAATTCGAATACCTGCGAACTCTCCGCGAAGCCGTCGATCAGCTCGGCGACATCGCCAAGCAGGATGCGTGAGCCGTCGTCCAGGACCTTGATCGGGATGTTGGCGAATTCCTGGGCGCGGGTCCGTCGGCCCTCGGTGCGCAGCAGGATCTCGCCATCGGCGGTCTCGATGCCGCCGGCCGGCACATCGCGCGCGGCGTTGCGCACCGCCTGGGCGACGTCACCGAGCGTCAGGCCGAGCGCGCGCAGGCGATCCTGGCCGATCTCGATGTTGATCTGCGGCGCCAGCCTGGCCGCGCAGATTGATCTCGGAGACGCCGGGCATGATCAGCAGTTCGCGCCGGATCCGCTCGCTGAGCTCGAACAGGTCCTCGGGTGTCAATTGTGCGGCGATCGCGATGCTGATCACATAGAACCCGTGCTGCGAGCAGTTCGACGCGCGGCGGTTCGGCGTCATCCGGGAACGAGGTGATGCGGGACACGGCGTTGCGGATGTTCTGCAGCACCTCGCCGGGATCGGCGTCGTCGCTGAGTTCCGCCCTGACGTTGCCCGAGCCCTCGCGGGCCGACGAGGAAATGCTGCGGATGCCGTTCATTCCGGTGAGCTCTTTCTCGACCGCCAGCACGATGCCCTCCTCGACCTCCTTGGGGCTGGCGCCCGGATAGGCGACATTGACGCGGACCGATTCGAGCGTGAAGTCCGGGGTGATCTCCTGACGTATCTCCGCAGAAGCCGAGCAGGCCGCCGAGCAGCAGCGCGAACATCAGCAGGTTGGCGGCCACCGGGTTGCCGGCCATCCAGGTGATCAATGCAAAGCGCTCTCGGGTGTCACTCATGGCCGGCGACGCTCGCGCTCTCGATGACCCGGCCCGTAGCCGGGTCGACCTGTCGGCTGCGGACGCTGGCGCCCGGCACCAGGCCGGCGATGCGACTGACCACCACGTGGTCGCCGTCGTGCAGGCTGCGGCGTTCGAGCAGCAGGGTCTGCTCAGATTCCCATGCCACGGCCGCATCGCGCACCTGCAGCTTGCCGTCGTCGTCGACCACCCAGACGCGCCGGTTGTCGCGCACCGCGCGGCGCGGCACCGCAATCACCTGCGCCAGGGTGCCAGCGTCGATGCGGGCCTCGACATACTGGCCGAGCAGCAGGCGCGCGCCATCGCCTGGCGCGATCGGCACGGCCGCGATAATGCCCCCCAGGCGCGACCCCTCCGCCAGGTCGGCACGGATCCGCACGACCTCCCCGTCGTGCGTCGCTGCCGCATCGCGCACGATCACGCGCGAGCCGGGCCGGTCGTCCTGTCTGGCCCGGATGCGTCCCAGCATGTCTGGCTGGGTGCGCAGCTCCACCCAGTATTCGTCCGCCCGGGTGACCCGACCGACGAGTTCGCGGGCCGCCACCACTTCACCGCTGACGCGCGAGCGCGACAGGACGATCAAGTCGAACGGCAGCGTCAGGCGCGTGCGCGCCAGATCCAGCTGGGCGCGCTTGAGCTGGTTCTCGGCCGCGGCCAGCTCCGCCTCGACCTGGCGCAGCTGCGGCTTGCGCAGCGCCAGCGCCTCTGATGTCGCATCGATCGTCAGCGAGCCGCGCAGGGTCTTCAGCTCCTCACGGGCGACCACGCGGCGGCCCTGCTCCAGCGCAATGGCTGCGCGCGCCTTGGCGATCTCGGCCTGCGCCGCATCGACCGCCAGTTGATAGTCTGCGGACTCGATCTCCAGGATGGGCTCGCCGGCCGGGATCCTGCCGCCGGGCTCGAAATCCGGGTGCAGACCGACGATCAGGCCGCCGACCTGGGGTCGGATGTCGAGCTCGAATGCGCTGACCACCGGGCCCGAGGCCTCAAGCTGCAGCGGGACATCGCGCGGCGTCGAATCGACGACGTCGACCAGCGGCACCGGGGCGGCGGGGCGTTCGCGTTTGCTCTGCGGTGCGCTCGACAGCAGTTGCCAGCCGGCGAGGCCAAAGCCGCCGGCGAGCAGTGCGAGCAGGACCAGTCGGGCGACGGTGGGCGACGTCATGCCTTGACCTCAGCGGCGGGTGAGTTGCCGAGCGCATGATGCAGGCGAATGCGCGTGCGTCCAAGCGCGGCGCGCAGCGCCAGGTGGTCGCGCTGCTGTTGCTGCAGGCCGCGCAGCGCGGCGAGCACCGGCAGATAGTCGCTTACCCCGCGCTCATAGCGCCGCTTTGCCGCATCCAGCAGCGCCTCGGCCGTGTCCAGGCGCAGGCGCGACAGCTCGATGCGTTCGCGCAGGCTGGCCTCCTCGCTGATCAGGTCATCCGCCTCGATGACCCGCGCGATCCAGCCGCCGAGATAGGCCTGGCCGGCGGCATAGAGTTGGGCGCGCCGCTCCTCGGCGATGGCCTCCAGGTTGCCACTGTCGAACAGCGTGAACGCCGCATCCAGTGCAGCCGATACAAGGCCTGAGACGTCGCCCGAGAAGGCCCGCCAGACGAAACCGCCGGACAGGCCCAGGGTAGGCAGTCGGTCGGCCAATGCGGCGGCGAAACGGGCGTCGGCCGCGGCCAGGCGCGCGCGATCTGCGCGCAGTACGGCGCGCCGATCGAGCAGGTCGATAGGGTGCAGCGTCGGAAAGCTGGCCTGCACCGTCGGCAGACGCTCGAGCAGCGGTACCGCAGGCTCGTCCGGCGTACGGCTGGCGATCAGCCGCAGCCGGTTGGCTGCCAGGCTGCGATCGAGCCGCGCGGTCGGTATCTGCTGGCGCAGCCCCGCCAGCTCGTCGCGCTGCTGCAGCACGTCGACGCTCGATGCCAAACCCTGGGTGAAACGCAGTTCGATCAGTCGCAGGAGGGTCTGCGAGACCTCGATCTGCTCGTCCAGCAGGGCGGCGCGTTGGCTGGCCTCGGCGGCCTCGATCACCGCGATCAGGAAGTCGCGCGCCAGGTCCGATCGGAGCTGCTGGGCATCAGCGATATCGGCTAGCAGGGCTTGTGCCGCCGCGTCCTCGCGATCGGCCAACGCGCCGCTGACATCCAGCGGAAGATCGCCGTCGACGCCGAGTGAACGGCTGTCGGTCCGGTCGGCGTCGGATACCTTCTGCCCGCGCAAGTCTGCGGAGACCGTCAGCGTCGGGCCGCGGTCGGCGGTGGCCTGTGCGAGTCGCGCCTGCGCGGCCCGCACAGTGCCCTGTGCCTCACGCAGGGCCGTATTGTGACGCAGCGCCTGCTCCAGCGGCGTCGAGAGGTCGGTCGCGACCGCGTTGCGCCACCACAGACCATCGGCCACCGCCTCAGGTTCGGCGAACGGGGGTGGCGCGCTGAAGCCGGCGGTCTCGGCGAAGGCCGGCGGGTCCGGTCGGTCCGCGACGGTCATGCAGGCGCCCAGCAGTCCGGCCGAGAGCAGGATAGCAACACGCAGCGGTGACAAGTCAGGGATTCTCGGCAGAACGCATGGTCGGTCTCGATCGGGAGGGCGGTTGCCGGGGGATCCCCGCCTGCCGGGTGGAGCGTTAGAAAAGTAACAGCCTGATGATAAAGGCTGACAATGCCAGGTAAAGCACCCGGCGGATCAGGGTTTCGCCGTGCGTGACTGTGGTGTGAGCCCCGAGCCAGCCGCCGATCGAGTTGCCGACCGCCAGGCCCAGCCCGGTCCACCACAGCAGCTCGAGCTGCGATGCGAAAACCGCCAGCGCGACCAGGGTATAGACCAGCACGATGAACACCTTGTGCATGTTCACCCGCACCAGGTCGAGCCCCATCACGCGGTGCAATATCGGCATCAGGATGAAGCCGACGCCGATCTGGATGAAGCCGCCCCAGAAACCGGCGCCGACCATCAACAGATGACCGAGCAGCAGGTTGCCCGCCTGGGCCTCGCTGCTGACCGGCTTGACCTTGTCGTGGCCGGTCGCCATCAGGATCATGACCCCGATCATCACCAGCGCGAGGACGCGGTCGAACCACTCGCCTTCGAGCTGTACGCCGACCGAGGCACCGCCGACGGCGCCGAGCGCGGCGGCACCGGCCAGGCCCAGGCTGAGTCGGAAGTCCGCGAAGCCGCGGCGGCGGAAGGTGGTCACCGCCGTGATGCTCTGTGCCAGGATAGCGATACGGTTGGTGCCGTTGGCGACTGGCCCCGGGACCCCCATGAACAACATAACTGGCACGGTCAGCAGCGAGCCGCCGCCGGCCAGTACATTGAGCCAGCCGGCGAGCACGCCCACCAGGGCGAGAACAAAGATTTGCCAGATTTCCACGGCGGCCGGGCCCTGCCTAGCGAGAGGAAAATGGTGCCCCCGAGACGATTCGAACGTCCGACCTACCGCTTAGGAGGCGGTTGCTCTATCCTGCTGAGCTACGGGGGCGGAGTGATTTTTGTCCTCGACGAGACCTGCCGCAGACACGCAAAAACGCGCTGATTATATACCGCACCGAGCGTCAAAGAGCTTGCGTGGGGTCGCATCGCGCATAGAAGTCGACACGCTAAGGTCGAATTATATTATGGTACCGACGCCTGACGGCGCCAACGCATCCCTAGGCTCGGAAAAACCTTATGTTTTTCAGCAATCTAATTGCTTCGGCGCGAAGCTTGCGAGCACTTTTTCCAGAATCTTAGCCCTAGCCCTGGTAGACGCTGGGGCCGCCGTGGCCGGCGCAATGTGACAGCCAGCCCAAGACCAATCCTCCTGGATGGCAGCCCCGCCGCGGCTCGACTAGTCTGAGAACTGGGTGACGCAGAATTCAGATTTACCCGTCGAGCGGGGAATCACCGTCAGTTGATCCGGGAGGGTTCGGTACGATGTCGCGGACGCTCAATCTGGTCCTTGGGGTCACGTTCTGTCTGCAGTCCGCGGCCTGGGCCGGTGATCCACCCGCTGCGTTGCAGAGTCACAACCAGGTACGCGAGGACGTCAATGCGGGGGATTACCCTGGGCAGCCGGTTGCGGATCCTCCGCTGCCGCTGCTGAATTGGGATCAGCCGCTGGCCGACAGTGCCGAGGCCTACGCGAAACAATGCGTATGGGCGCACAGCAGCGACCGGGTGAACGAGGGCGAAAACCTGGCGTACTCGACCGGTCTGGACTTCAGCATCGGTGAGGCGGTCGGACTCTGGGCCGACGAGTATCGCGGCTACGACTTTGCGACCGGCGCCTGTTCGATCTCCGCGTGTGGTCACTACACCCAACTGGTCTGGCAGAACACCCTGCTGGTGGGCTGTGGTGATACCGTCTGTGCGCCATTGCGCTCCAGCAGCGGTGCCGTGCTTGCGGACCAGGCGCGCTATCACGTCTGCCGTTACGCCACCGTGGGCAACATCAATGGTGAGCCGCCTTATGTGATCAACGGCGGCGATCCGACAGTGATCGCCGACTATTCGGAGAAAACCCAGGAGCTGACCGTGCCCTACGCGCTGATCTGGCAGCCGAGCAACCTGGTTCAGCCTGTCAGCGCCGTCTTCGAGCTCGTGTCCGTTAATCCGATCCGCTTTGCGCTGAGGCAGGCATTGAATGAGGACTATCTCGACGATCTGCACGTGAGCATGTACGACGTACACAGTGCGCGGCTATTCTTGCCGGCGCTGGAAACTCTGCTGGGCGGCGTCTGGGAGCGCCATAGCGCGGTGCTGCGCACTGTTCCGGGTAGCACTCCGTTCCAGGTCGAACTCGAGTATTTTCGCTGATGCAGGCGATGGTTCAGATTAAACGCAAACCATCAGAGAACGGGCACTGAGGCCATTCGCTACAGAGGTCGAAAGTGAATTAGACCTTGCCGAGGGAGTAGCGTGTAACGGCGTCGCGGCCGCGACGCAGCGTGCTGTAGGTGTCTTGGCGGTCTTTGCGGCCGGTCAGGATCGATAACGCGGCGCGGGTCGCGCGTTGTCCCTGCACGGCGAGTTGGCCGTTGCGGTCATTCAGCACAGCGATCTGCTGTGCCAGTGCGACTAGCGTGCCCCATTCCGCTGTCAGCGCGTCCTGGTCGAAGGCCTCGACCAGCTGCTTGCCGCCGTCGAGGCCCTGCGCGAAGCCCGCGACCTCCTGCAGACGGTCACGCGCATGAACGCTGTGTTCGATCTGGCGCAGCAGCTCGAGTTTGCTGGCGACGATGCGGTCGAGTGCGGCAGCATTGCGGCCGCTCAGCGCGGCCAGTTCCTGCTCAAGTACCGGCTCGAGCGACCGCAGACCGTGCAGGCTCGCCTGGATGGTCGCGGTGAAGGCCTTGATGAGCTGATTGCGGTCCACGCTTACTCGGCCTTACCCAGGCCCGCCTCGAAGCTCAGCATCTTATCGGCCACGCGTGCCGGCTGGATCTCAAAGGATCCGGTCGCCAGGGTACGCTGGACATCCTGAACCCGCTGGGTGTCGACGACCGGCAGGTTGGCGATCTCTGCCTCGAGAGTCTTGAGCTGCGCGGCCTGATTCGAAAGCTGCAACTGATCGCCCGTCGGGGCGTTCTTGGCGCCCGCATTGGATTGGCCGGCCCGCTGCCCCGTTGTCGCCTGCGATTTGCTGGCTTCAACGGTCTCTTGCGGCGGTCGCCCGCTGTTTCCATTGATTTCGATGCCCATTTCACACCTTCGTTTGGTTGCACGCTCCCTGTATCGTCCGACTTTTGACGGACTTTACTCAGCGAGCCTAAGTCGTGAAATTTATTCCGAAATTAGTCGTTTCGGACGTGAAGCCGATACGGCCTACCGTCAGTTTAGGATGTGTACCATGCCGCTGCTGACCACGGTGCCGCTGACAACCCGTCCGGAGCTGAGATTCTGTACCCGGATGCGGTCACCACGACCGCCGTCGGCCAGAGCCTTGCCGCGCATCCTGACCTGGAGACCGCCGCTGATCGAGACGATCTCGACCTGTCCGCCGCGCTTGATCAGTTTGGCGCGTTGCAGTAGTCCGGCGTGCAGCGTGGTGCCGCTGGCGACCGACCGTTTGGCGCGCAGACCGACCACATCCTCGATGCGTGAGAAATAGGCCTTGTGCAGTTCCGAGGTGTCGACCTCGCTGAGCGTGAGGTCCTCGTCGCGCAGCGTCTGCCCCTTGACCACGGGGCGACGACTGACGACCACGCGGTCCATCAACGCGACATGCACCGGGACATAGATCTTCCACGGCTTGGCGCCATTGCAGCGCACACCGACCACCCCGCGACCGCCGTTCAGGCCATTTGGCGAATCGTAGGTCTCCAGCGGTTCGTCGCACGCCGCCAGCTTGAGGCGGCTGTCCAGACGGCGGATGCTGACCTCGGGGTCGCCGGCAAACCTGTCGGCCTGGGCGAGGACGTGCTGCTCGGCCGCGGCACGTATGCTCACATGGGATTGCACTTGCTCGTTATCGGCGCTTGCCCCACAGCTGGCCAGCGTCAGAAGGAGCACCGCTGCGGCGTCGGTTTTTCGTCTGATGGATCGCATACGCCGATATGAAGCAAGGTTCATGCCGATTCTTCGAGTTGCGCTATGTACCGTAAAGATCTCATCGGCTGGAAAGATTTTCAGGGTAAAGCTTGGCGTTCCCAAGCCGCTACGCTGAGCACTCAGGATGCGGTATCGGGGAGGGGCGCGCGCCATGGCAGGAGTACTCGACGGCGTGGATCTGCGCACCAGGCTGGCCGGCTACAACCGCCTTGAGCTGCTGCTGTTTCGTCTCGCGGGTCGTCAACGTTTCGGCATCAATGTCTTTAAGGTGCAGGAAGTGATCCGGTGTCCGCCACTGACCGTACTGCCACAGTCGCATCCGGCGGTGCTCGGGATCGCCGCCATGCGAGGCAGGACCTTAGCAGTCATAGACCTCGGGCGCGCCATGGGCGCGTCGCCGCTCGAAGATCATCGTGAAAAATTTGTCATCGTCACGGAATACAACCGCAAGGTTCAGGGCTTCCTGGTCGACTCGGTCGACCGCATCGTCAATCGGAACTGGGAGGATATCCTGCCGCCACCCAGAGGGACCGCGCAGCGCACCTACCTGACAGCCGTCACCCAGGTCGACGAGGAGCTGGTCGAGATAATCGACATCGAGAAGGTATTGAAAGAGGTCGTCGGCGGCCAGGGCGAGGTATCGGCAGGGGTGATCGAGGAAGTTCAGCGCGACGTCCCACAACATGTGCTGATGGTCGACGACTCTGGCGTGGCGCGTGATCAGGTGACCCGCGTGCTCGGCCAGCTGGGCGTCCAATTCACCACGGCGAGCGACGGTCAACAGGCCTTCGATCAACTGCAGGCCTGGCTCGATGAGGGCAGAGATGTCGAGAACTGGCTGGCGCTGGTGATCTCCGACGTGGAGATGCCACGCATGGACGGCTATTCACTGACCCGGGCCATTCGCGAGCACCCTCGGCTTTCGCATCTGCATGTGATCTTGCATACCTCGCTGAGTGGGGTATTCAACCAATCGATGGGGCAGATGGTCGGTGCCAACGACTTTCTGCCGAAATGGGAGCCCGACACGCTGGCGATGGTCGTGCAGGAGCAACTGCGGCAACACGCCAAAGAGCGCCGGGCAATCGCTTGAGGCCATTACCCGACAGCGGATTCACAGAACCTGCCGCGGCTCACAAGCTGAGCCCCGCGCAGTACGCGGTCATTCACGATTTCCTCGAGCGGCGCGTCGGTATCCGTCTGGGTCCGGATAAGGAGTATCTGGTGGTCAGCCGGCTGGGGCGCCTGCTGACCTGTTTCGGTATCGCCGGCTTCGCGGAACTGATCGATAGGTTGTCAGCGGCCGACCACGGCGACCTGCAGACCGCGGTTGTGGATGCCATGACGACCAACGAGACGTTCTGGTTTCGTGACGCGGTCCATTTTCGCGTGTTGACCGACGGCGTCCTGGCCGATACCGAGCGCAGCTCGCTGCGCATCTGGTCAGCTGCCGCGTCGACCGGGCAGGAGGCCTACACGGTGTCGATCAGCCTGCAGGATGCCATGCAGCTCGGGCGGGTCCGGCGCAGCCTGGATTATCAGATTCTCGGTACCGATATCTCGGCGACTGCGCTGGCGCAGGCGCAGGCTGCGAGCTACTGCGGGGTGTCGGCCGCGCGGGGACTCAGCGACGAACAGCGGCGCCGCTATTTTCGCGAGCAGCAGGGTTGTATCGAGCTGTTGCCTCTTTATCGCCAGCGCGTGAGTTTTCGGCCCTTCAATCTGCTGCAGCCGTTCGATCTGCTGGGCCGGTTCGATGTGATCTTCTGCCGCAATGTCCTGATCTATTTTTCGCAGGAACGCAAACGCGAAATCATCATGCGAATCGCCCGGGCGCTGCATCCTGGAGGCCATCTGTTCTTGGGCTCGACCGAATCCATGAGCGGACACCAGGACCTGTTCGAGATGCGCAACCTCCAGGGCGGTCTGGTCTATCGTCTGCGATCCTAATCCCCCACCGCTTGCCGTTTGCAACGGCAAGCCCTTGCCGCCACGCGCTATCCATAGCCCGCCAGCCTCCAGCTAAGTCATTGAAATAAATAAACACGTAACGGTTGGCATGCCTTCTGCTCTGTTCTAGGCCAGGCATTGCGGCATGGGCCGGAACAATGAAGCTTGATGATGTATTTGGGATCCACGAGGAGTCATTGCGCCTGCGCGCACGGCGCTCCGAGGTGCTGGCCGCGAACCTCGCGAACGCCGACACCCCCGGCTACAAGGCACGCGATTTCGATTTCAGCGCCATGCTGCGTAAAGAGATCCAGGACCCGGTCCGTCTGGCCGCGACCCATCGCGGCCATATTCGGCCCGACGCGGGGCTGATCGCCTCCACCAGGATGGCCTACCGCGTGCCGCAGCAGGACTCACTGGATGGCAATACCGTCGAGGTCGAGCGTGAACAAAGCGAGTTCAGCGCCAATGCGATGCACTATCAGGCGAGCCTGCGCTTCCTGGATTCGCGGATAAAGGGTCTGATTCGGGCAATAAAGGGTAGCGGTTGATGAGTAGCTTCAAGATCTTCGATATCGCCGGTTCCGGCATGAATGCGCAGAACCTGCGCATGAACCTGGTCGCCAGCAACCTGGCCAATGTGGACGCGGTGTCCAGCAGTACGGATTCCACCTACCGGGCACGTCAGCCGGTATTCCAGGCGGTGCTGGACCAGGCCAATTCGCGTAATCCGGCCGTTGGTGTCCGTATGGCCGGTGTCGTCGAGAGCGAGGCACCGCTGGTGCGCGAATATGCGCCGCAGCATGCCTTGGCCGACGCGGATGGCTACATCTATCGGCCAAACGTCAATGTCGTCGAGGAGATGGCAAACATGATCTCGGCCTCGCGCGCGTATCAGAACAATGTCGAAGTGGTGAACGCCACGCGGCAGATGCTGAGCGCAACGATCAATCTCGGGAGGTAATACAGCATGAGCGGCATTGATGCACAACAGGATCTATTCGCCGATCTTGGCCTGGCGCGGTCGGAGTCGTCGACGTCCGGCACCAACAAGGCGACTGACTTGGGGCTCAACACCTTCCTGAAACTGATGGTCACCCAGCTCAACAATCAGGATCCGTTCAAGCCGATGGAGAACGGCGACTTTCTCGGCCAGATCGCCCAGTTCGGCTCTGTCACCGGCCTCGAGCAGCTAAATCAGAGCTTCGAGACGCTGGCCTCTTCGCTCACCTCCGGGCAGGCGCTGCAGGCGGGATCACTGGTCGGTCGCGAGATCCTGGCCCCGGTCGACAGCGGTTATCTGCTCCCCGGTGGCAGTCTGCGCGGTCAGGTGAATCTGGAACAGAGCAGTCCGCAGGTCACGCTGCGCGTGATCGACTCGGTGGGCCAGCTGGTGCGGGAGATGCCAATGGGCTCGGCGCCACCGGGCAGCCTCGACTTCGCATGGGACGGGATGGACAACCTCGGTAACTTCGCACCGCCGGGACGCTACACGGTCCGCGTCGAGGCCCTGCAGAACGACCGCGGGGTCGACCTGCAGACCAAGCTGTTCGCGAAGGTCGAGAGCGTGAATCTCAATGGCAGCAATGGGCTGACCCTGAACCTCGAAGGCCTGGGACCGATGGCCTTCAACAACATTCAACAGATCTATTAAACGGAGCAGCCATCATGACCTTTCGTATCGCTCTCAGTGGCCTCAACGCGGCTTCCACCGACCTGGAGGTGACCGGCAACAATATCGCGAACTCCGCCACCAACGGCTTCAAGGAATCGCGGGCCGAATTCGCCGATCTCTATGCGAGTTCCATCCAGGACACCAGCTCGAACGCGGCCGGCCAGGGCGTGCGCGTCGCCAGGGTGGCGCAGCAGCATAGCCAGGGGTCGATCGATTTCACCTCGAACAACCTGGACCTGGCGATCAGCGGTCAGGGTTTCTTCGTGCTCAAGTCACCCGACGGCACGCAGGCCTATACGCGCGCGGGTGCCTACAGTGTCGATCGCGATGGCTACGTGATGAACCAGAACAGCGACCGCCTGCAGATCTACGAGGCGGCCACCGGGGTCGGCGGTGCGACGACCTTCAACACCGGGGTCCTGGAGGATCTGCAACTGCCGACCACGCCGAGTTCGCCGAACCCATCGACCACCATCGGTGCGGCGATCAACCTCAACTCGTCGCAGGAGGTGCCGACCGCGGTCTTCGATCCCGCGAATCCGGCCAGCTACAACGGCTCGACGTCGACCACGGTCTACGATTCGCTGGGTAACGCGCACACGGCGACGCTGTACTTCGCCAAGTCGGCAGCGGCGCCGCGCACCTGGGACCAACACCTCTACGTCGGCGGGACACCGGTCGGTGCCGCGAATACCCTGGCCTTCGACGAAACGGGCGCATTGACCGACGTCAATGGCGCTGCGGGGACGAGCGTAACCATGGCACCCTTCGATCCGGGCAACGGCGCCGCCCCCTTGACCCTTGATATGGATTTTGCCGGCACCACCCAATACGGCTCGGCCTTCGCGGTCAACAATCTGAGCCAGAATGGCTTCACCTCCGGGCGCCTGGCCGGTGTCGATATCGATACCGAGGGTGTGATTTTCGCCCGCTATACCAACGGTCAGTCGTCGGCGCTCGGCAAAGTGGCGCTGGCCAAGTTCAACAATCAGCAGGGACTGCGCCAGATCGGCGACACCAACTGGGCGGAGAGCTTCGCGTCCGGCGGGCCGCAGCTCGGCGAGGCCGGGACATCCAGTTTCGGTCAGATCCAGTCGGGCGCGCTCGAGGCCTCCAATGTCGACATCGCGGCGCAGCTGGTGAATCTGATCACCGCGCAGCGCAACTTCCAGGCCAATGCCGAGGTGATTTCCACCGCGGACTCGATCACCCAGACCATTATCAACATCCGTTAATCAGTAGCGAGGCTCGAGGATCGAGGTTCGAAGTGAATTCGTCCTCGCTCCTCGCGACTCGTCGCTGTCGACCAGAGGGGGCATACGATGGATGACATGCTGTACGTCGCGATGAGTGGCGCCAAAGAGACCCTGATCGCGCAAGCCGCCGCAACGAACAACCTGGCCAACGCCAGTACGACCGGATTCCTCGCCGACCTCAATCAGTTTCGTAGCATGCCGGTGTTCGGCCCCGGTTACCCGACGCGCGTTTATGCAATGGACGAGAGCCCGAGCTCGAACTTCGACCATGGCAGCGTGCAGCAGACCGGGCGCGATCTCGACGTCGCGCCCCGGGACGGCGGCTGGATAGCGCTGCAGGCATTTGATGGCGGCGAGGGCTACAGTCGTCGGGGCGACCTGCGGGTGGACGAGAATGGCCTGCTGGTGACCGGCAACAACCTGCCGGTGATGGGCAACGGTGGGCCGATCGCGCTGCCGCCGTTCGAGAAAATCGATATCGGCGTCGACGGCACGGTATCGATCCGCCCACTGGGTGCGGCCGCCGATCAGCTCGCGGTGATCGACCGTATAAAGCTGGTCGCGCCGCAGCTGGATCAGATGGCAAAGGGTGAAGACGGGCTGTTCCGCCGCAAGGACGGCGAGGTGGCAGAGGCCGACCCCGCGCAGCGTGTGGTCCCCGGTGCGCTGATGTCCAGCAACGTGAATGCGGTCAATGAGATGGTCGACATGATCGAGCTGTCACGACGTTTCGAACTGCAGGTCAAGATGATGAAGACCGCCGAGGAAAGCTCGACGGCGGCATCCAGCATCATCAAACCCATCTAAGGCTGGCAAGAGATTTGCACAGCATTTATCAACTGAACCAAGTGCCGCTGTCGCGCCATGCGACGTGGCCTGCCAACCCAAGAGGTCCACATCATGTACCCCGCACTCTGGATCGCCAAGACCGGGCTCGATGCCGAACAGACACGCATGGCCGTCATCTCCAACAACCTGGCCAATGTCAACACGACAGGCTTCAAGCGTGATCGCGCGGTGTTCGAAGACCTGATGTACCAGAACGTCCGCCAGGCTGGCGCCTCGTCGACCGAGGATACGACCCTGCCGTCGGGACTCTACCTCGGTACCGGTGTGCGCACCGTGGCAACGCAGAAGCTGCACACCCAGGGCAACATCGTACAAACCAACAACAGCCTCGATATCGCGGTCCAGGGTAACGGTTTCTTTCAGATCAGCCACCCCGACGGCAGCCTGGTGTACTCGCGCGATGGCTCCTTCGGCCTGGATTCCTCGGGCCAGCTGGTCACCCAGAACGGCTATCTGCTGGATCCGGCGATCACCGTACCCAACAACACGCTCAACGTTACCGTCGGCTCGGACGGCACGGTATCGGCGATGGTCGCCGGTGACAACAGTCCGACGCAGATCGGCAACATAACCCTCGCCCAGTTCGTCAACCCCACTGGTCTGGAGTCGATTGGCGACAATCTGTATCGCGAGACCGCGGCCAGTGGCTCAGCGCAGGTCGACACGCCGGGAAGCAACGGCATGGGCACATTGATCCAGGGCTCCCTGGAGAGCTCCAACGTGAACGTCGTCGAGGAGTTGGTCAACATGATCGAGACCCAGCGCGCGTATGAGATGAACAGCAAGGCGATCTCGACGACCGATGACATGCTCGCCTATGTGAGCCAGCAGCTCTAGGCTCCGGGGATGACCTGAGGTAAAGGATGATGTTCAGCCAGACAGAAACCGAGGTGTATCGCATTGGCTTGGGGCTGCGCACGCTGTTGTTGCTCGCAATAACCGCGGCGCTGCTCGGCGGCTGCAATTCCACGCCGAAGCGTGACCCCGAGTTTGCGGCGGCCCCGCCGGTGGAGGTGCCGCCGCCACCGCAGGGCAACGGCGCGATCTTTCAGTCCGGCTACGAGCGAAGCTGGTTCGAGAACGTCATTGCCCGCCGGGTGGGTGATGTCCTTCTGGTCAACCTGGTCGAGGACACCGAGGCCTCGCAGACCAACGAAGGCTCGGTGGATAAGAGCAACAGGACGGAGATCGCGTCGCCGACCTTTTTCGGTCGTGGCATCAGCTTCGATCTGCCGTTCGCCGACGGCTCGTATGACCTGAGTCAGAGCCTCTCGTCGAACACCTCGTTTTCCGGTGATGCGGAAAACACCCAGAACAACGAATTCAGCGGCTCGATCTCGGTGACCGTGACCGAGGTACTGGCGAACGGTTACTTCAGGGTCCGCGGCGAGAAGCGCATCGGTATGACCGGCGGCAATGAATATATCCGCGTGTCGGGCACGATCCGTCCCGAAGACATCAGTGATCGCAACACCGTCGACTCCACCCGCATTGCGGATGCGACCCTGGTCTACGTCGGGGACGGCCAGGTCTCCGATTCCTCGAAGATGGGTTGGCTGGCCAAGTTCTTCATCTCGGCCGTCTGGCCATTCTGATTGGTGAGTCAAATGAACCGAATCGTCACGCGCAGCCTGCTGATCGCCGCACTGGTGGTTTTGGCACAACCACTGCAGGCCGAGCGCATCAAGGACCTGGCCACGATACAGGGTGTGCGCAACAACCAGCTGCTCGGCTACGGGCTGGTGGTCGGCCTGGATGGCAGTGGCGACAAGGGGGGATCCTCGCCGTTCACCCGGCAGAGCCTGCGCAACCTGCTGACCCAGCTGGGTATCGTGGTGCCGCCGAATGTCCAGCTGAACCCAAAGAACGTCGCTGCGGTGACGGTGCATGCCGACCTGCCGCCGTTCTCCAAGCCCGGGCAACAGTTCGATATCACCGTGTCGTCGATCGGTGATGCCAAGAGCCTGCGCGGCGGCAGCCTGCTGATGACCCCGATGAAGGGTATCGACGGTCAGGTGTACGCCATCGCACAGGGCAACCTGGTGGTCGGCGGGCTCGCGGCAGAGGGTTCCGACGGGTCGAAGATAACTGTCAACGTGCCGAGTTCCGGGCGCATACCGGGTGGCGCGACCGTCGAGCGCAGCGTGCCGACGCCGTTTGGACAGGAGCCGCTGCTGACCCTGAATCTCAAGGACAGCGATTTCACGACCGTACAGCGCGTCAGCGATGCCATCAACAAGGCGATCGGGGAGGGCACGGCGTTCCCTGTCGACTCCACTTCGGTCAAGGTCAATGCACCGAAGAACATCGGCCAGCGGGTCGGCTTCATATCGATGATCGAGAACCTCCAGGTCGAGCCCGCTGCCGCCGTGGCGCGCGTGATCGTCAATTCGCGCACGGGTACCGTGGTGATCAACAGCACCGTCCGCGTCAGTCCTGCGGCGGTCTCGCATGGCAATCTGGTGGTGACCATCAGCGAGAATGCCGAGGTGTCACAGCCCGGTCCGTTAGCACGACGCGGCAGGACGGCCGTTACACAACAGTCGGATGTCTCAGTGGCCGCGCCGGGCGATCGTCGCATGTTCGTTTTCGATCCGGGTGTCACACTCGACACCGTGGTGCGTGCCGTCAACCAGGTCGGTGCGGGCCCGAGCGATCTGGTGGCGATCCTCGAGGCATTGCGTCAGGCCGGCGCACTCAAGGCCGATCTGGTGGTGATCTGAGGTCGCACGATGATGGTCGATATGGAACAGGTCTACACCGATTTTTCCGGCCTCGCGGCGCTGCGCGCACGCGCCCGTGAGGACCAGGGGGCGGCGCTGGACCAGGTGGCGCGCCAGTTCGAGTCGCTGTTCCTGCAGATGATGCTCAAGAGCATGCGCGATGCCAGCTTCGGTGGTGGTCTGATGGACAGCAAGCAGAGCGAGATGTATCGCGACATGTTCGACAAACAGATCGCGATGGATATGTCACAGGGCGCGGGCATCGGCCTGGCCGACGTGTTGAAGCGCCAGCTCGGCGGGGGCATCTCGATGGCGCATAGCGACCTTGCACCCAAGGACTATCTCGGCATGCCGATCGTCGCCCAGCCGCGGGCCGCCACCGGCGCACCGCCGAGCGATGCGCCGGCCTTGCTCGATGGTTCGCCGGAGGCGTTTCTCGACACGCTCTGGCCAGCCGCGGAGGAGGCCGCCGCGAAGCTGCAGCTCGCTCCCGAGGCCTTACTCGCGCAAGCGGCCCTGGAGACCGGCTGGGGACGCCATGTGATGCGGCACCACAGTGGCGACAGCAGCCACAACCTGTTTGGTATCAAGGCCGATTCGCGCTGGCAGGGTGAGAAGGTGCGCGTCAGCACACTGGAATACCGCGATGGCGTTGCGCTGAAGACGCGCGCAAATTTTCGCGCTTACAGCTCCTTCGAGGACAGCTTCAGGGACTATGTCGACTTCGTGCAGCGCAATCCGCGCTACCGCGACGCCCTCGCAAAGACCCAGGATGCAAAGGCCTATTTCGGCGCCTTGCAACAGGCCGGTTATGCGACTGATCCTGCCTATGCCGAAAAGATTCAGCGCATCCTCGACAGCGAGCCCATGCGCCGGGTGAGACAGACAGCTGCGGAGGACGCAACGGTCATCTGATTTGACGATGGCAAGGCGGGACATCAATGGCAGGCATCATCAACAGCGGTATCAGTGCACTCAATGCATTCAAGCGGCAGCTAGAGACGACGGGGCACAATATCGCCAACGTCAACACCGAGGGCTATAGCCGCCAGGTGGTGCAGTTGCAGACGCGCGCCCCGCAGGCGCTGCCGCAGGGTTTCATCGGCTCTGGCGTCGAAGTCGCCTCGGTGCGTCGGCGCTACGATGACTTTCTGGCGACCCGGGTGCGGGACTACACCTCGTCGCACGCCGAGTATGATTTCTTTCTGCAGCGTGCCAATCAGGTCGACAATGTGATCGCCGATGCCTCGGCCGGCATCAACGATGCGATGCAGATGTTCTTCGCCAGCGTCAACGACGTAGCGGATGATCCCACCGACATCGCCGCGCGTTCGGTGATGATCAGTCGCGCGGATCAGCTCGGTGACCGCTTTCACTCGCTCGATGGCTGGTTCGAGGACATGCGCCGACGACTGAATCAGGACCTTGAGCGCCAGGTCAACGAGATCAATTCGTTTGCCCGGTCCCTGGCGGATGTCAATGCGCGCATTCGCACCGCGGGCAGCTCCACCGGCGGCGTGCCGAACGATCTCCTCGATGAGCGCGACAAACTGATCGACGATCTGAGTGAGTTCACCAGTGTCTCCACGGTCGAAGAGGCCGACGGTGTGAAGAGCGTCTTCATCGGCACCGGTCAGGCACTGGTCGTCGGGACGACTTACAGCACCATGGGCGTGACCAACAACCCGCTGGCCGTGGATCGCAAGGAGCTGGTCGTCCAGCAGGCCGGTGGCGGCGTCGTCACTGTGACCGAACAGATGACCGGGGGCAGTCTCGGCGGCGCGCTGCGCTTCCGTGATGAAGTGCTGGACGAGTCGCAGAACGCGTTGGGCCGGGTCGCACTCGGCCTGGCCTCATTTTTCAACGCAGAACATCAGACCGGTATGGACCTCGATGGCCAGCTCGGCGGTGATTTCTTTAACGTGGCGTCGCCCAAGGTGGTGGGCGCGCCCAGCAATGCCGGCAGCATCACTGTCGGCCATGCGGATTATTCCGAGCTTACGACGCACGACTACCGAATGGATTTCGATGGTGCGAGCTGGACGATGACCGACCTCACCTCCGGTCAGCCGGTGGCGCTGACCGGTACCGGCAGCGTCGCCGATCCCTTCCTTGTCGACGGTCTGCGCATCGTCGTCAATTCGGCCGCCGCCGGCGACAGCTACCTGGTACAACCCACGCGCAACGGTGCATCAGGATTCGACGCCTTGGTGGCGAATGAGCGCCAGATAGCCGCTGCCGAGGCCGTAACGACCGGTTCCAATCCTGCGAATTCCGGTACCGGCCTGATCGGCCCTGGCGCATTGACCGCAAGGGCAGGTACTGGCACGGGGCCGTCACCGCCAGTCGGCATCACCTTGGCCTATCAGGCAGGCAACCAGCTCGCAATCACGGTGCCGCCGGGCGCCCAGTTCGTGGACGCCGGTGGGGCGCCTATCGGTGGCAGCGTGGCCTATGTCTCGGGCGAGACCTATCGTGTCGATGTCCCTGGCCTGGGTATCTTCGATTTCGACATGACCGGGGCGCCGGCGGTGGGCGACAGCTTCACTCTGAGCGATAACGCCGACGGCATTGGGGACAACCGCAACGCGCGGCGCCTTGCCGATCTCCAGACGGCCGACCTGATGCTCGGCGGCACTGCCAGTTTCGCCACCACTTATGGGGCACTCGTCGCAGACGTCGGTACCAAGACGCAGCAGGCGAGCAGCAACGCCGGTGTTCAGGAGCGCCTGCTGGCACAGGCCCAGGCGGCAAAGGATGAGGTATCGGGTGTCAATCTGGACGAGGAGGCGGCCGACCTGGTGCGCTTCCAGCAGGCCTATCAGGCCGCCGCGCAGGTGATCAATGTCGCCAATAGCCTGTTCGACACCCTGCTTGGCGCAGTGAGGAGGTAGGCGTGCGTATCTCGACATCCCAAATCTTTCGCCAGGGCGTCGATGCAATGTTGCAGAATCAGCGCGCGCTGAGCCGCACCGAACTGCAGGTCGCAAGCGGCAAGCGCATCCTGAGTCCCTCGGACGACCCTTCCGCATCGGCGCGGGTGCTCGATCTGCAGGAGTCACAGCAGCGCCTCACCCAGTATCAGCGCAATGCAGACGTGGCGATCGCCAAACTCAATCAGGAGGAGACCGCGCTGGGTGCCATCGGTGACACCTTGCAGCGGGTCAGGGAGCTGGCCGTGCAGGGCGCCAACGACGTGCTCGGCGTAGATGAGCGGCGCGCCATTGCGGTCGAGGTGCGTCAGCATATCGACAACTTCATGCAGCTGGCCAACTCGCAGGATGCCAATGGGGAATTCCTATTCAGTGGCTTTAAGAGCAAGACCCAGCCCTTCACCCATGACGGCGTCGGTGGCTTTACCTACCATGGCGACGACGGTCAGCGCCTGCTGAAAATCGGCGACAGTCGCGAGGTGGCGATCGGTGACCCGGGCAGCGTATTCATGGATTTTCCGGCGGCCGGTGGGGGCCTGACGAATATCGGTGAAGTACTTTACGACCTGGCCACCACCCTCGAGGCGGGCAACGGCTATCCGCAGGCGTTGACGGATATCGATTCTGCGCTCAGCAGTCTGTTGAGCACGCGTTCGAAGGTGGGCGCACGTATGAATGCCGTGGACGATCAACGGGCCGCCAACGAGGCCTTCGATCTCGCGGCGGCCGAAGTGCGCTCGACGCTCGAGGACCTGGACTACGCCGAGGCGATCAGTCGCTTCAATCAGCAGCTGACGGCGCTGCAGGCCTCACAGCAGAGTTTCATCAAGATCCAGGATCTGAGCCTGTTCAATTTCCTCCGCTGACTGCCGCGGGCACGCTAAAACATTACTCAGGGGATGGGGTTACTGCCGTCGATCTGGCTATATTTTATGGGCCCATCAATTTTCTCTGAATCAGGAGGTGGTACCGAAATGACAGCCTACGAGCGCCAGATCAAGACGACCGAAGCCTACTACGACGCCGAGATAGCGATCGCCGAGGGCGACGATATTGAAATCCTTAACTCCGTGGTCAGTGGCAGTCGCTTGCACGAAATATTGCACAACCCGCATGACGAAGGTATTGACGAGGGCTGACAGGGCCTCGGCAGTGACGCTACAGAGGCGCAGTCGATGGACTGCGCCTCTGTCTATCGCCGTGTTCCCGCAGGCGCATCGGGCGCGGCGTCGGGTAACAGATCACTGACACCGTTCTCGCCATCTGTCTAATCCTGTGGTCCTTCCGACTCGGCCGGCATGGGCATGGGCGCGAAGGGTGGCGGATAGGGCAGGTAAGGGTATCCCTCGTAGCCACGGCCCCAGCCTCGACCATAGCCATAGCCGTCACCATAGCCTGAGCCACGCATGTCGGCATTTATTCGGGCGCGCATCCTGAAGCTGAAGTCGACGTCGCCGGCGGCGTCACCAAAACCATCGCCCCGGCCATCCCCCCAGCCGTCGCCGCCACCGTAGCCGTTGTTCCAGCGGCCGCCCCCAGGCGCCCAGTGATTGCCCCAGGTGCTGCCCCAGGGTCCCCAGCCGTCGTTCCATCCACCGTAGGGCGGTGCCCAGTGCCCATAAGGGGGGGGCGCCCAGCGCGGATAGATCGGTGCCGGCGCGAACTGCGCTGTCGGGGGTAGGGTGTCGACAAGTGGCGGCGGCATTTGCTTAAACGCTGGCGTAGCCGACGCCGCATCGTCCATGGCCATCTCGCTGGCCGGGCGCATCTCCACGATCAGCGGGTGCGGCGTCACTGGCATCTGGTCCTGCGCCGAGGCGGCTGCCTCACTGGCTTGCATCGGCTGGTCCGGTGTCGCGGGCGCTGCATCGGCCTGCAGGACCGATGCGTGGAGTGCGCTCACCAATGCGCCGCCGATCAGTAGGGGGTTGATCATGGTGTTCTCCTTTGTCCGAGTCGAAGGTGCAGCAGGGTGCCTGGGGCGCGCACTGCGCTTCTTTCTGCAGCCTGATACTGCCTGGACAGCAACGCTCACGTCGAGGCGCCCGGACTAAATCACGAGTTCGACAGGTTCTAATTTGTTCCGAGTGGGAAGCGGTGACGGATTTTGTCGTCAGTCCTTCAAAGTGCTTACAATGTAGGTACACTTGCAGCCTGGGCATAAAGTTCCCCGCGACAATCGGCTTGCGCTTCGTCATTATTCGAGGATGTTTTGCGGATCTTGTGCATGAGGACTTGCTGTTTCCCCTGCGCAGTGGAAACAGATACGTCGAACGACCGATCCAGTAACGGTGATGTCTTCGATCGGGATCGCCGGCGGCCCATGGTACCCATGTGAAACCTGAAATTCATGAGTGAGCGTGAAAGTGGCGGTTTTCTGCTGCCGCACAATTGCGATACCGAAGGCCTCGTTCGACTGCTGGGTGGTCATGAACGATGCAGTGTGAACGGGACGACGGCATTCACGCTGGAGTTCTTTGACAGTTTCGACTGGCGTCTGCACAACGCCGGGTTGCGCCTGCTGCGTGTGCAGGCCGCGGAGGGGGCGGTGTTGCGTCTGAAGCCCGCCCAGGGTGGCGAGCCCAAGTCCAGCCTGATCTTCGACGACACGCCTGCCTGGCCCGCGTCTCTGCCGTCTGGTCCGCTCCGGGACGAGCTGCAGCGTCTGCTGCAGATGCGGGTTCTACTCCCTCTGGTCAGTGTAAAGGGTAAAGCGACCGAGTTGCGCCTGCTGAACGACGACCAAAAGACAGTGGTACGGCTGCAGCTGCTGCACATGCACTGTCTGAGTTCGGGTATCGCAGACCCGCGCAGTCTGTGGCCGCGTGTGAGGCTGGCACCCGTCAGGGGCTATGTAAAGGATTTGCGTCAGCTTGCGGCCTATCTGGGTGACGAGTTGGAGTGGCCGCGGGCCTCGGCCTGCCTCTTCGAGGAGGCGGTCACCGCCATCGGGCGTGAGGCCGGGGACTACTCGTCGAAGCTCAATGTCCCACTGAAACTGGATATGACCGCGGTAGAGGCGATCCGCAAGATACTGTGGTCCTTGCTCGATACACTGGAGCGCAATATCCCGGGTACTCGCGCGGACCTCGATTCTGAATTTCTGCACGACCTACGGGTCGCCACCCGACGCACGCGCTCTGCGCTCTCGCAGGTCAAACGTGTGCTGCCGGATGCCGTCGTGGAGGACTTTAAGCAGCGTTTCGCCTGGCTCGGTCAGATCACCGGCCCGACAAGGGATCTGGATGTCTTTTTGCTCGAGATGCCGCGCTATCGGGCGACGCTGCCGGCCGCGATGGCCGGGGACCTGGATGCGTTCGAGGAGCGTCTGCGGGCGGCGCAACAGCGCGAGCAGGCAAAGCTCAGGCGCGAACTCGGGGCGCCCGAGATGCAGGCCCTGCTCGATGACTGGCATCGTATCCTAGAGGCCGAGGTGCCGCCGGGCGAGCCCGGCGGGTTAGCCGATCTGCCGGTCGAGCCCGTCGCATCCGCACGTATCTGGCGCATGTATAAAAAAGTTCTCAAGGCCGGGCGCAGCATTACCTGGGATGGCCCGCCAGAGGCGATGCATGAACTGCGCAAGGACTGCAAGAAGCTCCGCTACTTGATTGAATTCTTCCGTGCCCTGTATCCGGATCAGGAACTCAAGGGCTTGATTAGCACGCTGAAGGCGCTGCTGGACAATCTCGGTGAATTCCAGGACCTCGAGGTTCAGGCCGACAAGTTGAGGGCCTTTGCGAGCGAGTTTGCGACGGATGGTCTCCGAGGTCTTCCGACAGTGATGGCCATTGGCGCGTTGGTCGCCGATCTACTGCGAAACCAACAGGCCGTGCACAGCCGTTTTGCCGACCGTTTCGCGCAGTTCGATTCCGCCGAGAATCGCGCGATCTACAAAGGTCTGTTCAAGACCAGGGGCGAGAAGCTCGGATGAAGATCCTTGGCGTCTACAACATCAAAGGTGGGGTCGGCAAGACAGCGACCGCGGTCAACATCGGGCACCTTGCCGCTGGCAGCGGACTGCGCACCCTGATCTGGGACCTCGACCCGCAGGCGGCGGCGACTTTTTACCTGCGGGTCAAGCCTAAGGTGAAGAAGAGCACCAAGATGCTGCGCGGCAAGCTTGACCTGGATGGGGTGTTGAAGGGCTCGGACTATCCCAATCTCGACCTGCTGCCGTCAGACTTTTCCTATCGGAATATGGATCTGCTGCTGGGCGAAAACAAGCAACCTGTGATGCAGCTGCTGAGGCTGCTCCGCCCGTTGGCGGAGCAATATGACTTGGTCGTGCTGGATTGTCCGCCGAGCATCTCCTTGGTGTCGGAGAATATCTTTCGTGCCGCAGATGCTCTATTGCTCCCGACGATCCCGACGACGCTGTCGCTACGCACCATGCAGCAGCTGCTCGATTTCATGGAAGGGCATGAACTGAATACGCCAGTGTATGCATTTTACTCGATGGTCGATCGGCGCAAGCGTATGCATCAAGACCTCGTGGCGACGCCGGCCGACCCGCGCTGTACTGTGCTGGAGACCCGCATACCTTACGCCAGCGAGGTGGAGCGTATGGGATTGGAGCGCCGCCCGGTGACGGCCTTTGCGCGCAGCTCGCCCGCCGGCCGTGCCTATCAGGCGCTCTGGGACGAAATAAGAAAGCACGTCGCCGGACTGGTGCCGCTGCCACCGAGCTTCGATTTGAGCGCACCTTTCTGAGCTGGCCTGCATATCTCACCGATTTCCTGCTGCGGCCCCCGATACCCTCGCCCTGACGGGGGCGTACTCGTTGCAGGCAGTTCGACGTAGTGTCGACTACGCCTTCACCGCCTTCCACTCCGTGCACCCCGCCATAGCGGCGTCTCGGCGTCCTCGTTACGAGAAACGGTGAGATATGCGGGCTAGCCCTGGCGCTCGGCCGCGGCCGATTCTCAGCCGATCTGCTGTAGCAGCTCTTCGATCTGTCGCCGGTGCTCGGGGTCGCGCGCGCCCGACAATGCCTGCTTGAGCATGTCGCGGGCGCCCTCCTGATCGCCGATCTCTAGATAGGCGCGGGCCAGATCCAGACTCATATTGAAGGCGTCACTCTCACTGACCCCATCCAAGCGGTCTCCATCCAAAGGGTCCAGCTTGATGCCGCTCGCCGGCGGCCTTTCTTCCGGCTGCGATCTCGTAAGCTGGTCATCGAGTTCAGTGAGGATGCTGGGGATATCCTCGTCGATCTCGACCTGGTCGTCGTTGGCGCTGCGTGCCTCGCTGCGATCGGCCTCGGCACCGAGCTCCGCGACCCAGGAGGCGATATCTTCGTCGGTGAAGTCCCCGGCCCTGTTCGGCGTCGCAGGCGAATCGGCGAATTGCTTGCCTTCCTGCAGCATCTCGTCGAGCAATGAATCCGTAATGCCGTTTTTAACACCGCCCGCTTTGTCGCCGCGCTTAGGTATCTCGAGTTCCGGGAGTTCTTCCTCCGGCAGCTCATCGGGGAATGCCTCGGCCACCGGCTCTTCCGCGATGCTGCGCAGATCCGCTTCGGCCTGTTTGAAGTCCTCCTCGGTCAGCGCCGATTCGCGCGGATAAATGGGAGTCGGCGCGGTCTTGGCGCTCGGAAGATCCGCCATCGGGACATCCGCGGCAGCAGCTTGCGGGCGGCGCAGCATCATCGTGATCGCGGTCAGTCCGAGTAATCCGAGTAGCGCCCACACCACCCACAGGTATTGCTCGTACCACGCGCTGGCCTGCATTTGTTCAGCGACCAGCGGGGGCGCGTCAATACTGGGCAGCGGGGTGACGGCGCGAGCGGGCGGGGTTGCAGCCGTCGGCGCCGCGGCGTCGATCGCAGACTCGGTCATTCCCTGGAGTGCGTCCGAACGTTGCTGATCGGCGGGCGCGGTCGGAGTCCCTTCCGCCGCCTCGCGCGCGGAGAGCTCAGACTGCAGCTGCGCGATCTGGGCGTCCTTGAGATCCACCAATTCCTGCATCCGGTTGAGTTCGCCCTCGAGACGCGCCAAGCGCGTCTCGATCGCGCCGGTCGTGATCCGATTGCTCTCGATCTCTTCCATGGTGAGCAGCAGTTGCTCTTTGAGGTCCTGCTCATTGGCAGACGCCATGTCCAATTTTTCTTTTTCGGTGACGATGCGCAGCTGGCCCTGTTCGTCGGTCGCGACTTCAGCGCCATCATCCGCTGCCTCGCCCCGGCTTTCTGTGACCGTCGGCGCCAGCGCTGGCGCCTCGACCGGGCGTTGCGAGGTGGCTACCGACGCCTGCCAGCGCCGATTCTGCGCGGCGAACTCGGTATTCGCAGTGACTGCATCGAGCTCCTGGACGAAGGCGGTCGAGGGTATCGTCAAGATGGAACCAGCGCGCAGCCTATTGACGTTGCCGTCGATGAAGGCGCTTGGATTGGCGCGCAGCAATGCCATCGCCATCTGGCGAGTCGTGACACCACTCGGCTTGAACCTCTTGGCGATTGGCCAGAGCGTTTCTCCGGCGCGTACCGGGCCATAGGTGAATGGGTTGGATGTTGACTCCGACTCTGGTGTCGGGGCCGGTTGCGAGCGGGCTGCCGCTGTCGGCTGGGCGCGCGGACGCGTCGTACGCGCAGGCCGGACGCGTGCCGGCGGGTCCAAAAGCAGTGTGTATTGCTTGATCAGGCTGCCGCCCGGCCAGTTCATCTGCAGTGGGAAGTCAATGAACGGCTCGGTCAATGGGCGATCGCTTCGGACCCTGACCAACCACTGCTGGCCGTCGCGCACGACGTCGAAGGTGAGATCTGCCAGAAAGTGTTCGTATGCAATGCCGAGGCGGTCGAAGTGACTCTGGTTAGCGATGCGCAGGCGCAGATCCTGGTTCTGTTCCGGCGCCAATCCGACGATGTCGATCTCGACATCCAGCGGTTGATTCAGGAAGGAATTGACCCGCGCATTGCCGAGCGTGACTGCGTCAGCAGTGCCGACGCACAGCAGGATGACGCATAGAAGTATTCGGTGGAGGGAGGGCGACGCTATAGACTTACTACTTGGCATGTGTATTTGTTATTCGGTCAGCGGCTGTCCATTTCTGCCTGAACCTGCGAGCTTCCCTCTGTCTCGCGCTCGAACCGCTCCGCACTTCTCCGCTAAGTTGGACCGGTCTCTCGCTACTGTCGCGATCCGTGGAATTGACTGTCTTCCATGCCGAAGTCTAGCACGTGCCGTGCCGATTTTTGCGCAGATTATCTACTCAGTTCGCGTATCGGCGGGTCGACGCATCTCTTGAGATCCACTGGCAGACGCCGAGATACTCGCCCTCTGTTCGCTCTCAGACCTCAGTCGGGGACTTGCTTCCGTCCCGGGTTGAATAGCGGTATCTTCGAACAATCGACAACGAGGGGCCACTCGAGGCGACCTGAAATCTGCCCATTAAAGGGCGGGCTGGATCAATCCACTTTAAGAGTCTTCGCGCCTGATATGTTTGATGACAAGTCGGTGTTGGTCACTGGGGGCACGGGCTCCTTCGGTCAAGCGTTTGTCAGATCTCTGTTGGCGCGCCATTCGCCGAAACGGGTGGTGATCTTCTCACGCGATGAACTCAAACAATATGAGATGCATCGTGAGTTTGCCGGCCCGATGATGCGATATTTCATCGGTGACGTTCGCGACAACAGTCGGCTGAAGGAGGCCATGCGCGAGATCGATTATGTCGTGCATGCCGCTGCGTTGAAGCATGTTCCGGCCGCCGAATACAACCCAATGGAGTGTATCAAGACCAATATCCACGGTGCACAGAACGTGATCGAGGCGGCGCTGCAAAATGATGTCGAGCGGGTGATAGCGCTGTCCACCGACAAGGCGGCCAATCCGATTAACCTCTACGGCGCCACGAAATTGGCGTCGGACAAATTGTTCGTTGCCGCCAACAACATCGTCGGCAGACGGGCCACCCGATTCTCGGTGGTGCGCTACGGCAACGTCGTGTGCTCCCGGGGGTCTGTCGTGCCGCACTTTAAAGAGCTGTTGAACAAGGGCGTGGACCGCCTGCCGATCACAGATGCGGGCATGACACGCTTCTGGATCACGCTGCAGCAGGGCGTAGATTTCGTTCTCAAGTGTTTCTCCCGGATGCACGGCGGTGAGATCTTTGTGCCGAAGATACCCTCGATGCGCATCGTCGACCTCGCGGAGTCCATGGCGCCCGGTCTGCCGCATGAGATCGTGGGGATAAGGCCCGGTGAAAAGCTTCACGAGGTCATGTGCCCGGCGGACGACGCCCATCTGACATTGGAATTCGACGATCACTTCGTGATTCGGCCGAGCATCCAGATGTCGCATCCCAGGCGTTATGAAGTCAACAGCCTGGGGGAAACGGGCACGCCAGTCCGGCAGGGCTTTGCCTACAGCTCTGGCGACAACGATGATTTCCTAAGCGTAGATGACCTGGCACGGCTCAACGAACAGGCCGGCTGATGATCTCCTACGGCCGGCAAAGCATCAGTCAATCCGATATTGATGCCGTTGTTGAGATATTGCGTGGGGACTGGTTGACCCAAGGGCCCACCGTGGCCCGCTTCGAACAGGCGATGGCCGACTATTGCGGCACAAGCGGTGCGGTGGCTGTCTCGAGTGGTACCGCGGCGCTCCATCTGGCCTGTCGGTCGCTCGGGTTCGGCAGCGGCGATGTGCTGTGGACATCGCCCAACACCTTCGTTTCATCGGCAAACTGCGCCCTCTTTTGTGGCGGTGACGTGGATTTTGTCGATATCGATCCGCGCAGCTATAACCTGTGCCCCGATGCCCTGGAACGCAAGCTGCAGAAGGCCAAGAAGGTCGGTTGCCTGCCGAAGATCCTCCTGCCTGTCCATTTTGCCGGACAATCGTGCGATATGCCCCGGATCTGGGACCTGGCCGGTCGCTATGGATTCAAAGTGGTCGAGGATGCGTCCCATGCCCTGGGCGGCCGTTATCTGGATTCCCCGGTCGGCAGTTGCCGGTACTCGGATATCACGGTGTTCAGCTTCCACCCGCTCAAGTCCATAACCACCGGAGAGGGCGGCATGGCGATGACCAACGACCTTTCGCTGCGGCGTCGCATGGTCCAGCTGCGCAGTCACGGCATCGACAGGGAGCCCAGAGATCATCAAGCGCCTGCGCTGGGTGCCTGGTGCTACGAGCAGACGGCGCTCGGATACAACTATCGCATGACCGACATCCAGGCGGCCCTAGGTGTGAGCCAGCTGGGGCGTCTGGATGCCTTTGTCGCAAGACGCCATGGCCTGGCAGCGCGTTATGACGGTCTGCTTTCGGGCCTGCCTATGGGCCTGCCCTGGCAGAATGAACGGGTCTATTCGGCGCGCCATCTCTATCCGATCCAGCTGCATGGCGGTGGCGAGATGAGACGCTGCGTGTTCGATCATTTGCGGGCTAACGGAATCGGCGTGCAGGTGCACTATATCCCGGTACATACGCAGCCCTTCTACCGGGCGCGTGGTTTCGCTCGGGGCGATTTTCCGGTCGCCGAAGCCTATTACGAAGGGGCGATGAGCCTGCCGTTGTTTCCCGACCTGACCTATGCGCAGCAGGATAGCGTGGTTGCCGAATTGCGACGGGCGATGCAGATGGCGCAGGCCCCCACGGCTCGCTCGCAGAGCTAGGCGGACATGCCGCGATTTCTTGCGCAGGATACCCTCTACCATGAGACGCGCTTTCATGCTGCGTTTCCCAGTATTGCCCGCTTCAGCGACGATCATCTCGTGTTGGCGTTTCGCCGGGCGCGCGATGGGATGTGGCTGGTGCCGGAGGCGAAGCGCGTCGGGTTCGACCCGCTGGCGAGGACGGACCATCTCGACAGCCGATCGCATATCGCGCTGATGGAACTCGATCCGACGGGGCAGCGGAGATCTAAGACGCTTGAGCTGCTCCCGTTCAATCCGGAGGCGGCTGACCAGGACCCCTCCTTGCTCTGCCTGCCGGATGATCGGCTGTTCCTGGCGTCTTTCTCTTATTACCCCTTGCCGTCTGACATCGATGACCTAATGCGCGGCCGCTCGGAGACGCCGGACGAACACGCCGGCTGTCGCTATCTGTCGTGGGGAAGCCATGCCTCGCTGCGCCATCGTGCCCGCGACAGCTGGCGATATCATCATGCGTACATAAGGCCAGACGGGGGCTATGGCAGTGCGCTGGGCGTGGAGGAATACCAGCCGACCGTTGGGGCGGTTCGCGGGCAACCGCTGTGGCGCAACGGTGAGATCCTGCTCGGTGTCTATTGGGGCAGCCAGGAGGGCTGCGCGTTGTTCGCGAGCGCGGACGACGGCGAGTCATGGTCCTATCGGAGTCGCATCGCTCGCGACGACGAGCTAAAGGTCGCCTTTCAAGAACCTGCGTTGTGTACGGACGGCAAGGAAGGGATGGTCTGTTTCATGCGCACGTCTGGCGCAGGGGGGCATCTCGCTACCGCTCGGTCAGGCGATGGGCTGCATTGGGGCGAACCGCGGCTGCACGCGCTGATCGGTCACCCGTTTCATCCGCTGGTACTGGCCGATAGCCGCGTCCTGTTGAGCTATGGTTATCGCAAAAAGCCGTATGGAATCCGCCTGCGCGTGCTCGAGAATGCGCTGGCCGATCCGGATCGGGCCGAGGAGTTCGTGGTGCGTGCCGATGGAGCGTGCGCGGATGTCGGTTACCCCTGGGCGGTGCAGCTCGCCGATGGCAATGTGCTGCTGGCCTATTATTGGACGGATCCACAGGGCAGGCGGCAGATTCTGGGCAGTTGGTTGGAGATCTGAGGCGATAATGCCAAACGTGGAGGACGATAACCCGGGGATCGAATTGGCAGGACGGCTCTGTGGCATGGACCATCCGCCACTGATGGTGGCCGAGTTGTCCGGCAACCATGGCGGGCGCCTCGAGAATGCGATGGCGCTGATCGATGCGGCAGTCGATGCAGGGGCCGATCTGATCAAGATCCAGACCTATCGGCCGGATACCATCACGATCGATCACGACGGCCCGGGATTCCAGATCGAATCTGGCCTATGGCAGGGTAGGACGCTGTACGAGCTCTACCAGGAGGCGCATACGCCGTGGGAATGGCACGCGGCACTGTTCGCGCATGCGCGTGAGCGCGGCGTGCCGCTGTTCAGCTCGCCGTTCGATCCAACCGCGGTCGATCTGCTCGAGTCGTTGAACTGTCCAATCTACAAGATCGCCTCGTTCGAACTCGTTGACGTCGGGTTGATCGAACACGTCGCGGCGACTGGTAAGCCGGTGATCCTGTCGACGGGAATGGCGACACTCGATGAGATCGACGAGGCGGTCGCAACGCTAAGGCATCGCGGCACGAGAGATCTTGTTCTTCTGCACTGCACCAGTGCCTACCCGGCACCGTTGGATGAGGCCGATCTCAATACGCTTCCGACAATTATCCAGCGCTATCACATACCGGTAGGGCTGTCGGATCACACTATGGGGATCGCGGCGCCTATCGCCGCGGTTGCGCTGGGTGCGAGGATGATCGAGAAACACCTGACGTTGGAGCGTGCTGATGGCGCGGTAGACGCGGCTTTTTCGCTCGAGCCCGCCGAGTTTCGCGCGATGGCGGTCGCATGCCGCGATGCCTGGTCGGCGCTCGGCCGGGTGCGGGAGGGGCCGACAGCAACAGAAGCCGCGGAACGGGTAAACCGCCGCTCGCTTTACGCGGTTGCTGACATCGCCGCCGGTGAGCGGCTGACGCCCGCCAACGTGCGCTCGATCCGGCCCGGCCGCGGGCTGCACCCGCGCGAGCTACAGGCCGTCCTTGGCCGATGCGCGTGCAGCGCCATTGCGAAAGGCACGCCGCTGGACTGGAGCCTGCTGCGCGAGCCCGGGCCACAAGCGTGACAGGGCAGAGGGAAAAGGCGGTCGCGTTTGTCGTGGTTCGACTGAACTCGTCACGGTTGCCGGCCAAACAGTTGCGGCACATCGGTGGCCAGACCATCCTCGAGCGGATTGTCGGCACACTGCAGGCGGCGGGCGAGGTCGACCAGGTCGTGCTGGCTACTGTCGACGAGCCTGACAACCAGCCGCTGCGTGAGATCGCTGCGACGCATGGCTGGGATCTGTTCTGGTACGGAGGTGACGTCGACGACGTCGTCGGCCGATTGTGCGCCGCCGCCGATGGCTACGCAGCGGATGTCTGTCTATTAATCAGCGCGGACTGCCCGCTGATTCACGGCCCATCGGTCGATCAGATGGTTCGCGAATTTCGCAATCACCCTGAGGCCGATTTTGTCGGCCTGCCATCCGATACGCAGGACAGACGCTGTCTGCTCGAAGGCGTGCAGGTAGCGCGGTGTCGCGCCTGGAAGCAGGCCGATACGCTTTCCAACCGGCCTGAACTGCGCGAACACCAGTTTCCGGTGCTCTATCGGCAGGCCGAGCGCTTCAATCGTCTCGATGTCTTGCTCGATACGCCGGTCTACGGCAGCCCGCACCGCCTGAGCGTCGATACCTGGGCGGACCTCGACTTCATGCAGACGCTCGAGGGTCATCTGCGGGCTGAAGGCCTCACGTTCAGCCTGCCCAATGCGGTCGACTTGCTGAACCGGCGACCGGAGCTCAAACAGGTCAATGTGCATGTCCATCAGCGGCGGCTGGTGGAGGACGTCCGCCGCGTGCTGTTCGCCGTCGACGTCGGCGGTCCCTATGGCTACGGCCATTTCATGCGCTGCCGCGAACTGGCCGGGCAGGTGGTCGAGCGTCTGAGCTGGCCGGCCACCTTTCTGGTCGACGATGAACGCGCGGTGCAGATGGCCGAGGCCTGCGGTTTCGGCGTTTTGTGGGGTGCGCTCGGCCGTCCTCCTCGGGATGAGGCCAGCGGCCGCAGGACGCGGGTGAATGGCCACATGGGATCGGCATGCGATATCGCGGTCGTCGATATCACTGTGAGGCGGTCCCTGGTGCCCGGATGGCGCGACCTCGGTTTCGGTGATCGTACGGTCGTGGTGATCGATCGTGCCGACGCCATGGCCGCCGAAGCGAATCTGATCGTGTTTCCTGGCGTGAGCGGTCGGGTGGGTCTATCCCGATCTGCGCTGCCGCCGACCCTCGAGGGCCCCGAATACGTGATCTTGCGACGTGAGGTGGCACGCTATCAGCGCCTAGGCCTGGCGAAGACAATCGATCTGCTGGTCTATCTGTATGACGATGAGCCTATTCGGCAGATCGAGGTGTTTGCGGCGCGGCATAATTGGCAGGTCCACGTGTTGCGTGAATTCGGCGATGACTTTCCCGAACTGCTCGCGCGCAGCCGGGTATTCGTCAGCGGCTATGGCCAGAGCTTCTACGAGGCGCTAGCGCTACAGACCTACCCCGTCGCATGGCCGCTTTCGCCGACACACGCGGCCGACGCGATGGCTTTCTATCGTGCCTTCGATCTACCGGCCACTGTCGTTTATGCCGCAGCGGACATCGTTGCAATCGTCGGAGCAATGAAGGCTGACCACTATTCGCTGGAAGCCGCATTGAATGACGGCACCCCTCGGGTAGTTGAACGTCTGCGCGGACTCTTAATCGACCGGTGATGAGTGCTGCAGGGTTGCACGACGTGCGGGCGATTGTCTTCGACTTCGATGACACGCTGTATGCGCGGCGTGACTTCGAGCTGAGCACCTTCGACGAGAAGGCGCGTGGCTGGCAGACCGTCCGCGTGCGGACCGGTGACTTCGGCGAGCTCTCCGCCAGCTCCGCCAAGGCGGCCGACTTGACGCTTGCACGGGTTACCGGCCTGCCGGCGTCTTCACCCTATCGATGGGTGGCACGACAATGAACCTGCTACTGCCGTCCATCGGCAACAAGGTGGATCTCGCGCGCCTGCTCGGTGCGGCGGTGCAAAAGCGGGGCGGGAGGCTCCTCGGTAGCGACCTGTCTGACGATGCAGCTGCGATGGCCTTGGTCGACCTGCGGGTCGAGTTGCCGCGCTTCGACGATGCCGCATTCTGGGATGTTTTCGCCGCGGCGGCGCGGGACGTTGGGATAGATGCCGTGGTCCCGGTAAGGAACGAGGAACTGCCTCAGTGGGCACGCCGCGCCGAGGCCGGCGAGCTACCCGTCCGGCTACTGATCTCTACCGAGCGCACCTTGCGCATCTGTCTCGACAAAGCGGCGCTCTACGCGGTCGCCGAATCTGCCGGCATCCGCTGCCCGCCGTGGCAGGCTGCCGATGCGTGGATGGCGCGGCCTGCCGTTGAGTTTCCTGTCATACTCAAACCAGTCACGGGTTCAGGTTCGCGCGGCATCTGTCTCGCCAGGGACAGCAATGAACTGGCTCCCTGGATCGAACATTTGAATCGGCCTTACCTGGTCCAGAAGCACAAGGTGGGCAGGGAGTTCAGCGTCGACTGCTTCGCCACCGCTACCGGCGTGCTGGACACGGTCTTCGTCCGCGAGCGGACGCAGGTACAAAACGGTCAGTGTACGATCGGTACGCCGGTCGAAGACCCCGAGCTGGTCTCACTCTGCCGGTCGATGGCGCGGGAGCTGCATTTTCGTGGAGTCGTAAATTTCCAGTTCATTCGCGATGGTGAGGGCGCCTGGCTGATCGATCTCAATCCGCGGTTGCCTGGTGGTATCGCGCAGACCGAGTCGGCCGGTTTTGGATTCTGCGAGCGGACGGTCGCGGCATTGGCTGGCTTCGGTTGAAGCAAGGCTTACCTTGGAATAGGAGGAACAAGCGGACCATGCGTAAGTACTCAACGACTAAGCGGGTTCTGGTGACCGGCGGTGCCGGGTTTCTTGGCTCACACCTCTGCGACCGCTTAATCCAGGACGGTTGCGACGTGCTTTGTGTGGACAACCTCTATACCGGCACGAAGGAAAACATTGCCCATCTGCTGGGTCACCCCCGGTTCGAGTTCATGCGCCACGACGTGACCTTTCCGCTTTACGTCGAGGTCGACGAGATCTACAACCTGGCATGTCCGGCGTCACCCGTGCACTATCAGCACGATCCGGTACAGACGACCAAGACCAGCGTACATGGGGCGATCAACATGCTGGGGCTTGCAAAGCGGATCAAGGCCAGGATCCTCCAGGCCTCCACCAGCGAGGTGTACGGTGACCCCGAGGTTCACCCGCAAGAGGAGTCGTATTGGGGACGGGTCAATCCGATCGGTGAACGGGCGTGCTATGACGAAGGCAAGCGTTGCGCCGAGACGCTGTTCTTTGACTACCATCGTCAGCACAGCCTGGAGATCAAGGTGGCGCGAATCTTCAACACCTATGGGCCACGCATGCATCCCAACGATGGGCGGGTGGTCAGCAATTTTATTGTTCAGGCGCTTAATGACGAACCGATTACGCTTTATGGTGATGGACTGCAGACCCGGTCTTTCTGTTACGTCGATGACTTGGTCGATGGTCTAGTATGCCTGATGGGGTCACCCGCGGATTTTGTTGGACCGGTAAATCTCGGTAATCCGGCTGAATTCACGGTTCGCCAGTTGGCGGATCTCGTGATCGAGCTGACAGGTTCGAAATCGGCGTTGGAGTTCCGTTCATTGCCGGCGGACGACCCGCGGCAGCGTCAGCCGGATATCGCGTTGGCGTCTGGCGCGCTGTCATGGACCCCAAAGACCGAACTCTCGGAGGGTTTGGGCCACACGATTGCTTTTTTTGGCAACAAGTTAACCTAACAGGACGATGCGGATCGAGGGAACGCGACCAGCATCTTCCACGCGCCCGCTTCACTACGAGTAAACGCATGAGCCCGGTGGCTGCAAGAAAAACCTACTTCCTTTGTGCGACGCCGCGAAGCGGCAGCGCTTATCTCAGTCATCTGCTTCAGCAGACAGGTGTTATGGGATGTGTCGATGAGTTTGTCAATGCGACCACCCGCAAGGACTGGGAGCACGACCCGGGCGGCTATTTCGAGCGTCTGATCCCGACGAAGATGACCAATAACGGGGTTTTTGGCATCAAGGTACACTTCCAAGAGTTCGCAGCGCTTTATTTTTCCAGCCTCAGAGAGCGTTACTTCAAACACGCGAGATTCCTATACATTGAGCGAGGTGACAAGTTGGCGCAGGCGATCTCGTTTGCGAGGGCAGTGCGGCAAAACTGGTGGAATTCTCTCGAGAGCAAGCCGGCTGAAGAACCCTCGTATTCCTTCGAAGAGATACAGCGCGCTCTGGCCTTCATTCTTGCGCAGCGCGAGGCCTGGGAGTATTTTTTCACGGCCCACGCGATAAGCCCGGCGCGTGTCTGTTACGAGCAGCTCTTACAACATCCGGCTTGCCAGGTAGGGGTCTGTGTAGATGCGTTGGAGGAAGTTTTTTCCGCCGCGCAGATTAGGCCAAGCGCACTTCGAGTCCAGGTTCAGCGGGACGCGCTGAACCGCGAGTGGCGGAAGAAGTTTCTAGCCGATATCGCGGCGACAACAAATTCTGGTGGCGTTCAGGTTGTGGCAGGCATGGAAGACGGGTTGCGATGGAGCTACCGGGACAATAGTGCGATTGATTTCATGAAGGCTGAACGATGTTCTCTCTTCGCCGTACCGAAGTTCATCACGGCGAGCGAGGTGCTCGATGCACAGCAGCGGCTCCGTGCAATCGGATATCAATCGAAGGAGGCGTCGTGGCGTATCGATTGGGATGTCGCCGATGGCATCGTGCGATTTCAGCAGGCGGAGGGTCTCCTGGTTGAGCCCCGTATGTCGTTGGGTCTGATTCGGAAGTTGGCTGAAGCCGGCGGGGCCGAGCAAGGGGCGTGGTTTGGGTGTTGGAGAGAGTTGACCAACACGGCAGCGGAACAGATGGCTGACTTTCGACTGGTTGACCGCAGACTGCTGGTCTCGAACTGCTATCGTTCAACCGGCGGCCTCGTGCAGTGGACAGCATGGCTTAATCCGGTCAGTGATAATGAATTTCTCGGGACTGCCAAGCACAATGCCGGTCTAGCCGATAGCGGCTGGGAGGATTTTGTGCTGCAGATGCGTCGCGTCTGCGATGGCTTAATGATCGGCAGGGGGTCGGTGTCTGTTTCTGGGAGTGATGCCTGGCCAGTGCTCTTTGTGCGCAAGTTCCCTTCGTCATTGGAGGCTCCTGGTCTCGAAAGATTCGTCGGCGACTGGCTCGAGACCACGAACGGCCATGAAGACCGCGCGACCCACATGTCGCTTGGCGATGCCGTGTTGAAGATTGAGAATGCCTACAGAATAGCTGGTCGGAGGATAGAATGGCGCGCAGATATGGTGCCGGTCTCTGCGGAGATCATCGTCGGCATCGTCAAGCACAGGAAACAGGGAATGACCAAAGATGCCGGCGACTTTGCCCTTTATCTTCGCCGCCAAATCGACGACAGCTTAAAGGGTTTTACCGTTCCATTCGACAGCCTCGGCGCCTCGGATCCGATCACCTTTTGCCGACGCTAAATTGCGCTTTCCCGGAAAACCTGCAAGACCGCAATAGGGAGCACCTGATCGATGTTGAGCGACGCCTCCTTTAAAAACGGGTACGTGTTCATCGTTCCTGCACGTGACGCCGGACGCTTCATACGGGAAACGCTGCTGAGCGCCCTTGGCCAACGACCGGCGCCGGTGGAGGTGATCGTTGTTGACGATGGATCCACGGACGGAACCGCGGAAATTGCGCGATCGATTGCGGGGGTGACACTGGTCGAGGGGTGTAGAAAAGGGGCGGCGGCGGCGAGGAATATCGGGGTAGCTTGCGCAAGCACGCCCTTTGTCTCGTTCCTGGATGCCGATGATCTGGCCGGGCCGGATCGGATGCGGTCACACCTTGAGGTCCTTACCGCCGATTCAAATTGTGCCGCGGTGTTCGGCGGCATAAGGTTCGTTGATCGCGAAGGGCGGTTTCTTGGAAAGACAATCGGTTGCGCCTCCGGGCTATCGGAAATATCACTAGGCGCGTTGTTAAAAAGAAATCGGATTACGACCTGTTCGGCTGTGACGGCTCGGCGGGCAGCGGTTCTGGATGTCGGTGGTTTCGATGCCGCTCTGGCGTTCAACGAAGAATACGACCTGTGGTTGCGACTGGCGAGTCGGTACAGGATCGCTTGCAGTAACGTATTGTCAGTAGACTACCGACTGCATGAGGGCAACGTCAGCAGGAATTTGGAAGGACAACGGCGGAACGAGCAATTGGCGTTGCTGAAGTGGGAAAAGTCGGCGATCTTGAGAACGGTGCGGACATGCTTCCGGTCGCCGGAGGAGCAATGGTTTGCCTACGCACAAGTCATGGTGCGACGCGGTGATCACGTTGATGCCGAACGGGCGCTAGTTAAAGTGCTGAACCTCGGTGTGATGGAAGGTAGCGGTAAAGCGATGTTCATGTTGGGAGGTATTCAGCTGTCCCGAGGGCAATTTGGTGCGGCTACAGCCTCGTTCAGGGCCGTATTGTCAACCGATGACACAATGGCCGAAGCATGGAACAATCTTGGGGTGGCGTTGGCCACGCAGTCGACGGACCAGGCCGAAATTGAGGGCTGCCTCGAAAGGGCGCTCGATCTTCGCATCGACTATAACGATGCTTCCGTCAATTTATCGAAGCTCCGTTGCGGCGAGCAGCCGGCCCTGTGGACTGCATTGCCATTGCGACCGGTCCTGAAGCCGGTGATCGGTCGAATCCAATAGCATCGTCGTCGTGGATTAGTTGTCTTCGAAGCTCGATTTCAAACCGTGCGAGCTCTGAAGACGCAGGGCTAACCCTTTGGTGTGGGGGAGTGATGAGCGAGCGTTTGGCGCTGTTCGAGCATGTGGGTCAATTCGTCAAGGGTCATTTCAATGATCAGAGCCGGGAGCTCTGGGGCCTCTTGTTCGAGATCCAGTTTGCGTTCGGCATCTCCGGAGATTTGTTGGAGATTGGGGTACTGCAAGGAAAATCAGCTGCGTGGTCGATGCTGCATATGCAGCCGGGCGAGCGGCACTTTCTGGTCGACAGGGTGCGGCCAGCTGAGCTCGACCGAATTATCAGCGAACTAAACCTTGCGTCGTCGGCAGTGGCTTTCATCGGGGGGGATAGTGGCGAGCTTGCCGCATCGATACCTGACGGCCTTCGGTGGATTCATATCGACGGTGATCATTCATTCGAAGCGGTGATATCGGATGCAGCTAATTACGGAAGGAAGGTGTCTGACGGTGGGATCATCGTGTTCGACGACTTTTTCGATCCGAGGTGGGCTGAGGTGACCGATGCTGTGCTCCTCTTCCTTCGTCAAGAAGGCAAGGCTCTTGGCTTGTGCCCGTTCATGATGGGGTTCGGGAAGCTCTATGTCTCGACGCAAGCGGCGGCTGAACGTTACCTCGATGGGTTGGTAACGAGGCTGCCTTCGGTTATTGGGGAGAAATATCCCAAGGTCGAATGTGTGATGCTCCATTTGTGTGGTGCCGATGTTTTGTCATTGAAGACTTGGCCGAAGCTTGAACCGGGTGGTGCTCTGCGTAACGGGATCCGCGATTATACTCTTGATCTCGGCGTGCCTTATTGAAGGACATGCGACTTGTCTGCGTCGCGGGTATTCCTCGCGGCGGAACGACCTACTTCGCAAGGCACTTGGCGGCTACTCGCAACTGCACTGAGCTGGGAGGCGTCGCGCAGGACCTTGAGAGAGTATCTGCTGGGGGCGGCTCGACATGACGCCAATTACAACATCGCCCTTTCGCGCCAACACCTCGCCAGAAAAATCGCTGCCGATGACTCGGACGGCACGCCGGGCCGTGTCAAAGATACTGCAGTTGGCGAAGGCATGGCGTCTTTCATTGCGTCGGCAGACAGGTATCGCCAGGCGCCGGAAAACTCCGCGAAAAATCTATACCTAGCCAGAAGAAATGTCGTTGTCGAGGGCGATTCGGGCTTTTACGTGCAACGGGTTCAGCGCCAGTGTTTGGCGGAGATGCTCAGGGTCGCCGCCAATCTCGTAAAGGTGGTAGTGTGCGCCGGCGCGAAGGTGGTGGTGCGGGCATTCGGCGAGAATCTCGAGAAACCCCCGCTTTGATGCCGCGCGGTCACTTCCCTGAAGCGCGGACGCTGCGTTGTAGCGCAACTCCCAATTCGGCTGCGCAGCCAAATGTCTGAATTCGGTGAGTTGCGGGATGTTGTACAAGCCGTCGGCGCAAAATTCCTGCCACTTTTCACGGAATGCTGCAGCATCGTGCTGATAGGCGGTCGCCGGCTGCCCAAGTGTCGCATAGTACCCGGCCATCTGGTGCACGACCGTCACCCCCGGGGTGATCGCGACCATGAAACCGCTGTGCCACGCCTGGAGGCAGAGGTCGAGGTCGTGCTGATACTTGGCGTAGCGGGTATCGAACCGCAGCTTGCTGCCGGGCACTATGCCGATCAATGCGCTGCTGACTGCTGGAGCGAACACGACTTTTTCCGGTGGCGAACGTCTCAGTTCTGTGCTGCCGTCGATATGAACGATGGCCCCTGCGTGGTTGACCTCGCCGGTTGCAAAGGTATGAACGCAGCCGACGATTGCGGCATTCGATTGCTGAGCATCGGCGGCGAGGCGCTGCAACCAGTCTGGCTGGGCTATCAACACATCGTCGTCGACGAAGAACACCCACTGATCACGCGCGTAATCGAGAACGGCGTTCATCGCCTCGGCGTGGCAGAAATTGTTCTCATAGCCGTTGTCCAGTATGACGAGGTCGGTTTCAGCGAGGTTGGTCTGCTTCAGTGCGCTTATTGTGGCTTTCGCCGACGGACGATAGGCATCGGGTGTAAACAGAGCGATCAGGTATCTGTTCACGGGCTACAGAGCCTACCTGGCGCCGAGCACGCACTGCGAGCAGTCGTGCCCATGCGTGCATGACTTATAGTGGGCGACGTCGTCTCTCGCCTGAGCGCTCAGCTTTGCCCGTGCCACTTGATGGCATGGATTCAACGCGAGGCAGCGGCGCAGCGGTTCCAGGTCGTCAGTGAGGCTGAAAATATGATAATTGGCTCCGCTGCGCATCTGCTCGTCATAGCAGTGCTGGGCGATGCGCCGAAAAAGCGCTTCCGCCGTCTCGCAGTTGCTTGATTTCATCAGCGACGCCTTGCGGTACTCGTTGCGCCAGTAGTGGAAGCCCGGCGAATAATCCCGGAGATGGGTCAGTTCCGGTCGCTCATATAGTCGAGGCAGGAAGGACTGCCACTTGTTTGCGAAATACACACTGTCCGTTTGCAACCGCTGTGCGAAATTGGCGTGCATCTCGCCCGTCGAGCCGGCATGGTGCATCACTTTGAGATCAAGCAGACAGACGACAGGCTTGTCCGCAGCCCAAGATTGCAGACAGATATCGAGATCCTGCTGGTACTTGAGGAACCCCGTATCGAAAGCGTACGCGCCAGGGTTGCGCACCAGCATCACCGCACTGCACAGCGAAGGCACATAAGCGACCGCTTGGGTGCCGTCGCAGAAGCGGTGCTGCGCGCCAACGATGGGTGCGACGATGCCGGTTTCATCTATCCAGTAGCCTTCGTGATTGGTATTCCCGTCGGCCCACACATGTCGGCAGCCGACGATGTCTGCGCCGCCGTCCTCCGCAGCCTTTTCCAGCCGCCCGATCCAGTCGTAGGTGGTAATTTCGATATCATCGTCGAGGAATATCAACGACTGACCGCGGCTGGCAGCGACCTGCAGGGCGCGATTCATCACGTCCGGGTGGCTGAACCCGGTATCGTAGTTGTTGTCGATGAGCCATAGTTCGGCCTGGGAAAGGTCCGTGGCCTTGATCGAACCCAGTGCACGCCGGGTTGAAAACCGGTCGCGATCCGGCGAGCACATGACGATCAGGTAGGGCTTGGGCATGGCTTCTGCGCTGCTGATGAGTCAGCGTTGTGTGTCGAGGTGTGGGGGCTAAGGATGGTTTCAGTCGTTACCTGGCCGCTTCAGTCGACAGGTACTGAGTGGCGAAACGATCGGTTTCGTGGACTTCGTCAAGCACTACCACGGGTCTGTTTTTCGTCTTTGGGCGGTAAATCGCGGCATGGGTCGGACTGCATTTCTCCTGGGTGGCCCCGATCGCCAGAACCGGATCCTCACGCATCGGGATGCCGCACCTGTGACAGTGCCATTTTACCTGCTCGGCGTAGGTGTCGGCACCTTGCCGCCACCAGCCGGGTGTGACGGCTACCCCGAGATCGGGCCATTCCGGATCATTGGCGTGCAACATTGCCTGCGCGCCGGCGATTTCGCAGAAGAATCCCCGCAACTCTCCGCGCACAACGCCGATCATGGCCGACCAGTTGCGATTGATGTCACAGCCGCGGATCTTTTCCCAACGGTCATCCTCGTTGGGATAATGGTCTATCAGCGCGGTGAACGGTGGTGTGTGCAGGGCATCTTCATCGAGGCCCTTCAAGCGGTGCTTGCATTCCGGCCAGTCTCTTGCGAACTCGTCGTACGCCTGTTGGTCCATGTGGACGTTAAGGTTTGATACCTCCGGATTGAACGTATTTCGGCAGATTTCCCCTTTGCCGCGAGGGTGATTACACCAGAGCCCGCGACGTTCGTAAGGGATGTGGCTCCGCATGATCGCGCACAGCTGATCGAACTGCGGGTGAAGTGCGGGGTTTCCACCGAACATACCCACGACGCCGAAATAGTCCGAGAGCGAAGCAACTGCTTGCTCGAACTGCTCCTTTGAAATCAACCCGGGTTTGCCGCGGAGGTTGCTGCCCTGTGTACATCCGAAGCAGGCCTTGTCACAAGCGCGGGTAACCCAAATCTGCAAAATGCCACCGTGCCAGATATAGGGACGTTCATCCTTCGGATAAACCATCGAGTTGATCACTTCTTGTGCTTTGCTCATAACCTGACTTTTGCTCTGGTGTTGTCTTTCGAGTCAATCCTGAGGGATTGTGTAAAGGGCGGCAATACTAGCGTTAAACCCGCAGGGGTAAGGTAGCAAACTTTACCCGCGTTTTGACGCGATCGAGAAGTTCGGCGCGCGTGAACCGGGCATCGGGTTGGTGCCAGTACCCAACAGACAGAAGCGTCTGGTCGGTCGAGAGCTTCGGCCCGAGTTGTTCGCAGAGTGCCTGGGTTGCCGACGCATCTTCGAGCTGCGAGCAGGCGATCATCAGGCCGGGGTACCACGACGGGTCCAACTCGCCGTCGCGAAGGTTTTTCAGCATCAATGGATGGGCCAAGTCGAAATTGCCGAGTCTTGCATGCAGCCAGCCGACTATGGCAAGTGCGCTGCTGTCCAGGGGGTGGTTCAGCAGGGCTCTCTCTACGCCGGGCCCGTTCGTCAGGGGCGCCCCGCCGGCTACCTGCGCCAGCGTCTCGTGGATCATGCCGGATTCGCCGAATCGGCCCAGCGACCTGTCTTTCTCGATCGCGGTCCGAAAGTAGTCCAGCCCCTTGCCGAGCAGAAGGCCGTGCCACGG
>CAVTOY010000015.1:0-306726 GCA_963736445.1 uncultured Gammaproteobacteria bacterium | reverse complement strand
GAAGACCGCACCGGCCTCCAGCTCCGGGCTGAGGCGATGGCGATTGTAGTAATGGATCTCCATATCGAAGCCGCGCGCGCATCTGGCCATCACTAGACCGACCCGTCCCATACCGATGATGCCAAGCCGCTTGCCGGTGACCTCGATGCCGAGTTGCCCAACGGCGCTCCAGTCGGCCCAGGTGTCGGTCCGCAGCATACGCGCACCTTCGTGGGCGCGGCGCGCTGCACCGAGCATTAGCAGCATCGCAATCTCTGCAGTGGCATTGCTCAACACGTCGGGGGTGTTGGTCACCGTGATGCCGCGCGCTTTCGCGGCCGCCAGGTCGATGTGATCATAGCCGACCGAGAAACTGCAGATTGCACGCACGCTATCAGGCAAGTGTTCGATGACGTCGGCGCGCAGCCTTTCCGTGTGACAGGGGATGATTGCGGCGGCGCCGGCCGCCAGTTCAAGCAGCTGGTCGCTGGTGTAAACGACATCATCGCTGTTCAACCGAGCCTGGTAGTCGCGCGCCAGCCGCTCTTCGACGGCCTGCGGCAGACGTCGGGTGACCAGCACGACAGGTTTGGAATTCATGAGTTGGCCGTTCTCTTGCCCGAGGCATTCGTCGCATCGCGATCGCAACATTGGAAGTATAGTGAGTTTGCGCGCCGCGGCCGACACCCTATGGCGACATAACTACTGGATCGGGAGGGGTGACGGCGATAAGGTCGTGTCATATCGGCGCCGAGTGACCGGAGGAACACCATGGCGGAACTGACCCTGGATCAGACCAACCGGCTGATCGCCGGCACGCTCGACGAGGCGGCGCGACTGGGCCTGCCGCCGATTGCGGTCGCGGTGCTCGATAGTGGCGGCCACCTCAAGGCCATGCAGCGCCAGGACGGGGTGTCTTTTCTGCGTGCCGATATCTGCCAAGCGAAGGCCTGGGGCGCGCTGGCGATGGGCACAGACACCTGCCATCTGGCGAAACGCTATGCGCAGGACGCTCAACAGCAGGGCTTTCTGCTCGCGCTGAATGCGATGTCCACCGGCAGGATCATCCCGCTCGCCGGCGGCGTCCTGGTGAGCAATGACGAGGGGGAGACCCTCGGCGCGGTCGGCGTGTCCGGTGCTGCCTCTGAAGACGACGAGGCCTGCGCGCTGGCCGGTATCCGGGGTATCGATCTCCAGGCCCGACAGGACTGACGTGGGCGACGCGCGCGTCCGGCCTCTGCAGGGCCAACGGGTGGGCTTCGCCGGGCTTGGCCTGATGGGCCGGCCAATGGCCCGGCATGTGCTTGCGGCGGGTGCTGACCTCGCCGTCTGGAACCGCACCCGTCAAGTCGCCGAGGCACTGCAGGGCAGGGGGCTGACGATCTGCAATACACCGGCAGACCTGGCCCGGCAGTGCGATATCGTCATTCTGATGCTGGCCGATACGGCGGCCGTGGAAGATGTCTTGTTCGGATCAGATGGCCTCGCCGAGGGCCTGCCGGCCGGCGCTCTGGTGATCGACATGGGCACCACGGCGGTCATGCCGACGCGTGAGTTGGCGCAGCGCCTCGCGGCGCAAGGAGTCGATTTCATCGATGCCCCTGTATCCGGCGGCGAGATCGGGGCTATAGACGCCAGTCTGACGGTGATGGCGGGTGGCGCCGACGCCGCCATCGCACGTGCGCGGCCGTTGTTTGCGGTGCTCGGCAGCCAGTTCACCCACGTCGGTGGCATCGGCGCCGGACAGGTAGCCAAGGCGGCGAATCAGATCATCGTCGGCCTGAACATCGGTGCGGTGGCCGAAGCCATGGCTCTGGTGGAGGCTGCCGGCGTCGATCCGGCCAAGGTACGCGAGGCCCTGCTCGGCGGGTTTGCCGGTTCGCGCATCCTCGAGGTGCACGGGCAGCGCATGATCGATCGAGCGTTCAAACCCGGTGCCCGGGTTACCACCCAATACAAAGATATGCGCCAGGCCTGTGAGCTCGGGACAGTGCTGGGTCAGGCGCTGCCCGCCACCGAGCTGGGCAGGGACCTGTTCCGGCAGCTGATCGATCAGGGCGACGGCGATCTCGACCACAGCGCGCTGATTCGCGTACTGCAGAGACCGCGCTGACAGCGCACTATCGCTGGCTTCGATAAAAAGGCGGGGTTAACGCTGCGGCGCAATTTCGCGCTGCACCAGCGCCTGGACCGATTCGATATCTCGCAGCGGCACGTAGACCGTAAACTTGCCGCCATGCAGACTCTGCTCGACCTCAGCCTCGCCATCATTGATGCGTTTTAGCACGCCCTCACGCAGCGGCTGACCACGCGGCTTGATGGTCACCTTGTGATCGACGTAGCGTCCGATGTCTCCGACCGGGACGGGCTCGAAATCTCGACGTATCAGTATGCGCCGCGGTTGAGACGCCCCCTTGTTGGGGGCATCGGCCTGCTCGGCGCCGAACAGCGCGGATAGCGCCTGCGCGTCGGGGCGTTGCCAGGTGAAGCTGGCATCGCCGATCGGCTGGTCATTGAGACTCAGCTGCACGGAAAGGGCCTCGGCAAGGCGTTCTGGCGGAAGGAATATAAGGCTGAATAGGCCGACCGGCTTGGCCGGTGCAGCGACTAGTTTGAACTCACCCCAGTCACGGTAGAAGTCGCGCAACGCGCGCCGCAGACCATACCCCAAAGATAGGCCTTGTCTCTCAAACTGCTCGACGGCACGATCGGCGAGGACGCCGCTCCATTCCTGAACCGTCATCTCGGTGCCAATAGCACACTCCTTGAGTGCTTGACGACCAAACTTCGGCGATACCGTCAGGGCGACTTTGAGGTCTCCCAGGCTGACCTGCGGTGCGCCGCCCTGCGCCAGGGTCTCGACATCGACGTCTGCCAGGGTGGCCGTGAAGTGCATGGACTCGATATCCCGCAGCTCCATATTTACACCCAGGGACAAGGTGCGCTGCGCCGGATCCAGGCGATAATAGCCATCGAAGTCCATGTCGAGGTCATTGAAGCCGAGCTTGCGCAACATCCCCGGCTCGATCTGCAGACCCTGCGCGCACGCCGCGTCACCCGCATCTGAGACACTGGCGAACGACGACGTGACGAAATCCGAATTCAGCGGCAGATGCACGCCTTCGATCGCAAACTCCAACATCTCGGGTGGTTTATCCTCACCGGGACGCCAGCCGGCGCTGCGAATAAACAACAGCGGATCGTCGCTGGCTATGCGCACTGCGTCGATACCGATCGCGTCGGTGTAACCTACAGGCTGCACGGTAACTCCGCTCACGGTGACGGCACCGCGCAGGTCGGTGGAGATGCCCGCGTAGCGAATATCGGCCTGATATGATGCCGCGCTGACCACGTCATCGACCGTTCGCTTGGCGTTGTAATAAAGTACGCCCTTCAGGCCGCCATAGACGACCGCGGGCACCAGCAGCAAGAGTAAAAGTTTGCCTGATCGAGACAGCATGACTGATTCGCCCCTTATGACCGCACCAATGGCGCTTCGACTTCCTGGCGTTTATCGGCACCGAGCAGCTTTTCTATAAGGGTTAGCGCGAAATCCATAGCTGTCCCGGGGCCGCGCGAGGTGATCACCCGGCCGTCGCTGACCACCGGGTCGGCCAGCAGCTGGGAGGTCTCGCCCAGCTGGCCATCGATCACGCCTGGATAAGCCGTGACCTTATGGCCGTCGAGCAGCCCGGCATTCAGCAGTACCTTGGGGGCTGCGCAAATAGCGGCGGTGTAGCGATCCTGCTCCGCCATTCGCTGCAACAGCATGTGGATCCGGGGATCGGCGTCAAGGTGGTCCGCCCCCGGCAGACCGCCGGGCAACACGATCATGTCGTAGTCATCACCCAGGACATCATCCAGGGACTTGTCGGGCATGAGCACCACGCCGCGACTCGCGGTTATCGCACCGTCCGTCAGCCCGGCGGTGACCACGTCGACACCGGCACGGCGCAAGATATCAATAATCGTGACGGCCTCTAGTTCTTCGCAACCGTTCGCAAGGGGGACGAGCACGCGAGCCATTGTTGATCACTCCGTTGGTTTTCCACCAGTCGCGAGACCGGTACCAGTTCAACTCCCAGATCGGCCAGCTCCGGCAGTGCGTCGGCCAGCACGGTCAGGGTCTCCGGATAGGGATGACCAATCCCTATCGCGTGGCCGCGGCGACGCGCGGTCTCGATCAGACGTGCGAACTGATAGCGCACGTAGTCAGGGTCCTGTTCATTGTCGAGGAAGATATCACGTTGCGCATTCGCGAGGCCGGCCTCGCGCGCGACCTTACGTGCGACCGTGCGCACATCGGTGCGGCTGTCGACAAAGTACAGGCCGCCGATACAACGCAGATCCTGCATCAACCAATCCATGGCCTGGGCTCGCCCGGTCAAGAGACTGCCCATGTGATTATTGACACCCGCGACGTGCGGGATCGAGGCCACGTTGGACCAGACCTCGTGCGCAAACTCTTCGCGGCTCATCTCCAGATGCAGGCCGCCCGGGCCCATCGGTCGGCCGTCATGGGTCTGCATCGGCAAGTGCAGCATGACCTCCTTGCCAACCGCGTACGCCCTCTGGGCGATGTCGCGGCTGTAGGGAACCTTGGGCAGCACCGAATAGGTGATCGCGCCTGGCAGATCAATCGCCTGATGGCCAAGGTCTCTGCTGTTGCCGAGATCGTCGATAATGATAGCGATGCGCACCGGCTGGGCCGCTACCGCCGACATCAGCAATGACAGCAGCAGGATCGGCAGGCGCGTCAGCATCAACTAGGTGCTCGTCGGTCGCAAAATGGCCAGACCCTTCAGCAGATTGAGCGCCTCGCTGAGCGCGTAATCGGTGTCGGCGGCGTCTTCGTCGGTCTTGGCCACCGGTTCTTCCTCCGACTCGCTGGTCTCCCCATTGTCCTCCGGATTGCTGAGATGGCCGGCCAGGTCAGCCTCCTTGAGCCGCGTGCTGGACTCCTCACCCGCGGTCAAGCGCACATTACCCAGTTCGATATCCGGCACGATGCCCTCAGCCTGGATCGATCGCCCGTTCGGCGTGAAATAGCGCGCGGTGGTCAGCTTGACCGCGGTGCGTTCGTTGACCGGCACGATGGTCTGTACGGATCCCTTTCCAAAGGTCTGCTGACCCATTATCACCGCACGCTTGTGGTCCTGCAGCGCCCCGGCCACGATCTCGGATGCCGAGGCGGATCCGCCGTTGACTAGCACGATAATCGGCGCGCCTTCGAGGACATCGTCAGGCGCGGCCTTGAACTTGAGCTGTGAGTCACGGATGCGACCCTCTGTGTAGACAATGGTGCCGCTGGTCAGAAAGGCATCGCTGATCGCGACCGCCGCATTCAGCACACCCCCCGGATTGTTACGCAGATCCAGCACCAGGCCTTTCAGGTTGCCGCTGGCCTTACGCTTGAGTGCGCCAATCGCGGTGAGCATGTCCTCGGGGGTGCGGGCCTGAAACTGCGATAGTCGCACATAGCCGAAACCCGGCTCGAGCATGCGCTGCTTGACGCTCACTGTCTTGATGACATCCCGCACCACTTCGATGACGATCGGCTTGTCGGTACCCTCGCGCACTACCGTCAGGCGTATCTTCGTACCTGGCTTGCCGCGCATCAACTTGACCGCCTCATTCAGCGTCATGCCCTTGATCGGCTGGTCATCGAGCCGAATGATCATGTCTCCGGCGAGCACCCCCGCGCGCTGTGCCGGGGTGTCGTCGATGGGCGAGATAACCTTGACGAAACCATTCTCCATACCGACCTCGATACCGAGGCCACCGAACTGGCCGCTGGTGCCGACGCGAATATCGCGGTAGTCGTCCTCATCGAGGTAGGCCGAGTGGGGGTCCAGACCGCTCAGCATGCCCTCGATCGCGTACTTGAGCAGCTTGCGATCGTCGACCGGCTCAACATAGTCTTGTTTGATGCGCCCGAACACCTCGGCAAACACTCGCAGCTCCTCGAGCGGGAGGTCGGTCGAGGATTCGGTATCTTCAGCGATCGCCGATTGCGCGACGGCAAATGCGCCCGCGAGGCTCATCCATCCCACCGCCAGTATCGAGGGCAACTTGTGCTTCATACATTCCTCGTCGCTTGCGCGCCAGGCCGGCGCGCGGCATTAACCCACTTTGCTGCCGGCCATGCGGCGGCACCACTTGGTCGGGTCTACCGGTCGACCCTTGAAGCGGATACCAAAGTACACACCAGCACGCTCACGCCCGCCACTACTGCCGACCAGGGCAATGGCTTCATCTGCCTCGACCCAATCACCAACCTCTTTGAACAGGCTCTGGTTGTGCCCATAAAGGGTCATGTAGCCATCCCCATGATCGACAATCATCAGCAGACCCAAGCCACGTAGCCAATCCGCGAATGCCACCCGGCCATGGTGCACGGCGCGCACTTCCCGGCCTGCGGGTGCGGAGATCATAACACCGTCCCAGAGCAGGCCCCCCAGCCGGGACGTCCCGAAGCGGCTGACGATGCGGCCGCTGGCCGGCCACGGCAGGCGGCCGCGTAAACCGGCGAACTGGATCTGTTGCGGGTGTTCTACGGGGATATCCGCCAATGCCCGCTCGAGTCCACTGATCAGGGCGTTCAATTCACGTTCATCGGATTGCAGGCGAGCCAGTTGGCGCCCCTGGTCTTGCAACTCCGCAGTGATTTTTGCCACCACGTCACGGCGCTGATCCTGCGAGGTCCGCATCGCGAGCAGCTGGCTTGCCTGTTCATCGCGCAATCGAACAAGTTTCTGTTCCTCGGTGTGAATCTCTTGCTCGGTAGCCGCCAGGCGCTGCAACTGCTCGCGGATCGACTCGATCTTTTTTGCACGCGCCCTGCTCAGGTAGTCGTAGTAGACCATCATGCGACCGACGGTAGCAGGGTCTTGCTGGTTCAGCAGTAGCTTGATCCTGTCCTGGCGACCCATCGCAAAGGCCGCGCGCACCTGGCGGGCGAGCACCTCGCGCTGTCCGGCCAGGGCCTCAGTCTGCTCCGCGCGCTGCGCGCGGAGCTCTTCGAGACGCCGCTGTTGGTCGCTGAGCCTGCCATCGAGCATACGCATCCGGCGCGCAAGGCGACCGACGGCCTGCTCCGATTCCTGCAGCTGACGGGCCAACGCGGTCTTTTCGCCACTGCGTTTATTTATCTGCGCCCGCAAGCCCTCAATGCGCGTGCGCAACGCCTCGAGCTTGGCGCGCTGTTCTTCAGCGGCAGGCGCGCCTTCGCCGGCGCCCAGCGCGGGGGTGCAAAGGCAGAGAATGAGCGTGAAGATCAGGCGCATAATAAAGAACAGCGGCAGGGGAGGCCCGCGCATCTCGGCAGGGCGACCCAACGGGTAATCTATGTCGAGATACAGGGCTAGGCGGCGTCAGCGTCCGCAGCCAGCAGCAGCGAACGTCCGGTCATTGCGGCAGGCTGCGGCAGGCCCATGATCTGCAAGAGTGTGGGCGCGACATCGCACAGAGCGCCATTGTTCATCAGCGCCGGCGCCGCATTGCCCACATAAATCAGTGGGACCGGATTCAGCGTGTGGGCGGTGTGCGCCTGCTGCGCCTTGAGATCCACCATCTGCTCGGCGTTGCCGTGATCCGCCGTGATCAGCATCTCGCCACCGGCCGCCTGAACCGCCTCGGTGACCCGGCCAAGGCATTTGTCGAGCACCTCGATTGCCTGGACGGCCGCCTCGTAATTGCCGGTGTGCCCGACCATATCACCGTTCGCATAGTTGCAGATGATGGCGTCGTAGCGGCCACTGCGAATCGCTTCCACCAGCCGGTCGGTCACCTCGTAAGCGCTCATCTCCGGCTGCAGATCATAGGTCGCGACCTGTGGTGAGGGCACCAATATGCGATGTTCTCCCTCGTTCGGCGCCTCGACGCCACCGTTGAAAAAGAACGTGACGTGAGCGTACTTCTCGGTTTCGGCGATACGCAACTGGTGCAGACCCAGGTGGGCGATGTATTCGCCGAAGGTATTGTCGAGACGATCCGGCGGATAGGCGACCGGGATATCGAAGTCCTTGCTGTACTCCGTCAGCGACACAAACGCCCCGAGTCTTGGGACCACCTCGCGTTCGAAACCGCTAAAATCGGGTTCGATGAACGCCCGTGTGATCTGGCGTGCCCGGTCGGAGCGATAATTCATGTTGACGATCACATCCCCATCCGCCACCGGCACCGGGTTGCCGATACAGGATGCGGTCACGAATTCATCGGATTCACCCCGCGCATAGGCCTTCTGCAGCGCCTCCAGCGCCGAGTCAGCACAGGTCTCGGCCCTCCCCAAGGTGATGAGATCGTACGCCCGCTTGATGCGCTCCCAGCGATGATCGCGGTCCATGGCGTAATAGCGCCCGATGACCGTCGCTATACGGCCGTTACCCAGCTTCGCGAACACGGCGTCCATCGTGTCGAGGGAGGCCTCGGCACTCCTGGGCGGCATGTCTCGACCGTCGAGAAAGGCGTGCAGGTAGACTCGCTCGGCGCCGCGTTCGGCGGCCAGTCTGGCCATCGCATGAATATGGTGTTCATGGCTGTGCACGCCGCCCGGGGACAGCAGACCGAGGATATGCAGCGCCTTGCCGTTGTCCGCCGCCAGATCGATCGCATCAGTCAGGGTGCGGTTGGTAAAGAAAGAGCCGGTGCGGATAGAGCGCCCGATGCGGGTAAACTCCTGGTAGACGACGCGACCAGCACCGAGATTGAGGTGGCCGACCTCCGAGTTACCCATCTGACCACCCGGCAGGCCTACTGCCGAGCCCGAAGTGCGGATAGCGGTGTGTGGATAGTTTGCCCAGAGACGATCCCATACCGGCGTCTTCGCCGCGAGGATTGCGTTATGGTCGGCATTATCGCTCAAACCCCAGCCGTCAAAGATCAGGAGAAGCGCTGGGCGCACCTTATTTTCCATTGTGTGTCTCGCTCGGCCCCCTGACTCGCTGGACGGCCGGCTGCCAGTTAACCGCATGAAATACCGAAGAGATTTACCCACAGAGTGGGCTCCCTTTCGGCGCGCGGCGGCTGTCGCGTATTGAAGCACTTTCGCAACCAAGGCGCTACCGAGCGAGCGACCGTGGCGCCGTTATAAGAGAATATTGGCCGCGGATTGAAGAAAAAAGCTCGCTGCTGACGCTTCATTCCTGCTTCAATAGCGGTCTATTATTAGATTAGAGGCTAGTGAATAGCCCATTTAAGGAGGATATTCTGTGACCCTGCACGAGAAGTCGGTGGTTTCCATGCATGACGAATTTGACGGCGAACTCTCGCTTTTAGAGGGTGATGAAGATATCGATCGCGCTTCGCGCTCGCTCAAGGCAATGTCGCATCCGCTGCGTCTTAAGATCCTTTGCACCCTCGGCGACCAGGAGATCAGCGTGCAGGACATCGTCGACCAGGTCGGCACCTCGCAGAGCAACATTTCTCAACACCTTGCGATCCTGCGTGATAAAGGTATCCTCACCTCCCGCAAAGACGCCAATCGGGTGTTCTATCGCGTCAGCGATAGTCGCACCCTGCGCCTGATCTGCATGATGCGCGAGGTGTTCTGCACCCACGATCATTGAGCAGGCGCCCTGCACAAGCGGGGGCGGCGAGACAGTAACTCACGGACGGGCAGGCTACCGCCTCCCGTCTCGTCGTTCTAGCGTCGGCGACAGCGCCGGCGGTTGCGAGGACGCATGGAACAACTCCTGGAATTTGCCGGCAACCACCCATTGCTGATCGGGGCGTTCGTCGTCGTGTCGTCGGCACTGGTCTGGAATTTCATCAGCGAACCGGGTGGCAAGTATGCGGTAGATCCGCTGGGCGCCACGGCACTGATCAACCATGAAGACGCAGTGGTGCTGGACGTTCGCTCGATGGCTGAGTTCAAAGATGGCCACATCCTCAACGCCATCAATGTGCCGCTGAACGGCCTCAGCAACAATCTGAAGCAGCTCGAAAAATATCGCGACAAGCCGATCGTCGCAGTGTGTCGCTCAGGTTCGCGTTCCGGTTCGGCATGCAGCCTGCTGCGCAAGCATGGCTTCGAGAAAGCGAAGAATCTACGTGGTGGGATGATGGCTTGGGAAAGCGCCAGTCTACCGGTGAAACGCAAATAATCCACCCTGCAGGAGACTACTTTGAGCGACGAACAACCGACACAGCGCCAGTTTCTGGTGCAACGTATTTATACCAAGGACATTTCGTTCGAGGCACCGAATTCGCCAGCCATCTTCCAGGAGAACTGGACGCCGGAGATCAAGGTCGGCCTGAGCAGCGAAACCCGCAAGCCGGGAAATGACAACCTGGAGGTGACGCTCAAGGTCAGCGTCGAGGCTAAGCACGAAGACAAGACGGTCTTCCTGGTCGAGGTGCAGCAGGGTGGACTGTTTCTCGCCCAGGGCTTCAGTGAACAGGAGATGGAGGCGGTGATCGGCGTCGCCGCACCCAATGTCTTGTTCCCCTACGCCCGCGAAGTGATCTCCGATCTGGTGACGCGCGGCAGCTTCCCGCAGTTCGTGCTGCAACCGGTAAACTTCGAGGCGCTTTACGCGCAACAGCGTCAAGCGAAGGCGGCCGAGGCAGCGGACGAATCCGCCGCCCATTGAGTTGAGTGTGGCGCCGGCCAGTATCGCCGTTCTGGGGGCCGGCTCCTGGGGAACGGCGCTCGCCATCCATCTGGCCCGCAATGGCTCCGCGGTCGCGCTGTGGGGCCATGCTACCGATCAGGTCGAAGCGCTGCGGCGTGACCAGGAAAATCGCCACTACCTGCCGGGGATCGCTTTCCCCACCGAACTGACGCCGACAGGCGACATGGGCGGCACATTGAATGCCGCCGATGAAGTTCTGGTGGTGGTGCCCAGCCATGCGTTTGCCGAGGTCTGCGCCCGGATAGCCGAACTGCGGCCCGGTCTGGAGCGCCTGAGCTGGGCTAGCAAGGGCTTCGATCCCGCCAGTGGCGAGTTGCTCAGCGAAGTGGCCGCAGACTGCCTGCCAGGCTGCAGCCTGGCCGTGATCTCAGGCCCCACCTTCGCCGGAGAGGTCGCGCGCGGCCTGCCCACGGCAATCACAGTAGCCGCCGACAACCCGCTGCATGCCGAGCGCGTTGCCGCCTATCTGCACGGCGAAAACTTTCGCGCCTACACCAGCGACGACTTGATCGGCGTGCAGGTCGGCGGCGCAAGCAAGAATGTCATGGCCATTGCTGCCGGCATCTCCGACGGCCTCGGATTCGGCGCCAATGCGCGCGCGGCATTGATCACCCGGGGCCTGCATGAGATCACCCTGCTCGGTCTGGCGCTGGGCGGCAGGCCCGAGACCTTCATGGGCCTGGCCGGGCTCGGCGATCTCGCGCTGACCTGCACCGACGACCAGTCGCGCAACCGGCGGATGGGCCTCGCCCTCGCACGTGGTCTGGATGTCGCGGCGGCAAAACGCGAGATCGGTCAGGAAGTCGAGGGCGTGGCGACTGCTCGCGAGGTCCGCAACAAGGCGCGCCTCCTCGGAGTAGAGATGCCGATCACCGAACAAACCTATCGCGTTCTTTACCAGGGGCTCGAACCGTCAGTGGCGGTGCACAATCTGCTCAGCCGTGAGGCCAAGCCCGAGTAGCGCAAGACGTGCGCTGCGACGGCGTAATCCCCGCCCTCAACGGAGGTCGTTCCTTGAGTGCGTGGGATGGATCAACCGGCCGCCGTCCCGGCAATTCGCCACACCAGCCACCACAACATCGGTGGCGGCAGCAACGCGCAGGTGACCAGCACCCAGGAAAGCCATTGCAGCTGTCGGCCGCGGCGCTTGGCCGCAGGACCCTCCAGTATCGCGGTATCCCTGATGACCTTTTGACCGGGCGGGGGATAGCGCTGCGCGCGCAGCGTCTGATCACCGACACGCCATAGCCGACGGCTCGCAAAGATCATCACGCTCGCCGGTATCAGGAGTGTCCCGATCAGCAGATTGATGCGCATGACCGCGTGGGCCGGGTCGGCGATTACCCATCGTGCTATGTCGTCGAAGCGGCTGAAAACGGCCGCGCCCAGCAGCGTCGCACCTGCGAGTAATGCCAATACGCGACGGCGTTCGGCGGGATCGGCCGGTTGTATCGGTGCTTTCGCGGACATGCCGGAGGGACCCGTGCCTGCGCCGGATGGGGACCGCGCCGAGAGTCTCAGTCGGCCGCAGCAAAGCGATTCTCGACCAGGACATCGGCCAAGGGCAGCTGTCCCGGTCGCGGCCATGGGTCCTTGATCCCCTTACCGATCGCCAGCATGAAGGCGATCTCGTGATCTTCGGGCAGCCCGATGATCGCCCCGACCTTTGCGTAATCGAAACCGTCCATCGGGCAGCTTTCGTACCCCAGCTCCTGCGCTACCAGCATCAGATTCTGCGCGACTAGGCCACAGGAACGCATGCCCTCATCGCGCTCTATCTGCGGTTTGTCGCCGTAGTAATCGGCGATCGCCGGGACGAGGAAATCCTGAACCTCCTGCGGCGCCAGGCGCCAATAGCGGTGGGGGTCCTTCTCCCAAGCCTTGCAATCGAAACACAAGACCAGCAGCTCAGAGGCATCTTCGACCTGGGCCTGATCCCAGGCGGCGGCGCGAATTGCCTTGCGCTGCGCGGCATCGCTGATTCGTACGAAGCGCCAGTTCTGGATGTTGAAGGCGGTTGGCGACAGCAGCGCGTGTTCCATCAGGGTCGCGAATTCCCCGTCCGAAAGCCGGTGCTGCGGATCGAACCATTTAACAGCGCGGCGTCTCTGTACGGCATCGGTGACGGTCATCGTCGACTCCTTCGTGATTGGCAAAACGGACCGAAGTGATATTCCCCCCGGAACGAAACACAAAGTGTCGACGGGCCGCCGGGCAGTTCAACCACGCTTCGCGGAGGGGTACCAGGTTGGGTTTTGCGGTGTACGGAATGATCAAGAGCTTGACCTGGAGCAAGCTCCAGCTATTACTATGGGACATCAAGGCGACGGAGGTGGCGGTTGGCTATGGGGTTGAGTATCGGAGATGCCTGCGCGGCAACCGGCCTTTCGGCAGATACGCTGCGCTTTTACGAGCGCATCGGCCTGCTCGACCGGGTTCCGCGCAACGCAGGTGGCCAACGGCGCTACCGCGCTGGCGATATTGCGAGACTGCGCTTTGTGCGACGTGCCCAGGCGATGGATTTCAGCCTCGACGAAATCGGGCAGCTGCTGGAGATGCGCGAGACCGGGGGTGATCTGCGGTCCGACGTGCGCGCACTGACCGAACAAAAGCTGGCGGATGTGGAACAACGCATTGCGACCCTGACCCAGCTACGTGATGAACTGGCCGAGTTGATCGCCGCATGCCGGGAAAGTGAACACGACTGTCCGATCATCGGTCGAATGGACGACGCCGGTCGCGGGCCAACGACGGAAGGAGAGCGAACATGAGCTATACGATCGCGGTGGAAAACATCAAATGCGGCGGCTGCGCGAACAGCATCCGCACCAAGCTGTTGTCGGAGGCGCTGGTTCAGGCGGTGGATATAGACATCGAGCACGGCCAGGTTCGGGTCGAAGGCGACTTGGAATCGCGCGAGAGCGTGGCGATGGCCCTGGCCAGAATGGGCTACCCGGAGACAGGTTCAGTGGAGGGGATGCGGGCGGCGGCGGCCAAGGCGAAGTCTTTCGTCAGCTGCGCGATCGGCCGGATCGACAACGCGACCCAGCACCGATGAAATCGACGGCTGGCCAGCCGGTCCTCAGCAGATGAATCGACACACACAGCAAGAGATGCAGGCGCGAGTTCGACAACCATCACGCTCATGGCGAGGCGCCCGGGTGCTACCCCTGGTGTTGTCCCTGCTCCTCGCGCTTGCGCCGCTAGTGTCTCTGGCAGCAACCCTTCCGCTGTCGATCAAGGCGGGCGCCGGCAGCGCCATACCCTGCCCTGAGACAGTGACCGCTGCCCCCGGGCCCACGGCGACGCCTGAGGCCTGCCAGCATTGTTCAGAAAATGCGCCGCCCTCTCAGTGTCATTGTTGCAGCGGCGCGGCATCGCCCGTTGTCGCTGTTTTATGTGTAAGCGCCCACTTTCCCTCTAAAGCCCCCGGCCTCTCTGCGAACGCGTGGTCGGATGCGCTGCCCTATGCGCCCGGCGACCGTCGTTACCGGCCACCCATCCAGCCCAGCTGATCGATCAACGCGCCCTCGGGATCGGGCCGACGAACGGCCCTGCCTCGACCTGTGACCCTCTTCAGATAGGACCTGGAAATAGTGAACACTTACATACAACGCGGCTTTTTGCTGTTGATATGCGTTTTGGCGCTGCTGCTGGCGGGCTGTATGCCCTCGGATCCCGCGCCTAGCGAATCCGCCGCCTCGGCCAGCGACGACAGCGCGCTCGAACACGCCCAGAAACACCTGGATCCCAAGTATGTGTGCCCGATGCACCCGCAGATCGTGCGCGACGAGGAAGGCAGCTGTCCGATCTGCGGCATGGATCTGGTGGCGAAGATGATCGAGGCAGACGTCGACAAATACCCGACCGTATCGATCAGTAATGCCGTGATCAACAACATGGGGGTGCGCACCCAGCCGGCACGGAACACCACCCTCTGGAAGTACATCGAGACCGTCGGCCGAATCGACTACGACGAGACCCGCCTAGCCCATGTCCACCCACGCGCTGCCGGCTGGATGGAGCAACTCGACCTGCGCGCAGAGGGTGACCCGATAAAAAAGGGGCAATTGATCGGCAGGCTCTACTCCGAGGAGATCCTTTCCGCGCAGGTCGATTTTCTGATCGCACTCGGTAAGGCCAGCAGCGAGGTGCGGATCGAAAAGGCGCGCAACCGCCTGCGCCTGCTCGGCGTCACCGAGGGCACAATATCGGCGATCCGCAAAAAGGGCGAGTCGATCAACACGGTACCGATCGTATCCAATGCCGACGGGGTCGTGACTATGCTCGGCGCCCGCAAGGGCATGTACGTTACGCCCGAGATGGAGATCCTCACGATCGCCGATCTGAGTCGCATCTGGGTGCTGGTCGACGTCTACGAACACCAGATCGACTGGCTCGCCGAGGGTGTGACCGCGGAGATCAAGGTACCTGCCTACCCCGGCCGGGTCTGGGAGGGGACAGTCGAATACATCTACCCGGCACTCGACCCCATTTCGCGCACACTCAAGGTCCGGCTGGCGTTCGAAAACCCGGATGGCATCCTCAAGGCCAACATGTTCGCCGACGTCGTGATCTACGGTGGCCCGAAACGCGAGGTGCTCGCGGTGCCGGCTGAGGCGGTTATCGAGACAGGGCGCCGCAGCAGCGTGGTGCTGGCACTGGGTGACGGTCGTTTCAAGCCCGTCGATGTCATCACCGGCATGGCCAGCAACGGCCTGGTCGAGGTCCTGAGCGGCATCGATGCCGGAGACGAGGTAGTGGTCTCAGGACAGTTTCTGATCGACTCCGAGTCGAGCCTACAGGCCAGCTTCCTGCGTATGGGGGAATCGGAACCTGCCCCCGCGATGGGCGACATGCAAATTCAGCGCGTTAACTGAGGCCAGGGCAATGTTGAAGAACATCATTGCCTGGTCGGTGCATAACCGCTTCCTGGTGCTGCTGGCCGCGGTGGTCGTCACCGGCTGGGGCTGGGTGGCGCTGCAAAAGACCCCGCTCGATGCGATCCCGGACCTTTCCGACGTGCAGGTCATAATCAAGACGGGCTACCCGGGCCAAGCCCCACGCGTAGTCGAGGAGCAGGTCACCTATCCGATTACCACCACGATGCTGTCGGTACCGGGCGCCCAGGTGGTGCGCGGTTACTCGTTCTTCGGCGACAGCTATGTGTACGTCATCTTCAAAGACGGGACCGATCTCTACTGGGCGCGTGCTCGCGTCCTCGAGTATCTCAATCAGGCCGCCGCCGACCTGCCCGAGGGTGTGCAACCGCGCCTCGGGCCGGATGCGACCGGGGTCGGTTGGGTGTACAACTATGCGCTGGTGGACCGCAGCGGCCAGCATGATCTGGCGGAGCTGCGCAGCCTGCAGGATTGGTTCCTGAAGTTCGAGCTGCAGACGGTACCCGGCGTATCCGAGGTGGCCACGGTCGGGGGCATGGTGCGCCAGTACCAGGTGGTGGTCGACCCCGAAAAGTTGCGTGCTTTCGGAATTACGCTGGCCCGGGTATCGGCGGCCATCCGCGCGGCGAATCGCGAGGTCGGCGGTTCAGTGCTGGAACTGGCCGAGGCCGAATACATGGTGCGCACGCGCGGCTACCTGCGCGGGCTCGAAGACCTGGAGCACATCCCGGTCAAGGTCACCGAACAGGGCACCCCAGTGCTGCTGCGTGACATCGCGCGCGTGCAGATAGGTCCTGAGATGCGGCGGGTCGTCGCAGATCTCGACGGTGAGGGCGAGGTGGTCGGCGGCATCGTGGTGATGCGCTACGGCGAGAACGCGCTGGCGACCATCGAGCGCGTCAAAGAAAAACTGCAGCAGCTGCGCCAAGGCCTGCCGCCAGGCGTGGAGATCATCGAGACCTACGACCGCTCGGCGTTGATCGAGCGCGCGGTGAGTAATCTCAAGGAAAAGTTGATCGAGGAATTCATAGTGGTCGCAGTGGTCTGCCTGGCATTCCTGTTCCATCTGCGCTCGGCGTTCGTCGCCATCGTGACCCTGCCGCTGGGCATCCTGGCCGCGTTCATCGTAATGCAGCACCAAGGGATCAACGCCAACATCATGTCGCTGGGTGGCATCGCGATCGCCATCGGGGCGATGGTCGATGCCGCGATCGTGATGATCGAGAACGCCCACAAGCATCTGGAGCGCTACCGTCATCACTACGGGTATGCCCCCGAAGGCGCCGATCACTGGCAGGTGATCACTACAGCGGCCTCGGAGGTTGGACCGGCACTGTTCTTTTCCCTGCTGATCATCACGCTGAGCTTCGTGCCGGTGTTCACGCTCGAGGCACAGGAAGGCCGGCTGTTTGCGCCGCTGGCCTTCACCAAGACCTACGCGATGGCCGCCTCGGCCGGCCTGGCCGTCACGCTGGTGCCGGTGCTGATGGGCTACTTCATCCGCGGCCGGATCCCGGACGAGAGAAAGAACCCGCTGAACCAGTTGCTCATTTGGCTCTACCGCCCGCTGCTGGCCGCGGTGATGCGCGCGCCAAAATCGACCCTGCTGGTTGCCGCGCTCGCCGTGCTGAGTCTGGTTGTCCCGGTGGCCGGGATCAGCGGCTTCCTGGCGCCGTTGAAGTGGCCGTTTCAGATCGCCGAGCTGGTCACCGGGCAGCCACAAGCGACGGTCCTACGCGTCGAACAGATGCAGAAAACCTTCACCGAAGACTGGAAACGGACCTTTCGCGACACCCCGTGGTTGGCGCGCTTCGCCAACGGCCTGGGCTCGGAGTTCATGCCCGAGCTCGACGAGGGCGACCTGATGTACATGCCGACCACGCTGCCAGGGCTGTCGATCGGCAAGGCGCGGGAGCTGTTGCAACAGACCGACCGGCTGATCCGCAAGGTTCCGGAGGTAGCACAGGTATTCGGTAAGATCGGACGCGCCGACACCGCGACCGATCCGGCGCCGCTGACCATGATCGAGACGGTCATCCGGCTCAAGCCGCGGGACCAGTGGCGAGCGGGCATGACCACGCGCAAGATCATCGAGGAACTGGACGCGACGGTGAACTACCCGGGCCTAACCAACGCCTGGGTGATGCCGATCAAGACCCGCATCGACATGCTGGCGACCGGGATCAAGACGCCGGTCGGGATCAAGGTCGCGGGTCCAGACCTGGCCGAGATCGAACGCATCGGGCGCGAGATCGAGAAGGTCGTACTGACCGTCCCGGGCACCACCTCGGCCTATTCGGAACGGGTCGCCGGTGGCCGCTACATCGACATCATGCCCGACCGCATCGCCGCCGCACGCTACGGACTCAACATCGACGATCTCAACCAGGTCATCGCGGCCGCGGTCGGCGGCATTAATATCACCCAGACGGTCGAGGGCCTGGAACGCTACCCGGTAAACCTGCGCTTCCCGCGCGAACGCCGCGACGATCTGCAGAAGCTGCGCGCGCTGCCGCTCGTGACGCCAACCGGGGCGCAGATCCCACTGGACCAGGTCGCCGAGGTGACCATCGTTGACGGACCACCGATGCTCAAGAGCGAGAACGGCCGCCTCAACGGCTGGACCTTCGTCGACATCCGCGACGTCGACCTCGGCAGCTATGTGGCTGCAGCCCAGCAGGCGGTGCGCGAGCAGGTCACGCTGCCGGCCGGCTATTCGATCACCTGGTCGGGCCAATACGAATACATGTTGCGCGCCCAGGCCCGGCTCAACCAGGTCGTCCCGTTGACGCTGGTGATCATCTTCGTCCTGCTCTATCTGACCTTCCGGCATGCCGGCCAGGCGCTGATCGTCATGGCCTCACTGCCCTTTGCGCTGGTCGGTGGCTTCTGGCTCATCTTCCTGCTCGATTTCAACCTCTCGGTCGCCGTTGGCGTCGGATTCATCGCCCTGGCCGGAGTCGCCGCTGAGTTCGGCGTCATCATGCTGATCTACCTGGACAATGCGCTGCGCGATCACGAGCGCAAAGGCCCGTTGACGCCCGCCGTCCTGCGCGCAGCCATCATGGAGGGTGCGGTCCTGCGGGTCAGACCCAAGGCGATGACCGTCGCCGTGATCGTAGCCGGCCTCCTGCCGATCTTCCTGGGCACCGGGACCGGGTCGGAGGTGATGAGCCGGATTGCGGCGCCGATGATTGGTGGCATGATTACCGCGCCGCTACTGTCGCTTTTCGTTATCCCGGTGATCTACCTGATCTGGCGCGGCCGGGACTTGCAGGCAGAGGCTACCGATGCGGGAACACCGGGAGCAACAGACGGCGTACCCGCGACACGAACCAACAGCTAGAGGAAAACGCTATGTACGGATTTAAGGCTCACCCAACCGGCAGCTTCGAGGCCGTCGTCGACAAGGTGACGGCGGCACTCAAAACGGAGGGCTTCGGGGTGCTGAGTGATATCGATGTCGCGGCGACGTTCAAGGCCAAACTCGATGTCGACCATCGACCTTACCGTATCCTCGGTGCCTGCAACCCGGTGCTGGCCAATCGTGCGATCGCTGCCGACCCCGACATCGGCCTGTTGCTGCCCTGCAACGTCGTGGTGCGCGAGGAGGACGACGGCCAGGTCAGCGTAGTCTTCATGGACCCGGTCGCGGTCCTCGATCTGGTGCAGCGGCCGGAGGTGTCGCAACTGGCCACCGAGGTGCGCGAGCGCCTGCTACGGGTTCAGCGACAGCTCAGCGAATGATCTCAGGCGTTCCCGCGGTGCCGATCGATGCGCAGCGGGTACTGGATTTCTGGTTTGCGGATGGCATGGCCGAGCGCTGGTTTCACGCCACAGCCGCGCTCGACGATAAAATACGCAGACGTTTCGAACCAAGCTGGCGACGTGCCGCGGTAGGTGAACTCGATCATTGGGCGGCAACCGCCGACGGCGCACTGGCCCTGGTAATCATGCTCGATCAGTTTCCGCTGAACATGTTTCGCGGGCATGCCGCGGCATTTGCCTCTGAGGCCAAGGCCATCGCTGTCGCCAGGGATGCGATCGCCCGCGGCCTGGATCAGCAGCTGGACCGAGCGCAGCTGGCCTTCTTGTATCTTCCCTTGATGCACAGCGAGAATCCGGCACACCAAGACGAATCGGTGCGGCTCTTCGAACAGGCAGAACTGGCTTCGAACGCCCGTTTCGCGCGGCATCACCGCGATCTGATTCGCCGCTTCGGGCGCTTTCCGCATCGTAATGGGCTGCTCGGGCGCACCAGCACCGCCGAAGAACTGGCTTATCTGGCGTCGCCAGAGGCATTCTCCGGCTGAATCCCGGCTACCAAATACCCATCCAAATGTCCGACGCCTGAGACCCGACGCGCCACAAACACATCAATCCTTGAGGATAAACGTGACCTTCAGGTTGACCCTATATCCTTCGATCTTTTCGTTCTTGACGATGACCTGCTGACTTTGAACCCAGGCGGAGGTCACCCCATGGAGCGTCTTGGTGGCGCGCTTGACGCCCTTGGAGACGGCATCTTCAAAGCTATTCTTGGATGTTGCGATAATCTCGGTAACTCTTGCGACGGACATGGGCGTTCTCCTGGGCAGTTGGTTGTCCTAGCAGCCTGTCGGCCTTCACACTGTTTGGCTGCAAATCCCTGGATAGCGATCGACTCCGCTTATCCTCTTCGTCAAATAGCTGGGCTATTCTCCTCAGACGATAACCTGATTTGATTCGCTCCCAATGATTTTCGCCGCAAACGGTCAAGTCCGACAGGCTGCTAGCCTCTCTGACCTAGTGTAGTTCCTGATTGCAATCAGCGTTACTGCCCGTGCTTCCCGACCCCCTCCGCCATGCGATCCTTGGCTGCCCGACTGATAGGCTGGCACAGGATATCGCCGCCGCATTCAGAGATATTCCAGCGGGCAGCCTGCCGCTGCAGGGTTGCTGCCATCAGGGTGGTGCAATCGACGACGGTACCGTCGAGATCAGTGTGGTATCGGTGCGCGCTGATGAGCAGCAAATAAGTGCCGAGCTCAACGTCTTTTTCACCGAAGTGGTCGGAGGCTGCAACTGCAACGACGACCCGGTGGGCTATCCGATGTGCTGCCAGATGCGATTGCGCATCGATCGAGCGACAGCTGAGAGCCGGCTCGAGGTCCTCGACCGCTGACTGACCATCGCGCCGCGAACCGGCCGCGTTCAGGCGCGCTTCTGATACGCCTGCTGCGCCAGCTGCAGGAACGTCCCTGCCGCTACGGGCCTGCTGAAGAGGAAGCCCTGCAGCGACCGGCAGCCGTGCGAGACCAGCCACTCTCGCTGTTCTGCGGTCTCCACACCCTCAGCAATGACGCCATTGCCCAGGCGTTCGCCCAGCTCGAGGATAGCCCCGACCAGGGCGCAGTCTCGCGGGTTGTGCGGAATATCGTCGATAAAGGACTTATCGATCTTGATGACATCCACCGGCAGGCGCTTCAGATAAGACAGGGAGGAGAAGCCGGTGCCGAAATCGTCCAGTGCGATCTTTACGCCCAGGTCTTTCAGCACCGCAAGCAGCCGCTCCGCACGTTCGGCGTCCTCGAGCAATATGCTTTCGGTAATCTCCAGGTCGAGCAGCGACGGGGGCAGACCCGACTCGGCCAGCATGGCCTGCACCCGGGCCACAAACCCATCTTGCTTGAGCTGATGGGCCGAGATGTTGACATGCATACTCACTGGGTAGTCGACCTGCGACTGCCAGCGCACCGCTACCCGTAGCGCCTCGCGCAATACACGCTCGCCGATCGGATTGATCAGGCCACTCTGCTCGGCAACCTCGATGAAGCCGCCTGGCGCCAATAGTCCTTTCTCGGGATGGCGCCATCGCACCAAGGCCTCGGCCGCGACGATGCGTCCATCCCGGGCATCCACAATCGGCTGGAAATGCACCTCGAACTGTTCGCGCTGCACCGCCTGACGGAGTTCGTCACGCAACGCCAGCAGATCGCCGACCGCAGATGACATGGCGGCATTGTAGAAGGCATAGTGGTTTGGGCCGCGTGCTTTCGCCGCATACATGGCGGTATCGGCGTGTTTCAGCAACGTATGAATGTCGTCGCCATCGCGCGGGTAGACGACGACACCGCAGCTCCAGGTCACATAGGTCTCATACTCGCCAATACTGTAGTAGCGACCAACGCAGGTAAACAGGCGCTCGATGACCCGTTCAACACGGGTACTTCCTTCGTAGTCCTCGATCACGACGACGAATTCGTCACCGCCAAGGCGCGAGACGGTATCGCTGGCGCGGACCACCGCCTGCATCGCATCGGCAACCTGGGTCAGAAGATAGTCGCCGTACTCATGTCCGAAGCTGTCGTTGATGGAGCTGAAACCATCCAGATCTATGAAGGCGATCGCCACTTCGCTGCCGGTGCGGCGTGCACGCGCCAGCGTCTGCTCAACGTGGGTGTGCAGATAGGCCCGATTGGGCAATCCGGTGAGGATATCGTGAGTGGCCATGAACTCGGCGTGATCGCGCTGTGCCTCGAGTTCGGTATTTGCTGAGGCCAGGCGCTCAATCATGACCATGAAGAACTTTGGCATCAGGACCAATCCGGTCATAAGGCCGATATAAGTGGCCGGCTGCGACCACAGAGATCCGCTGGACGCCATCGCGCCGCTAAAGCCAAGCAGCCCGAACAGCGTAGCAACCTGCATGTAGTGCTGTCCGTAGCGCAGGCCGTTGCCGATCATCACCCACAGGAACAGGGGATAAAAGGCGATGCCGGCCGCGGAAAAGTGTGCGGTCAGGAAACTGGCGACACCGAGATCCAGCAGGATCGCCAAATAGCGCCGCCACAGATAGTCTTGCTTGTGCCGCGAAACGAACGAGAGATACAAGATGCTGGCCAGCAGATAGGCCAGCGCGACCAGGAACGGGAGTTCACTATGGTCCAACTGGCGGGCGGCAAACAGCAGCAGCGTGCCAATGGCAGCCAGCACAATACGGGTAACGGCCTGACCCTGCTCTTCGGTAACATCACGCTGCGGCCGCAACAGCAGCGACTGCCAAAAGCCCCGTCGGGCGCCGGTAGCGCTGGCCCAGTTGCGGTCCCCGCCCCGCGACGGCGCTTCATGCACCGCGGATTCTGCTAATGCATCGGCAGGTTGTTGCATTGCGTTCCCATCGACAGGTTCCCGCGAGCTTTTCAGCCCCACGTATCCTCAGGAGAACATCGGCGGCAGGCGCGGTTACTTGATTCGCGGGGCAGCCCAAGACAGCATATCTAGCCGCCGCCGACGAAATCGTGCTGGCGCCAGGCCTCATAGACCAGGGCGGCCACAGTGTTCGACAGATTCAGACTGCGCTGGCCGGGGCGCATCGGCAGCCGGATCCGGTGGGTGGGGACGAGCTGATCGAGCATGGCCTGCGGCAGGCCGCGGGTCTCGGGCCCGAACACGAATGCATCGCCTGCACGGTAGGCCACCCGATCATAGCGTTCCGCCCCACGGGTTGAGATGCCGAACCAGCGCACGGGCGCAACGTCAGCGAGAAAGGCGTCGAAGTGATCGTGTTGCTGCAGCTGAGCGTATTCCCGGTAATCCAGACCCGCGCGCCGCAGGCGCCGGTCGTCGATCGCGAATCCCAGCGGATGTATCAGATGCAGTGTGCTGCCGGTGTTGGCGCACAGGCGTATGATATTGCCTGTATTGGGCGGTATCTCTGGCTGATACAAGACGACGTGAAACAATGCGGGCCTCTGCTAATCCCAGTGTTTGTGCGCCGACCGGGCGCGTGCTGCGGGCGCGATGCACAGTCTACTCGAGGGCAGGCTCGGCAAGTGGCCAGCGGTTCAACCCGGACGATCAATCCGCAGCGGCTTAAGGTTCAAGGGCGGCTTAACAAGGGATGCATTTTCGATGGCTAACACTGACCCCCGTCTTACCCTGGATTTTTGCGGTCTGTCGTTTGCGACGCCCCTGGTGCTGCTCTCCGGCTGCGTAGGATTCGGCGAGGAATATACACGCGTGCAGGGCTTCTCCAACCGCGACGCCGGTGCCGTCTGCCTCAAGGGCACGACCGGCGCGCCGCGCCTCGGCAATCCGCCGCACCGTATCTATGAGACATCGGACGGAATGCTCAATGCCATCGGTCTGCAGAATCCGGGCGTGGGCAAGGTCGTCGACGCTATTCTGCCAACCCTGGACTTCGACGAAACCCGCTTTATCGCCAACGTCTCCGGATCGACGGTCGAGGAATACATCGAGGTCGCACGGTATTTCGACGATTCGCCAATTGATGCCATAGAGATCAACATCTCCTGCCCGAATGTGAAGGAGGGAGGGGTGGCCTTCGGCAATGATCCGGCGATGTCTGCACGCGTGGTCGGGGCGTGCCGGGCCGTCACGCGCAAACCGCTGATCACCAAGCTTTCACCGAACCAGACCGACATCGCTGAGAATGCACGGCGCTGTATCGAGGCAGGCAGCGACGCCTTTGCCGTCATCAACACCCTGATGGGTATGGCAATCGACATCGAGGCCCGCACGCCCTACATCGGGAACAATCAAGGTGGCCTGTCCGGCCCGGCTATCAAGCCGATCGCCCTTCTCAAGGTGCATCAGGTCTACCAGGTCACCAAGGCGCACGGTATTCCGATCATCGGCCAGGGCGGGGTGACGTCGCCCGAGGATGCGATCGAGTTCCTGCTGGCGGGCGCCACCGCGGTCGGCGTCGGCACCGCCCTGTTCTACGACCCCCTGATCCTGCCCAAGATAAACCAAGGCATCATCGCCTACCTCGAGCGCCACGAACTGACCCATGTCGGCCAAATCAGCGGTGCGCTGCGCCTGAACTCGCGCGAGGAAGCACCACTGTGCGCCTGTTGATGATCCAAGCAAAGGACGCTTCCTTCGAACATTAGCAATGAGTTATACTCGCCGGACGCGCCTCCCGCAGGCGTAGAAGACTCTCACCTGAATCTGGAGAGAAATTATGAGTGATATCGAGGCCCTTAAGGCGGAGAAAGCAAAGTTGATCACCGAGATGCTGGACATGCAGAAGGAGTTCATCGACATGGAACACGACAACGGCATCTCCGGCAAAGACTATTACTACTCGCAAGAAGGTCTGTTGAAAGACTACCGCGAGGTCTACATGAAAAAGGCCATGCGCGTGGTGGAACTATCGCATCAGATCGTGGGTTCTTCCGCGATCTGAACCAGGCTTGACGTCTGAAAGACCCGCCTCCGGCGGGTTTTTTTGTGTCTGGAATCTCTCAAGACCTGGGGCCGCCCGCCGATGTTCAAGGAACGAGAAGCATCATCCAACCAGGAAAAACATGGCCGAAACCAACGAGCACCCGTCTGCCGCTGAAATGCGCAACCTCAGCACCCTGCGAGAAATGTCGACCGACGATCTCATGGCGCTCAGCCAACAATTGCTGGTGTATGAAGAACCAAAGGGGGCCGTGCTCCTGCAGCACGGGGCGACCGAAGACGACACGCTGTATCTGCTCGAGGGCAGCTGTCGCCTGGTGGCCGAGGACGGCAAGATCAAGCTCGTCAAACACACGGACGCCTCTGCCCATGCCCCGCTAGCACGCCTCCGCCCGAGCCACTACCGAGTGGTTGCGGAGACCAAGGTGCGTTTCCTGCGCATCGACAATGCGTTGCTAAAGGAGGCCCGCAGCGATATGGAACAGGGTTCCGCGCTGTCGCTGGGGGCCTACGAGGTGGAAGAAGAAGACGATCTTGGGCAGATGGGCGCGGAGAACCGTCTGACCCTGCAGATCTACGAAGACCTCAATAGCGGAAAACTGCTGCTGCCCAGCCTCCCGCATGTCGCTATTCGTATCGGGGAGGCCGTCCAGGACGAGCATAGCGACGCGCGCCGGGTTGCGAGTCTCATCGAGACAGACCCGGCGATCGCTGCGAAACTCCTGAAGGCAGCGAATAGCGCCCGCTACGGCGGTGTCTCGCGAATCGGTACCGTGGCCGAGGCGGTCGCCCGCCTGGGTATGCACGATACGCAGATGTTGGTCATTGCGTTCGCGCTACGGGAGCTGTTTCGAACCGATGATAAGAAACTGGAACAACGCATGTTCGCGCTGTGGGAGCACAGTCGGCGGATTGCTGCGCTAGCTCAGGTACTGGCCGACAAAGTCGGCGGTTTCAACGCGCATGAGGCGCTGCTCGCGGGGCTGATTCACGACGTAGGCAGCGTGGCCGTGCTCGGTTATGCGCGTGGCCTGCCCGAGGTGGTCAGCAATCCTTCGGCGCTGGAATCCAGCCTCAACGCGCTGCGTAGTCAACTTAGCAGTATGATCCTATCGCAGTGGCGCCTGCCCGATGTCCTGATCACCGCGGCCAAAGAGGCGGAGAACTGGTATCGCGACCAGCGGGGTCCCGCCGACTATGCCGATCTGGTGATCGTTGCCCAGCTGCATGAAGGGATCGGCGGAGATGTGGATCCCGGTCAGGTCCCGTCACTGGGGCGCCTGGGGCTGTCGCCGACCGACATCGACAGTGGGCTGGAGCTGCTGCACCAAAACCATGAGGAGGTCGCCGCCGCCAGGCGGCTGCTCGCCGGCTGAACGGCCGCCGCGGCGCAGCGCGGCCGATAGCCAAAGCCCCCCAGACAGGCTAACATCGCTCTCCCAGTCGCGCGGGCTGTGCGCCGACGCCGAGGGATATTGGATGTCTCTGGGAGACACAACCTCACTTCACGATCTGCTGCGCGGCATGCCTCATGTCGCCGATTTGGACGACAATCAACTCGAAGAACTCGCTCAGTCGGCTGATCTTAGGCATGCCAAACCCGGTACGCAGCTGCTGGCAATCGGTAGCGTCGATACGCGCCTACTGTTTCTGGTTCAGGGAACACTCGAGTTGCTCGCCGCGGACGGTGCCGTACGTGTCGTGCGCGACACCGACCTGGCCGCGCAAGACCCTATCTCGCGTCTGCGGCCTTCGCGCTATCAGGTCACTGCATTGACTGCAGTACGCTATCTGTTGCTAGAACGACAGGCGCTCGAAGGTCTCGCCAAGCCTTGTGCGACTTCCAACATGCTTATCGAAAAGATCGGGGTTATCGAGACCTCGCCAGCGCCGGACAATGCCGATACGGACCACCCGGTGCTGTTCGACGTATTCATCGACCTTCATCGAGACCGTATCGTCGTGCCCTCTGACCCCGAGGTGGCGATTCAGATCGGACGCGCGTTACAGCAGCTGGTGGATGACCCACGCCGCCTGGCCAGCACGCTGGGGATCTGTCCAGCGCTTTCTCTCAAGGTCCTGCGCGCGGCATTGGCAACCGGGCGCGAAGCAAATTCGATTCGCAGCACCCGGATGGCCGTGCAGCGCCTCGGCACCGAACAGACCTTGGGCCTCGCCGTAAACTGCGTGCTGCGCGAATCGCTGCGGAGTGATTCGCCGGTGATCCGCGATCGATTGCGCGATTGGTGGCAGCGAACCATGCGGGTCGCGGCGATCAGCCGCTCCCTGGCGCGCGTAAGTGAACGTTTCGATCCGGAGTACGCGGCACTGATCGGACTCCTGCACAGCATCGCCGAACCCGTGCTGCTGGGGTATGCGGATCAGCACGAGGATCTCGCACAAGCCCAGACGTTGGATGATGTTCTGCACGCAAGCCGGCAGGATCTGGGCCGGATACTCCTGACCTATTGGGGGATGCCGCACGAAATCGTGGAAGCCGCGCACCTGTGCAACGATTGGAAACGCGACCATCCCGGCGAGGCCGACTATACCGACGTCCTGTTAGTCGCCCAGTGGCACGCCGTGGCCGGCGACGAGCGTCATCGGCAGCCACCTCCAGCCGACGAGGTATCGGCATTTGACCGTCTTGGCGTTCGACAGACCTCACCCAGGCTGAGCCAGCATATAGCCGAGGCGGCGCTGGAGATCGGAAGACGCACGGACGAATTGCTGTCGCGTTGAGAGATCCCCCTTGGCGCGCGCTGCCTGCGCCCCAACGCCCTTTATTCGCGGCGCAGGTGCTCAATGTACTTTGGGACATCGACCATATCGAGGCGTACTGCGTTCGCAGTGACGCTGATCAACTTGTCGCCAACGCGCAGCGCACAATGTGCATGGCCGCGGCTGTTCAGTGGGACCGGCACCATGTCGCGATAGGTGAAAACGTTTTCACCGACATCCCCGCCGCTGCATGCGGCCGGTAGCGCTGGTAGCGAATGCTCTTCGTCGAGCGCCGCGCCCTCGAAGACCAGTGCGCCGTTCTGCCACCAGCGTGTGCGTTCCGACGAGCCGGTCATGCTTTTCACCAGATAGGCGGGCGCAAATTCAATCCGGATAATGTCGTCCTGTACCTTCACCGCATCAATCTGCGACCCTGGTAGTTCGATACTGGTGCTGTCCATTCTGAGTATTCCTGCGCTCTAGATCCGCACGTTATCAGCCCGCCTCACGGTGCTCCTCCTCCAGTCCGAGCTCCTTGATCTTGCGCGTAAGGGTATTGCGGCCCCAACCTAGCAGCCGGGCCGCGTCCTGCTTTCGGCCGCCGGTGAACTCGAGCGCGGTCTCGATCATAATGGTCTCGAACGCCGGCATCGCCTGATCGAGCAATCCGACCTTTTCCGCGCTGAGGCTATTGCGAACCCAGGTGCGCAACGCCATGCGCCAGTCGCCCTCATTAGCCTCCGCGATCTGTTCGCGATGCAGCTCCGGCGGCAGATCTTCGCAATGGATTTCGCGCCCCGATGCCATTACTGTGAGCCAGCGCGCAGTATTCTCGAGCTGACGCACATTGCCGCGCCATTCCAATGATTGTAATTCGGCGACCGTTTCAGGCAGAAGTATCTTTACTTCCACGCCAAGTTCCTGCGCGGCGAGTTTCAGGAAGTGCTCCATCAGCAGCGGGATATCCGCGCGCCGCTCGCGCAGCGCGGGGAGATGGATACGGATGACGTTCAGGCGGTGAAACAGATCTTCGCGGAATCGCCCATCCAGTACCAGCTGCTCCAAGTCCTGATGTGTAGCCGCGATGATCCTGACGTCGGCCTTGACCGGCTCATGGCCGCCGACGCGGTAGAACTCGCCGTCCGCCAGCACCCGCAACAAGCGCGTCTGCAACTCGGAGGGCATGTCGCCTATCTCGTCAAGAAAGAGTGTGCCGTGGTTTGCCTGCTCGAATCGCCCGATACGCCGTGCCTGCGCGCCAGTAAAGGCACCTTTCTCATGACCGAACAGCTCGGACTCGAGCAGATCATGCGGTATGGCTGCCATGTTCAGCGCGATGAAGGGTCCGTTGGCGCGCGGGCTGTGCTTATGAAGCGCATCCGCCACCAGCTCCTTGCCGGTTCCAGACTCTCCATTGATCAGGACCGTGATATTCGATCGCGCCAGGCGCCCGATCGCGCGGAAGACCTCCTGCATCGCCGGGGCGGCGCCGATGATCTCCGTTGCCGCCACGGTCTGGTGCTCGGCACTAGCGCGCGCCTCGCGGCGCAGTTTGCAGGCTCGCCGCACCTGATCGACGGCCTCCTCGATGTCGAAGGGTTTTGGCAAGTATTCAAACGCACCGCTGTGGTAGGCGGATACCGCACTGTCGAGATCCGAGTGAGCGGTCATGATTACCACCGGTAGCTCAGGGTGTTTCTGTTTGATTCTCTCGAGGAGCGCGAAGCCGTCCATGCCGGGCATCCGCACATCCGAGATGACGGCCTCCGGCTCGCCACGCTCCAGCGCCTCCATAACGCCGTTGGCATTCGAAAATGTGGTGACCTGCATGCCCGCCTTAGTCAACGCCTTCTCCAGTACCCATCGGATGGAGCGATCATCGTCGATGACCCACACCTCGTTTATCTCAGTCATGAGGTTCGCCCTCCTGGCCCAACGTGTTAGCCGCTTCGTTGCCGAGCGGAAGCAAGATAGTGAAAATGGTCTCGGCGGGACGACTGCTGCATTCGATCAGACCACCGTGCTGATTGATCAGCGACTGTGCAATCGCCAAACCGAGGCCCATGCCGCCGGTGCCGCCGGTGACCATCGGCAGAAACAGGGTATCGGCGATCTCCGGAGGAATTCCGGGCCCGTTGTCAACAATATCGATCTGGACCACCAGGCGATAGCGCCCGCTGCCTATGGTCAGTTGTCGTTGGATGCGGGTGCGCAGTACGACCGTTCCTTCGTCCCCCAGGGCGCGAGCCGCATTTCGTACGACATTCAACACCGCCTGGATCAGTTGATCGCTGTCGCCCGCAAGCTCCGGGATGCTGGGATCGTAGTCCCGATTGATGATAATACCGTCGCCGGTTTCCGCTATTACCAATGCACGCACGCGCTCGAGGACATGGTGAATGTTGAGCGGGGCATAGGCCGGAGGGCGGCTGGGGCCGAGCATCCGATTGACCAGTTCCTGCAGCCGATCGGCCTCCTGGATGATGATCCGTGTGTATTCTTTCAAGTCGTCACTGTCGAGTTCGCTCTCCAGCAACTGCGCCGCGCCGCGCAGGCCCCCAAGGGGGTTCTTGATCTCATGCGCCAGGCCGCGCACGACATCGCGTGTCAATGCCTGCTGCGTAATTAGGCGCTCCTCACGGCTGATACGTAGATGCCGGTCGATCGGCTGCAGTTCGACGATGGTGATCTTGTCACCATCGTCGTCGACCACGGGCGTCACCGTGCAGTCAACGGTGATTTCCGTGTGATCGACCTTCAGCACGACACCGCGTTTGGTTATCGGGGCGCCAATGGCCGCCGCATCGATAAGATCTACCACCGCCTCGCCGTGGCAGACCATCCAGGCCCCCGGCAACGCACCGATCACGTGTTTGGCGCTCACCGCGAGTGTCATCTCGGCCATTTGATTCAAATAGCAAACGCGCAGGTCCTCATCGAAAACGATCACCCCCGACGCGAGATTGTCGAGGATGCTGTTACTGAGCGCAGTCAAGGCTTTCATAGAGACCTGCATACAAGGCAGATAGCAAGGTTCGGGCCAGTCAGGCAAAAGACCCAGCCTTTGGGCCTCGCTTGATTTCGCTGCCAAAACAACAGCTTAAATCTAATCCGCATGTCCGGCCCAGCGGCCTGTCGCACCAATCGGAACAATTCGCACCATTTTAGTGCATAAGTGCCGCCGAGGGCTGGGGGGACAACCCGTGATAACCACACCGGGGGCTTCAGGGATGGTCGAGTGTCCTCCTGCGGCTGGGAGAAAAATCAATCGCCGAGGATGTTGGCCGGCCAGCGCGCGCAGTGGGCGTGGCGCGGCGGACCGAGCTCAGGGGTTGTAACGTGGCGCAAAGGCGGGATTGGTCCCGCTGGGCGGCGGCGCATTGCCAGATGGCCCGCCGGCTGGCGGCGCAATCGGGTTAACCGGGGCGGGCGGTTCTATCGGGTTTACTGGCTGGGGTGCTATCGGCTGCACAGGTACGGGTGGCGCTGCGTTCTTGCGATCGTAGATGGTGGTCTGTCTCAGGGTGAATCGGACCGTCGGCGAATCGCCCAAGCGCCGGCCGTTGGCGTCGGAGACCACGGCGCGCAGGTTATGTGTGCCGCGTTGCACCCCATTGAGTTCAATTGCGGGACTGTCGAACTCTCCCGACACCGCGCCACCGTCCAGAAAAAGCTTGATGCGATGACCAGGCTGCAGTGATGGTTCGAGTGCCACGGAGACCGGAACGATCCCCTCGTTGCTGCGCACGGTACCGTTCGCCTCAGGCTGCTGGATCTTGATTGATTGATAACCGATGAAGGGCTCGGGCTGTTCAGGCAGGTTCTGGCCGGACGCATTTGACGGCCTTTGAATAGGCCGCGGCGCATACCGCGAGTAATCTGGCAGCTTCAGGACCTGCTGACATTCGTCGGCGGGAACATCCGTGTAGCTCACCACGCCGTCCGCATCGACAGACTTGCAGATAACCGCATGGGTTACCGCTGGGAATAACGTTACCAAAACGAGGACTGTTCTCCGCATAACAATCAGAATAGTTCAGACAGACAGTTGATGCGACTATAACCAGCGGACGCAACGCGATCCACTTGGCAGTTTGGAAGTGGTGGGAAAAAAAAGAACCCCGCCGTTTGGCGGGGTCGCAAATTGACCGGCTGTTGCCGACTCAGAGACTGAAATACAGATCGAATTCGGCCGGATGGGTAGTCATGCGCAGCATCGTGACCTCTTCCATTTTCAGCTGGATATAACCATCGATCAGATCGTCGGTAAACACGCCGCCCGCCTTCAGGAAGTCGCGATCAGCATCCAGGGCGTCAAGGGCCTGATCGAGGCTGTGACAAACGGTCGGGATTGCCGCGGCCTCTTCCGGCTCAAGATCGTAGAGGTCCTTGTCGGCCGCGTCGCCCGGATGAATCTTGTTCAGAATGCCATCCAGGCCCGCCATCATCATCGCCGAGAACGCGAGGTATGGGTTGGCGGTCGGGTCGGGGAATCGCACCTCGACGCGTCGCCCTTTTGGGCTGGACACCCACGGAATACGAATCGACGCGGAACGGTTACGCGCAGAATAGGCCAGCATAACCGGTGCCTCGAAGCCCGGCACCAGGCGCTTATAGGAGTTCGTCGAGGCGTTGGTAAACGCATTCAGTGCACGCGCGTGTTTGATGATGCCGCCAATGTAGTACAGCGCTATCTCTGAAAGGCCCCCGTATTGATCACCGGCAAAGGTGTTGTTGCCGTCCTTGAACAGCGATTGGTGCACGTGCATGCCAGATCCATTGTCGCCGACGATTGGCTTCGGCATGAAGGTCACGGTCTTGCCGTAGGCATGCGCGACATTCCAGGTGCAGTACTTCTGGATCTGCACCCAGTCGGCGCGTTCGACCAGGGTCGAAAATTTGGTACCGATCTCACACTGTCCGGCGGTAGCCACCTCGTGGTGGTGCACCTCGACCGGCACGCCCATCTCGACCATGGCGTCGCACATCGCGCCGCGAAGGTCGTGCAGCGAATCGACCGGCGGAACCGGGAAGTAGCCGCCCTTGACACCCGGACGGTGGCCTATGTTGCCGTCTTCATAGACGCGCTCGGAGTTCCATTCTGCCTCCTGAGAATCGATCTTGACCATGCAGCCGGACATGTCGATGCTCCAGCGGACATCATCCAACACAAAGAACTCGGGTTCTGGGCCAAAGTAGGCGGCATCGGCGACTCCTGTGGACGCCAGGTAGGCCTCCGCGCGCTTGGCAACCGAGCGCGGGTCGCGTTCATAGCCTTCCATGGTCGAGGGCTCGAGAATGTCGCAGCGAAGGTTGAGGGTCGACTCGTCGGTGAACGGATCGAGAACGGCAGAATCGGCATCCGGCATCAGGATCATGTCGGACTCGTTGATGCCCTTCCAACCGGCAATCGACGAGCCGTCGAACATCTTGCCTTCCTCGAAGAGATCTTCCTCGATGGTCGACGCTGGCACGGTGACGTGCTGTTCTTTGCCGCGCGTATCGGTGAATCGAAAGTCGACGTACTTCACGTCGTTGTCCTTGATTAAGTTCAGGACTTTTTTTGCGCCCATTCTCTCTCTCCAGATTTTTGCAGTGAGTGCAGCTGTCGAGGCGACAGCGATTTCCAAGGATTGCCGGCCAGTCGTTCCTCGAGAGGCCGATTGGGGTGATCTGCGGTCAGCAGGAACCGTGCCATTGACCTTCCCAGCCAACCCGCATCCGGTTGGCGTCGGCTCAAGATCAAGCTCACCACGCTAACTGCATTGAAATCATCCGCTTACCGCAGAGTCCGCGCCAAGTTAGGGCGCTGTGGCTCAGCAAGCGTGCGCTAGCGGCCTTTCCACTGAGCCAGGCTTTGCACAACTGTGGTGCAAATACCTGCTGTTGCGCACCGCAGCGGTGCTAGCCGTAAACGATGCGCAGATCGCCGAACCATTCCAACTCGCGCGCGGCCTCCACCAGCGTAGCCTGTAGCCTGGTGGTTGTCGCGGCGTCGACGAAACTGACCAATGGCAGCACCAGTTCGACATCGATCTTGCCGGCGAGGTAATGGAGGCGGGCCTCGCACTGTGCCGGCGCGGCGTGCACCGCCTGCCATGCCGCTTCTAGCGCATCCATTGCTTCAGCGCGCAGCGGCAGGCCGCGGCAGCTCGGCGAACTCTCATCATCTTCGGGGTCGATATGCACGGTGACGTCGGTGATCGCCTCGACCTGATCGATAATGCGATCTTCGACCGCTAGGCTGATCATATGCCCTTCGGATACGGATAGGCGCGGTGCCACCTGCACATGTACATCGGCGCTGGCCTCGGCCCCGTGCCGGCGGGTGCGCAACATATGCACCGAGCGCACGCCGTCGATGCCCATAATAACGCGCTTGGCCTCGTTGACCTGCTGGTCGTCGAGGGCGGTGTCGACCAGTTCGCTCAGCGCACGCCAACCCAGGTCCCAGCCAATTTTCGCCACCATAATGCCCACCACGATGGCCGCCAGCGCATCCATGTAGCTGAACCCAATCACCGCGCCGCCTACGCCGATCAGCACGACCACCGAGGAAATGGAATCCGAGCGGTGATGCCAGGCGTTCGCGCGCAGCATCTGCGACTTCAGCCGCTTGGCGGCCGCGATGGTATACCAGTACAAGGATTCCTTGGCGAGGATGCCCGCCACCGCCACCAGCAGGGCCACTTTGCCCGGAATCGGCCGGTCGGCGTCGAACAGACGTTCAAGGCCATTCCACACGATACCCAAGGCGACCAAACTCAGCAGGATCCCCAGGCCGAGCGTCGCCGCTGTCTCGAAGCGGCCATGACCGTAGGGGTGCTCTTCGTCTGGTGCCTGCGCTGCATGTCTTGCAGCAAACCAGACCAGAACGTCCGACAACAGATCAGAGGCAGAGTGAATACCGTCGGCGACCAATGCCGCGGAGTTCGCGGCGAGCCCCACGAGAATTTGTGCAGCGCTCAGCGCCAGATTGACTGCCCCGCTGACGAAGGCCACCTTGCGGGTCGCCCGGCCACGCTCGGTGCGCTGTTGATGAACAGCATCGCCATGTTGGATATGTGGCGCTGCCATCAGGACGTTACCCGAGTCTCGCCCCGGGTTTTGCGCCGGCCCTGCGCGCGGTCGAACGGCAGCGGACAGGCTGGGTATGAGGATTCGATGGTTTCAGCGCGGGTTGCCACGCCTGCATGATACCGGGATTCCGGCTGCTGATGCACAGATGAACGATATCCTTATACGAGTCGCGGTCGGTCTGCAAAGGTCGCCAGTCCGGTCGACCGCGGGTGCAATCACACTGCCTCGTTCGAATGGTCTCAGGGAAGCATGTCAATATGGCGATGGCCCTCGTTGCGCGCTGTATAATCCTGGATCCTGATGAAGCAACTGCTGATCGATTCATGAACAATGCCACGGACGTATCCACCTTTCAGGGATTGATTCTGGCCCTGCAGCAGTACTGGGCAGACCAGGGCTGCGCGATATTGCAGCCCTATGACATGGAGATGGGTGCCGGCACCTTTCATACAGCGACCTTTCTTCGCTCGATCGGTCCGGAACCCTGGAATGCCGCCTACGTCCAGCCGTCACGCCGGCCGACTGACGGACGCTACGGAGAAAATCCCAATCGCTTGCAACACTATTATCAGTTTCAAGTGGCGATGAAGCCTTCGCCGAAGGACATCCAGGATCGCTATCTAGGGTCCTTGCAGATGCTGGGCATTGATCCATTAGTGCACGACATCCGCTTCGTCGAGGATAACTGGGAATCACCCACGCTTGGTGCCTGGGGTCTGGGCTGGGAGGTCTGGCTGGACGGCATGGAAGTCACCCAATTTACCTATTTCCAACAGGTCGGCGGGCTCGACTGCCGGCCCGTGACCGGCGAGATAACCTATGGCCTGGAGCGCATCGCGATGTATCTTCAGGGTGTCGAATCGGTATTCGATCTCGTTTGGACCGACGGGCTGCAGGGACCGGTGAGCTATCGCGACGTATTCCATCAAAACGAAGTCGAACAATCCGCGTACAACTTCGAGTATGCCGACGTCGATTTCCTGTTCCAGCTGTTCGATCAATGTGAACGCGAATCGTCGCGCCTGATCGAGGCTGGCCTGCCATTGCCGGCCTACGAGCAGGTACTCAAGGCGTCCCATGCCTTCAACCTACTCGACGCGCGACACGCCATCTCTGTCACCGAGAGACAGCGGTATATCCTGCGCGTACGCACCCTGGCCCGCGCTGTCGCACAAGCGTACTACGCGGCACGTGAGGCCCTGGGTTTTCCGATGGTGGCCACCGCAGCAAAGGAAGTCGCCCATGGCTGAGCCCACAGGCGAAAGCGCCGACCTGCTGTTCGAGATCGGTACCGAGGAGCTGCCCCCCAGGGCATTGCGGGCGCTGTCGGCCGCACTTGAACACGGCTTCGTGAAGGGCCTTGAGGATGCTGGACTCGCCCATGGCGACATCACCGCTTATGCCACGCCACGGCGGCTCGCGCTGCTGATTGAGCAATGCGCAAAGGCACAGCCCGACCGGGATGTCGAACGCCGTGGACCGGCGCTGGGTGCGGCCTTCGACAAGGAGGGAAATCCTACGCAGGCGGCCGAGGGTTTTGCGCGCTCTTGCAACACCACGGTAGATCAGCTGCAGCGACTCGAGACCGGCAAGGGGGCCTGGCTGGCCTACAAGGTACACGAACCAGGCAACCAAGCCGCTGAGCTCTTGCCGGCGATCGCGGAGCAGGCGCTCCATCGCCTGCCGGTCCCCAAGCGCATGCGCTGGGGCGCATCAGAGACGCAGTTCGTCCGACCGGTGCACTGGCTGGTTTTCCTGCACGGCGACCAAGTGGTGCCCTGTACCCTGCTCGACGTCGCCGCCGGCAAACAGACCTTTGGCCACCGTTTTCACCATCCGCAAGCGATCACACTCTACAATCCGGAAGACTACGCCGATGTACTGGGGTCTCTAGGGAAAGTGGTCGCTCACTTCGAGACTCGACGGGAGCGCATTAGGCAGCAGGTCGAGGAGACCGCGAAGACGTTCGGCGGACGGCCTGATTTGGATGAGGATCTGCTCGATGAGGTCACCGCGCTCAACGAATGGCCGATGCCTATCGCCGGTACCTTCGAGGAGGGTTTCCTGGCCGTGCCGCACGAGGCCCTAGTGGCGACCATGAAGGGCAACCAGAAATACTTCCCCGTGTTCGATCCGGAGGGCCGCCTGCTCAATCACTTCATCACGATCGTCAACTTAGAGAGCACGCAGCCGGATCTCATCCGCGAGGGGAACGAGCGCGTAGTGCGCCCGCGGTTCGCCGATGCAAAGTTTTTCTGGGAGCAGGATGGCAAGCAGCGCCTTGAGGAGCGAATTCCGCAGCTAGACCACTTAGTGTTTCAGAGCACGCTGGGTAATATGCGGGAGAAATCCGGGCGTGTCGCGACCCTGGCCGCGCATATCGCCGACAAGATTGGCGGTGATCCCCAATTGGCCCTGCGCGCCGGCGAATTGAGCCGTTGTGATCTGATGACCGAGATGGTGTTCGAGTTCCCCGAGATGCAGGGCATTATGGGGCGCTACCAGGCACGGCGTGACGGCGAGCCCGAGGAACTCGCCGAGGCGATGGACGAGTTCTACATGCCGCGCTTCTCCGGCGATCGACTTCCGCAGACGCCGACCGGTATCGCCATTTCGCTGGCCGATCGGCTCGATACCCTGGTCGGTATCTTTGGTATTGGCATGAAACCGACCGGTGACAAGGATCCGTTTGCGTTACGCCGCGCCGCGTTGGGCGCGCTGCGCGTGTTGCGTGACCATGCCCTGCCGCTGAATCTGAAGGCACTGCTCGCCGAGGCCGAAGAACAGTTGCATGGGAAACTTACGCAATCGAAAGTTGCCGACGCGGTGTACGCCTTTATGCTCGAACGCCTGAAGGGTATTTACGCGGACGATGGCACCGCGCCCGATGTGTTCGAGGCCGTGGCCGCCGTGGAACCCTCAGCGATCGCCGACTTCGAACATCGGGTCCGTGCTGTCAGCGATTTTCGCGCCTTACCCGAAGCCGAGGCACTGGCCGCTGCGAACAAGCGCATTAGCAATATACTGAGAAAGGCCGATGGACCGATTGCCGAGGCGGTGGACCCGAATTTGTTCGAGCTTACCGCGGAAAAGGAACTCTACGATCAACTCCAGGCCGTAGACCGACAGATCACCCCGATGCTGGCGGAGGCCAATTATGGTGCGATGCTCCAGGCATTGGCTCGGCTGCGGGCGTCGGTGGATCGTTTCTTTGATGACGTGATGGTGATGGCTGAGAAGCCGGGCGTGCGTGCCAACCGCCTGGCGATGCTGCGATCTTTGGGTCAGCAGTTTCTGCGCGTCGCCGATGTCTCCGAATTGAGGAGTTGATGAACACAGATGCCGAGCGAAACCGATTCCTGGGATGCCATGATGTCAGCCGTTAGGGCGTTTCACGATAAACACGAACTGCGCGAAAAAGGCGGCGAGGAATTGACCTACCGTGTCGCCCTGATGGCGGAAGAACTCGGCGAGATCTCGGCCTGTATCACCAAGGGCAAGGCTCGGACAGCGCTGGCCGAAGAACTTGCCGACTTGCTGATCCTTATCCTGGGTACCGATATCGCCGCCAATCTGGACCTCAAATCGGCCTTCTGGGTAAAAATGCACGAACTTATGCAGCGCCAGTCACGGATGGTAGACGGCCGCATCCGGGTGTCTGCATTCCGCGACGTCGATTGAGAAGCGAGCCATTGCAGCCTAAGCTCACCAAGATGAGCAAGGCACCTCGATTAGTGATTTTGGATCGCGATGGCGTAATCAACGAGGATTCCGACCACTACATCAAGACACCGGAGGAATGGGTTCCCATTCCTGGCAGCCTCGAGGCCATCGCCCGCCTGAATCACGCGGGCGCCGTCGTTACAGTGGCGACTAACCAATCCGGTATCGGCCGTGGGCTGTTTTCGATTAATGAACTAAACCGAATACACGCAAAGTTTCACGATGCCTTGGCGCGGGTCGGCGGGCATGTCGACGGCATCTTTTTTTGTCCGCACACCCCCGAAGCGCAGTGTGAATGTCGTAAACCCGCCCCGGGTCTGCTGCGAGCGATCAGTCTGCGGTTTGCGACCAGGCTCCAAGATATCCCAGTCATCGGCGACAGCCTACGTGATGTCGAAGCGGCTCGAGCCGCAAATGCCAACCCTGTCTTGGTACGCAGCGGAAAGGGTGTGCACACGCAGCAGAGCTGGCCTGACCTCGATAACGTGCCCTGCTTCGACGATTTGGCCAACGCGGTCGACCACCTGCTGAGCGGCCAGCGTCATTCGTGATTCTGCTGCGATCGCTCCTGTATTTCTTGCTGTTGATGGTCTCGGTGGCGGTGTTCGGTTCCTTGATCGCGCTCACGGGTCGTTTTCGCCCGACCGAATTTTCCGACCAGATGGCGACACGTTGGGGACGACTCAATCTGTGGCTGCAGCGCGTCATCTGCGGTCTCGACTATCGACTGGAGGGCGCAGAGAACCTTCCCGAGGGTGCCTGCATCGTGATGTCGAAACATCAGTCGACCTGGGAAACCATTGCGCTGCGCGGTCTGCTCAAACCACAGCAGTCTTGGGTCCTGAAACAGGAGCTGGTGCGGATCCCGCTTTTCGGGCAGGGCCTCACTTTGGTGAAGTCCATCCCCATCGACCGTGCGGCCGGCCGTCGCGCTGTCCTGAAGGTTGTCGAAATGGGCAAAGCGCATCTCGCCGAGGGTCGCTATGTCATTATCTTTCCAGAGGGGACACGCACGGCTCCCGGCCAGCGCAAAAAGTATGGTGTAGGTGGGGGTGTGTTGGCGGAGCGCTCGGGCGTGGATATCGTGCCGATTGCCCATAACGCTGGTATTTACTGGCGCCGCCGGGGTGTGAAGAAGTATCCGGGCACCGTGCAGATTGTGGTCGGCCCGGCGATCCCCAGCACGAACAAAAAGGCTGCGCAAATCATGCAGGAAGTCGAAGACTGGATCGAAGAAACTCAGAAAAGCCTTTCAACTATCGATGAAAAATCGTAAGTGAGCATTTACTTATTATTTCGATCTCTTCGTCCCAATTGGCAGAGTTGAGCGGCTTGCTTGTGCTCGCAGGATATTTTCTAGGCTGTGGATAACCCGGTGGATCAAATTTTCTCCCGGCCCGATCATCGCGACCCCGCTTAGGGCTCCACTCGGTCAGCACTTAGATATCAAGATTCTCTACCGTCAACGCATTACGCTCGATGAACTCTCGCCGGGGTTCGACCTGATCACCCATAAGCGTGGTGAAGATCTGATCCGAGCCAACCACATCTTCGATGGTTACGCGCAATAACCGACGTGAGGTTGGGTCCATCGTGGTTTCCCAAAGCTGTTCCGGGTTCATTTCGCCCAGACCCTTGTAGCGCTGGATATGCTGTCCGCGTTTTGCCTCGTCCATCAGCCACCGCAGTGCATCTTCAAAAGAGGCGATCAGGCAACTTTTCTCGCCGCGCTTAATTTCGGCGTCATGCCCGAGTAGGCCATCGAGGTGTTCGCCCATCTCGGCGATCTTTTGATAGTCCGAACTATGGAAAAAATCCAGCGGCAGGTGCGTCTGATTGGCAATACCATGTGTCCAGTGTTCGATCTCTATGCCTGAGGTTTCGCCATCTTCTGTCACATCGGCAGTGAGCTGATAGCGGTCGGCGACGCCGCTATCCGCGTTCAAGCGTCCCTGTAGTTCGCCCAACCAGGCCCGCCAGGCATTCGCATCGGCCAGGAGAGCATCGGTCACCGGTGGCAAATAGAGCAGATGGTGAAGTACGCCGGGCAAGTAACGCTTTGCGAGTCGCTGCTGAATTCCGTTGACTACGACCATCTTATTCGCCAGGTCCTCGAGAGCAGCCCCCGACATCGGCGGTGCCGCAGCGTTTACCTTTAGGCTAGCGCCATCTAGCGCCGTGCGCAGCAGGTAGGCATTCAGCTCGACATCATCTTTCAGGTAATTCTCCTGCTTGCCTTTCTTGACCTTATATAGCGGCGGTTGAGCGATGTAGATGTGGCCGCGCTCTATCAACTCGGGCATCTGTCGATAGAAAAACGTCAACAGCAGTGTACGGATGTGCGCACCATCGACATCGGCGTCGGTCATGACAATGATGCGATGGTAACGCAGCTTGTCGGGATCGAATTCCTCGCGGCCGATGCCGCAGCCCAGCGCCGTAATGAGCGTGCCGACCTCGGCAGACGACAACATCTTGTCGAAGCGGGCCTTTTCGACATTGAGAATCTTTCCCTTCAAGGGCAGGATTGCTTGGGTGCGCCTATCCCTCCCCTGTTTAGCGGAACCGCCGGCAGAGTCGCCCTCGACTAGGTACAGCTCCGACAGCGCTGGATCTTTCTCTTGGCAATCAGCGAGTTTTCCCGGCAAGCCGGCTACATCAAGAACACCTTTGCGCCGGGTCATTTCACGGGCCTTGCGCGCTGCCTCGCGCGCTCGTGCCGCTTCGATCATCTTACCAGCGATGGTCTTGGCCTCGGACGGGTTCTCCACCAGATACTCTGAGAGCTTCTCCGCCAGGAGCGCCTCCACGATACCCTTCACCTCAGACGAGACCAGTTTGTCCTTGGTCTGCGATGAGAATTTTGGATCTGGCACCTTCACGGAAAGTACTCCTGTTAGCCCCTCCCGGGCATCATCCCCAGAGGTACTGACCTTCTGCTTCTTTGCGAGTCCCTCGGTCTCGATGTAGCTGTTCAGCGTCCGCGTCAGGGCCGCGCGCATCCCTGCTAGATGGGTGCCTCCGTCGCGTTGCGGGATGTTATTGGTGAAGCAGAAGATGGCTTCCTGATAGGACTCATTCCACTGCAATGCCACTTCCACGCCAACATCGTTTCGCTCAGCGGTGAAATGAAAAACCTTCTCGTGCAATGGCGTCTTGTTGCGGTTCAGGTGCTGCACAAAGGCTCTAATACCGCCTTCGTACTCGAAAATATCTTCGCGATCACTGCGCTCGTCGCGCAGTTGAATGCGTACGCCAGAATTCAGAAAGGACAGCTCGCGCAGGCGTTTCGCCAGAATGTCGTAATGGAACTCCGTATCGGCAAAGATCTCGGGACTGGGATGAAACCTCACCAGTGTGCCGGTCTTCTCGCTGTCACCGACAGCAGTCATTGGCGATACCGGCACTCCCAAGTGGTAACTTTGTTGATGCTCTTTTCCGTCTCGCCATACCGTCAGGTCGAGGCGATCCGAGAGGGCGTTGACGACAGAGACGCCTACGCCATGCAGACCGCCAGACACCTTGTAAGAATTATCGTCGAATTTACCGCCAGCATGCAGCACGGTCATGATGACCTCTGCCGCCGAGATGCCCTCCTCCGCATGGATACCAACGGGTATCCCACGGCCATCATCGCGCACGCTGACCGAATTATCTCCGTGGATCACAACGCGGATCTCTCGGCAATAGCCGGCAAGTGCCTCATCAATGGCGTTGTCGACTACTTCGAAGACCATGTGATGCAGACCGGTTCCGTCATCGGTGTCGCCGATGTACATGCCGGGTCTCTTGCGAACGGCGTCTAGCCCTTTGAGTACCTTTATAGAGGCGGTGTCGTAACTGGGTCTGGGGGCGTCTGTCATGCTATACGGCGATGGTGTCGAGGGGGTAAGTGAAAGCCAACGGCGCATTATACATTGCCCAAGCCGTGTTTTCCCCAGCAGTATTTTTTTACCAAGAAACCCGCGGTAACTAACTCCTCGGCTGCCGATCTGCGACACGAGAGGTCGTTATCCTTGCATCGTTCCCTAGACCTCAAACGTTACCCGCCAGGCGCCCATGTTCCACGTGGAACAGCGTCGACGGCTTGCTGGCTACAAGGGCCCAGTCCTCGATTCTGGTAAGAAAAGCCTGTGCTGCTCGCCGCTCCAGTTCATCGATCAATCGTGCGCGATTTTCCCTATCCAGTTCCGCCGCGAGGTCGTCCACCAAGAGCACTGGTGCGACACCCTTAGCCTCGGTAATCATATCCATTACCCCCAGGTTCAAAGCCAGAACCAGTAATTTTTGCTGGCCCCTAGAGAGCGACTTTTCGGCGGACGCTCCGTCCGCCATTAGATCTAGTTCCGCTCGCTGCGGGCCAACTGTCGTATAACCAACACGCAGATCCTGTTCAACCTTCTGATTTAGTAGGTCCTCGAGAGCGATGCCTTTTCCCCACCCGCGTCGATACCTCCAACCTAGATCGAAATCCACCGACCATCGCCGCAGCAAGTCCTTCACGCGGAGCAATAGCGACTCAATAAAGGCGGCCCTTCGTCTATCCATCACGGCAGCGGCTTTGTCGATGGGTAAATGCCAATGGCGTACAGCGTCGGCCGGCCCTCGGCGCAGGGCCGCGTTGCGCTGCCTGAGTGCCCGCTGAAACGCTGTCATTACGTCCAGATAAGTAGGTTCCACGTGGAACAACCCGAGGTCAATAAAACGTCGTCTTACCTCTGGACCTAGGCCCAATAACAATTGCGGTTGTGATCCAATCCACTGCAGCGGCAACGTCTCCGCCAGAATTGACCGTTTTTTGACATCCTTGCCATTCAGGCGGCAGATCAGACTGGATTTTTCCCTGCGCACGCCGAGCTGCGAACGAACGCCTCCGCCGTCACTACAGAACTGCACAATCACTGAGGCTGCATCGGCGCCTTTTCGAATCAGCGGACCGGCATCGCTGTGCCGAAATGTCCGACCACGCCCCGCGAGGTAGATCGCTTCCAGGACAGATGTCTTTCCGGCACCATTGGGGCCCTGAATAAAGTTCAATCCAGGCCCTGGCTCGATGCGTAGCTGCTCGACAATGCGCAGGTTGGCAATCTCCAGGGAGGCAATCCGCACGACGCCGGCTTCAGCGCAAGAAAGGGGCCTTTCGGCCCCTTGTTTTCTGCCCCATCGGAGACCTCATCACAATCGCATTGGCATCACTACGTAGCGACATTCACTCGCATCCTTTTGTGTCAACAAGCTGCTGGAATTCGAATCGATGACTGCCATCTGGACCTGATCCCCATCGAGGACTCCGAGCACATCAAGCAGATAACCCACGTTGAAGCCAATCGTCATCTCCGCACCACGGTAGTCGACCTCGATCTCTTCCTCGGCCTCATCCTGCTCGGGATTGTGCGCTTGCAGATGCAACACGCCCTGGCTGAGACGAAATCGTATCCCGCGATACTTCTCGTTGGACAGGATTGCCGTTCTTGCAAGCGCTTGCCGAAGGGTATTCCGGTCGGCCATCATTATCGAGGAATCACCACTCGGCATTACACGCTCATAGTCTGGGAATCTGCCGTCGATCAATTTTGTTGTAAAACTGATCGATCCTTGATGGAGCCTTAGGTGACTGCTGCTGATTTCCAGCTGGGCCTCTGTGTCAGGGTCGTTTAGTAGCCGACCAAGTTCGATCACTGCCTTACGCGGCAGGATGACCTGCAGATCCATCCCAATTGCATCATCGAAAGCGGCGTCACAGAGCGCCAGCCGATGCCCATCCGTCGCTACCGCCCTCACCCTGCCTGGGCTGATCTCAAGGAGCAGGCCATTCAGGTAATACCGTACATCCTGTTGTGCCATCGCAAACTGTGTTCTCTCGATTAGCCGTTTGATGGCGCCTACCGAAAGACTGAAGGTCTCACTGGCTTGGGTGGGCTCAATGCTTGGGTAGTCCTGCGCGGGTAACGTGCCCAGTGAGTATCGCCCTCGCCCAGAACGCAGTACGGCCTTGTCCCCTTCTACCTCGAGACTTAGATCTGCGGACTCTGGCAGGGCCTTGCAGATATCCATGAGTTTACGGGCTGGCAGTGTGAATTCCATCTCACCGCTACATTGCACCTTGGCACGGGTCTTTAGTTCCACCTCAAGATCAGTGGCGGTAAGCGAGAGATCATTATCCTTCACTGAAATCAGCACATTGGCCAAGATCGGCAGGGTCTGTCTGCGCTCTACGACGCCAACAACCTGTTGCAATGGTTTCAGCAGGTCATCCCGGTTGGCGCTGATTTTCATTCTGCTTGTTCTCCGTCTCTCGGTAATAAAAAAGTACTTTATAAAGAAATTATTATTGCTATTAGTAAGACATCAGACAGGGGATAAGATTACTTTTGTTATGTTTTTTAGAAACTTATCCTACGCTTTTGGTGGCCCAAACCTGGGCCGAAGCGCTTGGGGGCCTGTAGACCCTTTGTGGATAAAATTTCCTTATTTGCAGCCTGCCATTTTATTCCGCTTTGCCCAACATCAATTGCTTAGGGTTCTCAACAGGTTGTTGTAATCCTCTTCAACCCGATGGTCACTGTCTCGCAGTTCGGCGATCTTGCGGGTCGCGTAGAGTACCGTGGTGTGGTCTCGACCGCCGAACGCCGCCCCTATCTCCGGTAGACTGTGATTCGTCAACTCTTTGGCTAAGGTCATCGCCACCTGCCGAGGTCGGGCAATCGTTCGACTGCGCCGCGCAGATAACAGATCGGACGTTCGGATCTTGTAATACTCAGCGACGGTGCGCTGTATGTTTTCGACTGTCACGAGTTTGTCTTGCGCTGCGATCATGTCGCGCAGGGCCTCTTTGGCAAACTCAATGGTGATCGGTCGGCCGGTGAAATGGGAATTCGCTACGATACGACGCAGTGCCCCCTCAAGTTCACGCACGTTGGAGCGTACTCGCTTACCAATGAAGAAGGCCACTTCGTTAGGCAGTTCCACATCGAAAAGTTGTTGGCCCTTGCTTTTCAAGATCGCAACGCGTGTCTCGAGGTCGGGCGGTTCTACAGCGACTGTCAGACCCCAGCCAAACCGTGACTTCAAGCGGTCTTCCAGACCGTCCACCTCCTTTGGGAAACGGTCACTGGTTAGGATGATCTGTTGTTGTGATTCGAACAGGGCATTAAAGGTGTGAAAGAATTCTTCCTGCGATCGCTCCTTACCGGCAAAGAACTGCACATCGTCGATTAACAGCGCATTTACAGAGCGCATCTTGCGCTTGAAATTATCGATAGTGCCGTGCTGCAGCGCCTTTACCATCTCAGCAACGAATCCCTCCGAGTGCATGTACAAAACCTGTGCGCCCGGGTTGTTGTGCAGGATGCGGTTACCGACAGCGTGCATCAAGTGTGTCTTGCCAAGACCAACACCACCATAGATGAAGAGAGGGTTATAGACGCTACCGGGATTGTCGCCAATTTGCATACTTGCAGCGCGCGCAAGCTGATTAGATTTACCCTCGACGAAGCTGCTGAAGGTGAAGTCGGGATTCGTTGTCGGCTTAACCGCAACCGACGGTGGTTGTCTGGGTTGAGTTGCAGCGTCGACGGCACTGTCTCGGGCCGGCGGGGCTTTAGCGGCAGCCGCCAGGCGGCGCGGCGCACTGCCTATCTCGAGGCTGATCTTGAGCGCTCCGCCCTGCCCTAGATCGATCACATAACCCCGCATTTGTTCGAGATAGTGCTTCTTTACCCAGTCTAGAACGAAGGCGTTTGGCGCCATAAGCCGCAAGTGTTGGTCTTCTTGGATGCAGTGTAGGGGTCGGATCCAAGTGTTGAACTGCTGATTGGGTATTTCGTTCCCAAGCCGATTAAGGCAGTGCTGCCAGGGGTCAATAGTCATTTTCTTGGAAATCTGCCTTGTAGCCGCCACCGCGCAGAGGCCGGTATCGGAGGTATGAATTATTTTTTGCAACATCCCAACACCGCTAGGGCCGATGGGATTCCGTCTGTCCAATCCCGATGCTTACCGACTTGGTCGTGTCTCCGGACCGCCTGTAGAATTTGGTGAACGGACGCCATAGTGTAAACGCTGTAGATCTAGTTATCCACAGCCTGATTGATTCGGAGGACTTTTATAAAAAGGGGTCTTAATGAAAGTGAATGCTTACAAACCAGAGAGTGTCTCAATCTGCAGCAGGCTTTCGCGCAGCGCTTCGGTTGAGGGGTGCCCCATCTCTCCAAGACGGCGTTGACTTGTCTGGATAATCCACCTATTCTCTCGCGGCCTCGCGATCAGCGTGCTCTCGAGTCTGTGCGGCCACAACCGAAGCGCGTCATCGAACACCAACTGCTGAGAAAGCCCGGAACTTAGTCATGAAACGCACCTTCCAACCAAGCCGCTTAAAGCGCGCCCGCACCCATGGCTTCCGGGCCCGTATGGCTACCCGAAGTGGCCGAAAAGTCATTAATGCGCGACGTGCGAAAGGCCGTGCGCGTCTAGCCCCTTAAGAAACCCGAAGGGAACAAGGGCTCGCCCAGATCTTAGACAGGCGCTTTCCGCAGACGGCACGTCTCACCGTTGCTGCGGAGTACGCGCGTGTGTTCGCAAAATCCCGTCGCTCGGCTGACGCCTTTTTTACGGTCCTCGCGGCTCCGAACGAAGGTACCACGACCGCTCGACTCGGTTTGGCAATTTCAAAGAAGCAAGTGCGAAGAGCCGTCGATAGAAACCGGCTGAAGCGGCTGGCGCGTGATGTCTTCCGCCTTCATCGTGCTGAGCTTGAAGGTCTGGATCTGGTAGTGATGGCACGCGCCACAGCGGCGATAACGGACAAAACTACGCTTTGCAATGCACTGCTTCGCCACTTTCTGCGACTGGCGGAAGCTGTGAACTCACCGAACCCTTGATGCATTTTATCGTGTCACAGTGCCGCGGTGCGGAGGCCAGGCATACGGGTTAAACTGCGGCCTTTTGCGGCGCCACTCTACGTTGGATTTGACCTTTAGGCAGATGGATAACGTCAGACTCTTGCTCTTCATGGCATTGGCTTTCATCGGCATGCTCATCTATCAGGCATGGCAGCAAGATTACGGACCACGTAATCAAATTGCAGCTCAGCAGCCTGTTCAGCCATCGACTGTCTTCGGTGAAACCCCGGATGCGCCGCAGCGGGCGGATATCGATAGTGCCATGCCGACCATGCCGGGCGAGACACCGTCGACAGCTGCTGCCAATGCACGTCTGATCGAAGTGCGCACCGACACCCTGGATCTGGCCATTGACCCGCGCGGTGGCACTATCGTCGACGCCCGACTGATGCAATATCCCGTCGCCGTCGATCAACCAAACGTAAAATACCTCCTACTGAGCCAACGCCCATCTGATTATTTCATCGCACAGTCCGGACTGCTGGGAGCGGACAAGGAACGTACGCCGACCCACGAGGCATTGTTCACCGCAGATGCGGAGCGCTACGACCTTGCCGCAGGCGAGAATGAACTAGTCGTTGATCTGCACTGGCAGTCCGAAGATGGTGTCAAAGTTATCAAACGCTACACTTTTCGGCGCGGTACCTACGCGGTAAAACTTGAGCACCTGGTCACCAATAACTCTGATTCACCGTGGGTGGGGCGCGAGTATCGGCAGCTTCAACGTGGTGAGCCCGCCGACACCGGGAACGCCTTCATGTACACCTACACCGGAGGTGCCATCTACAGTCAGCAAGACAAATACCAGAAGTACGATTTCGAAGAACTTGGCGCCGGTAAACTCGATCGGGATGTTATCGATGGCTGGATAGCGATGATCCAGCACTATTTTCTTGCTGCGTTGGTACCCCCGCGCGGTGAACAGCAACACTTCTACGGCAAGCGTCTCGCCAATGGCCGGGCAGTGATTGGGAGCTACACTCCGGCCAAGAGTATCGATCCCGGCAACAGTGCTGGTTTCACCGGTGTGTTGTTCGTCGGCCCCAAACTGCAGGCGGAGCTCGAAAAGCTCGCACAAGGACTTGACCTCACAGTCGATTACGGTTGGCTGGTGTTCATTGCCAAACCGATGTACTGGGTGCTGGAACAGATTTTTGCGTTGGTCCACAACTGGGGATGGACGATCATAATCTTCACCATTCTGATCAAGCTGGCCTTTTTCAAGCTTTCCGAGACCAGCTACCGCTCCATGGCCAATATGCGCAAGCTGACGCCGCGAATCCAGGCCCTGAAAGATCGTTACGGTGACGATAAGCAGCGCATGCAGCAGGCGATGATGGAGATGTACAAGACGGAGAAGATAAACCCCCTCGGCGGCTGTCTGCCGATGCTCGTACAGATCCCGTTTTTCATTGCATTGTATTGGGTTCTACTGGAAAGCGTAGAGCTACGCCAGGCACCCTGGATCCTATGGATCGATGACCTGTCGATCAAAGACCCCTACTTCGTGCTGCCGCTGATTATGGGCGTCTCGATGTTCGTGCAGCAGAAACTCAATCCACCACCGCCGGATCCAATGCAGGCAAAGATCCTGATGTTCCTGCCGGTGGTGTTTACGGTGATGTTCGCGTTCTTCCCCTCGGGTTTGGTGTTGTACTGGGTGGTAAACAACTTGTTGTCTATTGCACAACAGTGGGTGATCACCAAACGCATCGAAGAAGGCGCAAAGGCCTGAGCCGGCGTGTTGGCCGATCCGGCTGCCGATACCATCGCTGCAATTGCGACACCACCTGGCCGCGGGGGTGTCGGTATCCTGCGGATCTCCGGCAAGGGAGCGCGGGCGGTTGCCCAAGGCGTGCTAGGCTGGCTGCCGGCGCCCCGCGAAGCGCACTACGGTGCCTTTTTTGATTCGCAGCAGCAGCCGATCGACTGGGGTATTGCTCTGTACTTCCGGGCGCCCGCATCTTTCACCGGCGAAGATGTGCTCGAGTTGCAGGGCCACGGCGGGCCGGTGGTGCTTGATCTTTTGCTGCGGCGGGTGATCGAACTGGGTGCGCGGCTCGCGGCGCCAGGGGAATTCTCCCGCCGTGCTTTCATGAACGACAAGCTCGACCTCGCACAGGCCGAGGCAATTGCCGACCTGATTGAAAGCCAGACCCAGGCGGCGGCGCGTTCTGCCGTCCGCTCGCTCAGCGGTCGCTTCTCCGATTTGATTCATGCCCTGGTCAGCGACATTACCCGCCTGCGGGTGTACGTCGAGGCCGCCATCGACTTTCCCGAGGAGGAGATAGATTTCCTCGCGGATAGCCATGTCGAGACCGAACTCATCGGCCTGATCGAACGAGTCCTCGAGCTGTCGCGCAAGGCGCATACCGGCAGGCTGCTGCGAGATGGTATGACGCTGGTCATCGCCGGGCTCACCAACGCCGGTAAATCCAGCCTGATGAATGCGCTGACCGGCCAAGACAGTGCCATCGTTACGGATGTCCCCGGCACCACCCGTGACGTGCTGCGTGAACAGATCGATATCGATGGACTCCCTGTCCATATCGTTGACACTGCCGGATTGCGCGAGGTCAACGACGACGTGGAGCGCGAGGGCGTGCGTCGTGCACGGCACGAAATCACCCGCGCTGATCATGCACTGTGGGTATTCGACGCTTACCAAGACCCTAATGCAATCGGATTGGTGGACGCCGGCCTGCCGGATACCTTGGCGGTCACCAGGGTGCGCAATAAGGCCGATCTAGTCGATGCCCCGATTGGACGCCATGAACACCAAGGAATGCCGGAGATCAGCCTATCCGCCAAGACGGGTGCGGGCGTGGATGTCTTGCGCGACTATCTCAAGGGACTGGTGACCTATGATGGCGCGGCCGAAGGCGACTTCAGTGCGCGTCGCCGCCATCTCGATGCAATAGCACGGGCGCGGGCAGCGTTGCTTGCCGGGCAAGATGCCCTGGTGAAGAGCCGGTCGGGTGAGCTGTTGGCCGAAGACCTGCGCCAGGCGCAGCTCGCGTTGTCCGAGGTTACCGGCGAGTTTAGCGCTGACGATCTGCTAGGCGAGATCTTCAGCAGTTTCTGTATCGGTAAGTGAGTCGGCCTGTGGGGTGCACTCAAGGCGTGTTCAGGTCCTACCTGACTGGGCCTCATTACGTCGTTATCGCCAACTGCACCTGCTTGAGCACTTGCGTGCCGGCGCATTCGAGCCGAGGGACGCTGTGAATCCATCCATGGAGGCTCGACGGCAGCATCCCTGCTGCGGCAAGTACGCCCCGTTAGCGCGAGTGGATCGCCGCCCGCTGCAGGAAATCGGTGAGATTTGCAGGTTAACCCCGAGACCTGCGTGCCGCCGCCCGGCTAGTCTGACTTGAGCCTGAGTCGAGCGATGCGTCTGCGCAGTGCGCCGACTTGCCGCCGGCTCCCGCTCTGCCCATAACGCAGCTGAATATACATTCGGTTGATGGCCAGCAATTGATCGCGCGCCTGCGGGAAGGACTTGGCCGCCACGGTACAGATCGTATCCGGACCCTGCCATGGCGGGGCGCGGACACCGGCACGCTGGAGTTTGTGCAACAGGGTCTGCCACAGGGCGGGTAGCGGATCCTGGGTCCGCCCGCGCGGCAATTGCGCGACGATGTAAACCAGGGTTATCGCCAACGCGGCGCCAATTGTCATTGTCAGGATAAGCCCCAGGCCTTTGACGTCGCGGAGTCCAATCATCTCTAGCAGGCTGCTTTGGCGATCGGCGGTGAACCCTGTCACCCAGCGATGCCATCCCAGATCGACGGCGTCCGCTAGCCACGCCGCATTACGCCAGAGGGACCCGATTACGCCCGGGTCATCGATGCTAAAGACAATCTGGTCGCTGTTCTGTGATAACGCTGTGTTGATCGACTGCTCGACCCGTTCGGGGGCCACGGCCGCTGTCGGATCCACCCGCCACCAACCGAGCCTAGGCAGCCAGACCTCGGTCCATGCATGGGCATCGGACTGGCGTACCGTCCAGTGGTCGGCATGCGGATTCTCCTCGCCGCCCTGATAGCCGAGCACTACTCGGGAAGGGATGCCGGCGACGCGCATCAACAGCGCAAAGCTGCCGGCGTAGTGCTCGCAGAAACCGCGCTGGGTCTCGAATAGAAACTGATCGACCACATCACCTTGCAGCTCGCCGGGCGCTAGTGTGTACACGAACGGCTGCTCGCGGAAGTAGGCCAGCGCCTGCTGCACCACCTGCAGTGGTTGCTGCGGATCACTGGCCGCGCGCCAGCTGCCCACCAGCTCGCTGACCCTGGGTGAGACCCGCGCCGGCAATTGCAGGGCCATGTCTCGCTCGCGCTCGCTCAACTGCTGCATGCGAAACCCGGGATCAGAGACCGCGCGGTAGGTGTGACGCTGATTGACCCGCTGCGTACCGACAAGGCTATAGTTGCTGTTGAGAAGGGCTGCAGCCGGCTTATCGGTCACGACGTCCAGTCCGAACAACCAGTATTCGCCGGTAGGCTCGAGTGTGACCTCATAGTCGATGGGCTGCGAAGCGACTGGGCCCGGCGGCAGCGGACGCACTGGGTGTCGCCCGGCCGTCCAGCGTTGACCGTCGGTGTGCCAGAGTACCGGCCCGCGCCAGTAACGCTCATCCGGTTCCGGGGATTCGCCAAAGAAACGCACCCGGAAGGCGGTCTCGTTCGACTGACTGAGCCTGCCGATATCACCGAGGCTCATGTTGTCGCTGATGCCGGTGACCGCGCTGGATACATTCACGCCCCACAGCGGATCGCTCAGACGCGGGAACAGCAGGAATACCACCAGCGCCAGCGGCAGTGCGCCGGCGAGCATCGCCAGGGTATTGCGCAGCTGTAGACGCAATTCGAGATCCACCCGGCTGAGTCCCACCTGAATCGACATCAGCGCGATCACCCCGGCGAACAGATAGACAGCCAGCGAGAGAGACTGGTCATAAAGAAACTGCGTCATTACCAGAAAATAACCCAGAAAAACCGCGATATGGATATCGCGACGAGCGCGCAGCTCGAGCAGCTTCAGCCCTAACATCACTATCAGGAGCGCGGTCCCGGCAAGACGACCGTCGGCCACGTGGGTCGTAGCTACCACCAGCGCCATCGCCGCAATCATCAGGAGCATCAGCAGCCAACGACGCGGCATTACCTCGGGTTGTCGCTGTGCGATCAGGCGCCACAGCGTGGCGATATAGAAGAATACGAGGATCAGCGGGTTGAGGTTTGCGGCATGCGGCGCCACCAGCGCACCGAGCAGCAACAACAGTGCGGTGAGCAAGCGCGCCGGTATCGGCAGCCTGGCCAGCGCGTCACGCATGATCCGCACCGAACAGCGCGAGATGACGCAGACACTGATGCCGATGCGCAGGTCCGCTAGCTGGCTGGAACACACCCTCCGGGGTCCTCAGGCCATACCGCCTGCCGCCGGCCTCCGCGTCGATGATAGCGCGCGCCAAGGCCGAGATACGTGACTCGGTATCACGGCCCGGTGCCTGTTGCCAATCTATCCAGACCGGCGCTGTCGCCTGTCCGCTGAACATTCGGGTATTCAGGCCCCGGTCGCGTGCGTAGCTTTTCCAGTCTATCTGCGAGGGCTGATCGCCCGGCCGATAGCCTCGCAACCCCATGAAATCGTCGTTGCCGCTGCCGAACTCCCCACTCAGCGTGTCCTCACCCTCGCCGCCGGTGGGTGTCCACGACTCGCCAGGCCGGGGATAGACCAAGATCGGCCGATCGCATTCGAGGTAACACCAGGCGCGAAACAGGCCGAGCGGATATTGGGTGCTGATCACCAGGCGCCCGAGCCGTTGTAGACCGCGCGGCATCCCCTCCAAGGCCAGACTGCGCGCTTCGCGCCCGCTGCCGGCACGCAGATCCAAGAGGACAGCCTCACTGTCTTCGAGCATCAGTTGAATCGCCGGGCGTTCGCGCTCGTCCATGTCCAGCTCGACGAGAAACTGGCCAGGTTCATCGGCGAATACGGCGGGTGCGCCCTGGCAGACCAGGCGTAGGCCGTGCAGGTTGCGCCAGGTCAGATAGATCGCATTGCTGGCGAGACCGGCCAACAGGAAGGTCAACAGATGGGCGGGATTGTTGCCATAGTTGACTGCGCCCAGCAGCATCAGGAATAACAGGGCGCCAAAGATCAGACCGTAGCGGGTTGGCAAGATATAAATGCGACGACTATTGATCTGCGCGTGACCGGCGGCAGACGCCTGCTCAATGCGCAGAAAGTCTGCCAGCCTCATGTCGAGCCTGCTTCAGTCATGCGCTCAGGGAATGGCCACGCTCTGAATGAGCTGTTCGATGGGGTCAGTGCCGTCGCCATCCAGCCAGGTGAGACGATGACCGGCCACACTCGGCAACACCGCTTGCACGTCTTCCGGTACAACCTGCGCACGGCCATCGATCATCGCCCAGGCGCGGGCGGCGCGCAGCAACGCGAGCCCGGCGCGCGGGGACAGACCGAGTTCCCAGCGCGGCGAGGCGCGCGTGGCCGCAAGCAGCGCCTGGACATAGTCGAGCAGCGCGGGCGAGACATAGACGCTTTCGACATGTGACTGCCACGCCAGCAATGTAGCTGGGTCGATGCGCGCCGACACCTCTTTGAGCATCGCACGGCGGTCGCCGCCGTCCAATAGCGTGCGCTCGGCGGAAGGATCCGGGTAGCCGAGGCTTATGCGCATCAGGAAGCGATCGAGCTGGGATTCTGGCAGCCCGAAGGTGCCTATCTGGGTCCGTGGATTCTGAGTAGCGATCACGAAGAACGGCTCGGGCAGCTCGCGTGTCTCACCATCTGCCGTAACCTGGCGTTCTTCCATCGCCTCGAGCAGCGCACTTTGGGTCTTCGGTGTGGCACGGTTGATCTCGTCGGCCAGGACGAGCTGGGCGAATACGGGTCCGGGATGGAAGTGAAAGCAGCCCTCCTCGCGGTCGTAGATCGACACACCGAGAATATCGGCGGGCAGCATGTCCGCAGTGAACTGGACGCGTTGAAAATCCAGACCGAGCAGCCGCGCCAGCAGATGTGCCAGAGTTGTCTTGCCGACGCCGGGCACATCCTCAATCAGTAGGTGCCCGCCGGCCAGCAGACAGGTCAATGCAAGGCGCAGGGTGTCCTGTTTGCCGACAATCAGTCTGCCGGCGTCCTCCAGGACCTGGCGCAGGATGGCGCCATCACCGGGCGCCACGGAAGAATTCAATGCGCCTTCGTGCATTTTCAGTTTGCTCTCTGCTGATGACCGACAGCCAGACTATCGGCTAGCGTACCCGATTCTCCAGTCTAACAACCCCCGGCTGCGTAGTGATCCGATGGGCAGTGCGATCGCGTGCAAGATAGCAACAGTTACCCGGTAGGGTGCGATTCAACTAGAATAGGCCTTGGATTTTTCTGTCCCCAGGTCGACAGGCGTACTCAGCACCATGCCGGCTTGGCCCATCTAGAGGAACCCTTGGATGCTCCATGCACAGGTCTACGACGTGATCGTAGTCGGCGGCGGCCATGCCGGAACCGAGGCGGCGCTGGCGGCCGCACGCATGGGGGTCAAGACGCTGTTGCTTTCGCACAGCATAGAGACGCTCGGCGCGATGAGCTGTAATCCGGCCATCGGCGGCATCGGCAAAGGCCACCTAGTGCGTGAGGTCGATGCCCTGGGTGGCTTGATGGCGCGCGCGGCCGACCGTGCCGGAATTCAGTTCCGCACCCTGAATTCGCGAAAGGGTCCAGCAGTGCGCGCGACCCGTGCGCAGGCCGACCGCGCGCTGTACAAGGCGGTGGTGCGCGACGCCCTGCAGAGCGAGCCAAACCTCGATCTGTTCCAACAGGCGGTCGACGATTTGATTATCGAGGGTGAGCGCGTCACAGGGGTGGTCACCCAGATGGGTCTGCGCTTTCGCGCCAGTGCCGTGGTAATGACTGTCGGCACCTTTCTTGGCGGACGCATCCATATTGGTCTGGAAAATTATCAGGGAGGGCGCGCCGGTGATCCGCCGAGCAATGCGCTGTCCCGCCGGTTGCGCGAGCTACCGTTCGCTGTCGAGCGTCTGAAGACCGGGACGCCACCACGTATCGACAATCGCACGATCGATTATTCACGGCTCGAGGTGCAACCTGGCGATAATCCGGAGCCGGTGTTTTCCTTCATGGGCTGCCGAGCCGAACATCCCCGCCAGGTTTCCTGTCACATAACCCGTACTAATGCGCGTACGCACGAGGTGATTCGCGGCGGTATGTCGCGCTCGCCGATGTATACCGGTGTGATCGAGGGTGTAGGCCCGAGGTATTGTCCGTCGATCGAAGACAAAGTGGTGCGCTTTGCGGACAAGGATTCGCACCAGATCTTTATCGAACCCGAGGGTCTTACAAGCATTGAGGTCTACCCCAATGGCATCTCCACGTCGCTGCCGTTCGACGTGCAGTGGGAGTTGGTGCGCTCGATGCGTGGTTTTGAGGATGCGCGCATTACCCGGCCGGGCTATGCCATCGAGTATGACTTCTTCGACCCCCGCGACCTGAGGCCCTCGCTGGAGACGAAGTTCATTCATGGCCTCTTCTTCGCCGGGCAGATCAACGGCACCACCGGCTATGAAGAGGCCGCCGCGCAGGGCCTGCTGGCTGGATTGAATGCGGCGCGCCAGGTACAGCAGCGCGACAGCTGGTCGCCACGTCGCGACGTGGCCTATCTCGGCGTCTTGGTCGATGATCTCACCACCCGCGGCACCACCGAGCCGTACCGCATGTTCACTTCTCGCGCCGAGTTCCGTCTGATGCTGCGAGAGGACAATGCCGATCTGCGACTCACCGAAACAGGGCGCGCCATGGGGCTGATAGGCGACGCTCGATGGGCGTTTTTCGAGCGCAAGCGCGAGGCCATCGAGCGCGAGCAGCAACGCCTGCGCGACACGTGGGTCCGCCCCGAAAATCTGATGCCAGCAGGCGCGCCGGCACTTGGCGGCGACCCACTGCGCAAGCCGTCACGGGCCCTGGATCTGCTGAACCGGCCGGGCGTTGATTACCCCAAGGTCTGCGCAATACCGAGTGTCGGATCGGCCGATATCGACGGCGATTTGCGCGATCAGGTCGCTGAGCAGGTCGAGATCCAGGCCAAGTACTCGGGATACATCGAGCGCCAGCGTGATGAAGTGGAACGGACACGCCGGGCCGAGGCGATCCGTCTGCCGATCATGCTGGATTATGCGCGCGTGAAAGGGCTGTCGGCAGAGGTCAGTGAGAAGCTGTCACGCCACCGACCTGAGACCATTGGACAGGCCGGCCGCATCCCGGGGGTTACGCCGGCGGCAGTATCGCTGTTGATGATCCATTTGAAGAAGCGATCTGCCTGATCACGGCCTGTGCCTCATCGTGCTAGCACTAACAGATAATCTCCACGCACAGGCGGTGCTCCGAGTATTGCCATGAGCACACCGCGAGGTCGCTATTGTTTCGAGCAGTTGCATATCGATGTGGCGCGCAATACCACGGATGATTTCAACCCCTTCCACGATCCCGCGCGTTGGCGGGCCATTCGGGACAATCCCTTTGGTTCGACCATCGTGCTGGGCTTTCAGACGGAGTTCCTGGTCTCTGATCTGATCGAGCGTCGTCACCGTGGCGGCGTGGGTGCGTCGTTGGGCACGGATCGCGGACTCAACTTCAGCAATTACGAGTTCCGTTTCGTTGGTGCACTGAGGCCGGGAGAGCATTTCGACGTCGAGTTGCGCAACACCGTCGACAAGACCGCCTCTAACGGGGGCCTCTCGACCCGCGCTATATTGCGCAGGGACGACAATACCCCCGTTCTGATGGGTGTCCAGAGTGAGAGTGCAGCGCCTCGCTTTCTCGCCGACGCCGATCTCTCGAATTTGCCGGATCTCTCGCAGCTACCCGATCGGACGATGATTGCCGACGGGCGGTTTTTCCTGAAGCGCAAGTTTCTCACTACCAGCAACGGCAAGAACTTTGTCTTGGCCGGACTTGGCGCGCAGCAGGATTACTTTGACGAACTCGCGGATTACGTCTCTTTCCCGCCGATGTTCACGGCGGCTCTGTCGTCGTGCGGCCTGCTCGAGAAGGCCTGGCAGCAGGACTATGACTTTCACGCAGATCCGGTGGTCTATACCAACCATCAGATCTCGGTGGATCGCCGCCTGCAATCCACGCTGCGCAGCAACGAGCGTCTGCATCTACTGGTCGAAGGCCCGCTCGAGGAAACCGCGACGCGGCATTCTCCCGCGAACTTGTTGGCTCAGCGCTACCGCGTGTTCGGTGTCATTCACGACAACGCCATCCTGTTCAGAGCCCTGTTCCAGCTGGCCACGCTGCACCCAGCTTGATCCGCTGATCTCACGAATGCGGCCATCACGCCGCGATTCCCGAGACTTTCGCACAATCCCCAGTCTAACGGCGCTGTGCCTGCTTGCACGCGGGCCGGGCCAGGCATTGGGTCAACCAACGGTTCAGATCGGGATAGTCTTTGAGCGGGACGCGTGCGGGTTTGCACCAGGCGAACACGGCGGCGACATTCAAATCCGCTACAGTGAAGCGCTCTCCGATTAAGTAGTCGCGACCCTGAAGGGCGTGATCGATCACGCCAAACGGGGCCTTTAATACCCCAAGATTATGACTTACTCGCGCCGAGTCGCGTTTCTCCTCGGGCAGCACCCGGTTGTGCATCAATACGGTCAGCAGCGGGCGTTCGATCTCGGTCATTACCCAGAAAGACCACTGCCAGGTCAGTGCCTCACCTGCGACGTCATCTGGCCACAAACCGGCTTTAGCCCCGTAGTTGCGCGCCAGATAGAGGTCGATCGCCATGGATTCCCACAACACCAGTTCGCCGTCTACCAGCGTGGGCACTCGGCCATTGGGATTTAGATTACGGAATGCCGGATCATTCAGGTCGTCGCCGCGGTAGTCGAGCCTAATGTGTTCGTATTCCACGCCCAATTCCTCGAGCAGCCAAAGTGGCCGAAAGGCGCGCGACTGTGTAATGCCGTAGATCCTGATCATGGTTGCCGCTTCCGCTTACCGGGCTGCGATCTTACACTGATCGCATGACCCAATCCGGCGAGCAAGCTGCCGATTGGCAGCGCCAACTGGCCAGCGGCCTAGACGCCATGCGGATTGCGCTCGATAGGGCGCAACAGGCGGCCTTGGTGGGCTATCTGCAGCGTCTGACGAAATGGAACCGCCGCTATAATCTCACCGCGGTGCGAGATCCCAAGGCAGTGGTCGCACGCCATTTGCTCGATAGTCTGTCCGTCCTCCCATGGGTCGACAGTGGTCCGGTGCTGGATGTTGGCACCGGCGCCGGTCTGCCGGGCATCCCACTCGCGATCGCCCGTCCGGCGGTGGATTTTTGCCTACTCGACAGCAGCGGCAAGAAGACACGTTTTCTGCGACAAGCGGCCAGCGAGCTGGGCCTGGCAAATGTCGAGATAATCCATGGCCGCGTCGAGCAGCTGGACCGATCGCAACACTATGCACTGATCACTTCGCGCGCGTTCGCTGCACTGGCGGAAATGCTGAAGGCAACGGCGCCACTGCTCACCGAGAGCGGGCGCTGCCTGGCCATGAAAGGTGCCGCGCCGATCGACGAGATCGCCAGGCTGCCGCCCGGCTGGTGCGTCGAATTAGTGCCGCTCCAGGTGCCAGGCGAGCGGGCGCGGCGTCATCTGGTGATTGTGAAGCGGGATCACCGCCCCGATAGGGGGCCATGAACGCAGAGCAACTGACCCTATCCGGCCTCCTGCTGGCGGGGTCTTTGGAGTTTTGCAGGGTATCTTTTTTTGACCGCCTCGTTATGATGTTTGACCCAGCCGTCGGATTCGGCAGGAAGATGGGGTCCAGTCTGACGACCATGGGACGAATAATCGCGATTGCCAATCAGAAGGGTGGTGTGGGCAAGACCACCACGGCCGTCAATACCGCGGCTGCACTGGCGTCCATGCGGCGACGCGTACTATTGATCGACCTCGATCCACAGGGAAACGCGACCACCGGCAGCGGTATCGACAAGCAGGATATCGAGCTATCTACGCTGGAGGCCCTGATGGGCGAGGTCGCGCTCGCCGATTGCATTCAGACCGCCGGCGCCGCCGGTTATGATGTGCTGCCGTCGAACAGCGATCTCACCGCGGCCGAGGTTCGTCTGCTGGAGGCCCCACTGCGCGAACGGCGCCTTGCATTGGCTCTGGAACCCGTGGTCGACGGCTATGAGTACATCCTGATCGACTGTCCACCGTCACTCAACATGCTCACGCTCAACGCACTGGTGGCAGCAGACAGCGTACTTGTGCCACTGCAGACGGAATACTACGCATTGGAAGGGTTGTCGTCCCTACTGGCGACCGTGCAGCAGATCAAGGACCATCGCAATCCTCGGCTGGAGATGGAGGGTATTGTTCGCACCATGCACGACCCGCGGAACAACCTCGATAACCAGGTTTCGGCGCAGTTGATACAACACTTTGGCGACAAGGTCTTCCGCACCATGATACCGCGCAACGTGCGCGTGGCCGAGGCGCCTAGCCATGGCCTCCCGGTCCTGCTGTATGATCAAAGTTCGCGCGGTGCAATCAGTTACATGGCGCTGGCCAGTGAAATGACGCGTCGCCACATCCCGCAGAATTCGAGCGCACCTGCCTGACCATGGTTAAGAAACGAGGCCTCGGCCGTGGACTGGATGCGCTGCTCGGCGCCTCCCAGACCGCCGCCCAAGACAACGATACCGAGAACCCGGCTGTCGCCGGCACCGGCCACGCCCATCGCCTGCCTGTCGACATCATCAGGCGAGGGCGCTATCAACCGAGACGCAGTTTCGACGAAGACAGGCTGCGTGAACTGGCCGACTCGATCACAGCCCAGGGCATGGTTCAGCCGATCGTGGTGCGCCCCGTCGGCGGCGACCGGCAATACGAGATTATCGCTGGAGAGCGGCGCTGGCGAGCCGCCCAGATCGCCGGCCTGGCCGATGTGCCTGTGGTGATTTACGATGTCGATGACCAGTCCGCCATGGCCATGGCGTTGATCGAGAACATTCAGCGCGATGATCTCAATCCGCTGGAGGAGGCAGGTGCACTGCATCGACTGCTGAACGAATTCGAGCTGACCCATCAGCAGGTCGCGCAGGCGGTAGGCAAGTCGCGTACCACAGTCACCAATCTAATCCGCTTGCTCGATCTGAATCCGGAGGTCAAGGAGATGGTTGAGCGCAGTGAGATTGAAATGGGGCACGCAAGGGCCTTGCTCGCTTTACAAGGCGCAACGCAGACGGCGGCGGCGACCAAGGTGGCTGCCAAGAGGCTGTCGGTGCGCGAGACCGAGGCCTTGGTGCGGCGGTTGTCTCAGCCGCCCAAACCATCCGCTGAGCCGGTCGGGGAAGACCCCGATGTACGTCGCCTGCTGTCCGATCTGACCGATCGCCTCGGTGCTAAGGTCTCCCTGCAGCAGGGTGCCGGTAGCAGCGGGCGGCTGGTGATCAGCTACAACAACTTCGAGGAGCTCGAAGGAATCCTCGATCATATCCGTTAGCCTGCACACCTGACCGTTTTTCGTAACGAGGGCGCCGAGACGCCTGCAACGAGTACGCCCGGTCATGGCGAGTGTATCGGAGGCCGCAGCAGGAGATCGCTGAGATATGCAGGCTAGGGGGTCAGCCAAAGGGTTTTTCTAGGGTAATCCTTTAGATTATTGATCAGACGATCGTTTGACCTCATACAGCCTAATTCTTATACTTCGCGCGCTCTAGTCGGCTCGATCGACGGCGCGGACATGCAGCCGATGCAAAACCTTGATGTTCATCGGGCCAAGCGGATTCTGATCGCGCAGGTGGTTGCCGCCCTGGTCGTTACCGCGGTGGGGCTGATGTTCGGTCCGCGGGAAGGTCTTTTTGCCTTCCTAGGCGGTGCGACAGCCGTAATTGCCAATGCCCTATTCGCCTATTGGGTATTTGGTCGTTATAGCGCGGGCGAGCCGGGAAGACTGGTCGGCCAGTTTTACGGCGGAGAATTACTGAAGCTGGCTTTTGTCGGCATAGCTTTTGCGGCGGTGATCAAGCTGTCTGATCCGTTAAGTCCGCTGGCCCTGTTTGGGGCCTTTTTCGTGGTGCAGGTTTTACCCCCGTTGCTGGCGAATCGCATCGCCGGTTGAACGCAACAGAGATAACTAATATGGCTGGCTCTGAAACTCTGACTTCCGGTGAGTACATCAAGCACCATTTGACCAACCTCACCTTTGGTCAGTTTCCGGACGGTCACTGGGGTGTTGCGCACAATGCCGATGAAGTCGGGCAGATGGGCTTTTGGGCAATCCATCTCGATTCGATGTTCTGGTCGATCGGCCTCGCTGCATTGTTCAGTTATTTGTTTTATAAAGTTGCGCAGACGGTTACCACCGGGGTGCCGCAGGGACTGCAGAACTTCGTCGAAATGATCGTCGACTTCGTCAACATGAATGTGCGCGGCTCCTTCTCCGGCAAGAATGATCTGGTTGCACCGCTCGCAATGACGGTTTTTATCTGGGTCTTCCTGATGAACGTGATGGACCTGGTGCCCGTCGATCTGATCCCGTACATCGCTGGACTACTGGGTATCCACTACATGAAGGTGGTCCCCAGTACGGATCCGAACATCACCTTCGCGCTGGCGTTGGGCGTGTTCGTGCTGATCATCTATTACAGCATCAAGATCAAGGGTGTTGGCGGCTTCGTCGGTGAGCTGACGGGCATGCCGTTCGAGACCAAGAACTCACTGCTCAAGCCGTTCTTCATGGTGATCAACCTCGTCCTCGAAGGTGTGAACTTGCTCGCCAAGCCGGTTTCGCTCTCACTGCGTCTGTTTGGCAACATGTACGCGGGCGAGATGATCTTCATCCTCATCGCCGTCATGTACAGCGGCGGCTGGGCCCTGGGCCTCTTCGGCGGTGTCCTTCAGCTTGGCTGGGCGATCTTCCATATCCTGATCATCACACTGCAGGCGTTCATCTTCATGACTCTGACCATCGTGTACTTGGACATGGCGCACGCGGAACACCATTAATTTACTTTTTTCTTTTAATCACCTGATTGAACTAACGGGAGACAATCATGGAACAAGCTCTGCTGGTCATCGCGTCTGCGATCATGATGGGTCTGGGTGCCGTCGGCGCCGCCATCGGTATCGGGGTCCTGGGTGGTCGCTTCCTGGAAGGCGCCGCACGCCAGCCGGAATTGATTCCCATGCTACGCACCCAGTTCTTCATCGTCATGGGCCTCACCGATGCTGTGCCGATGATCGCTGTGGGTTTGGGCATGTATATTCTGTTTGCGCTCGCCGGTTGATCAGATATACACGAACTGTTTCAACTCGCCCTGAAGAGGTTTCGGGATGAATATCAACCTGACACTTATTGCCCAGCTGGTGTCCTTCGCGCTGTTCGTTTGGTTCAACGTGAAGTACGTGTGGCCGCCTTTGGTCAAGGCGCTGGACGAGCGCAAGGCCAAGATCGCCGAAGGCCTGGCTGCCGCTGAACGCGGGCTGCACGAACAGGAGCTCGCCGAAAAGCGTGCCAAGGATTATCTGCACAAGGCCAAGCAACAGGCCGCAGAGATCAAGTCGAATGCGGAAAAACAGGCCGCGCTGATCGTCGAAGAGGCGCGCGACAAAGGCAAGGAAGAAGGCAACCGCCAACTTGTTGCAGCCCGGGCGGAGATAGAGCAGGAGACCAACAAGGCGCGCGAGGCCCTGCGTACCAAGGTGGCTGAGCTGGCTGTCCTGGGGGCGGAAAAGATCCTGCGCAGAGAGATCGATGCCGCCGCGAACGAAGACATCGTCCAATCTGTTGCTAACCAGATTTAAGGCAATCGAATGGCTGGAGATGCTACAACAATCGCCCGACCCTACGCCGAAGCCGTCTTCGCGCGCGCGGTCGAGACCGACCAGCTAGACCTTTGGTCTGACACTCTCGACATGCTTGCGACTGCCGCGAAAGATCCGTCACTGTCCGCTCTGATCGCCAGTCCCAAGCTGGATAAGGCACAGATGACTGATCTCATGCTGGACATAGGCGGTAGCCGCCTGAGTGACGAAGGCCAGAATTTGGTCCGCATACTGGTGGAAAACGGCCGCCTGTCTGTACTGCCTGAGATTGCCAGTCTCTTCGAGGTACGCAAGGCCGAGCACCAGGGCCTGCTGGAGGTGGAGGTTAAGTCGGCCTTTGCGATCCAGCCGGTGCTGGAACAGCAACTGGCCGAAGCACTCAAGCGCAAGCTTGGACGCGAGATCAGAATCACCAGTGAACAAGACCCCGAGCTGATCGGCGGCTTCCGCCTGCGCGCTGGCGACATGGTCATCGATGGCTCCGTTTCCGGGCAGCTCAGCCAGCTGGCTAACGAATTAGGAATCTAATCGGGAAAGCAATCATGCAACTGAACCCCTCCGAGATCAGCGAGCTGATCAAGAGCAAGATCGAGAAGTTTGATCTGACCACAGAGGCCCACAACGAGGGGACTGTGGTCTCTGTCACTGACGGTATCGTCCGCATCCATGGCTTGGCCGACGCGCTGTCGTACGAGATGTTGGAATTTCCCGGCAATACTTTCGGCCTGGCGCTCAACCTCGAGCGTGATTCTGTCGGCGCTGTCGTGCTAGGTGATTACAAGCACATCACCGAGGGTGATTCGGTGAAATGCACCGGGCGTGTACTCCAGGTGCCGATCGGCCCCGAACTGCTCGGACGCGTCGTTGATTCACTGGGTAATCCAATGGACGGCAAGGGCCCGATCAATGCCAAGCTGACAGCGCCAATCGAAGAGATAGCCCCGGGCGTCATCGAGCGCAAGTCGGTCGATCAGCCAGTGCAGACGGGTATTAAGGCCATCGACTCCATGGTCCCGATCGGCCGCGGCCAGCGTGAACTCATTATCGGCGACCGTCAGACCGGCAAGACGGCCATTGCGATAGACGCAATCATTAACCAAAAAGGCACGGGGATTAAGTGTATCTACGTCGCCATCGGCCAGAAGAACTCCTCGATCGCCGTCCTTGTGCGCAAGCTCGAAGAGCATGGCGCCATGGACCACACCATCATCGTGGCCGCCCCGGCCGCGGACGCCGCTGCCATGCAGTACATTGCACCTTACTCCGGCACGACCATGGGTGAGTATTTCCGGGATCGTGGCGAAGACGCACTAATCATTTTTGATGACCTAACCAAGCAGGCCTGGGCCTATCGCCAGGTTTCGCTTCTGCTGCGTCGGCCGCCGGGTCGTGAGGCCTACCCGGGCGACGTCTTCTATCTGCACTCGCGTCTGCTTGAGCGCGCGTCGCGCGTGAACGCCGACTATGTCGAGAAGTTCACCAATGGTGAGGTCAAGGGTAAGACCGGCTCCCTGACCGCGTTGCCGATCATCGAGACTCAGGCAGGCGACGTGTCGGCCTTCGTACCGACCAACGTTATCTCGATCACCGACGGTCAGATCTTTCTCGAGTCCGATCTGTTTTCGGCCGGTCTGCGACCGGCGATCAACGCCGGTCTTTCCGTCTCGCGCGTCGGTGGCGCGGCCCAGACCAAGATCATCAAGAAACTCGGCGGTGGTGTAAGGCTGGCACTCGCGCAATACCGCGAACTGGCAGCATTTTCCCAGTTTGCCTCCGACCTCGACGAAGCGACCCGCAAGCAGCTGGAGCGTGGCCAGCGGGTAACTGAACTGATGAAGCAGCCGCAGTACTCGCCGCTGTCGACTAGCGACATGGCGGTCTCGCTGTTCTCGGCTAACGAGGGTTATCTCGATGATGTCGAGATCAGTAAAATCGTGTCTTTCGAGGCCGCGCTGCACAGCTACATGGCCGCGAACCACGCAGAGCTAGTAGCGAAGGTGAATGCCGAGGCGGATTGGAATGACGAGCTGGAAGCTGCATTCCATGAGGCACTCAAAGACTTCAAGGCCAATCACAGCTGGTAACAGAAGCCAAAACACAGAGGTCACGAAAGCCCCGCTAATTCGGGCGTTTCGTTTCCACTGTCTGGTGTCCCTGGTGATTGAACAAGCGAAACACGAAGGTTAAACATGGCTGGCGCTAAAGAGATCCGTACCAAGATTGCCTCTGTCAAGAGCACTCAGAAGATTACGAGTGCGATGGAGATGGTTGCGGCGGCGAAGATGCGCAAGGCGCAGGATCGCATGGAGCAGACCAGACCTTATGCGGAAAAGATGCATCAGGTCATAGGCCATGTCGCGCTTTCCAATCCAGAGTACAAGCATCCGTTCATGAACGCACGGGAGGTCAAGCGTGTCGGCCTGATCATAGTATCCTCCGATCGCGGCCTCTGCGGTGGCCTCAACAGCAATCTGTTTCGGCATCTGGTCCGTGAGATTCGGGAACTGCGTGATAGAGGTGTCGAGGTCCAGTACTGCACCATCGGTACGAAAGCACTCGGTTTCTTCCGTCGCGTCGGCGGCAAGGTAGTCGCACAGGCAACCCACCTGGGTGATGCCCCGCGCATCGATGACCTTGTCGGTACCGTCAAGGCGATGCTGGACGACTACATCGACGGCAACATCGATGAAATTCGCATTGCCTACAACAAATTTATCAACACCATGACGCAGCAGCCTACCGTCACGCAGCTGGTGCCGCTGGCACAAGGCGAGGACGCCGAAAAACTCTCGCACCACTGGGATTACATCTATGAGCCCGGCGCGAAAGAAGTACTCGAAGGGCTGCTGACCCGCTACATCGAAGCGCTGGTCTACCAGTCTGTGGTGGAGAACGGCGCCTGTGAGCAGTCGGCGCGAATGGTTGCCATGAAGTCGGCGACCGACAATGCGGGCGACATAATCGACGAGTTGCAGCTCATCTACAACAAGGCTCGACAGGCCGCCATCACCCAGGAGATCTCTGAGATCGTGGGCGGCGCCGCAGCCGTGTCGTAACAGCTATTGGGGAGGCGAAACAGTGACGCTTCCGGACGAATTTAGACTATACGGATCTGATGCTGCTGCGGCAGCCAAGAGGAAAAGCCAATGAGCACGGGTAATGTCGTGGAAATTATCGGCGCCGTCGTGGACGTTCAGTTCCAGCGCGGTGGCATGCCGAACATTTACGATGCACTGAGAATCGAATCAGCGAACATCACGCTGGAGGTGCAGCAGCAGTTGGGTGACGGTATCGCTCGTTGCATCGCGATGGGGTCCACTGACGGTCTGAAGCGCGGCCTGGAAGTCGTCAACACCGGCCAAGCGATATTGGTCCCCGTCGGCCAGGCAACCCTGGGACGCATCATGGACGTGCTCGGCAATCCGGTTGACAATGCCGGTCCGATCGCCACCGAAGAGCGCATGCCTATCCACCGTGAAGCGCCCAAGCTTGAAGACCAGGCGACCACGACCGAGATCCTCGAGACCGGCATCAAGGTCATCGATCTGATCATGCCGATCGCCAAGGGCGGGAAGATCGGGCTGTTCGGCGGTGCCGGTGTCGGCAAGACCGTAACCCTGATGGAGCTGATCCGTAATATCGCCGTTGCACACTCGGGCTTCTCGGTATTCGCGGGTGTCGGTGAACGTACCCGCGAGGGAAACGACTTCTATCACGAGATGACAGAGGGTGGCGTCATCGACAAGGTGGCCCTGGTCTATGGCCAGATGAACGAGCCGCCCGGCAACCGTCTCCGCGTAGCCCTGACGGGTCTGACCATGGCCGAGCATTTCCGTGACGAAGGCCGCGATGTGCTGATGTTTGTCGACAACATCTATCGTTACACCCTGGCGGGTACCGAGGTATCCGCACTCCTGGGTCGTATGCCCTCGGCGGTGGGCTACCAGCCTACCCTCGCCGAAGAGATGGGTGTCTTGCAGGAGCGCATTACCTCGACCAAGACCGGCTCGATTACCTCCTTCCAGGCCGTTTATGTCCCCGCAGATGACCTGACGGACCCCTCGCCGGCCACCACCTTCGCTCACCTCGACGCCACCCTGGTGCTGTCGCGCCAGGTTGCGGAATTGGGGATTTATCCGGCGGTGGACCCGCTTGATTCCACCTCGCGTATTCTCGATCCACACGTGGTCGGTACCGAGCACTACGAGGTGGCGCGCGGCGTACAGGGCGTATTGCAGCGCTACAAGGAGCTCAAGGACATCATCGCCATCCTGGGCATGGACGAGCTGTCCGAAGAGGACAAGCTGATTGTGGCCCGGGCACGCAAGATCCAGCGTTTCCTGTCTCAGCCCTTCTTTGTCGCCGAGGTATTCACCGGTTCCCCTGGCAAGTACGTTACCCTGAAAGAGACCATCGCTGATTTTAAAGCGATCCTCGCGGGCGAGTATGATCACTTGCCGGAGCAGGCGTTTTATATGTGCGGCAATGTCGAAGAAGCGGCCGCCAGGGCAGAAAAGGCCTGAGCCTGCCGTCTAAACTTAGTATCGGAGAAAGCCGATGGCAATGACCATCCATGTCGACATCGTCAGCGCAGAAGGACACCTTTTCTCCGGTCAGGGTGAGATGGTCTATGCACCGGCGCTGATGGGCGAGATCGGTATTGCACCGCGCCACGCCCCGTTGGTGTCACCGCTTAAACCTGGCGAACTCCGGGTGGATCCGGGTGGTGGCAAGGAGCAACGGCACTTCTACGTGTCCGGCGGGATAATCGAGGTTCAGCCGTTCAAGGTCACTGTCCTGGCGGACACCGGTATCCGAGCCGCCGACCTCGATGAGGCCGCTGCGCAAGATGCAAAGCGGCGCGCCGAGGATGCACTGTCCAACAATGCCGCAGACATCGATCTGGCTAAGGCACAGGTGGAATTGGCCGAGGCGGTTGCGCAGCTGCGCGCGATCGAGCGTCTGCGCAAGACACGGTAGGCGCAGCAGCGCGATGCTAAACTGAACGGCCCTGACGGTGATCACCTCAGGGCCGTTTGCTATCCTGCTGTCGCCCACGCGGCCTGAAAGGCGGGCGAGGGCAGGAGGCGGCCACCCAATCATGTGGTGAAGGCAGACGCAGTATGAGTGATGAATCCATTCAACCCGGCAAATATGTAGGACTCACCTACACTATCGTCGATCAGACCGGTCAGGTCGTCGAGCAGCACGATTTGCCTCTGGGTTTCGTCTATGGTGGTGACACCGAGCTGATCGGTGATATGGACAAGGCGGTTGCTGGCAAGCGCGTGGGCGACCAGGTCGAGGTGAAGGTGCCGGCGGCACAAGGCTTCGGCGACTACGATCCCAGCCTTACCTTTACCGATGTGATCGAGAACGTTCCGCCGCAGTTTCGCGAGATTGGTGCCGAAGTGCAGATGAAGAACGACCAGGGAGAGACCAAAGTCTTCTATGTCTCGCGCATCGAAGATGGCAAGGTCACCGTTGACGGCAATCATCCCCTGGCCGGCAAGGAACTGATCGTGCGCGTCACCATCACCGAGGTGCGCGATGCCCAGCCGGGCGAAGAGCAGACCTCGGGTATCCATGCCGTACAGATGCAGGGGCCGACCAGTATCAACTAGCCTGCAAATCTCGCCGTTTTCGTCGCGAGGGTGTCGAGACGCCGCCATGGCGGGGCGCACGCAGTGAAAGATGGTGAAGGCGTAGCTGACACTACGTCGAACCGGCTGTAGCGAGTACGCCCCGATAGGGCGAGTGTATCGCCGCCTGCAGCAGAAAATCGGCGAAATTTGCAGGCTGGCGTGCAGTCGCTGAGCTGTCGGCACCTATTTCGTACGGCGCGCTGAGCGTGAAAGTTGCTTGCTAAGGGGGTCGCTGGTATGAAACTCGGTGTCGTGATACTTGCGGCCGGTCAGGGCAAGCGGATGCGCTCCAGACTGCCCAAGGTGCTGCATCGCCTGGCGGGCAAGCCGCTGCTCGGCCATGTGATCGATTGCGCCCGGAGCCTGTCACCGCAGGAAATCGTCGTCGTCCATGGCCATGGCGGTGAGCAGGTGCTTGAGGCGTTCGCCGCGCAATCGGACCTTAGCTGGGCCGAGCAGGCAGAGCAGCTAGGGACCGGGCACGCACTGCAGCAGGCCCTGCCCGGGCTGCAAAGTGCCGAGCAGGTGCTGGTGCTATACGGTGACGTGCCGTTGACCCGTCCCGACACACTGCGCCAGCTTGTCGACGCGACTGCGCACGGCTTCGGCCTGTTGACGGTCACTCTGGACGACCCCACCGGTTATGGCCGCATCGTCCGCAACGACGGCGGTCGCGTGCAGCGTATCGTCGAACAGAGAGATGCCGACCCGGAGGAGCTGACTGTCCGAGAGATCAACACCGGCATCATGTGCCTCCCGCGCACCGAACTCGAACGTTGGCTGTCAGGCCTGTCCAATCGCAATACGCAGAACGAGTACTACTTGACCGATGTCCTGGCGATGGCGGTCGCGGAAGGCTTTGATATCCAGGTATGCCAGCCTGAATCGGTGCTCGAGGCCGAGGGCGTCAATGATCGCGTCCAGCTGGCCGCGCTGGAACGTTCCCATCAGCGCCGCCTCGCCGAACGGCTGATGCTCGACGGTGTTACGCTACGCGACCCCGAGCGCATCGATATCCGCGGCCGGGTCGCGCACGGATACGACGTCGAGATCGACATCAATGTAGTGCTCGAGGGCGACGTCCAACTCGGCCACGGTGTACGGATCGGCGCGAATTGCGTGCTGCGCAATGTCACCATCGGCGACGACGTCGAAATTCTCGAACACTGTGTCCTTGAACAGGCGCAGGTCGGCCCCGGCAGCAAGATCGGCCCATTCGCCCGTCTTCGCCCGGGTGCCCAGCTGGCTGGGGATGCGCACATCGGAAATTTTGTCGAGATCAAGAAATCGCAGATCGGTCGCGGTTCCAAGGTGAACCACCTGAGCTACATCGGCGACACCGAAATCGGCGAAAGGGTCAACATCGGTGCGGGCACCATCACCTGCAATTACGACGGCGCAAACAAACACAAGACCGTGATCGCCGACAATGCGTTCATCGGGTCCAATGCCGCGCTGGTGGCGCCGGTAATGGTCGGTCGGAATGCCACGGTCGGCGCCGGTTCGGTGATCAGCCGCGATGCCCCGCAAGACAAGTTGACGCTGACGCGCGCCAAACAGCTAAGCGTGAACTGGAAACGGCCGACAAAGGAGAAGTGACCCCGGAGCAGTGGGTCATTAGCGAACCCAACGTCTGGTCAGGATCGGAAGCAGGAGACATCCCACTATGTGCGGCATCGTAGGAGCCATCACAGAGCACAACGTCGTCCCGACCCTGATGGAGGGATTGCGCCGCCTCGAATACCGCGGATACGACTCGGCCGGTATCGCCGTGCGCAGCGAGAATGCCCGATTGCAGCGCATTCGCTCGGTCGGCAAGGTCGCCGAGCTGCAGCAGCTGCTCGAACAGAGTCAGGTCGAGGGGACACTGGGCATTGCGCACACCCGGTGGGCCACCCATGGGATGCCGGCCGAGCGCAACGCCCACCCGCACATGAGCGGCGAACAGGTGGCCATCGTGCACAACGGCATCATCGAAAATCACGCCGAACTGCGTGCCGACTTACAGGCCGCTGGTTTCCAGTTCCATTCGGATACGGATACGGAAGTGATCGCTCACTTACTCGCTGGGGAATTACAGAAAGGGCAGACGATCTGCGATGCCACGCGCAGCGCGACCCGCCGGCTGGTCGGGGCCTACGCGCTGGCGGTGATCAGTCCCGACGATCCGGACTGCATGGTGGTGAGCCGCGCCGGCAGCCCGCTGGTGATCGGCATCGGGGAGGGCGAAAACTTCATCGCCTCGGATGTCTTTGCGCTGCTGCCCGTCACCCAGCGGTTCATGTTCCTCGAGGAGGGCGATCTTGCCGAGATCCGTCGCGACGGCATCAGCGTTTTCGACGCTGACGGGACGCCGGTCGAGCGCGAGGTTCGCACCAGCCAGCTTTCGACGGCGAACGCCGAAAAGGGCCCCTACCGGCACTATATGCTCAAGGAGATCTTCGAGCAGCCGGCGGTGATCGCCGAGACCCTCGAGGGGCGGATCCACAAGGGCCGCTTGCTCGAAGCCAGCTTCGGTCACGTCGCCAAGGCGCTGTTCGATCGTACCCGTGCGGTGCAGATCATCGCCTGCGGCACCAGTTACCACGCTGGTATGGTGGCCCGTTACTGGCTGGAGGAGGCGGGTATCCCCTGTCAGATCGAGGTCGCCAGCGAGTTCCGCTATCGCAAGACGGTAGTCCTGCCCGACACGCTGTTCGTCACGATCTCCCAGTCAGGCGAGACAGCGGATACCCTGGCGGCGCTACGCGCGGCGAAAAAGGCCGGCTACATCGGCAGTCTAGTGGTATGCAATGTGCCGGAGAGCTCGCTTGTGCGGGAGTCCGATGTCGCGCTGATGACCCGCGCCGGCCCCGAGATCGGCGTTGCGTCCACGAAGGCCTTCACCACCCAGCTGGTTGCGCTGCGCCTAATGACTCTGGCGCTGGCCAGGCGCTGTGGGCTCGATGCAGAACAGGAACGCGACTGGGTAGAGGAATTGCAGGCGCTGCCGCGTCAGGTCGAAGTGGTGCTTCAGCTCAGCGATGAGATCGCGGAGATGGCGAAGTCTTTCTCGGAGATGCAAAACGCACTGTTCCTCGGCCGCGGCACCTTTTATCCGATTGCGCTGGAGGGGGCGCTGAAGCTCAAAGAGATCTCGTATATCCACGCCGAAGCCTATCCGGCCGGCGAACTCAAGCACGGCCCTCTGGCGTTGGTCGACGAGCGCATGCCGGTCGTCTGCGCCCTGCCTGACGATCCTCTGCTGGGAAAGGTCCTGTCCAACCTGCAGGAAGTGCGGGCCCGCGGCGGCGAGCTCTTCCTGTTCAGTGACAAGAAGGTTCAGATCCCGCTCGATCACTATCAGAATCTGACGCTCGACGACATCTGCCCGGGAACCGCACCGATCGTCTATACGATTCCGTTGCAGCTACTCTCATACCACGTCGCCGTGCTCAAGGGTACCGACGTCGACCAGCCGCGAAACCTGGCCAAGTCGGTGACTGTGGAGTGAATCACGCTCACCAATATTTTTCATCCGACCGGCCGAGCAGCAGGCTGACCTCCTCTGGCGAAAGGACCGCCGGCAGACGTCGCGACCTGTTCGCGCGCTGCGCGTTATCAAGCTGCGGCATCTGCGACTGCAGGACTTCGCGGTAGAGAAACAACAGGGCGTTGAAGACTTGGATCTGCGTCGAGGCCGCCACTTTCAGCATGCACGGCGCTCAGCGCCGGATAGCTTGCAGTTAGCGCAAACTAGGTTCATGTGAACAATTGGAACTGATAACAGACATCAGCCTATGGGAACTAGTCAAGCATCTCAAACAATGGCTAGTCAATCTTAGAAAAGCCGGCGCAGCCCGAAAAACCGAGTCAATTGATGCGTTGCGAGCAGTCATCATTGCAGCTCGCCAAACCAGCGCTTATGTGCGGCGCCTAAAAGAACTTGGGCAGCAAGATCATGCGGAGGAAGCAAATTTAACCGCAATGTGGACTGAGCTCAGCTTCAAGCTTGCTGATCTCAAGTTGTCGACACTGGCCAAACGCTGCGACATCAAGGGCAGATACTGGGCAAATCCAGCACAGTTTGATGCCGAGTTTTTGGAGAAAGCCGATATAGGCCTGGAACGAATGGAGCAATTGGCCCGACAGATGGTGGCAGAAATTGAGCGCTAGCCTGCAGATGTCAGTGCGCCGATTTCCTGCTGCGGCCCCCGATACCCTCGCCATGCCGGGGCGTACTCGTCACGAAAAACGGTGAGATATGCAGGCTAGGCCTCGCTTGGTTGGTTGTATTGCTGCAGTCTTGGTACGCCTTGAGCGAGCTCAGGGTTAGAGCCCGGGCGAGCGCGCGGCCTATGCGGACAATACTCTTGGCTCTGCTCGGCCGGTCAACTGTTTTGACCGCCCTCGGTATCATCATCGCTCTCTTGTCCATGGCCTACCATGTCGGATAACAAGGCCATCCTGGTGATCAGGTTGAGCGCCATCGGCGACATCGTCATGGCCTCACCGCTGATTCAGGCATTGCGCCGGCGCTACCCAGAGTCGCGCATCGCCTGGCTGGTGCAGCCCGAATCCGTTCCGCTACTGAGCGATCACCCGGCACTGGACGAGGTCATCGTATGGCCGCGGTCGCGGTGGCGTGAATTGTGGCGGCAGAAGCGCCTGTTCGAACTGTTGCGTGAGATCAGGGCGCTGCGTGCGGACCTGCGCCGGCGCGACTTCTCGCTGGCGATCGACTTGCAGGGGCTGCTGAAGAGCGGTCTGCTGGCATGGCTGTCCGGGGCCAGGAGACGCATCGGCCTGGGGTCTCGAGAGGGCAGCCAGTGGCTGATGACCGAGGTCTTGCCGCGCGGTGGCGAGGTAGGCCTCATTGGTTCTGAGTACCGCTATCTCGCCGAGCGGTTGCGACTGCCCGTGGCTGACTTCCGCATGCACATCGGCATCGGCGAGGCGGGCCAGGCGGAGGTCCGGCAGCTGCAGCTCAGCGTAGCTACCGGCGCACCCTATGCGGTTCTATGCCCGTTCACCACGCGTCCTCAGAAGCACTGGTTCGTCGCGCATTGGCGCGCATTGATTCCCCAGCTCAGCGACGCGCTGGGGATGGGGGTGATGATGCTCGGCGGTCCCGATGATGTCGAGGCCGCGCGGGCTATCGCGGAGGGCACGGAGGCCATCGATCTAGTCGGCAAGACCGACCTGCAGACCGCAGCGGGCCTGATCCGCGACAGCTGCCTGCTGGTCGGGGTGGATACCGGTCTGACACACATGGGTATCGCCTTCGACCGGCCGACCATCTGCCTGTTTGGCTCCACCCGGCCCTACCTGCGCAGCGATTCGTCCACGACCCGGGTGATCTACCATGCACTCGCCTGTTCACCCTGCCGGCGCAGGCCGACCTGCGGCGGCGCCTTCACCTGCCTGCGTGAGATCACGCCCGACGAGGTGATGCGTGAGGTGCGTTCCCTGTTGACCGACCCGTCGGGCGAGACCAGGTGAAGGTCCTGCACGTCGAGGCCGGTCGCCATGTGTATGGCGGCGCCCAGCAGGTGCTCTACCTGCTCGAGGGCCTGCAGCGCCTCGGTATCGAGAACGTGCTCGCATGTCCGGCAGACTGCGAGCTGGCCAAACGGGCGCGGCCCTTTGCCGAGGTCGTTATGCTGCCAATGCGAGGCGACGTCGATCTGGGTCTGATCGGACGCCTGCGTAGGCTCATTCGCGCCCATCGCCCGGACATCGTCCACCTGCACAGCCGGCGCGGTGCCGACGTCCTGGGCGGTGTTGCGTCACGGCTTGCCGGTGTGCCCTGTGTGCTGTCACGCCGCGTCGATAATCCTGAATCGCGTCTGTGGGTCGGTCTCAAGTACCGCTTATATGCCCACGTCATTACTATCTCCGAGGGTATCCGTGACGTTTTGCTGGGCGAAGGACTGGCGGCGACGCGCATGACCTGCGTGCGCAGCGCGGTCGATCCGCAAGACTGGCGACAGGGCTGCGACCGCGATGCCTTCCTGCGTGAGTTCGGGCTCCCGGAGGATGCGCCGGTCGCCGGCATGATCGCTCAGTTCATCCCGCGCAAGGGACATCGCTATCTGCTCGCAGCATTGCCGAGGGTGCTCGAGCGACATCCCGGTCTGCAGGTGCTGCTGTTTGGCCGGGGTCCGCTGGTCGCCGAGGTGCAGGCGGCGGTCGTGGAACAGGGGCTTGACGGGCATGTGCACCTCGCCGGCTTTCGTCCGGACCTGGCGCGTTGGCTGGGATGCCTGGACATGATCGTCCATCCTGCTGAGAGAGAGGGTCTGGGCGTGTCGCTGCTGCAGGCCGCCGCCGCCGGGCTGCCGATCATCGCTGCGCGCGCGGGTGGCATGCCCGAGATCGTCGAGGATGGTCGCAATGGCCTGCTGGTCGCGCCCGGCGACGTCATGGCGCTCGCCGAGGCGATAAAGCGTCTGCTCGACGACGGCGCCCTGTGCGCGGAAATGGGTCGGCGCGGGCGCGCACGGATAGACGCGCTTTTCGCGACGGACGCAATGGTGGCGGGAAATCTCGCCGTTTACCGCCGAGTGCTGGGGACGGACGCGGCATGAAGAGCCTGCACATCATCGCCAGCAAGCAGATGGGCGGGGCCGAGCGCTGGTTCCTGCGGTTTCTGCGTGCGCTGCAGGCGCGAGGGCAGGAGGTAAGGGCGGTGGTCCGGCGCGCCAGTGAGCTGGACTCCGACGCCCTCGCCGGGTTACCCGCTGTTGCGCTGCCGCTGCGGACCGTATGGGACCCGCTATCACGCTGGGAGGTCAGCGGCCTGATCCGGCGGGAACAGCCCGCGATCGTCCAGACCTATATGGGCCGAGCGACGCGCCTCACCCATATCGCACCAGGCAGCGGTGTGGTGCACCTGTCGCGCCTCGGCGGCTATTACAAGCTGGATGGCTATCGTCATGCGCATGCCTGGATCGCAAATACCCGTGGCCTGTGCGACTACCTGGTGCGCCAAGGGTTTCCGCATGATCGGGTATTCCAGATCTATAACTTTGCCGAACCGGTTCGTGCGGTCGATCCGCAGGCGTTGGAGGCGCTGGGGCAGCAGCTGGCCCTGCAGCCCGACGATCTGCTGCTGCTGACGCCGGGCCGCTTCGTACCGGTTAAGGGTCAGCGGACCCTGCTCGAGGCGCTCGCCAGGCTCCCGGCATCGCTGGCCGGCAGACGCCTGCGGCTGGCGATGCTCGGCGACGGCCCGTTACTGCCGGCGCTTAGGCAGCAGGCAGCGTCCGCCGGCATCGGCGAGCGCATCATCTGGGCCGGCTGGCAGCACGATATCGCGCCCTGGTATGCCCTGGCCGATCTGATCGTTTTCCCCTCGCGTGAACCGGAGACCCTGGGCAATGTGGTGCTGGAGGCCTGGGCCTACCAGCGGCCCCTGATCACCACGCTGTTTCGCGGCGCGCGTGAGATCACGACGCACGGCGAAGATGCCTTTTGCATCCCCTGCGACGACGCCGCTGCGCTGGCCGATGCGCTGCGTCTGGTAATCACGGACACCACCTTGCAGCGGCAGCTGGTGCAAGGCGGTAGCGCGACCCTGCAGCGTAATTTCGGTGAGCCGATGGTCATGTCACAATACGAGCAACTCTATCGACAGCTGATCGCAACCGGGCCTGCGTGAATAAAGGCATCTCTATTTTGATGTACCACCAGGTCGGTGAGTTCGCGTCGATGCCGACGCATCGCTCGACCTACTGTCACGTGCGCCGCTTCCACGCGCAGATGGCCTGGCTGCACCGGCTGCGCTTTCATGTGCTGCGAATGGACGAGGTGCTGGCCGCGCTGCGCGGCGAATGGCCGCTTCCGGCGCGCGCGGTGGCCGTGACCTTCGATGACGGCTACGAGAATTTCTACGAGTACGCCTACCCGGTGCTGCAGCACTACGGTTTTCCCGCCATGGTCTACCTAATCAGCGAGCGCATTGGACAGCCTGCACAGTGGTTTGCGAGCGACGGCCGCGAGACGCCGCCGCTGATGTCGGGTGAACGTATCCGTGAGCTGCGCGCCGCCGGCGTCGATTTCGGCGCACACGGCGCGCGCCACATCCGCCTCGCCAACGTCGACATCGAGACCGCCAGGAAGGATATCAACGACAGTCGTCAGCAGCTCCAATCCTTGCTCGGCGAAGAGATCCGGCATTTTTGCTATCCCTATGGCAGTCACAATGCCACGGTGGTCGAGCTGGTGCGCCAGGCCGGTTTTGCGACCGGTGTAAGCTGCCAGCGCGGCGCGGCCACGGCCGATTTCGATGCACTGGCCCTGCCGCGCAAGGCGATATCTTATGGCGACAACCTGGTCGGCTTTTTCTGGAAGCTCGCGATGAAAGACCAACCCAAGGGCGAGGCGGTGATCCTGCAACCGATCCGCGGCGGATGAGCCAGCAGCTGCCCGATTTTTCCTCGGCGCGCCTGCTGGTGGTGGGAGATGTGATGCTCGACCGCTACTGGTACGGCGATGCGGCGCGGATCTCGCCCGAGGCGCCGGTGCCTATCGTGCATGTGCAGCGGCGCGAGGAGCGTGCCGGCGGCGCCGGCAACGTCGCGATGAACATCGCCGCGCTGGGCGGCCGCGTGGACCTGCTGGGCGTCGTCGGTGACGACGAGGCGGCGGCCAGCCTTCAGCAGCTGGTGGAGGCCAACGGCTGCACCGCGACCTTCGCGCGCGGCACCGCGCACCCGACGATCACCAAGCTGCGCATCATCAGTCGTCATCAGCAGCTGATACGCCTCGATTTCGAGGAAGATCCCGCGATCGTCAAGCCGGGGGGCCTGCTGACGCCATTTGCGGCGGCGCTCGATCAGGCGGACTGCGTCGTCCTATCCGACTATGGCAAGGGTACGCTGCGCAACCCCGGGCCCTTCATTACCCTCGCCAGACAGCGGGGCAAGATGCTGATCGTCGATCCAAAGCGCAGCGACTTCCTCGCCTACCGCGGGGCGAGTCTGGTGACACCGAACTGGAATGAATTCCAAGCGGTGGTCGGCCCCTGTCGCAGCGAGGAGGATATCGTCAGTCGAGGTCAGCGGCTGATGGCCGAGACCGGGATCGGGGGCCTGTTGATTACCCGCGGCGAGCGCGGCATGACGCTGCTGCTGCCGCAGCAGTCGCCGGTCCATCTGCCGGCGCGCGCGCGCGAGGTATTCGATGTCACTGGTGCCGGAGACACCGTGGTCGCGGTGCTCGCCGCGGCCGCGGCCGCGGGGACGGAGTTGGAGCAGGCGGCCATGCTGGCCAATCTGGCCGCTGGCATCGTCGTCGGCAAGCTGGGCACCGCCACGGTCAGCCGCGAGGAACTCGGTGGCGCACTGCTGCCGGCGCAGGCTCATCAGCACGGCGCGGTCGGCGAGCCAGCGTTGCAGCGGCTTGTTGCGGAAGCGCGAAGGCGCGGTGAACGTATCGTAATGACCAACGGCTGTTTCGACCTGCTGCACTCGGGGCACGTGGCCTATCTGGAGCAGGCCGCGGCGCTGGGCGATCGCCTGGTGGTCGCGATCAACGACGATGACTCGGTGCGTCGCCTCAAGGGAAAGGATCGCCCGGTGAATCCATTGGCCGATCGCATGGCGGTGTTGGCCGGCCTGCGTTCGGTCGACTGGGTGGTCGCCTTCGGCGAGGACACCCCCGAAGGGGTGATCTGCCGGATGCTCCCCGACGTGCTGGTCAAGGGCGGTGACTACCGACCTGAGCAAATCGCCGGCGGCGACTGTGTTCGCCGGGCCGGTGGCGAGGTGGTGGTCCTGGCCTATGTCGACGGCTGCTCGACCTCGTCAATGATCGATACCATCCGCGGGCGGTGACCGGCCACGACATCAGCGGTTCGTGTCTGCGCCCACCGCGGGCGGGACCGCTCGGCGATAGACATAGCTGTAAGCGATTCCCCCCAGCAGACTGAGCAGATAGGGGCCGTTGGCGCCCTGCAGCGGCTCGTTGACCAGCGCACCCAGCAGAATGATCAGCAGGCTACCCAGAGAGAACAGGAAGACGTCCTGGGGCATCGCCCCCTGCCTGTGACTGCACAGTATCTGCCGGAAAAGCAGAACGAACATGGCTGCGACAAAGGCCCCACCGACAATGCCGAACGCAAACAGCACGCTGAAATACGAGCTGTGGAAATGCACGAATCGGTCCCGGGACAGCGCGTTGACTCCACTATCGTCCAACGCCTGGGTCATTTTGCCGGGGCCCCAGCCAAAGATCGGGCGCTGGCGCCATTTTTCCCAGAACACGCGGTACATCGCCAGGCGCAGACCCACCCCAGCGGTGGCAGCGTCCTTCGACTCCTCGCTCATGGCCTGTTCCACCGCTTCGGCCTGCACCTGGATGCGCCGCTGCACCAGATCGGTCTGCGCGAGTTGATACAGCGCGATCAGGCCGATGACCAGCAGCGACAGCGCCGCGCTGAACATCGCCCGCTTCGACTTGATGCCCGTGAGCAGCGAGGCCAGGATTATCGGGGGCAGCACGATCAGTGCGGTGAGCCAGGCGGAACGGCTCTGGGAAAATATCAGCGCGGCACCCGTGGTCCCGATGCCGGCAAGCCACAGTGCAGCGCCCGGCAACCATCCCACCGGGATTGCGGGCACGACGAGGAAGCGTCGCCAAAAGACCATTAGGCCGAGCAGGGCAATCGAGGTCCAAATGCCCAAGTTGACCGCGGAATAGCCGAAGGTGGCGCGTTCAGCGCCACTGACCATGGTGCTGAGCTGCACCCCGATGTCGTTCCACTCCAGCCGCGAACCGATGCGCCAACCGAAGCCGGCCAACGCGGCCGCGAGCAGCCATTCGGGTCGCAGCGGGAAACGTGACAGCCAGTAGCCGAGCAGCACAATCCCGAAAAATCCGGTGAGCGGCCAGCCGTTGGCTTCGTCCCATGCCGCGACTGCGCCGGCCGGTGACTCCACGGCGGTCCACAGCGTGCGCAGCATCAGGTAGACCAGGAAGGCTATCGAAAGCTGCAGCATCCGGTCATGGATCAGCGGACCTAGATCGTAACGGTAGCGCAACGCCGCGAGGAGGGTCAGGAGCAGAAGGCCTTGATTGGCCCTGGCTACATCCATGGAGGAGAAGAAGGCGAACCAAAACAGCGCGAATATCGCGAGATAGTTGAGTCTGCGCTGCAGCTTTGGGTAGCGCGGCGGTCCCGAGGCACCCGTCCCGCCCGTTGCCAATGCGTTGGTTTCATCCTGCGGCGGCATGCGTCAACCTGGATCCTTGGCCAACAAGAGGCGCAGATACTTTGCGCCCGAGGCATCCCGGGTAAAGCGCAGCCCGCCGGCGATCAAAGGCTCTGACGGGGGCGGGTGGTCCAGGGTGTTGACGATGGCCTCTGCGAGTGCCGCCGGTTCGCCGACCGGTACCAGGCGACCCAGCCGACCGTCGTGCAGTATCTCGCGCGGTCCATAGGGGCAGTCTGTCGATACCACGGGCACGCCGAGACTCAGTGCCTCGGCGACGACGTTGCCGAAGCCCTCCCAGGCCGAGGACAGCACGAATACGGAGGCTCTGCGCATATATTTCCAGGGATTGGGCTGAAACCCGCAAAAGCGCACATCGTCGGCGACGCCCAGCTCGCCGCATAGTTCCTTCAGCGCCTCCAGCAGCTCACCCTGCCCAATGATCATCAGGCGGCAGGGGCGGGTCGCCCGCAGCGCGGTGAACGCGCGGATCAGCGTCGGAAAGTCCTTCTGCTCCGTTAGCCTGCCCACCGCAACGATCACTGGCGGCTGGTCGGGTCCCAGCCAGGGATCGTCCAGTGTCTCTGCGGCGAGATCGGCGAGCCCGGGTGTCACGGCGGGGTTGTGTATCACATGGACCTTGCCTGGATCTGCAGCAGTCAGGCGAAGGAAATGATCGGCCAGCCCCTGGGATATCGCGATGACGCCCTCACAGCGCGCGCATGCAGACCTGAGCATCCTGCGGTGTTTGCGTGCGACCAGATTGCGCAGGCTCAGCCAGACCCGCGCGCGCATCCCGGGTACCAGCATGAGCCACGAGGCGACCTGGTTGGCGCGCGTGTCGAAGGCCAGCACGACATCCGGGCGGCGGCGCCGGACGATACGCAGGAGATCGAAGAACAGCCGCAGCTTTTGTGGTTGATCAACGAACAGCAGCTGCGCGGCATCGGCCAGGTGGGCGAGCGGGGCCGGCTCGTCCGCTGGGCGCCGCATCACGATATCGACCGCGTGGCCCTGCTCGATGAAATACTCGGCCAGACGCCCCATGCTGATGCCGGCGCCGCCCCGGTTTCTTCCGGGGTGTTTGCTGATAAGACCAAACAGGCAGATTCTTGCCAATTATTAAGACCCTGGCAGGCGTGATGATTAGCGATCGACGACGCCATCCGCTGACGCAGCCGAGGGGCGCACGGTGCCTGCGACGACAGCGCGTCCCTGCACTGCACCGAACCGATCGAGGATGCAGCCTGTGCCCGCGTGGAAAGCGCGAACCGCCAACCCGGGCACAGGGCCGGCATTGTCGATGAATCCGCCGCGGATCACCAGGCACTCGGGGCGCCTGTCGTGCTGCGACGCGCCTCGTTGCAGCAGGTGCGGCTGGCCCGCTGGGGCGTGCATGCTTGCCCCGGACCGCCGGTCGTAGATGACTGGGCTGCCGTCAGGGGCGCCGGGGGTCTCTGCTATACTCGCGGCCTTTCGATGGAGGCTGGCCGTTGCGCCTGGCGATCTTCCTACCCTCCTTCGGTGACGGCGGGGTCGAGCGAATGCTCGTCAATCTTGCAGGAGGCCTCGCGCGGCGTGGCGCAGGCGTCGATTTCATCACCCGTAGCCGCGCGTCCCCGTTCCTCGATGGACTCCCGGCGGCGGTCAATCTGGTCGAACTCGGTGCCGGCGGTTCGCTCAAGGTCCTTGCGCTGCTGGTCCACTATCTGCGCGCAGCGCGCCCTGATTTCGTCTTGTGCGGCAAGGACCGAGCTGGACGCACCGCACTGCACGCCCGGCGCCTTTCCGGCGTGCACTTCGCGCTGATCATGCGTCCGGGGACCACGGTATCCGAGCGCATGGCACGGCGCAGTCTCTACAAACGTTGGCGCGCCTTCCGCCTTATCCGTGGCGTCTACCGCCAGGCGGCCGCAGTGGTCGGCAACTCCGCCGGCGTCGTTGCCGACATCAAGGCGATCGCCGATCTCCCCGCTGACCGGATGCACCTGATACGCAATCCGGTGGTCACACCCGACCTGCGGGCCCAGGCGGCCGCACACTGTTCGCACCCCTGGTTCGCCGCGGGCCAGCCGCCGGTGATCGTCGCAGTCGGCGGCCTGCGCCGGCAGAAGGGTTTCGATACTCTGATTCGGGCCTTCGCCGCGCTGTACGAGACCCGGCGCTGTCGCCTGCTGATTCTCGGCGAGGGGCACTTGCGCGAATCGCTGGCGCAGCTCGCGGCCGCGCTCGGGGTCGCCGACGCAGTGGCCATGCCGGGCTTCGATCCGCGGCCCTATCCGATGGTCTCGCGGGCGGCGTTGTTCGTGCTCGCCTCGCGCTGGGAAGGCTCGCCGAATGCGCTGACTGAGGCGCTCGCGCTGGGTACTCCGGTCATTGCCACCGACTGCCCCTCCGGACCGCGTGAGATCCTCGACGGCGGCAAGGTCGCGCCGCTGGTGTCGGTCGATGACGCGCCGGCCCTGGCCGAGGCCATGGCCCATGCCCTGGTCGAGCCGGGTGACCGCGCGCGACGGATCGCCGCGGTCAGCGAATACACCGTCGATGCCTGTGCCGCGCGTTACCTCGCGCTGCTCGAGGCACTGCAAGAGGCGCGGGCATGACCCTGCCGGGATCCGTCACGTGACCGGGCCGGACCGCCTCGCGGTATTGATCTCGTTTTCGGGTGCGGGTGGCGTGGAGCGCATGGTGCTGAACCTGATCGAGGGCCTGGCCGCGCGCGGTCTGACGATCGATCTGCTGGCGATCCGCGCCGATGACGCGCACCTCGGCAACCTGCCGGCCGGGGTGCGGCTGCTTGATCTCGGCGTGCGCCATAGCGGGCTCGTCATCCTGCCGCTGGCGCGCTATCTGCGCCGCGAACGGCCTGCCGCGCTATTGGTCGCCAAAGACCGCGCGATCCGCGCGGCCGCACTTGCGCGGCGCCTCGCCGGTTGGGATGGCCGGTTGGTCGGCCGCCTCGGCACCAATCTGACCGCCGCCCTCGCGGGACGCTCGCGCGCCGCCCGCTGGGTGCGGACGGCACCGATGCATTGGGCGTATCGCAGGGTCGACCATATCGTCGCGGTCTCGCAGGGCGTGGCCGAGGATACGCGCCGGATCACCGGCCTGCCGGCTGCGCGTGTCAGCGTGGTGCGCAATCCGGTGGTCACACCGCGCCTGGCCGAACTCGCGGCCGCGCCCTGCCCGCATCCCTGGTTGGAGCCGTCCGCGGTGCCGGTAATCTTGGGCGCCGGCCGGCTGACCGAGCAGAAGGACTTCGCCACCCTGTTGCGCGCATTCGCGCGCATGCGGGCGCTTCGGCCAGTACGCCTGGTGATACTCGGCGAGGGCCGCCTGCGTGGTGAGCTCGAACGGCTCGCGGATGAGCTGGGTGTGGGCGACCGCGTCGCGCTGCCCGGCTTCACGACCAATCCTTACGCCTGGATGGCGCGTGCCGCGCTGTTCGTGTTGTCATCTGCCTGGGAGGGTTCGCCGAATGTCCTCACCGAGGCCCTGGCCCTGGGCGTTCCGTCGGTGGCGACCGACTGCCCGTCGGGCCCGCGCGAGCTGCTGGCGGGCGGACGCTACGGTGCGCTGGTCGCGGTGGGAGATGCCGGCGGCCTGGCCCAGGCGATGTCGGCCACACTCGAGGCGCCGCTGCCCGCCGGACGTCTGCGACAGGCGGTATCCGAATACACCGCAGAGGCGGCCGCGTTGGGTTATCTCGGCGCGCTCGGCCTGGCCGCAAGCTGAGTGTTCGAGATGCTGCTGTCGATGAAATATAACTTTCTGTTCGTGCACATAGCCAAGACCGGCGGAACCTCGGTTCGCGATGCGCTGCAGCCGCTGCGCTACCGCGATCCCTACTACTCGCTGCAGTGGTTGTGCTCGCGGCTCAGCGGGATGACATCACACCGGCTCGGCATCAAGTTCCCGCGCCACGCCAAGGTCATTGCCGCCAGGGAGATGTTGCCGCAGGAGTTTTTCGAGCGACTGTTCAAGTTTGCGTTCGTGCGCAACCCCTGGGACCTGCAGGTCAGCTCCTTCCACCATATCCGGCGTGAACGCCCGCATCTGATGGCTCACATCGAGACCTTCGATCAGTTCCTGCGCTGGAAACTCGATCCGGCGCGTCCCTATCAATTCCACGTGGACACATCGATCGAACTGCAGTCGGACTATGTCGTCGACCTGCATGGCCAGCTGCTGGTCGACTTCCTGGGCCATTACGAGACCCTTCAGGAAGATTTCGCGGAGGCTTGCCGACGCATCGGGATCGCGCCGCGGGCGCTGCCACACCGCCGTCAGGCCAACGACCGCGGGCTGGACTACCGCAGTTATTATAGCGACGACCTCGCCGCATTGGTTGCGCAGCATTTCGAGCCCGATATCCGCCGCTTCGGCTACCGCTTCGATCCGCCGCACGGTGGCTAGCCTGCATGTTGCACCAGTCGATCGTGGACGGGCGCGAATGAATCGGCAGAGATGCGGCGAAAGTCATATTCTGTGCGCTTTTTCGAAGGTTCAATTTGTCCCTCGTCCCCGATCTATCCAGGCCCTCGCTTGTCCAGGCGCGCCTGCACTTGCCCTTCGCTCAAACCATAGCTAAGGCTATGCTTTTCGCTCCAGGGCGGCGTCCAACCGCACCTGGCCGGCGCGATCATCCTGGATACTGGTGCAACATGCAGGCTAGGGCTGCGGGTCCAGGCCCATCGCGGCGAGGTAGGCATCGGTGCTCGCCGCGACGGTGTACGCCGAGGCAGCGTGCTGCATGGCCTCCAGCGGCGGCTGCTTCCCCAGGGCCTGCTGCATAGCCCGCGCGAATTGCCGTGCATCGCCGACCGGGACCAGCCGGCCCAGGCGACCGCCGGCCAGCAGTTCGCGTGGGCCGCTCGGGCAGTCGGTCGATACGATCTGCCGTCCCAGTGCCAGCGCCTCGATCAGCACCATCGGCATGCCCTCCCAGCGCGAGGTCAGCGCAAACAGGTCGGCGTGGGCGATAAAGCGGTAGGGGTTGGCGTCGAATCCGGGCAGGTCGACAGACTCGGCGACGCCGAGCCGCCGCGCCAACGCCAGCAGTCGCTCATGGCGCTTCCCTCTGCCGAGGATGATCAGCCTGGCCTGAGTCGCCTGGCGCAGTCGCGCGAATGCCCGTATCAGCGTCTCGAAGTCCTTGCGTCCACAGAGTTCGCCGATGCCCAGGATGACCGGCGAATCCTTCTCGATCAGCCAGGGGTGATCGACAGGGGCAGAGGCCAACGCGCGCAAATCCTCCGAGATCACCGGGCTGGGGACGACCTGGATACGTTCTCTGGCGATGCCGCTAAGGGCCGCGAAGTCATCGGCCGCACCCATCGACGGCATCACGATGCGGTCGGCCGCGGTATACAGATGGCGCATCGACAACCGCTGGAGAAAACGGTCCAGCGGTTTGCGGTCGCGCAGGTCCACGCTGACGGTCGTGCCGTTGCGCAGCACCAGGCGTGTACTGATCCCGCTCAGCCGCTTGGCCAGTATGGCGGTCCGATTGACCCTGTCCTTGTCGCTGAAGATCACCTCAGGGCGGCAGCGCCGCAGATAGCGGATCAGGCCGGGAAGTGCCGTCGCGACATGCCCGACGCCGAGCTCTACCTTTTGCAGGTTCGGGTGTGCCGGGATCTCCGGGCCATGTCCGCGGACATGCAGAAGATCGACCTGATAGCCGCGCGCGGCGATGGCCGGCAGCAGGCGCTGGAGCACCCGGTCCACACCGCTGTGACCCGAGGTCGCGAAAAAACAGGCGATACGCAGGCTTGTTGCCATCAGATCCAATCGAGCGGGTTTTCGTCGGTGCCGGGCCTGCGCCCCGGCTGTTCGACAAACAGGCGATGCCAGATCGCAAACTGCAACAGGCACCAGATCTCGCGTGCTGCACCGCCGCGCCCGGCATGGGCCTCGATCAGCTGGCTAACGCCCTCGCCATTGAACCATTGCCGGATCGCCGGGTTGGCCGGCAGCTTCTGTCGCAGACCCTCCAACAGCGCCCCCTGCAGCCATTCCCCGATCGGGACGTGGAAGCCGCGCTTTGGGCCGTACAGCTGTGCCTTCGGCAGGCGCCGTTCGGCCCAGCGCTTGAGCAGCCACTTGCCCTGGTCGCCGCGCAGTTTCAGGTGGTCGGGCAGGCTCAGACCGAATTCCACCAGCCGGTGATCGACGAAGGGTACCCGACCTTCCAGGCCGAAGCCCATCAGCATGCGGTCGGTCTTGACCAGCAGGTTGTCGGGCAGCGCGGTGGTCAGGTCGGTGTACTGGGCCTTCTGCAGGTGCGACCAGTCCTTCGGCGCAGCCTGCCATGCGCCGATAAAGGGTTCGCGTCGCGCACCGGCCACCCGTTGCAGGCCTGGCCCGAACACCCGCTGCGCACGCTTGGCGCGCCATTGTCCGCGCGTTCGAAAGCCGCCGCTACCCGGGTGCAGCAGGGCCTTGAGGCGTGCCTCGAGATTGGGCCTGTAGCGCCGATAGCCGGCAAAGCCCTCGTCGCCCCCCTCGCCGGAGAAGACCACCTTGACGTCCTGCGCGGCGCGCTCGGCGAGCAGCGAGGTCGGCAGGCTCGCGTAGTCTCGCATCAGGTCGTCACTGGCCCAGGTGCTGTGCACCAGACGCCCGAGTATCTGCTCGCGGTCGAACCGCAGCTCGATATGCCGGCTGCCGAAATGCGTCGCGATCCGGGTTGCCGGGCCGAGTTCGTCCTGCATGCGGGCACCCGCAAAGCCTACCGAGTAGGTGCGCAGCGGGCCCTGCATGTGTTCGCTGAGCAGCGCCAGCAGAATCGCGGAATCGACCCCACCGGAGAGAAACAGCCCAAAGGGCACATCGGAGCGCATGTGTGCATGGGTGACCTGCTGCATCAGGGGCTCGAGTTCCTCCAGGGCCTCGGCCTCGCCGATCGCTCGCGGCCTGATGTCCAGCGCACTCCAGTAACGGCGCAGCGAGGTGTTCAGCGCGTAATCGACCCGCAGACACTGCCCCGGCAGCAGGCGTTTAATCCCCGCAAAAACCGTGTCGCGGCCGCTGCTGAACTGGTTCTGCAGAAACTGCAGCAGTGCCTCAGGGCATATCCCTGGCCGGGCCGGCATCAGCGGCAGCAAGGCCTTGATCTCGGATCCGAAGACGACCCGATCGGGGAGCACGGCGTAAAACAGCGGTTTGATGCCCAGACGGTCGCGACCGAGGATCACTTCGCCCGCGGCCACGTCGTGCAGCGCGAACGCAAACATGCCGTGCAGCTGCCGGATCCCGTCAAGGGCGTGCCTGTCCCAGGCATGCAGAATCGCCTCGGAATCCGATTCGGTCTGGAATTCGCAGCCCAGGCCCTGCAGGGCCGCGCGCAGCTCGACGTGGTTGTAGACCTCGCCGTTTGCCACCAGCGCGTAGCGCCCGTCATGGCTGCAGATGGGTTGATGGCCACCGGCCAGATCGATGACCGACAGGCGCGTATGCGCAAGCCCGACGGGTCCGGCGATGTGCACGCCCTGATCGTCCGGACCGCGGTGCTGAAGCTGTGCGGCGGCCTGCGCCAGCGCCGCATGCTCGGGTACGCCATGTTTGATGATGCAACCGGCGATGCCGCACATCCTCGGGCCGCTCCTTATGGGCGTCATGCTGGGCGGCCGAATTCTATCAGCAACCGCGATGAGCGGTTTTTTCGGCGGCCCTTCGGCCAACCCGGAGGATCCCGTGTCCTGAATATCCAGGCTACCGTGAGGCAGTTCGCTCCGGTTATCCAACGAGGGCTGGCTGACCAGAATTAAACTTCTTCCGCGTTCGGCCGACGATAACTGCAACCGCTGATCCGTCTGCGCGGTCAGACGGATCCGCACCGACACCCGGCCGAACTGCGCACGTTCAGGACTGCCAGACATGCAAAAACCGAAAAAGCCTGCCGATGAGGCGCAGCGCCTGGAGGCGCTGCGGGCACTAAGTATCCTGGATACCCTACCGGAAGAGCGCTTTGATAGGCTGACGCGGCTGGCGAAGAGACTGTTCGGCGTGCCGATTGCGCTAGTCAGCCTGGTCGACGATCACCGCCAATGGTTCAAGTCGCGCCAGGGCCTGGAGGCCAGCGAGACGCCGCGTGATATCTCTTTTTGCGGCCACGCCGTGCTCGGCGATGACATCTTCATCGTGCCCGACGCCAGCAAGGACGAACGCTTCTTCGACAACCCGCTGGTCGCCGAGGACCCGCATATCCGCTTCTATGCCGGCTGCCCGCTCTCGCTGCCTGGGGGTAGTCGGCCCGGCACGCTGTGCCTGATCGATCGCGAACCGCGCCACCTGAGCCCGGATGACCTCGACCTGCTGCGCGACCTGGCGCGCATGGTGGAGGAGGAACTCGCCGCGGTGCAGCTAGCCACCATGGATGACCTCACGCGCCTGTCCAATCGGCGTGGTTTTCAGGCGCTCGGCCTGCATGCCTTGCAGTTGTGTCGGCGGGTCGAACATTCGGCCGCACTGCTGTACTTTGATCTCGATGGCTTCAAGGCGATCAACGACCGCTTCGGTCATGCGGAGGGCGATCGCGCACTGAACGTCTTTGCGCAACTGCTGCAACAGACCTTCCGCAACTCTGATGTCCTGGGCCGTCTTGGCGGCGACGAGTTCGCTGTGCTGGCCACCAATACGACCGCCGCAGACCTGCGGGAGGCGCTGTGCCGGCTGGACGCCGCCGTCGGCCGGCAGAACGCCGCAGAGAGGCGCGGTTATGGCCTTAGGTACAGCGTTGGCGCAGTGGATTTCGATCCCCGTCAGCATCCCGACATCGATGCACTTACGGCTGCCGCCGATGCGCTGATGTATGCGCAGAAGCAGGCCAAGCGCGGCGTTGCCAACACCGGCTGATCCTCTCACATAACGCACAATCGTCGTCAAAACCGGAATCGCTGTGCCGCCCCTGCGGATGGATGGAGCATAGCGCCGCGGCCCGAAGCCATCCCCGTCAGCCTCCCCCCGATAGTCGTGACATGGAATACTCGGGTATCCCGGTCGAGGGCTGCAACTCCCGTCACAACCGGGGCAAGCGAATCGACGTGACCTACCAGGGCCTGATGGAGTTTCATTGTGGCTCGCCGTCCAACGCCAGCGGCGGCAAGCAGCCCAAGCTGCACACCAAGCGGCTCAGGACGTACGCCGCGTCGAAGAATTGACCCACTGACAGGCGTCCCCGGTATCATGCCGGGGACGCTTTTTTTACACCCATGACAGTATCTCCACGTCTGTTTGTCCTGCCCTTTGCGCTGGCCCCGCTTGCGGCCTGCAGCGAGTCCATGCTGCCATCGGGGACTGAAACTCCGGTCGACAGGGAAATCGCCAAGGTCGAAATGACCCCGGCGGCGGCGCCTTCCGAGGTGGTTGAGCAAACCGAACCGAAACCACAGTCAGAACGGGTCGGTCAGCGTGACCCGCATGCCACACTCGATCCTGAGCGCCTGATCCAGGTCGCACTGCAGCATGACGACGAGGGCCGCTCGGAACTCGTGCTGAAGGCCCTCGCCGATCGCATGGCAAAATTCCCGGATGCAGCCCAGCTATACGCAGTGCGTGCCAGTCTGCGTCTGCAGATGCAGCAGGTCAGTGCCGCGCTGCAGGATCTTGAAAAGGCCGTGACGCTGGCACCGCAAGATACTGGCATTCGCGTCAACCGCGCCCAGGCCTACCGTTCCTTCGTTCGCTACGACTAGGCCATCCAGGACCTGAATGTGGCGGTGGAGAAATCACCGGACCTGCTGCCGGCCCGCTTCAACCGTGGCGCTCTGCTTTACGCGCGTGGGGCCTTCGACGAGGCCCTGCAGGACTTCGATCACTGCATCGCCGTCGATCCACCGCAACAAGGTCTCAGACGCCTATGTGGTTTTCTGTTCGATGACTACCAGGTGATCAAGGATAAGCTGAACGCTGCGATGAGTACCCTGGGATTCGACGGTGACGGCCATGGTTGAGTTGCTCATTACGCGGGCGATCGTCCATGCACCAGCCTGCGCTTGCGCGGCCATGTCGGCGTCCGCCAAATCGGTCACAATACTCAGATGCAAGAGGGTTTTTGGAACAACCGTTTTCTCCAGTTGTTGCTGCTGTGGTTGATCGGCTTGTGGGTCGTGACTGCGCTCGAGCCATTCAACCGACGTGACTGGTTGTTAGAAAACCTGCTGGTGTTCGTTTATGGCGCACTGCTGGTGCTCAGCTACCGGCGCTTCGCATTCTCCAATCTGTCTTACGGGTTGTTCGGTGTCTTTCTGAGTCTGCACTTGGTAGGTGCCCACTACACTTATGCGGAGACACCGCTCGGCTTCTGGCTGCAGGGCGCAATGGACCTGTCGCGCAATCACTACGACCGCATCGTCCATTTCTCGTTCGGGCTGCTGATCGCCTATCCCTTTCACGAACTGCTGCTGCGCGCGGCGGGCGTGCGCCGCAGCTGGTCATACCTGCTGGCAATGGTCGCCGTGCTGGGGTTCAGCGGCTTCTATGAGGCCCTCGAGGGCATTGTCGCGATGATCGTCAGCCCGGAACTCGGTGCCGCCTATCTCGGCACCCAGGGCGACGAATGGGATGCCCAGAAGGACACCGCACTGGCATTTTTCGGCGCGGTCATCACGATGGCGGCCACCTGGTGGCTGGCTCGCCCGCCGCGGCATGCCTGACCCGATAGTGCATACATACGCGGACGCGAGGCCAAGTCCGCAATTGCCTCATGCCGTATCGACGTCGCCGAAACTCTCGGTGCGATAGCGAAAGACCTCGACCCGATCCGACCAGTGGTTCGCGGCGAGCCCCGCCTTGTGCTTGAGGTGCCTTAGAAAGTCCGCCGGATCCGGCAGGCTCTCCCAGACGGAGGGCAGAAAGGTCCCCCGATGCGGGCCATCCTGCAGGATCAGGCCGTCCTCACCGGGGCGGATCTGGCGGATCAGGTCGTTTTCGTCGCTGAAGTGCAGCGGCTCGGGCGCGGTCAGGATCGACAGGTCGACCTGGACCTCGGGCCATTCCCGTAGGGTCAGAGGTGAAAAACGCGGATCGCGAAAGGCCGCGGCAAAGGCGTTCTCGGCCACGTCCACGACCAGCGGCTGCACCGCCTGGAGATGGCCGATGCAACCGCGCAGCTGGCCGAGGCTGTGCAGGGTGACAAAGCTCGCGCGAACGGCCTGGAGTTCGCGGCCGAAATCGGACGCGGTAACCGCCAGCGGCCGCCCGCTCGCGAGACCCTGTTCGATCGACCGTCGTGCCACGGCGAGCAAGGCCGCCCGCTGCGCCGGCGCCAGCCCTTGTTCAGTAGAACTCGTAGGCGCCATAGCCGACCACCCGCGACTTGTCGCCCGCGGTGTCGCCCGAGTTGCGCAGATCCAGGGTGCGTACATGCCAGCCGTGACGCTGCGCCGTCTTCAACAGGCCGCGGATGGGATAGGCGCCACAGGCGTCATGCGGGCCTATCTGTTCTGCCTGCATGCCCTCGATCCGCCGAGTGGTCTCGCGGTCGCGCTGCTGGCAGCTGCGGTAGTCATGGTAGTGGCTCAAGTCGGAGCTGACCACGATCAGCGTTTCCTCGGACCCCAGCGCCTCGATCACGGCGCTGACGTCGTCGCTGTCGGCGTCGCCCACGATCAGCGGCACCAGCGTGAAATCGGGCAGCGCGCCCTGCAGGAACGGTAGCTGCACCTCGAGCGCATGCTCCTCGGCGAATGCCGCATCCAGCATCTGCACCGCCGGCATCTCCTCCAGTCGGGTGACGGCCAGGCGGTCGACCGCGATATCGCCCAGCGGGGTGCGGAATACGTCGGCGCTGCTGGTCGCAATGCCCCGAAACGGCACGCGATGTGAGGGTGCGAGCACCGCCACCCGCCGGATAGCGTCGGCCCAAGGCGCCAGGGTCGCGTAGGCGCTGGCCGCGATCGGCCCCGAGTATTGGTAGCCCGCGTGAGGCGCAATCAGCGCACGCGGTCGCTCGATGCTATCGGAGTGCGCGTCGCGCATGAATTCCCGCACGGTGTCGCGCAAGACCTGCGCGGAATCCGGGTAGAAGAATCCGGCGACGGCCGGGGGCTTGACGTGCATCATGGCTGTCTGCCTGTCAGGGGTCTATAGATTTAATGGGTCAAATGGCTTTGGAAATCAAGGCGGGAGTTTGTCCGTGATCAAAGACACTGTACCGGGACGCTATTGGCACCTACGGGATGACGGGCGCATCCAATGCGACCTGTGCCCGCGATACTGCCACCTCAAGGAGGGCCAGCGCGGCCTGTGTTTCGTGCGCGCCCGTCAGGACGATCAGATGGTGTCCACTACCTACGGTCGCTCCAGCGGTTTCTGTGTCGATCCGATCGAAAAGAAACCGCTCAACCATTTTCTGCCCGGGACCGCAGTGTTTTCGTTCGGCACCGCCGGCTGCAACCTGGCCTGCAAGTTCTGCCAGAACTGGGACATCAGCAAATCGCGCGAGATCGACACGCTGGCGGCCAGCGCCTCGCCGGAGAACATCGCGGCGACGGCTAAGCGATTGGGCTGTCGCAGCGTCGCCTATACCTATAACGATCCCGTGATCTTTCTCGAATACGCGGTAGATACCGCCAGGGCATGCCGTGAACAGGGACTCAAGTCGGTCGCAGTAACAGCGGGATACATCTGTGAAGAACCGCGGCGCGAGTTCTTCGCCGCGATGGACGCGGCGAATGTCGACCTGAAGGCGTTCACGGAGGACTTCTATCACAAGCTGACCGGCGGCCACCTGCAACCGGTGCTGGATACCCTGGAATATATCCACAACGAGACCGACTGCTGGCTCGAGGTGACGACGCTGCTGATTCCTGGCCACAACGACAGCGATGCAGAGCTGCATCAACTGGCTACGTGGTATCTGGACCGGCTGGGCCCCGACGTGCCGCTGCACTTCTCTGCCTTCCACCCCGATTACAAAATGACCGATCTGCCCCCTACCCCGGCGGCGACGCTGAAGCGCGCAAGGAAGATCGCGATGGGGGCCGGGCTGCACTATGTCTACGTCGGCAATGTCCACGATACCGAGGGCGACAGCACCTATTGCCCTGGCTGTCGCAGGCGCGTGATCGAGCGCGACTGGTACCAGCTCGGGGAATGGAACCTGACCGGAGGCGGCCACTGCGCGCACTGTGGGCATGCTATCGCGGGCGTGTTCGAGGACCGTCCCGGCGACTGGGGCCCGCGCCGCCTGCCGGTATCGATGCATGAGCCGGTGCAGTCCGATGCGAGCTAGCCCTGCAAGCGTTGATGCAGCCTACACCTGTTCTAGCTGGCTAGGAGGCGCGCTCTTCGGTGCCGGTGTCGCGCGCCCCGTCAACCCGCCTTTACCGCATGGTGTTCGCGCGCCAGCAGCAGGTAAACGGCAGGCACGACGAACAGCGTGAACAGCGTGCCGATGCCGAGCCCGGTGGTGATCACCAGGCCGATGTCAAAGCGGCTGACTGCACCCGGACCGCTCGCAGTGAGCAGCGGCACCATCGCCACCAACATCGCCACGGTCGTCATCAGGATCGGGCGCAGGCGGATGGTGGCGGCGCGCTCGATCGCCGAGCGCTTGTCCAGCCCCTCTTTGACCTGCAGCTGATTGGCGAACTCGACGATTAGGATGCCGTTCTTCGCGATAAGACCGATCAGCGTGATCAGACCGACCTGGGTGTAGATGTTTACGGTCGCGAAACCCAGCGTCAGGAAGGCTAGCGCGCCGGCGATCGACATCGGCACCGAGACCAGGATTATCAGCGGGTCGCGCCAGCTCTCGAACTGCGCCGCGAGCACCAGGTAGATCACCAGCAGCGACATGAAGAAGGTCAACACCAATGCACTGCCCTGCTGCGCGAACTGTCGGGTCGCGCCCGTGTAGTCAAAGCTGAAGCCGAGAGGGAGCTCCGCGAGCGCGATCTGTTCCATGGCCGCCATCGCCTGCCCCTCGGACACGCCTGGCGCCATCAACCCCTCGATAGTCACCGAGTTGAGCTGCTGGAACTGGGTGCGCTTGCTCGGCTCGACCGTACGCTCAATCCTTACCAGCGATGACAGCGGCACTTGATCGCCGGCCGCGCTGCGCAGATAGAAGTCGCCCAGCATCTCAGGCGCCAGGCGGAACAGGCGTTCGGCCTGTGGGATCACCTTGTAGCTGCGACCGTCCAGGCTGAAGCGGTTGACGTCGTTGCCGCCGAGCAGCGTGGCCAGATTGCGTCCGATGTCAGCCATCGAGATGCCGAGGTCTGCGGCCCGATCGCGGTCGATCACCAGGATGGCCTTGGGCCGCGAGAACTCGATCGCCTTGCGCAGAAACAGAAACTGCCCGCTCGCCATACCCCGCCCGACCAGCTGGTCGGCAACGCCGTCCAATTCGCGGAAATCGGCGTCGCTCTGTATCACGAACTGAAACGGCAGACCGCTGCTCCCCGGCAGGCTCGGACGGGGAAACACGGCGATCTGCAGGCCGGCGATCTGGCTCAATAGCCCTTGCACCTCGGGCAGGACCTGCATCTGCGAGCGCGCGCGCAGCGCTGGCTGTTCCATCTTGAATCCGCCGAAGATCACGTTGTCGTCGCCACCGAAACCGAGCAGCAGGAAGCTCTCGTGATATTCGGGCACCATTTCGAAGGCCTCGACAATCTCGCGCGTATAGACCTCGTTGTACTCGAGCGAGGCCGTCTGCGGCGCCACCGCCTGAAAGAAAAGGATGCTCTGGTCCTCGGTTGGGGCGAGCTCGGCCTTGGTCGACACAAACATGAAATAGATGCTGCCGAGCACCACGGCGGCGAACAGCAGACTCGCCGGGAGGTAGTCGAGCGCGCCCCTCAGGCGCCGAAGGTAGAAACCCGCAAGCCAGTCGAAGAAGCGCTCGACCATGCGCTCGAAGCGCCCTGGGTTACCGGCCGGCCGAAGGACCTTGGATGACAACATCGGCGACAGCGTCAATGCGACCACACCGGAGATCAGTACCGCGCCGGCCAGCGAAAACGCGAACTCTGTGAACAATGTCCCGACCAGGCCGCCCATGAAGCCGATCGGGGCGTAGACGGCAACCAGCGTGGTGGTCATTGCGATGATCGGCAGGCCAAGTTCGCGCGCGCCGTCGATCGCGGCCTGGAAGCGCGTCTTGCCCATCTCGATGTGGCGGTGCACGTTCTCTACCACGACGATGGCGTCGTCCACCACCAGGCCGATCGCTAGCACCATCGCCAGCAAGGTCAGCAGGTTGACGGAATAGCCGGCGAGCAGCATCAGAAAGGCCGCGCCGACCAGCGACAGCGGCACCGCCACGCCGGGTACGATCGCCGCACGCAATGAACCCAGCGAAAGGAAAATGACCACGAGGACAATCAGCACGGCCTCGATCAGGGTAGTGAACACCTCGTCGATGGAGTCCTGGATGAAGGCGCTGGCGTCGTAAGGGATATGCGCCTCGAGCCCTGAGGGCAGCTGACTGCGGATCCCATCCATTGCTTGGTGCACCGCTTTGGCAACGGTCAGCGGGTTGGCGCCGGGGGCCTGCGAGACACCAACGAAGATCGCCGGCTTGCCCTTGTACCAGGTCGCGGTCTCATAGTCCTCGGCACCCAGTTCGACGCGTCCGATGTCGCGTAGCCGCACCAGCGTGTCGCCGTTGGCGCGCACCACCAAGTTACGGAAGTCTTCGACGTCGGCGACATCGGTGGTCGCGGCCAGATCGATCACCGCGTACTGGCCCCGCGCCTGGCCGATTCCGGACAGGTAATTGTTGGCACGCAATACCTCGGATACGTCCTGCGCGGTCACCCCGAGCGCTGCCATGCGCCGCGGATCGAGCCAGACGCGCATCGCGAACGTCTTATTGCCGATCAGCTCGGCCTTGGCGACGCCGGGGAGGGCCTGCAGCTTGGGCTGCACCACGCGCAGCAGGTAGTCATTGATCTGCGAGGCGCGCATCTGCTCGCTGTAGAAGGCGAGGTACATCAGTGCGGTTCGGTCACCGGTCTGTGAGGTGATTACCGGGTCTTCGGCATCCTCCGGCAGCACGTTGCGGCGGCTGGCGACCTTGGCCTGGATCTCCGCCACCGCGGCGTTTGGTGGGTAGTTCAGGCGCATGTGGGCCTCGATCACCGACTGACCCTGGCGGCTGGTCGAGGACAGATAGTCGATGCCCTGCGCCTCGGCGATCGCCTGCTGCAGCGGCGTCGTGATAAAGCCCTTGACCAGCTCGCTGCTGGCACCCGGATAGCTGGTGCTGACGGTGACGACCGTATCCTGGGTCTCTGGATACTGGCGAACCTCGAGCGAGTTGATGGCCCGCAGCCCGACCGCCAGGATCAACAGGCTGATGACGCTGGCTAGAACTGGGCGCTGGATAAAGGCGTCGGTGAACTTCACGCCTCTGGGCCCGCAACGCTGTCACGCGCCGCCGGCGCCGGACGGCTGTCGATCGCTACCCGCTGGCCGTTGCGCAGCTTGTTGTGTCCGGCACTCACCACCCGCTCGCCCGCCTGCAGCCCCGATACCACGGCTACCCGGCCGGCGCGCGACTTGCCGGTCTCGATCTGGCGGCGGCTGACTGTCGTCTGGCCGTCGTTGTCCTCGATCACAAACACCGAGTCACCGTAAGGGGCATAGCTGATCGCGGTATCCGGAATGGTGATCACCTGTTCATCTTGCGGCAAACTGACGCGAACGTCGGCGAACATGCCCGGCCTGAGCCGCTGTGTCGGGTTTTCCAGCTGGCCGCGCACGCGAAAACTCCGACTGCCGACCTCAACCCCTGGGTCGATCGCGATGATGCTGCCGCGGAAGATCTCGTCGGGGTAGGCCTGGACGCGGATCTCGACGCCCTGCCCGTCACTGACGCGCGCCAGCTCGCGCTCCGGGAGCGTGAAGTCGACATAGATCGGATCGAGCTTTTCCAGTGGCACGATCGGTGCCCCCGGCGTCAGGTATTCGCCGAGGTCGACGCGGCGGATACCCAGGCGGCCGTCGAAGGGTGCGCGGATGCGCTTTTTGTCGATCAGTGCCTGTTGCCCGCTAACTTGGGCCTCGGTGGCGTCGAGCGTGGCGCGAGCCTCGTCGTAGTCCGACTTGGACACGGATTTGTCTTTGATTAGCTTGGCGGTGCGCTCGAACTTGAGCCGCGCCAGCGTGCGTTCCGCGAGCAGGCCCTGCAGCTGCGCCTGGTCGGTGCGATCGTCGAGTTCGAGCAGCAGGTCGCCCTGTTTGACGCCCTCACCCGAGTTGAAGTGGATGATACGGATCTGGCCCGCGACCTCGCTGGTGACCTCGATGCCCGCCACCGCGGAAAGGCTGCCGACGACCTGCAGGTAGGGCTGCCAAACCTCGCGCTCGGCGCGCGTCGCGGCGATCACTGGCGGTGGTGGGCCACCCGCCTGGGCCGCGGCTCGCTGGGCGGCAAAGTGTTTCCATCCAAAAATGCCGCCGAAGACGGCGGCAAGGATCAGGGCAACAAGGATAACTCGGGTAAGCATAACGATGTTCTTCGCACATCTGGTCCTAATGGCGAGTCTATTCCGCCGGGCGGACAGCGCCTGCCGCAAACCGGTGCAATTGAGACACACGAGTTTACGCGATGCTGGGCGCAGGCGCCGCGATCTCTGCAAGGCCTTTACTTCACAGGATGGTGCCAGGCGGCAAAGTTTTGCCGCTGTGCACCGATAAACGCGTTATCGACTTCAGTGGTCTGGCTTCACGGAACTGGGCCAGCGCGAACTTCCCTGCGGTGACCGCGCCGATCCGGGCCACTGCCAAACTAAAAAAGGAGCGGATCCAAGATGGCGCTAATCGATGTACCCCGAGTCCTGCAGATCATGGTGAAGAACAACGCCGCCGACGTGTTCATGTATACCGGGGCAAAGATCTCACTCAAGACCCCCAAGGGCTTTGCCCAGATCGGTGAGCCGCTGGAGGCCGGCGATGCGGAGCGTGCCATTCGCGAAATTCTCACCGATGAGAAACTGAAGCACTTTGAAGAGCATGGCGAAGTGGATTTTTCGCTGTCCTATAAGGGGATCGGGCGCTTTCGTGGAAATGCCTTCCGGCAGCGAGGTGAGGCCTCTGTGGTACTTCGCCACATCAATACCCAAGTCCCGACGGTTGCGGACCTCGGGGTGCCCGATGTGCTGGCAGAGCTGGTGATGCAGCGTAACGGACTGATCCTTATCGTCGGTGCGACCGGCTCGGGAAAATCGACCACTCTGGCCGCGATGATCGATCATCGCAACGCCAGCGCCGGCGGCCACATCCTGACGCTGGAAGACCCGATCGAGTTCGTGCACGAGCACAAAAAGGCGATCGTCGCTCAGCGCGAGGTCGGCACCGACACCCAGTCTTTTAGCTCCGGCATGAAGGCAGCGCTGCGCGAATCGCCGGATGTGATCTTGATGGGGGAGGTCCGTGATCTCGAGACCATGGAGTTCGCCCTCAAGTTCGCCAACACCGGGCACCTTGCACTCTCTACCCTGCACGCGAACAATTCGATCACTACCATGGAACGCATCCTTGGGTTTTTTCCCAAGGACGGTATCGAACAGCAGGCCAAACGAATCGCGCAAAATCTCCGCGCAATTGTCTGTCAACGCCTGGTGCCGGGTAAGGAAGGCGGTAAAGTGGCGGCGGTCGAGGTGCTGGTCAACACCGGCTATATCGCCGATATGATCGGCAAGATGGAGCTGGGCGGCCTCAAGGACGCCATCGAGCGCGGCGGCAACTACCACATGCAGTCCTTCGATCAGCATCTGGTGCGTCTCTACCACGAGGGTCGCATCACCGAGGAGACCGCGATCGAGTACGCCGACTCGGCGAGCAATGTCAAAATCCAGATCAAGACGGCGGATGCCGGTGAACGGATCAGCAAGTCCACCGACTGGGGCAACGGACTCTCCCTGGAGCCCAACGAGAACGACGCCGGGCAGGTCGACGACGTCGTCGCCGAGTTTCGCTGAGCGATCTGCCGTTTCGCCAGCGATCCTCCGGGCCACTTAAGGCTTGGCGGCAGCACGTGACGGACCTGCGTCTATAATCCGGGCGTCGCGTCGATAAAGAGACTCTATCGATGGCGCCAGGGAGACGCTCCGGTGACCACCGGAGCTATCTCAGGACGGCGGTGCCGGACGTGCCTGACCTGCGCGACTGGCCCTATGAGCCCACGCTGAAGCGGTTGTCCCGCTACCTCGCCGCACCCCGCGGCCTCGTGATCCTCGACCAGGCGCAGGAAGGTGCCTGCACCGGCTTCGGCCTTGCCGCGACCATCAATCTGCTCAACAAGCGGCGCGGCAACCGTATGCGCACGGGCCAATACCGTTGGCGCCAATTATCGCGTACAGCCGCGCGTTTCAGATTTCCATGCGGCGCTTAATGAAGCGGGGGTGATCTTCTGCTCGGCCAAGACGCACAATGGCTGGATGCGGGCCAGCCGCAGCACCGGGACCATCGCGTTTGCCCAGGACCGTCAGGGCGCGCCTGCATTTGCGATCGTCGGCTACAACAGCAAGCGTTTCTGGATCCAGAATTCCTGGGGCAGGGACTGGGGCAAGGGAGGTGTTGGTCTTTGGCAGCACGAGGTTTGGCTCGACTCGAGAGCCATTACTGTCCCTGGCTGGTATCGCCGCCGGACGCCTTCGGAGTGGACAAGCTGCAGGTGCTCAACCTGACGGACCGCCCTAACGGAATTACCGAAAGCACGACGCACGACCGCTGCGACAACGATGAACACGCTGCAGCGCACCATCCTCGGCGGTGATCCCGATCCGGACAAGGGCTTTCAGGCCAAATTACCGACACGGAGGCCGCGGAAACAGCCGAGTCCGCCTTTGAGGGGAATTATGTGAAAGATCCAATCGATCGCGGTGGTGAGACCTATCGTGGTTTTGCGCGGGTGCGTCACCCTGGCTGGGCGGGCTGGCAGCGCATCGCCGCCCATAGGCGCAAGAGCACATTCTCCGACAGCCTGGACGCAGATCGCACCTTGCAGGCCAAGGTCAGGCCGTTGTACCGCTCGGTCTTTTGGGATCGCTGCCGCGGCGGCGAACTCGCGGACCAGGCCCTTGCCAACGAACTCTACGACAGCGCCGCGAACCTGGGTGCGCACCGTTCTGGCGCCAGGCCGCTGAAATCCCGCACCATGTTGGTGCTATCGCGCCCTTTCAGGGCGCACCGCGGTCGCTTTTCTCGAGCCCGAACAAGATCTTGCGCTCTTGGCACAACAACTGCAGAGTCAGATCAGCAGCCGCTTCGCTGGAGGCCTCTAGCCCAGACGCCGGCGTAGTAGTAACCAGGCGCGCGGCACTCCTGCAAACCGGCCGGCTTGCAGATTTATCATCCTACCGTTTGGGGAGAACGTTCAACATGAGAATTGTTTCGCAACTGCGGCGTGCGTCGCTGGCGCTTGCTGCAACAACAGCCCTGGGTATCGCGGGCGCAGCAAATGCTGCCGACACCATCAAGGTCGGTGTCCTGCATTCGCTGTCCGGAACGATGGCCATCTCCGAGACTACGCTGAAAGACACCATGCTGATGCTCATCGAGGAGCAGAATAAAAAAGGCGGGCTGCTTGGCAAGAAACTCGAGGCAGTGGTTGTCGACCCGGCGTCCAACTGGCCGCTGTTCGCCGAGAAGGCGCGCGAATTAATCGAAAAGGAAAAGGTCGATGCGGTCTTCGGTTGCTGGACATCGGTATCGCGTAAATCGGTGCTGCCTGTATTTGAAGAATTGAACGGGCTGCTCTTTTACCCAGTGCAGTACGAAGGCGAAGAATCGTCGAAAAACGTTTTCTACACCGGGGCAGCGCCCAACCAACAGGCCATCCCGGCGGTGGATTACCTGATGGACCTGGGCGTGAAGCGCTGGGTGCTGGCCGGTACCGACTATGTCTATCCGCGTACCACGAACAAGATCCTCGAGGCCTATCTCAAGGCCAAGGGCGTTGCCGCGGCTGACATCATGATCAACTACACGCCATTCGGCCATTCGGACTGGCAGTCGATCGTCTCCGAGATCAAGCGATTCGGTTCGGCTGGTGAGAAGACCGCCGTGGTCTCGACCATCAACGGCGACGCCAACGTGCCTTTCTATAAAGAGCTCGGCAACCAGGGAATCTCTGCAGAAGACATCCCGGTCGTAGCATTCTCGGTCGGTGAGGAGGAGCTGTCGGGTATCGATACGAAGCCGCTGGTGGGACACCTCGCCGCCTGGAACTATTTCATGAGCGTCGAGAACGAGACCAACGATGCCTTCATCGAGGCGTGGCACAAGTTCATCAAGAACGAGGATCGCGTAACCAACGACCCGATGGAAGCGCACTACATAGGCTTCAACATGTGGGTCGAGGCGGTCAAGAAGGCCGGGACGACCGACCCCGAGGCGGTGGGTGAGGCGATCATCGGGGTTGCGGTGCCCAACCTGTCCGGCGGCCTGTCAGCCATGATGCCCAATCATCACATCACGAAGCCGGTCTTGATCGGTGAAATCCAAGATGACGGCCAGTTCCTGATTGTGTCCCAGACGCCGGGCCTGGTGGCGGGTGATGCCTGGTCGAACTACCTTGAGGGTTCCAAAGACCTGATCGCCGACTGGCGCTACCCGCTGTCTTGCGGTAACTACAACGTCAAGACCGGAAAATGCTCTGGTCAAAATTACTAGTCTCGAGCTAACGCTATGCAAGCGCGTGGCACCGGCGGCCCGTACGTCGGTGCCACATCCCGAGATTCATCAAAGATACCCAACGCCATGCTGCGAGCGGTCGTAACCCTGCTGTCTCTGTGCCTGATGGCGCCGCTCTTCGCGGCCGATATCGAGACGAGTGATCCCGCATTGGATGCGGCATTCATGCAGATCAAGGACCGCGACTTTGCTGCAAAACAGCAAGGTGTCGCCGCGCTGGCCGCCTCCGGAAACCCCGAGGCCGTCGATTTGCTGCGCGGACTGCTCGAGGGCGAGCTGCGCTATCTGAAGGGCAACAAACGCCTGGTCTGGATGCAGGATAAAGGCGGCGACATCCATGCTGTCGACGCCCTGACCGGTGAAGACTACGGCAAGGTCAGCAAGCGCAAATTCAAGAAGCTGCCGATCAACAACGCCATGCGGATCCAGATCCGGGGTCTGCTTGCCGAACTCGAACTGGGCGATCCCGACCCGGCTGTCCGATTGGTTGCGGTCAAAAACATGCTGGACAACACGGACCCAAGCCATGCCGAGCTGTTCACCCGCTTATTACAAACCGAAGACGATCCCGCTGTCCGCGAGGTAATGCAGGCGGCGGCGAATCTGGCGCGCCTTAGCGATCCCGATCCCGCGCAACGCATCGAGGCCATCGCGGTCGTAACGGGCAGTCTGGAACCGGCGGTGCGTAATATACTGACCCGCCAGAGCATCAGCGACCCTGACGAGACGGTGCGCGCCGCCGCGGCGCAGGCGCTGCAGGACATCGAGGGGCGCATTGCGCTGTACAGCTATATAGAGACGCTGTTCTTCGGCCTCAGCCTGGGTTCGGTCCTGGTCCTGGCAGCGATCGGCCTGGCGATCACCTTCGGCGTCATGGGGGTGATAAACATGGCGCACGGCGAGCTCATCATGCTCGGTGCCTACACCACCTACCTGATACAGCAGGCGATGCCGGATATGATCGGCCTGTCGATCGTGCTCGCGATCCCTGCGGCATTCCTGGTCTCGGGCGCGGCCGGCATTGCCATCGAGCGTGGCGTAATCCGTTTCCTCTATGGCCGGCCGCTCGAGACGCTGCTCGCCACATTCGGGATCAGCCTGATACTGCAGCAGCTCGTGCGCAGCGTAATTTCCCCACAAAACGTGCCGGTATCCAATCCTGAATTCCTGAGCGGTTTCTGGCAGATAAACAGCGTGTTGGCGCTGACCTACAACCGTCTCTACATCTTCATATTCTGCCTGCTCGTTTTCGCCGGGCTGTTCTTCGTTCTGAAGTACACGCGCCTCGGCCTTCAGGTGCGTGCCGTATCCCAGAACCGCGCAATGGCCAGGGCCATGGGCGTGCGCACGTCGCGCGTCGATGCGCTGACCTTCGGCCTGGGTTCCGGTATCGCCGGCATCGCCGGTGTAGCCCTGTCGCAGCTGACCAACGTAGGCCCTAACCTCGGTCAGGCGTACATCGTGGACAGCTTCCTGGTCGTGGTCTTCGGCGGCGTCGGGAATCTCTGGGGCACCCTCATAGGCGGTCTCGGACTGGGTATTGCGAACAAGTTGGTGGAACCCTGGGCAGGCGCGGTGCTCGCCAAGATCCTGGTCCTGGTGCTCATCATTCTGTTTATTCAAAAGCGTCCACGCGGCCTGTTCCCGCAGAAGGGACGCGCCGCCGAGGGCTGATCAGCGCGATGTACCGAATCTCCGAATGTCCTGCAGCGCTGCGAGCGGCAATGTCCAGCGGCGAGTTGGAGGATCTCCCGGCATGTTGATTGCTCGGATCCTCAGCGGCGACCGCGGCGGCCAGGTCTTCCTGCTCGTCCTGTTGTGCGTGCTGATTGCCGTACCGGTGCTCAACGGTCTGCCGACAGACCATGAATGGCACCTGTCGACCTATACCGTCACGCTGCTCGGGAAATATCTTACCTATGCGCTGCTCGCCGTGGCGGTCGATCTGGTGTGGGGCTATCTTGGCATTCTCAGCCTGGGCCATGCGGCCTTCTTCGCGCTGGGTGGTTATGCCATGGGTATGTATCTGATGCGCCAGATTGGCGATCGCGGTGTCTATGGAAATCCTGAGCTCCCGGACTTCATGGTTTTCCTCAATTGGCAGGAACTGCCGTGGTTCTGGTACGGCTTCGACCAGTTCTGGTTTGCGCTGCTGATGGTGTTTCTCGCGCCCGGTCTGCTGGCCTTCGTGTTCGGCTGGCTGGCGTTCCGTTCACGCGTGACCGGCGTCTATTTGTCAATCATTACGCAGGCGCTGACGTATGCGCTGATGCTGGCCTTTTTCCGCAACGAAATGGGCTTCGGCGGCAACAATGGGCTGACCGATTTCAAGGACATCCTCGGCTTCAGTCTGCAGGCGGACAGTACTCGCATCGGCCTGTTCATTGCTTCGGGTATAGCGCTCGCGATCGGTTATCTGGCGTGTCGGGCGCTGGTCAAATCACGCCTCGGTCGGGTGGCGGTGGCGATCCGTGACACCGAAGACCGGACGCGATTCATCGGCTACAAGGTGGAGCACGTGAAGCTCGCCGTATTTACCTTTTCCGCGATGTTGGCTGGTGTCGCGGGCGCGCTCTACGTGCCCCAGGTCGGCATTATCAACCCCGGTGAATTTGCCCCACTCAACTCTATCGAGGTCGTCATCTGGGTCGCGATCGGCGGTCGCGCCACGCTGTACGGCGCGGTTCTCGGCGGGATCGGCGTGAATTATGCCAAGACCTGGTTCACTGGCGCCTTTCCCGAGGCCTGGTTGTTCGCCCTAGGCGCGCTGTTCGTGCTGGTGACGCTGTTGTTGCCGCGCGGCATCGCCGGTCTTTGGCGGCGTCGGGAGCGCGATACATGAGTGCAGTACAGGGGCTGTTTCGTCGGGATCGGGTATTCGACTTCATGGTGCCGAAGGTGGTTGAGGGTCTCGATCTGTCGCACGGTACGGTGCTATACATGGAGGATGTCTCGGTCAGTTTTGACGGCTTCAAGGCGATCAATGCCCTGAACTTTTATGTCAACGCCGGGGAGCTGCGCTGTCTGATCGGGCCGAACGGCGCCGGCAAGACCACGATGATGGATATCATCACCGGCAAGACCCGGCCAGATACCGGGACCTGCTGGTTTGGCGCGCGCATGAATCTGCTGCAGATGAGCGAGCCCGAGATCGCCCTCGCTGGCATCGGCCGCAAATTTCAGAAGCCAACGGTCTTCGAACACCACAGCGTGTTCGAAAACCTCGAGCTGTCGATGGCCGGACCCAAGGGCGTGTGGCGCACCCTGCGCGCGCGTCTCAGTCCGCCGGAGCATGCGCGCATCGACGAAGTACTGGTGCTCATCGGCCTGGCGGACGAATCTCAGCGCCTTGCGGGTGCGCTGTCTCATGGCCAGAAGCAGTGGTTGGAGATCGGGATGCTGCTGATGCAGAACCCGCTGCTGCTCCTGGTCGACGAACCGGCTGCCGGCATGACCCACCAGGAGATGGACCGAACGGTAGCGCTGCTGAGCTCGCTCGCCGGCGAACACTCGGTGGTGGTGGTCGAGCACGACATGGACTTCGTTCGGGCACTGAATTCGCGGGTTACCGTGCTGCATCAGGGTTCCGTATTGGCCGAGGGCAGCATGGACCAGGTCCAGAACGATCCGAAGGTGGTGGAGGTGTATCTTGGCGAGTCAGCAGAGCGCGGGTGAAACGCGGCCATCATGCTGAGGATCGACACCCTGAATCAGTTCTACGGCCAGTCGCACACGCTGTGGGGTGAGCTGGGACCGTTCGCCCTTTGGGCGGACGCAGCCTGGCGAACGCCCGGCAGGGAAGCCGGGCTGGACTGCGCCTACATGGACGTATCCTGTGCGTGTCGGGCCGCGGAAATGCCACGATGTTGAAGATCGAGCAGTTGAATCAATACTACGGCCAGTCGCACACGCTGTGGGGTGAGCTGGGACCGTTCGCCCTTTGGGCGGACGCAGCCTGGCGAACGCCCGGCAGGGAAGCCGGGCTGGACTGCGCCTACATGGACGTATCCTGTGCGTGTCGGGCCGCGGAAATGCCACGATGTTGAAGATCGAGCAGTTGAATCAATACTACGGCCAGTCGCACACGCTGTGGGACCTAAGTCTGGACGTGCCCGAAGGGCAATGCACGGTTTTGATGGGGCGCAACGGTGTCGGCAAGACCACGCTGCTGCAATGCATCATGGGCCTGTTGCCGATCAAGTCCGGCAGCCTGACGTACGCGGGTACCGAGCTGAGTCGCGTCAGTGCCGAGCGCCGCGCTGGTTTGGGTATCGGCTTTGTGCCACAGGGTCGCCAGATCTTTCCGCTGCTCAGCGTCGAGGAGAACCTGTTGATCGGCTTGCCGGCACGTCGTGATGGGCTGCGGAAGATCCCAGACTTCATCTTCGAGCTGTTTCCGGTACTCAACGATATGCTCGGTCGCCGCGGTGGCGACCTCTCCGGGGGTCAGCAACAACAGCTGGCGATCGGCCGAGCGCTGGTCACCGACCCCAGGTTGCTCATCCTCGACGAGCCAACCGAGGGTATCCAGCCGAATATCGTGGCGGACATCGGCAGCATTGTGCGTCGCCTGAATCGCGAGATGGGACTCACCGTGCTGCTGGTCGAACAGAAGCTGCCCTTTGCGCGCAAGGTCGCGGATCGTTTCTGCTTGATGGACCGTGGTCGCGCCGTGGCCAAGGGCGCCATGCCCGATCTGAACGACGACCTTATCCATCAGTATCTGACGGTCTAGACTTGGCTGAGAGCCGTTTTGGGGGTGATATTGATCGTTTTGCCGAGCCTGCCGTCTGCCGTGGTTGGCGCTGCCGCCCGGGCGCGCATGGGGATGATCGCGCCGCGAGTTCGGCACAGGTGCGGCTGAGCGACCGATATGGCGGCCGCAGCCGGACAACTGCCGCGCATCCAGGGTTGGCGGGCCGAGCTGCGCATGGGATTTCGCGACGCCGGACATCGCACCGTGCTGGCGCAGCGTCGGCACTGCGGGCCGCTGACGGTGCAGAGGCCGTTCTACCCGGAGGGCGAGGTATGCCACGTCTATCTGCTGCACCCCCCGGGGGGGGTGGTGGGCGGCGACGTGCTCGATATCGATGTGCAGTTGGGGCACGGGGCGAAAGCCCTGGTCACGACCCCCGGCGCCACCAAGTTCTACCGCAGCGGCGGCGCCACTGCACGGCAGTCTCAGCGGATAATCGTGCAGTCGGGCGCAACCCTGGAGTGGTTGCCGCAGGAGACCATTTACTTCCCCGGCGCCAGGGCGGTGCTACACACGCAGGTCGAGTTGCAGGGTGATGCACGCATCGCGCTCTGGGAGATCCAGTGTCTGGGGCGACCCGCCATCGGCGAAGGCTTCGACCGGGGCAGTATCGACAACCGCCTCGCGGTGACGCGTGACGGCGCGCCAATTCTACTGGAACGTCTGCGCATCGACGCCGACAATCGTCGCCGGCTGTCGCTGATGGCGGGCATGCCGGTCGGCGGGATCTTTCTGATGAGCGACGCGGGCGAGGCCGAGGCCATGGCCTGCCGCGAAATATTGCGGGGCAGCGGCGCGGACACCATCGGCGCGACCTTGATCGATGATTTGCTCGTGGTGCGTTACCTTGGCGACTCCACGGAGCGGGTGCGGCGCCAGTTCAGCACCCTCTGGCAGACCCTGCGGCCGCGCATATTCGGCCGCCCGCCCAGCATGCCGCGCATCTGGGCCACCTGAACCCTATGGAGCACCGACCTGTATGGATCTGACGCCAAGAGAGAAAGACAAGCTGATGTTGTTCACCGCTGGGCTGCTCGCCGAGCGGCGCAAGGCACGCGGACTCAAGCTCAACTACCCAGAGGCGGTGGCCTTCATAAGTGCCGCCATCATGGAAGGCGCACGCGATGGCCGCAGTGTCGCCGATCTGATGGATCACGGTCGCACCCTATTGAGCCGCGACGACGTGATGGAGGGTGTGCCAGAGATGATCCCGGACGTGCAGGTCGAGGCGACATTCCCCGACGGCACCAAGCTGGTCACGGTGCATGATCCGATCGTTTAGAGAAAGCGCGGAGTCGCTAGCGCCAGCCGGTGCTGCGACGCCTTATTGGAGGCAAAGCAATGATCCCAGGTGAGTTGATGGTGGCCGATGGCGATATTGAGCTGAATGCGGGCCGCGCCACGGTGACGCTGAGCGTGGCCAACACCGGAGACCGGCCGATCCAGGTGGGTTCGCATTATCATTTTTTCGAGACCAATGAGGCGCTGCGCTTTGAACGCGAGCAGGCGCGCGGCTTCCGCCTGAACATCGCGGCTGGGACGGCCGTGCGTTTCGAACCGGGACAGACGCGCGAGGTGCAGCTGGTCAGCTATGCAGGCGACCGACACGTCTACGGATTTCGCGGCCAGGTCATGGGCGCTCTCGACCGAGGTAAGGAATGATGGCCAGGATCAGTCGACAGGCCTATGCGGAAATGTACGGCCCTACGGTCGGTGACCGGCTTCGCCTGGCCGACAGTGAGCTGTTCATCCAGGTCGAGGAAGACCGAACGGTGTATGGCGACGAGGTAAAGTTCGGTGGCGGCAAGGTGATTCGCGACGGCATGGGGCAGAGCCAGCAGCCAGCCGCACAGGTCGTGGATGTCGTGATCACCAATGCGCTGATCCTCGACCATTGGGGGGTGGTCAAGGCGGATATCGGGATCAAGAACGGGCGTATTGCAGGAATCGGCAAGGCCGGCAATCCGGACGTTCAGCCCGGCGTCGATATCATTATCGGACCTGGGACTGAGGCGATCGCGGGCGAGGGACAGATCCTGACGGCCGGTGGGATCGATGCACACATCCATTTCATCTGCCCGCAGCAGATCGAAGAGGCCCTGATGTCGGGTGTCACTACGATGCTCGGCGGTGGGACTGGCCCGGCGACCGGCACCAACGCGACCACCTGCACCCCGGGCCCATGGAATATTCATCGCATGCTACAGGCGGCCGAGGCACTGCCGGTCAATCTGGGGTTTCTGGGTAAAGGCAACGCCTCTCGCCCGGGGCCACTGTCCGAGCAGATCGCCTCCGGCGCGATCGGCCTGAAGCTGCATGAGGATTGGGGCACCACGCCGGCGGCTATCGACAATTGCCTGACGGTGGCCGAAAATTTCGATGTCCAGGTGGCGATCCACACCGACACGCTCAATGAGTCCGGTTTCGTCGAGGATACCCTGGCGGCTATCGCTGGCCGGACCATCCACACCTACCACACTGAGGGCGCCGGTGGTGGGCATGCCCCTGATATCATCAAGGCCGCTGGCCACCCCAACGTACTGCCGTCGTCGACCAATCCCACGCGACCCTACACGGTCAATACGGTCGACGAACACTTGGACATGCTGATGGTTTGTCACCACCTGTCGCCGGCGATCGCGGAGGACGTTGCCTTTGCCGAGTCGCGCATCCGCCGCGAGACCATCGCCGCCGAGGATATCCTGCACGACCTCGGCGCCTTTTCGATGATTGCATCCGACTCGCAGGCCATGGGGCGCGTCGGCGAAGTGATCACGCGCACCTGGCAGACCGCGCATAAGATGAAGGTGCAGCGCGGAAGCCTGGCCGGTGATCCGACCACGCATGACAATCAACGGGCCAAGCGTTATGTGGCGAAGTACACCATCAATCCGGCTATTAGCCACGGTATCTCGCATGAGGTGGGGTCGGTCGAGCTGGGTAAGCTGGCCGATCTGGTGTTGTGGAAGCCGGCCTTGTTCGGCGCCAAGCCGAGCCTGGTGATCAAGGCGGGCATGATCGTCGCTGCACCCATGGGTGATCCCAATGCCTCAATCCCGACGCCGCAGCCGGTGCATTATCGGCCGATGTTCGCGGCCTTCGGTAGCGCACGTCATGCGACCCGCATGACCTTCCTGTCCCAGGCCGCGCATGAGGCGGACGTGCATCGACACCTGGGGCTGGAATCGCGCATCGGCGTCGTGCGCAATTGTCGCGGCGTGCAGAAGGCCGACATGATCCTGAACGACTGGCAGCCGACCATAGAGGTCGATCCACAGACCTATGCGGTGCGCGCCAATGGTGAGCTGCTGACCTGCGAACCCGCCGAGGTGTTGCCCATGGCGCAGCGCTACTTCCTATTTTGAGGTGATGAACCGGGTGTCCGCCGATGCTTGAGCTGTCTCGCCGGGTCCGCGAGGGCGACCCCGCAACCACGCTGACCCTGCCGTTGGAGCGGCGGATCCGCAGCCGCCAGCGTGTCGTGCTAGATAATGGCGCCGAGGCTGGGGTGTTTCTGGAGCGCGGCCAGATGCTGCGGGACGGCGATCTCCTGGGCAGCGAGGACGGTCTGGTCGTGCGGGTCAGGGCAGCTGCCGAGCCGGTGTCCGAGGTGCGCTGCGCCGACCCGCTGCTGCTGGCACGGGCCTGCTACCATCTGGGCAACCGGCATGTGCCGCTGCAGATCGGTGACCGCCTGGTGCGCTATCCACACGATCACGTGCTCGACGACATGCTGATCGGTCTGGGGCTTCAGCCATCATTCACACAGGCCCCGTTCGAACCCGAGCCAGGTGCCTATGGCGGCAGCGCGCAGTCACACAGTCATGCGCATGCGGGGCAGCGACACGACGACCATGCCCACTAGGCTGCATATCTCCCCGATTTCCTGCTGCGGCCCCCGATACCCTCGCCATGACGGCCTCTCGGCGCCCTCGTTACGAAAAACGGTGAGATATGCAGCCTAGGCCAACCTGTACGGCGCCACTCGGCCGCCTGCGACTGATGCAGCTGATCAGTCCGACGCTGCCGATCGGGGGCTTCACCTATTCCCAGGGCCTCGAATGGGCGGTCGAGCATCGCTGGGTACGCGACCGTGCCACACTGAGCGACTGGCTGGCGGGCCTGATAGAGGACAACCTGGCACGACTCGAGCTGCCGGTCCTGCAGCGTCTGCATGCGGCCTGCGAGCGCGCGGATCGTGATGGCCTGGCGCGTTGGGCGATGCACCTCTATGCCAGCCGCGAGACATCAGAGCTGCGTACCGAGGAGCGCCAGCGCGCACGCGCGCTGATCAGCCTGCTCGGCGATCTCGGCATCCGACGCGTGCAGGACTGGCGTGAGGCATTGGCGCCCTGTCAGGCGGCGCCCTTTGCGCTGGCCGCGGTACATTGGCGTATCGCGACCGAAGACTGCGCGCTCGGTTATGCCTGGGGGTGGCTGGAGAACCAAGTGGCCGCGGCGATCAAGCTGGTCCCGCTCGGCCAGACCGATGGCCAGCGCGTACAGTTCGCCCTCGCCGAACGCCTGCCGGCCGTCGTTGCATCCGCGCTGGGTGTCGACGACGATGAAATCGGCGCCAGCGCGCCCGCAATGGCGATCGCCAGCGCGCGACATGAGACACAATACACCCGCCTGTTCCGCTCTTGAGGCCTTTTTTTCGGCGACTGCAGGCGGCCAGCTAACCGGAAATCTCACCAGCCGCCGCGATGCCGGGGAAATTTCCCGGCTAACCAATCGGCAGAGGAAACGACTATGATGACAGAAAAATCGCCGCTGCGGGTCGGTGTCGGCGGCCCGGTCGGCTCGGGCAAGACCGCGCTGCTCGAGCAGCTGTGCAAGCGGCTGCGCGACCATTACGACGTCGCGGTCGTGACCAATGACATCTACACCAAGGAAGACGCCCAAATCCTGATGCGCGCAGAGGCGCTGCCGTTCGAACGCATCGTCGGCGTCGAGACCGGTGGCTGCCCGCACACGGCGATCCGCGAAGACGCATCGATGAACCTCGCGGCGGTCGAAGATCTGCAGCACAAGTTCCCCAACCTCGATGTCGTGTTCATCGAGAGCGGCGGGGACAACCTCGCGGCAACCTTCAGCCCGGAGTTGGCCGACTTGACGATCTATGTCATCGACGTCGCCGAGGGTGAAAAGATACCGCGCAAAGGCGGTCCGGGCATCACCCGCTCAGATCTTCTGGTCATCAACAAGATTGACCTGGCACCTTACGTAGGCGCCTCGCTTGAGGTGATGCAGTCGGACACAAACCGCATGCGCGGTGATCGACCCTGGGTATTCGCGAACATGAAGACCGGGGTCGGGCTGGATGAGGTCGTCGCGTTTATCGAGCGCGAGGGGATGTTGCGGGCAGCGCAGGCCTCTTGAACTAGCTCGCGCCGGGGGAAAAAACAATCCGCTTCCCCGGCTGGTAAACTCCTTCGATGGACGTTTCCTATATCATCGAAGGGCTGAATGAGGCCCAGCGTGCCGCAGTTACTGCGCCGCGGGGCAGTACGCTGGTACTGGCCGGCGCCGGGTCGGGGAAGACCCGCGTACTGGTACACCGCATCGCCTGGCTGATCCAGGTCGAGGGCCTGTCGCCCTGGGGTATCCTCGCGGTCACTTTCACCAACAAGGCGGCGCGCGAGATGCGCCACCGTATCGAGGCACTGCTGGGCCAGCCGGTCGGCGGCATGTGGGTCGGCACCTTCCACGGACTGGCGCATCGGCTGCTGCGTGCACACTGGCAGGAGGCGGGGCTGCCGCAAGGCTTTCAGATTCTGGATTCCGACGACCAGCAGCGTCTGGTCAAACGCATTGTGCGCGAGATGAACCTGGATGACGCCAAGTGGCCGCCGCGTCAGGCGCAGTGGTTCATCAACAAGCAGAAGGACGAGGGCCTGCGTGCGGATCACCTGGATCACGCAGGCGACCCCTATCAGCGTCAGATGATTGCGATCTACCGTGAGTATGAGGCGGCCTGTGAGCGCGCCGGCAGCGTGGATTTCGCCGAACTGCTGCTGCGCGCGCACGAACTATGGCGCGACCGACCGGATGTTCTGCAGCATTATCGTGCGCGCTTCGGCGCCATCCTGGTCGACGAGTTCCAGGACACCAACAGCATCCAATACGCCTGGCTGCGCATGCTGGCCGGCGAGCAGAACAATCTGTTCGTGGTTGGTGACGATGACCAGTCGATCTATGGTTGGCGCGGTGCACGGGTCGAGAACATTCAGGATTTTCAGGCCCACTATCCCGATGCCGAGGTGGTCCGCTTGGAGCAAAACTATCGCTCGACTGGCACTATCCTGCGCGGCGCCAATGCGGTGATAGCCAACAATCCGAGCCGGCTGGGCAAGCAGCTATGGACCGAGGACGGCGAGGGCGACCCGATTCGTGTGTACGGCGCCTTCAATGAGGTCGATGAGGCGCGGTTCGTGGTCGGCCGTATCCATAATGCGATCGAGGTGGGTAGCCGCCGCGCCGAGTGCGCGATCCTTTATCGGACGACCGCACAGTCGCGGTTGTTCGAAGAGGCGCTGTTGCAGGCCGGCATCCCCTATCGCGTCTACGGCGGCCTGCGCTTTTTCGAGCGCGCCGAGATCAAGGACGCGCTGGCCTATCTGCGGCTGTTGTCCAATCGGCATGACGACCCGTCGTTCGAACGTGCCGTCAATCAGCCGCCGCGCGGTGTTGGCCCACGAACCCTGGACGCGGTGCGCGCGCATGCGCGGGATTTCGGCTGCTCCCTGTGGCAGGCGGCCGGCGATCTGCTGCGCGGTGGCGCGATGGCGTCGCGCGCGGCGAATGCGCTGCGCGGCTTTCTCGATCTGGTCGAGGAGATGGCCGCCAATAGCGCCGAGGTGGGACTGCCGGAGCGCGCGGCATTTGTGGTCGAGGCCTCGCATCTGCGCGAACACTTCGAAAAAGGCCGTGATGGCAAAGGCCAGGATCGCATTGAAAACCTCGAGGAACTGGTCAACGCCTGTCGTCAGTTCGAGGTACCGGAAGAAGACGACAGTGGCCTCCCAGAGCTGGACGCCTTTCTCGCGCATGCCGCGCTCGAGGCCGGCGATACCCAGGCCGAGGAATACGAGGACTGCGTGCAGCTGATGACCCTGCACTCGGCCAAGGGTTTGGAGTTTCCGATGGTATTTATCGGTGGCATGGAGGAAGGGCTGTTCCCGCATAGCATGTCGGCCGAAGACCCTGAACGCCTCGAGGAGGAGCGCCGCCTGTGTTATGTAGGCATGACACGTGCGATGTCGCAGCTTCACCTGACCCATGCCGAGAGCCGCCGTTTGCACGGCTCCGAGAGTTATCCACTGCCGTCGCGTTTTCTGCGTGAGATTCCAAGCGACCTCATCGAGGAGGTGCGCGCCCGTCCGGCTGTCTCTAGGCCCTATGCCTCCGCGTCAGGCTCGCTCTCCGCGGCGCAGGATGCGACGGGCTTTCGGCTCGGCCAGCGCGTGCAGCACCCTAAGTTCGGGGAGGGGGTGGTACTCAACGCCGAGGGTCAGGGAAACGGGGCGCGCGTGCAGGTGAACTTCGAAGATGAAGGCGCTAAGTGGCTGGTTGTCGCTTATGCCAATCTCAGCCCCGCCTGATGAGCGCGTCGGAATCGATGTCGCCGGCCGGCGATCCCCACCGGCCGGTGCCGGCGTCCGACACGGTCCCTGACGCCCCATCGATCCCGGTGTCGCTTTATGTGCACATCCCCTGGTGTGTGAGCAAGTGCCCCTATTGCGACTTCAATTCACATACGCTGCGTGAGCCGGTCGATCAGGGTGCCTACGTCGATGCGCTGTTGCGGGATCTGGATCATGAGGTAGCGCGCCGACCCCTGCCCGAGATCGGCAGTATCTTTATCGGCGGTGGCACGCCCAGCCTTTTCAAAGGTGCCGCGATTGGCCGCCTGCTCGAAGGCGTCAAGCAGCGTTTGCACCTGGCGCGCGATGTAGAGATTACGCTCGAGGCCAACCCTGGGGCTGCGGAGGCGGCACATTTCTCAGACTATCGCGCGGCCGGTGTCAACCGCCTCTCGATCGGCGTGCAGAGCCTGGATGACGCCAAACTGAGGGCGCTGGGGCGAATTCACTCAGCGTCCGAGGCAGTCGGTGCATTTTGGCTGGCGCGCGACGCGGGCTTCGACAATATCAACCTGGACATGATGTACGGGCTGCCTGCGCAGACCACCGCAGACATGCTGGCCGACCTGCGGGCGCTGTTGGCGCTGCAGCCCGAGCATGTCTCCTGGTACGAGTTGACGCTCGAACCGAATACCCGCTTCCACCATCGGCCGCCGCCGCTACCCGAGGAAGACCAACTGGTCGAGATGATGGAACAGGGCCAGGCGATCCTGGCGGCCGGCGGCTACCGCCAGTATGAGATCTCGGCCCATGCACGAGACGACCGACTGTGTCGCCACAACCTCAACTACTGGCGATTCGGGGACTACCTGGGCATCGGTGCGGGTGCGCACGGCAAGCTGACGATGCCGGATAATCTCGTGCAACGACGCAGCAAGCAGCGTCGACCAGCGGCCTACCTCAGCACGGTGGCGCAGGGCGCCTTGTCAAGCGAGCGGTCGGTGGACGATGACGAATTACCGGTGGAGTTCATGCTCAATGCCTTGCGTCTGTCGGCGGGCGTCCCGGCCGATCTGTTCGCGCAGCGCACCGGACTCGGGCGGGACGCCCTGTCCGCCGCACTGTTGCAGGCACGACGCCGGGGTCTGATGGTCGATGACCCGAACAGGCTCGAGGCGACGCCACGCGGCCGGCGCTATCTCAACGATCTGTTGGCGCTATTCGAGCCTGAGCCGGAGCAGACGCGATGAGCGCGATTGATTATCAGCGAGTGCAGTGCCCTTACTGTGGCGAGCCCATAGCGATGCAGGTCGACGATTCGGCCGGCGAGCAGGACTATGTCGAGGATTGCAGCGTATGTTGCCGCCCGATCGAGGTCAGACTTTGCTGGGGCGGCGATCGCTGGCGGCTAGACGTGCGCCGGGACGACGAGTGAGTATGTACCGATTGCCGGCAGGCGGTCTACGACAGTGAGCAGGTCCTGATCTGGCGTCAAATTGCCGTCGACCGCCGTTGACCGATATAACTAATTGAAATACATAGTTAAAATTGGGGAATCGCCATCCCTATGGGCGCCCTTTAATTCGCCAAGACAGACCTTTAAACGGTGTGATAGTTTGCTGTGGATCTCGGCGAAAAACCCGCGTGTATCGGCCGAGGCGCAAGAAACTTTAGGGCGTCTGCGATGGCCAACTACAACACTGCCAACATGGATTTCGACGCCTGGTCCGCGATGGCGCGCAGCGACCCGAAGGCGTTCGAATCGATGCGCCTGGCCGCCATCGAGGCGGCGATCGCGAGCGCGCCCGCGGCAAGACGCGAGCGTCTGCGCCGACTGCAGTGGCGCATAGATCAGGAACGCCGACTCGCGCGTACTCCAATGGCCGCGTGTCTGCGCATTTCACGCATGATGTGGAGACAGGTGCTCGGGCCCGGTGGCCTTAATGACCGCTTGGATGACCTGCGGCGCGTGGCCCACGGCCGACCGGCGCGGGCAGCGACGGACAGAGCACAGCGCGGCCAGGTGCTTGCCTTCGCCCGTCGCCGCGACTGAATGCAGCCGCTTGCAATTTTCTTGCTAGTGTCGTAGTTTACGCGGCCGTTCGCGCACGGCGCGGCCATCCGTCCGAGACTGTTTGCGGCCCACTGACTAACCAACAGGGGGCGTGGAGTGGTAATCAAATGAAAGCCGACGTTCACCCCGACTACACCGATATCAAGGTTGTCTGCAGCTGCGGCAACAGCTTCAACACGCGCTCGACCATGGGCGGCGATACGCTGCAGGTCGAGGTGTGCTCTGCCTGCCACCCGTTTTATACGGGCCAACAGAAACTGATGGATACCGCAGGTCGCGTCGATCAGTTCCGCAAGCGCTTTCGCCGCTGAGTCGAATCGGCCTGGCCGCAGAGCGCAAGGCGCCTCCACGGCGCCTTTTCTTATTGGCACACTGGGTTCTCGCCCCCGCCACCGGAGCCGATAATGAGTGATCAGCCCAATCACGAAGACGCCGATTTCGAGATAAACCGGGCGGCGCTTGATTATCACGCCAATCCGAGACCGGGCAAGATCAGCGTCGAGTTGTCCAAGTCGACGCGCAGCCAGCGCGATCTCGCGCTCGCCTACACCCCGGGCGTCGCCGAGCCGGTCCGCAAGATCGCCAAAGACCCACAAAATGCTTACAAATACACCGCCAAAGGAAATCTGGTAGCGGTGATCACCGACGGCACCGCTGTTCTCGGCCTCGGCAATGTCGGCCCACTGTCCAGCAAGCCTGTCATGGAGGGCAAGGCAGTACTTTTCAAACACTTTGCAGGCATCGATGTTTTCGACATCGAGGTGCACGCCAAACGCCCGCAGGAATTCATCGAGACGGTGATCCGTATCGCGCCGACCTTCGGTGGCATCAATCTTGAGGACATCGCGGCGCCGCACTGTTTCGAGATCGAGCAGGCATTGATCGAGCAACTCGACATCCCTGTCTTCCACGATGATCAGCACGGCACTGCCATCATTATCGCGGCGGGCTTGCTGAATGCCCTCGAGCTTCAGGTCAAGCGGCTCGAGACCGCGAAGATTGTGGTCCTCGGAGCCGGTGCAGCCGGAATTGCGGCGGTGCGTCTACTCATCGCGATGGGCGCGCAGCGTGACAATTTTCTGGTCTTAGACCGCAAGGGAGTGATCCAGCTCGGTCGCAAGGACCTCAACCCTTACAAGTTCGGCGTGGCCGTTTCCACCGAGGCGCGGACCCTCGAGCAGGCGATGCGCGGGGCCGATGTATTCATCGGCGTGTCCGGCCCGGATCTCGTCAGCCCGGAGATGTTGGCCTCTATGGCCGACCGCCCCGTGGTCTTTGCTATGTCAAACCCGGTGCCCGAGATACGCCCCGAGGTGGCGCAACGGGTGCGTAGCGATCTGATCATGGCGACGGGCCGCTCCGATTATCCGAACCAGGTCAACAACGTGCTGGGCTTTCCGTTCATCTTCCGCGGCGCCCTGGATGTCCGCGCCAGCCGTATCAACGAAGACATGCAGATTGCCGCGGTGCATGCGCTGAAAGACCTCACCCATGAGTCGGTGCCGCAGGTGGTACTCGATGCCTACGGGCTCGAATCACTCGCCTTCGGTCCCGACTACATCCTGCCCAAACCGCTGGACGCACGTCTCAGGGACGTGATCCCGCCAGCGGTGGCGCGGGCCGCCCTAGACAGCGGCGTCGCGCGCGCCGGCTGGCCATCGCATTATCCGGACCGCTAGAGCGGCATGGTCACCGCCCCGGCCCGCGATCGACGAAGCGCCGCGCAGTGGGCTTTATTCCGATGGCTGGTTTTCTTCGCCTCTGCTCTAAGGGCGGGTATTTTTCCGCACCACTGCAGTGTAGACAGGAGAACAAAGATGCAGAAGGTCGCGATCGTCCGCGCCGACATCGCGCTTATGCCCGCGCCAGACTAGACAGCCACCGGGAATACCCGCAGCTGCATTGAAAAATCCTGCCCCGAGGCGCCGAAAATTCCAATAGTCGGACGCAATTGTTGTTGTGTTAGGCTCTTTTCGCACCTGAGTAGAGGAAGCGCACCATGTCCGACAAAAAGGCCACTTTGACGTTCAGCGATACCGGCAAGTCAGTCGATCTGGATATCCTCTCTGGAACGGAGGGGCCGGACACAGTGGATATCACCAGCCTGTATGGCCAGGCCAAGGTGTTTACTTACGACCCCGGGTTCGTCTCTACGGCTAGCTGTGACAGCGCCATCACTTACATCGACGGCAATGCGGGCGTTTTGCGTTATCGCGGTTACCCGATCGAACAGCTCGCCGCGAAATCGACGTTCATCGAAGTTGCGTATCTGCTCTTATACGGTGAGCTGCCAACGGCCGTGCAGCTCGCGGACTTCAAAGACATCATCACGAACCACACGATGATCAATGATTCGCTGTTGCGATTCTTCCAGGGGTTTCACAACAATGCCCACCCGATGGCGATGATGGTCGGTGTGGTTGGCTCGCTGTCGGCCTTTTATCATGACTCCATCGATATCAGCGATCCCGGCCACCGCGAGATCAGCGCACATCGCCTGATCGCCAAGACCCCCACCATTGCGGCGGCCTGCTACAAACACAATGTCGGCGAGCCCGTGATCTACCCGAGAAACTCGCTGAACTATACTGGCAATTTCCTGCGTATGATGTTTGCTACGCCGTGTGAGGAATACGAGGTGGATCCGCTCGCCGAACGCGCTATGGACCTGTTGTTCATCTTGCACGCCGACCACGAGCAGAACGCGTCTACCTCGACGGTCCGCCTGGCCGGCAGTTCCGGCGCCAACCCGTTCGCCTGCATTGCCGCAGGCACGGCCTCATTGTGGGGGCCGGCTCACGGTGGCGCCAACGAAGCAGTGCTCGACATGCTTGAGCAGATCGGTGGCGTCAAGAACATCGATACCTACGTTGCCAAGGCAAAAGACAAGGATGATCCCTTCAGGCTTATGGGCTTTGGCCACCGCGTGTATAAGAACTACGATCCGCGTGCCAAGATTATTCGTGAGGTCTGCTATCAGGTGTTGGAGAAGCTGGCCGACAGCAACAACCCACTATTCGAGCTGGCGATGCGCCTGGAGGAGATTGCGTCCAAAGACGAGTATTTCCTCGAGAAAAAGCTTTACCCCAACGTCGACTTCTATTCGGGAATCATCTATCGCGCGCTGGGTATCCCGGACAGCATGTTTACGGTGATGTTTGCAATTGCGCGCACCGCGGGCTGGGTAAGTCACTGGATGGAGATGCTGGATGACCCCCGCCACCGCATCGGCCGGCCCCGCCAGCTCTACCAGGGCGCAGGCAAACGAGATTACGTGCCGCTCGACGCACGCTGATTAGGCAATCTCGGCATCGATCAGTGTGCGGACTTCATCAATATCCCGCATATCTAGCGCTCCGCTGCTGACCGGGTCGCGTGGCGGGTCGCTGGCACTCTGATCGGAGAGGATGATCAGCTCGATCGAGGTCTCGCCAGCAAGAAATCGCAGCGCCGGCCGCGCCAGGCGCCGCCCCGCCGAATAGTGCAGCAGGGCGTCGCCCGCTTGCCAGGGGATATGGCGGTCGTTCAGATGCCAGATGACCGGTTCGGGAGAGTCGGCGAAAACCAGCAGCTGGATTCGATCCAGCGGGCCATCGCCCCGAACCAGACTGCCCAGGAGTCTCGGTCTAAAATCGGCAAGCGTCTGCATTACCTGTATTGCGAGCCGGCGTTGTTGCTGCAGCAGCTCCGACTGCTCCGGGCGGAATAGCGCCCGGTATTCGCGAATCGCCGACCAAATCGCCTCCCGCCGTGGGCACGCCTGCTGCAGGTTCACCGCCTGCGCGCGAGCCGCACGCTTCAGGGCCGACGGCAGGTCGTAACCCTCATCGACGATCAGCCTGGCGACGTCCGTCAGCAGCGCACGCTGGTCGGCTGCGGGGCGCGGCCTTTTCAGAACAGGTCCTGGGTCGGCGGTGGTTTGACGGCCGGCCGCTTCACGCCACTGCCGCCGACTGCCGTTCCGAGGTTCACTCCTGGGGCATCTTCCGCACGGAAGACCTCGAAGATGGCGTCCTCGGTCGCGGCATCTGCGAGCAAGCCGGTGTTTGGGTCGATTCGCAGCATGACGATATCCTCCGGCATCACGGGCTCCTCGTCGGGTACGTCTTTGAGGGCCTCGCGCATGAACTCCATCCATGCGGGCAGTGCCGCGCGGCCACCCACTTCGCCACGCCCCAGTTTGCTGTTGTCGTCGAAGCCGACCCAGGCGTTGGCGACCAGGTGTTGATTGAAGCCGTTGAACCAGGCATCGCGCTGGTCGTTGGTCGTTCCGGTCTTGCCGGCGAGGTCCTGGCGCCCGAGTTCGCGCGCCTTGGTGGCGGTGCCACTGCGAATCACATCCTGCATCATGGAGTACATCAGGTAGCGGTTGCGCTCATCCAGCACACGCGGCGCGGGGGTGCCTGCGCCGGCGGCAGTGGTGTCACAGTCTCTGCAGACCCGGCTGGGAGCCGCCTGGTAGATCAAGCCTGTGCCCTCCTGCTCGATTCTTTCGATGAAATAGGGCTCGATGCGATAACCGCCATTTGCCAGGACGGCATAGCCTCTGGCCATTTGGAGCAGCGTGACATCGGCGCTCCCCAGCGCCAGTGACAGATTCTTCGGCAACTCATCGGGATCGAACCCGAATTTTGCAACGTGCTGCACAGCCGCCGCTACGCCCATGCTGCGCAAAAGACGAATGGACACCAGATTGCGCGATTTGGTCAAGGCGTAGCGCAGTCGCGTCGGCCCGAAGAACTTGCCTGAGTAGTTTTCCGGCCGCCAGGCCCCCTCCAGGCTCGGGTCATCGAAGACTACCGGCGCGTCATTGATAAGGCTGGCGGGTGTGAAGCCGTTGTCCAGGGCCGCGGAATAGATAAAAGCCTTGAAGCCGGAGCCAGGTTGGCGTTTGGCCTGGGTCACACGGTTGAATTTGCTGTAATAGAAGTCGTAACCGCCAACCAGCGCCCGCACCGCCCCATCGAGCGGGTCGAGTGCCACCAGGCCCCCGGCGGCCCGCGGGATCTGAGCTAGACGCCAGGCCGTCTCCTGGTCCTGGGCTACCCGCCTGACCCGGATCAGATCGCCCGGTTTCAGGACATCGGCCGCTTCTTTTGGTTTCGGCCCACGGCGGTCGGTGTGGATAAAGGGCCGTGCCCATTCAATCCCTTCCCAGCGGAGTGTCTCCCGCTCGCCATCGCCAAGATACAGGCTCGCTGACTGGTCAGCGATTGCGGTCACGATCGCTGGCCTGAGCTCTCCGACAGTCGGTCGATCGGCCAGCACCGCATCCAGCCCCGCCTCGTCAGATGGCAAGGGGTCGAGCGTACCCTCCGGGCCATAATAGCCGTGGCGTTCGGTGTAGGCATCCAGCGCGTTGCGCACTGCGCGGTTGGCCGCGGTCTGCTCATTGTCCCTGATGGTCGCGAAGGCCGAGTAGCCACCGGTGTAGGCCTCTTTGCCAAAGCGCTCGACCATGTCCGCACGCACCATCTCTGCGACAAAGGGGGCCTCTACCTCGATCGGCGGCGCATAGCGGCTAGCGGTAACGGGTTGAGCGATCGCGGTGTCGTAGGCCTGCCGATCGATGAAGTCCAGCTCGAGCATCCTTCCGAGGACATAATTGCGCCGTTCGATGGCCCGCGGGGGGTTGGCCAAGGGGTTGAAAGTCGACGGTGCCTTGGGCAGTCCGGCGATCATCGCAGTCTGCGCAAGATCCAGCTGTTCGACGCGCTTGCCGTAATAGACCTGTGCTGCGGCACCAACGCCATAGGCCCGCTGGCCCAGATAGATCTTGTTGAGGTAGAGCTCGAGGATCTCCGGTTTACTGAGTTCTTCCTCGATTCGCAGGGCGAGCAAGATCTCACTGAGCTTTCGTGTGTAAGTCTTTTGGCGGGTCAGGTAGAAGTTGCGGGCCACCTGCATGGTGATGGTGCTGCCGCCTTGCTTTTTCTTGCCGGTCAGTGCCAATTGCAGGCCGGCGCGCAGCAGACCGCGGTAATCGACACCCGGATGGGTAAAGAAATTGGCGTCTTCAGCGGACAAGACCGCCTGCACCATGGTCCTGGGGATCTGTTCGTAACTGAGCGGGCTGCGCCGTTGTTCACCGAACTCGGCGATCAGTTTCCCTTCATGGCTGAAGACCTTCAGCGGAACCTGCAATCGGACTTCCCGCAGATTGTCGATATTCGGTAGCTCAGGCTCGATGTAATAGTAGGCGACACCCAGGGCGATGGCGCCGCCTAAGGCGCCCAAAAATCCGGTAACTACCAGGAATGTAAAGATTTTTACCAACCACTTCATGCGTTCGTTCACAGATTACAGAGTTTGGGAGTCGCGCCGATAACCCTTCCGAGACGGGTCGCTATACTAGCCCGAAACATCCTGCAATTGGGGCCGGTTATGTGCGTCGATGGCAGGCGGACTAGCGCCGAGCTGTGCAAGTCTCGGCGACCTTAACGGCCCGTTCGAATGTCCGTCTCGCAACGCGGGTAGAGCCGCACCTGGCACCGGCTGGAATTTATTTCCTTAAAAAAAATCGGTAGAAGGTTTTATACTTGCGAGAGTTTGTTAAAGAAAATACTCGGAGATGCCGTTAACGCAACCGAGACCTCGGGTGGCAAAGCACTCGGGAAGCACACCTAGGGAAGCTGGAAACAAATTATCATGGGCCTTTTTACCCGAAAGAAGGTACCGCTAATCGGGTTGGATATCAGCTCAACGGCGGTAAAGCTGCTCGAACTGAGTCAGCAAAGTGGCCGCGGGGGTGTGCGCTATCGCGTAGAAAGTTACGCGGTAGAGCCCCTGCCCTCGACGGCAGTGGTGGAGAAAAACATCGCGGATGTGGAGGCCGTCGGTAAGGCGGTACGCAATGTTGTTCGCAAAGCGGGCACGCGCAACAAGCGCGCGGCCGTTGCGGTCTCGGGATCTGCGGTGATCACCAAGGTGATTTCGATGCCCGCCGCGCTCTCCGAGACGGAGATGGAGAGCCAGATCCAACTCGAGGCGGATCAATACATCCCCTACCCGCTGGAAGAGGTGAACATCGACTTCCAGGTCCTGGGGTCGTCTGAGAAGACCCCGGAGTTGGTGGATGTCCTGCTCGCCGCATCGCGCAGCGAGAACGTCGACGACCGGGTTGCGGCGCTCGAACTGGCTGGGCTTACTGCCGACATTGTCGACGTCGAGGCCTACGCCATGGAAAATGCCTGCACCCAGCTGATCGATCAGTGGCCGAATGCCGGCGACGGCCAAACCATCGCCGTGGCGGATATCGGGGCGACGACCACGACGCTGAACGTCTTGCACGATAATCATATTGTTTACACGCGTGAGCAGAACTTCGGCGGTAGGCAACTGACCGAAGAGATTCAGCGTCGCTACGGCCTGTCGGTGGAAGAGGCCGGCATGGCCAAGCGCCAAGGCGGTCTCCCCGACAACTATATCCCCGAGGTCCTGGAGCCGTTCAAAGAGGCCATGGCTCAGCAGGTCAACCGCTCCATCCAGTTCTTCTTTTCGGCCAGCGCGTTCAATAGCGTGGACTTGGTGGTATTGGCCGGCGGCAGTTCTTCAGTACCTGGAATCGACGACCTCATTCAGGAGAGGCTGGGGGTTGAGGCCTTGATCGCCAACCCGTTTGCAAACATGGCGGTCTCTTCAAAGGTAAAGCCTCAGGTTCTCAGTAACGATGCGCCGGCACTGATGATTGCCTGTGGCCTGGCACTGAGGAGCTTTGACTGACATGGCGCATATAAACCTACTTCCGTGGCGCGAGAAGCAGCGCAAGCAGCGGCGTCTCGAGTTCGGCCTCACGATCCTCGGTGCCCTGGTCCTGACCCTGCTGGGCATGGGTTACTGGCACTGGTACAACGAGGAGCTGATCGACCATCAGCGTGATCGGAACAAGTTCCTCGAGCGTGAGATCAAACAAGTCGACAAGCAGATCGCAGAGATTAGCGAACTCGACCGTACACGCCAGAAGCTTATCGCACGCATGAAAGTCATCCAGGATCTACAGGTCAGCAGACCTCAGATTGTCCACCTGTTCGACGAGCTGGTCACGGTGGTGCCGGATGGCGCTTACCTGACGAAGGCGGTGCAGCGGGGGCGCAACCTGGTATTGGACGGGCGTGCCCAATCGAACGCGCGCGTCTCGACCTACATGCGGAATATCGAGACCAGCCCGTGGCTTGCCGATCCGAAATTGCGGATCATCGAGAACAAGGATCAAGACCGCAGCAACGCAGAGGGCAACACGTTTCAGCTCGACCTGAAGCAGGTCGTGCCTAAGGAGGGTTCAGCGCAATGAATATGCAGGAACTCAACGAACTTGACTTCAGCAATATCGGCGACTGGCCTGCGCTCGTCAAAGGGATACTGATACTCGTCCTGGCTGGCGCGGTCGGTACCGCATGGTATTTCCTCGATACCGAAGACCAGTACAAGGAACTCGCACGCGTCGAGGCGACTGAGAAAGACTTGCGGCAGGATTTTGAAACCAAACAGGCCAAGGCCGCGAACCTTGAGGCCTATCGGGCGCAACTGGCCGAGATGGAGGAGTCTTTCGGCGCCATGCTGCGTCAGCTGCCGAACCGCACGGAGGTCGCAGACTTGCTGGTCGATGTATCGCAGACCGGGTTGGCGGCAGGCCTGGAGTTCGAGCTTTTCCAGCCGCAGGCCGAGGTCCCCAAGGATTTCTATGCGGAGCTTCCGATCAAGATCCGCGTCGTTGGCACCTATCATGAATTCGGCGAATTTGTCAGCGGACTGGCGGCACTGCCGCGGATCGTGACAATCCACGATGTGCAGATGTCGCCGCGACAGAATAAACCGGGCGAGCTGGTTCTCGAGGCACTGGCGCGCACCTATCGTTATCTTGATGAGGCGGGTGGTTGATGATGAGGAAGTTCATCCCTCTGGTAGTGCCTCTGTTGTTGGCCGGTTGTGCGAGCCAGGACTTGTCGGATCTGCAAGACTACGTGAACGAAGTCAAGAGCAGGCCGGCCTCCGGGATCGAGCCTATCCCAGAAGTGAAGCAAGTGGTCGGTTTTGTCTATATGCCGAAGAATCGACGCGACCCCTTCACGAGGCAGGAAGACGATGCCGCCGTCACAGAGACGATTTTGGATAATGGCGTGCGTCCCGATCCGAATAGACGCAAGGAAGAACTAGAATCTTACTCGCTCGATACATTGCGTATGGTCGGTACCTTGGAGCAGGAAGAAGATCGCTGGGGATTGGTAAAGACCTCTGACGGCACCATTCACCGCGTGGCGCGAGGGAACTACATGGGCCAGAACGATGGCCGAATCACGCGTGTCAGTGAAGACAAAATAGAGCTCATAGAACTCGTCCCCACAGGTTCGGGTTTCCTTGAAAAAGAAGCGGCAATTGCGTTGGGCGAGGAATAGGAGAAGTCACGATGTTGATTGAGTTGAAGGCGCGTAAGACTGCACTGCTTGGGGTAGTGCTGCTATGGGCCCTGACGTCCAATGTACTGGCCAACCAGTTGCAAGACATCAGTTTTTCGGCCTTGCCCGGCAACCGGGTCGAGATCGTGCTTACGACCAGCGAGCCCGTTGGGGATCCGGATTCATTCTCGACAGACAACCCGGCACGGATCGCGATCGACCTGGTGAATACGACCAGTGCTCTGTCGACCAAGGTGACGCCAGTGGCAATCGGCATGGCACGCAGCGTCACCGCTATCGAGGCCGGAGATAGAACCCGTGTGGTAATCAACCTGCTCGAGCAGGTGCCGCATGAGATCCGCACCGAGGGTAATCAGGTGTTCGTCAGCGTCGGTTCTGGCAGTGGCGCCGGGACGATGTCGGCAACGGGCGCACCCCGACCGGCCGTGGCGACCGATCGCACCGTACAGGGACGGCAGGGACTTGCTCTAGAGAACATCGATTTTAGGCGCGGGACGCAAGGTGAAGGCCGTGTCGAAGTCCAGCTCTCCGACCCCTCGATTGTGGTCGACATGCGCCAGCAGGGCGACCGGATCCTGCTCGACTTCATGGATACCGGGATCCCGGCGCAGCTCGCGCGCACGCTGGACGTGACAGACTTCGCTACCCCGGTAACGAACATCGAGACCCGCCCCGATGGTCGCAATGTACGCATGACGATCGCCACATCGGGTGAGTTCGAACACATCTCTTACCAGGCGGACGACCTCTACACCGTCGAGTTTCGCGCCCTGACGCGCCAGGAAAAGGAGGCGCGCCTCAAAGAACAGCAAGTGTATGAAGGGGATCGTTTGTCGCTCAACTTCCAGGATATCGAGGTGCGCGCGGTACTCCAGCTGTTGGCCGATTTCACCGGTCTCAATATGGTGGTGAGCGATACCGTTAGCGGTCGAATCACCCTGCGCCTGAAGAATGTCCCCTGGGACCAGGCGATGGACATCATCCTCAAGACCAAGGGCCTGTCGATGCGGCGCAACGATAACGTCGTTCTGGTCGCCCCGACCGAGGAGATTGCAGCGCGCGAGAAACTCGAACTGGAGTCGCAGCAGCAGATCGCAGAGCTTGCACCGCTGCGCTCGGAACTCATCCAGGTCAACTATGCCAAGGCCGCGGACCTCGCCGCACTCTTGAAATCCGCCGAGAACAAGCTGATCTCCGAACGCGGCAGCGTATCGATCGATGAACGCACGAATACGCTGTTGGTACAGGATACCGCCGTCAAGCTCAGCGAGGTACGGGCCCTGGTCGGTGAACTGGATGTCCCGGTGCGCCAGGTCATGATTGAATCGCGCATCGTTATTGCCAACAACGACTTCGCCCGTGATCTCGGCGTGAAACTGGGCTTCGGTGCGGCCGGCAGCCCCGGCGATTATCGGTACAAGGTCGGTGGCGGTCTGCCGGGTGATGTCGCGAGCCCCGAGGTGCCCGGCACCAGTTTCGAAGTCCCCGCCGGTTCCGGCAACCAGGGCCTGTTGGTGAACCTGCCGCAGACGCTCGCGGCCGGCAGTGGCGGCGCGATCAACTTCCTGGTCGCCAAGATGGGGGATTTCCTGCTGCGTCTGGAGCTCACCGCGATGCAACAGGAGGGCAAGGGCGAGATCGTCTCCAGCCCTCGTGTGATCACCTCAGACCAAAACACTGCGACCATCAAACAGGGCGTCGAGATCCCTTATCAGGAGGCCACTTCCAGCGGTGCAACCTCGGTGTCCTTTAAAGAGGCCGTATTGCAGCTCGAGGTAACGCCGAGCATCACGCCCGACGACCGCGTGATCATGGATCTGAAGGTCAATAAAGACAATCCGGACTTCACCCGAGCCGTGCTCGGGGTGCCGCCGGTCGATACCCGCTCAGTGGAGACCTCAGTGCTGGTCGACAATGGCGAGACCGTGGTCCTGGGTGGTGTTTTCGAGCGGACCAAATCGAAAAACAAAAACAGCGTTCCGTTCTTCGGCGACCTGCCTTATGTCGGGTTCATGTTCAAGCAGGAACAGATTCAGGACGAAAACAACGAGCTGCTGATCTTCGTTACGCCGAAGATCCTCAAGGACACGTTGACGCTTCGCTAGCCCCGAGGGACGAGGCACGGGGAAATCCGTTTCCCGCCGCCTCGTCCTTCGACTCCCTGGCCCGCCTTCGCCAGACGGTTCCGCTTGCCTTACCATGAGCGGGACCCTTAACTTTGTGGCATATGGCTAAACCCAACCGAATTTTTCTGATCGGTCCGATGGGCGCTGGCAAGACAACGATCGGCAAGCAATTGGCCCAAGCCCTGGGCATGAGCTTCAACGATACCGATCTTGAGATCCAGCGTCGCACCGGCGTCGATATCCCGACCATCTTCGAATACGAAGGTGAGGAGGGCTTTCGCCAGCGCGAGCAGCAGGTCATTGATGAGCTTTCCCAGGTCGATAACCAAGTGCTGGCTACCGGCGGTGGGGCGGTGCTGCGGGCAGAAAACCGGCAGCACCTGTCGGCCCGCGGTATCGTTTTTCTTCTCGCATGCTCGGCACAGCAGCAATATGAGCGGACCTATCGCGACCGCAACCGGCCCTTGCTGCAGACCGACGATCCGCTGGAGCGCCTGAAGGACCTGATGGCGGTGCGCGAGCCGCTGTACCTGAGTACCGCAGACTATACGGTGAGTACCGAGGGCCGCAGCGCCGCATCGGTCGCCAACGAGATCCTCGGCATCATCCGCAGCTGACCCTCTCTGCCGCGTGGGTGTAAGATTTCCACCATCCTTTGCATGAATCTTCAGGACATCGGCAGTCATGTCATCCGCACTGCGCAAGCTGACGGTTGAGCTCGGCGCTCGCGCCTACCCGATCTTTATCGGGAGCGATCTCATTGGGAATCCGGCGCTCTACGGTCCCCATGTACGTGGCCGTCAGGTGATGATCGTCACCAATGAGACGGTTGGGCCTCTGTACCTCGAGCGCGTCGAGGCCGCCCTGACGGACTACCAGATTGGCCGCGTGGTACTGCCTGACGGCGAGCGGTACAAGACGCTCGCTGTACTGGAGCAGATCTTCACGGCGTTGCTCGAGCAGCGCTTCGATCGGCGCTGCACTCTGCTGGCCCTCGGTGGCGGTGTCGTCGGGGACATGGCCGGTTTCGCCGCGGCCAGCTATCAGCGGGGCGTCGATTTCATCCAGGTCCCGACAACGCTGCTGGCCCAGGTCGACTCCTCGGTGGGTGGTAAGACCGGCGTCAATCATCCATCGGGCAAAAACATGATCGGCGCCTTTCATCAGCCGCGGTGCGTCATCGCCGATACCGCGACGCTCGACACCCTCCCCGATCGCGAGCTATCTGCGGGTCTGGCCGAGGTCATAAAGTACGGTCTCATCAACGATCCGAAATTCTTCGCCTGGATGGAGGAGAATATGGCGGCACTGGTGGCGCGTGACACCAGTGCGCTTGCCTATGCCATAGAGCGCTCATGCAGCGACAAGGCCGCCGTGGTTGCCGCAGACGAGCGGGAGGCCGGGCAGCGCGCGTTGCTGAACCTGGGCCATACTTTTGCGCACGCGATCGAGACCGGCATGGGCTATGGCACTTGGTTGCATGGCGAGGCGGTCGGCGCCGGAATGTGCATGGCGGCCGGGATGTCGGCCCGTCTGGGTTGGCTGTCAGACGCACAGGTGAAAAGGACCGAAGCGCTGATCGCAGCCGCGGGTCTGCCGGTGCGGCCGCCGAGCGAAGTCTCTGCGCAACGCCTGCTCGAGCTGATGGCGGTCGACAAGAAGGTGATAGATGGCCATCTTCGGCTGGTACTCCTGCGGGACATTGGACAGGCGGTTGTCAGCGCGGATTTTGACCCCAACACTCTGAAGCAGACACTGCATGCCGCCTGAGAACAACGCTAACGTTAGTTATTTCGACACGCCGGCTCGTGCGGAACGGCTGCAGCTGCTGCAGCACCTGATCCGCAATGTGGGCGAGGTGATCTATCTGCGTGCGCCGGCCGGCGCCGGAAAGACCTTGTTCGCGCATCGCCTGGCGGAGACGCTGCGCGAGGAAATGGCGGTCGTCTGGGTGCGCGCCGGCGTGGACCGCGATCTTGCGTCGGTTGCGATCGATCAGCTGGGCCTCGCGTCAGGCGCACTCATGCAATGGCCCGACGATGTCCTGGCTGCGCTCGGCGACCAGGACCTGCTGCTGGTCGTCGACGATGTCGAGCTGCTCGACCTTGAGGTCGTTTATGGCCTTGTCGGCCTGCATGCCCAGGGCGGCCGCCTGCTGCTGATTGGCAATGGTGGCCTGGCCAAGGCGAAAGGCGTCTGGGACGTCCAGTTTGTCGATCTGCCGCCTTTCGATCTTGAGCAGACGGCCGCGTTTCTGCGCGGCCGCACAGCGGCGGAAGCTGAGGACGTCACGGATGCCATGGTTACGACGTTGCACAACACGTCGCGCGGGCTGCCCGGTCCGCTGCTTGAGGGCTTGACGGAGTTGCGCGATCTCGCCCGCCGCCTGCGTGCGCGTGCCGAAGCGCGCCCGAGGGCCTCGCTGGGCAGCAGCCCGCGCAAGCCCCGGCGCCCAGGCAGGCCGCCGTTCTGGCCATGGGTTGCCGGCGCTGCGGTAGCGGTCGTGCTCGGGGTCGTTCTCGTCTTTCAGGACGACATCAACGGCCTGCTCGAGGAGGAGGTGGCGAGCGATGGGCGGCCTGCCCCGACGGCTCTACCTGAGGCGGTTATACCGCTCGCCGTGGTCAGCGATGCCGCGGTGCCAGCAGCACCCCAGGAATCGCGCCAGGAACAGTCGACAGGGGCGCCCGGGATTGCAGCACCAGGGTCGACGCCTGCGCCCGGTTTGGGGGAGGCGCCGGGGCAGACGGTCGATGCGGCAGTCGCTTCGCTGATCCCGCCAATGCCCGATTTCCGCGAACCGGGCGATAGGTCGCGTCTGGCCGCGGCTGACGGACCGGCACCGGGTACCCAGCAAGACGCGCTGGATGCGGTGATGCACGATGCCCTCGCAGCAGCCGTGGCCCGCAGGCCGGCGCCCGCACCGGCGACCACCGAAGCGGCGGCGGGTGGTGTGGTCAATGGCGCGGCCGATACGATGACCAGCCCCGAGACGCAGCGTGCGTCGACGGCGGAGCAATCGACGGAACCTGCCGATCAGACGCGGCCCGTCAATCCGGCCGAGCAAGGCCTGACCCAGGCTGAACAACCGCTTCCGGCGGCGATGCCCGAAGAGGCCGCACCGTCCAACACCGCGGTGCCGGCCGGCGCCTTCGGGATGCGCTGGCTGACGTCGCGCAAACCGGGGCGTTACACCCTGCAGCTGGTCGGCGCGCGTGATCGCGCGGCGGTCGAACGCTACGCACGTGACCGAGGGATAGCGTCGCCGCATGCAATATTCGAGCGCGAACTCGACGGCAGACCCTGGTTTTCCCTGGTTGTCGGTGATTATCCGGATCGTGCCGCGGCGCTGGCCGCGCGCGCGGGACTGCCAGGGGGCATCGATCGGGCCAAGGTCTGGGCGCGCACCTTCGAGTCAATAAAAAAAGTGCTTTAGTTCAACAGCTTAGGCGTCAAGCGCTTCCTGCCGGGCCACGTCCAGAGCAAAATGGTGGTTCGAATATTCCGATTCCATTATTCTATCGGGTCCGGTCTGTGCGGCCCGGCTGCTAGTAGTTGTTTCAATAAGGTTTTCCGGCAGCAGCGGCAGATCGGCGGGCGTCCGGCGAAGGCGCCCCGGTCCGGGCAGCAGTCCTTAGACAGGCCCACTGTTGCCATCATTCCGGCCGGTTTAGGGAACGCCCCTGGGCGCGCGCCGGTTTGTGTCGAGGTCGGATCCGCCCGACCCGACGACTTGAACGAGGGGGTATGCGATGAGTCACGGCACCTTGCCGCCCAAGAGGGGGCTGTACGACCCGGCAAACGAGCATGACGCCTGTGGTGTCGGTTTTGTCGCGCACATCAAGGGCGAACCGCGCCATTCGATCGTCCGCCAGGGCCTGACCATTCTCGAGCGGCTGCATCATCGCGGCGCCGTCGGCGCTGATCCGCGCGCCGGAGACGGTGCCGGCATACTGCTGCAGCTGCCGGATGCCTTTTTCCGCGCGGTGGTCGATTTCGGCCTTCCCGAAGCCGGGCAATACGCCGTCGGTATGCTTTTTCTACCGCGCGATGCCGCGGCCGGTGCGGCGGCCGAAAAAGTCGTGGAAGAGGTGGTCTTCGCCGAGGCTCAGCGGATCCTGGGCTGGCGTGACGTGCCGGTGGAGAACAGCGGGCTGGGGTACAGTGTCTTGCCCACCGAGCCGGTCATTCGCCAGGTGTTCGTCGCCCGCGGCGACGACTGTGAAGACCAACAGGCCTTTGAACGCAAACTGTTCGTCATTCGCAAGCAGATCGAGAACCGGATCCGAGAGACCGAGCTCGAGGGCAAACAGGCCTTCTATTTCACGTCATTCTCGTCTCGCACTATTGTCTACAAGGGAATGTTGTTGGCCGGACAGGTCGGCGAGTACTACAGAGATTTGAATGACGAGCGCATGGCGTCGGCCCTGGCCCTGGTGCACCAGCGATTCTCGACCAACACCTTCCCGACCTGGGATCTGGCGCACCCTTTTCGGATGATCGCCCACAACGGAGAGATCAATACGCTGCGTGGCAACGTCAACTGGATGGCCGCGCGGCGCGAGTCCATGGCCTCGGACATCCTCGGTGACGATCTGGCCAAGATCTGGCCTTTGATCCCCGAGGGGCAGTCGGACTCGGCCTGTTTCGACAATGCGCTGGAGCTGCTGGTCGCGGGTGGTTACTCGCTGGCGCATGCGATGATGATGCTGATCCCCGAGGCTTGGGCCGGCAATCCACTAATGGACAAAGATCGTCGCGCGTTCTACGAGTACCACGCCGCGTTGATGGAGCCTTGGGACGGTCCTGCCGCAGTCGCCTTCACCGATGGCCGGCAGATCGGCGCGACCCTCGACCGCAATGGCCTGCGCCCTGCCCGCTACCTGGTGACCGACGACGACCTGGTGGTCATGGGGTCGGAGATGGGCGTGCTGCAGATCCCCGAGGAGCGAATCATCAAGAAGTGGCGTTTGCAGCCGGGCAAGATGTTCCTGATCGATATGGAGCAGGGCCGCATCATCGATGACGAAGAGATCAAGGCAGGCCTGTCCGGGGCCCGGCCTTACCGCGAGTGGCTCGAGAAGACGCAGATCGATCTCCACGATCTGACCGAGGTAGTCGGTGCAATGTCGCCGGATCCGGAGACCCTGCTCGATCGTCAGCAGGCGTTCGGTTATACCCAGGAGGACATCAAATTTCTGCTGACGCCAATGGTCCTGACAGGTCAGGAGGCAATAGGCTCCATGGGTGCCGATAATCCGCCGGCGGTGTTGTCGAGCAAGCCGAAGCACCTGTCGAACTACTTCAAGCAGCTGTTTGCCCAGGTGACCAATCCGCCGATCGACCCGATCCGTGAAGAGATCGTCATGTCGCTGGTCTCGCTGATCGGTCCCAATCCAAACCTGTTGGGCCTGCATTCGGGCGGCGAGGATATGCGCCTCGAGGTGAGCCAGCCGGTGCTCACCAACGAGGACCTAGAACGGATTCGCAACATAGAGGACACTACCAAAGGTGCTTTTCGCACCAAGACGCTGCGTATCACCTACCCTGCGGTCGAGGGTGGGGAAGGCATGGCCGCGGCGCTGGAGAGCCTGTGCCATAGCGCTGAGCAGGCGGTGCGCGACGGCTACAATATCTTGATCTTGTCGGATCGTCCGGTCGATGCGGACAATATCGCCATCCCGGCGCTGCTGGCGACCTCTGCGGTACACCATCACTTGATCCGGCATGGACTGCGCACGGATTCCGGCCTGGTGGTCGAGACCGGTGCGGCGATAGAGGTGCACCATTTCGCGACCCTCGCGGGCTATGGCGCGGAGGCTATCAACCCCTATCTGGCCTTCGATACCATCCAGGCGCTTCTGCCGACGCTGAACGACACGCCGACACTGGAAGAGGCACGTCATCGCTATGTGAAGGCCGTAGGCAAGGGCTTGCTCAAGGTGATGTCCAAGATGGGCATATCGACCTACCAGTCGTATTGCGGTGCCCAGATCTTCGACGCCGTTGGTCTGTCGAGCGCTTTCGTCGATGAATATTTCACCGGCACCTCGACCACGATCGAGGGCATCGGCCTGGCCGAGGTCGCAGCCCAGGCGGTGCACTTGCACCGCGACGCCTTCGGCAGTGCGCTGATCTACCGCAAGCATCTCGATGTAGGGGGTGATTATGCTTTCCGTCTGCGCGGCGAGACCCATGTTTGGACGCCGGACACAGTGGCGAAGTTGCAGCACGCAGTGCGGGGCAACGATGCAAAGACCTACGCTGAGTACTCGCGCGCGATCAATGAGCAAAACGAGACCCTGTTGACGCTGCGCGGCCTGTTCGAGTTCAGTTTTGTCGACGAGCCGATTCCGCTGGATGAGGTCGAGTCCGCGAAGGAGATCGTCAAACGCTTCGCCACGGGTGCGATGTCGTTCGGCTCCATCTCCCACGAGGCGCACTCAACGCTGGCCAGGGCGATGAACGCCATCGGCGGCAAGTCCAACACCGGCGAAGGCGGCGAATTGCCGGAGCGCTTCAATCCGTTGCCGGACGGCTCCGAGAACCCCGAGCGTTCGGCGATCAAACAGGTGGCCTCCGGGCGCTTCGGCGTCACCAACGAATACCTGGTCAACGCCGATGACATCCAGATCAAGATGGCGCAGGGTGCCAAGCCAGGCGAAGGGGGGCAGCTGCCGGGCCACAAGGTCAACCAGCAGATCGCACGCGTGCGCCACTCGACCCCGGGCGTCGGCCTGATCTCGCCGCCGCCGCACCACGACATCTATTCGATCGAGGATCTTGCGCAGCTGATCCATGACCTCAAGAACGTGAATCCGAAGGCGCGCATTTCGGTCAAACTGGTCTCCGAGGTGGGCGTCGGCACGGTTGCCGCCGGGGTCTCCAAGGCACACGCGGACCATGTGACTATCGCTGGCTACGATGGTGGCACGGGCGCCTCGCCACTGACCTCGATTAAGCACGCGGGCTCGCCGTGGGAGATCGGCCTGGCCGAGACGCATCAAACGCTGGTACTGAATCGTTTGCGCAGTCGCATCGCAGTGCAGGCGGATGGCGGTATGCGCACAGGGCGCGACGTTGTAGTGGCCGCGCTATTGGGGGCCGATGAGATCGGCTTCTCGACTGCGCCGCTGATCTCGCAGGGCTGCATCATGATGCGCAAATGTCACCTGAATACCTGTCCGGTCGGCGTCGCCACGCAGGACCCTGAGCTGCGCAAACGTTTCAGCGGCAAGCCGGAGCACGTGATCAACTTCTTCTTCTTCGTCGCCGAAGAGGTACGCCAGCTGATGTCCAAGTTGGGCTTTCGCACCTTCAACGACATGATCGGGCAGATGGATCGGTTGGACATGCGCAAGGCAATCAACCACTGGAAGGCACACGGCCTGGATTACAGTCGCTTGTTGACCAAGCCAGTGGCGACGGAGAGCGATACGCTTTACTGCTCGGAGAAACAGGATCACGGAATCGAAAAGGCGCTCGACAACCGGCTGATCGAACTCGCCGAGCCGGCGCTGGCAAAGGGTGATCCGGTAGAGATCGATATCGCGATCGAAAATGTCAACCGCACCTTCGGCACGCTGCTGTCCGGGCGCGTCGCCGAACGTTACGGCTTCGCCGGGTTGCCGGAAGACACCATCAAGATCAATGCCCGAGGCACGGCAGGGCAGTCGTTCGGGGCCTGGCTGGCGCAGGGCGTCACCATCGAACTCGCCGGTGAGGGCAATGACTATGTCGGCAAGGGCCTCTCCGGCGGCAAGCTGATCATCTACCCGCCACCCGAGTGCAAGATCGAACGCGCCGAGGACAACATCATCGTCGGCAACACGGTGCTGTACGGCGCCATCAAGGGTGAGTGTTATTTTCGCGGTGTCGCCGGCGAACGCTTTGCGGTGCGCAACTCAGGTGCGATCGCGGTGGTCGAGGGCGTCGGTGATCACGGTTGCGAGTACATGACCGGCGGCGTGGTCGCGGTACTTGGCACCACCGGCCGAAATTTCGCTGCCGGCATGTCGGGCGGTATTGCCTATGTCCTCGACGAGGACGGCACCTTTGAGCAGCGCTGCAACCTGGCGATGGTGTCGCTCGAGCCCATCACGGCGGAAGACGAGGCGTTGGAGCAGCTTGCCCACCAGGGAGGAGATCTGGAGGCGCACGGTCGGGTCGATGTATCGCATGACATGACGCGGTTCGATGCGACGCGGCTGAGGCAACTGGTGGAGAGCCATCTGGCGTATACCGGTTCTGCGGTCGCCGCGCGTGTGCTGGATGATTGGGAGACCTGGCTGCCGAAGTTCAAGAAGGTGATGCCGGTCGACTATCGGCGCGCGTTGATGGACATGCAGACGCAACAAGAACAGGCCAAGTCGGCGGCGTGATGGACAGTCGTCGCGTTCCCAGGCGGCATGGCGACGCGCCGCCCGCTGCCCCCGCCATGGCGGTTTCGAGAGCATTCAGGTAACAACAATGGGTAAACCCACAGGCTTCAAAGAGATTCCGCGCATCGACCGCAGTTATGCGCCGGTGGCGGATCGCATAACCCACTACAACGAGTTCACGATCCCGCTGTCCGATGCCGAGATCAGTCAGCAGGGTGCGCGCTGTATGGATTGCGGCATCCCGTTCTGTCATCAGGGCTGCCCGGTAGACAACCTGATACCCGACTGGAACGACCTGGTCTATCAGAGCGATTGGCGTGCGGCGATCGACGTGCTGCACTCCACCAACAACTTCCCCGAGTTCACCGGCCGTATTTGCCCCGCGCCCTGCGAGGCGGCGTGCACGCTGAACATCGATGACGCCCCGGTCACGATCAAGAGCATCGAGCTGTCGATCGTCGAGAAGGCCTGGCAGGAGGGCTGGATTCAGCCCCAGATACCGCCGCACAAGACCGGCAAGCGTGTGGCCATCGTGGGTTCCGGGCCCGCCGGTATGGCGGCGGCCCAGCAATTGGCGCGGGCGGGACACGCAGTGTCGGTATTCGAAAAAGAAGATGGCGTCGGCGGGCTGCTGCGTTATGGCATCCCGGACTTCAAGCTGGCCAAGCAGGTTATCAAGCGCCGCATGGGCCAGATGAAGGCCGAGGGCGTCAAGTTCCGCGTCAACACCCATGTGGGCAGCGACGACTTCCCCACCCGGCAGCTGCTCGACGAATTCGACGCCGTCGTACTCGCCGGCGGCTCGGAGCAGCCGCGCGACCTGCCGATTCCCGGTCGCGAACTCGGCGGCATCCATTTTGCGATGGATTTCCTGCGCGCCAACAGCAAGGTCATACAGGGCGTAAGCGGCGCGGAGGAGCGTCTGATCAGCGCGGCCGGAAAAAACGTGGTCGTCATCGGCGGCGGCGATACCGGCTCTGACTGCATTGGCACATCGAATCGCCAGGGTGCGGCCTCGGTCACCCAGATAGAGATCCTCGACAAGCCGCCGGACAGGGAGGACAAGGGCCTCACATGGCCAGACTGGCCCAACAAGCTGCGCACCTCGTCGTCGCAGGAGGAAGGGTGCGAGCGCCTGTGGAACGTCACCACCAAGGCATTTCTCGGCGATGAGAACGGCAATCTGCGGGCGCTGGAATGCACCCTGGTGCGCTGGGACAGGGATGCAGATGGGCGTTGGCAGATGTCCGAGGTCGAGGGTTCGGCGTTCGAGATCAAGGCCGAGCTGGTGACGCTGGCGATGGGATTCCTGCATCCGGTACACGAGGGCATGCTTGCGGACCTGGGCGTGGCGCTCGATGCACGTGGCAACGTGCAGGGCAGCACCGAGGGTGCGGATGCCTACAAGACCTCGATCGACGGTGTGTTCGCCAGCGGCGACATGCGACGCGGCCAATCGCTGGTGGTCTGGGCGATCCGCGAGGGGCGCCAGTGCGCCCGCGCGGTCGACGAATATCTGATGGGGATGACCAGCCTCCCCCGCTGACCCGCCCGCAACATGCAATTAGCGCGGCGAATTGCACCAACCCTTGTACACGCGCCGAAAAGGCCGGGTTGCAATGAAGGTTACGACTTGACGGTCGAGGCTGTGGCCCGACAATGGCCCGGCCACTCGCCTGCCTCATCCACCAAGGTTTGCAGATGACAGAATTAAAAAACGACCGCTTCCTCCGTGCGCTGCTCCGCCAGCCTGTCGACATCACGCCGGTATGGATGATGCGCCAGGCCGGCCGTTATCTGCCCGAATACCGTGCCACCCGCGCCAAGGCGGGCAGCTTCATGGATCTGTGCAAGAACCCGGAGCTGGCCTGCGAGGTCACCCTGCAGCCATTGGATCGTTTTCCGCTGGATGCGGCCATCTTGTTCTCCGATATCCTGACGATCCCCGACGCCATGGGACTGGGCCTTTATTTCAGCGAGGGCGAAGGTCCGCGCTTCGAACGCCCGCTGCGCGACAAGGCCGCGATCGACGGGCTGGGCGTGCCGGATCCCGAACAGGACCTGGGCTACGTGATGGATGCCGTGCGCACGATCCGCCGTGAACTGCAGGGCCGCGTACCGCTGATCGGCTTCTCGGGCAGCCCCTGGACGCTGGCGACCTACATGGTTGAGGGCGGCACCACCAAGACCTTCGCGCGCTCCAAGGGCATGATGTTCGATCGCCCCGAACTCATGCACGCACTGCTCGGCAAGCTGGCCGCCGCAGTGACCGGATATCTGAATGCCCAGGTCGCCGCCGGCGCCCAGGCGCTGATGATCTTCGATACCTGGGGCGGCACCCTCACGCCGCACGACTATCGTGAATTTTCACTGGCCTACATGCAGCGCATCGTCGAGGGTCTGACGCGCAGTGCGGAGGGCCGCCAGGTGCCGGTGATCCTGTTCACTAAGGGCGGCGGTCAGTGGCTCGAGCTGATGGCCGACACCGGCTGTGATGCCCTGGGTCTCGACTGGACGCTCGAGATCGGTGATGCGCGCCGGCGCGTCGGTGACCGTGTCGCGCTGCAGGGCAACCTCGATCCCTGCACGCTGTACGCGTCACCGGAGGCGATTCGGCGATCGGTGGCCAGATCCTGGCCAGCTACGGCGCAGGCTCGGGACATGTCTTCAACCTCGGCCACGGCATCCACCCGGAGATCCCGCCCGAGCACGCCGCGGCGATGATCGAGGCGGTACACGACCTGAGCGCGCCCTATCACGTCACCTAGCCCGCTTAACTCACCGTTTGCTGTCGCGAGCGGTTCGAGACGCTTGCTGTGGCGAGGCGCACGCAGCGGAGGCCGGTGAAGGGCGTGGCCGACACTACGTCGAGCCGGCCGCAACGAGTACGCACCGTCACAGCGAGCGTATCGGGCCGCGCAGTAGGTAATCGGTGAGATAAGCGGGCTAGCTTGCATGTTGCACCAGTCGATCGCGGACGGGCGCGAATGAATCGGCAGAGATGCGGCGAAAGTCATATTCGGTGCGCTTTTTCGAAGGTTCAATTCGTCCCTCGTCCCCGATCTATCCAGGCCCTCGCTTGTCCAGGCACGCCTGCACTTGCCCTTCGCTCAAACCATAGCTACGGCTATGCTTATCGCTCCAGGGCGGCGTCCAACCGCACCTGGCCGGCGCGATCATCCTGGATACTGGTGCAACATGCAGGCTAGTTACGAGGCCTGACGCGGCCCCTCTACCGTGCAGATTCCTCGCTCACCACAAGGGTTTGCCGGCGGCCGAGAGGCGCTCCACGTGCTGCCGGAATTCCGCGGGGCCATGTGCACTGAACAACTGCTGCTGCTGAAATACGCCGTTCTCTTTCAGCTGCTCTGAAAACAACAGTGGACGCCCGTGTCGTTGCGAGAAGTCCTGCAGCCACTGCAGCGCCCTTGGGGGGATGCGCCTGCCCACCGGTACCGCAACGTCCACCGGCAGGTCGCGCCAGGTGGTCTTGTTAAACACGACGATTACCTTGGCGTTGTCGGGTTTCATCCAATCGGGCAGCGGACTGCCGGCTACGACCCAGCCGCAGTTGAAATTGATGCACGGGTCTCTCGGGCGATTGGCGTAATCGTCACAACCCCGCCCGGTGCTGTGTGGGCAGGCGTGGCCGGGATACACCGGGTGGCCGTTGATAGTCATTTGCACCCAGCCGTCGCAGCAGGCGGTGCAGGGTTGGCACTCGCGCGCGCCGGTCGGGGTCTGCCGCTCGGTCAAATGCGATACACCGATGTAGTCATGATCTTCGAAGTGAAATTCATCAGGCCGCGGATCGGGCCGGGCAGCTGCACGCCGCCATGGGCCATGGCCTTCTGGCCATGCGCGATCTCATCGGCCTTCATCTGTTCCAGGATCGCGCGTGTGCGGCGGTCATCGGGCGGCAGCTGCTCGAGGTGTTCGTCGAGGTGCCCCTCGACCTGTTTTTCGGTCTCGGCGACGAAGCCCAGGCTCCAGCGGTCGCCGGCGATACCCGCCGCGGCGCCGATGGCGAACGAGCCCGCGTACCATAGCGGATTGAGCAGACTGAGGCGCCCGCCGAGCTCCTCGACGCGCTGCTCGCACCAGTCGAGGTGATCGTTTTCCTCTGCGGCCGAGCGCTCCATGCTGCGGCGCACGGCGGGATCTCGCGCGGTCAGCGCTTGGCCCTGATACAGGCCCTGCGCGCAGACCTCACCGGTGTGATTGATGCGCATCAGACGCGCGGCATGATCGCGCTGTGTCTCACTCAACTCGACCTCCGGCAGGCTATCCGCTGGGTTGGCGCGCTCGGTGACCTGCGGCCGGCCGAATAGCGTGCGCACGGCCTGGTCTAGGTTCATCAGCAGCCGGTCGGCGGGCGAGTACGCGCGGTTTTCCATCTGGGCGGTCCGTTTCAAGGCGCGGCGGCGGCCGCGGATCAGCGAATATTACCAAGTTTACGACCGGCGCCGTTGCGGATCGGTTCAAGGCCGAGCCCGACATCTTCGCGTCGCCCTAACCTCCGCCGTGTTGCGCAGCTGCCGCGCCAGCAGCTCGACCGGATGCAGTACCTCGATGTTCGCGCCCTGCGCCCGCAGGCCCGCGGCAAGATGCATCGCACAGCCGACGTTGCTGGTCAGCAGTATCCGGGCAGCGTGCGCGGCGGTCGCCTCGAGAATCGGGGCGCGCAGGCGGGCCGCCAGGTCCGGGTGGCGCAGCATGTAGTCGCCGGCAGAACCGCAGCACTGCCCTGCCTCGCCTACCGACCGTAACGCCAGCTCGGGGATCAGCGCGAGCAGCGCGTCGACCCAGCCGCCGCCGCGGTAGACGTTCTCCATGCTGCAGGGCGTATGCACTAGCACCGTGTCCGCCAGCGGTGCGAAATCCGCGGCGCGCAGGTCGCCTTGATCGAGCAGAAAGCGGTTGATATCAACGTGCTCGGTCGGCAGCGGGGGGTGGTAGTCGTCCAGATGGATGCCGCAGCCGCTGGCGATGCTGACCACGGCATCGAGCGATGCGTCGAACGCCGTCCGGTTGGTCTCTGCGAGCTGTGCAGCCCGGCGTATGTCGCCGGAATGCATGGACAGGGCGCCACAGCAGCCCGCCTGGGCGGGTATCGAGACCTGGAAGCCGCCATACCTCAGCAGCTGCAGCGCCGCCTGCAGTGCCCCACCCTGCTGCGCCGCACTGGCGCAGCCCAGAAACAGCCCCACGCGACCGCGTGGTGTTCCGTGCAGTGGCACATAGTCGCCTGCAGGCGGCGCGTTCGCGGTCGCCGGCAACGCCGTCGCCAGCTTGTGCAGGCCATGCAGCGTCCGCAGCGGTCGCGAAAGCACATCGGGCGTGAGTCGCGCCAGCTGCGTGCCCCAGTGCTGCCATATCGGATCCTGGATCAAAGCGGCCAGCCGCCGGGGTCGACCGCCGGCCAGCCGCTCACGGGCCACGTCGAGCAGACGACCATAGGGCACCAGGGACGGGCAAACCCGCTCACAGCGTCGGCAGCCGAGGCAGTTATCGAGATGTCTCGTCAGCGCTGCATCACCCGTGAGACGGTCCTGCAACAGACCCTCTATCAACGCGAGGCGACCCCTTGGCGACTCGTTCTCATTGCGCTCGAGGCGATACGTGGGACACTCGGGCAGGCACATGCCGCACTTGACGCAGCGGTCGAGCGCTTCCTGTGGTGTTATGGGGGCTTTGCGATCGGCCATGCCCACTATAATGCCGCTAGAAGCACACTGCCGTCCGGAAGCCTGTATGGGTCATTTCTCACACCACGTGTTTTTCTGCACCAACGAACGTGCCGACGGCAGCCAGAGCTGCAACCAGTGCGGCGCGCGCGACGCCCGCGACTACGTCAAGCGACGCTGCAAAGAGCTCGGTATCTCGGGCGCTGGCAAGATCCGGGTCAACACCGCGGGATGCCTGGACCGCTGCGAACTCGGGCCCGTGATCGTGATCTACCCCGAGGCGGTGTGGTACACCTACATCGATCGCCTCGACCTGGACGAGATCATCGAACAGCACCTGATCAAAGGGAACCTGGTCGAGCGTCTGCAGCTCGAGCCGCGCTGAGCCAGACCGGCCCCGCGACCTGCTTTGGCAGCTCGGGGTTGACTTACCCAGCACAATGTAAGAATATGCATACATGCTGATTCGTTTGAATTAGCTCTCCTCCATCCTCCTTTGGTGGTTTTATGAGCGCGACATCCCCCGTCGCGCTTTTTTTTGCCCGCGAGCCCCCGAATGCGCGTTGCACTGGCGCCCGTCTACCAGGGCCGTGCTCAGTCTGCCCGGCGGCTTGCGCATTCGCTGCCTTCCGGGTAACATTCCCGCCCTTTCGTAAAACACGCACAACGCCTTGGTTTGGAGCCGGATTCAATGAACACCACGGTCAGCGCAAAGCCCGCAGAGGTCCGCCGGGAATGGTTACTGGTCGACGCCGACGGCAAGACCCTCGGCCGTTTGGCCTCCGAGATCGCACGCCGCCTTCGGGGCAAACACAAGCCGATCTTCACCCCGCACGTCGACACCGGCGATTATGTCGTGGTCGTCAACGCCGAGAAAGTAGCCGTCACGGGCAACAAGCTTAAAGACAAAATATATCACCACCATACCGGCTACATCGGAAACCTGAAATCGATCAGCCTCGAGAAGCAGCTGCAAAAGGCGCCAGAGCGTGTGATCGAGACCGCGGTTCGCGGCATGCTGCCGCGCAACCCTCTGGGTCGCTCGATGATGAAGAAACTGCGCATCTTCGCCGGCCCCGAGCATACCCATCAGGCCCAACAGCCCAAGCCGCTGGAACTCTGAGGACGCAACGCACCATGGCACAACAGTTGAATTATGGCACCGGCCGTCGCAAGACCTCTGCCGCACGCGTGTTTTTGAACAGCGGCAACGGCGCAATTACGGTCAACGGGCGCCCCTTGGACAAATTCTTCGGTCGCGAGACCGCGCGCATGGTCGTGCGCCAACCCCTGGTGCTGACCGACATGGCGACCAGAGTGGACATAAATGTCACCGTCACCGGTGGCGGGACCACCGGCCAGGCCGGTGCCATTCGCCACGGCATTGCGCGCGCGCTGGTGGACTATGACGACACTATGCGCTCAGCGCTGCGTCGCGCCGGGTTCCTCACCCGCGACGCCCGCGCGGTCGAGCGCAAAAAGGTCGGTTTGCACAAGGCACGCAAGCGGCCGCAGTACTCCAAGCGCTGACACGCCGGCGACCGAGGGACGTTCTCCCTTACTGTGGGGCGTAGCTCAATTGGCAGAGCGACGGACTCTGACTCCGTAGGTTGTAGGTTCGATCCCTACCGCCCCAGCCACCTTCTGCCCGGCCGGATTCTCGCCTAAGCGGCAATTCCACCACAACGACATCGGACGCCTGTCCGGCTGCCCCATCGACCGCCGTCCCGGCGCCATTCGCCGCCCGAGAACGGGCCTTGCAGGTAAATCCCAAAAGACTTTAGCAACCCACCACAAGTAACTGCTTTTGGGCAATATTTTTGAAATTCAGTAACTTGCGGCGGCGATCGTTGTGGTTTTTTTGCAACTCAGCCGATGTCTGTGTAGTTTTTACAAAAATCCCTTGCGCTGTCGCAGGCGAGCAACTAACATAATTTACGCACAGCTTTTCTTTCAAACCAACTCGAAATACGGGAGTTCTCAATGAACAAAAAAGTCATCGCCGTCGCGATCGCCACCGCCTTTGCGGCATCCGGCGCCTACGCCGACGCGACCCTCTACGGAAAAATGCACGGGTCCGTCGATATGATCGACTCCGACTCCACAGACAACGACAACTGGGAAGTCAACAGCCGTTCGTCGCGGCTCGGCGTCAAGGGTTCGGAGGACCTGGGCGGCGGCCTGAAGGCGATCTACCAGCTAGAATTGGGTTTTAACCTCAGCGGCGGATCACAGGGCCAGGGCAGCAGCAGTAATGGCGTCTTCGGCGGCAATACGCGTAACACCTTCGTCGGCCTCTCTGGCGACTGGGGTACTGGCTTCATCGGTCGTCACGACACCCCGGCCAAGGTGGCATTCTACGGCGCCGGCGTCGAGAATCTCGGCGACTCCGCCATCGACCTCAACACCGGGTCGAATCTAAATAGGAAGCTGACCGGGGTAAACAAGAATCAGCCGATCGGCGTCATCAGTGAATACCGCGCCAACGACACCATCGTGTATGTGTCACCGAACTTCAGCGGTTTCACCTTCCTCGGCGCGATAATCCCGGGCGAGGACACGTCAAATGTCGATGACGACCGCGACGGCATCGCAGACCACTGGTCGCTCGGTGCGATCTACAAGGGCGGCGGCCTGAAGGCCAGCCTGGGCTACGCCAGCTACAACAGCGGCGCCCCAAGCAACTCGCCCTCAGGTAACGGCGATGTCAATATGAAAGTGGCGCAGGCCAGCGCCAGCTACACCTTCGGTGCCTTCAAGATCGGTGGTACGTACGAATACACCGACAACTACATCTGGGACAAAAAGTCCGACTACAACGCCTACGCGATTACCGGCCAATACACATTTGGCAATAACGAAATCGACCTGGCCTACACCGACGGTAACTACAATTCGAAAGAAGACGACGGTGTCGAACAGACCGGCTATGGTATCGCCCTGGCTCACAACTTCAGCAAGCGTACCAAGGTCTATACGGCCTATGCGCACGGGAAATACGAGCCAGATCAGTCAAGCAGTGACGACAATGACATCTTCTCGTTGGGTATGATCCACAACTTCTGATCGGTGGTCGGAGTCGTGTGATTAAAAACGGGGCCGGAAGGCCCCGTTTTTTTGCCTGTCAATCGCCCGGCGGCGCTGGAGACGCACAGGCCGCCGCGTTCTGCGGCGCAGCGTCCTAATCAGAGGCGGCGCCTTGCCCTCCGGGGTTTCTAGCCTGCATGTTGCACCAGTCGATCGTGGACGGGCGCGAATGAATCGGCAGAGATGCGGCGAAAGTCATATTCGGTGCGCTTTTTCGAAGGTTCAATTTGTCCCTCGTCCCCGATCTATCCAGGCCCTCGCTTGTCCAGGCACGCCTGCACTTGCCCTTCGCTCAAACCATAGCTACGGCTATGCTTTTCGCTCCAGGGCGGCGTCCAACCGCACCTGGCCGGCGCGATCATCCTGGATACTGGTGCAACATGCAGGCTAGATCAATCTTGCGCAGCAACTTGGGCCATTCGGCATGGCGATACCCTGGCCGCCCACATTCCCAGGAAATCCGTCACAGCTTCGGAGATGAACTACCGTTATACTTGGAGCGCGGCTAGTCCTTCGAACCGACTCGAAATACCGGGGTTCTCAGTGAACACAAGAGCAATCGCTGTCGCGATCGCCATTGCCTGCGCGGCCTCGGGCGCCTATGCCGACGCGACCCTCTCTGGGAATCTCCCTAGTTCGGTCGATGTCGAACGGCATGAGACCCCGGACGAGGTGGCGTTCTATGGCGCCGGTGTAGAAAACCTGAGCGACTCGGCCCTCGATCTCAACACCGCCAGCAGCCTGACCGACAAGTCGCCCGACCCGCTCGCCCCGGCGGGCGTCATCAGTGAATACCGCGCCACCGACACGATAGTCTACGCGTCGCCGAACCTCAGCGGGTTCAGCTTTCTCGGCGCGACTATTCCGGGTGAAGACGAAGACAGCGCGCAGAACGGCCGCAGAGGCATCGCCGACCACTGGTCCGTTGGCGGTATCTATGAGGGTGGCGGTCTGCAGGCCGGCCTGGGTTATGCCAGCTACGACAGTGAAGCTGCGAACACGGCGAGCACCGCCCCGACAACCCGCCAGAACGTCGCCCAGGCCAGTGCCAGCTACACCTTCGCGGGCCAATACAAGCTCGGTGGGGCCTACGAGTACACCGACAACTATCAGTTCGATGGCGGCGGCGACTACAATGCCTTCGCGATAACCGGCCAGGCGAAGTTCGGCAACAGCGCCATCAACGCCCTGTACACCTATTCCAACTACAATTCGGACACCGTCGGCAACGAGCGCAGCTCCAAGGGCTGGGGTCTCGGTGGGGATCACGCATTCAGCAAGCGGACCAAGGTCTACGCTACCTACTCGTCAGCGAAAACCGATAAGAGCGTCGGCGGCGAGGACACCGACAGCATCTTCTCGTTGGGTATGATCCACAACTTCTGATCGGTGAGCTTTGCAGGCTATCACCAACTGTCGGACTTAACGCTGTTTGGCTGAGAATCCCCTGTGCGGCGCCAAATTTTTGGACCGGGATTCGTCAGCAATTGCAGATCCCTGTGGCCGGCTCTGCACCGGGTAGCCTATCGGCCCTCTGCATAACGAAAAGACCTACATCGGATGTTTGAACAGACCTTCAAAAACATTGACGACGTCTTCTGGAAAGAGGCCGGTTGCGCCACACAACTGGATTGCACGGAACAGACTTCGTGGATGTTGTCCCTCAAGTACCTTGATGATCTCGGGCAGGAGTGGGCCATGGAGGCCGAACTGCTCGGCAAAGCCTCCAGCTTCATCCTCGACGAGGGACACAGCTGGTCACGCTGGGCGGCTCCCGAGAGGGCGGACGGTAACTTTTACCATGACAACGCCCCTGTCGGCGAAGACCTGATCGACTACGTCAACCACGACCTGTTTCCCTATCTGCAGGGCTTCAAGCACCGCGCCAGCAGCCCCGCTGTCGATGGCGCGTAAGCACAACAATCGGGGAACGCCAGTGGGCGGCGTCAAGGCAGCCCGCGCCGCGCCGCTGCCACCGGTCGTCCAGCAGGCGATACAGGCGGCCGCGGCGCAGATCGATCAGGGTGCGCTCAACGCCGCGGCGGCAACCGTTCAGCAGGGACTGCGAGCCGCACCCGAGCACCCCGAACTGTTGCACCTGGCCGGGCAGGTGGCCGTGCGCATGGGCGACCCGGTACAGGGCAAGCAGCTTATCCGTCGTGCCATCAAGCTCGCGCCGCGCACCGGTCTGTTTCATTACAACCTGGGCAGCATTCTGCTCACGGAGGGTGATTTCGAGGGGGCCAAGACCGGCCTGCGCCAGGCTATCCGGTTTGCCCCTGCGCTCGCCGATGCCTACACCAACCTGGCTATCGCCTGCGTGCAGCAGCGCCAGCACGAAGAGGCCGAGGCTGCCTTCCGTGAGGCGATCCGTCGCCAGCCGGACAACCCGCACCTGTACCTGAACCTCGCCGTCTGCTGCATGGAATTGCGCCGTCCGGACAAGGCCGAGCAGGCGCTGGCCAACGCCGAGTCGGTAGCGACCAGGCCCGACGCCGGTTTCCTGCACCGCATCGGCAACTCTTACCGCAGTCTGGGTCGTCCGCTGGTCGCCGAGGCCTACTACCGGCGCGCGCTGGCGCTCGATGGGGACAACGCCGACTACTGGTTTGCGCTGGGCGACGTGCTCTCGACCACCGGGGATTACGACGGCGCCCTGCAGGCGCTGGAGAAGGTGCGTGAGCTGGACCCTGATTCGCTGCCGCTCGCCCTGCCGATGGCCCGGGTGGTGGCCAGCCGCGGCGACCTGCAGGCGGCCAAGGTGCTGCTGGCGCAGGCCCTGTCCAAGGCCGGGGACGACCCTTCCTTGATCCTCAATATCGCAAGAGAGTATTCGGATATCGGCGAGTTCCAGTCCCAGGAGGCCTGTCTTCGCAAGGCGCTGTCAATCAATCCGGATTACGTGGAGGCCATCGTCGCCCTCGCCGCCCTGCCGGGGCAGCAACTCGATGACGCCGATGCCGCGCGCCTGCGCAAGCTGGCCGACGACCGTGGCCTCGATGCCGCGACCCGGCGCTCGATCGGTTTCGGACTCGGTGACTATTATCGTTATGCGAAGCGTTTCGACGACTCGTTCCGGTTCTACCGGCTCGGAAACCAGCTCAAGGGATACCGTTTCGACCGGGGCGCCCACGCTGCCTGGGTGGCGCGCATGGAGGGGCTGTTCGACGCGGCCTACTTCGCCGAGCGCGCAGACTGGGGTTCCGATTCACGTCTGCCGGTCCTGATCGTCGGGCTGCCGCGATCGGGAACCACGCTGGCCGAGCAGATTCTCAGTGCGCACCCGCAGGTGCTGGGCGCCGGCGAGTATGGTGGAGTTGCCGCGCTGGCCGCTGTAGACGGCCTGCCGATCGCGGATTTCCGTGTCAGGCCGGAGCTGGTCGGTGAACTGGACCGTGACCAGGTGGCGCGCTATGCGGCCGCCTACCTCGGCCGTATGCAGGCCCTGGTGTGCAACGCAGAATCGATAGTCACCAACAAGCTGCCGAACAACTTCCTGCAACTTGGCTTGTTCGGCCTACTGTTCCCGCATGCGCCGGTAATCCAAATGCGGCGCGACCCGCGCGACAATCTGTTGTCAATCTTCTTCCAGGATTTTGCCGGTTACCACGACTATGCCTACGATCTGAAAGACCTGGGTCATTACTACCGCCTGTATGAACGCCTGATGGCGCACTGGACAGCGGTTATCCCCAACCCGGTGATGACACTGCAATACGAGGATCTGGTCGCGGATCTGCCGGCCAGAGCGGCGGCGATGGCGGGGTTTCTCGATATCGACTTCGACGAGCGCATGCTGCGATTCTACGAACAGCAGCGCAAGGTCGAGACGGCGAGCAAGTGGCAGGTTCGGCAGCCCCTATATTCGAGTTCCGTGGCCCGCTGGAAGCCCTACGAGCGACACCTCAAGCCACTGTTCGAGCTGCTCGACGCGAAATGACCCTCGGCCGCGGGCTAGGGTCTCATCACCCGTGGCCCGTCTGCCGTCCCGAGTATCAGCACATCCGCCGGTCGGTGGGCGAAGATGCCCACCGTGACCACGCCGGCGATCTGATTGATCGCGGTCTCGAGCTTCATCGGCTGCATGATCTCGAGTCCATGGATATCGAGGATCAGGTTGCCGTTGTCGGTGACAAAGCCTTCACGCCACACTGGGCTACCGCCGAGCGCGACCAGCTCGCGCGCGACATAGCTGCGCGCCATCGGGATGACCTCGACCGGCAGCGGAAACCTGCCGAGCACGTCCACCAATTTACTCTCGTCGGCGATACAGATGAACTGTTTGCTCGCCGCCGCGACGATCTTCTCGCGCGTCAGTGCGCCGCCGCCTCCCTTGATCAAGTGCAGCTGCCGATTGGCCTCGTCGGCGCCGTCGACGTAGACCTCGAGCCCACCGGTGGCATTCAGATCCAGTACCTGGACGCCGAGTGTCTTCATGCGTTCGGTCGAGGCCTCTGAGCTGGAGACTGCGCCGTCGAAACGCCCCTTGACTTTGGCGAAGGCGTCGATGAAGTGGTTCACGGTCGAGCCGGTGCCCACCCCGATGATGCCGCTGTCGGGCAGCAATTCGATGGCCGCCTCGGCCGCCTGTCGTTTCAATTCGTCTGCGTTCATATCTACGCTCCCTGGTGACGACCCAGTCCGGTCGGCGCCTTCCGGTGGCAGACGTTATCATCCAACGAATACCCGCCACCACTGTTTCATGGCGCAGCAGGTATGCTTGTTTTGTGCTTGATACCGTTCACCGACCGGGACACGCGTGCGTTAGGACGCCAGCACGAATCTTCTCTCTGCCGTACACTTGAATCCCCGTCGCGTTATTCGCGATGCGAAGCAGGCGGCGGCTTGCGTGAAGTGGCCTGGGCGTATTCAACGAAAAGGAGCGCCTCCGGACCGCATTGGTGCGATACGCTGTGCTCATCGCAGCCTGTGCGGCCGGGTGAAGGCCAGGGCCTCAGATTCCATCTTGAACATTGCGCTCGCGCAGAATCATTCACTCGACGCTGAAGCATGGGCATGAATTACGTAGAACAGATCCTGCGCGCGCGCGTCTACGACGTCGCGATCGAATCCTCTTTGCGGCGCGCGGTGCGCCTGTCGGCACGTACCGGTAACGAGGTATTGCTCAAGCGAGAGGATGAACAACAGATCTTTTCATTCAAGCTGCGCGGTGCCTATAACAAAATATTTCATCTCCCCGAGGCGCAGCGGTCCGGGGGTGTCGTGGCCGCGTCCGCAGGCAACCATGCGCAGGGGGTGGCCTTGGCCGGTCAGCGGCTCGGCGTTGCGACCACGATCGTCATGCCGGTGACCACGCCGGGGATCAAGGTAGAGACCGTGCGGCGACTCGGTGGCAAGGCGGTGCTTCACGGGGATTCCTATGACGATGCGTGCGCCCATGCGACGCAATTGGCAAACGACAAGGGGCTGACCTTTATCCACCCCTTCGACGACCCCGATGTGATCGCGGGGCAGGGCACCATCGGCATGGAGATCCTGCGTCAGCACGCGGACCCGATCGATGCAGTCTTCGTTCCAGTCGGAGGCGGTGGTCTGGTCGCCGGGGTCGCCGCCTACATCAAGCACATCCGCCCCGAGATCAGAGTCATCGGTGTGGAGCCGGAAGATTCACCAACGCTCGAGCGTGCGCTGGCGGCCGGACGGCGTGTGATACTCCCGCAGGTCGGCCTGTTTGCCGACGGTGTGGCGGTCAAGCAGATCGGCAAGGAGACCTTCAAGGTCGCGCGCAAGACCGTGGACGAGGTGATCCTGGTCAACACCGACGAGATCTGCGCAGCAATCAAGGACGTCTTTGATGACACCCGTAGTGTCGCGGAGCCGGCCGGTGCACTGGCGATCGCGGGAATCAAGAAGTATGTGGCGCGCGAAGACGCGAAGGGCCAGACCCTGGTCGGTATACTGAGCGGTGCCAACGTCAACTTCGATCGCCTGCGCCACATCGCCGAGCGCGCGGAGGTCGGCGAACAGCGCGAGGCGCTATTTGCGGTGCAGATTCCGGAAAAGCCGGGTAGCTTCCTGGCGTTCTGTCGTGCGCTCGGGCGGCGCAGCATCACCGAGTTCAACTATCGCTTTTCCGATCAGCAGGATGCCCAGGTGTTCTGCGGTGTCGAACTGCGTAATGGAAATACCGAGCGGGCGGCGATCGAGGAACACTTGGTCGGCAAAGGTTTCAAGGTGGTCGATCTGACCGATAACGAAACGGCCAAGCTGCACATCCGCTATATGGTCGGCGGCCATGCACCACAGGCGCGCGACGAAAAGCTGTTTCGTTTCGAGTTTCCAGAGCGCCCTGGGGCCTTGCTGGACTTTCTGAAGGGTCTTTCAGGTGGCTGGAACATCAGCCTGTTTCATTACCGCAACCACGGTGCCGCCTACGGACGTGTCCTGGTCGGCATGCAGCTGGATCAAAAGGCGGTGCGTGAGTTCCGAAGCTATATGCATAGTAGCGGCTACCGCTACAGCGAAGAGACCGAAAACCTCGCCTACCGCTTTTTCGCCAAAGGCGGCTAGCCTGCAAAAAGCCCGGCCATCCGGCCGGGCTAGTGATCTCCGCAATTGCCGAATCAGCGTTTCCTGCGCGGCGTGACCTTGCGGGGCCTCGCTGCCACCTTCCTCTTCGGTGCTGCCTTTTTCTTAGCAGCGACTTTTCTCTTCGGTGCTGCCTTTTTCTTAGCAGTGACCTTTCTCTTCGGTGCTGCCTTCTTCTTTGCAGTGACCTTTCTCTTCGGTGCTGCCTTCTTCTTTGCACCGACCTTTCTCTTCGGTGCTGCCTTCTTCTTTGCAGTGACCTTTCTCTTCGGTGCTGCCTTTTTCTTAGCAGTGACCTTTCTCTTCGGTGCTGCCTTCTTCTTTGCAGCGACTTTTCTCTTCGGTGCTGCCTTCTTCTTTGCAGCGACCTTTCTCTTCGGTGCTGCCTTTTTCTTAGCAGCGACTTTTCTCTTCGGTGCTGCCTTTTTCTTAGCAGCGACCTTTCGTTTCGGTGCTGCCTTTTTCCTAACTGCCATAAACCCCCTCCGGTTTAACAGGTGCCATAGACCATGGCATGAGTATAAACAAGGAATGCAAAAATACTAGTTTGTCAACGGCTGTATCGACGTTCGCATTCCAGGCTTTAGGAAAATTTAGAAAATATTTGTAATGCAAGAATATGCGTTCACCCGATGTATAGCGTGTGAATCACAAACTACAGCTAACGCTCGAAATAATAATCGAGCACTTATCAAGTACATCAGCGCGCCAAAAAAAAGTTTGCAAGGTTGCGATTTCGTCAGCGTGCGAGCTTGCAAAGCGTTGTTGCCAACGCGCTAACTAGTGGCATCTTCATCGGCAATATAGGCGTCGCTCGGTGACCACGGCATCGAGGGGAACGTCCCAAGGTTGGGTTGGTAGTCTGTCAACGCGTTGCACTTCATGGGCGAAGCCGAGCAGGAAGGGGCGCCTTGTCCGCTGTCGCCGACCTACGAATGCGAAGCTGCGATCGTAGTAGCCGCCCCCCATGCCCAGGCGATGACAGTCTTCATCAAAACCGAGCAAGGGAACGACGATGAGGTCCAGTCTGCGCGCGGCAATCAGGCCCCGCCTGCATGGGAGGGGTTCGGGGATACCGAAGCGGTTGCGCCGCAGCCGATCGTTAGGCCGCCACCGGTAGAACCGAAGTTCACCGTGGCGAAAGGGGTGTAGGACCGGTAGATAGCAGGTCTTGCCCAGGGCTACTGCATGCTCGAGCAGCGTCATCGGATTCAGCTCACCCCTGCTACCCACATAGCCGGCGATCCGTCTCGCACGCCGGAAAAGCGGATGCTGCAGGATGCGCGTCACTGCGGCGCTTTCGGCAGCCGTTCGCTGGTTAGCGGAGAGGTTGCGACGGGCGTGTCGCAGCTGCTGGCGGAGTCCTTGTCGATCGCGCATGGGTCAATCAGAGAAGCGACATTCCCCGCCTGTGTCGGTACTCGCCGTTATCCTCGAACCGTGAGGTTCAAGTGGGACCGAAACGGCGCCGAAGGCTTTCCGCTACGTGGCGGACATGCACACTGGCATCCGTGACCCGGCCCCGAAGTGCATAAGCATAGGCTCAAGGGAACATCGGGCCAGCTGTCGAACACCGCAGGGAATGTCTGACTACAGGCTAGCCGCAAAGGCGCCGCTGAACAAGTCGGGAATCCGAGGCCTTCTCGCAGAAAATGTTCTCGACAGGTCGCGCGCGGTGCTGCTGTTCGACTGGGGTGGAAGAGATCGGGGCGTCTCAGAGTTCCAGCTGGGTGCTGTCATTCAGCGCGATTTCAATACGTTCGCGCAGGGAGCGGATGCGTTTGCTGGCTGAGCTGGCCGCAGAATTCTGGTCTGATTTCTCCTGCAGCAGCTCGTGTGCGAGGTTGAGCGCGACCATCACGGCGATACGATCGGTGCCAATCACCTTGCCGCTGCCGCGTACCTCGCGCATCCGATTGTCAAGAAATCGTGCGGCACCGATCAGCTCATCCTCGGCGCCGGCATCGCAGGCGATTCGATACTCCTTGCCCAGGATATTGACGGCGACCGGCGGGTTGGGTTTGCTCACGCCTCATCCTCCAGTCGCTTGAGGCGGCTGATCATGTCTTCGACACGGATCTTCGCCTGATCGTTTTTGGTGCGCAGCTTGTCACGTTCCAGAGACAATGCCTGCTCGCGGGCACGCAGCGTCTTGTTCTCATCTTTTAAACGAGTGCAGGCACGAATCAGTTCTTCGACGCGCACCTCGAGTGCCCGCAAGTCCTGCTCCTGAACACCTTGTCTTTCGCTATTACTCATGGTCTGGCCTGAATAGTCACCCACCGGCGGTTTCTGTTCGCCGCGGGCGTACCATCCACCTGCGGTGCTTCTGCTCATCGACCCGCCGGACGGTCGACGGTCTTGCGCCGTCTTGTCGTGCAGCTGCCCGCATTTCGGGCTAGTTGACTATAGTTTCCGTCGCTGAGCTTGGTCAATGGTGCTGCGTGATACGATTGGCGGCGAATTCGCAAGGTATGACAGGTGTGATGGTTTCGTCTCCGGAGAATGCGCTGCCCGATTATGCAAGTGTCGCAGCCGCGATACAGCGCTGTGGCGTATCGCAAGGGCCGTCGGAGGTACAGGGGTTCGCCCTCGGTCTGTTCGCCGCGGGGGTTCCCGAGGCGCATCGGGTCTGGCAGCAGGAACTGTATTCAGACTTCGATCCGAACGATGTGCTAGCAGGCGAGTGCGAAACAATCCTCGAACGGGTCTTCGCCAGCGTTTTCGCAACGCCTGTGACGAACGATGCGCATTTGATGCTGCTGCTGCCCGAGGACATCGTCGTCGATGCGGCGCGTCTGGCCGCGGTGCGTGAATGGTGCCAGGGCTTTCTGTATGGATTTGGTCTGGGAGGCGAGGCGGCAGCGCAGCGTTTGTCGCCGCAGGCGCGTGAACTCCTAGCCGATATCGCCGATGTCACCCGGCTGGACACCGCGACCGTCAGCAACAGTAAAGAGAACCAATCGGCCCTGATCGAGATCGAGGAGTATCTCCGGGTTGGCGCCGTACTGATTCGTGACGACTTGGACGACACGCGACGACAAGATGAGACACAGACACCATAAGCCGCCATTGCCCGGCCGCGAATCGATCGAGGACTCTTGAGTATGCAGGCTGCGGAGTTCAAACGCCGCCGACGCCAGCTGATGGGCATGATGGGTGCGGGCAGCATCGCCATCCTGCCGACCGGCAGCGAGGCGGTGCGCAATCGTGATGTCCACTTCCCGTTCCGCCCGGACAGCGACTTCTATTACCTCACAGGTTTCGCCGAGCCCGAGGCCGTGCTGGTACTGGTACCAGGCCGCCGGCAGGGCGAGTACATCCTGTTCTGCCGCGAAAAAGACCCGGCCAAAGAGATCTGGGACGGCTATCGTGCAGGCCTGGAGGGCGCTGTCGCGGATTTCGGTGCCGACGACGCATTTCCGATTACCGACCTCGACGACATCCTCCCTGGGCTGATGGAAGAACGCCAACGGGTTTTCTTTGCGATGGGGTCGGACCCGGCGTTCGACAAGCGGGTGTCTGACTGGGTGAGCCAGGTGCGCTCGCGGGCGCGTGCGGGAGTGCACGGGCCGATCGAGTTCCTCGCGCTCGATCACTACCTGCATGACATGCGGCTTTACAAGAGCCGCGGCGAGATCGCGGCCATGCGGCGTGCCGCGCGTATCTCTGCGCAGGCGCACACGGAACTGATGATGCGTTGTGAACCGGGCATGCACGAGTATCAGCTTGCCTCGCTGTTCAGTCACCATTGCGAGATGAAGGGCGCCGGCCAACTGGCCTATCCGTCGATCGTCGGCGGCGGCAATAATGGCTGTGTGCTGCACTATGTAGAAAACCGTGCGCCGCTGGACGATGGCGACCTGGTGTTGATCGACGCCGGTTGCGAACTCGAATGCTTTGCGTCTGACATTACCCGCACCTTCCCGGTCAATGGCCGTTTCAGCAAGGCCCAGCGCACGCTATACGATCTGGTACTGCAGGCCCAGTTGGCGGCGATCGACAAGGTACGCCCCGGCAGTCACTGGAACGATCCGCACGAGGCGGCGGTGAGGGTGCTCACCAAGGGGCTGCTAAAGTTGGGTCTGTTGCGTGGCACGCTGGGCAAGGCACTGAAGGAGAAGTCGTATACGCGCTTTTACATGCACCGCACCGGGCACTGGCTAGGCATGGACGTGCACGACGTTGGCGACTACAAGATCGATGGACATTGGCGCGTCCTCGAACCGGGCATGGTGTTGACGGTCGAGCCGGGTTTGTACATCCCGCGCGGGGCGAAGGGCGTCGCGAAGAAGTGGCAGGGTATCGGCATCCGCATCGAAGACGATGTCCTGGTCACCCGTGATGCGCCCGACGTCCTGAGTCGCGATGCGCCCAAGACCGCCGAGGCGATCGAGGCATTGATGGCGCGATGACTACAGACAGCTATGACTTGATCATTGTCGGCGGCGGCATGGTCGGTGCCAGCCTGGCGATTACATTGGCCGACCGCGGTCTGCGCATGGCCCTGATCGAGGCGCACGCGCCCGGTGCGGATTCGCAGCCGGGCTATGACGACCGGGCGATTGCGCTGGCCTACGGGACACGACGCATTTTCGATGCCATCGGTGTGTGGTCCGCGCTGGAGAGCATCGTCGAGCCGATTCTCGACATCCACGTCTCCGACCGCGGCCATTTTGGTTTCACCGGTCTGAGCGCCGCCGAGGAGGGCGTGCCGGCACTGGGTTATGTGGTGACCGCACGTGAACTGGGCCGGGTGTTGCTCGCGCGATTGAATCAACAGGGCGTGCTGGATGTTGTCGCGCCGGCGCGCGTCGTCCGCTTCGATGACCAGGGTTCTCAGGTACGCGTCGAGGTAGAGAGCAACGGCATCATGACATCGCTCGACTGCAGGCTGCTGGTCGCGGCAGACGGCGGCAACTCGGCGATCCGCGATCAGCTCGGGGTACCGATACAGCATTGGCAATATGGCCAGTCGGCCGTAGTGACCAATATCACGCCGGCGAAGGCGCATGCCAATGTGGCCTACGAACGTTTTACCGAGAGTGGGCCGATCGCGCTGCTGCCGATGACCGAACAACGTTGTGCCCTGGTCTGGACGGTGCGTGACGAACAGGTCGATGAGGCCCTCGCGCTCGACGATGAGGCCTTCCTGGCCGCGTTTCAGCAGCGCTTCGGTTACCGCCTCGGACGCTTTCGGCGCGTTGGTCGACGATTGAGCTACCCGCTCAGCCTGCTTCGCACACGCGAGTCGGTGCGTGGGCGCGTGGCGATCATCGGAAACGCGGCACATACCCTGCATCCAATTGCAGGGCAGGGGTTCAACCTGGGTATCCGCGATGTGGCGGCACTGGCGGAGGTGATCGACGGCGCATTTGCGGCGGGCCGTGACATTGGCAGCCCCGCGGTGTTGGATGCCTACGAACGCTGGCGAGCACAGGAACAGCGCAATGTGGCACTGGCGACTGACGGTCTGGCACGTCTGTTCAGTAATCCATTGCGAATCGTGCGCGCCGGCCGCAACCTCGGGATGCTGGCAATGGAGTTTTTACCCGGTGCCAAACACCCGCTGGCGCGCGCGGCCATGGGCCTGAACGGGCGTCAGCCACGCCTGGCCCGCGGGGTGCCGCTTGGCTGAAGACCGCCCGGATACCGCCGTGATCGGCGGTGGCATGGTCGGTGCCGCGCTGGCCCTGGCATTGGCGCGACAGCATTTCTCGGTCGTGTTGATCGAGGCGCGTGAGCCAGCGCTGCGTTGGGATGCCGAGGGACATGACCTGCGTGTTTCGGCGATCAGTAGGGCCTCAGAGCGCCTGCTGCAAAACCTGGGTGTGTGGTCGATAATCGTCGCCGACCGTGCGACGCCCTATCAGTCGATGCGTGTATGGGATCGTGCGGGTATCGGCGAAATCCATTTCGATGCGGCCGACCTCGCCGAACCCGACCTCGGGCATATCATCGAGAACCGGGTCATCGTGCGTGCGCTTTGGCAGGCGCTGCCATCGGTGGGCGTGCGCGTGCTGGTGCCGGCACAGATCCGCGGGCTGACCACCGGTGACGACGGCGCCGAGGTTACGCTCGATGATGGCCGGGTCATGCAGGTCGGATTAGTCATCGGCGCCGACGGTGCTAGCTCACAGGTGCGCATGCTGTCCGGCATCGGGTGCCGCAGCGAATCCTATGCGCAGCAAGCGGTGGTGGCCACGGTGGTCGCCGAGCTCGGCAATCGCTCAACCGCCTGGCAGCGCTTCATGGCGCGGGGACCGCTGGCGCTGCTGCCAATGCAGGGCGATTTGTTCTCGATTGTCTGGTCGACCTCACCCGAGGAGGCGGAGCGGCTATGCGCGATGCCTGCGAGTGCCTTCAACAGCGCGCTCACCGAGGCGAGCCAGTCACGATTGGGGCAGCTGACGCTGCTGGGCGAACGTGCCCGATTTCCGCTGCGGCTGCAGCATGCTGAACATTATGCAAAGCCCGGTCTGGCGCTGGTGGGTGATGCCGCGCATGTGATCCACCCGCTGGCGGGGCAGGGCGTGAACCTCGGATTCCTCGATGCCGCGTCCCTGGTCGATGCGTTGATCGCGGGGCGTGATCGGGGGCGCGCGCCGGGGGCGTTGCGCACCCTGCGGTCCTATGAGCGCCAGCGTCGCGGCCATAACACTGCGACACAACTCGCGATGGATGGCCTGAAGCACCTATTCAGTAATGACTCCGGCGCCCTGTCCCTGGTCCGCAACCTCGGCCTCGGCGCGGCCGGTCGGGTCGCCCCGCTGCGACGTGTGTTCGAGCGGCTGGCACTCGGCGACGCCGTCGATCTGCCGACCCTCAGCCGGGTGGCCCGCAGGCACTGATCCTCGGGGGCGGCCGCGCCGCCCGATCGCAGGCACGCCGGTCCCCACTACATCAAATCTACCGTCCCGTCAGGATTACCGATTGCGGCCCCAGGGGGCTTGACTGCCGAGTGAATGCGAATACAATCGCGAAGCATTATCATTACGAACACTGATGGGGAAAAGCGATGCTGCGTCTTCTGAAACCTGCCGTTGCGGCTTGGATCCTATTGCTGCCTCTGACCGCCATGAGTTCCGAGGTAGTCGTCTACTCGGCGCGTAATGAACAACTGATCAAGCCCTTGTTCGACCGCTACACCGAACAAACGGGCGTCACCGTTCGCTATATCACTGACAAGGCAGGCCCTTTGCTGCAGCGTCTGGAGGCCGAGGGCCGGCGTACGCCCGCTGACATGCTGATCACTGTGGATGCCGGCAACCTGTGGCACGCGGCCGAGAACGGCGTGTTGGCGGAGATTAGCTCGCCAATCCTCGAGGCCAATGTACCGCCCAATCTGCGCGATCCGCAGGGGCGCTGGTTCGGGCTCTCGGAGCGCGCGCGCACCCTTGTCTACAGCACCGAGCGGGTTCAACCGCAGGACCTCAGTACCTACGAAGACCTCGCAGACCCGAAATGGAGGGGCCGGCTGTGCCTGCGCACGTCGAAGAAGGTCTATAATCAGTCGCTGGTGGCCGCGCTGATCGCCCGACTGGGTGAAGAGCGGGCCGAGCAGATAGTGCGCGGCTGGGTCGAGAATCTCGCGGTCGCGCCGTTCTCCAACGATACCAAGGCCATGCAGGCCGTGGCCGCCGCTCAATGCGATGTGACCATCGTCAACACCTATTACTTCGGTCGCCTGCAGAAGCAGCAACCGGACATCAAACTCGGAATTTTCTGGCCCAACCAGGACAGCAGCGGCGTGCACATCAATGTCTCGGGTGCCGGCGTCACCCGCTATGCCAAGCATCCCGAGGCCGCGCAGGCGTTGCTGGAGTGGCTGACGTCCGAGGAGGCGCAGGCGGATTTCGCCGGGCTGAACATGGAATACCCGGTCAATCCAAAGGTGATGCCGGACGCCACCGTCAGCGCCTGGGGCGACTTCAAGGCCGATACGCTGAACGTCAACGAGGCCGGTCGGCTGCAGTCCGCGGCGATCCGCCTGATGGACCGGGCCGGCTACCGATGAGACGAGGACCCAGGGAGTCGGCGTAAGGTCGGCAGCGCATGACGAGCCTGCATATCTCACCGATTTCCTGCTGCGGCCGCCGATACCCTCGCCCTGACGGGGCGTACTCATTGCAGGCGGTTCGACGTAGTGTCGGCTACGCCTTCACCGCCTTTCACTCCGTGCACCCCGCCATAGCGGCGTCTCGGCGTCCTCGTTACGAAAAACGGTGAGATATGCAGGCTAGGAGCGTGGCGAGTACCGCATTCGACCCGCGGCATTCGACCCTAGGTCGTGAGAGTGGCCCCTGGCGCTGGGCTGCTCGTCTGCTCGCGATCAGCGTGCTGATCCCGTTGGCGGTGATCCTCGGCTCCTGGCTGTATTTCGATCCGCAGGTCTGGTCGCACCTTGGTGGTACGGTCCTGCCCGGGCTGCTGGTCAATACCGGCTGGTTGATCTTCGGGGTGGCGACCGGGTCATTGCTGCTCGGCGTTCCCTTGGCCTGGCTGACCGTGATGTGTGACTTTCCCGGTCGACGCATCCTCGACTGGGCCCTGATGCTGCCGTTTGCGCTGCCGGCCTATGTGCTGGCGTTCGTGTTTGTCGGGGTCTTCGACTTTGCCGGCCCGCTGCAGGCCGGCTTGCGCGAGTTGTTCGGGCTGCAACCGGCCTGGGCGTTCGAGGTGCGCAACACCTTCGGTGTCATCGTTGTGATGACCCTCGTGCTGTATCCATATGTCTACATGTTGGCGCGGGTGTCGTTCCTGGGCCAGGGACGCAGTGCCTATGAGGCCGGACGCAGTCTCGGCCTCGGGCCCTGGGCCGCGTTCTTTCGCGTATCCCTACCGATGGCGCGTCCGGGGATCATCGCCGGACTCAGCCTGGCGCTGATGGAGGCCCTGGCGGATTTCGGCGCGGTCGCGGTATTCAATTACGACACCTTCACCACCGCGATCTACAAGGCCTGGTTTGGCTTCTTTGATCTGCAAAGCGCGGCGCAGCTGGCATCCATCCTGCTGACGTTTGTGCTGGTCGCGCTGGTGATCGAGCGCCGCTTCCGTGACCGTGCGCGTTTCACTGCGTCTGGCCCAGGCGGGCCGCAGCGCCGTATGCGTCTGCTTGGCGGCCGCGCGCTAGCAGCGAGCCTGTTTGCCTGGAGCGTATTCTTGTTGGCCTTCGCGCTGCCTGCAATCCAGTTACTGATCTGGGCGCATGGTTCGATAGGCGATCTCGATCAACGCTATGTCGACCTGCTGGAACACACGCTGGCGCTCGGCGCACTGGCCGCGCTGTCGACCGTGGCGGCGGCCTTCGTGCTCGCCTTTGCGCAGCGGTATCACGGTGACTACTCGACCGGTCTCAGTGTGCGCATCGGCACCCTGGGTTATGCGCTGCCCGGATCGGTGCTGGCAGTCGGTGTCATGCTGTCGCTGACCTGGTTCGACAATCGCCTGGCCGACGCAGTCGAGTGGCTGACTGGCAGAGACATCGGCCTGCTGCTGTCGGGAACGCTGGTCGCTCTATTGATGGCCTACTTCGCGCGCTTCCTGGCGGTCGCCTACGGCCCGGTGGACAGCAGTCTCGAACGGATTCGACCGAGCCTGCGCGACGCGGCCCGCAGCCTCGGGGCCAGCCAGTGGGAAACGGTATGGCGTATCTATCTGCCGATGCTGCGTCCGGGCCTGTTGACCGCCGGCCTGCTGGTGCTGGTAGACGTCATGAAGGAGATGCCTGCGACCCTGCTGCTGCGCCCCTTTGGCTGGGATACCCTGGCGGTACGCATTTACGAGCTTACCTCCGAGGGTGAGTGGGAACGGGCCGCGCTGCCGGCGGTGGCGCTGCTGCTGGTCGGGCTGCTGCCGGTTATCCTGCTGGTGCGCAAATCGGCGCGTTGACCGCGGATGAATTACGGACACAGACCGCAGGCATCAATCTTCGGGCACACGCAGGTTGTAGCGTTGACCGAGATACTCGAGCGTGGCGATCAGACCGTATTGATTGGCCGAGTTCACCCGTTCGATATTGAACAATGCGCGCATGATTGGAAATTCGAGATCAATGACCCTCGATAAATAGGGTGGAGTGAGCGGCTTATCCAGTGGTTGTCGAGCCCTGTTCTTCAGGCGAAACGACAGCTTGCGCAGCGCGGCGGGGCGCTGGGTGCTTAGAAATGTCTTGAGCCGATACTTGAGCGGCCGCGGTCCGTCCAGGGCAAAGCCATAATCGCTCGGATAGGCCGTCAGGGCCGGATTGACATGTGCGATCATCCGCCCCTGCAGATAGCCGAGATCCTTGAATCTGATCGGGATTTTCGCTGTATTTGAGATCGCCGCGGGCTCCAGGTAAGGAAAGAACATCGGGCCGAAGCGCTGATTTATCTGCGCATCGCGGCCGGTCCAGAAGCGACCGCGGAACTTCGGATAGAGTTCTTCGACCTGCGAGCGCGCGAGTTCGTCCGATTCGGCGCCGATTGCCTCGCGCATCGCCGCTCCCATTGCGGAGCGATAGCCTTGTTCGTTGAACCGATCGGTTAAGGATCGAGGGTCGTAGGGTGAATAGAATGTCGAGACGACCGCCGCGGTACTGGATCTGCGGTCCGGCATGTAGAAGAAGTTGCGGTAGATCTCGCCGAGCGATCCGTTCAGCGGGACCTGTCCATCGACATGTCGCTTGAGCCGATCCTTGCGATCCGCGCCGAAGTCGAACAGCGGGGTCTCCACCTTCCAGCCGTCGAAGGCAAACAGGTTCTTCTCTGTTTCTTCAATGAATGCATCAAGATCTAGCGACGCGGTCGCGCCCTTGTCGATGCATTCCAGGGACAGTCCCTCGGCCTTGCTGATGATCCTTGCGATCCTTACATCCTCGTCATCTTCGTCGCCGTAGACGAAGAGCGTGGGTTTCGCACCATGCTCGATCAGCATGGCGAGCATCAGGCGAGAGTCGAAGCCGCCCGAGAACGAGAGCCTGATACGGTCGCCGTAGTTCCGGGCTATGGGCTCAAATATCTGCTCGAGTCGCGCGCAGTGATAGTCCGCGATGGCATCGAGGGTCTGCGGTACATCCGGGACCTCGTTCGCAATCGGGTTGCGCCTATGGAGTATCTTTGTCTCGTCGCCAGCAACGGAGAGTATGGTATTGGCCGGTAGCGCGGCGACTTCCTCTACGAGTGTTCGGCTGCCGAAGACGGCACCGTTGTACACGTATTCGTAACAGGCTTGGATGTCAAACACGCGGGGGGCGCAGAGCTCCAGCACGGCCATAAACGAGTCGGACCAAATGCTGCCTTCCCTGTTCGAATAGAGTCTGCAGGCACCCAGGCCGTCACCGAACACATGGAGTCGGCCGTCCTTATGGATCAGGATCGTGTGCGTGCCCACCAGGCCCTTCCATTCGAAAGAGTCGAGTCGGAAGTCGGAAAGAAGGCTAGGGAGTGCCGCGGGAACGGCGTCTCCTTTGTAGATCAGCGAGCCGAACACCGCGATGAAATCGCCATTGGGTGCCTCGAAGTACGCGGGTCCGGCACCCGATTGGTCGCCAAACAGCAGGATGTGTACATCGCCGACCGTGATGTCCCGGGGTTGTCGGAACTGCGGTTCCACCGATGCGCAGAACGCATCGAGCGGCCTCCGTGGCGGGTGATTTTTGACGAGAATAAAAAAACTCATGCCACATCGGCGACCGGGAAATGAAACACCGGCATTATAGGGGCAGGTAAGACCGGGATGGCGAGAAAGGGCCGACCGGACAAGGTTGCCGCCTTATAAGTTTGCCGCCGGCGCGATCGCGAGATGGAGAGCCGGCCTCGCGAGGATGTTTTTGGTTCTTCCTTAAAGTCGAAGCCTTGAATGCGTTGAACGAAGCGCCGGCAGGGCTTCGGCGTGGCGCCGGGCTGCTCGCGCATATGCCGCTCACCTCGTCCTTGACGCCGTCTGGCGTGGGCCCTGCGCCAGCGGTGGTTTCTTGGTAAGACCGGCAACTATACTCAACTCTTGTCGAGGTTTAGGCCGGGCGATGTGCTGATTCTTGAGGCCGCGCATTGTGAGCGGGGTTTGATGATCTGCGACCTCAACGGGAATGTTGAGCATCCGTCTTGTGTGGCTTGGCGCTGGTTCCTAGCGCCTTGACCACCAGGTTGTTGGCAACGCCTTTTTTTGCGGATCGAGCGAATCAAGGAGGAAGGCGGACTGGCAACTTAGATTGCCCGGGTCGGCTACGTTTTCGAGTTCTTGCGGTTGCCGATCGCCGATCTCGCAACCTCCTCGCGCGCTCCCTGCCATGAGTACTTGCGCGCCGAGACAAGGTTGTATTGGTGACCGAATGCCGGGAATTCGATTGACGGTTGCGCGATGGGGGAGCTTTCCGAACGTGGTGCTCGGCTGCCAATCGTTACTGCGTTCCCAGCCAATCCCAGCTGGGAATCAGGACGCGTCGTCGTGGTGACCGCCGGTGCATCTGGTGCGGTATCGTGCAAACGCGAGACAACTTCTCTTCCTGCCAACCTCCGTGCCCTGTGTCCCGGGAGAGGGCGTGATTAACATACTCAGGCCGTTCTGGCTGGATATATGATTGAAAAATGAACGCCTCGACCCCGGCGCCATCCAGCTATGTTGCCCTGGACACACAACGTACACGGAATCTGATACGCGTTACGGCGCTGGCTTATCTAGTCTTCGTCATCTACGGCAGTCTGGTGCCATTGGACTTCCGTGCGATCGAAATGTCGCAGGCGGTCGAGCGTTTCCGCCAAATTCCCTTCCTCAACCTCGGTATTGGTTCGCGCGCGGACTGGGTCGCGAACCTGCTGCTGTTCATCCCGCTGAGTTATCTGTTTGCCGCCAGCGTCTGGCCGACTGGGAGCGGGGCGCGGTTCGTGACAACGGTACTCATTGCCATCGGTTGCACCGCGCTTAGCGTCGCCATCGAGTTCACGCAGATCTTCTTCCCGTCGCGTACGGTGTCGCAAAACGACATCATTGCGGAAACGTTGGGCGGCGTGCTGGGACTGGCGGTCTGGTGGATCTGGGGCCGGCGCAGCATCGCCTGGCTGGCATCCTGGCAACAGGCCCGCGGTGCCGCGAGCCTGGCGGAGAAGCTTTTTTGGCTCTACCTGTTGTTGCTTTTTGGGTACAACCTCCTGCCCCTCGACCTGACCATCAGTGTGGTCGAAATCTTTCACAAATGGAGCGAGGGCCGGCTCAACCTCATCCCCTTCGCGGCGACCCCGCCCGAGCCGGTCCGTTTCCTATACGAGATCGTAACGGACGCGGTGCTGTGGGTTCCCTTCAGCCTGCTGTTGACGCTCAGTGGCCGGGTTTCTGCGCGCGGTGCGGTGTCCTGGACTCTGGCGGCGGCGGCACTGCTCGAGGCCATGCAACTGCTCGTCTATAGCCGATACAGCGATGTCACGGACCTGATTACCGCCGTACCAGGCGCATTCGCGGGCGTCTGGTTGGCGGCCCGGTTGCGCCCGAAGTCCCTGCAGCTGGAACCCCCGACGATTGCGCAGGGCGGGCGGATTTGGTTGATCATTGCGATGATTGCAGGATGGTGCCTGCTGTTGGCGGCGGGCTATTCTGGTATCCCTTCAACGTCTCCCGCGATGATGACTTGGTAAGGCGGGGTATCGACGCCTTCTTCCAGGTACCGTTTGTCTCTTATTACTTCGGCAGCGAGTTACGGGCGATAACCGAGGTGTTCCACAAGGTCGGTTTCTTCATCCCCCTGGGCGGGATGCTGGCCTGGCTTCGCTGGACACTCGGTCATCGAGCGCGCCTCAGAGGTGTGGACGCCATGCTTCTGTTGATGCTGCTTGGGCCGCCGCTGCTCATCGAGCTCGGCCAAGTGGTGCTGGTCGACAAGTATCCGGGCAGCACGGATCTGGTTCTGGAATGGCTCGGTGCCATCATTGGTTATGTCGGCTTTATCGCGCTCGCGCGACGCTGGACGGAGCACGCTGGGCCAGCGCCAGCAGCCGCCGAGTCGTCGGGGGCTCGCCCTGGCGCCCCATCAGCGGCAGCAGCTGCGGCCTCATCTCCGCAACAGTCTGCACACGGATCTGCGCCTTCGACCTATGAGCAGTTAGAGGCGGCGTATGCACCGTACTTGCAGGCTCGACAAACCCAGCCCGACGCGATTCTAGAGCTAGGGCCAAGAAATACATCGCGATCGTGGGGCAGATACTTGTTGGCCTTAGTCTTGATGGCGGTTGCATTGTGGTTGGTAACGTCTTCCGAACTGGCACCTTATAATCTGCGCGAACTCACGGAGAAATTTCCACCACCGCTCGGTGCGATTGGTTTGTTGTTCGCTGCTCTGGCTGCTTTTGCACCAGCGGCATTGATCGGGCGAATGTTGTCGGAGTCACGGCACCCAATATCACTCGTGGTGTCGATGTTGTTCGGGCACGCCTTGCTGTTGTACCTGGCATTGCGTGTGGTACTGCCGTTGGAAAGTATCGACGACATCATCGGCTCGGTCCGTCCCTCTGTAACAGCTGAGATGGAGCGGTTTCTGCGGTTCGCAGGATTTTTCTTGTTCGTTGACACCGCCGTGGCTGGTGGAGTTGCTGCGTGGATTGCTTTGCGTTCTATCCATCCACAGCGAATCGGGCGCTGGTTGCTCTTGGGAGCGCTGGGCTTCTTGATCGGTGAATGGGTGATCGTCATGAAGGCATCGACTGACAACCTGATAGAACTCATCCGTGGTCGCGGCAGCCTGATGGGCATGGCCGCGTTAAACTTGTGGTTGTGGGTCACGTCATTCCATGCAGTTGTGGGTGTTGAATGCTTGCGACGCAAGCAGCCCGTGCACACCTCTCTGGTGGCTACGCTAATTCTGATGCCGTTGGCATATGCTCTGTTCTTGGTAGCCCTGGAACCGCATGTCGTCAAGTACCAGCAAGTGTTTTCAGCGATACAGTTTCTACTCAGTCCCGGTCGAGAGAATTACGTCTCAGGGGCCGAGCTTGTGATTCGGTTTGTTTTCATGCAGTTTGGTCTGCTGTTTTTGATGGGGATTGCCTTTTATCCGGCATTGCGCAAGGAATCGTTGCCGAACCGACTAGCGTGACAACAGTCGCATGGTGGAAGTGGAACGGGCAGCCGTGCCCTCGGCCTGCGCAGACTCGAATGCCGCATGCTCCTTCCCGTGATATGCACCCTCCTCAATCATAGATTCCCGTTCAGTCGATCTAGCCGCGTCGCTCGGTGTAGCCACATTCGTGCTATGCAGCAGCACGCAATCTGCGGGAAGTAGCGGTTGGGTCTGAGGCTTTCATCAACACAGGGAATCAAAGCAATCGTTGATCGGGGTGGGCGTGTATGCGGTTCCGAACAGGGCTGCCGGAAACTATGAGGTGGCCCCTTCTGCAGGCTTCTCCCGCGCCAGCGGGGCGATAATCCTCCCGGTTGGCTGATGCGGTGGGTACTTGTCGTTGCGTATTTTGGTCGGATTCGATGCTGGAAAAGTTTCGACTGGCTATATATAGTCCTTGCGTCAATTCCAGCGCCGCCGACAGCGCAATTCCGCCCGGAATCGCTCAGGCAAAATGACCTGGGGGTAGGGACGCGCGTCCTCGAGTCGACTCTGGAGAGCGGTGCGTTGGGCGCGCCCACCGACGGGGCAGGGCGCGCACGTCGCTCTCAAACTCGTAGGTTTTTGTACAGATGGGCGGTTTGGTTTTCGTATGTCGCGGATGCCACATCGCCCCTTTGTTTTGCCGGACATGCTGGAGCGGTCGATGGACAAGAAAACGGTATTGAACGAAACCCACCGCGAAATGGGGGCTCGCATGGTGCCGTTCGGCGGTTGGGACATGCCAGTCCACTATGGCTCCCAGATCGAGGAGCACCACGCGGTGCGCCGCGATGCCGGGATGTTCGATGTCTGCCACATGACCGTGGTGGATCTGCGCGGCGCGCGGGTGCGGTTGTTCCTGCAGCACCTGCTGGCGAATGACGTAGGCAAGCTGAAAACGCCAGGTAAGGCGCTGTATTCCTGCATGTTGCGGGACGATGGTGGCGTAATCGACGATCTTATCGTCTATTTCGTCACCGAGGACTGGTTCCGCATGGTCGTCAATGCGGCCACGACCGACAAAGACGTCGCATGGATGCGGCAACAAGCGGCGGCCTATGAGGTAGCAGTCGAGCCGCGCTTTGACCTCGGTATGGTGGCGATCCAGGGACCGAACGCCCGGGCCAAAGTCGAGGCGCTGTTGCCCCCGGATCTGCGCGAAGCCGCGATGGCCCTCAAGCCGTTCAGCGCGGCGCACGCCGGCGACTGGTTCGTCGGGCGAACCGGCTACACCGGTGAGGATGGTTTCGAGGTGATCCTGCCGGAGCGGGATACGCCGAATTTCTGGTGCGCACTAGCTGGAGCGGGTGTGCGCCCCTGCGGCCTGGGCGCACGTGACACGCTGCGTCTCGAGGCGGGTATGAACCTCTACGGCACCGATATGGACGAGGGGCAAACGCCGCTCACCTCCGGATTGGCTTGGACGGTGGCCTTCGAGCCGGCGGAGCGCGATTTCATTGGTCGTTCTGCGCTTGAAAAACAACAGGCAGCAGGTAGCCTTCCAGCATTCACCGGACTGGTGTTGAGCGGTCAAGGCGTGCTGCGCAGCGACCAGCGTCTGTTCGACGGCGAGCGCGCGGTCGGGAAGACAACATCGGGTGGATTTTCGCCGTCGCTGGATCGATCCATCGCACTGGCGCGCGTTGCGGCCGACAGCGGCGGCGAGCTGACAGTCGATATCCGCGGGCGACGCCTGCCAGTGCGCCGGGTGACAATGCCGTTTTTCCGCAACGGCAAGGCATGCATCGATTTGTGAACGGCTGCCGGCCGTATAGCGTCGTCAGTGACTTCGAAAGCCGAAGAGGAGATAGCATGAGCAACGACGTCCCCACTGAGCTGAAATACACCAAATCCCACGAGTGGGTCCGTGTCGAGGAAGATGGTAATGCCACCGTAGGTATCACCGACCACGCGCAGGAGCTATTGGGCGACCTGGTGTTCGTCGAGCTGCCCGAGGTCGGCGCCGAGTTCGGGGCAGGGGCCGAGTGTGCGGTTGTCGAATCGGTCAAGGCCGCGTCTGACGTCTACAGCCCTCTCACCGGCGAGGTGATCGAGGCGAACGAGATACTGGCCGACGCGCCGGAGACCATCAACCAGGACGCCTACGAGGCGGGATGGATCTACCGCCTGCGCATGTCTGCACCAGCGGAGCTGGATGCGTTGCTGGATGCTGACAGCTACGCCGAACACGTCGAATCCGAGGACCACTGAGCGCCGCATCCGCGCGGACCCGGGGAGACCTGAAAATCTCACCAGCCGGCCAGCAGCTGCCTGTGAGACTCGCAGGCTAGCAGCGGAATCGGCCGAGGCCAACACGAGAACCGTCATGCCGTTTATCCCACACACCGAAGACGACGTCCGCCGCATGCTCGAGGTGATCGGCGTGGCGACCATCGACGACCTGTTCGACGAGATACCGGACGATCTGAAGGCGGGCGTTCTGCAGCACGTCCCTGAGGGCATGTCCGAGATGGAGGTAAGCGCGCTGATGCATGCAAAGGCGCGCGAAGACGGCCAGCCGCTGTGCTTCATCGGCGCGGGCGCCTACGATCACCATATCCCTGCCGCCGTCTGGCAGATTGCGACACGCGGCGAGTTCTACAGCGCATACACGCCGTACCAGGCCGAGGCCAGTCAGGGCACCTTACAGCTGCTGTACGAATTCCAGTCGATGATGACGGCCCTGATGGACATGGACGTCTCCAACGCCTCGCTCTACGACGGCGCATCCGGCTTGGCCGAGGCCGTGCTGATGGCTGTGCGCGCCAACCGAAAGTCCAAGTCACGGCGTATTCTGCTGCCGCGGACGCTGCATCCGGCCTATCGCAAGACCGTTCAGACCATCGTTCGCAACCAAGGTATCGAACTGGTTGAGGTGCCACTCGACCTATCCACGGGTCGAACAGACATGGCTGCCCTACAGGCGTATCAGGGCGAGGACTTTGCCGCCCTGGTCGTGCCCCAGCCAAACTTCTTCGGGGTACTTGAAGAGGTTGATGCATTGACGGATTTCGCCCATGCCAACGGCATGTTGGCAATCGCTGTCGTCAACCCGCTGGCGATGGCGATACTGAAGCCGCCCGGCGACTGGGGCAGTAGTGGTCAGGCGATGGGCGCGGATATCGCCTGCGGCGAAGGCCAACCGCTGGGAGCGCCGTTGTCCTCCGGGGGGCCGTACTTCGGTTTTCTTTGCACCAAGCAGGCCCTGGTCCGTCAGATGCCTGGCCGAATCATCGGCAGGACCGTCGACCTGGAAGGAAATGCCGGATTCGCACTGACCCTGCAGGCTCGCGAACAACACATCCGGCGCTCCAAGGCGACCTCGAACATTTGCACCAACCAGGGCCTCCTGGTCACCGCCGCGACTATCCATATGGCCCTTATGGGGGGCGAGGGCCTGGCGCGCGTCGCCGCGACCTGTCATGCGAATACCGCGCGTCTTATCGAACGACTGACGGCCATCGACGGCGTCGAGCGCGTTTTCGACAGTCCGATGTTTCACGAGGGCGCCATCCGCCTGGCGGCGCCGGCAGGTGACGTGCTGCGCTCGCTGGCGGCCCACAACGTGCTCGGTGGCTACGACCTTACCGAAGCCTATCCCGAACTGGGCGATGTGCTGCTGGTTTGTGCCACGGAGTTGCGTACCGAGTCTGAAATCGAAGACTACGCGATCAAGCTGGCCCGAACCATGGCTGCGCGCACCCAGGCCAAGTGTCCGGTCGAACCTAAATTCAATTGATCCCCGACAATCACCGTTGGCGGCATACGCTCGCTGACGACCGTTTCAAAGGAGAATACAAATGGCACAGGTAACCTTGCACGGATCGCCGATGAACACCAACGGCGATTTGCCGACGGTCGGCAGCGCTGCGCCCGATTTTCGCCTGGTCGACGGCGAGCTGAACGACGTCGGCCTGGCCGATTTTGCCGGGAAGAAGAAGCTCTTGAGCATCGTCCCGAGCCTGGATACCCCGACGTGCGCTACCTCGACCAAGGTGTTCAATGAGCGCCTCGGTGGGCGGAACGATGTGGTCGTGCTGGTGGTCTCTGCCGATCTTCCATTCGCGCAAGGACGTTTTTGTCAGGCGGAGAGCACCGCTGATGTGAAGACCCTGTCGATGATGCGGTCGCGCAAGTTCGCCAAGGACTACGGCATGTTGATCGAGGACGGCCCGCTCGCCGGAATTACCGCGCGTGCCGCACTTGTGCTCGACGCGGACAACAAGGTCGTATATAGCCAGCTGGTTCGTGAGATCGGCGATGAGCCCGACTATGACGAGGCGATTGCGGCACTGGGTTGATCCCTCGCCAACCCGGGTCTGCACAGGCCGAAGCAAGAGCGAAGCACAAAATACGTTTAATCTGACGCTATGCTGATCCACGAACTCTCCCAACCGGGCCGGCGCGCTTTTGCGCAGGCGCCGAAGACCAAGCCGCCACTAACGGATATCCCCGCTTCGCTGCATCGCACGCAGCCGCCGGCCCTACCGGAGGTGTCGGAACTTCAGGTGGTGCGGCATTACACCCGGCTGTCGCAGAAGAACTTCTCTATCGATACCCAGTTTTACCCGCTGGGTTCTTGCACCATGAAATATAATCCACGTGCCTGCAATTCATTGGCCATGCTGCCGGGCATTCTGGCGCGTCATCCTTATGCGCCCGGTTCGCACAGCCAGGGTTTCCTGGGCTGTATGTACGAGTTGCAGGAGATGTTGAAGGACGTCACCGGTATGCGATCGGTGTCGTTGGTGCCAGCTGCCGGTGCACAGGGCGAATTTACCGGTGTCGCGATGATCCGCGCCTACCATGAATCGCGCGGCGACATCGCACGCAACGAGATCGTGGTGCCCGATGCAGCGCACGGCACCAATCCGGCCACTGCGGTGATGTGCGGCTACAAGGTGCGCGAGATCCCGACGCTGGCCGATGGCGATGTCGACATCGAGGCCCTGCGTAGCGTGCTCGGCCCACACACCGCCGGGATAATGTTGACCAATCCATCCACCGTCGGCGTCTTCGAGCGGCGCATCACGGAGATCGCAAGGCTGGTGCACGAGGCCGGTGGCCTGCTGTATTACGATGGCGCTAACCTGAACGCCATCCTCGGCAAGGTGCGCCCCGGTGATATGGGCTTTGACGTGATTCATATGAATCTGCACAAGACTTTCTCCACGCCGCATGGCGGGGGCGGTCCGGGCGCCGGTCCAGTCGGCGTCAGCGAGCGATTGGTGCCCTTTCTGCCGATACCCATGGTCGGCTTCGACGGCCATGACTACCACTGGCTGACCGAAAAGGAATGCCCGCAGACGATCGGCAAGTTGTCGGCCTTCGCCGGCAACGCGGGGGTTTTGATCCGCGCCTATATCTACGCGCGGCTGCTGGGCCGCGAGGGCATGGTGCGGGTTTCCGAGTACGCGACGCTGAATGCGAACTACCTGGCCAAGCGGCTCGGTGATGCCGGCTTCGAACTTGCCTATCCGGCGCGTCGCGCCACGCACGAATTCATTGTCACCATGAAGCAGCAGGCGAAGGAGTTTGGGATCAGCGCCATGGATTTCGCCAAGCGGCTGCTCGACTACGGCTATCATGCGCCAACCACCTATTTCCCATTGCTGGTCCCGGAATGTTTCCTGATCGAGCCGACCGAGACGGAGGCGCTGGATGCGCTGGACGGCTTCGTCGACGCGATGATCAAGATCCAGGCCGAGGCGCAAACCAACCCGGAAGTGATCAAGACGGCCCCGCAGACCTTGCCGGTACGCCGTCTCGACGATGTGCGGGCGGCACGCGAGCTGGATCTGCGTTGGCAGGGACCGGCGGCCTAGCCTGGGCCGCGATTCTTGGCCTTCCGCGTCCTGCAGAATGCATCATCGCATGCGATAGTCCGACGGCACTGGTGCTGAACGATGGCAAGGTTCAATCAAACCCAAGGCATCGGCCGCATCATTCGCGCCTTTGGGCATTCGATGCAGGGGTTCCGCGACTGCTATCGGTACGAGGCCGCCTTTCGCGAGGAGGTGCTGGTCGCCCTGTTGCTTGTGCCGCTCGGGGTCTGGCTGGGGGAGAGCGGCTCGGAAAAGGCGCTGCTGGTGGGTAGCTGGCTGCTGGTGTTGATGGTCGAACTGTTGAACTCGGCGGTCGAGGCAGTCGTTGATCGGGTGGGAGAAGAGCACAACGAGTTGTCCGGACGCGCCAAGGATATCGCCTCTGCCGCGGTGTTGCTGGCGATCGGCGTGGCTATTCTGACCTGGGCGCTGATACTGTTGTCGCGTCTGATGGCGACATGAAACAACCCCGCGGCCTTGCGCGGGATGCAATCTACCCAAGGATGGCAGTCAGTTATAGAGGTACTTCGGATTGCCGACGCCTACCTGACCCAGGGCCTGTACCTCGCCAAGACGACCCTGCTCCTCGGCTTGCTTTGCGAGCTTCACCGCGCTTCCGTAGTTGCCCTCGGTGGCCGCTTGCTCGGCCTTCTTGATGATCTTACCGGTATCACGCCATTCGCCACCGACCGCGGCGGCGGCCTTCTGTGCCGCCTTTGCGGCGACAATGGCGGCGTCGGCAGTCGCTTTGTCATTGGCTGCTGCCGTGCCTGCGGCGAGCAGGCCGCCGAGCAGCACGGCCAGGGCGATTCTCTTGGTCAACATGGGTCACATTCCTCCTCGTTTTTTGCGTTTGCGCTCTACGAACACGCCGATTCCATTGGCCTTGGCGTGCCGTGCAAAGCGGCGTTAAGTTACCATCTCGATGTGAATTGTCCATCCTTCACAGGTCGCGCTGGCATCGTGCGCGCGACGCCGGCGACCTGCAGCAAAGGTCATATACCCCACAGAAAGTTCAAGGATTGCGTTGATGTCAGCTATGATCTGCGGCTCCATGGCCTTTGACACCATCATGGTGTTTCAGGACCAATTCAAGAATCATATTCTCCCCGAGCAGGTACACATCCTCAATGTGTCCTTTCTGGTGCCCGAGATGCGGCGCAATTTTGGCGGTTGCGCGGGCAACATTGCGTTCAATCTCCAGATGATCGGTGGCGATTGTCTGCCGATGGCCACGGTGGGCAGCGATTTTGCCCCCTATGCGGACTGGCTGGACGATCATCGCATAAGCCGAGCCGCGTTGCGGGAGATCCCCGACAGCTATACCGCGCAGGCCTATATCACCACCGATCAGGACGACAATCAGATCACCGCCTTCCACCCCGGTGCGATGAACTTTGCGCACGCCAACAAGGTCGCTGATGTCGGAGGTGTTAAACTCGGCGTGGTCTCGCCAGACGGTCGTCAGGGAATGATCGAGCACGCCGAGCAGTTCGCCGAAGCGGGCATTCCGTTCGTCTTCGACCCTGGTCAGGGGATGCCGCTGTTCGACGGGAATGATCTCAACCGCTTTGTCGCACAGGCCTCGTGGCTTGCGTTCAACGACTATGAGGCAAAACTGATGCAGGAGCGTACCGGCAAATCCCCAGAACAGCTCGCACGCGAGGTAAAGGCGGTCATCGTGACCCGCGGCGGCCAGGGCTCAAGCATCTTCACCAAGGGCAACGTCATCGACATCCCGGCGGCGCCGGCGCAGCATCTGGCGGATCCGACCGGTTGCGGTGACGCCTATCGCGGCGGGCTGTTGTATGGGCTGCAGCAGGGACTGGATTGGGAGATCACCGGGCGCATCGCCGCCCTGCTTGGCGCGATCAAGATCGAACATGCCGGCACCCAGAATCATGGCCTCAGCCGTGCCGATTTCGACGCCCGTTTCCAAGAGACCTTCGGGTTTTCGATTTGAACGGGATCGCCGGCCAGCGCCGTACCGTGCCACGACTGCGGGACTCGGCAACGTGGAAGTGAGCTGCACACCCACCCTGGATGGCATGCTCAGCTACGAGGCCGCAGTGGAGCAGCTAGCCACCGCGGCGGTGCCAATCGAGGATGAGCTGCGTGTCGACCTGCATGCAGCATTGGGGCAGTTGCTGGCGCAGCCGGTGATCAGCGCCATCGACGTGCCGGGCTGGGACTATAGCGCGATGGATGGTTATGCCGTGCGGTCCCAGGACTGCGCGATCGACGGTGCACAGCTGCCGATTTCGCAACGCATTCCTGCCGGGGTCTCGCCGTCGCCGCTGGCGCCCGGCACTGCGGCGCGGATATTCACCGGTGCGCCGATACCGGCCGGCGCCGACGCCGTCGTCATCCAGGAGGCCTGCGAGGCCCGGGAGGCCGCCGTGCGCATCAATACGGCGGTGCAGGCGGGCAGCAACATCCGACGTCGAGGAGAGGACAGCCGTGCCGGCGCCGAGGTGGTGACCGCGGGCACCCGACTGTTGCCGCAACACCTGGGTCTGGCCGCATCAGTCGGGGTTGCCGAACTAAGCGTAAGGCGCGGACCGCGGGTGGCCCTGTTTGCCAGCGGCGACGAGTTGGTGATGCCGGGGCACTCCCTGGCGCCGGGCAAGATCTACAATTCCAACATGTTCACCGCCAGCGCGTTGCTGCGGCTGCTGGGTTGCGAGGTGATTGACCTCGGCATCGTCGAAGACACACTGGCGGCGACCAAGGCCGCGCTGCTCGACGGCGCGCGACAGGCCGACCTGGTGCTGGCGTCTGGCGGTGTTTCCGTGGGTGAAGAAGATCACGTAAAGCCCGCGGTAGAGGCCCTAGGCTCGCTGGACATGTGGCGAATCGCGATCCGACCTGGCAAGCCATTGGCCTTCGGGCATGTCGAAGGTACGCCGTTCATCGGGTCACCCGGCAATCCGGTGTCTTTGTTCGTTACCTTCGTGTTGCTGGTGCGGCCGTTTATTCTGCGCCTGCAGGGCAGGTCGGACTGGCGCGCGCAGCCGCGGCGCGCGATTGCCGAGTTCGATTGGCCGCGACCGGATAAACGGCGCGAATTTCAGCGTGCCAAAGTGGAGTTTGACGACCAGGGTCTGGCGCATCTGCAGGTTCATCCGAGCCGTTCGTCGGGCGTATTGAGTTCAGTGACCTGGGCCAACGCGCTGGCCGTGATTGCCGAGGGCCGCGTCATCCGGCGCGGTGATGATGTGGCCTTTATTCCCTTCAACGAGCTGCTGACATGATCAAGGTTCTGTATTTCGCCAGCCTGAAGGAACGTCTTGGCCGTGCGGATGAGACGCTGCAGGAGGTTCCGCCGACGATCGCCGCGCTGCGCGAGTTGCTGGTAAGTCGGGGCGGCGTGTGGTCCGAGGTGTTCGCCGAGGATCGGCCGGTGTTGGCCGCGGTGAACCAGGAAATGGCAACCGCCGAGCGCGCGTTGCAGCCGCATGACGAGGTGGGCTTCTTTCCCCCGGTGACGGGTGGATGAAAGATTCGCGGGGTTCCGAGTGGAGATAGAGATCAGGGTTCAGGAGACGCCGCTGGATGTCGCAGAGGAACTGACGCCGTTGTATACGGGCAACGCTGCCGTCGGCGGGGTGGTCAGCTTCGTCGGCCTGATGCGTGATTTCAACGAAGGCGACCAGGTGTCGGAGATGACACTCGAGCATTATCCGGGGATGACGGAGAAGGCGCTCCGCGCTATTGTCGATGAGGCCGCCGTGCGCTGGGTGCTGCTGCGTGCCCAAGTGGTCCATCGCGTCGGCCAGATCCGGCCACAGGATCCTATTGTTCTCGTCGCGGTCGCCAGTGCACATCGCGGCGAGGCGTTTCGCGCCTGCGAGTTCATTATCGACTATCTCAAGACCAAGGCCCCGTTCTGGAAGCGGGAACAGATGGCCGGCGGGCGGACGCGCTGGGTCGAGGCACGCGCCAGTGACGATGCCGCGGCCGACAGCTGGCAAGCGACTGGACCTGTGCCAACGAAGCGGCGGGTGACGCCGTGACGACCATGGACGCCGGTCTGACATCGTTATCTTTAGAGGGAGCGGCAGGAGGCTAATGGCCTGGATTACGCGCAGGCGGGTCTGCCGCACTTGCGGCGGGACCGACCTCAACCGCAATCACCGCCAGTTCTGGATGCGCCTGTTCAAGGGCAGCAAGCTCCTGCGCTGCCGCCAGTGTCGCTCAACCATCTTGCTGTTGCCCGACTCGGCCGTCGACGGCGACGGTCCGACCGAGGACACCTGAACCGGAAAGCGCTTGCGGCGTTGGCCAGCGCACGGCCGTCATCAGGCGCTCACCCAGGCCATCCAATGCCTCGCCGGTCTCGCCGACGACGGCGATACTGCCCCAGGCCGTTGGCAGGATTTGACCGTTGAAGCGTTCCGATTTCACGTCCACCACCTCTGCCGTCATCTCGCCGGGCATGAAGAACACCGTGATGGCGCCCATCTTGCCCGGCACGACCAGGTGAACCCCGTTTCGCTTGCGCATCAGACATTCCGCGGCAAAGTTCACTGGCCCGATATCGCCAGCCAGTTCTGCGCCGAAGCGTTCGAACACGCGCTGCACCCTGCCGGCCGCTGCCGGTCCTGCCTCACGGAGGTGGTGGGCCTCGTCATCGATGTGATGCAACACCGACTGGGCCAGGGCGATGTTGCCGCGCTCCAAAGTGATGTTCCACAACGAAATCATGCTGATACCGATCGCTATCAATACCCCGGCGGCGGCGCTGTACCACCAGCGGCGCCGCGCCTCGGCCCGGTGCTCGAAACCTGCGGCCAGTTGGATGCGCTCAGCCAGGCCACTTGGCGGTGAGACATTCTGTAACAGGCTGCGCAACTTGATCTCCTGGGTCCGCACGTCGCGTGCGAAGCCCGCGCAGGCCGAGCACCCGTCCTCGTGCGCGAGCAGCTCAGGGTCAGCAGCGAAGGGGTCGCTCAAGAGGCCTCGACGAAAGTCCAGACAGTTCATCGCAGTGCCTCCAGTGGCTTGCTGTCGCTCAATTGCTCGCGCAGCGCCTTGCGGGCGCGAAACAGGCGAGTCAGCACAGTATTCGTGTTGAGACCCAGCATGATGCCGATCTCCTTGCAGCTGAAACCGCCGATCACCTGCAGCAGCAGAGGGTCACGGTAGTCGGCGCCGAGACGCGCCAGCGCACGGCGCACGACAAAGGCCTCGGCGCTGGTATCGTAGCCGCGCGCCGGCAGATCCGGCAGGTCGCTGGGATCGACGCTGATCGGACGCTGTCGCTCATATAGTCGCGCATGCTCGTTGCGGAGGATGGTGTAGAGCCAGGCCCGGGCGGCCTGGGTGTCGCGCAGGTCGGCGCGTGAACGCCAGCCGCGCAAAAAAGTCTCTTGCACCAGGTCCTCAGCGGTGTCTCGGTTATGGCATAGCCCCATGGCGTAGCGGAAGAGCTCTGGCGAGAGCGCGCTGACGAGCGTTTCGAAGTCTGATCTTAGCTTGGCCATCAGCCAATAGACCCTGTTTTTCAGCGAAATATTTCGCAGGACGCTCCAGAGGCCTACGCGATGTGTCGGTCGACCGCAAACATTGGCGCGGGCCGTGTCGCCCCGATGTGACAGCCACCGAAAAAACGGCCCGCGAGCGCGGGCCGTTTCTCTACGGCATTTCGGGCGTGGGCCCGTGTGACGTCAGGGCTTGATGTAGGCGTAACCCTGGGCCTGCAGGATCCCCAGCTCGGCGACCCCGCTGGGTACGATATCGGCCTGCTCCACCATGTACAGGTCCTCTTCCATGTTCACCTTTCGCCCCTTCAGGGTGTTTGCGCACACCTTGAACTGCACCCCCTGGTTCTTGAGTCCGTCGATGCGGGCCTGCATCTGCGGGTCCGCATTGGCGCTCTTGAAGCCCTTCACCTTGTCTAGGTCGTCCGGCAACAGGACCATGGAGACGCCATTGCCGTGCATCACCACGCGCAGGTCGAGGTTTTCGGCCCCGACGGCGTTAATGTGGTTCTGGATGTTGCGCAGCGCACCCGCCTGCTGTTTCGGGTTGTCGCCGTTGACGTGGTAGACGACCTTCTGTTTGGCGCCCTCCGCGGCGCTGGCGACACCGCCCCAGGCCATCAGGCCAACCAGGCCTGCCAACACAATAGGCATCAGTCTTTTCATCGTTTAACTCCTCTCTCCTGCACTGTGGCAGCTTATTGCTGGAATGAGACTAGACGCGGATATACGACCAGCCCTGTTTTTGTCGTTTGACGACGTGATTGACACCGGAGTCGATGACCTCGGCGTCGGGAACCAATCTGACCTCGATACCCTGCTCGACCCTCAGACGATCGATGGTGTTCTGGCAGGCGACAAAGGTCAGATTGGAAAAACGTGTGGCGAGTTCGTGAATGCGCGGCTGGTGCCCTGATAAGCGCTGGCGCAACAGGCCGAGGCCGTCGCTATGACTGACCACCTCGACGCGCAGGGGTCGCTGGTCCGCTTGATAGGCGATCAACAGGCCTTCCACCTCGTCGAGCAGTTCGCCGGCGACCGTCTGGCTGGCGTCGGTCAGGTGGAACACGATGCGCATCGCGCCGTCGTCGGCGACCGCGGGGGCCTGTCCACGCCCTGCCGGGTCGAGTACGACGAAACGCTGCGCCTCGGCAGACCCGCGGGGCGCGCTGGGATGCAGCAGCCAGCCGCTGACCAGACCAACGGCCACTAATGCCAGCCCTGCGGCGGCGGCCGACCATGAGCGACCCTCCCGCCGTTTGTTGCGCTGGGCCGGCTCCGGTGGATCCGCATAGGCTAACTGCACCTGCGCCTGGAGGCGCCCCAGCGCGCAGACTCGGCGGGCGAATTCTGCGTCGGTGCGCATGATCTCGAGCAGCTCCGCCTGTTCGTCTTCGCTCAACTCACCGTCCAGATAGGCGTTGAGTTCAAATTCATCTCCGCTTTTCATCCTGGCCTCCTCAGCGGTACGACGTCGGAATTTCCTATGCCCTGGCCTTCGAGGATATCGCGCATGCGACGGCGTGCGCGCGACAGACGGCTCATGACCGTGCCGACCGGGACATCCAGCACAATCGCCGTGTCGGCGTAACTGAACCCGGCGACATCGATGAGGGTGAGAACCTGGCGCTGCTCGTCTGACAGCCTCTCAACAGCCTCCCGCGTGCGTGCGATCAGCTGCGTGCGATTCGTGGCCTGTTCGGGATCGTCGGGACCCGGTAAGCTGTCGCTGTCCAGGCCGGTCTCCGGCGCCGCACGGCGAAACTGGTCGCGGTACAGGTTGGCCAGTATCTGTGTCAACCAGACCCGCAGTCGGCCATCGTCGCGCAGACTGTCGATCCGGGCCAGCGCCCGTGCGAGGGTCTCCTGCACCAGGTCATCGGCCTGGTGACTGTCATGGCACCAAGACCAGGCTATCCGGTATAGGCGATCGCGCTCCGCGCAGATCTGGCTGCGCAGCCTGCGGCGTCGCCCGATGCCGCCAAGTAACCTGATGTTTTTCTCACTCACAGTCCGTAAGACGCGCATGGCCGGCCTTTATTCCGTTTTTTTTTTGGCGGACGTGGCGCAAGACGCGCTCGCCGGTGTCCTCGTAGGGCGGTACCCTCACAGCGCGTCGAGGGTATCGAATGGGGCTTCACATTGATTGCCACGGCAGCGGTAGGCCACGACCTTGCCCGGCACGACGTGCTTGGCCATCAAAGCATCAGGCAGCCCAACGCTGGTCCCGGGGATTGCATAGATCGTGCGGTCGGGAAGATATGCAGCAGCGGCGGCTCGTTGCCATGTCGCAAGGCCCGGCCCGTCGCCCCGGATGATCAGCTGCTCGCCGGGTTCGAGGCGGCGTCGCAGACCCTCGAGTAGTCCCACGTGGGCGTAGGGGGTCCGCTCGATGGACTTCCAGGCCGCGTGCATTGCGCGCTCGGCGGCCTGCCGCAGGCGGATGTCGCCGCTCAGCAGCGCGAGCTCCTGTAGCGCCTCGATCGCCACGCCATTGCCGCTGGGCATGGCATCGTCGGCCAGCGGTTTGGGCCGATGCAGCAGCGTCTCGTGATCGTCGGAGGTAAAGAAGAAACCGCCGCGTTCGGGATCCTCGTAGTGGTCCAGCAGGCGCTGGCCCAGCTCGACGGCGAAGTCGAGATAATCGCTGCGCCAGCGTGCCTGCAACAGTGCGAGGATGGCGTCTATCAGGTAGCTGTAGTCGTCGAGATAGGCATTGAGCTGCGCCTTGCCGTCACGGCTGCTGGCCAACAGGCGTTTGTCCTGCCAGTGGTTTTCGATCAAGTAGCGCAACGCCTGCTCGGCCGAATCGATCCACTCGGGCCGGTCGAACAGGCGTCCGGCGACCGCCATGCCACGGATCGCCAGCGCATTCCAGCTGGTCAGGATTTTTTCGTCGCGGCCTGGGCGTACCCGATTGGCCCGTGCGGCCAGCAACTTGCTGCGCGCACTCAGCAGCAGCTCGCGCACTCTGCCCGCATCGAGGCCGGTCGACTGCGCCAATGTCTCGGTATCGAGAAAACAATGCAGGTGCCATCGGCCCTCGAAGTTTGCTGGGCGGTCGAGGCCGAAGCGCGCCGCGAACACCGGATACTCGTCGGGGTCCAGCAGTTCCGCCACCTCCTCGGGTGTCCAGACATAGAAGCGCCCCTCTTCACCCTCGCTGTCGGCGTCGAGGCTGGAGTAATAACCGCCAAGTGGAGATTGCATCTCGGTCGTCAGCCATGCCGCCGTGCGCTCGCAGACGTTCTGGAACAGGGGCCGGTGGTCGCTGGCCACCCAGGCCTCTGCATACAGTGCCAACAGCTGGCCGTTGTCGTACAGCATCTTTTCGAAATGCGGAATCATCCATTGTTGGTCGACGGAATAGCGGCAGAAACCTCCGGCGAGGTGATCTCGGATGCCGCCCCTGGCCATATGCTCCAGGGTATGCAACGCCAATTGCCGCGCACGCGGGTCATCGCGCCGCTGACCCTCGCGTAGCAGGAAGCGCAGCGTGCCGGGGTGGGGAAACTTGGGCGCACCGCCGAAGCCCCCGTAGCGCGCGTCGAACTGTTCCTCCAACTGGCCCAGCGCCTGCTCGATCGGGCCGGAAGCAATTGCACCGTCGCCCTCGGTCGGATCGAGCTGCCGCAAAGCGGCTCGGAGAGCGTCGTTCTGTTCATCGATCGCGGAACGCTGCTCGCGGAACGCGTGTTCGATTTGGCGCAACAGATCTCGAAACGCCGGTAGCCCATGCCTTGGCTGCGGCGGGAAATAGGTGCCTGCGAAAAATGCGCTGTGGTCGTCGGGGGTGAGAAAGACCGTGAGCGGCCAGCCGCCGGTGCGGCGCGACAACAGCTGGTGCGCGGTCTGGTAGATCTTGTCGAGATCGGGCCGCTCCTCGCGGTCGACCTTGATATTGACGTAAAGCGCGTTCATCAACTCCGCGGTGGCAGGGTCCTCGAAGGATTCGTGCGCCATCACGTGACACCAGTGACAGGCCGAATAGCCGATCGATAAAAGGATAGGCTTGTCTTCGCGCCTTGCCAGTGAGAGTGCCTCGTCACACCAGGGCCACCAGTCCACCGGGTTTTCGGCATGCTGTTGCAGGTAGGGGCTGGTCGCGTCGCGCAGGCGTCGTGCACTCATGATGGACTCCGCTGGCTGAAGATCTGGTGACCTTAAGCCTTGGTGCAGTAGGAACAAATGGTCTTAGCGAGGGGTAATACCGCACCGGGTTGTTGCGCGGCGGCACGCACTACTGCCTACTCTGACGTTCGGCGCCGATCGTTCGCCATCGACTGCAGGCGCTGCGGTCGACGCCTTCTCGTATTGATTCCATCTATGGAGACGTGCAATGAAGAAAGTGTCAATGGTTATCATCGGTATCGCTATCCTGTTCGCCGCGCAGCTGGCGCAAACCGAGCCGGCCCGGCAAACCGCGGGGCCGCAGGGGGCCTACGAGGGCATCGTCGCTTCGGAGAACGCGGTCTGGATCGTCGATACACGCAGCGGAAGAGTCCGCAAGTGTACCCAGGAATTCTCCGATCAGACGCCGAGGTGTTCTGGCTTCTCCGACTGATGGCGCCGGTTCGAGTTCGCCCCCGTGAGGGCGAGCGTATCGCCGCCCGGAGAAGGAAATCGGTGAGATTCGCAGGCTAGTTGCGTCTGGCTCAACGGCGTCCGGTAATCGAGCCCAGGATGCCGCGCATGATCTGCCGGCCGAGCGTCGTGCCGATGGTGCGCGCGACCGACTTTGCCAGCGCCTCGCCGACGCTCTGGCGGTTGCTCCGGCGCGGCTGCGCAGCACGTGTCGCCCGTTCTTCCTGCCTGCGGCGTTCTGCTGCGGCCTTTTCTTGCGCCGCCGCCTGCGCCTCGCGCTCGCGCTGCGCGCGGATCTCCTGGTCGCGTTTCTGCAGCATTTCGTATGCCGATTCGCGATCGACGGTCCGCTCATAGGTGCTGTTCAACGGTGAACGGCTGATCAGCTCGGCCCGCCTGCTCTCGTCAATAGGGCCGAACTGGGAGCGCGGTGGCGCCATCAGCGTGCGTTCGACCATGCTGGGGATGCCCTTTGCATCCAGCGTGGAGATCAGTGCCTCGCCCACACCCAGCTGGCCGATCACTGCTTCGGTATCGAATGCTGGATTTTCGCGGAAGGTTTCGGCGGCTGCCTTGAGCGCCTTGCGGTCGCGCGGGGTAAAGGCGCGCAGCGCGTGTTGGACACGGTTGCCCAGTTGCCCGATCACCTCGTCCGGCACGTCGTTCGGGTACTGTGAGATGAAGAAAACCCCGACGCCCTTGGAGCGAATCAGACGGATCACCTGGGTGATCTTAACGAGCAGCGCCTTGGGCGCGTTGTCGAACAACAGGTGTGCCTCGTCGAAGAAGAACACCAGGCGTGGTCGGTCGGCGTCGCCGCGTTCAGGCAGCTCCTCCATCAACTCGGACAGCAGCCACAGCAGAAAAGTCGCATAGATGCGCGGGGAGTGGTACAGCGTGGTGGCGTCCAGGATGCTGATCACTCCCCGTCCGGAGAAGTCGTTCTGCATCAGGTGTTCAATGCGGATCGCCGGCTCCCCGAAGAAGATACCGCCGCCGGCCTCCTCGAGCACCAGCAGTCGCCGGAGGATGGCGGTGACGCTGGCGCTGGATATCCGTCCGTAGTGGCGCTCCAGCTCCTTGGCGTTGTCGGCCAGCCAATTGAGCATCGCGCGCAGGTCCTTGAGATCGAGCAGCAGCAGGCCCTCGTCATCGGCGACGCTGAAGGCGATCTGCAGGATGCCCTCCTGGGTCTCGTTGAGCTCCAACAGATTGCTCAGCAGAATCGGCCCCATCTCGGACACTGCGGTGCGCACCGGATGGCCCTTTTTGCCGTAAACGTCCCAGAAGACGGTCGGGCTCGCCTCGAAGGCGTGCCCCTCGATACCGATGAACCGCAGGCGCTCATCGATCTTTGGATTGTCCTTGCCGGGCCCGGCAAGGCCGGACAGATCGCCCTTCACGTCGGCCGTGAATACCGGCACACCCAGGCGCGAGAACGACTCTGCGAGCACCTGAAGGGTGACTGTCTTGCCGGTCCCCGTGGCCCCGGTGATCAGGCCATGTCGATTGGCCATTCCGGCGTTGAGTCGAACCTGTTTGCTGCCGGTCCCGCCGAGCAGGATGTCGTCGTCGGCCATGTTTCTCTCCACAAGCTCCGCCAGACTTTAACCCGAAAGGGCGGCCGGCGGCACCGCTGCGGCGCAAAGGTCTACACTTGGGGACCTCTGGCTTGGCAGTCGGACGATAAGAGGTGTCGCGTGGCTTGCGCCGCGCCGATGTGCCGGCCGCCGCGGTTTGTCAATCGTCCGGGAGAACAATTGATGCGTTGGAAGGGTAGGAGACAGAGCAGCAACATCGAGGACCGCCGCGCTTCCTCGGCCAGTGGTCTGGGCAGCCTGCGTGGAGGTAGCGGTCTGCTGCGAGTACTGCCCTTAGTTTTCCGCTTTCTCGGAGTCAAGGGCACGCTGGCCGTGGTGTTGGCACTCGGCGCCTACAGTTACTTCAGCGGCGCCGGGCTGGGGGATCTGCTGGGCGGGCTAACAGGGCCTGGCGTGCCCAGCACGCAGGATCAACCTCGCGGACAGGTCGAGCAGAGTGCGCAGGAGAAGGAGATGGTCGAATTCGTGTCAGTCGTGCTGGCCGACACCGAAGAGACCTGGAGCAGCCTGTTCCAGGCTGCTGGCGAGAGCTACAGTGAACCGCGCCTGGTGCTGTATCGCGGGGCCGTGAATTCGGCCTGCGGCCTGGGCCAGGCCGCAATGGGGCCTTTCTATTGCCCTGGGGATCAGAAGGTCTATCTTGACCTGGGTTTCTTTGACGATCTCAGGCAACGTCACGACGCGCCGGGTGATTTTGCCCAGGCCTATGTCGTTGCGCATGAGGTCGGCCATCATGTTCAGACGCTGCTCGGGATCTCTGCCGAGGTCCAGAAGGCCAAGCGCGGCAAGGACGAGATCGAGGCCAATCGACTGGCCGTCAAACAGGAGCTTCAGGCGGACTGTTTTGCGGGGATCTGGGGACACCATGCGAGCCGCAGCCGGCAGCTGCTGGAACAGGGCGACATCGAAGAGGGCCTGAATGCGGCGAGTGCCATCGGTGACGACCGCCTGCAGAAGCAATCGCGGGGTTATGTGACCCCGGAATCCTTTACCCACGGCAGCTCGGCGCAGCGCGTGCGCTGGTTCAAGGTCGGCCTGGAGCAGGGCACGCTATCCGCCTGCAACACCTTCGCGGCCGATGACCTATGAGCGAAACGGATCAGGAATGAGTGGCCTTCTGCGCCTGGCGAAGAATCAGGACCGACGGCTGCGGGCCGGCCATTTATGGGTCTATTCCAACGAGGTCGATAGTGCAGCGACCCCGCTCAAAGGCTTTGATCCAGGGCAGGTGGTGGATGTCGAGAGCGCTCAGGGCAAATGGCTCGGACGGGGTCATATCAATCCAAACTCGCTGATCTGTACGCGTATCGTGACCCGAACGCCGGGGACTGCGATCGATGTCTCACTTCTGGTGCATCGCATCAAAGTCGCCCTGGCCTTGCGCGAACGCCTGTATGCCAGGCCGTACTATCGGCTGTTGTTCGGCGAGGCCGATGGCGTACCGGGGGTGGTCGCTGACCGCTACGGTGATTACCTCGCGGTGCAGATCACAACGGCTGGGATGGAACTGCAGCGTGAGGCCCTGGTGACCGCGCTGGTCAAGGTGCTGCGACCGTCCGGCGTGATCCTGCGCAACGACGGTGTGGCGCGTGAACTCGAGGCGCTACCCCGCTATGTAGAACTCGTTCATGGCGATGTGCCCGATGCCGTACAGATCGACGAGGGTGGTTGTCGCTTCGAGGTCTCGCTGACGGAGGGACAGAAGACCGGCTGGTTTTTTGATCAGGCCGCCAACCGTGATCAGCTGCTGCGCTATGTGGGCGGTAAGCGCATGCTCGACGTCTGCAGCTATTCCGGCGCCTGGTCAGTGCGCGCCGCGCGCGCCGGTGCCAGCGCAGTGACCGCTATCGATGTCTCGACCAAGGCCTTGGCGCAGCTGACGACCAATGCCCAGCTGAATCAGGTGGAAGGCCTTATCGATAGCCTGCAGGGGGATGCGTTTCAGTTGCTGCGCGATCTGCGTGCGCAGCGCGAGCGTTTTGATGTCGTAGTGTTGGATCCGCCGGCCTTCGTCAAGCGCAAAAAAGATCTCAAAGAAGGCGTGCTTGCCTATCGGCGGCTAAATGAGGCGGCGCTCGGTCTGCTGGGACGCGATGGCATCCTAGTGACGGCGTCTTGTTCGTTTCACATGCAGCGGGATCAATTGTTGAGAACTGTGCAGCAGGCCGCGCGGCATGGTGATCGCAGTTTGCAGCTTGTGCAGCAAGGTCAACAGAGTCCCGATCATCCTATCCATCCCGCGATTTCCGAAACCGCTTACCTGAAGGCCTTTTTCCTGCGTGTTTTGCCGACGCTATAGCTCCCTGATCAGGAGGACATGCGGCGGCTGGCGAGCAGGCGCATTTCGCTGCGCACGCGTTCGCGTTCGCCCTCGCTCAAGGTCATCCAGATCTCTGCTACTTCGCGCGCCTCGTCGGTAAGCGGGGTCGCCTTTTCATCACCGAACATCAGCCATGCGGGATTCACATCTAGGACTGAAGCAATTTCATCGATCTTGCGCGGGCGAAGGCTCTTGCCATTCTCGATTTTCTGGATGACAGCCTGGTTGGTGCCGGCCTGCACCGCGAGCTGCTCCTGAGTCCATCCCATCTGGCGACGCCGGTAGCGCAGGCGCTCCCCGAGAGTCCGCAAATGATGCGGGATGACCTTCGTTCCGTTCATGCCTAAAAGCCTCATAACCAACTCTCGCGATAAATTTGCTGAAGGGTGTCGTGGCTTAGCTAACGGCGTCCGGGGAGGAAACTTGAGGACTTGCAGAAAGTCAGGAATTAACGGCCGATCCGCGAAATCAGGGCCTCTGAATCTACCTCAAAGACGGTACAGGCTGCAGGCCGCAATCCGGCGCTCGATGTCACGCATGACGAGCTGATAGGCAGGACTGCCGACATGCCCATAGAGTTCCTTGAAGCGCTGGGTATTGAGATGCTCCGGTAGATCTCGGGCCGGCGGCATAATCGCGGTTTCCTCGACCCCGTCGGCCAGCAGGCCCTGCACCCGGCGCGCGTCCTCGGCCGAGCGAGTGGCGAGTTCGCCAAATCGTGTGCCGGCCCGATCGGCAGCGATGTCGGTGAAGCTGAAACCGGAGCCGCGATCGATATCGACAATCTCCTTGAACAACCCGACGGCATTCGACAGGCTGGTGTCGCCGCGGGCAGCAAGCGCCGCAGAAGACAGGAAGTGCTGGGCAAAATCCCTCCGCTGCTCGAGCTTGAGGCGGAACCTGTGCGGTCTGGCAAGGTTGCCAGGGACCAGATTCGCGATATCGCGACCGCTCGCCCAGGTGCCGAGCACGGTGAGCATGGCTTTATTCTCGGCTATGGGATTGCCGTCTTGCGAGCGGGTCCGCGCCGCTGCGAACATCGGTTGAAGCAACGCCACCACAGATCCGGCCCGACCCACGCCCTGCGACTGCAGTGCAACCAAAAGGTCGTGATAATAGCGCAATGCCGCACGGTCGCCGCCGGTTAGCAGGGTATCGCGCGCCTGGTCCAGGAGCTGTGGATGCCAGCGGTAGGTGAGGCGCAGTCGATCGGGGAGAATCTCGAACCCCTGGATCACATCCCCTTTGAAAATCTCAGGCGCCTCATCGTGAGCGCCGCGCAGCAGGTCCGCCGCAATCCAATTGGCCAGCCCGCCGGGAATCTGCACCTTGCCGATCACCAGGTCACGAATTACGGGCCTTCCGCCGACGGCCTCGATACTGCCATCAATATTGAGAAAGTGCCGCGCAGGCAGGCGTGGAAGCCGCAGGGTCATCCGCAGATGTAAGCGGTTCGCCGACAGTGTCAATTCCGAATTGCCGCTCGCCAGGGTCTGGAGCAGGTAGTCGGCAGCGAGATCCAGATCCTGGCTCTTCAGCTCGATGGTACGCCGTGAGCCGGGCGGTAGTCGGCGTGGGTCATTGCTCTGCAGAATCGCCTTGGCGCGGGCAATATCCTGGTGTGACAGCAGGGCGTGCTGTGTCACCAGCGGAACGGTGGACAATGCCAGCCAGAGAGTTGCTGCGATGGCAATCGGGATTAGCAGCAACAGCAGCAGAGACAGCTTGAGTAGCGAGCGCATGCCGAGCTCCGGAAGGTGTTGGCTAGCAGCCTGTCGGACTTGACCGTTTGCGGCGAAAACGACTCGGGCGAATCAAATCAGATGATCGTCTGAGGAGAATGGCCCGGCTATTTGACGAAGAGGATCAGCGGAGTTGATCGCTATCCAGGAATTTGCAGCCAATCAGTGTTCAGTCCGACAGGTTGCTAGCCTAATGGTCGTATCCCGGCCTGTCCATGCCGGCGCACTGGACGGAGAGAGACGCGCTCGGAGCTGTTAGAATCGCGCGCCATGCTGTTCTCGGAAATCGATCCCGTTGCCCTCCAACTCGGTCCTGTTGCGGTCCGCTGGTACGGCTTGATGTACCTCGCCGGGTTTGCCGCGGCCTGGTGGTTGGGGCGGTTGCGTGCAAGTCGGCCGGGGGCCTTGATTTCGCCGCCGCAAATGGAAGACCTGCTGTTCTACGCCGCGCTCGGCGTCATTCTTGGAGGCCGCCTAGGCTACATCCTTTTTTACGGTTACGAGAGCTGGCTCGCGGATCCGCTGCAGATGTTCCGCGTCTGGGAGGGCGGCATGTCGTTCCATGGGGGTTTCCTGGGCGTGTTGTTCGCCGTCTGGTGGTACGGGCGCCGCAGGGATATCAGGTTTTTTGCCCTGACCGACTTCATCGCGCCGCTGGTCCCGGTTGGATTGTTGGCCGGCCGGATAGGTAACTTCATCAACGGAGAGCTGTGGGGAGGGCCGACGCAGCTGCCTTGGGGGATGCAGGTCTCTTGTGCGAGCCACCCGGGATTGTGTTTTGACAAGCTGGTGCTTCCGCCGGGCAGCCCGCTGACCCCGCCGTTACACCCAACGCAGCTGTATGAGGCGGCCCTGGAGGGCGTTGTCCTGTTCCTGCTGCTCTGGGTATTTAGCGCCAGACCACGGCCCAGCATGGCCGTGTCAGGAATGTTTCTGCTGTGTTACGGGCTTTTCCGTTTCGCAGTGGAGTTCGTCCGCCTGCCGGATGCGCATCTCGGATACTTAGCCTTCGGATGGGTTACCATGGGACAGCTCTTGTCGGCGCCGATGGTGGTGTTTGGACTGGTGCTGCTGATAGTCGCTTACCGAAGACACAGCACGATATGAAACAGTATCTCGATCTGCTCTATCGCGTCCGCCAATTCGGTGATTTCAAGGGCGATCGCACCGGTACCGGCACCTGGTCATTGTTTGGCCACCAGATGCGGTTTGACTTGCGCCAGGGTTTTCCGCTGGTGACGACCAAGAAGGTTCATCTGAAGTCGGTTATCCACGAGTTGCTATGGTTTCTCAAGGGCGACACCAATATCCATTACCTCAAAGAGAATGGCGTCCGGATCTGGGACGAATGGGCGGATGAAAGGGGCGATCTCGGGCCTGTGTATGGCTATCAATGGCGGTCGTGGCCGGCCCCGGACGGGCGCCACATCGATCAAATCGCTCAGGTCGTCGCTCAGATCAAGACCAACCCGGACTCGCGCCGTATCATCGTGTCCGCCTGGAATCCCGCTGACCTGCCGGACGAGGCCCTGTCACCCCAGGCGAACGTGGCCAGCGGCAGAATGGCGCTGGCCCCCTGTCACGCCTTTTTTCAGTTCTACGTCTGTGAGGGGAGGCTCTCGTGCCAGCTCTACCAGCGCAGCGCTGACATCTTTCTGGGGGTGCCGTTCAATATTGCCAGCTATGCCCTGTTGACCATGATGATCGCCCAGGCCTGTGAGCTCCAGGTCGGTGAATTCATCCACACGCTTGGCGATGCGCATCTCTATACAAACCACCTCGAGCAGGCAGATGAGCAACTGACGCGTACGCCTTTCGACCTGCCGACACTGACGTTGAATCCCGAGGTCAAAGATCTGTTCGCCTTCGATTTCGATGACTTCGCATTGAGCGATTACCAGTATCACCCACACATCAAGGCCCCGATAGCCGTCTGAGGTGGGGCGCGACCCGACGCATTGTTTGACGCATATCAAGTGCTGGCGGTCGCAGGCCTTTCGACCCCGGCATGCTCAGGGTATAAGTAATTCAACAAATACTGTTATTTTTGGTGGGCGTGATGAGCGATGAATTGAAAGTCGACGGTCGGGAGCTGCTGGCGATGTCTGAAGAGGCACCGGAGCAGGTAGAGGCGATAATCGAGATGATGATCGAGGCCGACGAGGAATTGTTCGCGGACGACGAGCAGGAGTGATCTGTCGCAAGCTCGCCAGGGCTGAAACTGCCTGACGGGCGTGCTGCAGGGTTTGGGGCTGTTATCATTTGCTGATGGAGCCCTTGCCGAACCTGTCGATCATCGCGGCGCTGTCCGATAACCGCGTGATCGGGCGCGACAACGCGCTGCCCTGGCGGATGCCGGCGGATCTGGCGCGCTTCAAGCGCCTTACCCTGGGCAAGCCGATCATCATGGGCAGGAAGACTTGGGAATCTTTGCCCGGACTGTTGCCTCATCGTACGCATGTTGTACTCACCCAAGACCGCGATTATCAGGTCGAGGGTGGGCTAGTCGTTCACTCGCTGAGCGACGCGATCGCGTTGGTGGGCGACGTCGCGGAGATCATGGTCATCGGCGGCGCGAATCTGTATGCGCAGGCGCTGCCGCTGGCCTCGCGCATGTATCTGACCCTGGTGGATGGACAGTTCGAGGGCGATGCCTTTTTCCCTGCCTATGACAGCGCGGAATGGGAAGAGACCTCCCGCGAACGACATACGGCCGACGCGCATAACCCCCACGCCTACAGTTTTCTGACACTGAAGCGCCGGGGGGACCCAATAGCGACAGGCATGGTGTGACTGTTAATCCTGCTGACGAGCCTTCAGCGCGCGGTTCTCGGCCTGCAGTTGCCTGCAGGCCTTGACCAGGGTACGGACCTTGTCATCGTCGTGCTGCGAGCGCGAGGGCTCGTTGTTGAAGGCGTCTCTGATTCCACGTTTGGCGGCCGCCAGCCATTTGTCGACCTCAGCCTCGGGCAAGGCATACTCGTGGGCCGCTTCCTTGGAGCTGAACTTGCCAGACATTATCTCTTTCACCAGTGCGACTTTTCTCTCGACGGTCCAGTAAAACGCATCTAAAACGGGGTCTGGTTCACCAAGTTGCGCCGCGCTGGCGTCCTCTTGCGGCCATTTCTGGCCCGAGAACCATCGGGCGACGGGGCTATTGGGTCCGTGGAAAACGATAAGCAGCGCGGGCAACAGGAGCAGATCGAACAGCAATGCCGCGATGAGTCCGACTGTCGTCAAAAGCCCGAAATTGCGGGTCGGGATGAAATCGGAGGCAGTCAGAATCATGAACTGCGCGCTGAGGATGACGGTGGTCGTGACCACTGCGCGCCCGGCACTGCGATAGGTGCGCAGCAATGCAAGCACCGGCGATGCCCCGCTTTTCATCCGCTGCTGAAAGCCGTGGTAGACATGGAGGGTGTCATCTACGGCGATGCCGATCGCCACGCTCGCGATCATCGCGGTCGCCATGTCCAACCAGATCCCCGTGCTGCCCATGATGACAAAGATCAGAAAAATCGGCGACAGATTCGGAATCATGCACAGCGCGGCCGCTGGGAGTGAGCGCAGGAAGAACAGAATAAAAAGGAAGATCAGCGCGAGTGCGCCCCACAGGCTGTAGACCTGTCCGGCAATCAGCAGATCCTCCATGTCGGCGAACAATCGACCGACTCCGGCGATCTCCCATTTCACCGACTCCCCGATGTGCTCTGACAGATAGCCACGGATCCGCTCGAGCACCGCGGTGATCTCGTTTGCGCTATGCACATTGAGGTTCAGCGCCACGAACGAGTGTTGGAAGTCTCGGTCGACGAAGTCATAGAGGTCTTCGCCGTCATAGATCAAAAGGTACTGGCTGATCAGGCGCTCGTCGTCTGGTAGCTTGCGCATTTCCGGGTTTTCCGCATGGAACGCCCAATGCATCTCTTCGACGAAATCAGTCTGTCCAATGCTGCGGTCGACCTCGGGCTGCTGCTCTATCCAGGACTGGAACGCGCGTATCTGCCGCAGCACTTCCAGATTCTTGAGGCCACCTCGAGTCGCTGTGTCGAATATGACAGCAACCGGCATGGTGCCGATCAATCTTTCGTCAATATGACGAGTGTCCTGCCGAATAGGATGGCTGGAATCAAAAAACTCCTGAAGATTAGTTTCGACCACTACGTTTCCGATCTGTGGCGCGCCCGCCGCGAGGCCTACGCACATGACCGCGATGACCGGCAGCGGGTGTCGCATCCCGATGGTGTAAAGCGCTGCCACTAGCTTGTCGACCACAAGGGCACCACCACGGACGTTTGCCCAACTGCTTTTGTCCCACCGTACGACGATGTTGGGCAGAATTCGAAACACTACGATGTAAATCAGCAGTGCCCCGATAGCCGAGATCAGCCCGAAAGTCTTGATCGGAAGGATCGGGCTGGTGGCGAGCGAGGCCAGTCCCCCCGCGGTGGTGAGGGCGGCATATAGCGCCGGGCGATTTACCTCGCTGAGCGCCCTGGCGACGCGCTCCCGACCAGCGAGACCGTGTTTCGATCCCAGATACAGCGCATTGAACAAATGCACTAGTGCCGCGACGGTGAGCGCCGATAGCAGCGGGGGAATAATGCTCGAAACCAGTGTAAACGGCTGGTTGAGCAGGACGTAGAACGCAACTGTCGAGTTGACCACGACGCCGATCGCGATGCCGGCCAGCATAACAGCCAGCCAGCGTCGAAACAGCCACCAGATCAACCCGAGACCGATACCCACGGTGGCAGGGATAAAGATCATATTGTCGCGCAGCATTGAACGCAGCTGTGCGACATCGACCGCGATCTGTCCAGCAACTGCCGCGAGGTAGCCGTCGAGTTGGACCTCATGGACGACACGGAGGATGGTCTCCTGGAGACCCAGTTTCACGAGGCTGTTGCCGGCCTCTTTGGGTATCACGACCATGGCCAGCGCCGAGCCATCCGTCGCCGCGAGTGCTCTTTCGCTGAAGCGGTCCTCGAGGATTCGCACCTTGCGCTGCTCGGGTCGTGATTCCGAGAGCTTGCGGACGTCGATCAGGTGCTCGACAACGAATTCATCGTTAGTGCCCGCAATGTGGTCTTGCAGCGTCACCGCCACAACATCGTCTATGGCATCGAGTTTGAGTAGCCCGCGCCCGAGTTCATCGTAGGCGGTCAAGAAGCCATCGGAGAACAGCGCGACACCCTCGAATAGAAGCACAAAGACCTGGTCGTTGGGAAAGCGGGTTCGCAGTTCCCTATCCAGCACGACGGCCGGCTCGTCGTCGGGAAAATAGACCGTGGGCGAGTTATCGATATTCAGCTTCAGGAGAAGCGTGGAGGGCAGAACCGTGAACAGGATGAGAAACAGGAGGCTCAGGTAGTGGCGCCACGGCAGGTTGCGCAATCGTTCCTGCAGTGAGCTGTCTTGCTGCGAGCGCAGATTGATCTGGACGCAGTCTTCTCCCGCATAGCGGGTCCGGAATGAGGTGCAGTCTGCAAGCAGCGGGAGATCGTCCGTTTTTCTGAACGACAGCCGTACCTCGGGTAGATGCTGGTCTGTCCCTGCAGCGCGTTTGGCGGCATAGAGATGGCCGCGCAGGCGCTCGTGGTCACGATCCTCGACGGCATCCAGCAGTGGTGTGGCCTGCAGATCATTGAGTGACCGATAGCCGAGTCGGTCCAGAAACGCCGCGTTGGCGTAAACGAAGAAACCCTCATGGACAATCGCAATAGGGTTTAGCGATTGTTCGAGCCTTGATGGGCGGTGGGAATCGTCTATCACGCAGTAAATCTGGCGTACTTAGAATTTGGCGCGCCAGCCCAGGTTCACCGAAGAGTTGTCTTCGTAAAAGCCACCCAGGGTCTGATCGCTGCCGTCAAAGTAGTGAACCGCCAGATAGAGCTCGTGCGGTTCCCAACCGAGAAACGCAATCTCTGGATTGAGCAGAAAATCGCGCTTGTCCAGGCCTGCCAGGAAACCGAACTTCGCACGCCAGCGGCCACGATTGAAGGGTTTCTCGATCTCCCCGTTGACGTTGTAGATGTTTTTGCGATCAAGGACCGAGGGCGCGTCGATAAGGTTACTGCCGATCAACTGCAGATTAACGCGCAAGTCGCTGTCGCCCGGAAAGAACTCCACCCCGCCACCCCACTGCATTGCGGGCGTGGTGTCGCGGGAAAAATCCCGGCGGGTCACGGGCTTGGCGCTGAGATAGACCACTTCCGCACGCCAGGTCGCACCCGCCGCATCGATTGCGGCATCGGTACCGAAGGCCCAGGACCTGGGATACGCGGCCTTGATTTTTCCGGGCCCTGCCGCAGCGTAGTGGGGGGTCGATTGCCGCGTTCGGGCAACGGTCAGTCCGATATCGGCGAAGCTGTGGCTGCGTGTGTAACGCGCGCCGAAGCCGCCATCGCCATCCGGTCCGTTGTCGGAGATCGTGGCGTCCTTAACGAGCGCCGCCGGTACATCCTTGGGATCGAATCCCAGGACCCGACCCTTCTTTCGGTTGATGGGGTACCAGACGCTGTCCTGGTCCGGCAGCTCAGCAGCGCGAAAATCGACCAGCCAGACCAGATCCAGTTTTCCGCCGGCAACGAAGGTCTCTGCTCTCACCATCGGGTTGGCGCGGCGGCGGTCCTCCAGGTCATCCAGCACGCCTCGGGTCAGATCCGCCGTGCTTACCCGATCAGACAGAGGCAGCTCATCGAGTCGCCCCCAGATGACCGTTTGTGTACCAACCGTGAGCTTGATGTCGCCGCCACGGTAGCGGATGTAACTGTCGCCGTAGTCGGCCTTCAGTGTACTGACGGCGTCGCCCCCGTCCTGATGGTAACCGTCGATCCGCCCAGCCAGCTGCAGCTCCCAAGCGGCCTCAGGTCGCCAATTCGCCGAAGCCGCCAGTTTTCCATAGAACGTATTGTCTGCCTCAGACCCCGAACGCCATAGGTTCCCGTACTCCAGCCGGGCGTCATCAATACCAGCATCAAGATTGCGAGGCATGATGTTACTCGCCGTGGCCGCAGGCATGGGGGTCTCATCGACTACGATGTCGTCTTCGCGCGGGGATGTCTCGATCAATATTTCGCCGGTCTCTGGCGACGATGCAGGAGGCGATTCCTCGATGAGGATCTCCTGAGCAGGGGCCGAAACCCCGCCGTCATCTCCCTCGATCAGTATCTCTTCCTCCATCTGGACCCCCATATCCGCCCACGCCACCGGCGGTGCGCAGACACTGAGCAGCCAGATGGAGGTCAGGTAGGTAGCGCGGCGCAAGAGCTGAGTCATTTCAAACTGTCCTTTAGTCAGGGGTGCGTTCGCCGGCTCGACTAGGGATGGAACGGTTTCTCTGCCGCATCGTCAGCCAACCCCTGGCTGGTGAACAATCGTGCCGGAAGTTTTTGATTGTACTTAACGGCTTTTTGCGCAATCCGCGTGACATGGCCGGTCTCTAGATCTTCCATGGTGCTGTCGAGTACCGTCCAGAAGCCCTGAATCCGCTTGATCCGCTTTACCGAGAGGCGTTTGGTCGGGCGTTTCGAGTGCGCCTGGTAGAGGTCGACCCGCAAGGGTATCAATGTCGCTGGATGGATCCAGCTGACGCGTTTCGTATACGCTGAGTTGTCTGGGTCCGTCGGCGTGCTGACCAAGATTTTGCAGACCAGCTTGCCGAGTTTTCCTTCTCCCTGAAGCTGGTGGTTATCCATGTCGACTTCGCGGTCTCTGAGGTCTTCGAAGAATAGATCTGAACCGACGAAGCGGCCGCCCTTGCGCGACGACGAGATCCGCCGCACGCGGTCAAGTGCAGGGAGGTACAACCACTGGTCGTTGTTGTCGCCGGGGTAGTCCTTGGTGAGCAACCCGACGCCATCGATATCTGGTGGGCTGGTGAAGCGCGTCAGTGACCAACGTTCACCACGGCCGCGGTCGAGGCGAAACGTGTACATCTCTCGCCGACGTGGCTCATGACCTTTCTCGATCAGCGTCATTTCCGCACGCGAGCTAGAGTCTTCTCCATTGGGCGCATCGTAGACCGCCTGAGCAAGCGCGAGTCCGGCCTTGTCGTCGGCCATGGCGAGGCCAACGAGACCGAGCCATAGCAAAACAACAGTTTCCAGAGGTTGCGGCAGCCGCATTTTATGCTCCGTCAGTTGCCGATAATGCGATCTCAACGGTCGGCCTCCAACACCACCTGCAAGCCTAGCATAGCGCTGCCGTAGGGGAGCCGGCCCAATGAATATGCGCTTCTCGGCTGGTCCCCTAGATCGGCAGCCTGTTGGGTGCCTTGAGGAATTCAGCGGATTGGCGGGGCCTCCGCGGCTATCCCGGCCCACTATCAAGACCTGATGCGCCTCCGCGATCGCCGCAGACCGTGGTCATCCATCTGTGGTCAAGGCGCATTCGTCGCGCTCCCTATTTCGGCATTGACCCAATGAGCGCCACATCGTATTCGCACCGACGTTGGCTAGCAGCAGCCAGTGAGCGGTCGTTCGCCGACTAGGGTTTCCCCCGCAGATCCCGGATAATCTTGGCAGCCAGTGGAGCGCGATCGCCATGCCAGCCAAAGTATTCAGTGTGCCGCAGACATATGCCATCAATCGCTGGGGCGAGGGTTACTTCGGGATCAATCAGCGCGGCCATGCCACGGTAAACCCACGGCACGCCGAGGGTGCAGACCTTGATCTGTATGAATTGGCACGCGAGTTGACTGCCAGTGGCCTGCGTCTCCCGGTGCTGGTGCGTTTCAACGACATCCTGCAGCATCGCGCCCAGACCCTCTGCGAGGCCTTCGCGGCGACGGCGGCCAGCCTGGAATATGCGGGGGGCTACCGCGCCGTCTATCCGATCAAGGTCAACCAGCAGCGCAGCGTCGTCGAACAGATCGTCGCCGGTGGCGGTGACTGTATCGGTCTCGAAGCCGGCAGCAAGCCGGAGCTGATGGCGGTACTGGCCAGCGCGCCGCGGGGCGGGGTGATCGTCTGTAATGGCTACAAGGATCGGGAGTACGTCCGTCTAGCGTTGATTGGACGCCGTCTGGGCTATGCCGTTCACATCGTGCTCGAGAAGGCCAGCGAGCTGGACCTGGTGATCACCGAGGCTGCAGACCTGGGCATCGAGCCATTGCTCGGGGTGCGGGTGCGGCTGGCGGCGGTAGCCTCGGGGAAGTGGCAGAACTCCGGCGGCACGAAGTCGAAGTTTGGTCTGTCGGCGCCACAGCTGCTCGATTTGGTCGAGCGCCTGCGGGCCCGGGACCGCCTCCACTGGCTGGTCCTGCTGCATTCGCATATCGGGTCGCAGATACCCGATCTGCGCGACATACATCGTGGCGTCAGTGAGGCGGCCCGCTACTTTGTCGAGCTGCAGGGCTTGGGCGTGGACATCCGCGTGATCGATGTCGGCGGCGGGCTTGGTATCGACTACGAAGGCAGTCGCTCACAGCACTACTGCTCGGCAGATTACGATCTCGTGGCCTATGCGGAAGCGGTCTTGCGGCCGATCGCCAGGGTGTGTGCCGAGCACGGCTTGGCGCAACCCATGGTATTTACCGAGTCGGGACGGGCAATGACGGCGCATCATGCGGTCCTGATTACCGACGTAATCGAGCGCGAAGCCCCGTTTGCCGAGCCGCCCGGTGTGATCGCAGAGAGCGACGACCTGCTGCAGCGCCTGGCCGCCGTCCTCGATGGCCTGCACGACAGCGTGCCGACCCAGAGCTTTCAGAACGCCAGGCACCTGCTGGACGAGGCAAACGAGCGCTTTGCCCAGGGCCAAATGGGTTTGCAACAGCGCGCACTCGCCGAGACCCTGTTCTTCGCTGTTGCGCGCTCAGTCAAGGCCATCCTGCGACCTGAGTCGCGCCGGCACCGCGAGCTGCTGGATGCCCTCAACGAACTGCTCGCTGACCGGGTGTTCTGCAATTTTTCCCTGTTCCAGTCCTTGCCGGACGTCTGGGCGATTGATCAGATCTTCCCGGTGATGCCGCTCCACCGTCTCGATGAGTCGCCGGATCAGGCGGGCCTGCTGCACGACCTGACCTGTGATTCGGATGGCTGCATCGCGCGTTATGTCGATCAGGACGGCGTGGAAGGTACCCTGACGTTACACTCCGACCGCGCGGGGGAGCCCTATCTCTTGGGCATTTTTCTGGTCGGCGCCTATCAGGAGATCCTGGGTGACATGCACAACCTGTTCGGCGACACCGATGCGGTGAATGTCGTTGTGGCATCCGATGGACGCTATCGCCTCGCCGAGCCGGAGCGCGGAGATTCCGTCGACGAACTCCTGCGGTACGTGCATTTCGACCCGGAAGAGATGTTGGAATCTTACCTGCGCAAACTGCGCGAACAGGGTATCAGCGCTCCCTATGTCGATAGTTATTATCGGGAATTGAAGGCCGGCCTGCGGGGCTACACCTACCTGAAGACCTGACGCGGTGCACGCGTGGCCTGTGGAGACGCACGCCTGTTTCTATAATGAAAAGTGAGTTTTCCATGCGCTGCCCTCGTGAAAGATGCGCGATGATTTCTACCCTGTAAAAGTCCTGAAATTAGAATGGACGCCGACGTCCAAACTCAGGAAGTGGATGGCGTAGAGGGCGCAGCCATGACTGTGATCGAGAATTTGCACGGGATGCTCGAGCGCGGCGTCGACAGCGCGTTGTTGCGCTACTCGCTGGGTAACGAGTTTTTAAAGATCGGCCGTGCGGATGCGGCCATCGCTCACCTGCGTGAGGCGCTCAAGCTCGATGCGGAATACTCGGCCGCGTGGAAGATGCTGGGCAAGGCGCTGGCCACGGCCGGGAATCACGATGAGGCGGTCGACGTGCTGAATCAGGGTATCGCGGTTGCTGAGCGGCGGGGCGATGCCCAGGCGGCCAAAGAGATGGGCGTCTTTCGCAGGCGGTCGCAGAAGGCCCTCGACGGCGCCTGCTAGGTCGCCGAATCAGCGGGCTCGCGGCCCGCGTGCGATCGTTCCCGCCGTCACAGCAGCTCCCGCATTTTTTCGCGGGCGCGAAACAACCGGGTCCCGGCGCCGGCGACCGAGATGCCCAGGTGCGAGGCGATTTCTTTCTGCGAATAGCCGTAGATCACCTGCATCAACAGGGGTTCACGATATTCTTCGGGCAGACGCTCCAGCGCAGCGCGCAGCACAAAGGCCTCGGTCGAGGTGTCATAGTCCTGCCGATTCGCGGCCAGCTCTTCCGTCGGAATCGCGCTCTCCTGCGGGCGGATCCGCTCGAAGCGGCGTGCGTTCTCGCGCCGCAGGATGGTCAGCAGCCAGCCCTTTACCGCCTTGCTGTCGTTGAGTTTGTCCATCGACTTCCAGGCGCGTACCAAGGTCTCCTGGACGAGGTCGTCAGCGACCGCAGGATCGCTGCTCAGCCAGTAGGCATAGCGATACAGGTCGTCCATGTAGACTGCGATCAGCGCATTGAACGCCTGTTCACGGCTCGAGCTCGATTGACGGGCGTCAGCTGTGAGTGCGGCGGTATGGGCAAGTGCGATGGCGGTCATATCTTTTTCCTTCTGCAAGCGGTTGGTGTCGATGCCAAACTACTTAGCAGGACGCGTGCCATCACTTAAGTATTTGAAAAAAAAGATTATTTATGATTCCTGGCTGGGAGCATCTAACGCTTCGTTGTAACGAAGCGTTAAATCAAATGAGGTTGTAACGAATTGTGACGGCGCCGTCTGCGGCGATAGCGGGCCTCGGGTCTGCGGTCGTCAGTCCCGGTTCGGTAGGCTCAGCGAGTACTTATGAATCTTGCGATCCAGCGCCGGACGCGAGATGCCGAGGATCTCGCAACTGCGGCCTTTGTGGCCGCCGGTGTGTTCGAGAACACGTTGGATATGCGCCGCCTCGACCTCATCCAGCGACTGCAGGGCGAGTGGCTGCGTGGCGGCCGGCGTTTCCGCCGTCACGGTCGTTGCCTCTGGAGCCTGTCGAAAGCGCAGGTGGCTTGCACTGATCTGGCCATCTCGGGCCAGCACCATGGCCTGCGTCAGGACATTCTCCAGCTCGCGCACATTGCCCGGCCAATCATACTGCTGCAGCAGCTCGACCGCGGATTGGGAAAGCGCCGGCGATGCCTGCTGATTCTGCCGTGCCGCCTTTGCGAGCAGGGCGCTGGCCAACAGCGGAATATCCTCGCGGCGTGCACGCAGCGGCGGCAGTTCGATGCTGAGAACATTCAGGCGGTAGGCCAGGTCCTCGCGAAACTCACCGGCCCTGGCCCGCGCAAACAGATCGCGATGGGTCGCCGCGATGATGCGTGCGCTGACCGCAATCGACGTAGTACCACCCACGCGCTCGAAGGTGCGTTCCTGCAGTGCACGCAGCAGTTTGGCCTGGAGCGGCTGCGCCAACTCGGCGATTTCGTCGAGAAACAGCGTGCCGCCCGCCGCCATCTCGAATTTGCCCGGTTTGCTGCGTTCGGCGCCGGTGAAGGCGCCTTTCTCATGGCCGAACAGCTCGCTCTCGAGCAATGTGTCGACGATCGCCGCACAGTTCACCGCAACCAATGGTCCATCACGGTGGCTGTGCTGATGGATCAGACGCGCCACGATCTCTTTTCCGGTTCCCGATTCGCCCGTGATCAGCACGGTCGCGGTATTCGACGCGCACAGGGCGATCTGTTTACTGATCTCGAGCATGGCTTCGCTACGGCCGATCAGGTCGCCCAGGGGGCGATCGCGCGGGGGTGGCCTATGCTCAGGTTCTTCGGCATGGCTCGCCAGGACTTTGTCAATGGTCGCCTGCAGCGAGGAGGCCTTCAGGGGTTTATGAATAAAATCGGCGGCGCCCGACTTGATCGCCTCGATCGCCAGTTCGAGGTCGTGTTGTCCGGTCATCATGATCACCCCGGCCGTGGGCTGCAGCTCCCGCAGGCGCGGCAGGAGTTCGATCCCCTGGCCGTCGGGCAGCTGTTGGTCCAGGAGTATCAGCTCGACCGGATGCTCGCGGGCTAGCTCGAGGCCCAATTCACACTGGGCGGCGCTATGCACCGTGAAACCCTGGTCCTCGAAATGCAGCGTAAGCATTTGATTGAGGGCGGGATCGTCTTCGATAATCAGCACGCTGGTCGACATAGCGAGATAGTAGTCTGTGTGTCCCGAGCGGGGAAAGCGAGGCATTGATGGGCTCGCGGCGCCAGCGAATGCCTAGCCTGCAAATCTCACCGCTTTCCTGCTGCGGGCGACGTTTCGACACCCTCGCGACGAAAAAGGTGAGATTTGCAGGCTAGGCAGGCTGTCTGTTTTCAAGGCGCCACGCGCTTGTATCGCACTCGCCGCCGATAACCGCCAGCGCCACGTCTATGGCGCACATCGGTGCGATGGATAGCTCAGTCCCTGCGGATTCGCCAGCAGCGGTGTGGCGTATGGCGCGAGAAGTCCAGCGGGACGGTCTGGTCGGTGATCTCGCTCACATCGGCCAGCTCGGCTACCGCCGGATCCAGTTGGAAGCCCTGCCGGTTATTGGAGAAGAAGAGCTCGCCACCGGTTGCGAGCAGCCCCAAGGTCCCGCGCAGCAGGTCGGGATGATCGCGCTGCACGTCGAACGATGCACTCATGCGTTTCGAGTTGGAAAAGCTCGGCGGGTCGAGAACGATGAGATCAAAGCGTGCGCGACTGCCGCGCATGCGTTCGAGATACGCGAACACATCGCACTGCACGAAATCATGACGCGGGCCTCCGAGTCGGTTGTGCAACAGATTGCGACGGCTCCATGCCTGATAGGTCCTGGACATGTCGACCGTCACCGTGCTTTGTGCTCCGGCTGCGGCGGCGTACACCGTGAAACTCCCGGTATAGGCGAACAGATTCAGAAATCTGGCGCCATCCGCGCGCTCGCGGATCAGCTGGCGGGTATCGCGATGGTCGAGAAACAGGCCGGTGTCGAGGTAGCGCGCCAGGTTGACCTCGAAGCGCAATCCACGTTCGTTGATGTTGAAGGACGGCGCCGAGTCTTGCTGTTTTTCGTATTGTGACAGGCCACGCTGCCGACGCCGGTGCTTGATGATCACCTGGTCTTGCGGCAGATGCAGTGCGTTGGCGAGTTGTTCGCGGATGCTGTCCAGGTCGTTGGAACCGAGCGGCCGTCTCTTTTCGAACGCCTGTACGTGCAGCCAGTCCGCGTAACGGTCGATGGCGAGTGGGAACTCGGGGATGTCGCGATCGTATAGCCGATACGCCTCGATGCCCTCGCGCCGTGCCCATTTTTGCAGGTGGCGCTGATTCTTCACGACCCGGTTACTCAGGCTCTCGGGATCGATCACATCGGGAGACGGCGCGCATGCCAGGCCAGCGCGCCCCAGCCGAGCAGAAATGCCATGCCGCCAAACGGGGTAACCGCGCCTAGCCAGCGTGCATCTGTGAGCGCCAGCAGGTACAGGCTGCCGGAGAACAGCAGAATGCCGGTCGCGAAAGCCCAACCGGCCAGTTGCAGCAGCTTGAGCTCCGCGCTGTAGGCCCCGAGGATCCCCACCGCCAGCAGAGCCAAAGCATGCATGGCCTGGTACTCGACGCCGGTCTGGAAGACCGCCAGCAGACCGCTGCTCAGCAGGTCTTTCAGACCATGGGCGGCAAAGGCCCCGAAGGCCACGGCGAGAAAACCGTTCACTGCGCCAAGAAACAGAAAATGTCGCAGCGGGTTCATCAGTGGCGGCCTAACCTCCCGAGCGCTTCGAGTATCTGCAGCACCAGCTGCCGACCGCGCGTGTCTAGATGTTCACACAGTCTGTCAGGGTCGCGCTCGCCGTTCACCAATGGCCGGATCACCGCCGCCACCCGGCGCATATCGCCGCCCACCTTGCTCATCTGCTCGGCCATCTGGCTGAGCAGGGTCAGAGCCTGGACGTCGCCGGTGGCCGCTGCATGGATCATTTGGGCAAGGCCAGGTGCGGCCAACGTCGGATCGCCTTTGCTGGTGGGGTCGGGCAGGGTGCGCGGATCTTGCAGCCCCTGAAGGATCGCCTGGGCGATCACACGGTCCTCCTCGTCGAGTACGCCGAGCGCATCGAGTTCGCGCTGCCCGGTGGCAAACCGCCGGAGGGCACCGGCCAGCGCGGTCCAGCCGTTGTGTTCGGCGACCCGCAGGAGATCGTCGAGCTTCTGCTGCATCGCCGGATTTTGGAGGCACTCAACGGCCTGGCAGATGAAGGCGGCGTGGGTTTGGATGATTTGCTGATCGCGATCGGGTATCGACACCATGGCGCTTCCTGTTCGTTGGCGCACCCAGTGTAACGGACGACGCCGAGCCTGTTTGTGCCCTCGGTGGGTCGAGATCATCGCGCTGATTCGTCCAGCACGGTCATGGACTCATGCGCGATCTCGCGCACCTCGGCGTTCTCGTCGTTGGACAGCCGCTGCAGCACTGCGCGCGCGCCTGGCGAGCCGGTTAGACTGAGGAAGTGCGCGGCATCCGCGCGCACCTGAGCGTGCGGGCTGCACGTGAGCAGCGCATCGATGGCATCGACAAGACCTCGCAGCAGTCCGTCGGGCGACAGATCCTCGAGCACGGCTCCGACGCCGATGCGGGCTGCAAGCGGCGTGTCGAGGTCGGCCGACAGCGATAGTAAGCGCGGCAGGAACGCCGGCTCGCGGCGGCAGGCGGTGATCGCGCTGTCGAGCTGCCCGCTCTGCAACTGCTCTAGCAGATACGCGCGCAGTCCTTCTGGGGTGCCGGCACGCTGCGCCCAGCCGGCCAGTTCGCTCTGCGTGTGGGCCCCGGTGAACTCGAATGGCCCGATCCTCATCCACGGTACGCTGCGGGCACCTGCGGCTGCGGCGGCCTCCGGGTGGGCACCCAGGTGAACGACGTTCAGGCGCCCGAGGTCTCCGCGTTTGACGAGATCGGTCACGGCAGCGAGGACTGCCGCACAGTGGGCACAACCCGGCGCGATCAGTAGTTCGGCGTCTGGGGCGCCGGGACCGGTTTCTGCTGCCGTTTGGTGCGTGTCCACAGGTTCTGTCATGGGCTTGTCCAGCTAATTGGGAAAATATACCTGCCAGTTCGGATACTGAATAGAAAATGTTAAGAAAAACAGCTTGTTGGTTTCGAGTATTAGAAAAAGAGATAAGACTAATTTATGCCTGCCGACCATAAAATTGTTTGGCCTTTTCCCCCCACTCTCTCTATGTTTACCAACCCCAAGGCCCCTGGCAGGTCGCTGCGCTCAACACGCAATGCAGACACTGCCTGGCGATTCGTCGGCTGTCCGGGAGCCGGATCGTTAGACAGGAAGGGCCAAGCAAATGGAAGCCGCAGGGCTGGCGCACGAGTACCACCCGACCGCTTCTACGAAAACTGCCGCTGATTAGGGTGGCGTCAACACTGCAGTGTGAATTCAGGAGAATCATCGATGCCGACATTCGTGCGTACTGACAAGTGCGATGGCTGTAAGGGCCAGGACAAGACGGCGTGCATGTACATCTGCCCGCACGACCTGATGAAGCTGGATATGGACGGTTCCGAGACCGGCCATGCCATGAAGTCGTACAACCAAGAGCCGGAGCAGTGCTGGGAGTGCTACTCCTGCATCAAGATCTGCCCGCAAAACGCCATTGAGGCGCGTCCCTATGCGGATATCGTGCCGCTGGGCGCCTCGGTTCAGCCGCTGCGTGGTACCGACTCCATCATGTGGACCATCAAGTTCCGCAACGGCACCATGAAGCGTTTCAAATTCCCGATCCGCACCACCCCGGAGGGTTCGATCGATCCTTACGGTGGCAAGCCCGCAGCGGACATCAACAAGATCGCCGCGAACGGCTTCTTCGTCGAGGCGAACGGCTACCGGCCCGGCGATCCGAGCGAACTGATCGCTAAGTAACGCCGATCCGCGCGGAACCCAAGGTTTAGAGACAGAGGTATGAACAATGGCTGAATTTGGAAAACCCGAAGTCGTCGAAGAAGAGGTAGACATCCTCATCATCGGCGGCGGCATGGCCGCTTGTGGTACTGGCTACGAGATCGGTCCGTGGCTGGACGCCGCGAAGGCACAGGGCGTAGATATCAAGGTGAAACTGGTGGACAAGGCCGCAATGGACCGTTCTGGCGCAGTTGCGCAGGGTCTGTCCGCGATCAACACCTACATCGGTACCGAGCAGGATCCAGCGGACTACGCCCGCATGGTCTCCAACGACCTGATGGGCATCACCCGCGACGACCTAGCCTACGACCTGGGTCGTCACGTCGACGAGTCGGTGCACCTGTTCGAAGAGTGGGGCCTGCCGATCTGGAAGACCGACGAGAACGGTGAGCGCCATGACGGCTCGAAGGGGATGACCCCGCTCAAGGACGGCGGCAAGCCCGTGCGTTCCGGTAAGTGGCAGATCATGATCAACGGTGAGTCCTACAAGTGGATCGTCGCCGAGGCCGCGAAGAAGGCCTTGGGCACCGACCGTATCCAGGAGCGCGTCTTTATCGTCAAGCTGGTCAACGACAAGAACGACAAGAACCGCGTCGCCGGTGCTGTCGGTTTCTCGGTGCGCGAGCACCAGCTGTTCGTTTACAAGTTCAAGGCTTGCCTGCTGGTCGCCGGCGGCTGCGTGAACATCTTCCGTCCGCGCTCGGTCGGTGAGGGCCAGGGACGTGCCTGGTACCCGGTGTGGAATGCCGGTTCTACCTACGCAATGGCAGCCGAGGCCGGTGCCGAGCTGACCATGATGGAAAACCGCTTCGTGCCGACCCGTTTCAAGGACGGCTATGGTCCGGTCGGCGCCTGGTTCCTGCTCTTCAAGTCGCAGGCCACCAACGCCTTCGGCGAAGTCTATATGCAGCGCAATAAAGACATGCTGGACGACTATCCGCCTTACGGCCAGACCAAGGTCCCGGCATCGTGCTTGCGTAATCATCTGATGCTCAAAGAGATGAAGGAAGGTCGCGGTCCGATATGGATGGATACCGTCACCGCCTTGGCGAACCTGCGCGAGACCCTGTCGCCGCGTGAGGTCAAGCACCTCGAGGCCGAGGCCTGGGAGGACTTCCTCGACATGTGTATCGGCCAGTGTGGTATCTGGGCCGGTGAGAACATCGAGCCGGAGAAGAAGAACTCCGAGCTGATGCCGACCGAGCCCTATCTGCTGGGTTCGCACTCGGGTTGCTGCGGGATCTGGGCCTCGGGCCCGGAAGACGTCGGCGCTCCGACCTCCGAAGAGCACCCCGAAAAGGACAAGATCCCGGGCCACCTGCCGGAAGGCTGGAACTGGGGTTACCGTGGCATGACCACCGTGAAGGGTCTGTTCACCGCCGGTGACGGCGTGGGCGCCTCCGGGCACAAGTTCTCTTCCGGTTCGCACGCCGAGGGTCGGATGTGTGCCAAGTCGATGGTCAAGTTCGTGATGGACAACAAAGACCATCAGCCCGAGCTCGATACCACGGTCGACGAGTTGATGGAAGAGATTTACCGTCCGGTGCGCAACTTCCTCGAGCACAAGGATTACTCGACCGCGATCGACATCAACCCGAACTACATCACGCCGCGGATGCTGCAGTTCCGTCTGCAGAAAATCATGGACGAATATGTGGCAGGTGTGGCGACTTACTACACGACCAATGAGCATATGCTGGATCTCGCCGAGCAGAAGCTTGAGATGTTGAAGGAAGACGCGCTGAAGATGCGTGCTAAAGACCTTCATGAGCTGCTGCGTGCATGGGAAAATTACCACCGCATCTTGACCGCAGAAGCTCACATGAAGCACATCCAGTTCCGTGAAGAATCCCGGTACCCGGGTTTCTACTACCGCATGGACAAGAACTTCGTTGACGAAGAAAATTGGCATTGCTTCGTAAACTCCGTTTACGACAAAGAGACCAAGGCCTGGACCTGCTTCAAGCGCGCCCACAAGGACTTGGTCGACAAGTCGAAGCTGTTCAAGTAAGCCCACGCTACAGGGTATCGAGACTGCTCCACCGGGCGCCGTGAGGCGCCCGGTTTTTTTATTGGTGTAGGCGGCGAGCGACCGACCCGAGGGTCGCACAGTTGCGCAGCGCGCACGCTCCTGCCGGTGACGTTTGTCACTCGTCTGCATTCTCCCCGTGACGTCATACAAACAGCACCCGGCCGGCATCTGCAGTATCCGGCCACCGGGCGATCTGCGGTGGTTCGGCGTGCAGATCATAAAAACCTTACAATATCAGCCCCGTGTGGCCCGCCGTCATGCGCTAACGTTCCAGGGTTGGCCAATCACTGCGGCTTCCGGTCGCGTCGAGGAAAGATTTCATGAGCGACGAGAAATTCGACATCCCCGGGCAGTTCGCCAGCCCCGCTGTCCCAGCGCTGCTGACCGAAGACAGCGTCATCCAGTTCAATTGCTTCAAGGGCATCTCTTGCTTCAATGCGTGCTGCAAGCATGCCGATGTGACTTTGGCCCCTTACGACGTCCTGCGGCTGCAGAAGCGCCTGGGGATGAACTCCGAACAATTCCTTAGCAAGCATACCGTTCCCTTCCAATTGGATGCCGATGGTACGCCCGGCATCAAGCTGCGCACCGACAACGATGGCGCCTGCCTGTTTCTCGATGGCGACAATGGCTGTGGCGTTTACGAAGACCGGCCGACGGTTTGTCGCTACTATCCGGTGGCGCTGTTGAACATGCGTGAGAAGGACACCTATGAGGCCAAGCAGCAGTATTCGCTGGTTCGCGAAGATCACTGCAAGGGCCATCAGGAGCCGCGTGAGATCACCCTGCGCGACTACCGCAAAGAACAAGGTGTTGAGGAATTCGACGAGCTGAATCGCCGTTGGTACGAGCTCATTCTGAAGAAGAAGTCGGGTGGTCCCGGTGTCGGCAAACCCAATGAGATGAGCCTGCAGTTGTTCTTCATGGCCTCATTTAATTTTGACATGCTGCGCCGCTTCGTGATGAGCGACAATTTCAAGGCGACCTATGATCTGCCGGACGAGACCTATGCCGAGGTCGCCGAAGACGATGTTGCCTTGATGAAGCTCGGCAACAGATTGATGCGCCAGGCCCTGTTCGGCGAAAAGACTATCCCGGAAAAGAGCGGCGCCTGGGAAAAGCGCGTCGAGGACCGTAAAGCGGTCTGGGAGGCACGTGCCAACGCGGAGATCGAGGCGCGCAACGCCAAGGCAGAACAGCAGATGCGTGATGAAACGACGGGCGGCTCCGCTGATTGACAGCCAGCAGGCAAGAATCATTTGCGGTTGGGACGTGCGTTCGCAGGCTGTGCGCAAGCCCGTGGGATGCGTGCCGTCCAGTCTGTGTGTGGATCTTGTCAGTCGGTGATCTCGCGCCGATGGCGCCAGATTCGGATGAACGGGAAGGCCATCGACAGCAGCAGAATGGACATCGCCGTCGATAGATCGCCCTGTTGTGCCAGATAGATGACGAGCACAAAGGCGGCGGCCATCGACACGCTGGCGTCGATCAGCGCGTGTCGAATGAGTTCCCTGCGCAGTCCGTCCGCTTCGTTGCCGGTAATGAACAGCACGAGTACCGGCAGCAAAAAATGCAGCGGGGCATAGAACGCGATGATGATTATCCAGGCGACCGGATCATCCATGGCTGACACCCCACTCCCGCTTTCGCAGTACCGTTGAATTTGTTGAGTCGTCGCCCGCCTCGATAACGGCTGACTAAATCGCGGTCATTCCGCAAGGCCTGCGCGCCTCGCACGGGCCTTGCGACATGATTGACGACTACTCGCTGGTGCTCGTGACCTGCACCGGTACGGATGCATAGAGCGGGGAGCCCCAGCCACCGTGGGCCGGATACCCATAACCTGCCCAGGGGGCGTAACCATAGCCGCTGTAATAGGGATAGCCATAGCCGCCCCAAGGACCCCCATAACCCCAGGGCCCGCCGCCATAGTAACCGCCGCCGAAGAACTCCTCGAGCCAAAAGCGAGGATCCCAGGGATCATAGGGGTTCCAGCCGTAGCCTCCCCAGTTGTTGCCCCAAAAAGCCGATGCGCTGGAGGCTACCGAGATCATCAGGGCAGCCGCCAGCGAAAGCGTCGCGTGTCTTTTCATGATCTATCTCCCAGCCGGCATAAATATGAGTATTTACGAATATTATATTTAAACGGACAAGGCCGAGTTGTGTTTGCGCCAAGTCAAATATGGCTACACTGATCCGTGAAGGTTCGACTCGGGAGCTATCGCCTCGATAGGTTCGTCAGCTTTCACATCACGGCCCCACAAGGCCGAAATCAGATCTTGAAGAGACGGTTGATGTAATTGAGAATGACGATGTGGAGCTGACCGAAAATACCCTGAAGATTGGTGGCTTTCTGGCAGTTACGCTGGGCATCGTCGTGCTCTTTGTCGGCAAGCGCCTGAACGACGGCATCGGCTTCCTACGCGAGTTCAGCATCCCCGAGCCCGTTACCGGCGGGCTGCTGTTCTCCATACTGTTCGGAGTCGTCTACGCCGTCTCCGGTGTTGCGGTGGAATTCGATCTGGGCGCGCGCGATTTCCTTCTTGTCTACTTCTTCACGACCATTGGCATCAATGCGAGCCTGAAGGACCTCGTCGCCGGCGGAAAGCCGCTGATCATCCTGCTCACCATCACCATCGGTTACATGGTGGCGCAGAACCTGACCGGTATCTCGGTTGCGGCGCTGTTCGATCTTCCCAGTGCCGTCGGACTATTGGGCGGAACCGTTTCCCTCATCGGCGGCCACGGCACCGCGATCGCGTGGGCGCCCAGGATCTCCGAAGATTTCGGGGTCCAGAACGCCATGGAGATCGGCATCGCCTGCGCCACCTTCGGCCTTATCCTGGCCAGCCTTATGGGTGGTCCGATCGCCAAGGTCCTGATCACGCGCTACGACCTGAAGCCGGCCGCACCAGCGGCCCAGGATGTGGGCCTCTCGGATGAGCAGAAAAAGGAAGGCATTGGCCATCTGGACTTTCTTGACGCCATCCTCGCAATCCATATCAGTGCCATCCTCGGGTTCTTGTTTCAGGAGGGTCTCGAGGAACTCGGGCTCAAACTGCCCCTGTTCGTTACCTGCTTGTTCGCCGGCATCCTGCTGACCAACCTGATCCCAAAGAATTACCCACGCATCAGCGGCACTGCCTGGCCGACACGAACGCCCGCTATCGCCCTGATCGCCGATGTGTCCCTGGGCACCTTCCTCGCCATGTCCCTGATGAGCATGCAGCTCTGGACCCTGATCGACTTGGCCGGACCCATCTTCACGATCCTCGCCGCCCAGTTCGCCGTCGCCATCGCCGTCAACCTGTTCATAGTTTTCCCCGCCATGGGACGCAACTACGATGCCGCTGTCGTCTCCGCTGGCTTCGGTGGTATCTCCCTCGGCGCCACACCGACTGCAATGGCCAACATGGCCGCGGTAACCCAGCGTTACGGTGCCTCGCATTTGGCCTTCATCGTCGTGCCGCTGGTCTGCGCTTTCTTCATCGATTTGGTCAACGCAGTCCTGATACCTTTTGCCCTCAATAACTTCTGAGGATGGGCCGGGCCCTCGACTGAGCTTACACCCCGTCGAGCGCCGCATTTCTCGCAGGAGATCTCGCCCGGCGCCCGGCATCCCTGTTCGCGGTAATGCTGGCCGATGCCTCTCAATATATTTTTTCCAGACGCGTCAGGTGGGTCTTTTCTTCGAACTTCCGGTTTGGCCGGGCGAGTCTAAAAAAGGAAAAGCCACTTGACGTGGCTTTTCCTTGACGATTACCGGACCCCTGGAGGGTCAGGCTGGTTCGCAGCTGCGTGGACGTATCAGGGTTACTTTGCGGCAATGTCTTCCAGCTGCTTTGCGGGAATCACCTGGCCGTTCAGCGCCGCATCTTTCGCCGAGCGGCCGTAGGCCACCGACATCAGGGTCGAGTAGTAGACCACTGGCATCTTGAATTTGGTGCCGTGGGTGGCGTTGATCTGGTCCTGATAGACCTCCACGTTCATCTGACAGACCGGGCAGGGCGTGACGATCATATCGGCCCCGTGGTCATAGGCCGCCTCGATGATGCCCTTGATCATCACCTGCGACTTCTCGGGCTCCGAGAAGGCCAGCGCGCCTCCGCAGCATTGCACCTTTTTCTCGTAGTCGGGAACCGAGTCGGCGCCCAGCGTCTCGACCAGCTTGTCGAGATACTTCGGGTTCTCGTAGCTCTCGCCGGAGATGCCGAACGGGCGGTTGGTCTGGCAGCCGACGTAGCCGGCGATCTTGATACCCTCGAGGGGCTTTTTGACCTTGGCTCCGATTTCCTCATAGCCGATGTCCTCAATCAGGACCTCGGCCATGTGCTTGATCGCAGTCTCGTTGTTGAGCTTCAGTCCGGCCTCGGCCAGGGCCTCATTGGTCTCGGCTAAAAGGCCTTGATCCTGCTCCAGGCGCTCCTTGGTCTCGCGCGTGGCCAGCCAGCAGGCCGCGCAGGTGGCGACGATCTCCTGGCCCGGGTTGTGCTCCTCCGACAGCGCGATGTTGCGTGCCGACAGGGCCATGCGCGGCAGCTCACCGCCGCCGGCATAGCCGATCGATGCCGAGCAACAGTTCCAGTCTGGGATCTCGTTGAGCTGGATATCCAGCTCCTCGCACATGGTCTGCACCGAGACCAGGTAGTTGGACGAGGACGCCCCCTTTTGTGAGGAGCATCCGGGGTAAAAAGAATATTCGCGTTTTGCCATGGATACTTCTCCTGTTAACCGCCGTGCTTGGCGAGGCGGGCGTCTTCGAGTTCCTGGGCTTTCTGGATGACTTTCTGGAAGCCCGACAGGTCTTTGACCGCGTGACCACCCAGCATCTCCATCGGGTTCATGCGCTTGGTCTTCACCATCCCCAGGCCGATGTCCTTCATCTTCAGCGAGGTCTTCACGCCTTCGCCAAAGCCGTTCATAAAGTACAGGCTGAGGCCAAGCTTCAGTTCGTTGACCCGGCCCTTCTTCATCAGGTTGTCCCAGAACAGCTGCGCGAACTTTGCAGTCGGCTGCCCCTTCGGCACGATACCCAGACGCTTCGCGTAGTGCGCCAGGCCGTGCATGATGTGGGTGATGGGCAGCTCACGCGGGCAGCGCACGATGCAGTTGTAGCAGGAAGTGCACATCCATACCGAATCCGAGGTCAGGACCTCTTCGCGTTTGCCGGCGCGGATCATCATGAAGATCTTCTGCGGGGTGTGCTCCCAGGCATCGCCGAGCGGGCAGGAGCCGGCGCATACGCCGCACTGCATGCACATCTTGACCCACTCGCCCTCCTCGACGTTCGCCTCAACCTCCGACAGGAAGCTGTTGCGATACTTGTCGACCATTGCATTGTTCATATCGCTCATCACGAACCTCGCTTAGAACTTGAAGGGGCTCATGCCCACTCTTTCGATGACCTCTTCCATCTCCTTGATCAGGCGCGGTGCGCGCTCGATGTCGGTAATCGCGACTTCGTGCACGACCACGCGCTCGGGTTCGAGGTTGAGGGTCGACAGGGTGTCACCGACCTTGGCCATCCGTTCGGCCGCCATGGTCGACCCGCGCACGAAGTGGCACTGGTAGTCGTCGCCGCGCTGGCAGCCCATCATAATGATGCCGTCGTAACCGCTGTTCATCGCGTCGGTGACCCAGGAAAGGGACACCGATCCGAGGCAACGCACCGGGATCACGCGCGCCCAGGGGCTTATCTCCTGGCCACTCATCGCCGCCTGATCCAGTGCCGGGTAGGCATCGTTTTCACAGGCCATCACCAGGATGCGCGGCTTCTCGTCGAATTCGTCCGGGACGTCGACATTCTTTATCTGCTGACCGACTGAATCGATCGAGTAATTTTCGAACGAGATGACACGCACCGGGCAGGCGCCCATGCAGGTACCGCAACGGCGGCAGCGCGACTCGTTGAACACCGGATAACGTTTTTCGTCCTCGTTTATGGCGCCGAACGGGCACTCCACGGTGCAGCGCTTGCACTGGGTGCATCCCTCCTTGCGGAAAGACGGGTAGGACAGGTCACCGACCCGCGGATGCGCGGCGGCGCCCTGGCCGGCGTTGACCGCCGCCTGGATCGCCTTCATCGCGGCGCCGGTCGCGTCGTCCTGGGCCTGCTTGATATCCATCGGGCGACGCACTGGACCACAGGCATAGATGCCAGTGCGGCGTGTCTCGTAGGGGAAGCAGATGAAGTGCGAATCGGTGAAGCCCCACTTCAGCTGCGGCAGATCGCTGCCCTGGCGGTAATCAAGTGCGAGGATCGAATCGACCGGAATCGCGATCTCGGCCGCGTCATTGGCCTCGGTCTTCTCGTCATCCGTCATGCCTTCCTGCGACTCGTTGGCTGCGTACGGGTCGGGGCCGGAGTTGGGCACCATGCCCAGGTCCAGCACCACCAGGTCGGCCTCAAGGCTGACGTCTTCTTCCAGGATCAGGTCCTTGAAGTTGACTGTGGCCCCGTTACCGCCGCCGGTCACCTCCTTCACCTGGCCCTTCGAGAAGATCACCATGTGCTGCTGACCTGAGCGGTAGAAATCCTCGCCAGCGGCACCCGGGGTACGCAAGTTGTCGAACAGGATGGTCGTGTCACATTCCTTGCCATTCTGCGCCTTGAAATACAGCGCCTGCTTGATCGCAATCAGGTCGCCGATGCCGGAGTGGTAGGGCAGATGGCCTTCCTCGGTCGAGGCCTGACCGGCGTTTTGGACGAACACCACCGACTTTACTTCTCTGCCATCGGACGGACGCTTTATCGGGCTATCCCCGGCCGCCTTGGCCAATGCCTCGAGCTCGACATTGCTGACCACATCGGCGTTGGCCGACCCCAGTGAAGGGATGGCCGAGGGGTCGAACTCCTTCCAGCCGGAGGCCTGGATGATTGCGCCGAAGTTCTCGGTTGCAGTGCCACCCGACTCGGTCGTGATGTCCGCCGAAAAACGGCCTGGCGCACCCGAAGTCTTGGTCAGGGTGCTGTTGAGGTGCACCGTGATCAGCTCGTTGGCCTCGACCGCCGCGATCATCTCGCCGATATCGTTGTCCATCGGCATCGGCAGGTCGACGTTGGTGCCGTTGCCGACGCCATCGGCCGCGGCGCGTCCGGGGATGCGCTTGTGCCACTTGGTGGCCCAGCCGCCGAGCTCGCCGGTCTTTTCGACCAGATGAACCGGGAAACCGGCCGCAGCGGTCTCCAGTGCGGCGGTCATGCCGCTGACGCCGCCGCCGACCACCAGTATGGTTTTGTTCAGTTCTTGCTCGCCGGACTGACTCGGCTTGGTCATGAACTTGACCTCGGCGCAGGCCATCCGGATGTAGTCGTTCGCCATCTCCTGCGTGGTCTCCCGATTCTCATCGGTGTCCGGGCGTGACCAGATCACGCCCTCGCGCAGGTTGGCGCGCGACATCGCGACGTCGGTGAAATTGAATGCCTCCACCTTGGCGCGCCGCGAGCAGGCCGCGATCATGATGTGCGTGGCACCGTCGTTGTCGATGGCATCACGGATCATCTCCACCCCTTGCTTGCTGCACAGCATCTCGTGCTGCGCGCAAGACTGCATCTTGCCGTCACGGGTCGCTGTCATCTCTAGTTGGCTGGCATCCAGGCGCTCGCCGATGCCGCAGCCGGTGCACACAAAGCCCGCGAATTTCTTGTCGTCTGCCATTGCTTAACCCTCCGCCCTTGCTACGCGGTTCACGACCTGGATGGCCTTCAGGGCCGCCCCGGTCGCATGCTGAACCGCGCGGTTGACATCCAGTGCGTCAGATGCCGACCCTGCGGCGAACACACCGCCGTTGGCCGCATCGGGCTCGATGAAGCCCTCGCGATTGATCACGATATCGACCGGGAAGTTACCCTTGGCCACCGACGGCTCCATGCCGGTCGCGAGCACCACCAGGTCATGAGAGTTTTCGTAGCGGTGATAACCCTCGGTGTCGACCCCGCAGCAGATCGGATTGCCGTCCTTGTCGGTGATGACGTTGGCGACCTTGGACTTGACGAAGGTCACGTTATTCATGTCCTTTACGGTCTGATAGAAGTCCTCGAAGCGATCAATTGCCCGAATATCGATGTAATAGATCGTCACCTGGGCGTCTTCATAGGCATCCACTACGTAGTGGGTCTGTTTCAGCGAGGCCATGCAGCAGATACGCGAACAGTGGTAGAGGTGGTTGCGGTCACGCGAACCGGCACACTGGATGAAGGCGACCTTCTTGGCCTCTTTGCCATCCTTGCGCACGATCTTGCCGCCGGTCGGGCCCTTGGGGTCGGCCATGCGCTCGAACTCGACGTTGGTGATGACATTGTCGAAGCGGTCGTAGCCATACGGCTGGATCTTTGCGGCGTCGTAGGGCTGCCATCCGGTGGCCCAGATGACCGCGCCGGCGGGAAACCGGATCTCGCGCTCCTGCATGTCGAGGTCGACCGCGCCGTACTTGCAGGCCTCCTTGGCCTTCTGCGCGTCATCAGTACCGAGGATGCGCGGGTCGATTACATATTGCATCGGGTGCGCCATCACATGCGGCAGATACGCGCCCCTACGCTTGCTCATGCCATAGTTGTACTCATCGTCGAACTCGGCCTCGACCACCTTGGCGCATTCGCCGCAGCCGGTGCAGTTGTCGTTGACATAGCGTGGCGCCAGTTTGACCGTAGCCGTATAGGCCCCGGCTTCGCCCTCGATCCCCGTCACCTCGGCCATCGTCAGGATGGTCAGGTTCGGGTTCGTTTTCGTACGCCGCTGGTTTATCTCCAGCCCGCAGGTCGGGTGGCAGAGCTTGGGGAAGTACTTGTACAACTGGCTGACGCGACCGCCCAGGTAGGGGCGTTTCTCGACCAGCACGACCTTTTTCCCGGTCTCGGCGGCTTCGAGCGCGGCAGTCATGCCGCTGATGCCGCCACCGACGACGAGAATAGTCTCGTTGGTGGCTACGACTTCCGTCATGGATAGTCCTCCGTCGCAGATGATGATGAGCCGAAACGAACGATCGCGGCCGTCGACTGCCGTCGCTGGAAGGTCCTCCAGGACCTGCAATTCTTCGTCTAGGCGTCCGTCGCGGCCTGTGGCGCAGCGGGCGTTCTCAGGGACCGGTAACGATACTCCCGTTGGCACCCCATCGCTATGCGCAAACAATCGAATTTTCCGATGCGCTAATAAATTAATAGATAAGGTTCGCGGTGTGAGGCGCAGGGTTGTGGCAGCCAGGGCCGCTGGTTAGCCTAAGAAGGGTGGAGTCTTTTGACCGACGCGGGGCCCGGATTTGATCCTCAGACCAGAACAAAACTACATCACCGACGAACCCTACTATCAGCCGGTCGGCGACGAGATCACGGTCTTTGAGGCCGCCTATCGCAACAACCTACCGGTGCTGCTGAAGGGTCCCACCGGCTGCGGCAAGACGCGCTTCATGGAGCATATGGCCTGGCGCCTGCAGCGTCCGCTGGTCACCGTGTCGTGCCATGACGACCTGACGGCGTCGGATCTGGTTGGACGTTTCTTGGTCAAAGGCGGTGAAACGACCTGGGTCGATGGGCCACTCGCGCGCGCCGTGCGTGCCGGAGCCATCTGCTACCTTGATGAAGTGGTCGAGGCGCGCAAAGACACCACCGTGGTGATCCATCCCCTGGGCGACGACCGGCGGGTGCTGCCGATGGAAAAGCTCGGCGAGCTACTGCAGGCCGCCCCCGGTTTCTGCCTGGCGATGTCCTACAATCCGGGTTATCAATCGGTGCTCAAAGACCTTAAACAGTCGACGCGGCAGCGCTTCGTCGCGCTGGCGTTCGATTACCCCGACGCGGCACTCGAGCAACAGATCATCGAGCGGGAGTCTGGGATCGATGCCGAGTTGGCTGCACGCCTGGTCCGGTTTGCCCACATGACCCGCAATCTCAAGGGCCAGGGGCTGGATGAAGGCGCCTCGACGCGCCTGCTGGTGCATGCCGCCAAGCTGATCGCCAGCGGCGTCGACCCGGTGGTCGCCTGCCGCGCCTGCGTCGCGCAGGCCTTGACCGACGACCGCGATATGCTGGTCGCGGTCAACGAGCTCTCCGCCTCGTTGTTCTGACGCCCACCAGGGCATCATGCCAGAATCCCCCGGCGGACCCTCGGTCACGTGGCGGCTTGCGTCCCGGGGTCTGTGCTGGATTAAAGAAGTTGCCCCTCCGGGACGCTATCAGCCGTATGCCCATCGCAGGTCGAGGTCGCGCTCGGCTGAACGGCGGTCAGGGACTGCCGGGGTATCGGACCGGCGGCGGAGCAGGCCACAGCCCAGCTACTCGTGTTGTGCCATCATCCGGCACAAAGGCCGGGCAGCAAATTACAGGAGGCGGGGCCATGCAGAGGAAACAGACCGGATTGACCCTGATCGAGATTATGATCGCGGTGGCAATCCTCGCGATCCTGTCGGCGATTGCGGTTCCAATTTACCAGGGCTACGTTGTTGAGGCCCGCTACGGTACGGCGCTTAAGGACATCCGGCAGATGCAGCTGATCCTCGACGACCTCGCGTTGGAGAACAGCCTCGCGGCCGTCGAACCCGGGGGTTATGCGGGTGCTTCGGTGAATGTTTACACCAACGACAGCGGCATCCAGGTGGCGGCATCCGCACCGGCCGGGACCCAGCCCTGGCGCGACCCTTGGGGCAATATCTATCGCTACCAGCGCGATACGGCGGCAACCAACATCAATCCCCAGCAGTACACGCTCTCCAGCGCCGGGCCCGACGGGACCATCGGCAACGCCGACGACGCCATCCCCAACTAGATTCCCCCCCCCCCCCCCCCCCCCCACTGCGCGAGGCCATGCCCGCGGCGTTGGTTTGAGGTCGTTCGGCATCGCCTGATTTCTCGCCTCCGCTGCGCCGCCGCCCGGCTGGGCCGCGGCACGATGCCCGGACGACGTGATCCCGGCGATGGGACAAAAGGGTGTACGGTTTAAAAAAATAAGCTATTGTTGAGCAGGTTATGTAAATATCTTGATTATTTGGACGAGAAAGTGCCCCTAACCTCCCTAATTGTTTGGCTGTTGCTGATTGGGCTGCCGACAACACTCCAGGCGGGCAGTGCGCGAATGGAGCTCGCGATCTTCCAGGATCGGGCCGTCCAGGCGGAGTACTGGCCCGGGGCAGTGGACGAGCCGGCGATCCTGATCCTTCACGGCTGGCTGCAGACGCGCGATTTTCCCGCCGTTCGGCGCCTGGCGGAAGGGCTGGCCGGCGAAGGTTTCAGTGTGCTCACACCCTCGTTGAGCCTCGGTCTGGACCGCCGCCAGCAGAGCCTGGACTGTGCGGCCATCCATACCCATTCGATGCAGCAGGACGTGGCCGAGCTGCTTGCCTGGACGGGTTGGTTGAGCAAACGCACAGGGAAGCCTCCGATCCTGATCGGGCACGGCAGTGGCGGCGTTCAGCTGGCCGCACTGCTCGAGGCGCATCCCGACCTGGCCGTCGACCAGTTGCTGCTGGTCAGCCCGTCATATTTTGGCGAAGTGCAGGCTGCAGATCGGTTCAGCGCCATGCGAAAACGCGCACATGACGCGCTGCGCCGCAGCGACAACGCTCTGGATGTCTATGCACTGCAGTTTTGCAACGCTTACAGCACCACGGCTGCAGCCTTTCTGTCTTACAGCCATTGGGATCGGGACCGCATGCAACAGACAGTGGCCGACGGCAGGATGCCCGTCACCGTGATCTTCGGGGACCGGGACAAAGACATCGACAGAGATTGGCTGGCCGCGTTGCGAGACGCCGGCGTCAGGGTACACGCGGTAGCCGGCGCCAACCACTTGCTGGATCTCGCCAATGCATCCGATCTTTTCGATCGCGTGCTGCATGTGATCGCAGGGAGTCGGCATGGCTAGCCTGCATCTCCCACCGATTTCCTGCTGCGGCCCCCGATACCCTCGCCATGGCGGGGCGTACTCGTTGCACGCGGTTCGACGTAGTGTCGACTACGCCTTAACCGGCTTCCACTCCGTGCACCCCGCCATAGCGGCGTCTCGGCGTCCTCGTTACGAAAAACGGTGAGATATGCAGGCTAGGTCCCAGCGTGGTTTGTCGATCAGCAGCTATGCAGTCATCATGGTCGCTCTGGTGCTGCTCACCTTCTTGGGCTATGGCGCCTTCACCTACAGCGAATTCCAGCGCGTGCGCGGTGAAATGCAGGCCACCAGTCTGGCCGCCGCACGCGAAGAGATCGGTGAAGTCATGGACTATCTCCGCCAGGATGCCGAGCGTACGATCGAGCGGTTCGCCGCATGGGAAGAGGTTGGCCAACAGCTGCGGTCGCCGCGCCACTATGCCTTCTGGCGCGATCACCGCCTGCAGAATACCGATTATCTGCCGGGCGAGGCGGTCGACGCCGAAGTGTATGACCGCGAGGGTCTCGCGTTGGCCGAGCTGGGCCACAAAGCGATGCCGCACCAGGTAGCCACACCGCCCCCTCCTGCCTATGTCGATTATTCCTCGAGCGAACCGACCTTGTTGGTTTTCCGCCCGGTTTTCGGGCGTAGCGGTGCAATCGGTCAGGGGCCGCGGGGCTATGTAGGCATGCGTATTCGCTTCGTCGATCAGATCCGCGAGCGGCATGCGTATCGCTACGTGAACCCGCGCACCATTGAGTTTGCCGATGGCAACGGGACAAGCCTTACCTGGCCGGAGCTGCAATCTACAGTGCGTTTCGAACTGCGCGACAATCCGATGGATGAGGCGGTGACCGCGATGTTGTCGGGTGCGATCCTGAATCTGAGCGTGGTCTTGGGGGTGTTTGCGCTGCTGCTGTTCCCCACCCTGGTTTTTTTGATCGTGCGTCCGCTGCGCGCGATATCGGCGCATATCGATCGACTAAAAGACAGCCCGGGGGGGCTGACGCTCGACTCGCTGGGGGGGGTATTGCCGATCGCCGAGATGGAGAAAATTCGCGAATCGCTGAACGCGTACCAGAATCAGCTGACCGATGTGCATACCAGCCTTGAGGAGAAGAGCCAGGAACTCTGGGCAATGGCGCATCACGATGCGCTGACGGGCGCAAAGAACCGACGTGCCTTCGATGAGTTCATGCAGAACCTGCCCAAAGTCCTGGGCGATCGAGACCTGGGTGTCTGCTTCGCCCTGTTCGACGTCAACCACTTCAAGGCAATCAACGACTCTTATGGCCACAGCATCGGCGATCAGGTTCTCAAGGTAATCGCCAGCCGTATCAACTCGGTGCTGCGCCGCGGCGAAGAGCTCTTCCGAATTGGTGGTGATGAGTTTGCGGTGGTATTGCTCGACTGCGACGAGCCTTCGGCCCTGCGTATTGCAGAGCGCTGTCATGAAAAGATCGTCGGCTACGATTTCGGCAAGCTTGGGATACGCGAACCCCTGAGAATCAGCGCCGGGCTGGCAAATGCGCGGGTTGACGATCTCGACGACCTGCAGACGCTGCATTGGAAGGCAGATGTTGCGATGTTCCGCGCCAAGCGCCCGGGCCACGCCAATGTCGTGATGTTCACCGAGGCATTGGCCCGCGATTCCGAGGGCCTGTTCTCGAGTTGGGTCAACATGGCGGTATACGATGCCGTGATTTATGGTACGGGATTGACGATGTTTTATCAGCCGATCGTCGATCTGAATGACGGCACTATCTGCCACTATGAGGCGCTGGTGCGCATAAACCAGGATGGAGAACTGATTCAGCCGTCGAACATTTTTCCTGTGGTGGAGGCGCGCCGCCTCGAGGTCGAACTGGACCGTGCTGTGATAGGCCGCGTGCTGACGGATCTGCGTGAGGGCAGGCTGCAACCTGGCACCGGGGTCTCGATCAATCTGTCTGGGCCGACGGTGGTGCATGAGCAGGTGTGCACCTGGTTGAGCGAACTCCAGCCGTTGCTGAAAGACTATCGGGTGATGCTCGAGGTGACCGAGACGGCGTTGATCACCCAGATCGGACTTGCCAATGACAATCTGACTGAGTTACGGCAACGGGGGTTTGAGATCGCACTGGATGACTTCGGCAGTGGCTATTCTTCGGTACGCTACCTTGCCAGCATGCCGGTCGACGTGGTCAAGTTCGACATCACCCTCGTCCAGGGGCTGCAGGATGAGACGCAGCGCAATATGGTCACTCACCTTGCCCAGATGATTCGCGATTCGGGGCATCAGTTGGTCGCCGAGGGTATCGAAGACGATGCCACTCTCGATGCAGCGCGCGCCGCTGGCTTCGTGCGCGGCCAGGGTTATCTGATGGGTAAGCCGTCGCAAAAGGCCAACCGCAGCAGAGTGCCGTTCGATAACGTCACCCAGTTTCCCGCCGATCGGCGTGCGTGAATGCCCGGATGCCTTGCGGCGCGACAACGGCGTTCGCCTGGAGGTCGTGCTCACGCTGAGTTGTTGATAGAGTTCCCGCATGTCCGCGCTTCCGGCGGACCACAAACAGCCACTGCCCTTGAGCCGACAGCCCCTCGACGCCACCACTATCGTCTCGCGTCTCGAGGACTACCTCGAGGCCGAGTTCACGTTCATCCGCACCGATGAGCTGGCGGCGGTACTGGCGGGGATGCCACGTGATCGCCAGGACTTCGTCCTCGAATGGACGCGCCGTGCCGCCGCCACCAACACCGAACTGGCGTTTCAATTCGCCAACCGCGCCAAAGAGGCGCTGCTCGGTGTAGAGCCGGAGGTTGTCTCCGCATGGTGTTTGTATGCGATGGACAGCTATGACAAATCCGGCCTGCAGTCGGCGATGGCGGTCATCCGCGACCTCGAAGGCTTCTTGGCAGTTGGTCACCAGCGTGCCGCGGGCTCGCTCTATGAAGACGCCGTGCCGATTCTCCTCCCCTTTCTGCAGGGCCTGGAGGGGCGACGTCTCAAGATCGAGCCCGGCGAGTTTGCGTGGACCGATGGCGAGGTTATCTATCTGCCCGAGATCATCGCTCGCCTCGACAACCGGGCTGACAATTTCCAACTGTTCAAAGCGATTGCGACGCAACTCTGGGCTCAGACCCGATACGGCACCCTGAATGTGAACCTTGCCGAGTTCTGTGGTGCATTCGCGGACAGCGAACGGGCGCTGGCGGTATTCCGGGCGCTCGAGACCCTGCGCCTCGACACGCGCATAGCGGTCGAGTTGCCCGGGCTGTTTCGGCGGATGCGGGCAGTGAGCGCCGTTCTGGGTGATGCGCCGCTGTCAGACGCCTGGCAGCAGGCGGCGCGTGATCTCGCACGCGGCGAGGCCACCGTCCAAGACAGCCTGCACTGGATCGAGCGGCTCTACGAGGCCGGTGCGCCGCCGCAGCGTTGCTATCAGGGCGGCCTGAACCCCGAGGCGGCCTGGTCCGCGCGACTGCGACGCATCGCGCGTGACAAGGCCCGGTTGCGCGAGAGTCTGCGCGTGATTGCGGAAGAGATCGTGGAAAGTCGCCTGGATCAGGCGCCGCCGTCGCAGTTCGAGCTGCAGGAAACCCAGGACTCTGAGCAATCCAGCCCGCTGCAAATCGAGGTCACCCTCGCCGAACAACCGCTTCCGATACCCGACAGGGTACGTGAGCAACTCGTTTCAATCCTGCTCGATCTGGGTGATATCCCTCCCGAGTACCTGACGCCTGCGGGCGAAGGCGAATACGACGCCAGCCTGGCAGAGGAGCAGTCGCTCAACCCCGAGGAGGTATGGGGGGGCACTTACCATGAAGAAGGGGCGTTTCTCTACAACGAATGGGATGTCGCCCGCCAGGCGCACAAGAAAAACTGGTGCGTGCTGCGGGAGGTCGATGTCGCACCCGGCGATACCGCGTTCTATCACGCCACCCTAGGTAAGTACGCCGGCTTCGTGCGCTCGCTGCGTCGCACCTTCGAGATCCTGCGCGGCGAGGACCGAATGCTCAGGCGGCAAAGCGATGGGGATGACGTCGACATCGATGCCCTGGTCGAGGCCTGGGGTGATGTACGTATGGGGTTGGAAATGACCGATCGCCTGTTTACCCGCATGCACAAGGAGGAGCGCAATATCGCCGTGATGTTCATGATCGACATGTCCGGCTCCACCCGCGGATGGATCAACGAGGCAGAGCGGGAGGCGCTGATCTTGTTGGCCGAGGCTTTGAATACCCTAGGTGATCGCTATGCCATCTATGGTTTCTCCGGCTGGACCCGCAAGCGCTGCGAGGCCTTCCGCGTGAAGGATTTTGATGATCCCTGGGACGACCTGGTCATCGGCCGGGTTTGTGGCATCGAGCCCAAGGATTACACGCGCATGGGCGCGCCGATCCGCCATCTGGTGCATAAGCTCAAGCAGATCGAGGCGCGTACCAAACTGCTGGTCACCCTGTCCGACGGCAAACCCGACGACTACGACCTGGAGTATCGGGGCGAGTACGGCATCGAAGACACCCGCCAAGCGCTCTTCGAGGCCCGTCGTGAAGGAATTCACGCCTATTGCATCACTATCGATCGTGAGGGACAGGACTATCTGCCACACATGTACGGCGCCGCCAATTACACTGTCTTGGATGATGTCGCCAAGCTGCCGCTCAAGGTCTCCGACATCTATCGCAAAATCACCACCTGACTGGAGTCTCCGCATTGCAATCAGCGACGCGGCTTGGCAACCTCTGCAACGATCGCCGCGGCTGCGCCGCAAAGCTCGAGGGAAGCTTCCGATGAAAATTCAACTTGGGAGGACAACAATGAAATCAGTGCAATGGCTGCTGGTGGGTGCCCTGTTTTTGATGGGCGGCGCGCAGGCCGTGCCGCAGTATGAATCGACACCCGTTCCGGATGTGCGTGGGCCTCTGGCGGTCGCGCCGCCAGAAAATCCCGCACTGGTGCTGCGCGCCGGGGTCGACAGGCTGCTGGCTTTTCTGAACGCTGAGACAAGACCCTCGGCCGAGACGCTGGCCGCCTTTCTAGATAGCGAGATCGCGCCTTATTTCGATTTCGACTACATGGCGAAGTCGGCCGGCGGCCGGCTCTATGAGAACCTCGATGCACCGCGACGTCAGGTAATGGCCGAGGACATCAAGCGCACCTTCCTGACCAAGATGGCGCAAAAACTGGAGGGCTACGATGACCAGCAGGTGCGTTTCTTGCCACCGCGCGCCGGCAATGACGGCCGTACCGCGCTTGTTTCCGTTGCGATCCTCAACCCCGGAACCTATCCCGCACGTCTCGACTTCCGGCTGTATCGGCAGCGCGAGCAGTGGAAGGTGTACGATGTCGCGGCCAATGGACAGAGCGCCATAGTGCATTACCGCCGCCAGCTGATGCGTGACATGCAACAACGCGAGATGCGTCGAATGCGGCCGATGGCTCCGCCCATGCCCATGTACCAGCGCGGCATGTCGCCCCCGGGCTACGCGTACCCCCCGCTGCGGTAAACGGCAGAACGAGGCTGCGCCCGGTTTTCTTTGACAGTGGATCGATCAGGCCTCGGTCAGGACCTGGATGGCCGCCGACATAGCGCCCGCGTCCGTATAGTCCAGCGGCACGGGCCACAGGCTATCGCCGATCTGCAGACGCAAGTTCGGGAAACTGTCGGCGCCCATACCGCGTGCCTGCGCGATCTCATCGGCGAGCGTCGCTCGAGTCTCCGGCGCTTCAAGGCGCTGAGCAAATGCCATGCCGTCGATGCCCAGATGCTCTGCAAGCGAAACCAAGGTATTGCTATCCGATGGGTTCCTGGCCTCCACGTAGTACGCATGCTGAATCGCAGTGATCATCGCCGTTTCGAGCGCCCTATCGAATTCGCGTGCGGCGATTACTGCGCGGCAGGCTGGCCAGGTGCTGCGCCGCGGATCGCAGACCTGCCAGAAGTCGAAATTGAACCGTGTCCCCGGGATGCGTTGCCGGATACGCCGCCAGGTCTGTTGCAGTCGTATCTGCATATCGGCCGACATCGGCTGGTCGTTGTCGGGAGCGAGCCCACCGAGCAGGCGCGTGACCGACACCTGCCGGGGTAGGCTTGCGCACAGTTGCTCGAAGGTGGGTCGGAAACCCCAGCACCAGCTGCACATGGGGTCGTGGATATAGATCAGCTGGCAAACTGTCGTCATGCGTTCGCCCGAGAATCGATCGGCCTGAACTTCATCGACAAGACCCGCTCCAAGAGAATTGGTGGATGTCATAAGGTAACAAGTCGATGCCACGACAGCCAGATCAGCCTGGGGTCCAGCGCACCGGCCGTGCCATGCTGCTTATGGCATGGGTCGCCGGGCTCGTGCTATTGACGCTGGTGTTTCAGGATGCCCTGGAATCACGCCTCAACCCCAATGCAACGCCGCTGGTCCAGACCGGCAGTGACGGGTCTGAGGAGGTCGTGCTGCAACGCAACGTACAAGGTCACTATGTGGCCGATGGCCTGATCAATGGTCGGCGCGTGACCTTCCTGCTCGATACCGGTGCGACTGACGTGGCGGTCCCCGAGGCCCTGGCGGATCGATTGGCGCTGGACAGACGCAACGGCGGCATCAGCCAGACCGCCAATGGCCCGGTTGCGGTATGGCAGACAGTGCTCGATCAGGTGGGGCTGGGCAGCATCCACCTAAAAGAGGTGCGCGCCTCGATTGTGCCTTCGATGCCTTCCGGCAGCCCGGTGCTGCTCGGAATGAGTTTTCTCAAACAGCTGGAATTCACGCAGCGCGATGATCAGTTGATCCTCCGTCAGCCACGTTAAGAAAGAAAAAGCGCCGCGTGAGCGGCGCTTTTTAAACTGGCGCGATAACCGCGCTGGACGCTAGCCTGCATATTGCAGTGCGCCGTGAAAAGGCGCGTTCTCTCAGTGGGTGAGATTCCCACCCGGCATCTATCGCTCCAGCCGGTAGCAATCGGAGCGGCTGTGGAGGTAACGAAGCAGTCGAAGCCTTCGATGTAGAAGGTCATTTAGTGACTTGGCGAGCATGCAGGCCGAACGAGTAGTGAACGCTGAGCAGGCCTCGAAAAGGGCAATGCGGAAGCCGACCCGCCTGTAATTCGGGGAAGGCCGCTGTTGCTGGGGAAGCGAGCGATGAACGCACCCAGTGGTTCCGCCGGGGTAGTGGCGACGGCATGCATGTACAAGGGAGAACGACGCAACACGGGAAGCCCCAGATGGAGGCGTAGCGTGTGCGCCAACCGGCAACCCGCGAGGGCCAGGCCGGGCCGACTGGGGTGGCGGGAGGCCCGTATTACCGTTGAGGCCGGGTAATGCCGGTGGAGGGAAGGGGCCTCAGTTCGAGGGCAGTGTTAAAAGAAGTGAGGTAGAGGAGACTGGCATGGGCCTATAAGCTCCGGAAAAGCTAAAGAAACTTCAGCAGGCACTTCATGCGAAAGCGAAGGAATCGCCCGATTTTCGTTTCTATGCCCTGTACGACAAGATCTACCGGGGAGACATTCTCGCCCACGCCTTTCGGCTGGCCCGCAGTAATGGGGGCAAGCCGGGGGTAGACGGTGAGGACTTCGCGCAGATCGAGGCGTACGGGGTCGAGCGGTGGTTGGGTGAGCGGGCGCAAGCCTTGAAGGAGAAGCGCTACCGGGCGAGTCCGGTGCGCCGGGTCTATATCCCCAAACCGAACGGCAAGCAGCGGCCGTTAGGCATACCCACGATCCGTGATCGGGTGGTCCAGACGGCGGCGGTGTTAGTACTGTCACCGATCTTCGAGGCCGACCTGCAACCGGCGCAGTATGCCTATCGGGAAGGACGCAACGCCCATCATGCGGTGCGCCATGTCCACAAGTTGCTCAACACGGGTTACACGGACGTCATTGATGCGGATCTGTCAGGCTACTTTGACGCGATCCCACACGCTGAGCTGATGCAGAGCGTGGCGCGGCGGATCAGTGATCGCCACGTCCTGGCTTTGATCAAGCAGTGGCTGGTGGTGGCGGTCGAAGAGGATGACGGGCGTGGTCGAAGGAAACGCACCACACGGGCGAAGGATAGCAAGCGCGGTATCCCGCAAGGGGCACCGATCTCGCCGCTGCTCAGCAACCTGTACATGCGCCGTTTCCTGCTGGGGTGGAAAACGTTGGGACTGGAGGATCGTCTTCAGGCCCGGATCGTCAATTTTGCCGATGACTGTGTGCCACGAGCACTGACTGCTGCGTAAGCATCGGTCAGTGCGTGTCGCACAAGTGATGAGGGTTTGGCCCCTCGGAGCCGCCTTGCAGGAGGAGGCTTCAAACCGCCACAAGCTGCGATGGTAAAGAGCCATGGTGGTGAGCGTTGTGGAAAAGGCAGGGCTTGACCCTGTCAGGTAGGTACCACGGAGATGAACGTAAGTGAACCTTTGCTGACTTGTCGAAAGCGTAGGGATGTCGTCAAAACCGAGGGGTAGTCGTTAACTCGGGATGAGTCTGGGGGAGACCTGTTTACTGCCCAGATGGCGGCCGGCATGAAGAAGGCATGAACGTGGTACAGGCGCTTGTGTGGAACGTGGGAACCTGTCGCCTTGATGTTAAGGGAGAAGCTCAAGTAGAGATCCTGCGAGAGCCAGAGTACCAATGCAAGGCACAGGGGCGGATGGCCCCGTAGTAGTGTTGAAGGCGCTGTAATGGCGCTGGAGCGAAGGGGGTCAGTTATTCAGTTGGATTTGTAGGTCAACCGCACAGATCGGATCTTGCGCAGAGAGAACGTTGAGCTGCCGACCGGTAAGTGATCGGGAGGAATTTATGGAAACAACAAAACCGTTCAAGGTTTCCAAGCACGCAGTGATGCGCGCCTGGGAATTGGTAAAAGCCAACGATGGCGCTGAAGGTGTCGATGGTGAAACGATAGAGCAATTTGAGTTCAAACTGAAGGGGAACCTTTATAAGCTGTGGAATCGGCTCTCTTCAGGGTCTTACTTTCCGCCACCGACGCGAACGGTAGCGATACCGAAAAAGGACGGTGGAGAAAGAAAGCTGGGTATTCCCTCTGTTTCCGACAGGGTGGCCCAGACGGTGGCCAAATTGTCGTTTGAGCCCTTGGTGGAGCCGTATTTTCTCGGCGACTCCTATGGCTACAGGCCGGGTAAGTCAGCCCATCAGGCGTTGGCAGTCACGCGAGAGCGTTGCTGGCGCTATGACTGGGTTCTGGAGTTTGACATCCGCGGACTGTTCGACAACATTGATCATCACCTGTTGATGAAGGCGGTTAAACGGCACACGGATAATCCCTGGCTTCTACTCTATATTGAGCGCTGGATTACAGCACCGGTACAGCAGTCAGATGGCAGTGTGGTTGCACGTGTAAGAGGAGTACCCCAAGGCGGTGTGATCAGTCCAGTGCTGTCAAATCTGTTCATGCACTATGCCTTCGATGCGTGGATGGATCGGGAATATCCCGATTCGCCGTGGTGTCGATATGCTGATGATGGGCTTGCCCATTGTCGAACGCTGGCACAAGCGGAACAGCTGAGAGCGGCATTGGAGAAGCGGCTGCAGGATTGCGGCCTGGAGATGCACCCGGTAAAGACGAAGATTGTGTACTGCAAGGATGCAGATAGGAGAGGGACTTATCCTGTGACGGGCTTTGACTTTCTGGGCTATACGTTTCGTGCCCGGCGATCAAAGAACAGGTGGGGAAAGTACTTCATCAACTTCAGCCCGGCGATGAGCAACAGTGCGGGAAAGGCAATTCGGCAGGAAGTGAGAAGCTGGCAAATGCCCAAACGCAGTGACAAGTCCATCGAGGACCTGTCACTGATGTTCAGAGCCAAGATACAGGGTTGGATCAACTATTATGGTCGTTTCTATCGTTCCCAGATGTACATGACACTCAGGCACATCAACTCCAAACTGGTGTGGTGGGCAATGCGGAAGTTCAAGAAGCTGAACCGTCATCGGCGACGTGCTGAGCACTGGTTGGGACGAGTGGCGAAGAACTTTCCGTCAATGTTCCCACACTGGCGGATGGGTTTGTTGCCGACGGTTGGGTAATGGGAGCGCAGTGAGTCGAGAGGTTCATGCTGCGTTCTGCGAGAGGCCGAGGGTGAGATTCCCTCGGCCTACTCTCCTTGTCATTTGCTGCCGAGGGACGGGTGAGTCGGCCATGGCGGCCATGCGGATGATGATGGAGCGGCTCAAGCTGACGGTCAACGAAACGAAGACTGGGCGTTGCCGGCTACCGCAGGAGCACTTCGATTTTCTGGGTTATACCTTCGGGCGGTGCTACTCGACGCAGACGGGGCGGGCCTATATTGGCACGCGCCCATCGACGAAGAGCATCCGGAAGGTATGCCGCACGATCAGCGAGGCGACCAGACGCCGATGGCTGCTGAAAGAACCCGAGGAGCAAGTTGTCGCACTGAACCGACTCCTTGTCGGTTGGGCCAACTACTTTTCCTTGGGGCCGGTCAGCAAAGCCTACAGGGCGGTAGACCGCCACGCGACCGAGCGGCTGCGCCGGTGGTTATGCAAGAAACACAAACAGTCGGGTCAGGGGACGGCACGCTTTCCTGACGAGTACCTCCATGGGGATTTGGGGTTGCAGCGACTGACGGTGCGTACGCAGAACTTTCCGTGGGCGAAGGCATGAGACCTCGTCCGAGCGCCGGATGCGGGAAATCCGCACGTCCGGTGCGATGAGCGGCGACTGGAAACGGGACTATGGTCCGGATTGAGGCACCGGTACGTGGCGAAAGCCGCCGGCAACGGCTACTCCCCTGGACCCGTGGTTACCGCGCCAGTCGTCGACTCTACCGAAGGCGGCTCGATGCAGCCAAGTTTGCCGCATTATTTTCGGTGGTTGTGTTCGCACCAGACCCTTTCACTTCGGTTGCGATTTGTCCTTTTCGGGCTCAGGCCGCGCTGCGCTTCGCAGCTGCGCCGATCCACCTCGAACCATAGCTACGGCTATGCTTCTTCGGCCGATCGACACAGCTGCTTTGCTCAACACGCCCTGATTCCCGAAACCTTCGTGCAATATGCAGGCTAGTCCGAATCGGTCACCGGCCGGAAACCGCTATGTCATAACGGACTAAAATTTTCCTAGAACTGGAGGAATCTGCGTGTGACCCCGGTTTAACAACTTGCTCCCGCTGCTTCGCTATCCCGGTCCTGGCGGTTTCTTGCTCGCTCGGGCTTGGTCTTACGCTGCACATCCGCGTGCAGCGCCCTGCGGGCCAGCCTGCGGCGGTTTCAATCCGCTCCAGGCGGATTGGTCACTCAAGTGGTAGCTACGGCTACCACTGTGTTCGGCGCGTCCCTGCGCCTCACCCCTGCGGGCTAGCCGATGGTGTCCTTCAGCGCCTTCAGGGCAGTCACGCGGACGACGGTCGATGCTGGCTTTGCGGCAATCTTCATCGGCTCACCCGTGGCCGGGTTGCGGCCCATCCGTGCCTTCCGGGCCGGCTTTTTCACGCGACGGACCTTAACTCCCGTATCGGGGATCGTGAATTCACCGGAGCCGCGCCGCTTCATGTGCGCCTCGATCATGTCGCCAAGCGCTGAAAAGACAGCGGCGACATCCTTCCTGGAAAGTTCGGTGGATTCCGCGATTGCGGTGATGATCTGCGTTTTTGTCTGTTTTTCGGTAATTGCCTTCACTGCGGACGCAGCGACTGCCGCGGTCTTTTTCGCGGCCTTCTTTTTAACTGCCATGGTTGACTCCTGCTCACTTGGTGGGAAACCGCGCAAAACATAGCATAGAAAAACGGGCTTCAGTACGCAGAAATACCGTATTTTATGCCCTCTATCGAAAAGATGGATCCGATGACTGTGCTGATGATGCGACGAGCGAACATGACGCGGACCTTGAGAGTTGCTGCAGTATCCGTCACTCGCTCTACCGCAGCATGATTGCCTGGCGGGTGCTGGTTGCCATACGGCGCCGCTGCGGACGAAAGGTAATTGCGCGCTCTAGCGGGCTGCCTTTGTGCGCCGAAACTCTCGATGGCGAGGTGATCTGAGGCCGCCGTGCATACCGTCCCTGAGACACCGATTTTGATCTCGCGCTACTTTTCGCACCACAGGGCATCGACTTGCAGTGGAAACGCTCAAGAAGCGAATGTCAGGGGTCGATAAGCAGTGAAGCGTGCTGGGATTCACCGGCGCCATGGGGGTCAGCATTTTCTAATGGATACAGCCACTCGTATGACTGATACGCCGTCCGATGAGGAAGCGGCGCGATTGCGCGCCTTGGTGCCGCTGCATACCTTGCCGGAAGAGGCTCTTGGCGAACTCCTCGACGAGGTCCGATTCGAGTCTTTGGGTAAGGGGAAAATGCTTTTTGAGCAAGGAGATACGGACCATCAGCATGTCTATCTGCTGAATGGGAACGTCGCGCTGCTCAACGGTCGTAAGGTGATGGAGACGGTCGAGGCCGGGAGTGACACGGCCCGTTTTCCGTTAGCCCATCAGATCCCGCGCAGCCATTCCGCGCGTGCCAAATCTCCGGTGCGCATTGCGCGTGTCGACAGTCGCCGCTTGAACGATCTTTTAGCGCGCAGCGAGACGGTCGACTATCAGGTCAGGGATTTCGATGCCGCCACAGAAGATGACTGGATGAGCATGCTGCTGCAGTCGCCGGTGCTGCTGCAGGTGCCCGCTGCCAATCTGCAGCGGGTCATGATGAGTGTCGAACAGGTCGAGGTCGAGAAGGGCAGCGATCTGGTGCGCCAGGGAGACCCCGGTGACTTCTATTACATGTTGACCAGCGGACGTGCAGTCGTGAGGCGCGATGCGGGGGATGGCAAGGGGGCGGTCGAGCTCGCAACTCTGGGACCCGGTGATGCCTTCGGTGAAGAGGCCCTGCTGTCGGATACCCCGCGCAACTCGACGGTCAGCATGTTGCAGGACGGTCAAGTCCTGCGCCTGAGCAAAGCGGATTTCCTCGACCTGATTCAGAATCCGCTCCTCGAGCGGCTGAGTTCGAAGGCGGCGGAGAAAAAAGTGGCGCAAGGCGCAGTCTGGCTGGATCTGCGCAGCAGCGACGAATTTGACGAATCGCATCGGCCCGGCGCGATCAATCTGCCGTTCGAATCACTGCGTTATCAGACCTCGAGCCTGGCGCAGGATCGTCATTATGTGCTGTACAGCAACAGCGGCGGCCGGGCAATGGCCGGCGCCTTCCTGCTGGCCGAACGCGGCTTCGATGTCTCGGTGCTCAAGGGCAACAACGCCGCCGCTGTCGAACAGCAGGGAACCGCGCAAGAACAAGCAGCCGTGGAGCCTGCCGACGATGCAATCGTACAGGAGCGGGTGCGCGAGGCAGAACGCAGGGCCAAAGAGCTTGAGGAGCGCCTGCATCTGGTCCAACGAGATCAGGAGAGTGTCGCAGCAGAGCGTCAGCAGCATCTCGAGCAGGTTCGGCATGCGGTGGATCAGGCGCGCCGCAAACTGCTCGAAACGGAGGCGCAAAAGCGTGAGGCCCTGGCTGCGCAGCAGCAGGCCTATGCCGAGATGGAACAGCTGACCAGCAATCTCGATGAGGTCGAAAGCGAGCGCGCCTCGCTGCGTGATCGCATGCTCGAGATCGAGGGTCTGGACAAGCAGCTGCAGGCAAGGCTCGCCAAAGCCGAGCGTGAGCTTATTGGTGAGCGCGAGCGTGCGGAGTCGGCCAACAGCAGCCTCGAAGAGTTGGCCGAGCGACTCAACGAGGTGCTGGGGCACCGCGAAGAGGAGCGCGAGCAATACGCGCGTGAACGCGGCGAACTCAAAGAAGAGATGACGGCGCTGCAGCTGGATCTGGAAGAGGCGCGGCAGGATCTCGAAGATTATCAGAAACAGATGGCCGCACAGGCCGATGCCGAGGCCGCCAGAGGCGCGCTGCTGGCCGACCGGCTCGATCAGCTCCAGGCCGGTCAGGCAGAGGGGGTCGAGCTTCAACAGCAGCTCGCCCGCCAGGAGGAACAGGCAAGACAGAACGCCGAGGAGCTGCGCGCCGAGTTGGCTCAGTTGGGCAAACAACGCGACGCATTGCAGGAACAGCTGCGGGAGGCGACGGAGGCTTCCGATCGCGCACTCGCGCAGGTCGAGGAACAGTCTGCCGAATCCAACGGCCAGCTGCAGGCTGACCTGGAAAAGGTACGTGCAGAGCTGTCGGCCCTGCAGATCAGGGCCGAGCAAGATTTGACTGCCGCCCATACCGCGGCGGACAGTTTACGCTGCGAACTGCAGAGCGCCCTGGATGCCGCACAGCAGGAAGGCCAGCAGCGGGTCGAGAATCTGCAGGCCGATCTGGCGCAGCTGCACAGCGAACGCGCTGCATTGCAGGCCGAGCTCAGCGGTGCGCAACAGGCCTCGCATGAGACAGTGGAACAGGCGCATACGCGGATCGCCGAGCTGGAAGGCCTGCTGCACGGAGCGCAGCAGGGCGCCGCAGAGCAACTCGCGGCGCAACGTCGTGCGCTGGAGGAGGCCGAGCGTCGGGTCGAGGAATCAGCTAGGGAACTGGTGCAACTGCGGGAGGCCAATGCAGGCCTGAAGTCACGCCTCGCCGCTGCTGGCGAGGGCCAGGTGGAGGCGCTGCAGCAGGCCAACGCGCGGATCAGTGAACTGGAGGGCAGCCTGCAGGATGCCAGCCAACAGGCGGGTGACCAACAGGCGGCACTGGCGACTGCCGATGCCGCACGCGACCAGGCGGAGCGGCAGGTCGAGGATCTGCAGCGGCACCTGGACGCCGCCCTTGCCGAGGCCGAGGAAGTCCGTACCAGCGCGGAGCAGACGTTCGCCGCCGCAGACCAACAGGCACAGCAGGCCGCGGAAAGCATGGAAACAGCCCTGGACCAATTGCGCGCAGAAAACGACTCGCTGCGGTCACAGCTTGGCGAACAGTCGTCGGGTGGCCAACAGGCCATAGAGGGCCTGCGTGCAGAGTTGTTGGAAATCAAGCAGCGCCTTGAAGAACGTGAGCACGCGCTGGCAACCGCGCGCGCGGAGCAGGTCGAGCTCAGCGAAGCGCTGAACGCGGCGAGTGCAGAACGTGAGACCCTGCAACTCGCGATCAACCAAAAGGGCGACGAGCAGGCGCGGCTGATCGATCTGGAGAAGCAAGTCGATGAGGCCCTGCGAGCCCATGAGAGTGAACTGTTGGCGCACGAGCAGCAACAACATGCGATGCGTGCGCAGCTGGAAGAGGAGCAGGATCAGCGGCGAGTGCTGCGGCAGGAGGTCGATCGCCTGAACCGTCTCCTCGCGCAGCGCGACCAGTCGGCAGAGGAACAGACGCTGCGCGAACAGCGGGACGCGCTGCTGGCGGATGTTGCGCTGCGCGACACTGAAGTCGAAGAGCTAAGGGGCGTCATCGCCGAACATGATGTCCAGACCCGTTCGGGTCAGCCCGATGGCGATGCGGCGGAACTCATCGCGCTGCGGGCAGAACTCGAGATGGTACGGGATCGGGCGATCCACGATGCCGCCCAGATGCGAGAGCAGCTCGCGGCCGCGGAGACGCAGCAACGCCGGCTGCAGCAGGCCGATGGTCGGGAGGCGATATCCTATGAGGCGATGCGGCAGCGCATCGAGACCCTCGAGTCGTCACTCGGTGAGCGCCAGCGGGAACTCACCGGGGCCGAAGAGGCTCAGCACATGCTCGAAGACGGCCTGGAGGACGTTAACCGCCAGCTCGATGAGATGCGCCGCGAACTCGAGAAGGCGCAGACCGAGGCCGACGAGGCGTTAGCGAGCCGGCGTGAGGCGGAAAAGGCCCGCGATCAACTGCAAAAGGCGCTGATCCGCGTGCAGGAAGACGCGGAGGAGGCGAAGGTTACGGATCTGCGCGACGAGCGTCTGCGGCCGAGCAGTCGGCCGATCGGAATGGCCAACGTGGCCAAGCCTCGTCGCTGGCTGGCAGGACTGGCCGGTACCGCATTGCTGGTGCTGCTGTTGGGGGCAATGGCTGTCATGATGGGCACGGAGGAGCTGCTCGATGTGCTGCTGAACATGCTGAATCAGCTGGGTCAGTGAGCACCGCCGGGCCATGCTACGAACTTTGTGACCTTGATGATATCGCCGACCCCGGTTCGCGTGGCTTTGAGTTGATGCTCGGTGCGGAGCCGCCACTACGCCTGTTCGTAGTGCGCAAAGACGAAATCTTGGCGGCCTATCGCAATCGCTGTCCACACACTGGCGCGCCGCTCGAATGGCTGCCAGATCAATTTCTCGATCTCGACAACAGCTTCATACAGTGTGCGATCCACGGCGCTCTGTTTCGCCCCGAGGACGGTTACTGTCTGCGCGGCCCCTGCGTCGGTCAGTCTTTGGCGCCCTTGGCGCTGGAGGTCGTGGACGGCCGTATTCGGGTTTGGCTGCAGCGCGGGCGCCGGTCACCTGCAGAGGGATAGCGGGACGTCGCGATCCTATTCGGCTGCGCGTGGCTTTGCGCCAGTAAGTTAAGCAGGCTAGTAGTTCAGACGGGAATAGTAAGCCAATGAGCAAACCGCCGCTTCGCGGTGTCAGGCGACAGCGCTGTGCGGACGCCCTCGATCTCGATCGCTTCCGATACGGTCATCAGACGCAACGCGGTACGTTGCTCGGCCTGTTGGGGATGACGCGCCCGCGGTTCGTGATCGTTTTCAATCACGTCGCCTGTGGTCATGTCGAACTGCGTAATCATAATGCGCCTCCCGGGCTTAAATGGTCACTAGCCTGCATATCCCACCGATTTCCTGCTGCGGCCCCCGATACCCTCGCCCTGACGGGGCGTACTCGTTGCAGGCGGTTCGACGCAGTGTCGACTGCGCCTTCACCGCCTTCCAATCCGCGCACCCCGCCATCGCGGCGTCTCGGTGTCCTCGTTACGAAAAACGGTGAGATATGCAGGCTTAGAGCCGCAGGTTTGTGATTAACCTTTTGCGTACGTCGACCTTCTTCCTTGAAAGCATATCGGCCTCGAAGTCGACGGCTTGAACCGGCAGGCAAGACCCCATCGGCGCCGCACGCTGCTGGTATTTCAGTGGGGTCGATACACCATGCAGCGCGATGACTCGTGGGACAGCGCTTGGTTGCAGGCTCTCTCTCGCTCACGGACTGGGGTTGGGGTGGCGCCGATGGATCTCTTCGATCGCTTCGAGGATATCGGGGCTAAGTTCGAGGTTGGCGCTGCCTAGGTTGTCGCGCAATTGGCCGATTGTCGTTGCGCCGATGATGTTGCTTGTCAGAAAAGGGCGACTGTTGACATAGGCGAGTGCCATTTGCGCCGGGTCTAGGCCGTGATCCCGCGCTAGGCTGACGTAGGCCTCTGTGGCTGTCACCGCAGCTGGGCCAGAGTAGCGTTCATAGCTGGGGAACAGCGTAAGACGTGCTCCCGGGGGCTGTTTGGCGCCCAGGTACTTGCCCGACAGTACTCCGAAGCCGAGCGGTGAGTACGCCAGCAATCCCACCCGCTCGCGGTGGCTGATCTCGGCCATGCCTACCTCGTAGGTGCGGTTCAAGAGGTTGTAGGGGTTCTGGACCGAGACCATGCGCGGCAGGTCATGCAGTTCGGCGAGGGCGAGATAGCGCATCAAACCCCAGGGTGTCTCGTTCGATACGCCGACATGACGCACCTTGCCGGCCTTGACGAGGTTTCCCAGTACATGCAGCGATTCAAGCAAAGGCGTCGCCTGGACATCGTCCTCATGCACATAGCCCAATTGCCCAAAAAAGTTGGTAGGCCGGTCTGGCCAATGTAGCTGATAGAGATCGATGACATCGGTCTGCAGGCGACGAAGGCTCCCCTCGACCGCGGCCTGAATGTTGTCGCGATCGAGTCGGTTGCCGCCGCCGCGGACGTACGGCAGCCATTCCCGCCCCGGTCCGGCCACTTTGGTGGCGATAACCACCCGGTCGCGACAGCCGCGCGCCTGTAGCCAGCGCCCAATGATGCGCTCGGTGCTCCCCATGGTCTCTTCGCGAGGTGGCACGGAGTACATCTCCGCGGTGTCTATGAAGTTCACCCCACTGTCCAACGCCATGTCGAGCTGCTCGAAGGCCTCCTGCTCGGTGTTCTGTTCGCCGAAGGTCATGGTGCCGAGACACAGGACACTGACATCAATCCCCGTATCGCACAGCGGTCGGTATTGCATCGGTTAAACTCCACACTTTGGTTGCATCGCTGCATTTATGGAATTCTCTGGCGAACTTTTCCCCATGTCCTGGTTGTGGTTGTTCGGGTTGCTGTACGCGTGGTCCCTCAGCCGTGCCCTGCGCTGGGCCGGCTGGCGGCGCTTGGGTCATGCGGATCAGCTGAACGTTTTTCTCGGTGCCGTGGTGTGTGTGCTGATGCTGTGGACGCTGCGCACGGAGATTCAGCCAGGTCTTGCCTGGCACCTATCGGGAATGGTCACACTGACCTTAATGTTCGGTTGGTCACTGGCCATCGTGGCCGGCAGTCTCAGTCTGTTCGCTGCGACCCTGTTCGGGTTGAACGATTGGGCGGGCTTCGTCCCCTCGGCACTGGTCTTTATTGTGCTCCCGGCGAGCCTGACCCAGTTGATTCTCGGTTTGGCGCGGGCCCATCTGCCCAAGCACTATTTTGTCTATGTCTTTATCAATGCCTTTTTTGCCGGTGGGCTGGTGGCGATCCTGGCGGCGCTCACGGCAACGGGGCTCCTACTGACCGCCGGCGCTTTCTCGCTGGAAAAGCTCAGTGAAACCTACCTGCTGTTTCTTCCGTTGATGTTCTTTCCTGAGGCGGTCCTCAACGGCTGGCTGGTCTCCATCATGGTGGGATTCAAACCGCACTGGGTCGGGTCTTTTCGCGATGAGGAGTATCTGCATGGCAAGTAAACCATCCGAAGCTTGGGTCGAATCCGCAGTGGGCCGGCATGCTGGAGCGGCAGGTTCGCAGGCGCGTGGGTGGTTGCGTTGAGCTGGTGGGGCAAGCTCGTCGGGGGCGCCTTCGGGTTCATGCTCGGCGGGCCGCTCGGCGCTTTGTTGGGCGCGGCGCTGGGTCACAACTTTGACAGGGGTCTGAATGCGCTTCCGGATCTCGGACCATTCAGCGCCGGTGACCGCGAGCGCGTGCAAACGGCGTTTTTCACCGCGACCTTTGCCGTGATGGGGAACGTGGCCAAAGCGGATGGCCGGGTCAGTCCGGAGGAGATCCGCGTGGCGGAGTCGTTGATGGCCGAGATGGCGCTCGATGCGGCCAAGCGCCAGGCGGCGATTAATCTGTTCAGCCAGGGCAAGGACGAGGATTTTGATCTCGATGCGGTTCTCGATCAGTTTCGCCGGGAATGCCACGGCCGGGTCACGCTGATCGGCATGTTCATCGAGATACAGCTGCAGGCCGTCTACGCCGACGGTTTGCTGAGCGAGAGCGAGGACCGCCTGTTGGCGCACATCTGCGGGCGTCTGGGTGTCTCCGAACTCGACTATCGTCGACTCGAGCGGATGATACGTGCGCAGCGTGGATTCCATGGTCAACGCCAGCGCGGCGGCTCGCGGCAAGGCGAACCAGCGGCTAGGCCGAAGCTCGCGGATGCCTACCAAGTGCTCGGCGTGGACGCGCAGGCGAGTGATGCCGAGGTCAAGCGAGCCTATCGACGCCTACTCAGCCAGCATCATCCCGACAAGCTGGTGTCCAAGGGCCTTCCGGAGGAGATGATGAAGGTCGCGGCGCAAAAGACGCACGAAATTCGCCAGGCCTACGAAAGGATTCGAGAGGCCCGGGCTTAACCAGTCCAGGCCAGAATCGGCCGGTCTTCGGTCGAATGACCATTGAATACACCTCAGCGTTGCTCCGAGTAGGGCTCGCGATAGCCGGGGAAGGCCATGGGATAAGGTGGGGCCCAGACCGGCATGCCACCGGGGTAGGGTCGCGGCTGCAAAGTGTTGCGCGGCAGTGGTTGCTGCGTTGAGCGATTCTGTTGCCTGGCTGCGGACATTTGTTCACGCTGGCGCCGCTGGTCCTGTTCGTACTGTGTCTGACGATCGCGCATGAATGCGTCAAAGCGCGAGCGCATGGCCTCACGGTAAGCGGTCATCGCATCCGACGCGTCGGGGGAGGTGCCTGGCTGCACGTCTCCTGCGCTATTCGATATCTCCGGCGGCATCGCCTGTGCGGTGAATCGGCCCGGCGTGGCCGCGGCTCGTGGCGCCGGAGTATCAATGCGCGGCGCGTGGCCTTGTGCGTCGACCGGCGCAGGGGTGATGGGCGCAACAGGTGCCGCTGGCGCCGTAAAGCGCGGCCTCTTGGTGAAGGTGGGTGGCTCGGGCGCCGGCACCGATGTCTCCGCACTGGGTTTTGAAAGCGATGGAGCCTCGACCGGGACGACCGGCGCACTCACCGCCGCCTGGTCTGCGGTCTGCGGTTTGTTGATGGGCGACTCGGTCTGGGTCGACACGTTCTCGGCCCCCGACTGAAGCGCGGTGAGCGCCTTGAGCTTCTCGCGCATCGCGGCATGCCGCGCCGAGGCATCGGTGGCGGTTTGTTTGCGTGCGATGGGCACCCTAGGCGACGCGTTGGCCTGCGCAGTGGTGCCGGTGGTTTTTGCCGCCCACGGGGGCTCCGCCGGCATCTGGTAGCCTTGGCGACGGGCACGTTCCTGCAGCTCTTTGTAATGCGTATTGCGATATTCCTCGCGCGCCGAGCCTTGCAGACTCTTCATCACACCTGTGTGTGCGGCGATCTCTTTCTCGCTCATGATGCGAAAATTCGCGGGTACCTCGGGGGCCGCCGACGCAATGCTTGGCAGGCTCGTGGAGATGCCGATGGCTATCAGGCCGGCAGTCAAGTGCTTGAGTTTCCTCATTGTTTTACCTTACTGGAATGCTGTAATGTCGCGGTCGAGGTCGCCAGCGTAGCATGGCTTTTCGGCATGATCTGTCCTTCTTGCAGCCTGTCGGATTTGACCGTTTGCGGCCAGACGGTGCTAAGTCCGTCAGGCGGCTAGCCAGGCCGTTCGATGCCCAGTTTCTTCATCCGCGACCTGAGCGTGCTGGCAGGCAGGTCGAGGATTTCCGCTGCGCCACCCTTGCCAGCGATCGTCCAGGCAGTTTGTTCCAATACGCGACGGATGTAGCTCGCTTCGTTACTGGCCAGGCTGACTAATACCTGCTGCGTCTCACCGGTCCGTGGCGTGACATCTGCAGCGGGCTCCAACCCAGCGGCAATGCCAGAGTAGACCAGGTGGCGCGCGATCGGAACGACCTTGTCGCGCGCCAGAATGGCCGAGCGCTCGATGACGTTTTGCAACTCACGGATGTTGCCAGGCCAGTGGTATCCCATCAGCAGCTGCATGCCGTCCTCCGATACTCGGCTGAAGGTGCGTCCTTGTGCGCGGCCTTGATCGGCGAGGAACTTGGTCACCAGCAGCGGTATGTCGTCACGCCGGTCTCGCAGCGGTGGTACGTTCAGCGGGAACACGTTGAGGCGATAAAAAAGATCCATACGGAATCTGCCGGCTTCTACCATCTCGACCAGGTCACGGTTGGTTGCGGCAATCAACCGAACATCGACCTGGATCGCGCGCTCGGAGCCCAGCCGGCTGATCTCTTGCTCTTGCAGTACACGCAGCAGCTTGACCTGAGCATCCAGGGGAAGCTCGCCAACTTCATCAAGAAAGATCGTGCCGCCATCGGCCAGCTCGAAGTGTCCCTGGCGCTGCTTGCTGGCGCCGGTGAATGCCCCTTTCTCATGACCGAAAAGCTCGCTCTCGATCAGTGTCGGCGTGATGGCACCACAGTTGACCTTGATCAATGGACGGTCGCGACGTGGGCTGAGGTCATGGATGGCACGCGCCATGGCCTCCTTGCCGGTCCCGGATTCGCCGGTGATCAGCACCGAGCTGTTGGTCGGCGCCACCTGTTCGATCTGCTCGAGGACGGCGCGCAGCGCCGGGCTCTCGCCGACAATGCTATCGAACCGTCCCTCGGTCTTCACCTCGGCCTGCAGATAGGCGTTTTCGGCCTGTAGACGATCGCGAAGCGTCTCGACCTCGGCGAGCGCCTCGCGCAGCTGGTGTTCCTGGCGTTTGCGTTGGGTAATGTCGCGGAAAGCTAGCACGGCGCCCTGCACATTGCCGCCGCGCATAATCGGTGTGCAGGTCCAGCTGACGGCAAAGTGATCTCCCGCATGGCGCCAGAACACATCGCTGTCACTTTGTTTGGCCACGCCCTGCTTCAGGGTCTGATAGACGCCCGTCTCTATAAAGTGATACGGGGTGCCGTCCCAGCGCGCATAGAGATGTATCTCATGAATCGAATGGCCGATCAGGGCTTCCTTCGGGTAGCCGGTCAGTTGCATCGCGGCGGGATTGGCGAAGCTGATATTGCCTTCCAGGTCGAGCCCGTAGATGCCGTCGCCGACTGCATCGAGGATGGGTTGGTTCGCAGACTCCAGCTGGCGGTTGCGCTCCGCCAGTTCGTTACGCAGGCGTGCGATCGTAAGATGCGTCTCGACGCGGGCTATGACCTCTTCGGCCTGGAAGGGCTTCGCAATATAGTCGACTGCCCCCATCGACAGTCCCTTGATTTTATCGTCGGTGTCGTCCAACGCAGACAAAAAAATCACCGCGATGTTCTGGGTCTGCGGATCGGCCTTGAGCCGCTGGCAGGTCTCGAAGCCGTCTATGCCGGACATCAGGATATCCAGAAGGATCAGATCCGGCTGGGCCCATCGTGCGACCTTCAATGCATCCTCGCCGCTCTTGGCCACCAACAGCTTGTGGCCGAGCCCCTTCAGCGTGCCAAACAGTAGCTGCAGGTTGGTCGGGTTGTCGTCGACCAGCAAGATGGTGCTGTGATTCGGCTCGGGTTGATTCAAGATGACGCGATGGGAGAGGCCTGCCTGTCGGGATGATAGGAGAAATGTCGCAGTGATGTCATGCGCCGGCCTCCGCAGGGCTGCGTTGCTGTAGGCGTTCAGACAATGCGCGCAGACCATCGAAATCGAACATGCGTGCCATCAGTGCCATATTCTCGACATCGGCACGTGGCGCCGCTGGGTCCGCTGGCAGGGCATCGGCAATCTCGAACAATCGGGCGATATCGCCCAGATCGACCGCCGCGGTGATCTCGCGCGCCGTTGCGTCGGCCAGCGCGTCCGGCCAATCCGCCATTCCCGAGGGCGCCGGTGTGCGTTGATCGTTGACCGCGCTCTCGAAGCGGACTGTGCTCAGATGCTCGATCATTGAAATCAGCTTCTGCTCGGTGCAGGATTTGGCCAGGAATGCGTCGAATCCGGCTTGCCGCGACGATAGATGGGGCGTTGGAAGCGCAGCCTGTGACCGATCGGGGTTCGCGAGCATCACGTCGCCCAGGCCCTCGGCCAAGGCCGGCAACTGGGACAACTTGAGCGCCAGTCGCGCGGCCTGGTGCCTCGCGTGTTCCAGCAGCCGGCCAACGGCTGCCTGGTAAATGCGTGAACTTGCAACGCTATAAGCCCCCATGGAGCCACTTAGAACAATGACGCTCTGTGTTCGCCGCGATGCCGGCGAGCTTTTCAGGCCAGGCGCAAAAAAATCCCCCCGGAATGCGGGGGGGGGGGGCAATGTCCGTCGAAACGGGATTCAGCTTTGTTGTTACTCGGAGAACAGAGCGGAGTTCTTACGCACCACGACACGCCTCAGGCGTGCCGATGTTGCCCATTTTTCGGCTGCTTGCCGAGACCCACGAGCCGAGGCAGCGACAGAACCGAGAAGGCGCCGGAAAAGACCACCATGCCGACGATCAGCAAGGGTGGCACGTGCACGCCAAAAAGCGGGCCAGCGATCGCCATCATCATGGCGCTCAACCATGCGGTCAGGCCGGCGATACTCAGCAACGTTCCTACGCGGTCGCCGGGCTCGTTCGCGTCTGAGGGTGAGTACGAATTTTGCATCCAAGTTCCTTCCAGTTACGACCAGGAAACGTTAGCGGGGCCTTCGTCCCGCGATTAGGGTACCTTGATCGAAGCAAGCCTTGTGCCAGAACTAAAAAAACTTTGAAAAGCAATAAGATAATTGTTTTTCTAATAGACCTTTAATGTCTTTTCGCGGCCTATCGCCACGATATATCACGCCACTCTGCCGTTGGCGTGATATATCGCGACCAGTGGGTGCCGCAGCAGGGTCGGCATTCCATTTGCTTACTCGCGTTCGCGGATGGTTGCTGTTACTCGCGGTGCGCGGTTTTCGCTACGGGTGAGCTACCGTCATTCGCCTAAACGACCGATCTGCGCCAATGACGGCGCCAGTTGCCGATCCGCCGTTCTGTGCGAATTGTAGTTAAATGCTGCAAACTTGGTTTCAAGTTCGCCTAAACGCGAGTAGTGGATATTGCCATGACTGGAGCTTGGTGAACCTTGGAGTAAACCCTGGATAGCAATGGCCAGATCGCCTAACAGAAATGAAAGGCCAGAACTGAGATCTTGGTCACACGCCAGGAAGCACTGCGCGGGCGCCTTGCCGATTATGCATGCTTGAAGCGAAATATCGCGTTTTGGGCCGGGTTTTCCCTCACCCGGGTGGAACTGTGACGACCCCTGCGGCGACCTCGACCGCCTTTTGCCGGGCTGAATCCGCATCTGCAGCCCGCGCAAGCGCAACGCCCATACGCCGGCGCAGATAACTCTCGGGCTTGCCGAATAGACGTAGATCGGTGTCATCCGTCGCCAGCGCCCGCTCCAGTCCCTCGAAGGCAATGCCTTCGGCGTCCAGGCCCCCATAGATCACCGCGCTCGCCCCGGTGTGCGCCAACCGGGTATCTACCGGCAGGCCTAGAATAGCCCGCGCATGCAGCGCGAACTCGTTTTGCTGTTGCGTGATCATGGTCACCATGCCGGTATCATGCGGGCGCGGGCTGACTTCGCTGAACAGGACGTCGTCGCCCCGTACGAATAGCTCCACGCCAAACAATCCACGCCCGCCCAGTTCGGTCGTAATGCGCTCGGCGATCTGGCGTGCCTGGCCAAGGGCGTCTGCAGACATGGGCTGTGGTTGCCAACTCTCGACGTAGTCGCCTTGCTCCTGACGGTGCCCGATCGGGGCGCAGAAGTATGTCGCAATCTCGCCATCCGGGTGGCGTGCCCGCACTGTCAGCAGCGTGATCTCGTAGTCGAACAGGATGCGCTCCTCGATGATCACCCGGCCGCGGTTGACCCGACCGGCGCGCATCGCGTAACCCCAGGCCGCCTCAAGCCCCGCCGGATCCTGAACTGTCGATTGGCCCTTGCCCGAAGAAGACATAACCGGTTTGATGATACAGGGATAGCCCAGCCGATCGGCCGCTTCGCGAGCGGCCGACAGGCTGTCGGCGAAGGCGTAAGCCGATGTCGGCAAACCGAGGTGCTCTGCCGCCAGACGACGAATGCCCTCACGGTTCATGGTCAGTTGGGTGGCCCGTGCGGTGGGTATTACCTCGCTGAGTCCGGCGGCCTCGATCTCGGCCAGCGCATCAGTGGCGATGGCCTCGATCTCAGGGACAATCAAGTGCGGCCGTTCGCGCTCGACCAGCTCGCGCAGCGCCTGACGATCGGTCATATCTATCACGTGCGCGCGGTGGGCTACCTGATGACCGGGCGCATTCGGATAGCGGTCCACCGCGATCACCTCGACGCCAAGGCGCTGCAGAGCGATGATGACCTCTTTGCCCAGTTCGCCTGCGCCGAGTAGCATAACGCGCGTCGCGGTCGCGCTGAGTGGGGTTCCGATGCGCATAACTTGTGTCTCGACGATACGCGGTGGGGTCGGATCACAAGGTTAGCGATTGCAGCGGCGTTTGGCGAGCCGTCGGGAGTGTGAGGCGTCGATCGTCTGCGTGAGACCATGATAAATGCCCAGCGCGTTTTAATCGGCATCCTAATCTGTTGGCCATTCACAGCCGGCGCTTCATGCGTCTCGCCTGCGCAGCAGAGCGGTCTGGGGTGGGGCATCTATTTCGATCAGGATCTGTTCATCCCCGGTGGCAACGAAGACCGCGACTACACCATGGGGATCGGTATCGAGGTCTTCCAGAATCAGGGCCCGTTGCAGGTATTGGGCGATCTGCTGCGACGCATCGAGCCCTTTGTGGGTTTCGATCGGCGCTGTGGCCGCGTGTACCGCAGCTTTCTGCTCGCTTCGGTGAACTTCACCCCCGACGATATCGGCGATTCGGCGCCGATTTTTGATGACCGCCCCTATGCCTCACTCCTGTACCTGGCCAACAAGAAAGTGGTCGCTGACGATGATCGTGCCTTGGGGGTTGAGCTAATGGTGGGGGCCCTGGGCCTCAACATTGCCGACCAGGTACAAACGGCGCTGCATCGCTGGAATAGAGAATTGCGCGGCAGTTCCGATCCAGTGGATCCAAAGGGCTGGCGCTACCAGATTTCGGACGGCGGCGAACCCACCGCGCGTCTGCGGGTCAGCGATTCGCGCCGATTCGCGCATAGTAGCCATTGGGACGTGTCGCACGCCTGGGACCTCAATCTTGGTTTTCAGACCAACGCCAGCATCGGTCTGAGCGCTCGTTTCGGTGAACTCAACAGCCCATTCTGGAGTATTCCATATGACCCCATCAATCGCGGCAACTTCGTCCCCGCTTTCGGCGGCGATGAGCTCTATTTCTGGGGTGCCGCCCGCCTGCGGGGCGTGGCCTATGACGCCATGCTGCAGGGGCAATTCCGCGACAGCAGGGTAACGGTCGATTCCGACGATGTCCGCCGGCTGCTGTGGGACGCCGGGCTCGGCATCACCAAGGGTTGGCGAGGGTACCAGCTGACCCTTGCCTTCAACGCCAAAGGGGCAGAAACTCGCCTGAAAGATGCACGCAATCGACACTTCTGGGGTGGGTTCTACCTCAGCAAACGCTATCAATGAAAAGCAGCGGCCACCCCCGTAACAGAACGTTGAGATTCGCGCGTTGTCGGCTTGCGGGCAAGGGATGAACGACAAGACCGAGACTATCGCCATCGCCGATCTGATGTCCCAGAGCGGCGTCGGTTTCGGCACCAGCGGCGCACGCGGTCTCGCCGATGCGATGAGCGATCGCGTCTGCTACCTCTACACCGTCGGCTTTTTGCAGTTTCTGGAAAAGACTGAGGCCATTCATCCTGGCGACGCAGTAGCGCTTGCCGGCGATTTTCGACCGAGTACGCCGCGTATCATGGCAGCGGCCGCTGCGGCCATCACGGATCTCGGCTATCAGCCCGCCAATTGCGGCAACATACCAACGCCGGCTGTGGTCAACTATGCCATCGGTGAGGGTATCGCGAGCCTGATGATAACCGGCAGCCATATCCCGGACGACCGCAACGGTATCAAGTTCAACAAACCCGTCGGCGAGGTGCTCAAGGCCGATGAAGAAGGGATACGCGATCAGGTGGTCAGCGTCCCGCGCGCGCTGTTCGATGATCAGGGGTGTTTCACAATACCGCGCGACTTGCCGCCGGCCGACACTGCCGCCTGTCGCCACTATGTTGCGCGCTATCTCGATTTTTTTCCCTGTCAGTGTCTGGTAGGTAGTCGGGTGCTGGTCTACGAACACTCCAGCGTGGCGGCGAGCGCGCTGACCGAGATATTTGGCGGCCTGGGTGCGGATGTCGTCCGACGGGGTTATTCCGAGGTATTCGTGCCAGTAGATACCGAGGCAGTGCGCAGCGAAGACATCGCGCTGGCCAGGGGGTGGGCCGAGGCGGAACGTTTTGATCTACTGGTATCGGCCGACGGCGACGGTGATCGGCCGCTAGTCGGCGATGAAAACGGCGCATGGCTGCGTGGTGACATCCTCGGCATCCTTACCGCGCACTATCTGGACGCCGACACCGTAGTGACACCGGTCAGCAGCAATACCGCAGTAGAGAGATCCGCGTGGTTCTCCGAGGTGGTCCGAACACGGATCGGTTCGCCTTATGTGATCGAGGCAATGCAGCAGGCGGTGAAGGCCGGTGGTCAGTGCGTCGTCGGCTACGAGGCCAACGGCGGCTTTCTGACGATGACACCGATGGCCGGTGAGGGTCGACAGATGGCCTCGTTGCCGACGCGTGACGCGGTCATCGTGGCCTTGGCCGTGCTGCTGCTGGCCAAGCGCCGCGGGACGCCGGTGTCACTGCTGCCGGCCCTGCTGCCGGCGCGCTTTACCGCCAGCGACCGACTGCAGGATTTTCCGGCAGAATTGAGCCGGCAACATATCGACCACCTCGCAGGCGACCGGCAGCAGTTCGAGGTCGAGTTTCCCGGCCTGGGTGCGGTGGCTGACCTGGATACCACGGACGGCCTGCGGATGATCTTAAAGAACGATGAGATCGTGCATCTCAGGCCCTCCGGCAACGCCCCGGAACTGCGCTGCTACACTGAAGCGGACAGCGCCGAGCGAGCAGCGCTGCTGAATGCCGAATGTCTGGCCCTGTTAGATAACTGGCGCCGGTGATGCGCGAGGAGGGCAAATGCAGGGCGGTGACGAAAAGAGGAACTATCCGCGGATGGGCATCGAATGTCCGGCTCGATTCACCATCGTCGGCGGCGAAGATGGTGGTGCCATTGTCAAGAATCTCAGCGGCGGCGGTCTGTTGATCTGGATCGAGCGCGAGATCGCACCGGGTTCGGCGCTAAAAATCGAGGTAATTCCCTGCAACGATATAACTCCGCCGTTGCTGGCCGAGGTAGAGGTGTTGCGCTGCACGGCGGTCGACGACGGTGGGAGCTTCGCCGTTGCTTGTCAGATCCGCCGGGTGCTTGGATGACTGGCGTGCTCGAAAAAGTCGTCGCGGAGATCGCGGCGGCGCCGCACGGTGTTGCCGCGCTCACCCTGTACGCCCTGGTTTCGACACTCGAGTTCGAACGCGCCGGCTATCTGTTCAAACTGGCGAAGCTGCGCGATTTGAGCGCCGACCAGCGACGCTTGGCCTATGGCCTGATGGAGCTGATGGTCGAGAATGCCAATGCCAGCGCCGACTGGCGCAGTGCCAAGGCCCGGATCGACGAACTGGTGCGCGCCGGATGACAGCGAAAGATTCGCCCCGAGCGAATCTTCGCGTCAGCCACGCAGGGGCGGGGTGCATGGAAGCACCGAGCAATTCCGCCAGTCGCCGCGACGCCGGTGAGATTTCCAGGCTAGCCCGCTTATCTCACAGATTACCTATTGCGCGGCGGAATGCGGGGTCGCCCCGCGAGGCATGACGAAGTCGCGTGGTGCCTGGTACTCCAACACCTCGCCTGCGTTGTCATCGATCAGCACCGACAGACCGAGTGAGGGATAGAACCAGCTGACCGCCTGTTCCGTTTCCTGCATGGTGGCGGCGGGTTCGCCGAACCGGGAGCGGAAAAAACCCCCGTCCAAGCCGCGCGTGCCCGGCAGATAGGTCAGGACCTTGATGCGACGTGTCGCATGATCTCTGGGGGCATCGCTCAAGCGGTACTTCCAGTCGCCGCTGGGCGAGCCCTCACGGCGACGGCTGCGTTCGCGTATAGCCACCAGTTCCTCGTTGCCGGCCTCGAGTGCGACGATCACCTTGGCCTTCAGCGGACCATGCTGCACATTGCCGAAGTAGGCCTCCAGTGACATCGGTCCCGTCGTGGGCTCAAACACCGCCAGTCCCTCGAGGCCGCCGAACTTCGCCATGGCGTCGGCCAGGGTAGCGCTGCCCACCGCCAGGCCGAACACCTGGCTGCCGCCATCCGGAGATACGGTTATCTGCCAGGGCAGATCGGTCCTGCGCTGCAGCGCATCCGGACCGGGTGCCGGTCCGAACGCTAAAAAGCCCAGCAGAATGATGGCAACCAGGGCCAGAATCGTCAGCGGGATCTTCATACCCTGGTCTCTAGCCCGCTTTTGTCACCGAGGCGGCCGGCAACGGATCGCGGATCGGAGCCGCTTTGATAAGGTTTGTCATCTCAGTCCTGGTTGCCGTGATACAGCGCGGGTTCCAGCCGTGGCGGAAGCTGCAGGTGATAGCCAAGGTTGCGCAGATTCTTCATCACGCCGTTGACATCTTCACGCGCCAGCCTGCGCCCCGGATCGAGTTTGAGTTCAATCACCAAAACAGGATCACCAAAGCGCGCCAACAGTGCGTCCGGGACACGATCGAAGCCGTCTTTCTGCGCCAAGTAGAGATACATTTCCTGTTTGCGGGGACTGCGATAGACCCAGCAATGCTGGCAGTTGTCGGGCATGTCGTTTTACCTTCAGGGCAGACGCGGATTCTATACCTTGCGCGCGAAGGCCGATGCCTGGTTGCCCGCAAGGTGTGCGAGCACGATGCCCATCGTCAAAGTCGTTGCTGCAGCAGACTCAGAAGCTCTTGATCCGTGAGCACCAGCGGGTTGGTCTGCATGCTGCCGCCACGACAGTTCGCCACCACCCGATCGAGATCGCTCTGGCGCATGCCGAAATCGCGCAGGCGCGGCAGCGCCAGCCGCGCGGTCCAGGCAGTCAGCAGCTCGACCAGGCCGTCCTGTGCGGCCGCCTCGTCGGGGTAAGGGCGTGCATTCAGCAGTGCGCCGGCCTCGGCGTATTTGCGCAGCGCATGATTGTCGGGCTCGCGCGCGCGCAGCGCGGCGATATTGACCCGCGTCGCCGCTGCTACGAGGGTGCCGCAGACCACGCCGTGCGGTATCGGGAAGAACGCCCCCAGCGGAGAGGCCAGGCCATGCACCGACCCCAGGCCGCACTGGGCGAGGGTGATTCCGGAGCAAAGTGAGGCATAGGCCAGTTGTTCATAGGCCGGCCCCGCCGAATCTGCGTCGCTTGCCCAGGCATCCCAGAAGCCGTCGCGGAAGGCCTGCATGCCGGACGACGCCAGCGCATCGGTGAATGGACTGGCGCGCCGCGAGACATAGGATTCCAGCAGCTGGGTAAAGGCGTCCATTCCGTTCGCTGCGATCAGGTCCTTGGGGCAGCTGTCGAGCAGGCTGGGATCGACGATCGCGACCTCGGCTACCAGGCGGTTGTCGCGGAAGGACTTCTTGAAGCCATTGGGTCCACGACGCGATAACACCGCGTTCTTGGTCGTTTCACTGCCGGTGCCTGCGGTGGTCGGTACGGCGACGAAGGGGACTGCAGGGCCAGGGTAGAGGATGCCCTTGCCGACGCCCTCGAGGTGGTCCAGCGCGCTGGTGCCGGTGCGAAGCAGACCGGCTATCGCCTTGGCAGCGTCGAGTACGCTGCCGCCGCCGACACCCGCCACGACATCGATCTTGTGACCACGCTGTATCGCGACGATTTCGTCCACCAGGTCTGGCGATGGCTCGTCGTCGACCGTGACATGCCGCCAGTCGAAGCCGCCCGCCTGTAGCCCGGACAGCAGCCGCTGCCAGCGCGGCGAATCCTGCAGCGAGCGCCTGCCGGTCACCAGCAGCACCTGGGTGCCGTAAGCTGCCAGGACATCGGGCAGCTGGTCGAGGGTGCCGCTGCCGAAGCGGATCTCCGGCAATCGGGCGACGTGGAATGCGTGGAATGGGTTCACGTTGCAGAGACCGCGGTTGAGTCAGCGATACCCCATTATCGCCGATCGCGCCTCTGTATGGCGGCTGGTCTAGTGATTGGTATGAATGGAGGCCTGTTTGTCGGTCAGCCCACCGCCTGACCCTTGACGCCCGCCCCTTCGTCGTCGGCCTCGGCGCCCGCATTAAGGCGGATGCGCAGTGCCAGGTTATTGCGCGAATCGGCATGGTTCAGCGCCTCTTCCAGGGTGATCGCGCCCTCGCTATAGAGGTCGTAAAGCGACTGGTCGAAGGTGATCATGCCACGGTCATTGCCCTGCTCCATGGCCTCTTTAAGGTCATGGATCTTGCCCTTCTGGATCAGTTCCGCGGTGAAACTGGTCTGGATCAGCAATTCGACCGCCGCGCGGCGCTTGCCGTCGACGGTCGGGATCAGGCGCTGCGAGACCACCGCACGAAGGTTCAACGACAGGTCATTGTGCAGCTGCCGGTGGGCGCTATCGGGGAAGAAGTTGACGATTCTGTCCAGGGCCTGGTTGGCGTTATTCGCATGCAGCGTGGAGAGACACAGGTGGCCGGTCTCCGCATAGGCAATCGCATGCTGCATCGTGGCCGCATCACGGATCTCACCGATCAGGATCACGTCGGGTGCCTCGCGCAGCGCGTTCTTGAGCGCGTTTTCGTAGCTCATGGAATCGAGCCCGATCTCACGCTGATTGACCACCGACTTTTTGTGCGAGTGCAGGAACTCGATCGGATCCTCGATGGACAATATGTGCCCGGTCGCGTGCTGATTGCGATAATCGATCATCGAGGCCAGCGTGGTCGACTTGCCTGAGCCGGTAGAGCCGACGACGAGGATCAGGCCGCGTTTCTCCAGGATCAGCCGTTTCAGGGTCTGTGGCAGGTAAAGCTCCTCGATGCTCGGGATCTCACCCTTGATGTAGCGAATGACCATCGCCACATCGCCGCGCTGGCGGAACACATTGACCCGGAAACGCCCCAGCTGCTGCACGGAGATGGCAAGATTGCACTCCAAGGTTCCCTCGAACTCGCGTACCTGTTCGTCGTTCAGGATCGAATAAGCGAGCCCCGACACATCGCCTGAATTCAGCGGTTTGTCGCCGATCGCCACCGTCTGACCATTGATCTTCACGTGTGGACAGGCGCCGGTACTGAAGTACAGATCGGAGGCGCTGCGCTGTACCATCAGGCGCAGGTAGGGGGCGAGTTCCATAGAATCTCCCTGAGTGTCTTGGATCGATCGAATAGATCGGCCGTACACCGAAAAAGTTGAGGATAAAGAGGTATGCAGTCATTGCGCGTCTCAGGTCTGTACCGCTATCCGGTCAAGTCGCTCGGCGGCGAGGCGTTCGGCAGCCTGGAGGTGGGAGTGCGCGGCCCCCAGCTCGATCGCCATTGGATGGTGGTCGATGCCGACGGTCGTTTCGTCACGCAGCGCCAGCAGCCGCGTATGTGCCTGATCCAGGCGCGAATAGGCCCCGATCAGGCCTTATGGCTGGCGGCGCCGGGTATGCCCGAGATTCGCGTGGGTGAGCGTCTTGCCGAACGGTTGGAGGTGCGCGTCTGGGACGACGTGCTGTCGGCGAGCGCCGCCGGGTCGGCCGCAGATCGCTGGTTGAGCGAATTTCTGGCGTTGCCATGCCGCCTGGTGAGTATGCCGGATGACGCGGCCCGGCCAGTCGACCCCGATTACGCCGATCCGCCCGACCAGGTCGGCTTTGCCGACGGCTTCCCGTTTCTGCTGATCTCGCAGGCCTCGCTGGATGACCTGAATTCCCGCCTCGAAAGTCCGCTGCCGATGCTGCGTTTTCGCCCCAATCTGGTGGTTAGCGGATGCGATCCCTATGCCGAAGACGGCTGGCGTCGCCTGCGCATCGGGGATCTGGAATTTCACGTCGCCAAACCCTGTTCACGGTGCATTATCCCGACCATCGACCCGACGACCGCGCAGCGCAGTGCGGAGCCGCTGCGCACCTTGAAGGGCTATCGTCGGCGCGACAACAAGATCTACTTTGGACAGAACCTTGTGCATCGGGGCAGCGGGCGTCTGGCGGTCGGTATGCCGGTAGAGGTGCTGGCTTGACGGGCAGCGAGCCGGCGTTGGCAATCGCTCGCACCCAGCGCTGGTTGGACGATGTGGTGATCGGGCTTGCGCTTTGTCCGTTCGCGGCCGCGCCGGCGCGCGCAGGTCGGATTGCCTATAGGGTCTGTGAAGAGAAGCCGGCCGAGGCCGTCTACCAGTGCTTTCTGCAGACCCTCGAGGGCTTTGCGATGGCCGATGCGGCGCAGCACGAAACAGCGCTACTGATCGTTACCGAGGGATTGGCGGACTTCAGTGAATACCTCGATCTGCTGGCGTTGGCCGAACAGGCAGTCAGTGAGGCGGGATTGAGCGGCGTGATCCAGCTGGCCAGTTTTCATCCGGATTATTGTTTCGCCGGTGCACCGGCGGACGACCCTGCGAACTTCACCAACCGTTCGCCCTATCCGATGTTTCATCTGATTCGCGAGGATGGCCTCGAGGCTGCATTGGCCTCCTATCGACATCCCGAGCGGATTCCCGAACGCAACGTTCAGCGCCTGCGCGCACTCGGCCTGGAGGGGATACGCGCGCTGCAACGCCAGGTTGTAGGGCCAAACGATCGCGAGGCCCCCTGAGCGATCGGTCCCACAGCAGTGCCGACTGATCACTCGGCAGGTCTGCTAGGCTGCGAGCGCGATTCGATTCGCCTCACCCGGACCTGCCCAGCGTGCACAACGAACTCCTGTTCATCGCCGTCAGCCTGTTGGCCGCCTTCGTGCATGGCGCCTTCGGTTTCGGTTTCCCGGTGTTGTCGACGCCCCTGTTGGCATTCGGCTTCGATCTGCGCACGGCGATCCTGTTGACACTGGTGCCGACGGTTTCCATCAACCTAGTGAGCATCCTGACGGAACGCCGCTGGCGCGAGGCGTTGCGCGACTACTGGCCGATCCCGGCGTTCACCATTGTCGGCAGTTTTCTCGGCACCCAGGTGCTGCTCGAGGTCGATCCCGAACCTTTCCGCATGCTGCTGGCCGTCATGATGATCGGCTATCTGGTCAGCGAGCACCTGCATCGAGGCGAACATGTGGTGCAGGTCTCGCGCTGGGGCATGGCCCTATTCGGCCTGCTGCTCGGCCTGTTCGCCGGGGTGGTGAACATTTTCTCGCCGCTGGTGGTCATCTACGCCCTGTATACGCAGATGCCTACGACGCTGATGGTGGCGACCTTCAACCTCAGCTTCATCACCAGCAAATCCGGCCAGATCTTCGGATTCGTCAGCCATGGCGCCTTCGATTTCGAGGTCGTCGGCCTGACGTTGCTTGCCCTGCCGCTGATCCTGGGCGCGCTGTGGCTGGGCATTCGTATTCGCAAGCGGGTCGACGTGGAGACCTATCGTGGGATGCTGCGCGCCGCCTTGTGGGTGATCTCCTTCGCCATCCTGATCGACGCGGTCCGGCGCCTTATCTGATAGCGGGCCGGCCTGATGGGAAGGCGTCAATCATCCAGCGAACGCCGCAGGCGTTTGACCTGACCGCGTTTGCTCTTGTCCTCCATGCGTCGCTGGCGGGCCGCACGGCTGGGTCGGGTCTGTTTACGTGTCTTCTGCACCCGGCTGGCAGCGACGATCAGCTCCTGCAGGCGTTCAATGGCATCGGCGCGATTCTTCTCTTGGGTGCGAAAGCGCTGCGCCTTTATGACCAGGATTCCCTCACGCGAGATACGCTGATCGCGCATGCCCAGCAGCCGCTGTTTGAGCGATTCCGGCAGCGAGGAGGCAGGGATGTCGAAGCGCAGGTGCAGCGCCGAAGAGACCTTGTTGACATTCTGCCCACCGGCACCCTGCGCGCGGATCGGCTGCCACTCCAGGTCGTCTTCGGCGAGCTGGATCCCGCGTGTGATCCTTATCATTGCCGGACCCTCAGTCGGCAGGCACGAGGCGAAGCAACTGGCCATCGTCTGCATCATCGGTCAGCAGATAGATAAGGCCATCGGGCCCCTGACGTACGTCCCTGACCCGTCCGAGCGTATCCTGCAACAGGCGTTCTTCATGCACCACGCGGCCGTCCTCCAGTGACAGGCGCACCAGCAGGCGAAATTTCAGGGAACCGACGAACAGATCACCGCGCCACTTGGGGAAGGCACCGCCCGTGTAGAAACTCATCCCGGACGGGGCGATAGACGGTATCCAGTAGTACAGCGGCTGCGCCATGCCTGGTTTCGCGCTGCCCTCGCCGATTGGCGTGCCGATTCCGTAGTTAACGCCATAGGTGATCACCGGCCAGCCATAATTGACACCCGGCTCGGGTAGATTGATTTCGTCGCCGCCCTGCGGCCCGTGCTCGTGGGTCCACAAGCGCCCGCTGACGGGATCCAAGGTCGCCCCCTGGATGTTGCGGTGGCCATAGCTGTAGATCTCGGGAAGGGCATCGCGGCGCCCGACAAAAGGGTTGTCCTCAGGGATGCGGCCGTCGTCATGCAGTCGGATCACCGAGCCGGCATGATCACCAAGGTCCTGCGCCCGCGGGCGGTCGCCACGGTCTCCCAGGGTGATATAGAGATACCCTTGTTGGTCGAACACCAGGCGCGCGCCGAAATGGCGCCCCTTGGATGACTTCGGTGTCAGACGAAACAGCACCTCCGTATCGCGTAGCCTGAGGCCGTCGAGACGCCCGCGGGCCACGGCGGTGCCGATGCCGCCCCGACCGGCCTCGGCGTAGCTGAGGTAGACCCAGCGGTTCTTTTCGAACTCCGGATGTAGCACGACATCCAACAGGCCTCCCTGGCCGCGGGCGCGGACCGCGGGCAGTCCCGCGATGGGGGGTTCGACCAGCGTGCCATCCGCCTGCACCAGCCGCAGCCGCCCGGGACGTTCGGTGACCAGATAATCACCGTCGGGAAGAAAGGCGACCGACCAGGGATTCTCCAGTCCCCGTGCGATGACCTCGACGTCGATGCGGTGCTGCTCGGTCTGCAGCGCGGCGAGGGCGAAGGCCGGGGCGAACAGGCCCAGGAAGGTGATCAGCAGATATTTCATACAGCTACTCTAACCGGGTGGGTCGAAAGGTCAAAAAACCGCGCGCACCTGCTTCACATAGACCAACTCGCAGGCGCGCGCGCCGGTGTCGTTGCGTGTCAGCGAACTGACCCAGCGCCAGCCGTCGTCCGCATCCGCGCGCACCAGACAGGCCGCGCAGCTCGACGACCTGGCCCGCATCGATATCGTCGAGTTCATCCTCGACGCGGTCATTGGCCGGGATCAGGTGCATATTGGCGCTATGGGTCTCGATCTCGCGGCGAGGAATCGGGAAGGCGTCCGTGCGCCAGCGGTACCAGCGACCGGACTGACTGATGGTGATATTGTGCAGCACCGCTTCGTCCGACATGCGTCCCCAGCCGAGCGCCAGGTCGAGCGGCGACAGATCGGCCTCGCGGCCGAACCTGTAGTCTTCGCGCGACAGCACCTTGGCGCGGATCCTGAACTTGGCCAGCGGCGTGATGCGGTAGCCGTTCAGCGCAAAGCTGTTGGGTGATTCCAGCGCCTGTTGCTCCGGCGTATCCGGCGCGCGCACGCCGGGGCCGAGTTCAATGGGCGTCTCGCGCACCGCAAACTGCCATACCAGCAGTGCCGTGAGCAGGATGATCAGCCATTTCAGCATGCCGGCCGGTCTCCCGCTCCCGCCGGCCCTTCAGCCCTCGGCCTGCTGCAACGCCTCGGCGGCCTCCAGCCAGTCGGCCTCTGCGGCCGCCAGCTGCTGGTCGACCGCCGCCTTGTCATGCAGGATCTTCTGCAGCTCATGCTTGCGTCGTTCATCGTACAGACCGGTATCGGCCAAAATGGTCTCGAGTTTCGCCTGTTCGGCATGCAGGCGGTCGACTTGGGCCTCGCAGGCCTCCAGCGCACGCCGCATGGGCCGCAGCGCCTGGCGCCTTTCGGCCGCGCGGCGTTTACGTTCGCGCCGCTGGTCGGTGGCGGCCGGCCGGCTGGCTTCCGGCCGGCGGGCTGCACGATTGTGCGTAGTCAGCCAGCTGGCGTAGGCGTCGAGTTCATCCGCGAACTCCTCGACCCGCCCCGCATGCACCAGGATCAGTTGATCGCAGGTCAGGCGCAGCAGGTGACGATCGTGTGAGACCACGACCATCGCGCCATCGAACCCCTGAAGGGCGGTCGCCAGTGCCTGGCGCATCTCCAGATCGAGGTGGTTGGTCGGTTCGTCGAGCAGCAGCAGATTGGGCCGCTGGTAGACCAGCAGGGCCAGCACCAGGCGCGATTTCTCGCCGCCGGAAAAAGGTGCGACAGCCTCAAGGGCCTTGTCGCCAACGAATCCGAAACCGCCGAGATAATCACGCATCGACTGCTCGCTTGCCTGTGGATCTATCTGCTGCAGGTGTTCCAGCGGGCTGTGCCCAGGCTGCAGCTGCTCCAATTGATGCTGCGCGAAATAACCGATCGCCAGTTGGCGCGCCGCCTCGCCGTTCTCCCTGCAGCGGGACGAGTTCGCCGGCCAAGAGTTTGATCAGAGTCGACTTGCCGGCACCATTCGGACCGAGCAGGCCGATGCGGTCACCTGGGTTGAGCGCTAAGGTCGCATCCTTGATCGACGGCCTCGCCGGCATAGCCCGCCGCACAGCAGTCCAGCTTGAGTAGCGGATGCGGGTTCTTGAGCGGTGGGCGGAAGCTAAAATGAAACGGCGAATCGACATGCGCCGGGGCGATAGTCTCCATGCGCTCGAGCGCCTTCAGTCGGCTTTGTGCCTGGCGTGCCTTTGTTGCCTTGGCGCGAAAGCGCTCAACGAAGCCATGCATATGCACGATCTCGCGCTGCTGCTTCTCATACGCGGCCTGTTGATTGGACAGCTGCTCGGCGCGGATATGTTCGAAGGCGCTGTAATTGCCGCTGTAGAGCGTCGCGCGCGTGCGTTCGATATTCAGGATCTGGTCGCAAACGCGGTCGAGAAAATCGCGATCGTGAGAGATCAGCAACAGGGTGCCACTGTATTGCCTGCAACCAGGACTCGAGCCAGATCACCGCATCCAGATCGAGGTGATTAGTCGGCTCGTCGAGCAGCAGCAGGTCCGAGCGGCACATCAATGCCTGCGCGAGGTTGAGGCGCATGCGCCAGCCGCCGGAGAAGCTCGAAACCGGGCGCGCCTCGTCTTGGGTTAGAAAGCCCAGACCGCTCATCAGGCTGGCGGCGCGACTGTTGGCTTGATAGCCGCCGATATGCTCGAGCTCGCTGTGCAGCTGCGCGATGCCGGCGCCGTCGTCGGCCTGCTCGGCCGTCGCGAGCTGCTTCTGCAGCCGGCGCAGCTGGGCATCTCCATCCAGCACATACTCCAATGCCTCCCTCTGCGTGCTCGGCGTCTCCTGTGCGACATGCGCAATGACCCAGCCGGCCGGGTGCGTCACCCTTCCCTGGTCGCTGGTCAGGCTACCGAGAACCTGGGCGAAAAGGCTCGATTTGCCGGTCCCGTTGGCGCCGGTCAGGCCGGTTTTCTTGCCAGGGTGTATCTGGAAGCTCGCGCCCTCGAACAGCAGCCGGGGCCCGCGGCGCAGGGAGACGTTGTCGAACTGCAGCATGATTCAGGAGCGGGGAGTTGGTGCTAAACGGCGCCGATTATATCCCGGTCGGCAAGCTGACCTTCAGGCACGGTCGAGACGCCGATAACCGATGGCCTCGGTCAGGTGTCGGGGCTGAACGCGGTCGCTGGCATCCAGGTCTGCCACGGTCCTGGCGACCCGTAGGATGCGATGAAATGCGCGCGCAGACAGTCCGAGCTTGTCGATCGCGTCGGCTAGCAGACGCTGACCCTGCAGCGGCAGGCCGCAGTAGCGTTTCAGCTGCTGTTGGCTCAACCGCGCGTTGGCGTTGCCCTGGCGCTGGCGCTGCCTGTCCCACGCACCCTGCACGCGGCCCCGCACGGTGGCGCTGTCCTCTGCGTTCAAATTGAGGCCATCGAGCAGTGTCGCCTGGGGCAGGCCGGGCACCTCGATCTGGATGTCGATGCGGTCACGCAGCGGGCCGGATACACGGCGCTGATAGCGGGCCGCCTGTTCGCTACTGCAGCTGCCACAGGCGCGCTTTGGGTCGCCGGCATAGCCGCACTTGCAGGGGTTCATCGCCGCGACGAGCTGAAAGTCTGCGGGGAACTCGGCCTGGCGCGCCGCACGTGAAATCAGGATCCGCCCGGTCTCCAGGGGCTCGCGCAGCACCTCCAGCACCCTGCTGTCGAATTCAGGCAGCTCATCGAGAAACAGCACGCCATGGTGGGCTAGCGAGATCTCGCCCGGCCTAGGCGTCCCGCCGCCACCGACCAGGGCGGCGCCGGATGCGGTGTGGTGGGGTGCGCGAAACGGCCGGCGTAACCAGTCAGCCGGCGCAAACGGCAGGCCCGCGACCGAGCGGATCGCCGCGCTTTGCAGCGCCTCGTCCTTGGTCAGCGTCGGCAGGATGCTGGGGAGTCGACTCGCCAGCATGGACTTGCCGCTGCCGGGCGGTCCCATCATCAGCAGGTTGTGACGCCCCGCGGCCGCGACTTCGAGTGCGCGCCTGGCCTGCGCCTGACCGGCCACCTCAGCCAAATCGGGCAGCGGTGAGCGTCTAGGCGGCGGCGGCGCCGGCGGCTTGGCCAGTCCATTCTGCCGGCCGTCGAGGAAGGCGCTGACGCCCAGCAGGTGCGCGACCGGACGCAACGTCAGCCCCTCGACCAGATGCGCCTCGGCGAAGTTGTCCACGGGTAGGACCAGGTCTGCGCCTTGTCGGCGTGTCGCCAGGGCCATCGGCAGGATGCCGCTCACCGGGCGCAGGGCGCCTGCCAGGCTGAGTTCGCCGATGAACTCATGGCCTTCGGCCGCCTGCGGCGGCAGTTGACCGCTGGCGATCAGGACGCCTACCGCGATTGCAAGGTCGAAGCGGCTGCCCTGTTTCGGCAGGTCGGCGGGGGCAAGATTGACCGTGATGCGGCGCGCCGGAAAGTCGAATCCGCTGTTGAGCAGCGCGCTGCGCACGCGCTCGCGGCTCTCCTGAACCGCCTTTTCCGGCAGGCCCACGATGCTGAAGCTCGGCAGGCCATTGGCGAGATGGGTTTCGACCATCACCGCGGGTGATGTAACGCCGACGGCGGCACGGCACACAGTGGTTGCAAGTGTCATGACCTTCCCTGGTCGTTCGGGCCTGCCGCGACTGGCGGGCACTATGGAATCAATCTTCGGCCGAGGTCTCCAGCGCGGCTACCCGCACCTCCAGCGCCTTGAGCTTCTCACGCGTGCGCTGCAGCACTGCCTGTTGGATCTCGAATTCTTCACGGGTGACCAGGTTCAGCCGACTCAGCGCGGCCTCGAGGCCGGCGCGCAGGTTGCGCTGCAGATCGTCCTGAAGGGTCTGGAATCCGCGCGGCAAGTTGTCCGCCACGCGCCGCGAAAGGTCGTCAATCAGCTTGGGGTCGAGCGCCAAAGTCGCCTCCGGGATCCGAGACTGCGTACAAGGCCGAAGACTAGGAAAGCCCCGGGGCTTTGTCCACCATCGCAAGTCGCACCAATATGGTGCATCAAGTTGGTGCGGAACGTATCGGCTGGCCGCTCGTGGTGCATTAGCGACGGCTTACTTTCATGTTTCTGTCACTTAACTGTATGAGCTGGGGGCGGAAATGCCCGTTGGCATGCCTTCTGCTTTGACCTGATCAATCGGGTGCCAAGCGCCGATGAACCTCAGCAAAGTTTTAACCTCAGTGGGAGTCTCAAGAATGAAATTGACGAAAATTGCCGTCGCCGCCGGCGCACTCATGATCGCGGGTTCCGCGATCGCCGAGATATCCGCCAACATCGGCGCCACCAACAATTACATCTGGCGCGGCGTCACCCAGACCAGCAACGACGCGGCCGTTTCCGGCGGTCTCGATTACGCGAGTGACAGCGGTCTGTACGCCGGCACCTGGGTATCCAACGTCGACTACGGCGGCGCGAGTGCCGAGGTCGACTTCTATGGCGGCTTCGCCAACGAGTTCGACAACATTAGCTACGATGTGGGCGCAATCTACTACTACTACCCGAGCAGGGACTCCGACGCAGACATCAACTTTTCCGAGGCCTACCTGAACCTCGGCCTCGGCCCCTTCAGCGCAGGCGTCAACTACACGTTCTGGAAGGAACAGAGCGGCGACACGCACGACCTCTATTACACGCTCGGTGCCGGTACAGAGATTGCTCCAACCTGGGGGATCGGCGCGACCCTCGGTTATTACGATTTCGACGGCGGCGGGAACTATACGCATGGCCAGATCGACCTCAGCAAAGAAGTAGGCGACTTCGGCTCGTTCACGTTCACGGTGTCCGGCGTGCTCGACCAGAGTAATAGCGTCGACAACGACAAAGACCCGCTGTTCGTCGTCTCCTGGGCGAAGACCTTTGATTAATCCCCCTGCCTGAAACACCTGTCGGCACCCCTCGCGGGTGCCGGTTCCATATAGAGCCAAGGAGAAGTAAACATGAAACTGGTTGCAGCAATCATCAAGCCGTTCAAGCTCGATGACGTGCGCGAGGCCCTGTCCGACATCGGCGTCACGGGTATCACCGTGACCGAGGTCAAGGGCTTCGGTCGTCAGAAGGGTCACACCGAGCTTTACCGCGGCGCCGAATACGTCGTGGACTTTTTGCCCAAGATCAAGGTGGAGATTGCGATCGACGACGCTCAGCTCGATCCGGTGATCGAGGCGATCAGCGCCGCCGCCAAGACCGGCAAGATCGGTGACGGCAAGATCTTCATTTACGAACTGAACCAGGCCGTCCGTATCCGTACGGGCGAGTCCGGTTCTGAAGCACTTTAAACCGGCTGGAGGTTTCCAATGGAAAACAACATTTTCGAACTCCAGTATGCGATCGATACCTTCTACTTCCTCGTGATGGGTGCACTCGTCATGTGGATGGCAGCGGGTTTTTCCATGCTGGAATCAGGCCTGGTGCGCGCCAAAAACACCACCGAGATCCTGACCAAGAACGTCGCCCTGTATGCCGTTTCCTGCATCATGTACATGATTTGCGGCTACGCCATTATGTACGGTGGCGACTACTTCCTGAGCGGTATCGCAGGCGGCGAAACGCTGGTCGACGATGCCCTGAAGGCCTCGGCGGAAAACGGCTTTGGCGGCGATTCGGTTTACGCCAGTGCCTCGGACTTCTTCTTCCAGGTAGTGTTCGTTGCTACCGCAATGTCGATTGTCTCCGGCGCGGTTGCCGAGCGCATGAAGCTGTGGGCTTTTCTGGTGTTCGCGGTCGTCATGACGGGCTTCATCTATCCGATGGAGGGCAACTGGACCTGGGGCGGTGGGTCGGTTTTCGGCATGTATAGCCTGGGCGACGATTTTGGCTTCTCCGACTTCGCCGGCTCCGGCATCGTGCACTTGGCCGGTGCGTCTGCCGCGCTCGCCGGTGTCTTGTTGCTGGGTCCGCGCATAGGGAAGTACAGCAAGGATGGCAGGGTCAATGCCATCCCGGGCGCCAATCTGCCGCTGGCCACCCTGGGCACCTTCATCCTCTGGATGGGTTGGTTCGGGTTCAATGGCGGATCGGTGCTCAAGCTCGGCGACATCGCTAGTGCGAACTCGGTCGCGATGGTCTTCCTGAATACCAATACGGCCGCCGCCGGTGGCTTGGTTACCGCACTGATCGTCGCTCGACTGCTGTTCGGCAAGGCCGACCTCACCATGGCGCTCAACGGCGCCCTGGCTGGCCTGGTGGCGATCACCGCGGAGCCGTCAACGCCCACGGCATTGACTGCGACCCTGATCGGCGCGGCTGGCGGTGCGCTGGTGGTGTTCGCGATCATCGCCCTGGACAAGATGAAGCTGGACGATCCAGTCGGTGCCATCTCGGTCCACGGGGTCGTGGGCCTATGGGGTCTGCTGGCGGTGCCATTGACCAATGGTGGCACCACCTTCACCGGCCAGCTGGTCGGCGCCGCGACGATCTTCGTCTGGGTGTTCTCCGTGAGCTTCGTGGTATGGCTGATCATCAAGGCGGTCATGGGTATTCGCGTCAGCGAAGAAGAGGAATACGAAGGCACCGACCTTGGCGAATGCGGCCTCGAGGCCTATCCGGAGTTCACTGGTACACGCGGCTCCGGCGTCATCTGAGAACTATTTCAACGAGCCTCATTTGGGCGCCTTCGGGCGCCCATTTTTTTTGGTGCGCCTCGCAACGCCTCTCCCACCTGGTGCCCATCACGGGCACCCCTTTTCACTCCGTCTGAGAGGGGCGGTTCAACGCTGGACGAAGGCGGTATGATAACTCCAGACCCTGTGTGAGGAGCCCGAGGATGCGATGGCTGCTGTTCTTATTTGGCCTGATGGCGGCACAGGCGGCAGTAGCTGCCGATATCTATCGCTGGACGGACGACAACGGCCAGGTGCATTACGGCGAGCGGCCCCCGGAGCAGGGTGCAAAACGCCTCGATATGCCGTCGACCGAGGCGCCGCCCGGTAGCACTGATGCCGCCGCCGCAGAGCGGCGCGCGCGGCAAAAGCGCCTTCTGGATGCCTACACCTACGAGCGCGAGCAGGACGAGGCCGAGCGGGAACGTGAGGACGAGCGTGCGCGGCAGCTGGCGCAGGAGTGCCAGCGCCTGCAGCGCCATTGGCGCCGGCTGGCTTATGCCGGCCCGGTTTACATCAAGGGGGACGACGGCGAGCGCCACTACCTGAATGACGACCAGCGCGCCGCCGAGATGGAGAGACTGCGACCCGCCTACCGCCAGGCCTGTGGCAAAGGCCCCTGATGCCCGCACCACCACCCGATCGCGCGCGCCCCTGGGTCGTGCTGTTGCACGGGATGGCGCGCTCGTCGGCTTCGATGAGCCCCCTAGCTGGCGACCTCCGCCGCGCCGGCTATCGTATCCGCAACGTGGGCTACCCGACGCGTCCCCATGACATCGCCGGGCTCGTGGAGCGCTACGTTCGCCCGGCAGTCCAGTCATGCGGCGAGCGCAGTGCCGTGCATGTCGTGACGCATTCCCTGGGCGGTATCCTGATCCGTTATTATCTGCAGTCGGCGGCGCTACCCGGCGGCAGTCGGATCGTGATGCTGGCACCTCCCAACCACGGTAGCGAGGTTGCCGATCATGTCAGGCACTGGCCGTTGTATCGCTGGTTAATGGGGCAGATCGGGCAGCAATTGGGCACTGGGCCGGACAGCATCGTGCACCAGCTGAGGCCCATTAAGGCAGAGATCGGTGTGATTGCCGCCAGGCATTCGCTGCAGCCCTGGTTCTCGCCGCTGTTTTCCGGCGAGAACGACGGTGCGGTATCTGTCGCCAGCGCGCGTCTGGCGGAGATGCGTGACTTCATCGTGGTGGACAGTAGCCACACGCTGTTGATGTTCAGTCGTGAGGTAAGACGCCAGATCAGGCAGTTTCTTGCCCACGGCAGATTCCTGCATTGAACTCTTCACCCGACTCAACACTCGGCCAAAAGCGTCTGCATCATCTGTTCTGCCTGGGCACCATAACCGCCACCGAAGAGATTCAGGTGATTGAGCACGTGATATAGGTTGTATAGGGTCTTGCGCACCTGATAACCGCTGTCGAGCGGCCAGGATGCTCTGTAGGCGGCATAAAAGTCAGCGTGGAATCCGCCGAATAGTTCGGTCATCGCCAGCTCGGCCTCGCGATCGCCGAAATAGGTTGCGGGATCATAGATGGCGGGCTCACCATTTTCGGTGAAACTCAGGTTGCCGCCCCACAGGTCGCCATGCAGCAATGCGGGCCGTGGTGCATGGTCGATCAGTACGGCGAAGCGCTCGCGCAATTGCTCGCCGAGCTCCTGCAGTCCACCGCCATAGCCGTTGCGCGCCGCCTCCGCGAGCTGGAATCCCAGGCGCTGATCGCGCCAAAAGGTAATCCAGTCGTCTTGCCAGTCGTTGTGCTGCGGGGTTGCGCCGATGGTGTTATTGCGCTGCCAGCCGAATGCACTCGCGCTGTTGCGATGCATCTCGGCCAGTCGCTCGCCGGCCATCCGCCAGCCCAGCGTTGTGCCATGCCCGAGCCTGAGGTGCTGCATCACTATGTAACTGGCATCATCGTGACTCCCGGTGCAAAGCACCTTCGGTACGCGAAGGGTATTGCTGGCGCCCAGCGCGCCGAGGCCCTCCGCCTCTGCCTCGAACATGTCGAGCATTGCCGCGCGATTGGTCTTGACGAACCAGGTCTGGCTGTCGTCACTCAGGCGAAATGCGCGATTGATACAGCCGCCGCCAAGGCCGCGCGGTGGTTGGGGGTCGAAGGGCTGCCCGGTAGTCGTCGCGATCTGCGTCGCGATGTCTCGCCAGATGCTCAAGTCGGCAACATGTCGCCCTTGTCGAGGCGTTCACGAAGCGGACTGGTGCGCGGAAAATGGGCGCGCAGGAACTCCATTTGATCAGCAAGGACATTACGGCCTTGCAGATAGATGTACTCCGCGTGGGTCGGCGAAAACGGAATCGCGAGCAGTTCCAGCCCGGCCTGTTCGGGGGTTCTGCCCGCTTTGTGATTGTTGCAGCGCGTGCAGGCGGTGACCACATTGGTCCACAGATTCTGTCCGCCCTGGCTGATCGGCGTCACATGGTCCCGCGACAGCGCACGCAGGGGAAAACGATCCCCGCAGTAAAGACAGAGATGGTCATCGCGCTGAAAAAGGGTGCGGTTGCTTAATGGCGGCGTATAGCTGTCGCGGACCCGATGATTGCCATGGGTGGCGATGATGGAATTGATCTCCACCTCGCTGCGCCGTCGGCTGATGGCGTTGATGCCCCCGTGCAGTGTGAACAGCGCTTCGCCGCAGACGTAGGCGATCATGCCGAGAAAATGCAGTCGCGCGGCCTGTCGGAAATCGATCCACTCGAGCGGCATGCCTGAGGCGTCGGTACGCAAGATCTGTTGTGACAGGCGGGGCACAATTACACTCCAACACGAGACTCGCTCGGTTATTGCATACAAAGCGGCGCGATTTCAAGTCGCGGGTTTGTAACAGGATCGAATCCGCTCTTGTGGAGCTCGCGCCCGATGAGGCGGCACGGGAGATGCTTTGTAGAGAACGGCAAGGGCCGGGACAAACGCAGGACACCTGGCTGCCGGGGGTTCGTGTCGCAGATCGCGGAGCCATCACCTAAGCCAGCTACCGGCACCTAGCGCTTATCGACGTGGGCCGCTATGTATCCCTTCAGGCAAACCGAGCAGGCAGTCCCCCGCTGCTGCGCGGCGACGACCAGGCGCCTGGGCCTGGGTCGGAAAGCACCTTGGGGGGGCTTGACTTATGCACAAATCAGGTGCAGGCCATGACGCGATCTCGAGCCTGAGCGCCGATCTGCATAAGAATCCTATGGAATTCATTAAATTATTGTTTCTACAAGTTAAAATTCGGCTGACCAATTTTCAGCCAATCGGACGGCGGTCCCGTTGCGACATGGCATTGGCGAAGATCCGCAGGGTTGTTCCACAGACTTATCCACAACTTGTGTGAATCTTCTACCCGCCTGGGTCGAGGTCACGGCGCCGGCGCGTTGCGAGGGCTCTGCTAGAGTCTGCCGATGAGTGTGCGCATCGCGCGGGTGGCGGTGGCTGCCCCGTTGCATTCCCTGTTCGACTACCAGATCCCCGCGAACTTCGAGGTCGCGGTCGGCAGTCGCGTGCGCGTCTCGTTCGGTCACGCGCGTCCGATCGGCGTCGTCGTTGAGATCGTCGACAGCACCGACCGCCCGGGCGACAGCCTAAAGTCACTAGAAACCGTGCTCGATCGCGAGCCCTTGCTGCGTCAGCAGGACCTGGATTTTCTCACCTGGGCCGCCACCTACTATCATCACCCGATCGGTGAGATAGTCGCCGCGGCGTTGCCGCTACGCCTGCGCAGGGCGGACAAGATGCTGCCCGCCGGTGAGCCGGCTTGGGCGCTCACTGCAGAAGGTCGTCAGTTGGCGCACGACCTGGCGCGCCGCGCCCCCCGCCAGGCCGAGATCCTCGGCTGGTTGTCGGCGCTGCCCACGGGTCAGGCGCCGCAGGCGGTTCTGCGTGCGGCATTGCCTGACAGTGGGGCGATCTTGCGTGTACTGCACGGCAAGGGCTGGATCAAGCCGCTCGAACTCCCGGCGACGCCGGATGCAGTTGACCAGCCAGACGCGGGTCCGCGCCTAAATTCCGAGCAGCTGGCGGTGCTGGATGCCCTGTCGGGCGACATCGGACGGTTCGCCGTCGCGTTGCTCGATGGTGTGACCGGCAGCGGCAAAACCGAAGTATATCTGCGGCTCGCCGCTGCGGTGCTGGCGCGCGGCAAGGGTGTTCTGGTGCTGGTGCCCGAGATATCGCTGACGCCACAGTTGTTGGCACGATTTCGAGAGCGTCTCGGCGACGCGGTGCGGGTGCTGCACTCGGGCCTCACCGAAAGCGAGCGTGAACAGACCTGGCAACGCATGCGCCTGGGGCTGTCGCACGTGCTGCTCGGTACGCGTTCCGCGATATTCACCCCGCTGGCGGACCTCGGTCTGGTGGTGGTGGACGAGGAGCACGACCCCTCGTTTAAACAGACGGAAGGCTTCCGCTATTCGGCACGTGACCTGGCGGTGGTGCGCGCGCAGCGTTCCGGCTGCCCGGTCGTGCTGGGTTCGGCCACGCCATCGCTGGAGAGCCTGCGCAATGCGCAGCAGGGTCGCTACCGACAGCTTCGCCTCGACCGGCGCGCAGGGGGCGCGCAGAGCCCGCGGATCGACCTGCTGGACATCCGCGACCAGCCGTTACGTTCGGGGATGTCGCAGCTCCTGCTCGACCGGGTCGCGGCGGTGCTGGGCGCGGGTGAGCAGGTAATGCTGTTCCTCAATCGGCGCGGCTATGCGCCAGTGCTCAGCTGCTTCAGCTGCGGCTGGTTGTCGGACTGTCCACACTGTGATGCCCGCCAGACGCTGCACAAGGCCAGCGGCTTGTTGTGTTGCCATCATTGCGGGGCGCAGCGCCGCGTACCGCTCGCCTGTCCGGCATGCGCTGCCGAAGATCTGCATCCGCTAGGCCAGGGTACTGAGCAGCTGGAGGGATTCCTGACCCGAACGCTTCGCTGACTTTCCTCTGATTCGCATCGACCGCGACGCGACGTCGCGCAAGGGGAGCCTGGAAAGGCAGCTGGCTCGCCTCCATCAGGCGCGCGCGGCGCTGTTGGTCGGTACCCAGATGTTGGCCAAGGGACACCATTTTCCGCGCGTCACCCTGGTTGGTGTGGTAGACGCCGACGGCGGTCTGTACAGTGCTGACTTCCGCAGTACTGAGCGCATGGCGCAGCTGCTGGTGCAGGTCGCGGGGCGTTCCGGGCGCGGTGATCGCCCGGGGCAGGTGCTCATCCAGACACGCTATCCCGATCACCCGTTGTTACAGACTCTGGTGCGCCACGGCTATCGCGCGTTCGCCGAGCAGGCCCTGCGCGAACGCGCGGCGGCCGGACTGCCGCCCTTCAGTCATCAGGCATTGTTGCGCGCGGATGCGACCCGTCTCGCCGATGCCGAGTCGTTTCTCCACCGGGTCGTCGAATGGGCGAGACGCCAGGCGATTGCCGAGGTCGAGCTGTGGGGGCCGGTACCGGCCCCGATGGCGCGTCGTGCCGGTCGGCATCGCGCGCATCTGCTGATACAGGCACGGCAGCGCGATGCGCTGCATGCGCTGTTACAAGCCCTGCCGGAGTTCATCGTCGGATTGCCCAGGACCCGGCGTGTGCGTTGGAGCCTCGACGTCGATCCTATCGACCTTTATTGATGCGCGCCGGAGGCGCTGCCGGCTGCCCGTGTTTTACCCATTCCTGTTATCCTTCGCCGCCCTGGATTCGTACGGCTTTCTGGTCATGAAATCGCATATTGCCAACCTGGTCTCAGAGGCCCTGAATCAACTCGTCGTCGACGGGTTGCTCGATGCCGATGGCGTGAAGGCGCCGGTGATCGAACGGGCGCGTGATGCCAGCCATGGCGATTTCGCCACCAATGCGGCAATGGTCAACAGCAAGGCGGCCAAGATGCCGCCGCGCGATCTCGCAGCGCGGCTGGTAGAGAGACTGCCGACGTCTGCCGGCATCGCGGGGGTGGAGATCGCCGGCCCCGGATTCATCAACTTCCGGCTCGCAGACAATGCCTACCATGCGCTGATACCCGAGATCTTGCGTCAGGGTCATGCCTACGGGCGGAGCCGGATCGGTGCCGGCAGACGCGTCCAGGTCGAGTTCGTCTCGGCTAACCCGACCGGGCCCCTGCATGTCGGTCACGGCCGTGGCGCGGCCTATGGCGCGGTAGTTGCCGACCTGCTCGAGGCGATCGGCTATGAGGTGCACCGCGAGTACTACGTCAACGATGCCGGCCGGCAGATGGACATCCTCGCGACCTCGGTGTGGCTGCGTTACCTGGAGCTGTCCGGCGAGGCGCTGGATTTTCCCAGCAGCGGCTACCGCGGCGACTACGTCTGGGATATCGCGGCGACCTTGCATCGCGGCCACGCGGACGCCTATCGACAAGCGGCCGAGGCGGTGTTCGACGGTGTGCCGCCGGACGATCCGGCGGGTGGCGACAAGGAGGCCCATATCGACGGTCTGATCGCAAGGGCCAAGCAGTTGCTCGGTGACAATCGCTATCGTTTCGTCTTCGAACTGGGGCTGAACTTGATCCTGGACGATATCCGCGACGACCTGCACCTGTTCGGTGTCGACTACGAGGAGTGGTACTCGGAACGTTCCCTGGTCGAATCGGGCGCGGTCAACAAGGCGATTGACCGTCTGCGCGACGCGGGCCATCTGTATGAGAAGGACGGTGCCTGGTGGTTTCGTTCTACCGATTTTGGCGACGCAAAAGACCGGGTCGTCGTGCGTGAGAACGGGCAGACGACCTATTTCGCCTCCGACATCGCCTACCACATGGCCAAGCTCGAACGTGGATTCGATCGCGTGATCGACGTCTGGGGCGCGGATCATCACGGCTATGTGCCGCGGGTCAAGGCCGCGCTGCAGGCCTTGGGTGACGATCCCTCGCGCCTGGATGTGCTGCTGGTGCAGTTTGCGATCCTGTACCGCGGCGGACAGAAGGCCCAGATGTCGACCCGCTCGGGCGACTTCGTGACCCTGCGCGAACTGCGTAAAGAGGTCGGTCGCGATGCTGCGCGTTTCTTCTATGTGATGCGCAAGTGCGAGCAGCATATGGATTTCGATCTCGATCTCGCCAAGTCGCAGTCGAGCGATAATCCGGTCTTCTATGTGCAGTATGCCCACGCGCGCATCCACGCGGTGCTGCGCCAGGCGGCGGAGAAGCTGATCGACGTCGAGCCCAGCGAGGGTATGGCCAGCCTGGAGCGCCTGAGCGAGGCGCATGAACTGGATCTGCTCAAGACGCTGTCACGCTACCCGGAGGTGGTCGAGGCGGCCGCGACTCAGGAGGAGCCGCACCAGCTCACCCACTATTTGCGTGAACTAGCGAACGAGTTTCACACTTATTACAACGCCCACCAGTTTCTAGTCGACGACGCAGTATTGCGTGACGCCCGAATCAAGCTGATCCTTGCGACTCGCGAGGTGCTGCGCAATGGCCTTAACCTGCTGGGCGTATCGGCGCCGGAGCAGATGTGAAACGACCCGCGCCGTTCGCGGCTTGAGCGACGAACAGGCTACAATCGGCGACCGCTAGTCTGGAAATCTCACCAGCCACCCCGATGCCGGGGAGATTTCCAGGCTAGCGGTTCAGGTTTCTGCAGCAGGGACAGAAGCAGTCGTGCCCCGAGATTACAAACACCGCGCCCAGAAAAAGCCGCCCAAGAAGCCGCTGCCCGGTTGGCTCTGGTTGCTGACGGGCTTGCTGCTGGGCGGTTTCATCGTCGGCCTGGTCTGGTTGAAAGGCCAGTCGACGGACACCGGCGCCCAGTGGGTCGGGGCGCAGCCAGACCGGCCGCCGCAGGGCAAGCCGCAACCGGCGGCACGCTCAGAGGTGCCGCCGCCGAAACCGCGCTTTGACTTCTATAACATGCTGCCCGAGATGGAAGTGGTAGTCCCAGACGAGGAGGTAGAGCAAGCGGCAGCTGCCGAGACGATCCCTGCGGCCAAGCGGGCCGCGACCTATCTGCTCCAGGTGGGATCATTCCGGCGAAACGAAGACGCCGATCGGCTCAAGGCGCAGCTCGCGCTGCTTGGCTTCGAGGCCAAAGTGGAACGCGCCAGGATCAATGCACAGGATACGCGCTACCGCGTGCGCTCGGGGCCCTATTACGACACACAGGCCGTCAACAAGGCGCGCCAGCGCCTGGTCGAGAACGGGTTTAAAGGCATCGTGATCCGTGTCGGCGGGCGCTAGCCTGCATGTTGCAGTGCGCCGTGAAAAGGCGCGTTCTCTCAGTGGGTGAGATTCCCACCCGGCATCTATCGCTCCAGCCGGTAGCAATCGGAGCGGCTGTGGAGGTAACGAAGCAGTCGAAGCCTTCGATGTAGAAGGTCATTTAGTGACTTGGCGAGCATGCAGGCCGAACGAGTAGTGAACGCTGAGCAGGCCTCGAAAAGGGCAATGCGGAAGCCGACCCGCCTGTAATTCGGGGAAGGCCGCTGTTGCTGGGGAAGCGAGCGATGAACGCACCCAGTGGTTCCGCCGGGGTAGTGGCGACGGCATGCATGTACAAGGGAGAACGACGCAACACGGGAAGCCCCAGATGGAGGCGCGGCGTGTGCGCCAACCGGCAACCCGCGAGGGCCAGGCCGGGCCGACTGGGGTGGCGGGAGGCCCGTATTACCGTTGAGGCCGGGTAATGCCGGTGGAGGGAAGGGGCCTCAGTTCGAGGGCAGTGTTAAAAGAGGTGAGGTAGAGGAGACTGGCATGGGCCTACAAGCTCCGGAAAAGCTACAGAAACTTCAGCAGGCACTTCATGCGAAAGCGAAGGAGTCGCCCGATTTTCGTTTCTATGCCCTGTACGACAAGATCTACCGGGGAGACATTCTCGCCCACGCCTTTCGGCTGGCCCGCAGTAATGGGGGCAAGCCGGGGGTAGACGGTGAGGACTTCGCGCAGATCGAGGCGTACGGGGTCGAGCGGTGGTTGGGTGAGCGGGCGCAAGCCTTGAAGGAGAAGCGCTACCGGGCGAGTCCGGTGCGCCGGGTCTATATCCCCAAACCGAACGGCAAGCAGCGGCCGTTAGGCATACCCACGATCCGTGATCGGGTGGTCCAGACGGCGGCGGTGTTAGTACTGTCACCGATCTTCGAGGCCGACCTGCAACCGGCGCAGTATGCCTATCGGGAAGGACGCAACGCCCATCATGCGGTGCGCCATGTCCACAAGTTGCTCAACACGGGTTACACGGACGTCATTGATGCGGATCTGTCAGGCTACTTTGACGCGATCCCACACGCTGAGCTGATGCAGAGCGTGGCGCGGCGGATCAGTGATCGCCACGTCCTGGCTTTGATCAAGCAGTGGCTGGTGGTGGCGGTCGAAGAGGATGACGGGCGTGGTCGAAGGAAACGCACCACACGGGCGAAGGATAGCAAGCGCGGTATCCCGCAAGGGGCACCGATCTCGCCGCTGCTCAGCAACCTGTACATGCGCCGTTTCCTGCTGGGGTGGAAAACGTTGGGACTGGAGGATCGTCTTCAGGCCCGGATCGTCAATTTTGCCGATGACTTTGTCATTTGCTGCCGAGGGACGGGTGAGTCGGCCATGGCGGCCATGCGGATGATGATGGAGCGGCTCAAGCTGACGGTCAACGAAACGAAGACTGGGCGTTGCCGGCTACCGCAGGAGCACTTCGATTTTCTGGGTTATACCTTCGGGCGGTGCTACTCGACGCAGACGGGGCGGGCCTATATTGGCACGCGCCCATTGACGAAGAGCATCCGGAAGGTATGCCGCACGATCAGCGAGGCGACCAGACGCCGATGGCTGCTGAAAGAACCCGAGGAGCAAGTTGTCGCACTGAACCGACTCCTTGTTGGTTGGGCCAACTACTTTTCCTTGGGGCCGGTCAGCAAAGCCTACAGGGCGGTAGACCGCCACGCGACCGAGCGGCTGCGCCGGTGGTTATGCAAGAAACACAAACAGTCGGGTCAGGGGACGGCACGCTTTCCTGACGAGTACCTCCATGGGGATTTGGGGTTGCAGCGACTGACGGTGCGTACGCAGAACTTTCCGTGGGCGAAGGCATGAGACCTCGTCCGAGCGCCGGATGCGGGAAATCCGCACGTCCGGTGCGATGAGCGGCGACTGGAAACGGGACTATGGTCCGGATTGAGGCACCGGTACGTGGCGAAAGCCGCCGGCAACGGCTGCTCTCCTGGACCCGTGGTTACCGCGCCAGTCGTCGACTCTACCCAACTTCCTACTGCGGACGCCGTTATGCTCGCTGTGACCGGGCATACTCGTTACAGCCGGTTTAACGTAGTGTCAGCTATGGCTTCACCGTCTTACACTGCGTGCGACCCTGTCGCAGCGGCATTTCGTCGCCCTCGCAACGAAACTCGGTGAGATAAGCGGGTTAACCAAGACGCCAAATTCTCTCCGGCGGCTACTTGGCTATTTCACATTGGCGCTCAACCAGGCGCGAATGCTGTCGATCAGCTCCTGCTCAGCGCCGAAAAAGCCGCTGGGTGCATCGGCCAGCACACGTTGGCGATAGGTGGGATTATCGGTGCCGAGCATGCTGCGATTCGGCGCGGTCGCCAGCACCGGCGGGTAATCGCGCTCTGCATAGATGTCGAGCACCGGCAGGCCCGACGCGCGCAAGCTGTTGCGCAACTCATCACCGGGGGGAGCGAGCGGTGCGCTGAGCAGGATCAGTGCGCGTAGCTCCTGTGTCTGCTGTGCCGCGGCCCATTGCAGCGCCACGCTGGCACGGTTGCCCTGCGCGAGAACCACCAGCTTGTCGATGTCGCGCGCCTTAAGCCACGCTATGCCCGTGTCGAGACGCGCGGCGCTGGCCCCGTCCGTGTCCTGTTCGGCGCCGGCGCTGCGCGGTTCCACGTCGAGCTGCAGCGACAGGGTATCCCAGCCGGCCTCGGCGAGGCCCAGCCGTAGCGGTCGGATAGCCTCCTCGCTGTCGGCATTGCCGAGAGGGTCGTGGAGCAGCACTATGCCGCCACGGAAAGGACCGCGCTGCCTGGGGCGATGAATCGCAAGAAACCCGCCGTCCTTGGCTTGCAGCTCGATCACCTCGCCCTGCAGATCCCCGGCCTCGGTGAGCTCGCGCTGCATGCGCTGGCTGGTCAGCAGGTCGGCCGTGGCCGCCGAGGTCAACAGCACCAGGCAGGCGAGGGCACCAAGCACGAGTCGTTTGAAGTTCATTGTGCTAAGGCTGCAATGGTGGTCGCTTTCGGGTACAGTCGGCGGTCCGTTTTTTGGGCCCCGAGAGATCCGGACCCCTGTAGATGAATTTGAGCGCCGGATCACCGGCCAGGGAGTAACGACATGGCAGAGTACGTGATCGCGCCATCCATTCTTTCCGCTGATTTTGCCAAGTTGGGCGAGGAGTGTGACAAGGTGTTGGCGGCCGGCGCCGATTTTATCCACTTCGACGTAATGGACAACCACTACGTGCCCAACCTGACCATCGGGCCGCTGGTGTGCGAGGCCTTGCGTAAACACGGAATTACCGCGCCCATTGATGTACACCTGATGGTCAGCCCCGTCGATCGTATAGTCGGTGATTTTGCCAAGGCGGGTGCCACCTATATCACGTTTCACCCGGAGGCCTCCGAGCACATCGACCGAACCCTGCAGCTGATCCAAGCCGAGGGTTGCAAGGCCGGGCTGGTATTCAATCCCGCCACGCCCCTGTCTTTTCTCGACTATGTGATCGACCGGATCGACATGATCCTGCTCATGTCGGTCAACCCCGGTTTCGGTGGCCAGAGCTTTATCCCCTCTGCGTTGGACAAACTCAAGCAGACCCAGGCCATCATCAAGGCCTCGGGCCGCGAAATCCGCCTCGAGATCGATGGCGGCGTCAAGGTCGACAACATCGCCGAGATCGCCGCCGCAGGTGCCGACACCTTCGTGTCTGGGTCGGGTATCTTCAGCAAGGGCCAAGGGTCGGATCCGAACCGCTACGACAGCATCATCCGGCAGATGCGTGACGAGCTCGCAAAGGTCGGGCGTTGAAAAAACCTGAAATGATCCTGATCGATGTCGACGGCACGCTGGTCGACAGCGTTCCCGACCTTGCCTACTGCGCAGATGAGATGATGCGCCAGCTTGGTCGTCAGACGCGCGGTGAGGCGCAGGTGCGCAACTGGGTGGGAAATGGCGTGGAAAGACTGGTACGCCGCGTGCTGATCGGGCGGCTCGAAGGTGAGCCCAGCGATGCGGATTTTGCCAGGGGCTACCCGATATTTCTCGCGCTGTATGCGCAGAACACGGCCGAGCGATCCCGGCTCTATCCGGGTGTGTCCGAGAGTCTGGACTACCTGCAGTCACGGGGCTACCGCTTGGGTTGTGTCACCAATAAAGCCGCGCAGTTCACCATCCCGTTGCTCAAGGCGCTCGGTATCTATGACAAGTTCGGAATCGTGGTTTCCGGCGATACGCTGCCGGTGAAAAAGCCCGATCCTGAGCCTTTGTTGCATGCCGCGGCGCATTTCGGCGTATCGGCTGAGGAATCACTGATGCTGGGTGACTCGAAGAGCGACGTCGCTGCGGCGCGAGCCGCCGGTTTTCAGGTCATTTGCATGAGCTATGGCTATAACCATGGCGAGGATATTCGCCGCTATGCACCGGATGCGGTGATCGATTCCATGGTGGAGCTGGCGTCGCTGCTGTGATCAACCTGAGCCATCTCGACAAGTACGATTGGCAACTGCAGCTGCGTTGGAGCGCGCGAAAAAAACCCCGCAGGTACTGCGGGGTCTCTATCCGACCGCGGGGTGCGGTCGGCAACCTCATTATTCGGCAGCAGGCGCGGCCTGCGGGGCCGGCGGTGCACCGTAGCCCATGGGTGCACCATAGCCATAAGGTGCGTAGCCATAGGGCCCGCTGTTGTTGTAGCCACGACCCCATCCGTCGCCGGCGCCGTAGCCGTTGCCGTAGCCACGCATGTTGCTGCGCGCACGACCTGACATGTTCATGCTGAAATCGCCGGAACCGGCTGCGTCGCCGTAACCGTCCATGGCGCCATTGCTGTAGCCATTGCCGTAGCCAGAACCGTTGTTGTAGTTGTTGTCCCAGTTGTTTCCGCCGAAAGGCCCGCCGCCCCAAAAGGCAGAGGCTTGTGCGGAAGCGAGGACGGCAACGAGTGCGATGATCTTTTTCATGGTGGTTATCTCCGGGAGATGAATTCGATGAGCCTGGGCTCGTGAGCGAAGCTGACTGCCGTCTTCGTGGGCGGCACGGCGTTTCTGCGTGCCGTGAGATGAAGTATATTAGAAAATACTAAAATGTCAATTCATTCTGTGCCGATCATCGATTAGCTATGGCCAGCCAGGGTCGGCGGGACGCCATCGGAAGGCCTTGGCGATCCAGGTCTTTTTGGCTATCGTTGACGGCTCGAGTCGATTCTAATTACGCTGGCGCAATGACCGAACTCGCACACAACAGGACAGTTCCGAACGGCACACGATGGCGCCACTGAGCCCCTCGCCCATGTCTTTCAGTGTCTCTTAACGTTGTGTGGAGTAGGAAATGACCCCTGATCAGTTCGACGCCCTGGCCGGCCAGGGCTACAACCGCATACCGGTGGTATGCGAGGTGCTCGCCGACCTCGATACCCCGCTCAGTGTCTTCCTCAAACTTGTCGATCGGCCCTTCGGCTTCCTGTTCGAATCGGTGCACGGCGGCGAGAAGTGGGGACGCTACTCGATTATCGGCCTGCCCTGTCGCACCCTGCTCAAGGTGCATGGGAACGCAGTGACCGTGGAGGTAGATGGTCAGGTCGTCGAGCAGACCGAGGTCGAGGATCCGCTAGCGTTCATAGAGACATTCAAGGCGCGCTATCGGGTACCCGAACTCGCGCACCTGCCGCGCTTTTCCGGGGGGTTGGTCGGCTACTTCGGCTATGACACCGTCGGGTACATCGAGCCGCGCCTACGCGACCCGGACAAACCCGACCCGCTGGGCTGCCCGGATATCCTGCTGATGGTGGCGCAAGAGGTCGTTGTGTTCGACAACCTCAGTGGCCGTATGTATTTGATTATCCACGCCGATATCGACCGCGGCGATACTCTGGCGTCGACCAACCGGCGCATCGGGGCGCTGATCGAGCACATGCAGCAGGGGGCGCCGCGTGAACCGGCAGCCCGCGGCCGTGCAGTTAGCGAGGCCGATTTCGTCTCGGGTTTCACCGAGTCGGGTTTCAAGCGGGCTGTCGAGCGTATCAAGCAGTACATCCTCGATGGCGACTGCATGCAGGTGGTGATTTCGCAGCGCCTGTCGGTCCCCTATTCGGCCCGCCCCTTGGACTTGTATCGCGCATTGCGCGGATTGAACCCGTCGCCCTACATGTATTACCTCGATCTCGACGATTTCCAGATCGTCGGTTCCTCGCCGGAGATATTGGTCCGCCTCGAAGACGGCGAGGTGACGGTGCGACCGATCGCGGGGACGCGTCGGCGCGGCCATAACGAGGAGGAGGATCGTGCCCTCGAGGCCGAGTTGCTTGAGGATCCGAAGGAGCTGGCCGAGCACCTGATGCTGATCGACCTGGGGCGTAACGATACCGGCCGCGTCGCGCAGGGTCGGCAGCGTCAAGCTCACCGATAAAATGGTGGTGGAGCGCTATTCGCATGTCATGCACATCGTGTCCAATGTGACCGGGCAGCTGCGGGATGGCATGACGGCGATGGATGTGCTGCGGGCGACCTTCCCTGCCGGCACGGTGTCCGGCGCACCAAAGATTCGCGCCATGGAGATCATCGATGAACTCGAACCGGTCAAGCGCGGTGTCTATTCCGGCGCGGTCGGCTATCTGTCCTGGAGCGGCAACATGGACACCGCCATCGCCATCCGCACCGCGGTCATCAAAGACGGCCAACTGCATATCCAGGCCGGTGCCGGCGTCGTCGCCGATTCGCGTGCCCGATCTCGAATGGAAGGAGACCATGAACAAGGGCCGTGCGGTGTTTCGCGCGGTCGCGCTGGCCGAAGCCGGCCTGGATGACACTCTTGCGAGCGAGAGGAGGATTGAACATGTTGCTGATGATCGACAACTACGACTCGTTCACCTTCAACATCGTGCAGTACTTCGGTGAACTCGGCGCAGACGTGAGGGTGGTGCGCAACGACGAGATCGACGTCGCCGGGATCGCGGCGCTGGATCCCGCACATCTGGTGATCTCGCCCGGACCCTGCACGCCCAACGAGGCCGGCGTTTCGGTCGCCGCGATCGAGGCATTCGCAGGCAAACTGCCGATCCTCGGGCGTGTGCCTTGGCCACCAGGCATCGGCTCAGGCCTTCGGCGGACGGATCGTGCATGCGCGGCAGGTGATGCACGGCAAGACGTCCCCGATCCACCACCGCGCGGTTGGGGTGTTCGCGGACCTGCCGAATCCGTTCGAGGCGACCCGCTACCATTCGCTGGTCATCGAACGGGCCAGCCTGCCCGATTGCCTAGAAATCACCGCCTGGACGGAACACCTTGGCGGCGTCGACGAAATCATGGGTGTGCGCCATCGTGAGCTGGATGTGCAGGGCGTGCAGTTTCACCCGGAATCCATTCTCACCGAGCACGGTCACCAGATGCTGAAAAACTTTCTGGACGGGAAGTAAGCGAGCAAGCAACCGGTCGGACTCGAACGTTTACCGTCAAACGGTGTTCAGCCCCACCGGCTGCAAACCGCAAGACTCAAGACCAAGTTTGCAGGGGGCATAACGACAATGGATTTAAAGCAGGCCATCGCACGCGTTGTCGATCGGCATAGTCTGAGCGACGAAGAGATGACGGCGGTGATGCACTGCATCATGACTGGTGGTGCGACGCCGGCCCAGGTCGGCGGTTTTCTCATCGGCCTGCGCATGAAGGGAGAGAGTGTCACCGAGATCGCCGCAGCTGCTGCGGTGATGCGCGAGCTGGCCTCGGGCGTCGATATCGGGGGCCTGGCCCACGCGGTGGATATCGTCGGCACCGGTGGTGATGCCTCCGGGACCTTCAATGTGTCGACCGCGAGCATGTTCGTCGCCGCCGCAGCCGGCTGCCATGTCGCGAAGCACGGCAATCGCTCGGTCTCCAGTAGGTCCGGAAGCGCCGACGCGCTGGAAAAGGCCGGTCTGCGCCTGGACTTGTCGCCGCAGCAGGTCGCGCAATGTGTCCGCGAGATCGGCGTCGGTTTCATGTTCGCCCCCGGGCACCACAGTGCAATGCGGCATGCCATCGGGCCACGGCGCGAGATGGGCGTACGCACCATTTTCAATGTGCTCGGCCCGCTGACCAATCCGGCCGGTGTGCCCAATCAGCTGCTCGGTGTGTTTAGCGAGGAGTTGCTCGAACCGATGGCCGAGGTCTTGCGCAGACTGGGTAGTCGCCACGTGATGGTTGTGCATTCACGCGATGGCCTGGACGAGATCAGCATCGGCGACAAGACTGAGGTGGCCGAGCTACGCGACGGCACCGTACATCGTTTCTCGATTCAGCCCGAAGACTTTGGTCTGCCGCGCAGCGCGCTGGACGCCATCAAGGCCGAGGGACCGGAAGACAGCGTCAAGACGATCATTGGCGTGCTCGATAACACGCCCGGCCCTGCGCGCGATATCGTGGTGCTGAATGCCGGCGCGGCGGTCTATGTCGCGGGGCTGGCGGGCTCGGTGAAAGACGGGGTGCAGATGGCGGACCAGGCGATCGCCAGTGGAGAGGCGCGCCGGCGACTCGATCGCCTGGTGGTGCTGACGCAGAATTTTTGACAGCCAGCGAGGACCTCAAGAGGCTATCCGACCGACCGCTAGTCGGTTGCACATAAGCTACACAGCCGTCACGCGAAGACCGGACGCGGTGACCGGCGGTTAGACCAAAAGCGCAAGGCCTCCTGCGCACCAGACTTGGCCGGCTCCAGACGCGAACAATGCCCAACACGCCAGATATTCTGAAGAAAATCGTCGCCCGCAAGCAGCAGGAGGTCGCCGAGCGCAAGGCCAGGGTCTGCCCCGGCGAGCTGTCGCAAAGGGTCGCCGATGCCGATTTGCCGCGTGGCTTCGTCGCCGCATTGCAGGCCAGGGTAGATGCCGGTCAGTCCGCCGTGATCGCCGAGATCAAGAAGGCCTCGCCGTCAAAGGGCGTGTTGCGTGAGGACTTTCGCCCGGCTGACATTGCCCGCAGCTATGCACGCGGCGGGGCCGCCTGCCTCTCGGTGCTGACCGACGTGGATTTTTTCCAGGGCTCCGATGCCTACCTGCAAGCGGCGCGTGCGGCCTGTCAGCTCCCGGTGATCCGCAAGGACTTCATCATCGATCCCTACCAGGTGCTGGAGGCGCGAGCGATCGAAGCAGACTGTATCCTGTTGATCGCAGCCTGCCTGGATGACACCCAGCTGCATCGCCTGTACGACGAAGCCTGCGAGTTGGGCATGGACGTCCTGATCGAGGTCCATGATGCGGGCGAGCTGGAGCGCGCCCTGGACACCGGCAATCGCCTGATCGGGATCAACAACCGTGATCTGCGTACCTTCGCGGTCAGTCTGCAGACCACGCTCGATCTGTTGGATCAGATCCCCGGCGATCGGCTGGTGGTGACCGAGAGCGGCATCCTGGCGCCGGCCGATGTGCGCCTGATGCGTGAGCATGCGGTGAACACCTTTCTGGTCGGCGAGGCCTTTATGCGCGCCGAGGATCCGGGCGCCAAACTGGCCGAACTCTTCGCCTGAGGGGCCGCCATTCGGTTGCCCGCGGACGTGGCCCGCAGTCGGCCTAGCCCTCCAGGCCGGTCAGGATGTTTCGGCTGGCGTTGGGGTGCCACTGCTGCACGACATGCCCGTCGATCACCTCGATCTGGCAGGCGTCCGGGGTGGACAGATCCGGCGGGATATGCGAACGCAATATCTCGACAACCTGATCGGATTCGACCGCGCGCGCGTAGCGCGTGATGGTCTGCGAAAAACCGTACTCGGCGTCGAACAGGTCGACGACGATTCGATTGACCGCCTCGACATCGCCGGCGCGGTCGAACACCTCGGCACTGCGCGTATAGTCATCCGCGCTGATCCACAGGCACAGGTGGGGTTCACCGACTTTGAGACCATGCTTGGTCGTCATCAGGTGTTCCCACAGTTTGAAGGCATTGATCTCGATGAAGCGTGTGCTGGTCTCGTGGTAACGGTTTGCCACCTGACAGCGCACGAGTTTCTGGCTTTCGTGAAACGGCGATACTGCGGACATCGGGCTTTCCGGGCTGCGACCACTGGACGAATCAAAAGCCTTAACGGCGGGATGGCCGCAGGCTTGAGCGTCAGCGGGTGCCGAAGACGACGATCGTCTTGCCCTTTACATGAATTAGCCCGCGTTCCTCGAGATCCTTTAGCACGCGTCCGGCCATTTCGCGCGAACAGCCGACGATTCGGCCGATCTCCTGGCGGGTGATGCGAATTTGCATACCGTCGGGGTGGGTCATGGCATCCGGCTGCTTGCACAATTCCAGCAGGGTGCCGGCTATGCGCCCGGTGACGTCGAGAAAGGCCAGGTGACTGACCTTTTGGCTGGTGGCGGCCAGACGTTCGGTGAGTTGTCGACCGAGCGCGTACAGAATGTCTTTGATATGGGGCCGCAGGTCGCCTTCGAACAGCTGCTCGAGTTTGTTGTAGGAGATCTCCGCGAGTTCGCAGGTGCTGCGCGTCCGCACCATGACCGAACGTTTCGGCATGGGCATAAACAGTCCCATTTCGCCGATGAAATCCCCCTTGTTCAGGTAGGTGAGTATGATCTCCCGACCATCTTCATCTTCGATGAAGACCGTGACCTGGCCGGACACCAGGTAGAAAAGGCTGTCCGCCGCATCACCGGGGTGGATGAACTCCGTTTTTGCAGGATAGCGGCGCCGGTGGCAGTGCCCCAGGAAGGGCTTCAGCCAGTCCGGGTCCCGCGGCGGTGGCTGCACAATGCTTTGCGGTTTGGGTTGCGGCATATTGAGATAGTCCAAGGCCTGTCAGAATTCTAGGCAGGCTGATCGCGCTTGTCGAACTATGCTAGCCTCGTCACTGTTTTTTTGTGACACAGCGCTTATGAAGGCACGAATTAAGTGGGTAGACGGCGTCACCATGCTGGCGGAATCCGGGAGCGGGCACGCGCTGGTGATGGATGGACCACCCGAGCACGGTGGGCGCAATCTGGGCGTGCGTCCAATGGAGATGTTATTAATTGGTATGGGTGGATGCACTGAGTTCGACGTGTTGCTGATCCTACGCCGGGGCCGCCATACGGTGAGTTTCTGCGAGGTGGATCTCGAGGCCGAGCGCGCCGCGGAAGACCCAAAGGTATTTACCCGGATACATGCGCACTTTCGTATCGGCGGGAAGGGGCTGACCACGAAGGCGGTCGAACGCGCGGTGAAGATGAGTGCGGAAAAGTACTGCTCGGCCTCGATCATGCTCGGCGCCATGGCCGAGATTACCCATGATTTCGAGATCGTGGAGGTCGCATGAGCCGGCCGGGCCTCGGCTATGGGATGCGGCATGTGGCGCTGTTCGTGCGCGACATGGCCGCCTGTGAGCATTTCTATGTCGATCTGCTCGGTATGGAAGTGGAATGGCGGCCGGATGAACACAATGTCTACCTGACCTCGGGTGGAGATAATCTGGCCCTGCATCAGGCGGAGCCGGATATGGCCCGTGACGAGGCCGCGCAGCGCCTGGATCACATCGGCTTTTTCGTCGACAGCGCCGAGGCAGTAGATCGATGGTTCGCCTGGTTGAACGAACGCCAGGTGCGCATGCAAACCGCCCCACGCACTCACCGCGACGGCGCCCGCAGTTTCTATTGCTACGATCCCGACGGGACGCTGGTGCAGATGATTCACCACCCCCCTCTCAGTCAGTGGGAGCAGCTCAAGGGCCTCAACTAGTCGCTTGTCTCTAGGCCGCTTTTCGGCTAATTTCGGCGCCCATTTTTTGTGAGGCTCCAAGGCATGCCAAAAGCAAAAAAGATACAGCTTCACGGATTCAACAATCTCACCAAGACGCTCAGTTTCAATATCTACGACGTCAACTATGCGGCGTCGCCGACGCAGGAACGTGAGTACATCCGCTATATCGACGAGGCCTATTCTGCGAAACGGTTGACCGACATCCTGCGCAACGTCACACAGATCATTGGTGCGAACGTGTTGAATATCGCACACCAGGACTACGATCCGCACGGGGCCAGCGTCACCATCCTGATCTCGGAGGAGCCGGTCGCTGCCGAGCAGATCTCCAATGCCGAGGGGCCGGGTCCGCTGCCCCAGTCCGTGGTCGCGCATCTCGATAAGAGCCACATTACGGTTCACACCTATCCGGAGAGCCATCCCGACAATGGCATATCGACCTTCCGCGCAGATATCGATGTGGCGACCTGCGGGCGTATCTCACCGCTGAAGGCGTTGAACTACCTGATCCATTCGTTCGAGTCAGACATTGTGATCATGGATTATCGCGTGCGTGGCTTCACCCGCGACGTGAACGGCAAGAAGCACTATATCGATCACAAGATAAATTCGATCCAGAACTTTCTCGCCCGCGACACCTGCGAGCGCTATCAGATGCTGGACGTGAATGTCTATCAGGAAAACATCTTTCACACCAAGATGGTTTTAAAGGAGTTTGATCTCGACAATTATCTGTTCGATGTTAACGTCGATGACGTGTCGCCCAAGGAGCAGCGCACCATCACCGAGAAGATTCGACGTGAGATCATGGAGATCTTCTACGGCCGCAATGTGAGCCGTGGGATGCGGCTTTCCTGAGCGGTCGGCGAACCCGCCCGATCCGTTGAGGCTCAGGCAAAATTCGCTGGATCTTGCCAGCCGGCGCAGGGCACCGAATGCGGCGCAAGTGGCGTTTGGTCGAGTCTCAACACCGTCAGGGCACCGCCCCATAGGCAGCCGGTGTCGAGCGCCCAGACATTGTGCCGCGCCACATAGCCGAGCGTGGACCAATGACCGAAAACGATGCGCTGGTCGCGGGTGGCGCGCTGCGGATGGTCGAACCAGGGGATTCGCCCCTTGGCCTGGCTGCCGGGCGGTCCTTTCTCGCGCAGCGCGAGGCGCCCGTCGGCATCGCAGTATCGCAGCCTGGTAAGGCAATTGGTGATGAAACGCCAGCGCGCGATACCCGACAACTCGGGCGTCCAGCGGTCCGGCTTGTTGCCGTACATCTGCAGGAGAAATTCATCGGCGTCGCTGCTTCGCAGTACCTGTTCCAGTTCCTGCGCGCAGCTTATTGCGGTGGTCAGGTCCCACTGCGGAGGAAGGCCTGCGTGGAGCATCAGGAAATCGGCAGCCGGGTCGAAATGCAGCAGCGGTCGATGGCGCAGCCAGTGCAGGAGTTCATCCCGATCAGGTGCCGTCAGCACGCTGGCGAGGCTGGTCTCGTTTCGGGGTTTCGGATTGCCGGCGGCCAGCGCCAGCAGATGAAGGTCGTGGTTGCCAAGGACACAAATCGCCGCCTTGCCCAGACTACTAACAAAGCGCAGCACGTCCAGCGATTTCGGCCCGCGATTGACCAGGTCGCCCACACACCACAGATGGTCGATCGCAGGATCAAATTCCAGGGCGTCGAGGGCCCGCCTCAACTCATCGTAGCAACCCTGGATGTCGCCAATCGCATAAACGGCCATGTTGAGTGAACGGATGCGGCTCGTCTAACCCGGAAATCTCACCGCTAAGACCAAGATAGGCCGGCGGCGGAAACAGGAGGTCATTGTTCGATGTGGGTTCATGTGGGCTCATACCAATCTATATTCAGAGACCTGCCAAGAAGCCGTTGGCCGGATGGTGAGATTTCCAGGCTAGTGGAGCACGCGCGGCACAGACAACGAAAAACGGTCGATCGGGGCGAGAAAGGCTTGCCCATCGTCGGCCACCATTTCATACTCGCCCTCCATAGTGCCCACCGGGGTCTCGAGGACCGTCCCGCTGGTATAGCGAAACACCTCGCCTGGCCTCAGGTAGGGCTGTTCTCCCACCACGCCCTCGCCGCGCACTTCCTGGACTTTGCCATTCGCATCGGTGATCAACCAACGACGATTGAGCAACTTGGCGGGCGTGCTGCCGACGTTGCTAATGGTGATGGTGTACGCGAATACATAACGGTCTGCATCGGGCTCGGACTGGTCGTCGATATAGGTGGTCTCGACGCCGACATCGATCTTGTGGATGTCATGCTCGGTCATGTGCTGGGTTCTCCACGCTCTGACCCCGCAAGCTACTGGCAGGCCGATCGAAAAGCAAGAGCGCTACAGGCCACCGGAGGCCTGCCGATATTGAATCCGGCAGCAGCGGGAGGCCGCGCTGGCGCCGAAAGGTTTGCGAGCAGTTGAAATGGGAGGCTTGGTGCGTAGTTTGTTGTGGATCACCCTGGCTATGGGTCTGGCATGGCCTGCGTTTGCGGTCGATGCGACCGCCAGGCTGGTGGCCGCGACCGCCGCCGGAAAGACGGCAGTCGTGCGCGATCTGTTGGTACAGGGGGTTGATGCCAACACCAAGAACGGCACCGGCCGCCCCGTCCTGGTGTTGGCTGGATTCAATGGCAATCGGCGGACCGCCCTCGTGCTGTTAGCGGCCGGCGCCGATGTCAATGCCGTTGACAGCACCGGCACATCCGCATTGATGGCGGCCAGCGCCTTCGGCCACAAGGAGCTGGTCGATCTGTTCCTCGTGGCCGGTGCCGACGCCAACATGAAGGACGCCAACGGCCGATCGGCACTGGCACGGGCGCAGCTCGGCGGCCATAGTGAGGTCGTCGAGACACTCAAGGCCGCAGGCGCCGTGGAGACCGATGCGGCCGATGCGAAACCCAATTGACAGGCCAAAGCTGCAATGAGTTTTTCCGCATCCCGCACCGCTGGAAAGGCTGATCCCTTTGGGCTGCTGATTCTGGCAGTGATACTGGCCCTGACGATCACCATCGCGATCCAGGCACAGGCCTCGGCGCCGGATGAGGCGCTGCGACCTGTTGTGAACGTTGCCTGTGCCCAACCCTGTCCGCCGGGTTAGTCCGCGCTAAGCGATTGTGCTAGCCTGAGCCGCTGTCGCCGCGCGAGGATCCAGATGTGTCAAACCCGCATATCTCACCGATTTCCTGCTGCGGCCTCCGATACCCCCGACCTGACGGGGCGTACTCGTTGCAGGCGGTTCGACGTAGTGTCGACTACGCCTTCCACTCCGTGCACCCCGCCATAGCCGCGCCTCGGCGTCCTCGTTACGAAAAACGGTGAGATATGCAGGCTAGCCGCCTAGCCGTGGGTGTGGTCGGTGTCGGGTACCTGGGCCGATTTCATGCCCTGATCCACGCCCGCCATCCTGGCGTAGAGCTGATCGGTGTCGCCGATACTGACCTGGACACGGCTAGCAAGGTGGCAGCCGAAGCGGGCTGTGAGGCCTTCAGCGATGCCGCCGATCTGCTCGGTAGGGTAGAGGCCGTCAGTATCGTGGTGCCAACCACCGCCCACCTCGCCGTGGCCCGCCTGTTCCTCGATCGCGGCATCCACGTCTTGTTGGAGAAGCCGATCGCGGCGACTGTAGCGCAGGGACGCGAGATCGTCGAGGCGGCGGAGCGCGCGGGAGTCATTCTGCAGATTGGGCACCTGGAGCGATTCAATGCGGGGGTCATGACCCTGGCAGGGCGAATTCATAGCCCGCGTTTCATCGAGGCGCATCGCATGAGCCCCTTCCTTGCCCGAGCCACCGATGTGGACGTGATCTCGGACCTGATGATCCATGATATCGATATCGTCCTATCGCTGATCGATTCCGACATTGCCCATATCTCGGCCGCGGGCACCGCGGTCCTGACGAATCACATCGACATTGCCAATGCTCGGCTCGAGTTCACCAATGGCGCCGTCGCCAATGTGATTGCCAGCCGAGTTTCGCGCGAAAAAATGCGCCGAGTGCGGGTATTCGAACCGCACCGTTACCAGTCGCTGGACTTCATAGCGCAGCGCCTCGATATCGCCTACCCGAAGGAAAAGCCAGGTCAGCCGTGGCCCGAGATCGTGGCCGAGAGTCTGGCGATCACGCCGGTCAAACCGCTGGATGCCGAGATCGACGCCTTCGTGCACTGTGTCGCCAGCGGTGCACCGCCGTTGGTCAATGGCCAGGTCGGGCTGCGGGCGCTAGAGGTTGCGCTGGAGGTCAAGGAAAAGATCGAGACCGCGGTACCGCTCGCCTGACCGGGCTAGCCTGCAAATCTCATCGATTTCCTACTGCGGGCGGCGATACACTCGCCCTGACGGGGCGTACTCGCTACAACCGGTTCGACGTAGTGTCAGCTACGGCTTCACCGTCTTTCGCTACGTGTGCCCCGCCATGGCGGCGTCTCGACACCCTCGCGACGAAAAACGGTGAGATTTGCAGGCTAGGTGATGTGTCGAGGGCGTTCACGGCTCATCGTCACGGCCTGCTCGATCGCCGCGACCATACTGCCCGGATGGCAGCGGCCGCTGCCGGCCAGGTCCAGTGCGGTCCCGTGATCCACCGAGGTGCGGATGATCGGCAGGCCCAGGGTGATATTGACCGCACTGCCGAAGCCCTTGTATTTGAGTACCGGAAGCCCCTGGTCGTGATACATCGCCAAGACCGCGTCGGCACGTTGCAATCCGGCCTCGGTGAACAGGGTGTCGGCGGGTAGCGGCCCCTCCAGGTGCAGTCCCTCGGCACCCAGCTGCTGCAGCACGGGCTCGATTATCTCGATCTCCTCACGACCCAGGTGGCCGCCCTCGCCGGCGTGCGGATTGAGTCCACAGACCAAGATGCGGGGATGCCCGATACCGAACCGGCTGCGCAGGTCATGATCGAGGACGCGCAGCACCCGCTCGATCCTGTCCCGGGTAATGGCCGCGGCGACCTCGCGCAGCGGCAGGTGGGTGGTCGCTAGCGCGACACGCAGTCCGGGGCAGGTTAGCATCATCACCGGATGCCCACCGCTTCGCTCGGCCAGAAACTCCGTATGACCGGTAAAGGCGATGCCGGCATCGTTGATGACACCCTTGTGTACCGGCGCGGTGACCATCGCGGCATAGCGACCGTCGAGACAGCCATCGATTGCCCGGCTGAGGGTGTCAAGCACATACTTGGCGTTGCGGCTGTCCAGTCGGCCGCACTGGCTGGGTTTGGCCAGCGGGACTGGGTCGACGTACAGGTCGCCCGCGGCGGCGGGTTTTACCGGGACCACGTCATCGACGCGATGCAGCGCGAGCGTCAGTCCGAGCTGTCGTGCACGATCGGTAAGCAGCGACGGATCGGCGATCGCCACCAGCGGCATCGGCCATGTCTGCTGCGCCAGCATGACACACAGGTCGGGCCCGATCCCGGCGGGCTCGCCGGCAGTCAGGGCCAGGGCATGGCCGGCCATATCAACTGTTCAGCACGTTCAGGTTTTCGATGCGCAGTTCGATGTAGGCCTCGTCACGCAGGCGGCGAAGATAGCTCTGCAGGGCCTCCTTGGCCTTTTCGTCACGGACCACTTTACGCGCCTGATCTCGGCGCGTTTCGTCAGTTGCGTCATAATCGCGCCGCTCGAGAACTTGCACGATATGCCAACCAAATTGCGTCTTGAATGGCTGGCTGACCTCGTCGATCTCGAGGAGGTCCATCTGTTCCTCGAATATTGGCACCAGGTTGCCCGGCGTCGACCAGCCGAGGTCTCCGCCCTTGATCGCCGAGGCCTTGTCGTCAGAGCTGGAACGCGCAAGGGTGTCGAAGTCGTCGCCGTTGATGATGCGATCGCGCAGCTGGACAAGGCGTTCACGGGCGTCCGTATCCGAGACGACTTCATTCGGGCGGATGAGGATGTGCCGGGCACGGGTCTGGCGCACAATGTTGGTTGAACCATAACGCACCTCTTCCAGCTGAATTATGTGGAAGCCGCGGCTGGTGGCGATCGGCCCCTGCGTTTCCCCCTCGTCCATTTTTGCGACATAGGGCTGGAACAGCGGCGGGATACTGTCGGCGCCAATCCAGCCAAGATCTCCACCCTCCAGCGCATTTTGGCCGTCTGACACCTGCTGTGCGATGCCGCGAAAATCTTCACCCGCGCGCACCCTCTCGACCACCTCCAGTGCCCGAACGCGCGCCGCTTCGCGTTGCGCCGGCGTTGCGCCTTCCGGCGTTTCGATCATGATGTACAGCAGATGCACCTCAGTACGTCCACTGGCGCCGCTGCTGCGCTCGAGATAGCTGTCGACCTCGGATTTCGTCACTTCGACCCGGTCGGTGACCTCGCGATTGCGCAGGCGACGCACGACGATTTCTTCGCGCATGGTCTCGCGAAACTTCCGAAAATCCATGCCCTCGGCCTCCAGTGCGTCGCGCAGCTGCACGACGCTCATTTCATTGTTTGCCGCGATGGCATTGATTGCCCGGTTGATGGTTTCTTCGTCGGCCTCGATGCCAAGCCTTGCCGCCTCGGCCAGCTGCAATTTCGTCAGCACCAGGCTGTCGAAAGCCTGCCTCTGGATCGCTGCCGTGCTCGGCATCGGCGACACGCCTTGCTGTTCAAGACGCCGTGCGAGCTTGGTGGCCTCGTCGCGTAACTCGCTGAGCATTACGACGTCTTCGCCGACGATCGCGATGATGCGGTCGATCAGCAGCGCCTCATCGTCAGCGCCAGCCGCCATGCTGCTGTAGAGCAGCACCAGCAGCAGGCCCATAAGGGTCAATTGTCTGTTCATCGTCATTCGTTTAATAGCCGTAAATGCCACGTTCTAGGGCATCGTCGATATTATCGCCGATGCGCCCAAGGCCGTTGAGTTCTAGCTGTAACAGGAACGTGAGGTTCTGGTCGCCGCCGGGCCCGTCGCTGAATTGGCGCGCCACCGCGCGGACTCGCCAACAGCAGCGACCGTATTCGAATCCGGCGAGTGTCTCCAGCGGGCGATTCTCGCGTAGCGAGTAGTTGTACCTTCCGATTAGGCTGAAACGCTCACTGAACGGCCAGACCGCACCCACGTCCGCCTCTTCAGTGACGCCTTTGCGCAGACGGTAGGCGACGTTGAAGACGCGCCGGTCAGGGCCGCGGTAGCCGATCTGCGCCAGGGCCTGGTCGATAGTACCGTTGCTCCCGTCGTGCGGATCCCACTGCGTTCCTGCCCGCGTGTGCCAACCGCCACCCAGGCTGGCGCTGAGTTGAGTGAGCAGGGACGACGTGGAGTCATCGCCAACCGCTTCGCCGGGCAGAACTACCTCCCGGTCTTCGAAGTACAGGATCTGACCGATACTGGCCCTCAGCAGTTCCTCACCGCTTCTGTCCGAGATCATGCGACTGGTCAGTGCCAGGGTCACCTGGTTGGCGTCGCCGAAGCGATCGGGTCCGCTGTAGCGGTTCTCGCGAAACAGGTTGTCGAAATTGAAGTCCAGCTCGGTGGTATCGAATACCGGCTGATCATCCTGCGAATTGCGCGGAGCGTAAAGGTAGTAGAGGCGCGGCTCAAGGGTTTGGGTCGCATCGTCGCCGAAATAACGGGTGGCGCGATCGAAGTAAAGCCCGCTGTCGAGGTTGAAGAAGCCGGCCAGATCGGACGGGGAATCATCCAGCCCCGGGGTCTGGTCCGTCAGCCAATAGCCCGTGTAGTGCGCCCCCAGCTTCGGTTCGACGTAGCCCCAAGTGCGGCGCAGCGGCAGGCTGAGCGCGGGCGACAGATTGACGCGATGGCCGCGCACCGAATCTTCACGATAGAAATTCGCGTACTCGGCGTCTAGGTGATAGGTCGTACCGGCCAGTCCGTCTGGCTGTTCGAGGTCGAATGCCACCTGCGGCAACAGGCTGTAGGGGCGGTTGGACGTCCGTATGGCATCATCGAGCGTCTGGTAGTACTGCAGCCGACCGGAGAGGTCCCAGGTGTCACCGTGATAAACAACCGAGCCGCGGCGCAGAACATTGACCGCGCTGGTCACGGCCAGGCTGTCTCCCAGGTCCGTCAGGTAGTCGCTGTCCGATACATAATTCAGAATAAGGGCGGCGTTGCTGCGCTCGCTGAATCGGGTGGAGCCCCTATATGACGCGGCGCCGCGGTCCTTGTTTCCGTCTTGGTAATCGCGGTCTCTGGGCAGGTATTCCGCGACCAGGGTGCCGTTCGAGCTGGGGGACAGGAAGCGGAACTCACCGCCGAGCAGGGCGCCGCGTTTGGACATCAGCCGTGGGGTCAGGGTCAGGTCATAGTTTGGCGCGAGATTCAGGTAGTAGGGCACGCTGACGTCGAACCCGGTATTGGTGGTCTGGCCGAGCGTGGGAACCAGTAGGCCGGAACGGCGCCGGTCATCGATCGGAAAGCTCAAGGTCGGCGAATACAAAATCGGCACATCAAAAAACCGCAGCGTCGCGTCCGATGCGGTGGCCAGGCCCTCGACCTGATCGATTTCCAGCGCCTCGGCCCGCAGCAACCAGTCGCTTGCCCCCGGTCGGCACGTGGTAAAGGTGATCTCGCGATACTGGCTGCGCCCCTCACCCAGGAATTCGGCCTGTGTCGCGTCACCCCGCGCGCGCATGCTCAACAGTCGGTAGGCGGCCTCCTCGACCGTCCCCAGTCCGCTGTTGAGCTGATAGCTGGCTGCGCTGCCGGCAACGCGCAGGTCCGGCCGCGTGAGCAGCAGATTGCCCTGCGCGTTGACATCGCCGCTTCGGCGATCGATGGAGAGCTCGTCGGAGCGGATCAGCAGACCGCCCTGTACCAGTTCGACATTACCGCTGAACTTGGCCTGTTCCTGCGCCAGGTCCGAGACCAGCGCATCGGCGGCGATCTCGATCGGTTCCTCGAAGTCGCCGCTCAGATCTGCACCGATACCGTCCCCCAGGCCCGCACTCGGCGCGGCACAGGTCTCCCAGTCGATGCCTGAGTCTATGTCTTGTTCGATGCTGTCGGCAATCTCGCTCGCCGAAATGACCTGCACGGCATCGACGGCGGCACCTGCCTCCTGGGGTTGTGCGACAGCGCGTTCAGGCGCGGGTATCGCGGCAGCGGCCCTATCCGCTGGCTCCGCGGAGGCGGCTTCGGTATCGGTGGTGGACGAAGGGGGCGTCGCCGGTGGCGGGGTGCCATAGCGAAAGGCCTGCAGCGCGGGGTCCTGAGCCGTCGCTGGCGGTGTTGCCGTTGGCTCGGGTGTTGCTGGCTCTGGGGCGACCGGCGCTAAAGCCGAGGGTATGGGCTCGCGGGCCGCGGCTCGCTCCTCCTGCGGTGCCCGGGCTGCGTCGGACGCCGTTGGCTGATCCGTGGGCGGCGGCGCGGGTGACTCGTCTGCGACCGGTGCGGCCGTCGATGCCGCCTTGGGTTCGGCCTCAGCTGCGCCCGGCGCTGCGGCGTCGTCATTTAGGGTATCTGCCGGTTGCTTCAGAGTTCGGGGTGTCGGCGCGGCCAGGTAAGGCGGCCGCGGTGCCTCTGCACCGCGTTCCAGGCATTGCCAACTGCGCCCGTCGGGCGTTGCGCGGCAGTCCCACGCCGATTGGTCCGCCATCACGCCGGTCTGCAGCAGCATGACCCCGGCCAAGCGGATGTAGAACGGCGCGGCCGCGCCACGCATCGCCGCACACAGTGGATTGAGGCGGATGATCCGTTTGCTCCGTGTCACGTGATGGTTCTTCGCGTTTCCTGGTGTGCCGTTCGCCAATCCGGGAAGCGCTCGCGGTCAGCGCTCGGACCCTGCCCGGCGGGAACGCCCGGCGTGATACGCCGAGCGCCGCTAAAATCTCATAGTATAAGGAATACTTCAATTCCTGCCGGGTTATCCGCGGCGGGATGGTCGACCCCACCGAGGCGCCCGATGCCAGAACGCCTGAAGCAGCTCGAGCAATGGCTCGCGCAGTCTTGCCGTCTGCCGAAGTTCGCGCTGGCGCCGGCCTCCGCCGACGCGAGCTTCCGGCGCTACTTCCGTGTCACCCTGCCGGACGGCAACACTCTGATCACGATGGACGCCCCGCCGGACATGGAGGACTGCCGGCCCTTCGTCGCCGTGGCCGCGCGCATGCGCAGCGCAGGGCTGCATGTCCCCAAGATCTTCGAACAAGACCTCGCGCAGGGCTTTCTGCTGCTCGAGGACCTGGGGAGCCGGTCATATCTGGCGGTGCTGAACCGTGAGACGGTCCAGCCGCTCTATGCAGACGCACTGGCCGCGCTGCTGCGTCTGCAGACCAGGGCGCCGGTTGCCGACCTGCCGCGTTACGACCGCGATCTGCTGACCCGTGAGTTGGGGCTGTTCACCGATTGGCTGCTCGGCGAGCACCTGGGTCTGAAGCTGAGCCGGGAAGAGCAGGAGATGCTGGCGGCCACCTTTGAGCGGCTGATCGACAATGCGCTGGCCCAGCCGGTGGTGTGCGTGCACCGCGACTACCACTCGCGCAATCTGATGCTGGTCGAGGCCTATAACCCGGGCGTGATCGACTTCCAGGACGCCGTCGCCGGGCCGATCACCTACGACCTCGTATCCCTGTTGCGCGACTGCTACGTCACGTGGCCGGGCGCGCAGGTCGATGCCTGGGTCGAGGGCTACCATCGCCAGGCGCAGGCCGCGGGTCTGCTCGAGGGCGTCGACGCGGCGACCTTCCTGGAATGGTTCGACCTGATGGGGGTGCAGCGCCACCTCAAGGCCGCCGGGATCTTCGCCCGCCTGAATCACCGTGACGGCAAGGCGGGCTACCTCGCCGATATCCCGCGGACCTTGGCCTACATCGTCGGCGTAGGCCGGCGTCGCTCGGCAGTGCGGGAGCTGGCCGAGTTCATAGAGACCAGAGTCTGGCCGGTCTTGGATGGCCGCGTTTAATGCCGCCGCTTGCGAATGATCTCAGCATGCAATTCGTCGATGCGCGATACGGCGTCATCTAGGTCGCTATAGCCGATCGAATAGGCCGGGCAGCGGTTCACCAGATCGACGGCGGCGCGGAAGCCGCGCGCGCCCTGTAGCTTGTAGTTGAAGCTGTTGCCGGACACCTTGAGAAAGGTCCAGCCGCGTGCCAGCGACGCAATCTCGGTGTGACTGCCGGCGGCATAGCGGGGAAACAGGAACCAGCCAGGCGGCGCGCAGTCCTCGGCGCGGCGCTGACTCTCTTCAGAGGCCAGGACGTGCGCGACATCGCCCTTGCGGGTCTTCGGAAAGGTGGGGCCCAGCTCCGCGTCACTGGAAAAGCGGCGGATGACCTCGATCGATGCGTTCTTCAGTGGGACAGGGCGTGGCAGCGGATGCAGCAATAGCTCCGGGTCGCCGGGCCTGATCAGGCCGAACTCGTCCGACAGCAGGCGCCAGCCGCGCAGCATCAATGCCGCGCAAAGTGTGCTCTTGCCCGAGCCCGGCAGGGCTGGCATTACTAGTGCGACGTCGTCTTTTTCGACCACGGCCGCGTGCAGCATCCAGAACTGGTGGGCCTGGGAGGCGATGCACCAGTTGAAACTCCATTCAAATAAAGGAAAGGCGTGATCCAGCGGAAATGGCTGGAACGGGGTCAGTGCATCTGTGCGCATGGTGATCTGCGGTCGCCACCAGCGGCGCGGTCCGCGCGGTCTCTGCAAATTGATGTTGAACTGTAGGAAAGTGCCTTCGCTGTCGACTACTGGCGAGTATTTGTAGAAGTGCCGGATAAGCTCTACCACTTGGGGGTCATCGCTCATCACCCGCAGCGAAAACGGCCCGGTTTTTAGGCCGACGCCCGCTCGCGCCGCACGCCTGACCAACGCGCCCGCCGAGATGTCGCCGATCAGTGCAGCTGTGGAGCGGGACAAATGAGGCCCACCAGTTCCAGCTGCTGCAGCTGCTGCCACAAGGCGTCGCGCAGTTCCTGCGTGTCAGCGCCAAATGACTGGACCAGGTCCTCGCCAGTGGACGGATGGTCTGCAAGCCTCGACAGGAGAGTAAACGCCGCCTCGTTTAGGACGTGGGTGTGGCCGGACGACGGGTTGAACACGAAGGTATCTGTGTCCCAGGTCTGGTGAAGCAATAGGCCGAGGTTCTGTGTCTGCCAGCGAATATGCGCCGCGTTGGCAAGTGCCGTATTGCGTGTTGTCAACCGGGGGGCAGCACGTGATCAATAAAGGACGTGTAACAGGAAGGCGTAACCAAGTCCATCTCGGTCCCACCTGTAACTATCTCGTTACCGTCGTTATCGACATAGAGTAGGCAGTATTCGCCGTCCTGGGTCTCCAGGCGCACCGCATCATCTTCCGTTTCGACCCAGATACCCCCTGGCGGATTGACTTCCTCCACAGAGGTGCTGATGCATTGCTCGCGACTCGACCCGGGAGCGGAAGGAGTGGGCCGATACTTCCCTTCTGTGGTGTCGAGGCACTGCAAGCTGCTTGCGTTCGCCAAGGCCGATCCGCTTGCCAAGGTCATCATGGCCGGCAGCCCGGCGATGCCCTTGACTATCTTGCGGCGTGTCTGCTGCGCACCTTCGATGCTGGATTCCGGTTTAATTTCCTTGGTCATAACGTCAATTTCCAAAAATGGGTACGGAGTTCAGCGATGGGCATGCGAAACTGCGCACCATCTTAAATTTAAAGTGGTCGTTAGCTCCACCGTAAGTAGATAAAGCAAAAATCATACCTTGAATAGATTTTCGATTTATTCCAATGGGTTGGCTCCACGGTCGAGGCCGTTGCTCTGGCCGATTGTAAAAATTATGGACACCGTCAAGAATGCCTTTGCGCCGCGCTTGCCGCACATCCGGGACCCCAGATGTCTCCGTCTGTTGACCATAACCTTTTTCTGAGCGTCATGCATGAGGCGTCGCTGTTGCACCGTCTCGGTGCCGGCGACCTCGATCAGGTGGTGCGCTTCGCGCGACGCGCCAACCTGCTGGCGAATCTGGCGTTGCGGGTCCGCGCTAGCGGGGACCCGCCGGAGGCCGAGGCCCTCGCCGACGTCTTCGAGGGCGCCGAGCTGTTTGCGCAGGAGCACGAGCGACGGATTCGTTGGGAGATGACGCAACTCACCCCGCTAGTCGGATCTCTGGATTTCCCAGTCATGGTGCTGAAGGGTGGAGCCTATCTTCGGATGGGCCTGGAGAGCGCCGCCGGACGGCTGGTATCCGACCTTGATCTGATGGTCCCGCAGGCGGCGCTACCCGCTATGGAGACCGCGATGTTGTCGAGCGGTTACCACGGCCAGAAACACGATGAGTACGATCAGCATTACTATCGAGAGTGGATGCACGAGCTTCCGCCGATGGCGCATGTCGCCCGCGGCACCGAGGTCGATGTGCATCACAATATCGCACCGCCGGTGTCGCGCCTGAAGATCGATGCCGCCAGTCTGATCGCACGAGCCGTGCCGTTGGAGAACGGGGCGCCGTTCATGCGCCTCGGCGACGAGGATCTGGTTCTGCATCTGTGCATCCACCTATTTCACGACGGCGAGCTCGACAATGCACTGCGCGAGCTGTTCGATCTGGATGCGCTATTGCGGCGGTTCGGCGTCGATCCAGACTTCTGGGCCGGGCTGATCGCCAGGGCGACCGAACTCGGCGCGCAACGCCCGTTGTACTACGGGGTACAGTTCGCCAGCCAAAGGCTGTCGACGCCAGTGCCATCGGACGTCATCCGCCGGGTGCGCAGGCATGCGCCGAACGCTGTATTTAGGCCACTGATCGAGGCGATCATGTGGCAATCGATCCTGCCCGAGCGCGGCGAGCGTCCTTCGCTGCGCCGTGCGCTGGCGCAGCAGATTTTGTTCCTGCGCGCCCATTGGCTGCGCATGCCTACCGGCATGCTGATCAAACACTTGTGGACGCAGGCGCGTCGCCGTGGGGGCCTGAAGACTGCCGAGCAGGCGGCCGGCCGCAACCTCGACGATGTTTGAAACGGTCCGACTCATCTGCTTCGATCTCGACGACACCCTGTGGCCCTGCCAGCCGGTGATCCGGGCCGCCGAGGCCGAGTGCTACGCCTGGCTGGAGCGCGCCGCGCCCCGGCTAACGGCGCAGCACGACCCCCAACAGCTGCGAGAGCATCGGATGGCGCTGGGTGAGCAGCATCCGGAGATCGGGCACGACATGACCGAGGTGCGCCTGCGTTCGTTGGCCGTCCTGCTCCAGCAGCAGGGCTACCCGATCGGACTGGCGCACGAGGCCAGCGACGTGTTCCGCGCCGCGCGCAACCGCGTGACCCCCTACGACGACGTGCCCGAGGCGCTGGCGCGCCTGCGCGAGCGCTACACCCTGGTATCGGTCACCAACGGCAACTCCCAGATCGAGCACACGCCGCTGCATGCGAGCTTCGACCACTCGCTGACCGCGGCCGAGGTGGGTGCGGCCAAGCCGCATCCGGCGATCTTTGATGCCGCCAGCCGCCGCAGTGGCGTACCGCTCGAGGCCTTCCTGCATGTCGGCGACGACCCGGTGCGGGATGTCCAGGCGGCGCGCGACCTGGGGATGGCGACCGTGTGGGTCAATCGCGACGGTGGCCCATGGCCGGATGAGCTGGAGCGCGCGGACCTCGAGGTCACCGAGATCGCCGGGCTCGCCGAGAGGCTGATCGGTTAGGATGTCGGCAGACATGGTTCAGCCGACAAACCGATGGCGAGTAATCGCAGCGCTCTGAGGTACCAGATAACGATCTATGGCCCGGCCGCCTTGTTGGTGATCGCGGCCTTTGTGTTCGCCTACCAGTTCATCAGACCCGCGCCGCCAGAACGCGTGGTCATGGCCACCGGCGACGTGGATGGCGCTTATCAGGCCTACGCGCAACGCTATGCCGCTTATCTGGCGGGCGAGGGCATCACCCTGGAGCTGCGCCCCAGCGAGGGCTCACTCGAAAATCTCGATCTGCTGCGGCGCGGTGATGTCTCGCTGGCGCTGGTCCAGGGAGGCGTGGGCGAAGGCTCGAATGACGCCGGCCTGGTATCGCTGGGTAGCCTGTATTACGAACCGCTGTGGCTGTTTCATCGCGCAGACATGGACGTCAAGCAGCTACGCGATCTGGGCGACAGGCGTCTCGCGGTGGGGCCTGAGGGTTCCGGCACACGCGCGCTGGTCAGCCGTCTGCTGCGCGACAATGGGCTGCACGACGAGGATAGCTGGTCGCGCGCAGGCGGGCAGGCCGCGGTTGCGGAGCTGCTCGATGGCAGCGTAGATGCGGCGTTTTTCGTGATCTCGGCGGACAGCAAGCCGGTTGCTACGCTGTTGCGCGATCCCCGGGTGGCGCTGGCCGATTTCGTCCGCGCCGAGGCCTATCAGCGCCGCTATCGGTTTCTCAGCAGTCTGACGCTGCCGGAAGGGGTGGTCGACCTGGCCGATAATATCCCACAACGCACGGTGCGCCTGCTGGCGCCGACCGCGAACCTGGTCGCCCACCCGGACCTACATCCGGCGATCGTCGACCTGATGCTGTTGGCGGCGAGCGAGGTCCACCGCGACGGCGGCTGGTTCGAGGCTCAGGGCGAGTTTCCGCAGCCCAGCCTGCTGGCCTTTCCGTTGAGCAAGGAGGCGGACCGTTTCTACCAACACGGGCCGCCGTTCCTGCAGCGGTTCCTGCCGTTCTGGGCCGCGTCGCTGGTCGATCGCCTCAAGGTGATGCTGCTGCCGCTGGTGGTACTCTTGTTGCCGCTGTTCAAGGTCATGCCGCCACTCTACACCTGGCGCATGCGTGCGCGGATTTATCGCTGGTACGACCAACTCGAACAGGCCGAGCAGCGCCTGGCGGCCGGTGACTGGGAAGGCGCCAGCGTGCTTGAAGAACTCGACCGGATCGAAGCGGAGGTGCAGCGGGTCGATGTCCCGCTGTCTTTCACCGACCAGCTCTACGAGCTGCGCCAACACATCGACCTGGTGCGCCGTGCGGCCTTGCCAGAGTCCTAAGTCAACACGCGTAAAAAGTGGGTCAGATCTGAACGGCTCCTAGTTGGCGCAACCGTGAGGAATGTGGGGCGCTCCGGGGGTTCGGGCCGAGGGCGTCTGCAGCAAGGATGCTGCAGTCGAGCCTCCAGGGACGGATTCACGGCGCCCCTCGGCTCGAATCCGCCGGGGCGCAAGTCCGAAACCTGCATGTCTCACCGATTTCCTGCTGCGGCCCCCGATACCCTCGCTCTGACGGGGCGTACTCGTTGCAGGCGGTTCGGCGTAGTGTCGACTGCGCCCTTCATCGCCCTCACTCTCACCCCCCATACCTCCGGCGCCCTCGTTACGAAAAACGGTGAGATATGCAGGTTAACTAAGCGCCATTGGGGGTCAGATTTCGCGCAGGCCGTCTGATGGCTCGATCCTCGCTGAGCGCCATCCGGCGAGGGCCGCGGCGAATACGGCGGCACCGATGGTCAAGGCCAGCGCCATGGCGAAATGCTGCGGCAACAGGATGCACACCTGCTGGCCGCTGGCGAGTTGATCCGCGAGCAAGCTGTTGATCGCGTAGGCGGCGGTGAAGTAGATCCCGATCGCCAATCCCCAACCCAACAGCCCGGTGTAGAAGGCCTGGGTCACCGGAAACCAGACGATATCGCCGGTGCGGAATCCCACCAAGCGCAGCACCGACAGCTCCTTGCGCTTGCGATCGACATTGGCCCACAGGTTGGCACCCAACGATAGCGAAAAACCGATCAGGCCGATTATCGCAATCGCCCAGTAGATCGCAGAGAGATTGCGGTCCATGCGCATGACCATCTCGATGTCCGCGGCCTTGGTACGGACGTCCATGCCCTGTGCGGTGAGGTCTTGCTGCAGCCTGGAGACTGCGTAGATCGAAGTTGCATACAGGCGGAAGCCGGGGTAGCTTCGGTCGCTGTCGTCTTGCGTGCCTTCCCACTCGAGCGCAGGGACCGCCCGGCCGTCGCGAAAATCCTCGAGAGCCTCGACCAGGCGGACATCGGCGAAAGCGCCGTCGCGCGCAAAGGCCGCAGTCGGTGCCACGGCGGCGACGATCAGATCAATATGGGTGCGTTCCTTGGCGCCCCGATAACGCCGTGTCAGGCTGCCATCGATCTCATCGCCTTCGCCGACCTTGAGCTTGTCGGCCGCCGACCGCGACAAAACGATGCGGTTCATGCCTTCTGGCAGGGGGTTGTTGGCCGGCAGTAGCGGATCGCCGCGACCGGAGGGGATCAGCTCGCTGGGCACGATGCGCGTCGACTGCGCACTCTTCAGCTCGATGGTGGCCGCGATACTGCGGGTCCGGGGGACGATAAAGGCCACATCGCCACGGCGCTGCATGGTGCGAAACCAGTCCAGATCGAAGCGCCCGCTGCTCACCGGACGGATCTCGCGGTTCTCGGGGTTCTCGATGAGCTGATCGAGCATGCCGCCGACGACCCCGAACTTGAGCCCGAACAGCACCAGCATCGGCCCGAGCACCGCGGCCAGCGCCAGCACGAAACAGCCTGACATCTGCCACTCGTGGGCATAGTCACGCGATGCGAGTCGCAGAGTCTTGAACAGACGCATGATGGTCTTAGCCGTTGACCACGGTCTCGGTCGTGCGACCGTCTTTGGAGCGATGGGTGTGATGCGCCAGACGACGCAGCTCAAGGCGCTTGATATGACGCCATGCATGGCTGGCAACCACGACCGTAATGTTACGTTCCTCGGCCAGCCCGATGAACAGCGACATGATCTTTTCGGCCGCAAACGGATCTACCGAGGCGGTCGGTTCGTCGGCGATCACGATCGAGGGCTCGTGTGACAGCGCGCGTCCAATCGCGACCCGCTGGCGCTCGCCCACCGAGAGCGTATCGGGCAGCTTGTCGAGGTGTCTGGCGATCCCCAGTTCGCGGGCCAGTGACTCCACGGTCTCGTCCTTGGGCAGTCCGAGCACCACGCGCGATAGCGCTATGTTCTCACGTACCGTCAGATAAGGCAGCAGTCCACCGGTCTGCATGACATAACCGATATGGCGTTTGCGCATGTCACCCAGCATGTTCATGCTCTTCTTTTTCCACAGTTTTGCCACGTCGACGGCGTCGCTTTCCAACTCCGGACGAAAGCGGAACGCGGCCAGTTCGGTGGGTTGAGAGATGAAGGCCAGCATGTCGAGCAGCGTAGACTTGCCGCATCCCGACTCGCCGATCAGGGCGATCTTTTCACCCTGCGAGATCTGCAGCGATGGGACGCGCAGGCGGAAGGTAACCCCCTCGGAGGCGCGGTCGCGAATCACGTCGCGCAGATGATAGACGGTCGCTTTGGCCTTATTGCGGGATTGGAATACGTTTTCCACGGGATCCTGGGGTTTTCCTTGCGGTGCGTGATGCGAATCGGGCGGTTTCTCCGGGCCGACAACCAGTGCGATTCGCTGTGCTGTCGCGCCCTAAAACAGTCGGGCGTTGCCTCAGGGCAGCATCTCCAGCGCCACTGGGAATACCGAATCACCATCGATCGGGCCGCCGTCCAGGCTCACCCAAAGGTCGGTGTGATCGTGCAGCGCGCGGTAATAGCTGATCTTGTCCTCGAGTCGATGCAGGAAGTCGATCTGGCGTCGTGCCGGCCAGGCCTCCCAGTCTTCGAGCGACAGACTCATCACTTCGCCAGTGTACGGCAGGTCTTCGATGTACTCGCGCATGAAGCCCAGGTCGGCGAGGCTGTTGCCTTCGCCCGCGGTCGTCGCCGTGGTGCTGCCGAGCTGCTCCGGATCCCGCGCGGTGGTCGCGGCCAGGCTCTTCAGCTCGTTGAGGAAATTCTGCGGCGACAGCAGGCCCTCTTCTGCGGTCTGCAGCACGCCCCGGAGGATGTCGTGCAGGTCCGACAACTGATCGCGGGTCAGCAGCACCCGGACGTCAAGGGTGCGCTGCGATGGATTGCGTATGTCGCGATCCAGTAACCAGGCGTTGAACACATTGGGAATCTTGTCGCCTTCGCTGCGCTGCAGGTAGCGCATGCGCAGCGCATATCCGAGCTTGGCCACTTTGCTCTGCAGATCGGCCAGGCGTGGATTTTCACTCGGCACCGGCGCTACCGGTGCGGCCGGCAGCGGCTGCGCGCCCGCCGCCATCTGCACCTGCATGGTGATCTGTCCGGCGAGGGTATCGAGTACCTGTCCGAACTCGATCACGTCGCCGGTGGGGACTGCGTAATACAGGCTGCCGATACCCGGAAACTTGGCGAGCTCGCGGTAGGCCGCAGTCGCGCTCGCATGATCGGCGCGGTTCGCCTCGGTCAGCAGGTGCAGCACGAATATAGCCACACCCTTCTCGCGCGCCAGCTGACGCAGGGCCTGGGCATCCAGCCCGGTGCTGGACAGGGGGTCATTCGCAGTGCGCGGTCCGGCATCGGTCACAAGCACCAGATAGCGTGCTGCGTGAGACGACCAGTCCATGTCGTCCAGCGCACGTTTTACGCCGGCGTAGGCGTCTTCGACGAAATCCTGGCTCGAGATCGTGGCCGCCGCCAGGTCGTTTATGCGACCGATGAAGGCGCCGGGATTGCGCCCCTGTTCGAGCGTGACGTAGGTGCGCGACAGGTACTCCAGCTCGGGTACGGCCTGGGGCGAATCGCGAAACGCCACCAGGCCAAAGTTGACGTTGCCCAGCAGGCCGGCATCGCCGAGCGCATCGTAGATCTTCATCACCGCTTCGCGGGTGCGCTCGATGTAAGGGTCCATCGACAGCGTCGAGTCGATCGCGAACACCAGCCCCGCCCGGTAGGCCGTGTCGGTCACTATTGGCGTTGTTGCGGCAGGGGCCTGTTGAACGGAGGTAGGGGGCGCGAGCGCTTTTTCGCTCTGCAGCGGCACGCTGGACACCTCGAGCAGTCGCGCCTGCTCGGCGCCGAGGTAGATGTCTTCATAACGCAGGATCGGCACCAGGTAGAAGTTCTCACGGATATCGAGCTTGCCCGGTGGCTGGATCGCGACGACGGGTGAGTCGCTGGGTTCTTCACCGGCCTCCGCTGCCCGGTAAAGTTCGGTGTATCGCGCGAGATCGCGCTGGCTGGCCAGGTCGCGGACAGACGCGGCATCGCGAAACAGCAGTGCACGATCCCGGCCAATGGCTTCACGAAACGCGACCGTGAGTCCCTGCGCCCACTCGATGGTGCCCTTCTGCGGTAGCCATCCCGTAGTGCCGCCATGACGATCGGTGCCGATCTGCAGCCACTGCGTGCCGTCCAGGGTCTCCCTGGCATAGACATAGAAGGCGGTGAACGGGGTGACTTCGTCGCCTGCGGCGGCGCCCGGTGCGGTATGCAGCCTGGCGCCGGGCACGGCCAGTACACGCTGGAACAATGCCTGCTTGCCCGGTATCAGCAGCGGACGGTCGCCAGCGAAACCGTCGGTCGTGAACAGCCAGCCGAGGGACAGCGTAAGCGCCAGCAACGCGGCGAGGCGTTTTCTCATGGTCATTGCCATATCAGCGAGATGCGTTGCGCCTGCGGGTCACCGTCCGCGGCGAGTTGTTCGACGTGTTGACGCAGATCGGCCAGTCGTTCGCGTCCCTGGGCGTTGCCGTTTTGTGCGGCCGCCTGATACCACTTGTGTGCCTGCATGATGTCCGGGGCGTCAAACACACTGTCTTGCGGATCACGTTGGGCGGGGTCTGCCTGGGTGCCAAGGGCCAACGCCGAGGCCGCGTGACCCTCGCGTGCCGCAAAGAAATAAAGCAGGTAGGCGTCGGCCATCTCCCCCTCGGCCTGCGCCTGTTGCGCGGCCGCGAACATCTCGTCGAGCTGGATGTCCCCACCGGCGCGCATCCCGGTGATCAGCGCACGCGCCTTAGCCCCGGGGCGAGCGTCCGTCATCTCGGTGGACGCCTGGTTCTCGACGGGCGCAGGGTCGTCCGCGGGGACGTCGCTCAGCAGACTGGGTCCTGAATCCGTCGTCGCCACCTCCGGGGCCTCGTCGACCATAATGGCCGGCCGAGTCACCGCCTGGTCGTCGGGCGCCTCGTCGGGAACCAGCCAGACGCCGATGAGGGTCAGCACGACGACGATGGTGATGAGTTTCCACGGGCCAGGACGCCGCTGCGGGTCGCTGTCAGCGATCTCTGTTCTCATCAGGGGTTCGTCCATCGGCTCGGCACTCACTTTTCATTTTCTCTCGGTGGGGGGATTATCCAGGACTCAGTCACGACAGAAAAGGAAACGACGTGAACCGCGTCATATTGCTGCTGATTCTGCCGGCAGCCGTGTTTGCCGAGCCGCGGCAGTATCTTGACACCATCCCGCTGTTCTGGCGCAGCCTGTATCCCGACGGCGGGATCGGACTCTACTGCGGGCATCGCTTCGCCGCGCGCGATCGTTCGTACAACATCGAGCACGTCTACCCGATGGGCTGGGTAAGCAGGGGGCTGCGTTGCGGCGACCGCCAGGCCTGCAGGCGCAACAGCGCCCGCTTCAACGATATCGAGTCGGACATGCACAACATGTATCCGGCGCGTAAGGATCTAAACCGGGAGCGCGGCGCCTACCCGTTTCGCGAGATCCGCGGCGAACGCCTGGTCGAGCGCGGCTGCGATCTCGAAATCGACCACCAGGCGCGGGTCGTCGAACCCAGACCGGCGTCGCGCGGCAATATCGCCCGGGCGATGCTCTACATGGCCGATCGCTACGATCTGGAAATCTATTCTCGGCAGCGTCGAATGCTGCTCGAGTGGCATAAGGCGGACCCCATCGACGATGCCGAACGAGAGCGCAATCGTACCATTTCCCGGGTCCAGGGACGATCCAACCACTGGATCGAGTGACGGGCCAACCGGCAAAGTGTAAGCGAGCGGCGCGCAGAAAACCGGGCGAGCCGCCCGGTTTTTGGGTCCCAGTGAGCGGTGCAGCCTATTCCGTGTCGATCTTCTGCATCAACGCAAAGCTCTTGACGAACGGACCGGCCATGCGTGGATCCTTGATCATGCCCTTGAAATCGCCGCTCAAAAACTTGAGCTTACCCATCGCAAACGCAGTGCCGAGGCCTGCCATGCCGATACCGTCCGACGCCCACTTCAGCCAGTTTGCGCGATCAGCCCGCATGTCCCAGTCCGGGGTCGAGCCGTCGTAGTCGCCGGCACGGACGCATTCGCCGTTTTCGACCACGAACACGCCGCGCGGTTGGTCCTCATTCTTGAAACCGCATGTGATGACCGAGTTAAAGCCGATGTCGGCCAGCTTGTCTTTGACCTCGGGGTCGGCATTCCATGCGTCTTTCAGATTGTTCATCCAGTCTGCCGAAAAGAGTTCCGCCATTATCGTTACCTCCAGGAGCATTTCGAGTGTTGCGTCGCTGCGATCCTGCGCGACGGCATCATCTAACCACAGCGCGCCGAAGACGTATCCACAAAGCTGCTTATATTGTGCCGCGCGGGATTTATTTGCTTTTTTTGACCACAACAGGGCCACGGACTCACCGACCCGCCGAGGCTTGTATAATGGACGGTTTGGCGGCTCACTGAAGAATAGCGATGTCCCGCGACCGCACCGCGCAGCTCAATGCCCTACTGGCCCAGCGCATCCTGATCCTGGATGGCGCCATGGGTACCATGATCCAGCGCTTTGGTCTGGACGAGGCCGATTACCGGGGCGAACGTTTCGCCGACTGGCACAGCGACCTCAAAGGCAACAACGACCTGTTGTCGATCACCAAACCAGAGATCATTCGCGACATCCATGCGCAGTACCTGCAGGCCGGCGCTGACATCATCGAGACCAACACCTTCAACGGCACGCGGGTTTCTATGTCGGATTACGACATGCAGGATTTCGCACATGAGATCAATCTGGCCGCCGCCCGCCTGGCGCGCGCCGTCGCCGACGAGTACGCGAGCGACGAAAAGCCACGTTTCGTCGCCGGGGTCCTGGGTCCAACGAGCCGCACCTTGTCGATCTCGCCGGATGTCAACGACCCCGGCTATCGCAATATCACCTTCGAGGCGCTCGTCGACCAGTACTACGAGTCTACCGACGCGCTCATCGCAGGCGGCGTGGACATCCTGCTGATCGAGACGATCTTCGACACCCTGAATGCCAAGGCCGCGGTCTTCGCTGTCGAAAAGTATTTTGAAGACAACGGCCTGACGGGTGATCGACGCCTGCCGGTGATGATCTCCGGGACCATTACGGATGCCTCCGGTCGTACGTTGTCCGGTCAGACCACTGAGGCCTTCTACAACAGCCTGCGTCATGCGCGGCCGATCTCGATCGGGCTGAACTGTGCCCTGGGTCCCGATCTACTGCGCCCGTACATCGAGGAGATGTCACGCATCGCCGAATGCCATACAAACGCGCACCCGAACGCGGGTTTGCCGAATGAGTTCGGCGAATACGATCTGGAGCCACAGGAGATGGCCGCGCAGGTGGGCGAGTGGGCGCGCAGTGGATTTCTCAACATCATCGGGGGTTGCTGCGGTTCCACGCCCGAGCACATTCGCGCGATCGCCGCGGCCGTAGAGGGCGTGCCGCCCCGCCAGCGCGCCGCGGTGCCCGTCGCCTGCCGCCTGTCCGGGCTCGAACCGCTGAATATCGGCGCGGAGACGCTTTTCGTAAACGTCGGTGAACGCGCCAATATCACCGGATCCGCGAGGTTCAAGCGCCTGATTCTGAACGAGGAATACGAAGAGGCGCTGGATATCTGCCGCACCCAGGTGGAAAACGGTGCACAGATCGTCGATGTCAACATGGACGAGGGCATGCTCGATGGCAAGGCTGCGATGGTGCGCTTCCTGAACCTCATTGCCGCCGAGCCGGATATTGCCCGGGTGCCGCTGATGGTCGACTCCTCTAAATGGGAGATCATCGAGGCCGGCCTGCGCTGTTGCCAGGGCAAGCCGATCGTCAACTCGATCTCCATGAAGGAGGGCGAAGAGGCATTCCGCCAGCACGCCAGGTTGTGTCGCCGCTATGGCGCCGCCATCATTGTGATGGCGTTCGACGAGGCGGGCCAGGCCGATACCAGGGCACGCAAGGTGGAGATCTGCACACGCGCCTACCGCATCCTGGTCGACGAACTCGGGTTCCCGCCCGAAGACATCATTTTCGACCCCAATATCTTCGCCGTCGCGACCGGCATCGAAGAGCACAACAACTACGGTGTGGACTTCATCGAAGGCACGCGCCAGATCAAGCGCACGTTGCCGCACATGATGGTCTCGGGTGGCGTGTCCAACGTATCGTTCTCGTTTCGCGGCAACAATCCGGTCCGCGAGGCAATCCACGCGGTATTCCTGTACCACGCGATCCGTGCCGGCATGGACATGGGTATCGTCAACGCCGGTCAGCTGGCGGTGTACGACGAGTTGCCCGAGGAACTCCGCAAGGCAGTGGAGGACGTCGTCCTAAATCGCGATCCCGACGCGGGTGAACGCCTGGTTGAGCTCGCGCCCAAGTACGCGGGTGACGGGCATGCGGAAAAGGTCGAGGATCTCGAGTGGCGCAGTTGGACGGTCGCCAAGCGTCTGCAGCATGCGCTGGTGAAAGGTATCACCGAGTTCATCGAGCAGGATACAGAGGAGGCGCGCAGGGCGGTGGAACGTCCGCTGTTGGTGATAGAAGGGCCACTGATGGACGGCATGAACGTGGTCGGCGACCTGTTCGGTGAGGGCAAGATGTTCCTGCCACAGGTGGTCAAGTCGGCGCGGGTGATGAAAAAGGCGGTGGCCTATCTCCAGCCCTTTCTCGAGGCTGAGAAGGCAGACAGTGCTGCCGAGGCCAAGGGCAAAATCCTAATGGCGACCGTCAAGGGCGATGTGCACGACATCGGCAAGAACATCGTCGGTGTCGTCCTTCAGTGTAACAACTACGATGTCATCGACCTCGGCGTCATGGTGCCGGCCGATACGATCCTGCGCCGGGCGCGCGAAGAGCGGGTCGACATCATCGGGTTGTCCGGGCTGATTACGCCGTCGCT
>CAVTOY010000014.1:0-288754 GCA_963736445.1 uncultured Gammaproteobacteria bacterium | reverse complement strand
GTGTTATGTCTTGACTAAGAATTTTGGTGTTCCTTTTGTTTTACTGTCGGTCTCATCTTACTCTCCTTAATAAATTGAACAGTTTTTTTTAGTTTTAACCAATATTAAGTGCTGCTCCTTAAGCCCGGTAATAATCTGAATCATCGGCAGGAATATCGCCAGAACGATTGTCATAACGATACCACCGAGCACGATGATCATAATCGGCTCGAGCATGACATCAGCGAGCCACCAGCACGTCAACCTGCTCATCGTAGTTGTCCGCAACTTTCAAAAGCATCTTGTCCAGGTCACCTGTTTCCTCGCCCACCGCAACCATGTTCGTAGACGATCAGGTCAACCGTCTTGGACTGCCGCAGCGGACCGGCGAAGGTGTCACCCTGCCGGATGGAATTGTGAACCTTGTCGAGCATTTTGGAGTAAACCTCGTTGCCCGCCGTCTCACTGCGTCACTTGATGGCATCCAGTATCGGCACACCGGCGCCGATCAATGTTCCCAGCGTTCTTGTCCACCGTGTAACCGCAACTTTGCTGCTAAGCTGCCCATCACCGGCAGCCTCAACTTGATAGTGTCCAGGACCAATCTGCCCTTCGGAACTGTCTTATCATTCTAAGTAGAAAATACGATATCCAAACGGAACGCCTATCAGATATGGCCCAGCCGAAATCCATATAGCAATCCACTCGCTTATCGCCGAGCACCGTCCGTGTCAGTCACGTGTCAATTGTGCATCCGCCTCAGTCATCTCAGAAAGCACCGTCTCGAACTGGGGCACCACGAAAAGTCATCAAGCCCAGCAAGAATTAGAAACGCCGCGCTCATAACCACCATCGGATAAACCATCGCACTTTTGACCCTGGCTTTGAGCTTCGGGCCTTTTCCATAAAGTCCGCCACACGCGACAGGATCAGATCCAGCACACCGCCGGTCTCACCGGCCGCCACCATATTCACGAACAACCGGTCAAAAGCTCTCGGGATATCTGCCCATCGCCTCGGAAAGGTCGAACCGCCTTCGATATCATCGGCCACATAGCCAATACCCTCTTGAATGTCCCAGCCTTTTGCTGCTCTTCGAGAATCCGCAGTGAACGCAAAATCGGCAGACCCGCGTCCTGAAGCGTCGAAAGCTGTCGGCAAACTGGGTTACGAGCTTGATCTTGACTTTGCCGCCGGCACCGCGTCTCTTTGGGCTTTGCGCGCGGCTTTTGCCGCTGGCTTTCTTCACTGCGCCTCGTGCGTCTGAACCTTCGTGGGGAAATAGCCCATGTTGCGAATCTTGCTTATCGCTTCTTTCTGCTCAGGGCTTCAATCTCGTCTTTTATTCGACGCCCTGCGAATCCAATGCTTCATATTGAAAAACAGGCATCTTTAATCCTCCTTTGGATCGATGATTAGCTTCCGAATTCAGTTATTTCTAATGGTTAACCCTGTTTACATCCTTCTGATAATTGTTTCCTTTACTACCTCATCCATTGTTGTAATGCCGTCATAGATTGCCGTCAGACCGTTTTCACGCAGCAGTCTCATTCCGGCTTTCTGGCCGCCGCACGCAAAACATTTGTCGAAGCATGATTCATAATCAAATCACGAATTTCATCGTTGAAAATCATAATTTCGAAAATGCCGTTCGTCCCCTTAGCCGGTCTTGTTGCATTGTCTACAGCCTTTGCCGTAATAGAATTTCTTGCCGTGAACATCTTCCGGCGTCAGTCCAGTTCCATCAGCTGTCTTCGGTCGGTTCAAATTCGGTTTTGCAGTTGGCGCATATTTTTCTCACCAGCCGCTGAGCGACAATCCCTTCCATTGTCGCGGTGATCAGAAATGGCTCAACTCCCAGATCAAGAAGACGGGCAATCGAACTCGGGGCATCGTTGGTATGCAGCGTCGTGAACACGAGGTGACCGGTCAGCGAGGCCTGAGCGGCAATTTGCGCCGTTTCAAGGTCACGAATTTCACCGACCATCACAATATCCGGGTCCTGACGCAAAATTGACGCAGACATTTTGCAAATGTCAGCCCGATATCCGGCTTCATCTGGACCTGACAAGCCGTCAATATCGTATTCCACCGGGTTTTCAGTAGTGATGATCTTTGTTTCAATATCGTTAAGCTCGTTCAAGGCCGAATAGAGGTCGTTGTTTTTCCGCTTCCGGTCGGGCCGGTGACGATGACAATACCGTTGGGCTTGTGAATCAGCTGTCGACTAATTTCAAGATCATGCTGCCTGAGGCCCAGCTTTTCCAGATCCAAACTTGACCTGGCTTCGGTCCAGAACACGCAACACGACGCTTTCACCGAACATTGTCGGCAGAATGCTGACACGCAGATCCACCGGGTTGCCCTGGACGGTCAGTGAAATTCGGCCGTCCTGCGGCAAACGCCGCTCAGCAATATCCAGATCTGCCATAACCTTTATACGCGAGCTCAGTGCCACCGCGATATGCTTCGGCGGAGGAATCATTTCATAAAGAACGCCGTCGATACGGTAACGCATCTTGTATTCGTTTTCAAACGGCTCAAAATGAATATCCGAGGCCTTGTCACGAATCGCCTGCATCAGAACCAGGTTCAGCAGTTTTTTAACCGGATTCGACTCGGACAGTTCCTTTAATTCATCCAGGTCGATACTCTGGTTTCGGCCGTCAAATTCGCAAGAAATGGTCCCCCTGTATCTCATCGATTAGCTCGTTTATGCTTTCGTTTTCTTCCTTGCTCTCGTAATATTTCGTCAAGGCATTCTCGAGTGCCTCGAGTCGGTTATTTTCGCGGTAACCTTAAAGCCCATCAGGGTGCTCAAGTCGTCTGTTGCCCGGAAATTATCCGGATTGTCAAGGACGACGGTTAAGTTCATTTTGATTTTTGTCGATACTCAATCGGAATGATTTGATATGTCTGTGCCATTTGAGCGGGAACCTTGCTCGATGACATCAGGAGGGATTTCAATGCCTCTAATTCTCACATACTCCATGCCCCGCTGAGCCGCGAGAGCAATCCGCAAATACTGGGCTTGATCGAAGCCTTCAGTTCAATAAATATCTGACCAACCTGTTTTCCTGCCCCGTTGTTTCTGAATAGTAAGGCACTTGATGAACCTTTTCACTGGTCAGATAGGCCCATCTTAATCAGTATTGCTGTCCAAGGTTCCTGCTTTTTAACTGCTTCTACCGGAGGTATTTTTTTAGCGTCTCTATTTCTTCCATAGAACTCCCTTGTCCCAATAATTCGGTTACAAATAAAAATCTTATACACTATTAACAGCTTTATAGCGTAATAAATTCATTAAATTAACATTTAGTTATTTAAGAACTATGGACACACTGCCACATAGGACCAGCTCTGTAGTACTCACACATTCCCGAATAGTATTGAGAATCTCGAATCACTTAATTAGTTATTTACCATGTAAATACGAATGACTTTAGAAACTCGGACACTGCGACATATAGGACTTATATGAAAAATGACAATAACATCCACTTTAGCCATAAGCAGAAACAGGGATACTGCCTTCCCTATTCGTTTATTACACAAGCTATATCCTTAATACCGGCCCTATATCCTCCATCTCCTTAATCATCTCTTTAGCAGTCCGCGCTTAATGTTCCACCAGCCTGTTTCTTGCGCCATTTAACCATTTCTTGCAGGATTCCGGGTTTCTCGCCTTATCCAAGAGTTCCTCAAGCTCGATCAGTTCACCGCTTCATACAATTCCCATAAGTGATCATCCAGAAGCTGCATCCCCAACTTTTTTCCAATTTGAATACTGGATTCAATTCGATAAGCTCTTATTTTCACGGATCAGGTTTGAAATCGCCGGTGTAACAACCATAAATTCATAGGCGGCAATCCGGCCTTTCCGGCTCTCTAAGGACAAAGTGCTCTGGCTCAAACCGCAATCAGGTTATGTACTGAGCTGAACTCGAATCTGCTCCTGCTGGCTTACCGGAAATGCATCGATAATACGGTTAATCGTTCCCTGGCACCGGTTGTATGAAGGTTCCGAAGACAAGGTGGCCGGTTTCAGCGGCACTAATGGCCGCTTCCATTGTTTCCAGATCCCGCAGTTCACCCACAAGAATCACGTCCGGGTCCTGACTCAAAGCTCGCCGCAAGCTTCCGAAAATCTTGGTACATCAATACCGACTTCACGCTGATTAATAATCGATTTTTTGTGGCTGATGATAATACTCGATCGGCTCTTCAACCGTTATAATATGCCGATCCAGATTTTCATTAATATAGTTAATCATCGAGGCCAGAGTCGTCGTTTTACCACTTCCGGTCGGGCCGGTTACCAGAAACAATCCTCTCGGCCTTCGGCACAAAGCCGCACAAATCTCGGCAAACCAATCTGCTCAAAACTTAATAGTTCCTGACGGAATCAGACGCAGAACACATCGCAACATATTTCCTTTTTGTTTGAAAACAGCGATTCGAAATCGCCCGCATCGCCAAATGCGAAACCATAGTCAGTACCGCCCTCTTCCTGCAGTTCCTGCTGATTTCTTTCAGGTGTAATACTTTTCATCAAAGCAATCGGTATCTTCAGGCTCAAGAACTTTTGTATCAAGCGATCGAAGTGTGCCCTGAAATTCGCAAATACCGGCGGTCGCCCAACAGTAAGATGCAAATCCGAACCACCCATTTTGATACACGCTTCTAACAATCGATCAATATTAACTGTTGCCATCATAAATCCTCAAATAAATATTTAGCTTTGTCCTATGCATCTAAAACCAGTCCTTCGCCTGGTTATCTTGCGCAACTTCTTCCGGCGTCGTTATCCCTTTAAATATTTTCGTTTTTCCGTCGTCCATCAATGTTCTCATTCCAGTTGCCAGAGCTGCTTTTCTCAATTCAGCTGGCAGGGCCCGTGCAAAGGCCAATTCACGCATCTCGATTGTTCATCTCAAGCATTTCAAATATCGCCATTCGGCCTTTAAATCCTGTTCCCTGACACTGACTGCATCCGGCTCCTTTATAAATGGGATGTTTTCTCATATCTTCCGGCTTGATATTCAAGCAGACGCAGATAATGCGGGTCCGGCTTTTCATCGACTACTTTACAATTTTTACAAATAACTCTCACAAGTCGCTGTGCCATAATCGCCTGGATGGAACTGGCAACCAGAAATGGCTTGACCCCCATATCGATCAAACGGGTGATTGCACTGGAGCATCATTGGTGTGAAGTGTGCTGAATACCAAGTGACCTGTCAGTGCCGCCTGAATCGCAATATCAGCAACAATTCCGTCACGAATTTCACCGATCAGAATAATATTAGGTGCCTGACGCAGCATTGACCGGAGAATATCTTTCAAATGTCAGGCCGATATCCGTCCCTACCTGACATTGATTCATGCCGGCGAATATTATATTCCACCGGGTCTTCAGCAGTAATGATTTTCTTGTCCGGCCGGTTCAGTTCCTGAAGCGCCGAATACAAGAGTCGTTGTTTTACCGGTACCCGTCGGACCGGTTACCAGAAAAATACCATTGGGCCGTTTGATGATCTTTTTAAATCGTTCATAATCATCTGTGTTCAAAACCCATCGCCTGAATACCGATATTGACCGAATCCGGGCGTAAAATACGAAATACCATACTTTCACCATGATTTCCGGGAAGAGATGATACACGGAAATCAATATCCTGATCTTCAATCTCACGCTTAATACGACCGTCCTGAGGCAATCGTCGTTCCCCAATATCCATGCCCGGACAAAATTTTTAAACGGGCCATCAGCGGTGCCTGCATATTTTTGGGAATATTGTCTCGTTCAACACAAACACCGTCAACACGATACCTTATCCGAACCCTGTCAGCCATCGGCTCAATATGGATATCACTGGCTCGCATATAATAAGCATTATCTATTATCAGATTTGCCAGCCTGACGATAGGACCATCGTCATCGCCACCTGCCGCCTGAGCCCGTAGAGCCTCTGCCTGTAACTCATGACCGGCCTCGGCAAGTTCAGCGGCAGTTGCATCAATACTGTGTTTTAACTTTCATCTTCTTTGTCTTCTGCTGTTTCTTCATTTTATCGAACAGGTCATGGATGTAGGAACTGATTTTAGAAGGACTTGCGAGGCAGCAATCCAACTCAGTATTCAAGCGAAATCGATTGTATCCATCGCGTCTAGGTCCGATGGATCACTGATAATCAATCTCAGTTTACCGTTGTTCATGCTTAATGGCAATACGTTATGTCTTTTTATAAGGTCTTCCGCGATAAGCTTAGTTGATTCAGGGGGAATGAGGATTTTATCCAGGTTACGTATTTTATCCGAATTGGCTTTGCTATTGCCTTAGTCAGAGTTTCTTCGTTAACCAGCCCTTGTTCGAGCAATACCTCGCCAAGCCGTTTGTTGGTAGCCTTTGAGATTTTGATCGCCTTGATAAGCGGTTCCTTTTTTACCAGCCCGGCTTTATATAGATATTTCGCCTAATTTTCTACGTTTTTTTGCCATATTTATCCATTTGTTTTCGTGTTTTGTTAATTCAGGTAAAACCTATTATAACATTACTGACTCAATTAGTCAAATCTACAATTTCAATCGGAGCATGTTTAGTGCTGTTTGGGCTGCTCTAAACCATAATAAAGCTCTATCGTGAGAAAAAATAAAGCGTTTAGTTTCACAGCCGGCCTCCGAATCCACGCTAATATATACCAGCCCAATGGGTTTTTGTTCACTTGCCCCGCCTGGGCCTGCTATGCCGGTTATGCTGATGGCGAAATCCGCCCCACTTTTTCCCTTGCACCCTTCGCCATAGCTTCGGCAACAGGTTCACTGACGGCTCCATGTTTTTGGATTAACTCAGCCGGCACACCAAGCTCACTGGTTTTGGCACTGTTACTGTAAGTAATCCAGCCAGCGGTGAAATATCTGCTCGCTCCGGGAACATCAGTTATCAGCTTGGCCAAGCAGCCGCCTGTGCAGGATTCCGCTATGGCAAGCGTCTTTTTCTGCTGAGCCAATTTTTCACCCATTACTTCAGCTAAGGTCTGCTCGGCTGTGCCGAAAACCAGCTCCTTGAGCTTATCACGCAGCATTTTTTCATCTTCTTCAACCATTCGCTGGGCCTGGATTTTGTCCTTGGCGGAGGCAATGATATGCAAAGTTACTACGCCGGCTGCTATAGTGCAATTGATTAGGGGATTTCTGCCTCGCTGCATAATACTGCCAAGTAACTCTGCGATATTAGATTCGCCGGTTCCGAAGCATTTTAGTTTTCTTACCAGCACTGTGTATTTGCCGGCAATTTTTTTCAACTCTGCCAAGACCGATTCTTCGAACATCTGCTTCATTTCCGACGGTACACCCGGCATAGCGACAAACAATTTATCCTTTGCTTTGGCTATAATGCCGGGGGCGGTGCCAAGATTATTTGCAAGTGCTTTCGTGCCAGCTGGTATATATGCCTGAATCTTATTTTTTACAGGCATTTTCAGATTTCGCTTGGTGAAAAAACCTCGTATCTTTTCAAGAAGTTCTTGCTGCAGCTGCAAATCTGCTTTGAGAAATTTGCTAAATGCCTGACGGGTCAGGTCGTCGTCAGTCGGGCCTAATCCGCCGGTTACCAGAATCAGCTCAGCGTCATCACTTGCTAAATTCAATACTCGTGCAATCAAATCTATATCATCGCTTGCAGTGTAGGAGCTTTCAACAGGTATGCCTATCGAAAGCAGTTGACTGCTTAGATATGCGGCGTTGGTATTTATTGTCTGGCCGCTAAGAAGCTCGTTACCGACACTGATGATACTTGCCTTTGTCATGGGCAGAAGCTCTCACTTAAACATTAAATCTAAAGTCAATAATATCACCATCTTGAACAACGTAATTCTTGCCTTCGAGCCGAATCTTGCCGGCAGCTTTAAGAGACTTTTCGCTGCCGAGTTCTTTCATATCTTCAAAACGAAAAGTCTCAGCTCTTATAAAGCCCCGCTTGATGTCACTGTGTACCTTGCCGGCTGCGTTTAGCGCGATAGTGCCCTGCTCTATAGGCCAGGCACGCACTTCATCAGAGCCATGACCAGACCACCGACACTGATCACGAGAATGACCAGGATCGCCAGCAGGCCGATGTTCTTTTCAACGACTTCATGTGACATTGTTGGTACTCCTCCGGATCAGTGGGCGGCCGGTGCGGCGATGACGTCGTCAGCGTCCCTGACGCTGCCTTGCGCGGCCGTCTTCCAGACGTTGTATGCCATGAACAACATGCCCGTCAGGAACAGTGCCCCGCCGAGTAGTCGTACGTAGTAGAAAGGATAGGTACGCTCTACCGACTCGATGAAGGAGTAGGTCAGCGTTCCGTCCGCGTTGACCGCACGCCACATCAGGCCCTGCATGACGCCAGCGATCCACATGGCGGCGATATACAGCACGACGCCGATGGTGGCGGTCCAGAAGTGGACCTCGACCAGCTTGTTACTGTACATCTCGATCTTGCCGAACATCCGCGGGATCAAGTAGTACAGCGAACCGATCGAGATCATGGCGACCCAGCCAAGCGCGCCGGAGTGCACGTGGCCGACCGTCCAGTCGGTGTAGTGCGACAAGGCGTTCACGGTCTTGATCGACATCATCGGGCCTTCGAAGGTCGACATGCCGTAGAACGACAGTGACACGATCAGGAACTTAAGGACCGGGTCGGTTCGCAGTTTATGCCAGGCACCGGACAGGGTCATGATGCCGTTGATCATCCCGCCCCAGGAGGGCGCCAACAGGATCAGCGAGAACACCATGCCCATAGACTGTGCCCAGTCAGGCAGCGCGGTGTAGTGAAGATGGTGTGGGCCCGCCCACATGTAGGTGGAGATCAGCGCCCAGAAGTGCACAACCGAAAGGCGGTACGAATAGATCGGACGCCCCGCCTGCTTGGGAATGAAGTAATACATCATGCCGAGGAAGGCGGTGGTGAGGAAAAAGCCGACCGCATTGTGTCCGTACCACCACTGCACCATGGCGTCGATGGCCCCCGGATAGAAGCTGTAACCCTTGGTCAGGGTGACCGGGACAAACGCGCTATTGACGATGTGCAGCACGGCGACGGTCAGAATAAATGCGCCGAAGAACCAGTTGGCGACGTAGATGTGCTTGGCTTTGCGCTTCATGATGGTGCCGAAAAACACGATCGCATAGACGACCCATACAACGGCGATCAGGAGATCGATCGGCCACTCGAGTTCCGCATACTCTTTCCCGCTGGTAATTCCCAGGGGCAGCGTGATGGCGGCAAGCAGGATGACGACGGTCCAACCCCAGAAGGTGAATGCGGCCAGCGGGCCGCCGAACAATCGGGCCTGGCAGGTCCTCTGCACCACATAGTAAGAGGTGGCGAACAATGCGGATCCGCCGAACGCGAAGATCACGGCGTTGGTGTGCAGCGGGCGCAGGCGACCGTAACTCAGCCAGGGTATACCGTCCCAAATCACCAGATCAGGGAAGGCCAGCTGGGCTGCGATGACGACGCCGACGAGCATGCCGACGATGCCCCAAACGACAGTCATAATCGAAAACTGACGCACGACCTTATAATTGTAACTGGTCTGTGACTCCATGAAGCGTCTCCGAAAGTCAAAGAGAGGTTTGCGGTCGGACATCCCACATGGGCTGCGGGATAACCTAGCTGCGGAGACTAGAGAAGTTAGATAGGGATGCTTTGACCTAGGTCAAATTGAGGTTTTGCTAATACGCTGAAACTATTTTTGTCGCTTTTGAGTTGAGCTAGATCAACTCGAAGGGTGTGCCTGATGGGGCTCACAGTGCGGTTGGTGCGACACCGTTGCGCGCAGACGGTCGATGTCGATGATCTGTACGTGCTTGCGGTCGACCTTGAGAATGCCCTCGTCCTGGAAGCGTGTGAACAGGCGGCTGACGGTCTCCAGCGCGAGGCCCAGGTAGCTACCGATCTCCTGGCGAGACATGCTGAGAAAGAAATCGGTAGCCGAGAATCCACGCCTTCTGAAGCGTTCGGACAGGCTAATGAGGAAGGACGCGACCCGTTCTTCGGCCGTTCCACGGCCGAGTAGGGTCATCATCTCGGCTTCGTGGCTGATCTCTTTGCTGAGCAGCCGGAACATCTGGTGCTGCAGGCTGGGGATGCTGGAGGACAGGTCCGCAAGTCGGTCGAACGGCAGTTCGCAGATCGCCGTTGTCTCGAGCGCGCGGGCGTTGCAGCCATGGTTGCCCTCCTGAATGGCGTCCAGACCCAGGACTTCGCCGGGCAGATGGAAGCCGACGACCTGTTCGTCGCCGTCGTTGGTCTGCGTGAAGGTCTTCACGGCACCGGTCTTCACGACATACAGGTTGCGGAAATGCTCGCCGGTGCGGAATAGATGGTCGCCGCGCTGCAGTGGCCTGCTGCGCTTTACGATGGCATCCAGGCGATCGACGTCTTCGGGACGCAGCCCCATGGGCAGACAGAGTGTAGAGAGACTGCAGTCTCGGCAGGCGACTTTAATCTTGTCGAGTGAAATGACGTTCTTGTTGGCCAACGTGCTTGCCTCGAACTGCTTGAGGTTAGATTGTGCGAACTTTTTTGATCTCGATCAACAATTGTCTGAAACCGCAAAAAAAACCGCCCTGGACAGGGCGGGTGTTCTTGCGGTTGAGAGTCGCTGCTTTACTCGGCAGGGGGTGCCTCGGGTGCTGCTGGCGGGGCCATGCCGGGACCGTAGCCGCCCGGGTAGCCGCCGCCCCAAGGGCCGCCGCCGTAGCCACCATAGTAGGGAGAACTGTAGTTATAGCCGCGGCCGTAGCCGTCGCCGTAGCCATAGCCGGAGCCATAACCGCGCATGTTGGTATTGCCGCGGCCGCTCATGTTCATACTGAAATCGCCGGCACCCGCCGCATCGCCGGAACCGTAGCCGTCACCCCAACCCGAGGTGTTGCCGTAGCCGGATCCACGATTGTAGCTGTTGTCGTATCCCGAGCCGCCCCAGGGTCCACCGCCCCAGGGTCCGCCGCCGCCCCAGGGTCCACCGCCGCCGTATCCCGGTCCACCCCACCAGGCGCTCGCCGACGACATCGTGAGTGCAGCCGCGCCTGCGACAATCGCAGCGCCGAATGCTTTTGCAAACTTCCGCATCTAGGTAACTCCTTATAAAGTGCGTGTTTCTTAACGTCTTGCTGTACTTTCTTGCGACGACAGTACCCGTCTTTGACCAAGAGAGCAGTCGGCACGGACTCGGACCTCTTTTCATCCGAGCAATCACCACTATAGACGAATGCTTTGATACTCACTAGCGAGAAATCCGGTAGCGTGTCTGTAACGAGCTGAAATTTAAATCAATCCTACTTCACGATCCTGATCGATATTAAGAAATCGCGAGGCATCCGGGTGCGCAAAGGTTTTCCGATTGAGTGCGGCAGGGGCTTCTGATACCGTTTACTCCCGTCCGTGGCAACCTCCGATGAGCCCTCTGGCCCATGGCTAAATGCGTCTTCATTACGGGCGGCGTCGTGTCGTCCCTCGGCAAAGGTATTGCCTCTGCATCCCTCGGTGCCCTGCTCGAAGCGCGTGGCCTCAAGGTCACGATGATCAAACTCGATCCCTACATCAACGTCGACCCAGGGACCATGAGCCCTTTTCAGCACGGCGAGGTGTTTGTTACCGAGGATGGCGCTGAGACCGATCTCGATCTGGGCCATTACGAGCGTTTCATCCGCACGACGATGGGGCGCAACAACAATTTCACCACCGGCCAGATTTACGAGAACGTCATTCGTAAGGAGCGGCGCGGTGATTATCTTGGCGGTACCGTCCAGGTCATTCCGCATATTACCAACGAGATCAAAGAGTGCATCCAGCGCGGGGCCGGTGATGCAGATGTCGCGCTGATCGAGATCGGGGGCACCGTCGGCGATATCGAGTCGCTGCCGTTTCTCGAGGCAATACGTCAGATGGGTATCGAGATTGGACGCGACAATGCATTGTTCATGCATTTGACGCTGGTGCCCTACATCCCGACGTCGGGCGAGGTGAAGACCAAGCCCACACAGCACTCGGTCAAGGAACTGCGCTCCATAGGTATCCAGCCGGATGTGCTGGTGTGCCGCGCCGACCGACCGGTGCCGGAGAGCGAGCGGCGCAAGATCGCGTTGTTCACCAATGTGCCGGAAAAAGCGGTCATTTCCGCGATCGATGCCGACAGCATCTACCGCATACCCTTAATGCTACATGCGCAGGGGCTGGACCAGATCGTCGTCGACCAAATGCGTCTGGACGTGCCTCCAGCGGACCTCAGCGAATGGCAGGCCGTCGTCGATGGACTCGACAAGGTGGATGGCGAGGTCGACATCGCTATGGTGGGCAAGTACGTCGATCTGACGGAGTCGTATAAGTCGCTGAACGAGGCGCTGATTCATGCGGGAATCAAGTCTTCCCGTCAGGTCAATATCCACTACATCGATTCCGAGGTCCTGGAATCGGCAGGCGCAGAGAGTCTGCACGGTATGGATGCGATCCTGGTCCCTGGCGGATTCGGCGAACGCGGCGTCGAGGGCAAGATCGCCGCTGCGCGATACGCGCGCGAGAACAAAGTACCGTATCTCGGTATCTGCCTGGGTATGCAGGTGGCGGTTATCGAATACTCCCGCCATGTCGCCGGCCTGAAGGGTGCGCACAGCACGGAGTTCAATCCCTCGACGCCTTATCCGGTAATCGCCCTGATCACGGAATGGATGAACGCCGATGGCTCGGTCGAGCAGCGCGCAATCGACACCGATCTGGGCGGCACAATGCGCCTTGGTGCGCAGCAATGTAAGTTGGCCAAAGGGACGATCGTGCGCAGGCTTTACAGCAAGGACGTGATCAGCGAGCGGCATCGGCACCGCTATGAATTCAACAACGGTTATCGCCAGGATCTGGAGGATGCCGGTCTGAAAGTCGCGGGTACCTCCATCGATGGTCGCCTGGTAGAGATGATCGAGATTCCTTCACATCCCTGGTTTGTGGCCTGCCAGTTCCATCCCGAGTTCACGTCCACGCCGCGGTACGGTCATCCACTGTTCCAGGGTTTCGTCGAGGCAGCGGTTGCGCAACGTGGTAAACAGGTTGAGGAGGCAATGCCGGCATGAACCTCTGTGGCTTCGAGGTCGGCCTCGATCGGCCGTTCTTTCTGATCGCCGGCACCTGCGTCATCGAGGGGGAGGCCTCTGCGCTGTCGGTGGCGGGCCGACTGAAAGAGATCACGGATGCGCTTGCGATACCCTTTATCTATAAATCGTCTTTCGACAAGGCCAATCGCTCGTCACACGATAGCCCACGCGGGCCTGGGCTGGAAGCGGGCCTGCGCATTCTCGAGCGAGTGAAGAGCGAGCTTGGGCTGGCGGTGCTAACCGATGTCCATGAGGACACGCCGCTCGATGAGGTGGCCTCCGTGGTGGACGTCCTGCAGACGCCGGCGTTTCTCTGCCGCCAAACCAATTTCATCCAGAACGTGGCGCGCGCCGGCCGGCCAGTGAATATCAAAAAAGGCCAGTTCCTCGCCCCCTGGGATATGGGCAACGTGGTGGACAAGGCGCGGGCAACCGGCAACCAGGAGATCATGGTCTGTGAACGTGGCGTCTCCTTCGGCTACAACACCCTGGTCTCCGATATGCGAGGTCTGGCGGTCATGCGTGCAACCGGCTGTCCGGTGGTGTTCGACGCGACGCACTCGGTGCAGCAGCCTGGCGGACTGGGCAGCAAATCCGGCGGTCAACGCGAGCACGTCCCGGTGCTGGCACGGGCCGCCATTGCGGCCGGCATATCGGGATTGTTCATGGAGACCCATCCGGATCCCGACAATGCCTTGTCCGATGGCCCTAACTCCTGGCCGCTCGACAAGTTGCGGTCCCTGCTCGAGACGCTGGTTGAACTGGATCGCACCGTCAAGCACAAGGGCTTTATCGAACAGGAGCTGTAACGCCGAAGATCCATGCCGGGCCGCAGGCTAGGGTGTGGACGGCCGAAGAGCCACCGGACTGTATTCGTCGACGGAGTTTCTCCACCTCTTATGCGCATGTACATGCAGGAGTTTCCATGTCTGAGATCATCGATATCCGCGCCCGAGAAATCCTCGATTCGCGCGGAAATCCCACGGTAGAGGCCGACGTATTGACCGCCGACGGGGCGATCGGTCGGGCCGTTGCCCCGTCCGGGGCGTCGACCGGTTCGCGCGAGGCGCTGGAGCTGCGCGATGGTGACCCCAAGCGTTTTCTCGGCAAAGGGGTGTTGACCGCAGTCGGCAATGTGAACGGTGAGATCCGATCGGCATTGCTGGGTCAGGAGGCAAAAGGACAGGAGGCGATCGACCGTCGGCTCATCGACCTCGATGGCACCGAGAACAAGGCACGCCTGGGCGCCAATGCGATCCTCGCGGCCTCATTGGCGACGGCGCATGCTGCGGCACAGGAGAAGGCCATGCCGCTGTATCAGTCGTTAGGCAACGGCAACTATCGCATGCCCGTACCGATGATGAATATCATCAACGGTGGCGAGCATGCCGACAACAGCGTTGATCTGCAGGAGTTCATGATACTGCCGGTTGCCGCGGGCTCGATCCGCGAGGCGGTACGCTACGGCGCCGAGGTTTTTCACGCACTCAAATCGGTGCTGGGCGGCCGGTCTCTGGCCACTACGGTCGGTGACGAGGGCGGTTTCGCACCGAACCTGCGATCGAATGAAGAGGCGATCGAGGTGATCTTGGAGGCGATCGAGAAAGCCGGCTTCAAGAGCGGGCAAGACATCTATCTGGGCCTGGACGTGGCGAGCAGCGAGTTCTACAAGGACGGCCGGTATGTGCTCGCCTCGGAAGGTAAGTCGTTCGATGCAGCCGGTTTCGCCGACTTCCTGGCGCACTGGGTCGATCAGTATCCGATAATTTCGATCGAAGACGGCATGGACGAGGGCGATTGGGACGGCTGGAAGCTGTTGACCGAGATACTTGGCCATCGGGTGCAACTGGTGGGCGATGATCTGTTTGTTACCAACACGCGCATCCTGCAGCAGGGCATCGACAAGGGGATTGCCAATTCGATTCTGATCAAGTTCAACCAGATCGGCACCCTCACCGAGACGTTGGAGGCGATCAACATGGCGCATGCCGCGGGCTACAGCGCGGTGATTTCGCACCGGTCAGGTGAGACCGAGGACACGACGATCGCCGATCTGGTCGTGGCAACGGCAACGGGCCAGATCAAGACCGGTTCTTTGTCGCGCTCCGACCGAGTCGCCAAATATAACCAGCTGATGCGCATCGAAGACCAGCTGGGTGATGATGCGGTCTATGCGGGCAAGAGTGCCTTTGCCGCCATCTGATCCCAACCGGGTGCCGCTGCGACCGTGAGCTGGAGGCTGCAGCTGCTGATAGGCGTGCTACTGCTCGTGTTGCTGGGGTTGCAGTATCGCCTATGGGTCGGCGATGGCAGTCTGGCCGAGGTCGCGATGCTGAAGCGCCAGCTCGCCGCGCAGCGCGCGGAACTGCAGTATCTGCATGAGCGCAATACCACGCTGCGGGCGGAGGTCGACGATCTCAAAGAGGGACTGGCAGCGATCGAGGCGCGGGCGCGCAGCGAGTTGGGTCTGATACGCCAGGACGAGACCTATTTTCAGCTGCTGCCGCCAGCGGGGAAGGCCGGTGACTGAACCATCGAATTGGGTGATCGTGCCTGCGGCCGGCGTCGGTAAGCGCATGGGTAACGCCGTGCCTAAACAGTACCTCGAACTCAATCAGCGCGCCGTGATCGATCACACCATCGAGCGTCTGCTGCTGCATCCCGCGATCGATGGCCTGTATCTCGCGCTCAGCGAAGATGACGGATGGTGGGCGGAGACGGAATTCGCCGGTCACCCGGATCTGGTGCGGGTACCGGGCGGCAGTGAACGCTGCTGGTCGGTATTCAGTGCACTGCAGGCGCTCGAACGGCGCGCTTCTCCCGACGACTGGGTCTTGGTGCACGATGCCGCGCGGCCCTGCGTGCGGCGCAGCGACATCGACTATTTGTTCGCGATGCTCGGCGGGCACGAGACCGGTGGCCTGCTGGGCGTGCCGGTGCGCGACACTATGAAGCGGACCGATTCTGCCGATCGGGTCCTCGAGACCGTAGGGCGCAGTCATTTGTGGCATGCCTTCACGCCGCAGATGTTCCGCTTCGGCCTGTTGTTGGAGGCGATGCGTGGGGCCTTGGCGGCCGGTCTGTTGGTAACCGACGAGGCCAGCGCGGTCGAATGGGCCGGGCATCGGCCGGTCATGGTCGAAGGACATGCCGACAACCTCAAGATCACCCGCCCGGAAGATCTACCGCTGGCCGCGTACTTTCTCAATGATCAGATGCGCGAAGGCAGCCTGCCCGGGTGATCCGATGGGACATCGCGGCCTCATAGCCTGAGAATCGCGCGCGCATTCGCGGTGGTCGCCGCGGCGATGTCCTCGCTCGGTTGATTGCGCAGCTGCGCCATGCTGTGCAGCACCTCCGGCAGATAGGCCGGACTGTTGCGTTCATAGCGATGTGAGGCCACTGTCATATCGGGCGCATCCGTCTCCAAGACCATGCCGTCAAGTGGCAGCTCGCTGGCCAGGCGACGAAGACGATGCGAGCGTTCGAAGGTCAACATGCCGCCGAAGCCGAGGCAGAAGCCCATGTCGAGATAGTGCGATGCCTGCTGCTGGCTGCCGTTGAAGGCGTGACAGAAACCGCCGTTCAGACGGTAGCGTTTGAGCGTCTGCAGCATGACGTCGTGCGCCTTGCGCACATGCAGCGCGACCGGGAGCTGTGCGGCCTGGGCAATCTCCAGCTGGTCTTCGAGGAGTCGTTGCTGGCGGACCCGGTCCAGACCCGGGACATGCCAGTCCAGGCCGATTTCGCCGATGGCGACCGGCCGCGCCGCCGAGACCTGCTCGGCCAAGGCCTCGGTATCCTGCGCAAGATGCCGGTCCAGGTACACAGGATGCATCCCCAGGGCCAGATGCAGGTGGCTGTCTTCGTCACACAGGGCAATCAAGGCCGGCCAGGTCGATCGTTGCACCGCGGGTACGAGCAGATCGGAGACGCCGGCCGCACGCGCCGCCTGCAGCACCTGTCTGCGATCCGGGTCGAAGTCCTCGACGTCGATGTGGCAATGCGTGTCGAACAGTTCCATGTGCAGAGTGTAACGTGCCGTGGGTGTTATCATCGCGCGTCCAGCTATGGCGATAATCAAGACAATGCGCGTTGGTCACGGTTTCGATGCCCATCGTTTCGGTGAAGGCAGTCAAGTCACTATCGGCGGTATCAGCATCCCCTTCGAGCGCGGCCTCGCGGCCCACTCGGACGGCGACGTCTTGATACACGCGATCTGTGATGCCTTGTTGGGCGCAGCCGGTCTGGGTGACATCGGCGTTCACTTCCCGGACACCGAAGACAGATTCCGTGGCATCGACAGTCGCATCCTGCTGCGCGAGGTGCGCGATACCCTTGCGGCCGAGGGGCTGCGGGTGGTGAATCTCGATAGCACCATTGTTGCCCAAGCCCCGCGCATGGGTCCGTTCATTGCGGGCATGCGTGCCAATCTCGCCCAGGACCTGGGCGTTGCTCCAGGCCATGTCAATGTCAAGGCGACCACCACCGAGCGAATGGGATACACCGGGCGGGGTGAAGGTATCGCGGCGTATGCGGTGGTTCTGCTTACGTCGCTCTGATGGACCGTGAACTGGCGTGCAGCGACCCGACGCTGGGACTGCCGTGCGCGCATGGCGGGCCCGTCCTGCGCGGTACTTTACGCGCGGTGCCGGAAGACTTCCTGGTCACCGAGCAGCTCGGTTACCTGGCCTCCGGGGATGGGGAGCACGTGTTTCTCACGGTGCGCAAGCGAGAGCGCAATACGCACGACGTGGCACGCGCGCTGGCGAAGCTGGCGGGCGTGGCACAGGTGGCGGTCGGATATGCCGGCCTCAAAGACCGTCAGGCGGTAGCAACGCAGCACTTCACGGTGCAACTGCCCGGGCGGGATGCCCCGGACTGGTCCGCCTTGGAGGACGATACCTTGCAGGTCGTCGGCGTCGAGCGGCACCGGCGCAAGATCCGACGCGGGTCGCTCAAGGGCAACCGCTTTGAGATCTGCGTGCGCGACGTCCAGGGTGACCGAGCCGTTGCCGAGCAGCGCCTCAAAACCATTGCGCAACAGGGTGTACCCAACTACTTCGGTAGCCAGCGTTTCGGGCGCCAGGGGCAGAACCTGCAGCGGGTCGCGGATCTTTTCGCCGGTCGCGGCCCCAAACCCAATCGCGAGCAGAGGGGCCTATTGCTTTCAGCGGCGCGCGCCCAGCTTTTCAATAAGGTGCTCGAGTCGCGCGTCCGCGATGGCTCTTGGGGGATGGCAGTCCCAGGCGACGTGATGCTGCTTGCCGGATCTCAGCGCCAGTTCCATTTCGATATCGCGGATCCAACGGTCCCCAGCCGCTTGGCCGTGCTGGATATTCACCCCTCCGGACCCTTATGCGGCCGCCCGAGTCGTGCGCTGCAGCCCACCCACTGCGCGCAGCAGACCGAGGCCCAGGCACTCGCTGGTTGGCACGATTGGATTGCCGGCCTGGATCGGCTGGGGCTGGATGCCGATCGGCGCGCGCTGCGGCTTGCTGTCAACGATCTGGAATGGCAGTGGGAGGGCAACACACTGATGCTGCGCTTTGGTTTGGGCGCAGGGAGTTTTGCCACCGTGGTACTGCGCGAACTTGTCCGGGAGGCGTGACACAGGCGGGGTCATCGCAGTTGTTGGTGCTTGCCCGACAGCAGTACATAGACTGCCCCGGTGCCGCCATCCCAGCGAGGCGCGGTGGCGAAGGCCAGCACGCCGTCACGTTGGCGCAACCACTGGTTGACCTTTTGTTTCAACACCGGCTGCTGTCCGCCCGCACCGCGTCCTTTGCCATGGATGATGCGAACACAGCGCCGCCCGGTGTTCAGGCTGTGGCCGAGAAATCGCGCCAGAGCCGGTTTGGCCTCGCGCACCCGCAGCCCGTGCAGGTCGAGAGACGCCTCGGCCTCGATGACACCGCGCTGCAGATCACGAAACACGCGATGCTGTATGCCCGGCCGGCGAAACTCGAGGAACTCGCCGGTTTCGATCGCCATGTCCGAGAACTCGCCCTCGTCCTCATTACCCACCGGCAGATTCAGCGGCTCGGGGCGGCGTCTCTTGCGGTAGGGATCGGGGCCGTCGGTCGCGATGGGCTCTACACCTTCCATCGCGTCGCGAAACGCGGACGCGTCGTCCTGGTTGTCTTTGGGGTCGCTCACGACTGCGATTGAAGCGGCTTGCGGCATGCAGATCAAGATGAGGCGTTGTGCGGTTTGCAGTATGATCCCGGGCTCCACAGTCCACCGACATTGATGGCTGGTGAAAAGTCGGAAAGGCATGCGAATTCTCCTTAGCAACGATGACGGCTATCAGGCGCCCGGATTGAGGGCGTTGCACGAGGCCATTTCCCATATCGCCGAGGTGGTCGTGGTGGCGCCCGACCGGGATCGCAGCGGCGCGAGCAATTCCCTGACGTTAGAGCTGCCGATCCGTGCGCGAGAGGCCGAGAATGGCTTTCTGAGTGTGGAAGGTACGCCAACGGACTGTGTGCATCTCGCCATTACTGGGTTGCTGCAGTCGGAACCGGATATGGTGGTGTCCGGTGTCAATGCCGGTGCCAATATGGGGGACGATGTCATTTATTCGGGGACAGTCGCGGCGGCCACAGAGGGCCGCTTTCTCGGGTTTCCCGCCATCGCCGTGTCGAGCGCCTCTTACGCGCCGTGTCATTTCGACACCGCAGCGCGCGTCGCGGCCGAGCTGGTGCAGCGCCTTGCCAGCAGTCCATTGGCGTCGGATTCGATCCTGAATGTCAACGTGCCGGACCTGCCCTACAACGAACTCCAGGGGATGGTGGCCACGCGCCTCGGCCATCGCCACAAGGCAGAACCGGTGGTCAAGTCCCAAGACCCCCGCGGTCGACCCATCTACTGGGTCGGGCCAGCCGGCGCCGAGCAGGATGCGGGCCCAGGAACGGATTTTCACGCCGTGCGCAACGGCTACGTCTCGGTCACCCCGCTGCAGGTCGACCTTACACGCCACCGCACACTGCCGGAGCTGTCCGCCTGGCTGGCGCGCGACTAATGCCGCCTATGCACGAAGGCATCGGCATGACGTCGCAGCGCACGCGTGAGCGTCTCATCCGGCGCCTGAGTCAAGAGGGTATCCGCAACCGGCGTGTGCTCGACAGTATGAGGAACACCCCGCGCCATCTGTTTGTCGACGAGGCGCTGGCCAGCCGTGCTTACGAAGATACCGCACTGCCAATCGGTCGAGGGCAGACGATCTCGCAGCCCTACATCGTGGCGCGAATGACCGAGGCCTTGCTGGCGGCCGGCCCGCTCGAGAATGTACTCGAGGTCGGTACCGGCTCCGGTTATCAGACAGCGGTGCTCGCACCGCTGGTGCGACGGGTCTACACCACCGAGCGCATAAAGGTGCTGCTGGACCAGGCCCGACGGCGACTCCAGGCGTTGAAGATCCGCAATGTGATTACCAAACATGTAGATGGCACGATCGGATTACCCGAGTACGCGCCTTTCGACGGCATCCTTGTCGCGGCGGCTCCCGAGGGGATTCCCCTGGCACTGGTCGAGCAGCTGCGCCCGGGTGGCCGCATGGTCCTGCCCATCGGCAACCGCGACGAGCAGGCCCTGGTGCGGGTGGTGCGCACGAATGAAGGCTACGTGCACGAGATGCTTGAGCGCGTCAGTTTCGTGCCCCTGCTGGGCGGGGTCTGCTGAGTGAAGATTTTCTCACCTTTGTACACACGCGCGATGCGCTGGGCACGCCACCCGCGTGCTCCTTGGTATCTAGGTGGCCTGAGCTTCGCCGAATCGTCTTTCTTTCCGATACCGCCCGACGTAATGCTCGCGCCAATGAGCCTGGCACAACCCCGTCGAGCAGTCTGGTTTGCCACGCTGACCACCTTAACTTCGGTTGCTGGCGGGGTGTTTGGCTATCTGATCGGCATGTTTGCCTTCGAGCTGGTCGCTCCCTTGCTGGAGGGCGGGCGCTATGCGGAAACCTTTGCAAGAGCACAGCAGTGGTTCCATGAGTGGGGCTTTTTTGCCATCTTTGCGGCCGGCTTCTCGCCGATACCCTATAAGATCTTTACGATCACTGCGGGTGTACTGAGCATGGCTTTTCTGCCGTTTGTGCTTGCCTCGTTCATCGGTCGCGGATTGCGCTTTTATCTGGTGGCATTGTTGATGGCCTGGGGCGGACCGGCGATGGAAGACCGGCTGCATCGCTGGATCGATTGGCTGGGCTGGGTTACCGTCGTTTTGGTGGCCATCGGCGTTATGGTGTACAGGTTCTGACCAAACGCGGCAGAGAAGTACCAATCTTGAAGCAGGTAATTTTCCGGAATTGGATGTGCAGCGTGACGTCTTGCCGGAGGATTCGGCCAATTCGCGTGCCCGCTATTTTGCTTGCCGCGATCTCGCTCGCGGGCTGCACTGCCAGTTGGCAAGCCCCCGTCGAATCGCGAGTCCGCGATCCCGTGAAAACCAGGCCGGCCCGGCCACCTATCCAAAGCCCGATCTATCGCGTGCAGCGCGGCGATACCCTGTATGGAATTGCCTGGCAGCGCGGCGTCGACTATCGATTGATCGCGGCGTGGAACGGCATTCGCCCGCCCTATCGAATCTTCGCCGGACAGACGTTGCGCCTGACGCCGCCGCCCGTTGCGAGAGTGCCGCCGGCATCCGCGCCGAGAAAATCGGCGAATCCACCGACCGTCGCGCCAGCGCGTAAGCAACAGACGCCTAAGACAACAACGAAACTGCCGCCACGGCCGCAAGCGAAAGCGGTTTCGAAACCGCAACCCAAGTCGTCACCCGCTGCGCTACGGAGACTGACCTGGCGATGGCCGGCGCAGGGCAGATTGGTATCTGGCTTCAAGGCCGGAGATCCCTTGCGAAAAGGCATCAAGATCGGCGGTCGTAGTGGCGATACCATTCGGGCTGCAGAGGGCGGAAAAGTTGTCTACAGCGGGAGTGGACTGATCGGGTATGGGCGGCTTATCATCGTGAAACACAATGAAAATTATCTTAGCGCTTACGGACACAACAGCAGATTGTTGGTCGAAGAAGGCGATCAGGTCACCAAAGGACAAAAAATCGCAGTGATGGGGACGGCCAACACCGGCGACCCGCTACTGCATTTCGAGATTCGACGCGACGGTAACCCTGTCGATCCGTTGAGGCTCTTGCCGCGGCGCTGATCGAAAACTGTAAGCGCCGTCGCAAGGATGCCGGCGGTTCACTATCAGAGCGGAAGAAATGGGGGGGACATGCCTGCGAACGGCGACGACACTGATGCGGAAGTCGGCGATAACATTGAGAATGTCGTCGACGACGTCGACTTGGACGCTGATGATGACGCCGAGGAGGTAAAGCTTGTCGCGACAGCGGATACCGACGACGCAGGGGATGTCGAAAAGAAATATGCCGCCGGCGAGATTCCCGACAGCCAGCTCGATGCGACGCGTTTGTACTTGAATGAGATCGGTTTCTCCAAACTGCTGACCGCCGAAGAAGAAGTCCATTACGCGCGTCTTGCGCAAAAGGGTGATGCCGCCGCCCGGCGGCGCATGATCGAATGCAACTTGCGTCTGGTGGTGAAGATTGCCCGTCGTTACATGAACCGCGGTCTGGCGCTGCTCGACTTGATCGAGGAGGGCAATCTCGGGCTGATCCGTGCGGTAGAAAAGTTCGATCCCGAGCGGGGCTTCCGTTTTTCGACCTATGCGACCTGGTGGATTCGCCAGACCATAGAGCGTGCGATCATGAACCAGACGCGCACCATTCGGCTGCCGATCCATGTCGTGAAGGAGATAAACGTCTACCTCCGAGCTGCAAGGCAGCTTACCCAAACCCTCGACCATGAACCGACCGCCGAAGAGATCGCCGATCTGCTCGACCGTCCGATCGAAGAGGTCAAGCGCATGCTGGGCCTCAACGAGCGGGTGACCTCGGTAGATACGCCGTACGGCAAAGACGCCGATAAGCCGCTGCTCGACACCATCGCTGACGAGAACACGATGGATCCGACAGAGCACATCCAGGCCGATGATCTGTCGGGCCATCTTGACGAGTGGCTGTCAAAGCTCAATGACAAGCAACGTGAGGTGGTAGAGCGGCGGTTCGGCCTGCATGGGTACGAGAATTCCACCCTGGAGCAGGTGGCAAACGAGCTGGGCGTGACACGGGAACGGGTCAGGCAAATACAGATGGACGCGTTGAAGCGTCTGCGCGGCATCCTCGAACAGGATGGATTCTCGATCGACACCATATTCAAATAGGATCTGACGGCGGGACCTGAATCCGCTTGCCGCCAGCCTCAGCCGTTAGCAGGTATCTATCCCTATGGGCGACGAAAGCAGACAAGAGCGCGAGATTCTGGTGGTAATGCGAAAGGTACTGGCGCAGATCATCAAAGACACAACGCCGCCGAGCCGAGCGATGAAGCATCCCTTGTCGGATCAAACCGTTCAAGATATCCGAAAGTGCCTGGGCTTGATCTCGGCACGTGAACGCGAGTTGGCCGATGCAGCAGGGGCTGTCCGTGAGCAGCCGTACTACACGGATGAGAAGCCCCCGGCAGACGTAGTACCGATTGGCCGTATTGGTAAGGCACCGAAGAAGACTGAGGGCTAGCCTCAATGGCACTCAGACAGCGCAACGGTGAGAAATGTGCGGGCGCTCCGATGGGTTCGAGCCGAGGGCGTCTGCAGCAAGGATGCTGCAGTCGAGCCTCCAGGGACGGATTCACGGCGTCCCTCGGATCGAATCCACCGGGGCGCAAGTACTCAACTTAGCGCCATGCCACATAAGCCGGCGTAATTCGGCGCATCTCGGCGTCGCCTAAAGCACCCTACGGCCTGTCACTGCGGGTCGGGGCTCTGCACCTCGATGCGCGTGTTGTCTTTGATCTCCGCGATGGCCTTGGCCACACGCTCGCGCTGAACCTGTTTTTCCAGCTCCGGCTTTGCCGCTTCGAAGGTCGGTGGGGGCAGGTCGCGGCTGTCCTCGCGGAGTATGACGTGCCAGCCGAACCGGGTCTGCACTGGGCTTCGGCTGTAGGCGCCGTTGTCCATATTCGCCGTCGCGGTGGCGAATTCGCTTACCATCTGCTTGGCGTCAAACCATCCGAGGTCGCCACCCGCGGTCTTGCTGGGTCCGATCGATCTTTCCTTGGCGAGCGTTGCGAAATCTGCCCCGCCATCCAGTTCAACGATGACTGCCTTGGCCTCGTCTTCGGTCTTGAGCAGGATGTGGCGTGCCTTGTATTCGGTCTGCTGCGCATCGCCATACTGTGCGGCGTAAATCGCCCGCAGCTCTTCCTCTTCGATCGGCGTCTGCTGCAAACGGCTGTTGATGAACGACTGCGCAATCAGTCGGGCGCGGGCGACCTCCAGTGCTGCGTTTACTTCCGCCTGCTCGGCCAACGCCTTTCCCTCCGGTGAGTTGGCAATCATGAAGTGGGTGGCCAGCTCATTGAGCATGTCGAGCTGCCCCTGACCGTCCTTCGGGCTGCGACCGGTTTGATTGGCAAACAGTGCGAAGTGCAGATTGGTGACAGCAAAGTCGTCGATCATCACCAGCGTTCGTGGTCCAGACTGATCTTGGCCGGATACCTGGCCCGCAAGGCCAAGGCAAAATATCAGCGCCATACAGCGGCGGGCTCTAGCCTTCCACATAGTAGATTTCTCCTGCTTGGGATTGGATATTCGGTCAGCGCGGGAAAACCCGCTTGAAGGGTTTGACGTTTACCTCTGCATACACCCCGGCGGCGACATAAGGATCGGCGTCGGCCCAGCCCTGGGCTTCCTCGAGGCTTGCGAACTCGGCGACCACCAGGCTGCCGATGAATCCTGCATCGCCGGGCTCATCGCTATCGATGGCTGGAAGCGGACCGGCTAAAACCAGTCTGCCCTCCTGTTGCAGCTGTTCAAGACGTTGCAGATGCGCAGGGCGTGCAGTCTTGCGCAGTGGCAGACTATTCTCGACGTCATTGCTCATGATGGCATACAGCATGGTTTAATCCTCGCTGGTCGTTTTTTCTGTTGGCAGGAATCTGGCCAGATAGAATCCCTGTGCCAGCATGAAGACCAGAGTCAGTCCGAGAAAACCGAATAGCTTGAAATTCACCCAGACCTGTTCGGAAAAGTTGTAAGCGACATAAAGATTGATGACGCCCATCGCAAAGAAGAAGGCCACCCAAGCGGTGTTGAGACGACCCCAGGCCAGATCAGGTAGGGTAACTGCATGGTCCAACATGCGCTGAAGCAGGCCGCGCTGCATGAAGAATTGCGAGAACAGAAACGCTGCGGCAAACAGCCAATTGACCACGGTCGGCTTCCACTTGATAAACGTGGGGTCACGCAGTGCCAGGGTGAGCCCCCCGAACACAACCAGCAGTCCCAGCGTAACCCAGTGCATGCTCTCAATTTTCTTGTAGCGCAACTTGTTGTAGGCGACCTGCAGCACCGCGGCGGCAATTGCGACCTGAGTCGCCACATAGATATCGAACAGCTGGTAGGCAACGAAGAACAGGATGACCGGAAACAGGTCAGCGAGCATTTTCATCGGCGGCGCGTGTCCTGAAATCTAATGCAGTCTTCGTGGCACCGCATGTGCCAGGTAGTAGCGGCGAACGACCTCGCGCACGTCGTCCGGATAGTCGAGGGTGGTCATCTGCTCCATGCCCTCGGCAAAGAATTTTGGCGCGTCGCTGGGGAGACTCTCCAAGAGGGCGTCATAGGCGGATTCCATCAGCTCGGGGTTGTGACTACGGGTCGCTACGATCGCACGATTGATCAACAGCAGGCGCCAGGGGTCGCGGAGGTCATCGACCCTGGGTTCTTCACAGATCGGGCTGGTGGCGTCGATCAGTTCGCTGCAGAGCGTGTAGAGCTCTGCCATGGTATGCGGATGGCTGGCCCGGTTGGCGAAATGTGCCACCGCATTGACCACTGGCGAGATATTTCGAATCTCGCCGCCGTGGCGCGCGGCCCAAAGGGCCAGCGGCACTGCGAGCTGTTCGATCTCCGTTGCCAGCGCAGGCTGCCTGAGCGACTTTGCCGCCTTGGCGAGTTCTTCGAGCAGGTGCAGACCATACTCCGTCAGCGTGTTGACCTCTGTGGCATCGCCAGCCGCGGCGCCGGTTTCGTCTTCGATGTGCCCGAGTACCGCGAACAGCTGCTCTACCGCCTCGCCCAGCATTGCTGCGTTGTCGGCCTCATCGGCGGACTGCCCCGAGGTCTCCCAGAGGTCCGTGAGCTGGGCTGTCAACTCACCGAGACGTTCGCGCAGAAAAGACAGGTCGGCAGGCGGAAATTTCATGGCGGGGGAGTTTAGCACGCGCGACTCAGCCGCCGCTGTCACGCACAGGCCTGCAAGTTTCCGGTCTTTTACCGGCCCTGGGGCCACCCTCGCGACGCGGCGGACTGATAGAATCACGCACTATGACGACACACTTCGATCTGCATGCCCATTCGACCGCTTCCGACGGTTCGCTGTCACCGACTGCGTTGATGCAACGCGCACACGCGGCGGGCGTCGACGTGATGGCGCTGACGGATCACGATACCCTCGAGGGGCTGGAGGAGGCGGCCGCTACCGCACAGGCGCTGGGTGTCACTTTTGTCCCTGGGGTAGAGGTCTCGGTCACATGGCAGGGAATCACGGTCCACATCCTCGGACTCTCCATCGACGCACACAACGAGGACCTGCGGCAGGGACTCGCCGACTTGCGCAAGTTTCGCGATTGGCGCGCCGAAGAGATCGGCCGCCGGCTGGCCAAGGACGGCATCCATGGGGCCTACGAGGGCGCGCGCGGATTATCCAACGGCCGCCTCATCAGTCGTACCCATTTTGCGCGTTTTCTCGTGGCGCAGGGCCACGCGCCCGATCTGCGCCGCGTGTTCCGCCGGTTTCTGGTCAGCGGCAAGCCGGGCCACGTGGCCGGGGAATGGGCGTCGCTCGAGGATGCGGTGGGATGGATCCGGGCGGCCGGAGGACAGGCGGTCATCGCGCATCCGGCGCGCTATCGACTGACTCGAAGCAAACTGCGCCGACTCATCGGCGAGTTTGCGGAGATTGGCGGCACGGCCCTGGAGGTCGTATCGGGCAGCCACAGCCGCGACGATTACTTCACCATGGCCATGCATGCGCGCGATTTCGGTCTGTTGGCCTCGGCGGGTTCTGATTACCACGGCCCGGAGCACCCATGGATCGAGTTGGGGCGTCTGCCGGCGCTGCCGATCGGATGTAAAGCAATTTGGAAGGATTGGCAGTTAAGCCATTGAACTAAAAAATGTCTCAATTTTTCCAGGTGCATCCTGACAACCCGCAGGTGCGCCTCATCCGTCAAGCCGCAGAGATCGTGCGAGACGGCGGCGTGATCATTTACCCGACCGACTCGAGCTATGCCGTCGGCTGCCAGATCGGCGACAAGACCGCCATGGACCGCATCCGCCAGATCCGGCGGCTCGATGCCGATCACAATTTCACCCTCATCGGCCGCAGCCTGTCCGAGCTGTCCGCCTACACCAAGCTGGATAACCAGGCCCACCGTCTGATCAAGGGCCTGACGCCCGGTCCGTTCACCTTTATCCTGCAGGCCACCAAGCAGGTGCCGAAGCGCCTGATGCATGCCAAGCGCAAGACCATCGGCGTGCGCATTCCAGACAACAGGGTGGCCCTGGCTTTGCTCGATGCGCTGAACGAGCCGCTGTTGAGCAGCACCTTGATCCTGCCGGGGGACGATATGCCGATGATGGATCCCTACGAGATGAACCAGATACTCGGCCACAGTGTCGACCTGATCATCGACGGCGGTTATTGTGGCTATGAGGCGACCAGCGTCGTCGATCTGCACACCGGCGATCCGCAAGTGCTGCGCATCGGTAAGGGCGACGTGAGCCTGTTCGCCGACTGAGCACCCCTCGCCACTACCCCGGAGATATAATCCCACTGATGGATGAACTGACCCTGGCCCAGCGTATTGCGGTGTGGGCGCTGCCGCTGATTTTCGCCGTCACAGTGCATGAGGCGGCACATGGTTGGGTCGCTGACCGGCTGGGTGACCCGACGGCCCGGGAAATGGGACGAATCACGTTGAATCCGATCCCGCATATCGATCCAATCGGCACCCTGCTGGTCCCGCTGCTGATGCTGACTTTCACCGGGTTTCTGATCGGCTGGGCAAAGCCTGTTCCGGTCTCGGTGCGGCGTCTGCATTCTCCCAAGCGTGATATGGCGATCGTTGCGGCTGCGGGTCCGGCGGTCAATCTGATCATGGCCCTGGGTTGGTCGGTGGTGCTGCTGATAGCGCACAGTCTGGTGCACACGCAGCAGTTCCTGGCAGTCCCATTGCTGCTGATGGCGGTCGCGGGTCTGTTCATAAATATCGTACTGATGGCGATCAACCTGCTGCCGGTACCGCCATTGGACGGCGGTCGAATTCTGACCGGGCTGCTGCCGCTCAAGGCAGCACGGTTGTTCGCCCGAATCGAGCCCTTTGGGATGATTATCCTGATCGCGTTGTTGATCAGCGGCGTCCTGGGCATGATCCTGGGCCCGGTGGTGCTCGGAAGTATCGCGCTGCTGCCCGGTTCCGATCTTGTGTTGGGTATACTGCCGGCCTTGTTTCCCTAGGAGAGTCTTTTGGCTGCTGTCGCCGCACAACACGCACGCGTCCTATCCGGCATGCGTCCAACCGGGCGTTTGCACCTCGGTCACTATCACGGTGTCCTGAAGAACTGGGTGGAGCTGCAGCATGAGTACCAATGTTTCTTTTTCGTTGCCGACTGGCATGCCCTGACCACGCACTACGACGACCCCAGTATGGTCCCTCAGAGCACCTGGGAAATGGTCATCGACTGGCTGGCGGCGGGAGTCAATCCCGGCGAGGCGACGCTGTTTGTACAGTCGCGGGTACCTGAACACGCCGAGCTGCACCTATTGCTGTCGATGATCACGCCACTGGGCTGGCTGGAGCGTGTGCCGACCTATAAAGACCAGCAGGAGAAGCTCAAGGAGAGAGACCTGTCGACCTATGGGTTCCTCGGCTATCCCTTGCTGCAAGCCGCTGACATCCTGGTTTATCGTGCCGGATTGGTGCCAGTGGGTGAAGATCAGGTGGTTCACGTCGAGTTCACCCGGGAGGTGGCGCGGCGCTTCAATCACCTCTATGGGCGTGAGCCCGATTTCGAGCAGAAGGCCGAGCGAGCCATCAAAAAGATGGGCAAAAAAAACGCCAAGCTTTATCAGGGCTACCGCCGAGCCTACCAGGAGCAGGGCGATGACGAGGCGTTGCATGCCGCACGCGCGCTGCTGGGTTCTCAGCAAAATATCGGCATCTCCGATCGCGACCGCTTGTTCGGTTATCTCGAGGGTGGGGGTAAGGTGATCCTACCCGAGCCGCAACCGCTGCTTACCAAGGCGGCAAGGATGCCGGGATTAGACGGGCAGAAGATGTCCAAGTCATACGGTAACACCATCCCACTGAACGCCTCGGCGGACGAGGTGGAAAAGCAGATGCGCACGATGCCGACGGATCCGGCACGGGTCCGACGTACTGACCCAGGGAATCCGGACGTCTGTCCCGTGTGGCAGTTTCACGAAGTGTACTCAGACAAGGGTGTCAAGGACTGGGTCCAGCAGGGCTGCCGTTCGGCCGGGATCGGTTGCATCGAATGCAAACAACCGGTGATCGATGCTGTGCTAGCGGAGCTGAAACCGATGCAGTCACGTGGCAGGGAGTATGCAGAACAACCAGATTTGGTGCGCAACATTATCAATGACGGGTGCGAGCGCGCCCGCGAGGTGGCGCGCGAGACCATGGACGAGGTGCGCCACGCCATGTCCCTCAATTATTGACTCATCGGGAGCATCGCATTGCCCGATCCACAGACTGAAATCGCCGCACCGCAGCAGGAAGAGCTGCCCTTTGCTTTCGTCCAGGGGCAGCCGCAATACACCCTACCCAAGGATCTCTATATCCCGCCGGATGCGCTCGAGGTCTTCCTCGATGCCTTCGAGGGGCCCCTCGACCTGCTGCTTTACCTCATCAGGCGACAGAATCTCGATATCCTCGACATTCCCATCGCCGAAATCACCAAGCAGTACATGGAATACATCGAACTGATGAAGGACCTGCGCCTTGAACTCGCGGCCGAGTACCTTGTCATGGCGGCGATGCTCGCGGAGATCAAATCGCGCATGCTATTGCCAAGGCCGCAGGCCGAGGATGAAGCGGAACATGATCCGCGTGCCGAGCTGATCCGCCGGTTGCAGGAATACGAGCGCTTCAAGCAGGCAGCCGAAGATATCGAAGAATTGTCACAACTTGGGCGCGACATCTTCCCGGTGCTGGTCGAGGTGCCAGATAAACATGTCGCTCAGGCGCCGCCGGAGGTCGACCTCAAAGAGGTGCTGCTCGCACTGAAAGACGTACTCTACCGTGCAGATCTTTTTAGCAGCCACCACATTGCGCGCGAGCCCTTGTCCATGCGCGAGCGTATGAGTCGGGTGCTGGCCTCAGTCAGCATTGATCGTTTTACTCAGTTCACGGATCTTTTCGATATCAGCGAAGGGCGGCAGGGAGTCGTGGTAACTTTTATGGCGATACTCGAACTGCTGAAACAACAGTTGATCGAAATGGCGCAGGCCGATGCCTATGCGCCGATCCACGTCAAGGCCCGCGGGGGTTAAATCATGGCCGAGCCAGCCGAGCTTAAGAACATAGTCGAGGCGGCGTTGCTGGCCGCCGGTCGTCCGCTGTCGCTGGACAACCTGCAGTCCCTGTTCAACGAGGTCGAGTGTCCAGACAAAAAGGAGCTGCGCGCTCTCCTTGAAGAGTTGGCGGATGACTATCAGGGCCGCGGCATTGAGATCGCCGAGGTCTCCAGCGGCTGGCGTATCCAGGTCGGGAAGGCCTGTTCACCCTGGGTGTCGCGGTTGTGGGACGAGCGCCCGGCGCGCTACTCGCGTGCGCTTATGGAGACGCTGGCGCTGATCGCGTATCGACAACCGATCACTCGCGGAGATATAGAGGACATCCGCGGTGTTTCCGTCAGCACCAATATCGTCAAGACTCTCATGGAGAGAGAATGGGTGCACGTGGTAGGCCACCGAGATGTCCCCGGCAAGCCCTCGCTGTATGGCACTACGCGCGAGTTCTTGGATTATTTCGGCCTGAAATCACTTGATGAGCTGCCAACGCTCGCCGAACTGCGCGACCTCGACGACATCAATCGCGAGCTCGATCTGAATGATCCCGACATGACCGGGCCGAAGGACGATGAGGCGGGTCCGCTATCGAGCGAGATTGCGATCGACGCCGATGCGCCAGCCGGATTGGCCGGCGATTCTGAGATCCATCCAAAAACCGCTGCGGATATCGAAGCGGTTGCCGGGGCACTAGCGACCGACCACGAAGCGCCGCGCTCGGGTGGGGATTATGCAGCGGGTTCCGAGGTTGCGGCCGACCAGCTTCCGGCTGGGGCGCAGGGAGAGAAATCGGATGTCTTGGTGGAGCTAGAGGCCGATGCAGAGGTCGCAGCGGAGCGTTCATGAGACCGGTCCGCGACACCGGAGAACGGCTGCAGAAACTGCTCGCCAACGCCGGGCTTGGCTCGCGGCGGTATCTTGAGACCTTGATCGCCGCAGGACGGATTCGGGTTAATGGGCGGGTGGCGAAACTGGGTCAAAGGGCCGGCCCGGAGGATCGCATCGAGGTGGATGGGCGACCGGTCGGCGGTAAGCGGCTGGCGACCAATCAGCGCTTCGTCATCCTGTACAACAAGCCGGAGGGGGAGCTGGTCACCCGCAATGATCCGTCGGGACGCAAGACAGTGTTCGAGCGCCTGCCGCGGCTACCGGTCGGGCGTTGGATCGCGGTAGGACGCCTGGATGTGAACAGCGCTGGCCTGATTCTGTTCACCAACGACGGTGAACTCGCCAACCGCCTGATGCACCCACGTACGAACATCGAGCGGGAATATGCGGTCAGGGTCAATGGAGCCGTCACTGAGGAGATGGTGCGGCGGCTGGTCAGTGGGGTCGAGCTCGACGACGGACCGGCACGCTTCGAGGATGTCGTCGACGCCGGCGGGGAGGGCAGTAATCGCTGGTTTCATCTGGTGATCATGGAGGGCCGCAAGCGTGAGGTGCGGCGTCTGTGGGAGGCGGTCGGCGCAACGGTTTCGCGCCTGAAGCGTGTGCGCTATGGGCCGATCATCCTCGACAGCAGCGTCAAAGTGGGCCAGTGGCGTGAGCTCGATCGCGAAGAACGACAGGCCGTGCTGCGCATCGTCGGTCTAAAGAACGATCGCCCCTGGGGCAGACTCGGCAGGCAGTCTGCGACCCGTAGAACTGCGCCAGTGGCCAACCCGTGGAAGGCGCGCAGGCCTGGCTGAGACCGGTGACGGGTGCTAACCCGCATATCTCACCGATTTCCTGCTGCTTGCCTGCTGCGGCCCCCGATACCCTCGCCATGACGGGGCGTCCTCGTTACGAAAAACGGTGAAATATGCAGGCTAAGGGTCTGTTTCGTCCCCCAGACGGTGCATTGCACGCGCTGTACGCCGATCTGGTCGCCATATACGGCGAGCAACCGTGGTGGCCCGCCGAGACGCCCTTCGAGGTAGTGGTCGGCGCGGTTCTGACCCAGAATGCGGCCTGGTCGAACGTCGAGAAGGCGATCGACCGTCTTCGGGCTGCACGGCTCCTGAGCCTGAAGGCGCTGCTGGCGACCGGGCATGCCGAGTTGGCCGACGTGATTCGTTCATCCGGCTATTTCAACGTCAAGGCGCGGCGTCTGCGAAATCTGTGTGAGTTCCTGGCCGACCAGGGTGGCCTCGAGGGCTTTTCGGAACACTCCCTTTCCGATCAACGGGCAGGCCTGCTGAGCGTCAACGGCATCGGTCCGGAGACGGCCGACGATATCCTCCTGTATGCGTTGGAGCGGCCGGTGTTCGTGATCGACAGCTACACGCGTCGCCTGCTGCATCGGCTGGGATGGGCGCACGGTGGGGAGACCTACGAGGACCTGCGTTCGGGCTTCGAGCGGGCCCTGCCGGGCGGTGTCTATCAATACCAGCAGTTCCATGCCCTGATCGTCATGCATGCCAAGGAGTCATGCCGAAAGGTGCCGCGCTGCGCTCAATGCGCGTTGGCGCCCAAGTGTCCGTCCGCATCCCGATAGTCGGCTGGTGAGATTACCGGGTTTTAGGTTGCGCAAATGTGAGGAATTCGGGGATGCTCCGGGGGGTTCGAGCCGAGGGCGTCTGCAGCAAGGATGCGGCAGTCGAGCCTCCAGGGAGGGATTCACGGCGTCCCTTGGGTCGAATCCGCCGGGGCGCAAGTCCTCACCAGGCAGCCGTTGGCCGGCCTGTGAGATTTCGAGGTTAACCTAGCTCGCTGCGATTACGCCCGTTCTTCTTGGCCTTGTACATCGCCTGGTCGGCGCGCTTGAACAGCGCCTGGGGATTATCTTCGTCGCGCAGGCGGGCGACCCCTAGGCTCACGGAGATCTGGATTGCGCGGCCGCGCACGGTCTGCAGCGCGGCCACGTTTTCGCGGATGCGTTCTGCCAGGAGCATACCTCCCTCCTCACCGGTGTGGCTGGCGAGGACGACGAATTCTTCGCCGCCGAAGCGATAGAGCAGATCACTGCGGCGGATAGTGTTGGCGATAATCTGGGATGCGGCGATCAGCACGTCATCGCCGAATGCATGGCCATACTGGTCGTTGAAGGCCTTGAAGTGATCGATGTCGATGATCAGCATCGTCAACGGCAGGTCCTGCCTTTGTGCGAGATCTACCTCGCGCAGCAGCGCGTTTTCGAGTGCCATGCGATTGTGGACGCCGGTCAGCGGATCGCGTGATGCCAGTTCGACCGCCTTTTTATATGACAAGGCATTGCGCAAGGGGTAGACCAGTGCGCACAACAGGTTCTCCAGGGATTGGATCTCCTTTTCGGCGAAAGGTAACTCGCGGCAGACGAGCACATTGCCCAGGCCAGCCTGCTCTAGCTTCAGGTCGTAGTTGGCGCGATGGGATGCCTCGCGACCGTAGACGACTGTGTCGTCGCTTTCCGGCAGGGTGTACACCAGACCATCGATCGCCAGATAGCGCTGGATCTCTTTGCCGAACAGGTTTATCTGCGTCTCGATATCCAGCGTGGTCTGCAAAATACTCGAAAGCTCGAGCACGCGTGGACCGAGATGTTCCGGAGCGCTCGGCACCACAGTGCCGTGCGTTTGCAGTGGATTGACCAAAGCCAGGTTGCCTGTGTTGCTGTAGGCGGGGGTTTTCATAGCTGCGTTCTCTTTGCTAAACCTGCTGCCAGCTATATGCGAAACCCGTGCCATGATATTTAATGCTTTAAATACAATAACTTATGGGATCTGCTTGCGTTGAGTGACCTCCGGCGTCGGTTTTTTTGCGGTACCTGGGGTTCCTAAACGTCGAAAGGTCGTCATTTTTTCGGGAAGCTTGTTCGTCGGCAGTTTACCGACATAGTAGGCGAGGAATGACAATTTGACAGCCCGCGCTGCGGGTACTTTATTCTGGCGGGCGTAAAGGCAAGGCCATTGCGGCAGGCAAATCCGTCATGAGGTGCTTATGCGACTGATCGCCGTTCTTTTGATCGCCTCCCTATGGAGCGCCACCGTGAATGCGGCGCAGCCGGCCGCGCACGGGGCACAGCTTCAGGATGGCATGGTGAATCCTGGCTATCAGGACAGGCCGGCCTGGTTCAAGGCCTCATTCCTCGATATCCGCGAAGACATCGCGGAGGCGACGGCCGATGGCAAGCGGTTGCTGCTGTATTTTTACCAGGACGGCTGTCCCTACTGCGCCAAATTGCTGAATGACAATTTTGGCAATCGTGCGATTGCCGAAAAGACGCAACAGTCGTTCGAGGTCATCGCGATCAACATGTGGGGCGATCGCGAAGTGACGGATATCCAAGGCGGGCGGACTACGGAGAAGGCCTTCGCCGCGGCACTGCGCGTTCAATACACGCCTACCTTATTGTTCATGGACGAGAACGGTGAGGTCGTGGTGCGCATCAACGGCTATTTCGCACCGCATAGGTTCGACGTGGCGCTCGACTTTGTCTCCGGCAAACATGAGAAGCAGAAGAGCTTTCGCGAATTTTACGCAGCGGCCGCGCCGGTTGCAGCGAACACGGGCTTGAACACGTTGACCGGGGCGCTACCCCAGCCGCTGCGCCTCGCCCGGCGCGAAGACGGTGGACGGCCGCTGCTGGTCATGTTCGAACAGGGAAACTGTGCGGTATGCGACGAGTTGCACCGCGACATCCTGACACGCAGCGAGCTGGCCTATGCTCTGACCAATGTCGATCTGGCTCAGGTCGACATCTGGTCCAGTGAGCAGTTGCAGACGCCGGACGGCAAGATGATGAAGGCACGCGATTGGGCCGATGCGCTCGATGTCAAATACGCCCCCAGCCTGGTATTTTTCGACGCGCAGGGCAAGGAGGTGTTTCGCACCGAGGCCTATCTGCGCAGCTTCCACATCCATGGCGCGATCGACTATGTCGTCTCGGGAGCCTTTCGCTGGCAGCCGTCGTTCCAGCGTTTTCTGCAGCATCGCACCGAGATGTTGAGTGCGCGCGGTATCGAGGTCGATCTCATGGACTGATCAACCTTCCCAGCTCAAGCGCTGCCCGCTGGTCGATCGGCTGTCTGGGCCCATGGCCCAAAGGTACAGTGGGGCCAGTGCGTCGGGCGTCTTGAGGCTGGCGTTGTCTTCGCCGGGGAATATCCTTTTGCGCAACGCCGTCCTGGTTGGCCCTGGGTCGATACAGTTGACGCGGATGCTGGTATTTTCGAGCTCTGCGGCCAGGATCCGGGTCAGTCCCTCGATGCCGAACTTTGAGACTCCATAGGCGCCCCAGAACGCCTTGCCCACCTGGCCGACCTCGTCGGTGGTGAACAGCACCCGCGCATCTTGCGAGCGCTGCAGCAACGGCAGACACGCCTGGGTAAGGAAGAAAGGTGCATTGAGGTTGACCTGAATTACCCTGAGCCAGTCTTCAGGCTCGTAGTCTTTGATGCGGCTCAGGTAGGGGAGGCTGGCCGCGTTGTGCAGGATGCCGTCAAGACGTCCGAAGTTGCTGTCCATTGCGCCGGCTAGTTCCGCATAGTCATGACCCACGGCACCTTCCAGGTGCATGGGGTAGATCGCCGGGGTCGGCCCGCCCGCGCCTTCGATGACGTCGTAGGCGGCCTCGAGTTTGGAGACCGTTTTACCGAGTAGTACGACGGTAGCCCCATGCGCCGCGAACGCCAGCGCCGCCGCACGGCCGATGCCGTCGCCCGCGCCGGTGACGAGCACGACGCGGTCCTTCAGAATGTCGGATGCAGGTCGGTAATCTCCGTGCATAGCAGGCTCTCCTGGCTAGCCTTAAATTATCACCGGCCGGCCCTAGCGGCAGCGCCACGCGGTCCAGAGGTGCGCTATCGGCGGCCGGTCGATGAGCTGGTCTGATACAGCATACCCTGTGCGCCGCATTTTTTTGTGCAGGGCCATGGCCAGGGCGGTCAGTCGCCGCGCAAGTCCGGGAAGCGGCGGCGCCTTTTCCAGCGAACTCAAATCGAATTGACCCAAGAGCTCATCGAAACGCAGCATACGCTGCGTCCTCGACAGACGACCCAGGCTTGCAGGGGAAAGCGCGGGCGGGACACGTTCTGGCCGCTCGGCTAGGCGTTGCACGCGTTCTACCGCGGCGCAGTAACCGCCGGCATCACGACAGGCCATGGTGACATCATCGCTGGCGTTTTCGAGTTGCGCGAGGAGTTCGAAGAAACTGCCGCGTCCTTGGCGGCAGCTTGCCGCAAACGCGCACCCGTCGGCGGGACTGGGCGAACGGATCGCGTCTTCGGCGGCGTCGATGACTGCGATCATCGCCGTGGTCGCCGGAGCCGCCAGTCCCTGTTTCTGTAACGCTAGCGCCAGCGGGTGACGCGCACTTCCCGCCGCCAGACTGACGATCTCGGTTCGCCACCAGTCGAGTTTCGTGCGTGCTACACCTGGATCGATCGGACGGTCGGCGATGTCCTGGATCAGGCGGTCCCAGGCGATCAGCAGGGCATTGCGCCGGCGCTGCATTGGCGGCGAAAAACGCACCGCATAGTAGACCGGTGAGCCCAGCGGGGTCGCGCGATTCGGAAAGTGCCACTCAGTGTTGTCAGGCGATGCCAATGTCGTCGCGCAACAGATCGAGCAGCTGGTCGGGGTGATCGATCGTGAGATCGGCCTGCCAGGAGTCCGGCGGGTCTTCGGGATGCAGGTAGCCGTAGAGTGCGCCGATGGTCAGACAGCCGGCCGCCTTCCCCGCTTGAATGTCGCGGCCGGCGTCGCCGATGTACCAGGTGTGGCGCGGATCTCTGCCGAGTAGCTGGCAGGCATGCAGGATCGGATCAGGGTGTGGTTTGCGTCTGCTGCAGGTGTCGCCGCTGACGACACAGGCCGCGCGGCGGTCGAGCTGCAGCGCGGCGATCAGCGGGTCAGTGAGCCAGGCGGGTTTATTGGTCACGATGCCCCAGGGTAGCCCGTCGGCCTCGAGCCTGGAAAGTACCGCGGCCATGCCCGGAAAAAGCCCGGTATCGCGGCAAAGATTAGCGGCATAGATGCTCAACAGTCGCTCCCGACGCTCTTGGAAATCCGGCGTATCGGGAGCCAGACCGAAGCCGAGCTTGATGAGCGCAATGCCGCCGTGGGAGACCACTGGACGGATGGACTCGTAGGGCAGGGGCGGATGTTGGTAGTGAAGCAGTGTCTGGTTGAGCGCATAGGCCAGATCTGGCGCGGTGTCTGCCAGCGTACCGTCCAGATCGAACAGCATAGCCTGCGGTACGGGTCGCACGGTCACTCCGGTCGATGCGCTGCGACGGTGTAATTCACGTCCACATCGCGCGGATCGAGCCTGTAGACATCGATCAGCGGGTTGTAGGTCAGCCCGATAATGTCGTCTATCTCCAGCCGTGCAGCCCGGATCCAGTGTGACAGCTCCGAGGGTCGGATGAACTTGGCGAAGTCATGTGTACCCCTCGGCAACATCCGCAACAGGTACTCGGCGCCGATGATCGCGAACAAATAGGACTTCGGGTTGCGGTTGATCGTCGAGAAGAAGACCTGGCCGCCGGGCTTGACCAGTGTTGCGCAGGCGGCGATCACCGAGGCCGGATCGGGGACATGCTCCAGCATCTCCATGCAGGTCACGACATCGAATTCCCCGGGGCATTCGGTAGCCAGCTGCTCGGCCGGCATCTGGCGATAGTCGACCTTCAGTCCACTTTCCAGCAGGTGCAGGCGAGCGATCTCCAGCGGGGCGGCACCCATGTCGATACCCGTCACATCGGCACCGAGCGCCGCCATGGATTCGGCCAGGATGCCCCCGCCGCAGCCGACGTCGAGGACGCGCTTGCCGGCCAGGGATGCACGGGCGTCGATATAGCCGAGGCGTAGCGGGTTGATGTCATGCAGCGGTTTGAACTCGCTGTGCGGGTCCCACCAGCGAGATGCCAGCTGATCGAACTTGGAGACCTCGGCGTCGTCGACGTTCACCATGAGTAAGCCGTGTATGCGAACAATTCAACAGTATAAGACGAGCAGTCACCTACTGTATCGAAACGCGGATTGATCACGCGGATTTGTCCTCGATCTGTGCACGCCAGGTTGCGGCGCGCTGCAGCGTCAGGGAGAGGTCGATAGTCGTCAGTTCACGCTTGCGCAGGACCTGGCGACCGCGGATCCAGACGTGCTGCACTTGCTCGCGACCGGCCGCATAGACCAGTTGCGAGATGGCGTTGTAGACCGGCTGGGTCTCCGGCTGTGACAGATCGACGGCGACCAGGTCGGCCGACTTGCCGACACGGATGGATCCGGTCTCGTCGTCGATGCCGAGCGCTCGTGCGCCGTTTAGGGTTGCCATGCGCAGCGCCGCATGGGCCGGCAGCGCGCAGGCGTCTGCGGCCCGTCCCTTGGCCTGCAGTGCCGCAGTCTGCATCTCGCCGAGCATATCCAGGTCGTTATTGCTGGCGGCGCCATCGGTGCCCAGCGCCACATTGATGCCGGCATCGAGCAGCGTCGCGACCGGACAGTGGCCCGAGGCGAGCTTGAGATTCGATTCCGGGCAGTGGACCACGTGTGCCGCGCATTGCGAGAACAGGTCGATCTCTGCCGGCTCGAGCTGGGTCATGTGTACCCCCAGCAGCGCGGGCGTCACAATGTTCAGGCCATGCAACCGCTCGATCGGTCGTTGACCGAATTGCTCGAGGCCGGCTCTTACCTCGGCGACCGTCTCGTGCACATGCATGTGAATCGGCAGCTCGAGTTCGTTGGCCAGGGTCGCTACACGGCGCAGTGGATCGTCTGCGACGGAGTAGGGGGCGTGTGGTGCGAACGCGGTGCGCACCAGCGGATCGCCGCGCAGTTGGTCATGCACCGCAATCGCTTTGTCCAGGTAATCATCCGCATCGTTCGCCCACGTCGACGGAATGTCGATAACGATAAGACCGACGGTGGCGCGCATCCCGGCCTGTATCGCCACCCGGGCGGTGATGTCGGGAAAGAAGTACATGTCGTTGAAACAGGTAGTGCCGCTGCGAATCATCTCGGCGATGGCCAGGCGCGAACCATCGGCGACGAATTCTTCGTGCACCCAGCGCGCCTCGGCAGGCCAGATATAGTCATGCAGCCAGGTCATCAGCGGCAGATCATCCGCAAGGCCGCGAAACAGGCTCATGGCGCCATGCGTGTGGGCGTTGATCAGCCCTGGAATCAGGACATGTCCGTCCAGGCTGATGTTCTCTTCGGCCTGGATCTGTTCGGCCGCCTCGGCGCGGGGCGCGATGGCGCTTATCCTGCCGTCGCTCACGGCGATGCTGTGCCGTTCGAGAACACCGGGCTGCTCGACGGGGATCACCCAGTCCGCATGAATGAGGAGATCTGCGTGCACGATTCTTTGCCGTTGCTAGCGATAAGCGGCGTAAAATACCGCAAATCCGGTCTGCGCCCCTAACGGCACGGCCCGGACGAGGCGCACGTGCCCAGAACGACTGCCACCCAGCCTGAGTCAATTCACCCTATGCAAGAAGTCTTTCTCGATGGCCCAATCTCTGCTGACCAGGCACTGCTCTGGCGTGACGACAGTCTCTATCTGCTCGATCAGCGTCGGCTGCCGCGCGATGAAGTGTTCATCGTCTGTCGCGATGTGCGGGCGACTGCCGGTGCGATTCGCGCAATGGTGGTACGCGGCGCGCCGGCGATCGGAATTGCCGCGGCCTATGGTGTCGTGCTGGCCGCGCGCGACCGGTACAAGCACGATCCGCAGGGTTGGCGCGGCGCGCTGGAGGAGGACCTGCAAATGCTTGCAGCGGCCCGTCCGACGGCTGTCAATCTGTTATGGGCGATCGCGAGGCTGCGCACGGTCATGGGCGACCTGGGTGGCGGCGATCCTGCGCCGCGCCTGCTTGACGAGGCGCTCGCGATCCATCGTCAGGATCGCGCAGACAACCTGCGCATGGGGGACTTCGGTGCGGGCTTGATCACCGGGCGCAGCGCCGTGATCACCCATTGCAATACCGGCGGCCTGGCGACTGGGGGTTGGGGTACCGCATTGGGGGTCATCCGCACCGCGTACTCTCAGGGAAAGATCGAGAGGGTGTATGCGGATGAGACCCGCCCGTGGCTGCAGGGCGCCAGACTGACCGCCTGGGAGCTGGTCCGCGACGGCATACCGGTCGAGCTGATGGCCGATAGTGCGGCCGCGGCGCGCATGGCGGCCGGCGGCGTGAGCTGGGTGATCGTGGGCGCCGATCGGATCGCCGCCAACGGCGACGTGGCCAACAAGATCGGCACCTATGGCTTGGCGGTTGCGGCGCGGCATCACGGCGTGAAATTCATGGTCGCCGCACCCACCTCGACGATCGATCTGGCTACGCCGGACGGCGCAGCGATCCCGATCGAACAGCGCCCTGCCGAGGAGGTGTTGCAGTGTGCCGGTCAGCCAATGGCCGCTGCGGGCGCCGGTGCCTGGAATCCGGTATTCGACGTGACCCCGGCCGCGCTGGTCGATGCGATCGTCACAGAATCGGGCATTATTGAGCACCCGAATGTCGACAAGATCACACGCCATCTGGCCAAAGTCTGACCGCGATTAGGCAGCCGCCCGCGCCTGCTGGGCGCGATTGATGGCGGCGAGTAGCGCACGCAGCGAGGCACTGACGGTGTCGCGGTCGAATGCGGCACCGGCTGCCCGCTGGCCGTCGATGTTCAGCTGCACGTAGGCTACGGCCTCGGCGTCTGTGCCCTCGCCCAGCGCGTGCTCACTGTAGTCGACGATGTGGATCTGGTTGCCGCAAGTGTCCTGCCAGGCGTTCACAAAGGCCTCGATGGCGCCCTGGCCAGCTCCCCGGACGCTGATCACCTTTCGACCCTGAGCGATGTCGGCCTGGATCAGGTCGACGCCGTCGTCACGTTGCAGACGATAACTGCGCAACGCGCTCGGGTGACCGGTGTCGGCGAAGTGCTGCATGAACAAGGCGTGGATGCGTTCGCTAGGCATTTCACCGCTACCGGCCTCGGTTTCATGCTGGACAATCTGGGCCAACTCCACCTGTAGCCAGCGCGGTAGCGTCAGGCCATAGTCGCGTTCGAGCACGAACGCGACGCCACCTTTGCCAGACTGGCTGTTGACTCGAATTACCGCCTGATAGTCCCGGCCGAGGTCGCGAGGATCGATGGGCAGATAGGCCACCTGCCAGTGCTCATCTGGCGCCTGCCGAAGCAGACACTTGCGGATCGCATCCTGATGGCTACCGGAGAACGCCGTATAGACCAGTTCGCCGATCCATGGGTGGCGAGGATGCACTGGCAGGCCGGTGCTCTGCTGGTACACCTGGATGATTTCGTCGGGATTGGACAGGTCGAGCCTTGGGTCGACGCCCTGGCTGTAGAGATTCATCGCCAGGGTGACGATGTCCATGTTGCCGGTTCGCTCGCCGTTGCCCAGCAGGGTGCCCTCGACGCGGTCGGCACCCGCCATCAGCGCCAGCTCGGCGGCCGCCACTGCGCTGCCACGGTCATTGTGGGTGTGCACCGAGACGATCAGCGCGTCGCGGTGCGTGACCTGCCGACAGAAATATTCGACCTGGTCGGCGAACACATTCGGCGTGCTGCTCTCGACCGTGGCCGGCAGATTGATGATGCAGGGCCGTTCCCGGGTCGGCCGCCATTCTGCGATCACGGCGTCGCAAACCTCGACGGCATAGTCCCACTCGGTATTGGAAAAGCTCTCCGGCGAATATTGGAAGACCCATTCGGTGTCGGAATAGCGCTCGGCCTCGCGACGTAACAGCCGGGCACCCTCGGCAGCGATGTGGATGATGCCGTCACGATCGCGGCCGAAGACGCGTTCCCGCTGCACCCTAGAGGTCGAGTTGTAGACATGCACGATCGCGCGTTGGACGCCGCGCAGCGCCTCGAAGGTCCGCCGGATAAGATCCTCGCGGGCCTGCACCAACACCTGGATGGTCACATCCGCGGGGATGGCATCCTGCTCGATCAGCCAACGCACGAACGCGTAATCGGGTTGGCTTGCGGCGGAAATCCGACCTCGATCTGCTTTACGCCGATCTTCGACAGCAGGTCCCACAGACGACGCTTTTGGGCCACGTTCATCGGCTCCAGCAGGGCCTGGTTACCATCGCGCAGATCGACACTGGCCCAGATCGGGGCTGCGTCGATGGTGTGATCAGGCCAACGGCGGTCGACCATTTTCCGGGTAGGCGGTGGGCGGTACTTGCGATGATCGAAGGTGCTCAAGGGGTCGAACTCCAGGGTTGTCGATAAGGCCGCTAGACCCTCCCCCGCGCGGGGGAGGGAACGGGTGCTCGTGCCGCCCTCATGAGGCGTCTGCACGCTGCGCGCGATCTGTTGATCGTCGGGGCAAGGTCTGCCGACTTGTGGTCGACAGGGGAATAATAGGGCGAAAGCACCGGTGTTAAATTGCGAATTCCGCCTTGAATTAAGGCTAATAAGCAATAAAATATCGGTACGAAGATAAATGAAGCAGTTTCTGCTTCTGAAAGCCGGGAGAGGAGCAAGGCATGCAGATCGATCGTTTCGACCGGCACATCCTGCAGGTGCTGCAGCAGGATGGGCGGATCAGCAATCAAGACCTCGCCGATCGCATCGGACTATCGCCGTCGCCCTGTCTGCGGCGGGTCCGTGCCCTTGAACATAGCGGCATCATCACCGCCTACCGCGCGGTGCTGGATGCCAAGCGCCTGGGTCTGAGCCTGTTGGCCCTGATCCATATCTCCATGGATCGCCATACCCCGGAGCGCTTCGCCAATTTCGAGGACAGGATCACGGCCTTGCCTGAGATTCTCGAATGCCTGTTGATCACGGGCCAGGATGCCGATTACCAGCTCAAGGTGATCGTGCGCGACATGGATGCCTACCAGGCGCTGCTGCTGAACAAGATCACGCGTATCGAAGGTGTGAGCGGGGTGCACTCCAGTTTCGTTATGCGTCGGGTGGTCGACAACACGGCACTGCCACTCGAATGAATGCGTGAAATGCAGCAATGCGTCATAACGCCGGCGGTTCGCCTCCGAACCCCATTTGGCTGAGCGAGAAAACGGCCCTATTCTCGCGCCCAATCTTCCTCTCGCGCCCTGTAAGCCGTTCTCTGACGTTTTTATGTTAGGCCGCGGTGCGGCCATTGTGGTATCATGTCGCGCTTAATTCGTCCGGAAATCAGGTCCCGATCGTGGCCCCGTCGTGCGGGCTCCGGCAATCATCGGGAAAGCCGTCTATGACCGAGTTCGCCAAGGAAATCCTCCCCGTCAATCTCGAAGACGAGATGCAGCAGTCCTATCTGGACTATGCGATGAGCGTCATCGTCGGACGCGCGCTACCCGATGTGCGTGACGGCTTGAAGCCCGTGCATCGCCGGGTGCTGTTTGCGATGGGGGAGTTGGGCAATGATTGGAATAAGCCTTACAAGAAATCGGCGCGCGTGGTCGGCGACGTCATCGGTAAGTATCACCCGCACGGCGACACCGCGGTCTACGACACCATCGTGCGCATGGCGCAGCCGTTCTCACTGCGCTACATGCTGGTCGACGGGCAGGGCAACTTTGGTTCGGTCGACGGCGATGCGCCAGCGGCGATGCGTTACACCGAAGTGCGTATGTCCAAGATCGCGCACGAGCTCCTCGCCGACATCGACAAAGAGACGGTCGACTTCAGTCCTAACTATGACGAGTCCGAGCACGAGCCGCAGGTGCTACCGGCCAAGTTCCCGAACCTTTTGGTCAACGGGTCGTCGGGAATCGCTGTCGGCATGGCGACCAATATCCCGCCGCACAATCTCACGGAGGTCATCGACGGCTGCGTGCGCCTGATTGAGCAACCCGATGTCACCGCCGAGCAGCTGATGGAGATCATCCCCGGACCGGATTTTCCCACCGCGGGCATCATCAACGGGGTGCACGGTGTGCGCGAGGCCTACCGTACAGGCCGTGGCAAGGTCTACATCCGCGCGCGCACCCTCATTGAGGAAATGGATAGTGGCCGGCAGCGCATCGTGGTGAATGAGCTGCCATACCAGGTCAACAAAGCGCGTCTGCTGGAAAAAATCGCTGAGCTGGTGAAGGACAAGAAGCTCGAGGGCATCAGCGAATTGCGCGATGAGTCCGATAAGGACGGCATGCGCATGGTCATCGAACTGCGGCGCGGCGAGGTCGCCGAGGTAGTGTTGAACAATCTGTTCCAGCAGACACAGATGCAGAACGTGTTCGGCATCAATATCGTCGCGCTGGTTGACGGTCAGCCCCGAACGCTCAACCTGAAGCAGCTGCTGGCCTACTTTCTGCGCCACCGGCGTGAGGTGGTCACCCGCCGAACCCTGTTCGAACTGCGCAAGGCGCGCGAGCGCGCCCATACCCTCGAGGGCCTGGCGGTCGCGCTGGCGAACATCGACGAAGTCATTGCACTGATCAAGGCGGCGCCCAGTCCGGGCGAGGCGAAGAAACAGCTGGTCGATCGTGCCTGGCAGTCCGGCACCGTGGAGGCGATGCTGGCCAGGGCTGGGGCGGATGCCTCGCGGCCGGAAGATCTCCCGCCCAGCTTCGGCCTGACCGATCAAGGCTACCGCCTGACGGAGACTCAGGCGCAGGCCATCCTGGATCTGCGCCTGCAGAAGCTGACCGGCTTGGAGCAGGATAAAATAATTAATGAGTTCGAAGATTTACTCGGTAAAATTGCGAGTTTACTTGAGATTCTTTCTAGCCCTGACCGGCTGATGCAGGTGATCAAGGACGAGCTGATCGATATCCGTACCCAGTTCGGCGACGAACGGCGCAGCGAGATCGTAATCAACCGGATGGACCTCACACTCGAGGATCTGATTACCGAAGAGGACGTAGTGGTAACGCTGTCGCATCAGGGGTATGCGAAGTCGCAGCCTATCGACGCCTATCGTGCGCAGCGTCGCGGCGGTCGCGGCAAGATGGCCACTACCACCAAGGACGAAGACTTTGTAGAAAAACTTTTTGTCGCCAGTACCCACGACACCGTGCTGTGCTTTTCGAGCCACGGCAAGTGTTATTGGCTGAAGGTTTACGAACTGCCGCAGGCCGGACGGAATGCGCGCGGGCGTCCGATGGTAAACCTGCTGCCGCTGCAGCAGGGTGAGCGCATCAATGCGGTGCTTCCGGTGCGTGAATATGCCGTGGATCGATTCGTCTTCATGGCGACCGCGCACGGCACGGTTAAGAAGACGCCGCTGGTCGACTTCTCGCGGCCGCGTACAAACGGCATTATCGCCGTCGATCTGCGCGAAGACGACCGCCTGATTGGTGTCGACCTTACCGACGGGCATCAGCGCGTCATGTTGTTCACCTCCGCCGGCAAGGCGATTCGCTATCAGGAATCGGATGTACGCGCGATGGGACGAACGGCCTGCGGCGTACGGGGCGTGAAGTTGGGCAAGGATCAGCGGGTAATTTCGTTGATCATAGGCAACGACGGCGACGTGATGACGGTGACCGAAAACGGCTTCGGCAAACGTACCCCCATCGATCAGTTCCCGATCAAGGGGCGCGGCGGAATGGGTGTCATCTCTATCAAGACCTCGGTGCGCAATGGTGAGCAGATAGGGGCGGTCAGGGTCGATGAGGACGACGAGATCATGTTGATCACCGACGGTGGCACCCTCGTACGTACCCGGGTCGCCGATGTCTCACGAATGGGCCGCGACACCCAGGGAGTGACGATGATCCGCCTGTCCAACGGCGAAAAACTGATCGGTATAGAGCGTATCGAGGCGTTGGATGTCGAAGAGGGCGAAGAGGGCGAAGAGGGCGAAGATGCGAGCGGCGAGTGATCCGGCCGATCGGCGCAGCCGCGTCGGCAGCGCGTTGCCGAGGAAAATCCAACCGATCGCCACGTACGGTCCCTGCTGTGTCCGCTAAGTCGTGTATTGATCTACCCAAAGTCAGACGAGAAACACTATGACCCGGATATACAACTTCAGCGCCGGACCCGCGGCACTACCCGAAGAGGTGCTCGCCCAGGCGCAGGCTGAAATGCTCGACTGGCATGGCGCTGGCTTGTCGGTCATGGAGATGAGCCATCGGGGTAAGGAGTTCATGTCGATCGCCGAGCAGGCAGAGGCAGATCTGCGCGAACTCTTGCGGATTCCTTCCAACTTCAAGGTGCTGTTTCTGCAGGGCGGCGCCACGAGCCAGTTCGCCATGGTCCCGATGAACCTGATTGGCCGCACTGGCAAGGCCGATTACTTTCGGACCGGATCCTGGTCGAAGAAGGCCATTAAAGAGGCGAGTCGCTATGGCAGCGTGCGGACCAGCGCCGACACAGAGGTGGAAGGCAAATTTACCAGCGTGCCGGCATCAGATGCAGTCAGCGTATCGCCCGATGCCGCCTATCTGCACTACACGCCGAACGAGACCATTGAAGGCGTCGAGTTTCCCTATGTCCCCGAGACAGGCGAGGTGCCGCTGGTCGCCGACATGTCATCGACCATCCTGTCGCGGCCGCTTGATGTATCGCGCTTCGGCCTGATCTATGCCGGGGCACAAAAGAACATCGGTCCGGCGGGCCTGACCATCGTTATCCTGCGTGAAGACCTGATTCATACCCCGCTGGATGGTACGCCTACCATGTTCAGCTATGCGACCCACGCCGAGAGTGGATCGATGTACAACACGCCACCGACCTACGGCTGGTACCTGGCCGGTTTGGTATTCAAATGGCTGCTAGCCAATGGTGGACTGGCGGAGATGGCCGACGTCAATCGCCGTAAGGCGCAGATGTTGTATGACGCCATCGATGCCTCCAGCTTCTACGGCAACCCAGTCGATCCGCTCTGCCGCTCCTGGATGAACGTGCCCTTCACACTGGCCGATGCCGAGCTTGATGCCGAGTTTCTCAAGCAGGCCGGAGAAGCCGGTCTGAAAACGCTCAAGGGACACCGTTCCGTCGGCGGGATGCGTGCCAGCATCTACAATGCCATGCCTGAGCAGGGTGTTCGGGCGTTGGTCGACTTCATGGCCGAATTCGAACGCACCAGGGCTTGAGTTTTTCGTCGTACCAGGCGGACAGCGTCAACCGCTCGGTTCGCGATGCATCGGATTCGCACGGCCTTGCAAGTTTCGACGCGCCGGGATCCTGATTTTCGATAGTCGATGACCGACAGGCAACAAGATGTACAAGATACAGACTTTGAACAATATTTCGGTAGCCGGGCTCGACCGTCTGCCGCGCGATAAGTACGAGATCGCCTCCGAGTTGAGCCATCCGGATGCCATCCTCGTTCGCTCTGCAAAAATGCATGGCCTGCCGCTGGCCGAGTCCGTCAAGGCGATAGGGCGCGCTGGGGCGGGCGTCAACAATATACCGGTCGATGCGATGACCCATGCGGGTATCCCCGTGTTCAATGCGCCGGGGGCGAATGCCAACGCGGTGAAGGAGTTGGTGCTTGCGGGTATGCTGATGGCGGCGCGCAACATCGGCCAGGCGTGGCGTTTCGCGATAGACCTGGAGGGTGATGACGCGGCCATCCATAAAGCGGTGGAGGCGGGCAAAAAGAACTTCGTGGGTTTCGAGCTCCCCGGACGTCGGCTGGGTGTCATTGGTCTCGGGGCTATCGGCGTCAAAGTGGCCAATGCCGCGCGTGCATTGGGCATGAAGGTGCTCGGTTACGATCCGACCATCACCGTGCGTGCCGCCTGGGCGCTGGAATCGGATGTGGAACAGGCGCTGTCGGTCGACGATCTGGTAGCGCGCTCGGACTTCATCACCTTTCATGTACCCCTGACCGACGCGACGCAGCACATGATCAATGCCGATCGTATCAAGCTGACGAAGCGGCACTCTGTCTTATTGAACTTTGCGCGCAACGGGATCATTGACGATGAGGCGGTAGTGGCCGCTTTGGACAGCGATCATCTGTATGCCTACGTCTGCGATTTCCCGAGTAATCTGCTGAAGGGTCACCCGCGAGTAATCACCCTGCCACACCTTGGCGCATCCACGACAGAGGCTGAAGAGAACTGTGCGGTCATGGTGGCCGATCAGCTGCGGGAGTGGCTGGAAAATGGGAATGTCTCCAACTCGGTAAATTTTCCCGAGATCGCTCTGCCACGGACCGAAGAAGGCTTCCGCATCGCGGTGGTCAACAGCAACGTGCCCAACATGCTCGGCCAGGTCTCGACCGACCTGGCCGAAGCGAATCTAAACATTATCGACATGTTGAACAAATCGCGCGGGGAGATTGCAGTGACGCTGATCGATGTCGACCGCGCGCCGTCTGACCAGGCCATTCAACGGATTACCGAGATAGACGGCGTCTTGTCGGTGCGGTGCCTGGGTTGCGAATAGAGTTTTTCGCTCATCGGTGCTCACATGAGGGCGGCGGCGCTAGCAGGTATGATGCAGCTTCCGGTCTGACGCAATAGGCGGGTTGAAGGTCTGGAATGAGCGAAGAACAGCAACTTGCCGCGATACGCAGTCGTATCGACGATATCGACCGGCAGCTTCACGATCTGCTGAACGCGCGTGCTCTGGCCGCGCAGGAGGTCGCGCAGATCAAGCTGGCCGCCGACACCGAGGTCTTGTTCTACCGTCCGGAACGCGAGGCGCAAGTGCTGCGTGCCATCAAGGCGCGCAATCAGGGACCCTTGGACAGTGAAGCAGTGGCGCGGTTGTTCCGCGAAATCATGTCGGAATGTCTGGCGCTGGAGCTGCCGCTGAAGATTGGCTTTCTCGGACCCGAGGGCACCTTCACCCAGGCGGCCGCGCTGAAGCACTTTGGTCATGCAGTCAGCACCTTACCCCTGACCGCGATATCGGATGTCTTCCAAGAGGTGGAGAGCGGCGGCTGTCACTACGGGGTAGTGCCGGTCGAGAATTCGAGTGAGGGTGTGGTCAGCCACACCCTCGACATGTTCCTCAACTCGCCGTTGCAGATATGCGGTGAAGTGAGTCTGCGCATTCACCACAATCTGCTGGGACAGACGGCCGATCTCAGCACCCTGAAAACCGTGTATTCGCATCAGCAGTCCCTGGCGCAATGCCGTGGCTGGCTCGATCGTCATCTGCCGTTCGTCGAACGCGTGCCCGTCGGCAGCAACGCCGAAGCAGCCAAGCGTGCCAAGCAGGCGGAGCACAGCGCAGCGATCGCCAGCGCGATGGCGGCCGAATTATATGACCTGCAGGTGATGGCGCCGAACATCGAGGATGATGCCGGCAACACGACGCGTTTCTTGGTCATCGGCCAACAGTCGGTGCCACGCTCCGGTGACGACAAGACCAGCCTGTTGATATCGACGCGCAACGAGGCGGGAGGGTTGTACCGACTGCTGGCCCCGCTCGCTGAGCACGGCATCAGTATGACGCGGATTGAATCGCGCCCGTCGCGCCGCGGCAATTGGGACTACGTCTTCTTCGTCGACATCAACGGTCATCGGGAGGACGAACAGCTCGCCGCCGCACTGCAAACGCTCAGGCAGCAGGCGGGGATGTACAAAGAGCTTGGCTCTTATCCCAAGGCGGTAGTCTGATTGGCTAATCGTTTTCTCGATATCGCAGCCCCAGGGCTGGCCCAACTCCGACCCTATGTGCCGGGCAAGCCACTTGCCGAACTCGAGCGGGAACTGGGTATCGCCGGCTCCATCAAGTTGGCGTCCAATGAGAATCCGCTGGGTCCCAGTTCGCGTGTGCGGGCGGCGCTGGCCGCTGAAATGAATGCCCTGACGCGCTATCCGGATGGCGGCGCCTATGCCCTGCGCACTGCGCTGGCCGACCGTCACGGCGTTTCTTTGGCCTGCGTGACGGTCGGAAACGGCTCCAACGATGTGCTGGACATGATTGCGCGCGTATTTCTCTGGCCGGGGCGCGATAGTCTGTTTTCACAGTATGCCTTCGCGGTCTACGCGCTCAGCAGCACCGCTGTCGGTGCCACGCTGCGGGTCGCTCCCGCCGCGGACTTCGGTCATGACCTTGCCGCTATGCAGGCAATGATCACCGATCATACGGCCGTTGTCTGGATTGCCAACCCCAACAACCCGACCGGTACCCGGTTGACGGCCGCGCCGCTGCGGGCGTTTATCGAGGCCGTCCCGGCGAACACTATTGTCGTGGTGGACGAGGCGTACTTCGAGTACGTGCACGCGGAAGACCACCCCGATGTCAGCCAGTGGTTGGGTGATTTTTCCAACTTGATCGTCACGCGGACGTTCTCCAAGGCCTATGGGCTGGCCGCGCTGCGCATCGGTTATGGCTTGTCGCATCCAGACATTGCGGACCTATTGAATCGCGTGCGCCAACCGTTCAATGTCGATAGCTTTGCTCAAGCGGCGGCCCTGGCGGCGCTGGGCGATCAGGAATATATCCAGCGCTCGGTGGCCGTAAATGACGCGGGGATGCGCCAGCTGGTCGAAGGTGTCGGACGTCTTGGTCTGAATTACATTCCGTCGTCGGGAAACTTTCTCGCCATAGACCTCGGTCGTGATGCCGGACCGGTGGATCAGGCGCTGCTGCGCCTGGGCGTGGTGACCCGCCCTATCGCCAACTATGAGCTGCCTAACCATTTGCGCGTGAGCGTCGGAATCGACGATGAAAACGCGCGTTTCCTTAAGGCGCTGGAGCAGGTGCTTTGAGCGGCGGGATCGGCACCTTGGCGGTCGTCGGGGTCGGATTGATCGGCGGTTCACTGGCGCGTGCGTTGCGCGCCAAAGGCTATGTTGACGAAGTCATTGGCTGCGGCCGCAGCAAGGCCAACCTAGAGGAGGCAGTGGCGCTGGGTGTGATCGATCGTTACACGCATGATGTGGCCGCCGCCGCGGCCGATGCGGATATGGTCTTTCTTGCCGTGCCGCTCGGCGCGATGCGTGAAGCCTTTGCGGCAATAGGCAACACCCTGCCCGCGCATGCGCTAGTTACCGATGCCGGAAGTGCCAAGGGCAGTGTGGTTGCCGATTGTCACGCGGCGGCGCCAGCGTTGCTGCCGCGCTTCATTCCCGGCCACCCGATCGCCGGCACTGAAAAGAACGGCGTGGCGGCCTCCCTGGCCGACCTCTACCAACGGCGACGCATAATCCTTACGCCGCTCGAGGGCAATAGTCCGGAGGCCGTGGCGCGCGTGCGAGAGATGTGGCAGGTCTGTGGCGCCGAGGTCAGCGAGATGTCCGTCGCGCACCATGATGAAGTCCTGGCTGCGACCAGCCATTTGCCGCATATGCTGGCCTTCGGTCTGGTGGATATGCTTGCGCGGATGAAGGCGAACGATGAGATATTTCGTTATGCCGCAGGTGGATTCCGTGACTTCACCCGGATTGCCTCGAGCAATCCCGTGATGTGGCGAGACATCTGCATTGCCAACCGCAAGGCGCTCGGCCCAATGTTGGCCGGCTTCGCGGAAGAGATGAATGAGCTAGCATTGCGCATCGATTCCGCGGATGCCGAAGCGCTGTTGGCAATTTTCGAGCGCGCAAAGGCGGCGCGAGACCGTTATGTGGATGGCCTTTGAGCTGCATCTGATGTTCGTTTAAGCACATGTTTTTTCAGCAAATACTTGTCTTTTTGAACGCCTGCGATTAGCCTTTCCGCGCGTTATCTACAAAGGATTCGATATTGGTTTCCAGCGACCTCCAGTTTCTGGCCAGCCCTGGTGGCCGGCTGCACGGCACGCTACGTGTCCCAGGCGACAAGTCGATCTCACATCGTTCCATCATGCTCGGCGCGCTCGCCGAGGGCGTTACCCGGATCCGTGGTTTCCTGGAGGGCGAGGATAGTCTCGCGACACTGCATGCCTTTCGTGCCTTGGGGGTTGCGATTGAGGGACCGGAGGACGGCCGCGTAACCGTCCATGGTGTGGGCATGCGTGGGCTGCAGGCGCCGGCCGCGGCGTTGGATCTCGGCAACTCGGGGACATCGATGCGCTTGATGTCGGGTTTGCTGGCGGGGCAGGGCCTGGTTGTTACGCTGGTCGGCGATGCCTCTTTGTCGCGACGACCGATGCGCCGGGTAACCGACCCTCTGGTCGCTATGGGCGCACGGATCGAGACGGCCGAGGGTGGCACCGCGCCGTTGCAGATACGGCCGGTCGAGGGGCTGCAGGGGATCGACTATCGCATGCCGGTAGCTAGTGCCCAGGTAAAGTCTTGTCTGTTGCTGGCGGGCATGTATGCGCAGGGTGATACCTGTGTCCACGAGCCGGCACCGACCCGCGACCATACTGAGCGCATGTTGCAGGGATTCGGTTACCCGCTGCGGCGCACAGGCCAAACCGTCTGCCTCTCTGGCGGTGGCCGCCTGCGGGCCTGCGACATCGATGTGCCGGCCGATATCTCATCGGCTGCGTTCTTCCTGGTGGGCGCCAGCATTGCCAAGGATTCGGACCTGTTGCTCGAGCATGTAGGGATGAACCCGACGCGCGACGGTGTGATCAACATCTTGCGCCTGATGGGTGCCGATATTCAGGTACTGAATCTGCGCGAGATTGGCGGCGAGCCGGTGGCAGACCTTCGCGTGCGTTCGGCGGCTTTACGCGGCGTTCGGATCCCGCACGCTCAGGTCCCGCTGGCGATCGATGAATTCCCGGCGCTGTTTGTGGCTGCCGCCTGCGCCGAGGGTGAGACGGTATTGACTGGGGCCGAAGAACTCCGGGTCAAGGAGTCGGATCGCATTCTGGCGATGGCCGACGGATTACAAACGCTCGGCGTCGCCGCACACCCGACGCCAGACGGCATTGTGATACAGGGTGGTCCGAAGATCGGCGGTGGAACCGTGCATAGCCACGGCGATCACCGGATTGCGATGGCCTTTGCCATCGCTGCTCTGCGCGCCGACCGGGAGATCGCGATCACCGATTGTGCGAATGTAAATACCTCGTTTCCCGGTTTCGTCGCGCTGGCGTGCGCGGCCGGCTTGCGCGTGGCGGCCGCGCATGGTTGATCGGGTGCCGATTATCACCGTCGACGGACCGAGTGGATCCGGCAAAGGGACGGTCTCGCAACGCGTTGCCGATCGACTGGGCTGGCGGCTGCTCGACTCCGGTGCCCTCTATCGGCTGGTCGGCCATGCCGTGGCACAGGCCGGCATAGGATTTTCGAATGAAAATAAAATCAATCAAATAGCATCAAGACTTAATGTTGAATTTAAGGATGGAAGGGTATGGCTGGACGCCATCGAGGTGACCGACCTCATCCGCACCGAGACGGCTGGAAGCAACGCCTCGAAGGTGGCGGCTATGCCAGGAGTGCGGGCCGCCTTGCTCGACTGGCAACGCGGGTATGCGCAGCTGCCCGGCCTGGTTGCTGACGGTCGTGACATGGGAACCACGGTCTTTCCCGCGGCCGGGGTGAAGATTTTCTTGACGGCCAGCGCTGAAGAACGGGCCCAAAGGCGCTATAAGCAGTTGAAAGAAAAAGGATTGCCTGCTAATCTCGCCGCCCTTACGGCAGATTTGAAAGAACGCGATGCACGGGATAGCGGTCGCGCGGTGTCACCGTTGGTGGCGGCCGCCGATGCCGTCGAAATCGATTCGACGGCGCTGAGTATCGACGACGTGGTGGAACGGGTGTTGCGACAGGCCCGTCGCTGCTTCGCGACACCGACCTGACGGACTGCCGTCAGTTAACTGGGTTGCCCGGAATGGCCGGGTGGTCTGACCGAAACTTGACAAATCCGGATTGGTTTAGCCACCGGTACTAGGGTCCGCTCAGTGTGGATCGGGAATCATTAAATGTCTGAAAGCTTTGCCGAGCTCTTTGAACAGAGCCTCAACAACACCAACCTCCAGCCCGGCGCCATCGTCATTGGTACCGTTGTCGCCATCGAGAACGACGTCGTGATCGTCAATGCGGGTTTGAAATCCGAGGGTGTCATTCCAAAAAGCCAGTTCACGGACTTCGACGGAAACGTAGAGTGCGCGGTCGGTGATCAGGTGGAGGTCGCCCTGGATGCCGTCGAAGACGGTTTTGGGTCCACCCGCCTGTCGCGCGAGAAGGCCAAGCGCCACCACGCGTGGCATAAGCTGGAAAAGGCCTTCGAGGCAGAGGAAATCGTGGTTGGCCGCATCAACGGCAAGGTCAAAGGGGGCTTCACTGTCGAACTCGACCAGATTCGCGCGTTCCTTCCTGGCTCCCTGGTCGATGTCCGCCCGGTGCGGGACACGTCCTACCTGGAAGGCAAGGACCTCGAATTCAAGGTGATCAAACTCGATCAAAAACGCAACAATGTCGTGGTGTCACGACGCGCGGTGGTCGAAAAGGAGTACAGCGAAGACCGCGAGAAGCTACTGGAGAACCTCCAGGAAGGGCAGGAGATCAAGGGTGTGGTCAAGAACCTCACCGACTATGGCGCGTTCGTCGACCTCGGCGGCATCGACGGCCTGCTGCACATCACCGATATGGCCTGGAAGCGTGTGAAACATCCCTCGGAGGTGGTTGAGATCGGCGACGAGATCGACGTCAAAGTGCTCAAGTTCGACCGCGAGAAGATGCGCGTGTCGCTCGGCCTTAAACAGATGGGCGAAGATCCGTGGGAAAACATCACACGGCGCTACCCAGAGAGCACGCGCCTGTTCGGTAAAGTCACCAACATCGCCGACTATGGCGCCTTCGTCGAGATCGAGGACGGCGTCGAAGGCCTGGTGCATGTCTCAGAGATGGACTGGACCAACAAGAACGTGCACCCAAGCAAGGTGGTGCAGCTCGGCGACGAGGTGGAAGTCGTGGTGCTGGATATCGACGAAGAGCGTCGCCGCATCTCGCTCGGCATGAAGCAGTGTCAAGCCAACCCATGGGACGACTTCTCGCAGAGGTTCAACAAAGGCGATCATGTCAGCGGTGTCATCAAGTCGATCACCGATTTCGGTATCTTCATTGGCCTGGATGGCGGCATCGATGGCCTGGTGCACCTGTCGGATATCTCCTGGGACGATACCGGTGAGGCAATGATCAGAAACTACAAGAAGGGTCAAGAGCTCGAGACGGTAGTTCTGGCGGTGGATCCGGAGCGCGAGCGCATCTCCCTGGGCATCAAGCAGCTGGACAAAGATCCGATCTCAAGCTTTTTGGCCACCCATGAGAAGGGCACCATCGTCAAAGGTACGGTTCAGGAGGTCGATGCCAAAGGGGCCGTTATTGCACTGGCCGATGGTGTCGAGGGCTACCTGCGTGCATCCGAGTTGTCACGTGATCGGGTAGAGGATGCCCGCGTCGTGCTGAAGGAAGGCGACAGCGTAGACGCCAAATTCATGGGCATCGATCGTAAGAACCGCACGATCAGCCTGTCGATCAAGGCCAAGGACTACGAAGAAGAGAAGGCAGCGATCGCCACCTATTCGAGCGATGCTGCCAGTGCGGGCACTACTGCGTTTGGTGATCTGTTGAAAGACCACCTTGACGCCAACAAAGAATAAGCGGTCGCGCGATCGCGAAATCGATGACGGCGGCCCCGGCCGCCCGATTCATTTGAGACTGGCAGGGTTCAAATGACCAAATCGGAACTGATCGAAGTCATTGCGCGGGAGCAGAGCCATCTGGCCTATCGTGACGTAGAACTCGCGGTCAAGTGCATGATCGAGCAAATGAGCCAGGCGCTGGCCTCTGGCGAACGCATTGAAATCCGCGGTTTCGGTAGCTTCTCGCTGCATTTTCGGCCGCCGCGGATGGGTCGCAATCCCAAGACTGGAGACTCGGTTGAGCTGAGCGGTAAATACGTGCCGCACTTCAAACCGGGTAAGGAACTGCGTGAACGCGTAAACGAGAAGTTCGAGATCGAATTGGCGACACAGCGCGAGGGCCTTGGTTGACCTGGCCTGCGAGCCTTGCCACTTTGCATCAACGCCGGCGTTTGCCGGCTTTGTTTTGCGCGGATGCCCGCCATATGTCTCCATAGGCTAGTCACCGGCCTGTTTTGCGGGGAGTCTGGGGCGTAACTGATCGCGAAACACAATATTGTCTGCGGGCGGGCGGTCGCCGGATTCTCCACGCGTGCCGCCGTGCTGGGCGCGACGCTCACCGACCTGTGTTTTGCCCTCTGACAGACGTTCGCCGGCCGCAAGCAGAGATTGGTGGAGATCCCGGCGATAGTCCAGCCGATGGACTCGCGGCTGCTGCGCCTGCGTCGTTCGCACCCACAGCAGGATATCGCCGCGCTGCTCAGTCATCGGTCTTGGCTCGCTGACATCAAAGGCGACCAGCTCGAAACGCTCAGGTAGCGGTGCCTCCGTCGGCCAGCCCTGCATGCCCTTCAGCAGCACGTAATGACCGACGTAAAAAAACGGCAGTGCAACCAGAATCACGATGATTAGCCAGCGCGGTCGCCGGCCCTCGGCTGCAACGACAAGACCGACTAGCGCCAACGGGACGACATAGAGCAGCGAAATCAGGGATTCCACAGGCTAGGGGCCGGGCTCGAGTGCATAGGGTGTGAGCCTTTTTTGGAGTTGATTCAAGCCCTGTATGTGGCCTTTTTGATCCAGGGTAAAACGAACCACCGTTTGTTCGATGTCCTGAGCTGCCAACAGGACCTTGCGCACGAATACCGTCTGCAGCGTCGGATTGACCTTTTCCACTTTCACCAAGGCCTCCACGCCTTTGGGTTGGGCCGCCGTGTAGTAATAGAGATTGACGGTGTACTCGCCGGGGATCACGCCGCGAATCGTGACCACTTCCTGATTGATCGGGTACACGATCTCTCTGCCGTCGACGATGATGGTGTCGTTGATCTCGCCGCGATCATCGCGATCGAGGTGCAGCCAGCCGGCGTCCTTGCGAAGGTAGGACACGGTCTCGCCGATAGGGTCCTCCACCCAGAGATCGATGTCGTCTGCCAGCAGCTCCGGCCAGGTCACAGAGATGATGTATTCCGCTTTGAGGTTGATCCGTCCCTTGCGCGCCTCCGGGTTCATGAACATCACCGAGACCAGGAACAGAAAGGTGAATCCGAGCAGGGCGTTGAACAAGAGGTCGATGAAAGGATCGGTCGATCGAGAATGCCTCGAGCCTCTGCGACGCATGTCAGACCTCAAGCCTCGGTCAAACGGCGCAGCTCGGCCGTGACGTGAACCTCGGACAGCTCAATGATCTCGGCCATCAGGTGATCGACCGCGCCGTCGAGCAGTCGATACTGAAACCCCAGCAGGATACCTGCGCCCAGACCCGTCAGTGTGGTGTAGAGCGCCACGCGCATTCCGCCGCTCATATCGGTAAGTAACTGCTGCAACACCTGGACATCGACGCTAGGCACCTGAGCCACCGAGCTGAGCATAAAAATAAAACCGATCACGGTCCCCAACAGCCCCAGACGGATCATCAGATCAGCGAGAAACCAGCCCGTCTCGTGGCCGCGACCCAGTACCTGCTCCAACCGCTCCAGAAGCAGTTCCTGACGGCACAGTGTTCCGTGCTGAATCGTCTTGTTGGCCAACAGCAGCAGGTGGTGATGCGCGTAAGAATCGGCGTGGTCTTCGGTGCAAAAGCGCACACCCGTCGCAGGGTCGTTGACAAACAGTGGCTGGTCCTGGCGCGCGCGCAGCGACATGTCCATAGCGATGCATAACTGTCTGCCTAGAAACCGCGCGCGCCGTCCGGCGTCGAGACTCGTGAGTAAGAACAGCGCGAGGATGACGCCTGAAAGATAGCTTTCGTCAGTGCGCAGCAGCTGGTCAACCAGTCCATTGCGGTAGGCAACGAAGCCGCCGAACAAGACGATGCCGAAGAATATCAGCCAGCGATAAAAGGCGCGGTAAGCGCCGGCGCAGCGGGTCATGACCGGCAGCGGCCCCAATTGCCGAACAAGCTAAAGAGTATAAACAAACGCCTTGCAGCGCAGTGCGGCGCCTTGTTCAGAACCCGTGTTGTCGGCCGATCCGCGCCTGTTTATTGCTCGCGTCCAGGGCCGGATTCATCGCCACTCTCAGCGTGCTACACAGCATCCCAGGGAGGCGAAGCCAGGTGTCCATCGGGGTGGGGTTGTCCGGACGCGACAGTAGAGGGCGGACGACCCTCATGCACTGAATGCGAGGGCACACAGATAAGCGGTCAAGGCCGCAAAGAATACGCTGATCTCGAACAGGGACCGTGAGCGGCTGCGGCGCAGCGCCACGTTGAAATCCATAATGCTGTCTATCTTGGGACCGTTCAGATCGCGCATGAAATACCGGCTGGGTTGCATCCCTGGATCCTCCAAGAGGTTTTCTTTTGGTTCTCCAGAATAGTAGCAGCGGTAGAGAACAAAGCAAGAACATAATCGCGGCGAATCCGTATTTTTATATTAGTACGTGATTATGTCATTGCATGGTTTTATACTAATTCCGCAGCCGATCAAGGGGATTGCTCGTGAATCGCAAACTCGTCGACCAGTGCGTGGAGAATCTGTGTGAGAAGGGCTGCCAGGCCGTCTGGTCTGACATAAGGGCATTGGAGGCGGGCGAGGCATTGTCTGAGGTCGAGGGTCTCTCGACCTCAGAGCGAACGGCCGTAATCTCTGAATTGAAAGCGGTGATGTCCGTTTACGAGGGGCATTGCAGGCCGACGCAGGACCGCGACGTCGAGCGACCCCGATCTGACATCCGATCGAGCGTCGTGTCATCCCACAGCCAACCAGCGCGGGATCGTTGAACGCCACGGAATACGGCTCCACCGAGCCGCCTTGCGGCCCAGCAACTGACTTGTCACGCCTGCTGGGCCCGTTCAGACTTGAGGTTTGATCGAGCGTAACTCTCCTGTCCCATGCGCGTCGCTTTGCGTGTCCAGGCCCGATCTCTGCGCGGACTGCGCGAGGGTATCCCGAACCTCTTGCGGCTATTCGGCGAGTATCAGGTGCGAGCGAGCTTTTTCTTTCCGCTCGGGCGCGATCTGTCGGGTCGGCATCTGCGAAAGACCTGGCGCGAGAGGCAACTGCTGGGCTGGCCGGCACTCGCCTATGGGACCCTATTGGCAGCCCCATCGTTGAGCAAGGTAGCCGCTGGCCTGATGGCGTCGGCGCGCGGCGAGGGTCATGAGGTGGGCTTGTGTGGCCTGTCGCCACAGCGCTGGGCCGACCAGCTGGCCTACGCCGATGACCCTTGGGTCGAGCAGCAGGGCGAAGCCCTGTGGACGCGTTATCTCGGCCTCGGCGGTGAGACGCCGTGCGCGCTGGCGACACCGAACTGGCAGGTCCATCCGGGCCTGCTGCGCGGATTGTCGGCCAGCAGATATCGCTACACGACGCTGACGCGGGGTCGCTATCCGTACTATCCGGTCCTGCAGGGTGTACGTTCGGTGCTTCCGGAGATCCCGACAACGCTGCCGACGGCGGGTGAATTGCTGTGCCAGCCAGGGGTCTCGAGCGACAATGTCCACGAGTATCTGTATGCGGAAAGCCGGCATTTGTTGCCGGCCGGGCACGTATATGCGGTCAGTGCCGAACGCGAGGGGCTGGATTTGCTGCCGTTGATGGAGAAACTGCTGGTGATGTGGCGCGGACAGGGTGGCTCCATTCGCACCCTGGGCGAGGTCCTCGGCGGCGTCGACCCGGATACTCTGCCCCATCACCAGGCGGGTTGGGGTGCCGTCGCGGGTGGCCAGGGTCAGAGTGGCGATGCAGAGTATCCAGGTGCCGGCATGAATCGGCAGCCGCGCAGCACCGATGCCCAGTTGCGCGGCACGGTCTATGTCGCAGCATCGTCGATCCATGGGACGGGCGTATTTGCGGCGCGCAAGCTCGCGAAAGGCGAATACATCGGTACCTTTCATGGACCTGCGGTGCGCCGCGATGGCATGTATGTCCTTTGGGTATACGAATCAGGGTGGCGACGCAGATCCGATCGGGCGCAGCGGCAGGAACATGCTGCGCTACCTCAATCATGCATCGCCATCCAATGCGGTGTTCGATGGCTTCGACCTGTATGCGCTGCGCGCGATTGCCCATGACGCCGAAATCACCATTGATTATGGGGAGGCGGAGTGAGGCCTCGAAGTGGTCGGCGCCCGGCTTTCGGTCCATCGGGGGGGCCTAACCTTGACGGATAGCGATTCCAGCGACCGCTTGTATGCCGGTGAGACGTCACCGGCGGGCGGTTTTGTCTTCGATGACGCCGTCGCAGCGGTATTCCCCGACATGATCAAACGCTCGGTACCCGGGTATGCGGTGATCATCCAGATGATCCAGTTACTGGCCGAGCGTTATGCACACCCGGGCAGCGCCCTGCTGGATCTCGGGTGTTCGCTGGGCGCTTCGACAGCTGCCCTCGCCGCGGGCAGTGCCGGCAGGAACTGCAAGGTGGTGGGCGTCGATAATGCGCCGGCGATGTTGTCACGTGCACAATCTATTTTGTCTGCGCGGTATCCGCAGATACAGTGGTTGTGCGCAGATGTGCGCGAGGTGGCGATTGAACGGGCCTCGGTGGTGGTTTCGAACTTCACACTGCAGTTCCTGCCGCCAGGCGATCGGCTTGCGCTACTCGAACGCGTCCATGCGGGTCTGACCGAGGGCGGCATCCTGATTTTGTCGGAGAAGATTGCCGGCGCCGATGAATCTGCCGACCGGCTTCTGACAGAGATGCATCATGCCTTCAAGAGCGCCAACGGCTACAGCGATCTCGAGATAAGTCGAAGCGCAATGCGTTGGAGAATGTCCTGATACCGGAGACGTTGTGCATCCATCAGCAACGCCTGCGCCAAGCCGGCTTTGCGCGCATCGATCTATGGTTTCAATGCTTTAATTTTGTGTCGCTGGTGGCGCGAAAATGATCGATGCCGAGTCACTCCGGCAGATGCTGCTGACGGAGAGACTGGATCCCTGGGCGGAGCAGATAGCGCATCAGTTGGATCAGGCGTTGAACCTTGCGCCGCATGGTGACTGGGCCCGGTGGCACAGGGCGCTGAACGGATTACCAAGCCTGGGCAAGGGGACGGTCGACTGCCATGATGGTGCCATCAACCTCAACCCCGATGCGGTAATGTCGGTAGATGTGCGCGATGCACTGCTGCGTGCCTTGCGTGCCTTGCGTCCGTGGCGCAAAGGGCCATACCGGATCGCTGACGTCGTGCTCGACACCGAATGGCGGTCCGACTGGAAGTGGGAACGTATACGCTCGAGCCTCGCGTCGTTGTCCGGGCGGCTGGTGCTCGATGTGGGATGCGGCAATGGCTACCATTGTTGGCGACTTGCCGACGCAGGTGCACGGCGGGTAATCGGAATCGATCCCGCGGCGCTGTTTCTGGCCCAGTTTCTCGCCATCCGAAGGCTGCTGGCGCCGATGTCTCCCGACCTTGCAGGACGGGTGCATTTGCTCCCACTGGGTATCGAGGCTCTACCGGCCGGTATGGCCCGCTTCGACACGGTGCTGTCGATGGGAATTCTGTATCATCGGCGCTCGCCGATCGATCATCTGCTCGAGCTGCGGGGCGCGCTGCGGGCAGGCGGCCAACTGGTACTCGAGACCCTGGTAATCGAGGGTGGGGATGATCAGCTCCTGGTGCCGGCTGGCCGCTACGCCAAGATGCGCAACGTCTGGTTCATCCCGACCGCGGGGATGCTGCAGAATTGGCTGAAACGATGCGGATTTCGCGCTGTCCAACTGGTTGACGTCACCGCGACGACGGTAGACGAGCAACGGGCGACGGCGTGGATGACGTTCGAGTCCCTTGCAGATTTTCTCGATCCCGCCGATAAGCGATTTACGGTCGAGGGGTACCCTGCACCACGGCGAGCAGTCCTGATTGCGGAGGCCTGACCTATCTCTCGAGGAGGAAGGCACAATGACGGCGAAACCGAAGTTTTTTGTCGGACAGATCATTTTTCATAGTCGCTTCAATTACCGTGGCGTGGTGGTGGACGTGGACGCCAGCTTCCAAGGGTCCCGAGGCATGGTATGAGCAGGTAGCTCGCTCGCGGCCCCCGAAAGACCAGCCCTGGTACCGTGTCGTGGTCGACGGCGGCGATCACCAGACCTATGTCGCCGAGCGCAACCTCGAGGCCGCACCGGACACGGCGCCGGTATCCAATCCTGCGCTGGCCGAACTGTTCACCGGCTATCGGGACGGCGTGTACCAACACCAGACGCATTGACAGGCTGCGAGGCATAAACGACGCGCGGGATGGGGGATCCCGGCAGGCTAGGTGCTGCGTCGCATAAGAAAGCGATATGCAGGTCAGCGTCCCAGCCGTTGATTCACCGTGTCTCGCCATATAGCACGTTCTTCCCGGGACCCGTCCTGGTGCTGCCCGGGCGGCGCGTCATCGGCCGTATCTGCTGGACGCGAAGTGGTCTCCTTGGGCGCGGGGTCCTCGGGGCTTCGCGCCAGCGCAAACCACAGCATCAGCCCGAAAGCGGCTGCTAGAATGACAATTCGAGCGACACCCTGCATGTTGTCTCCTTGTGCACCGGACAAAATGTAGCTGATGATCAACTGTGCGGATTTGGCAGGTTGAGGCTGGCCAACGTCTTTTCAACACGCCTCCCCCGCAGTATTCGGTGATCGCGTCCTCAAACGGGGAATTCGTCGATACAACAAAATCGAAAAGCGTCATAGAGGAACAAAACTTGAGATCATCTGGGTGGCCGAATACGACAGATGCTGAAACCCCGTTGATACCCAATAGCAATCTTGTACATTCCTTTAAGTGTGGCCCGAGAACGGCGTGTTCTAAAGTTTTTCTTGCCTCGTCAACGCTCCTAATCACGTAATACGAAGCGGTTGAACTTTTTGCCAAACCATCTAGTAGCGGAAATATGAACCACATCCAGCGAGGTTCTTTTTTTGATGATTCCCTCCTAGTCCGACGCCGTTGGTTCATTGCTGATCGATGACTCTCTCTGTAAAAGCAAAGGAATCCATCAAGACCGCGCTGGCGATGACGATCGCCTATGGCATCGCCTTGTCGATGGACTGGGACAGGCCGTATTGGGCAGCTTTCGCGGTCGCCTTTGTCAGTCTGGCCACGGTCGGCGAATCTATGAGCAAGGCCGCGCTGCGTTTGCTCGGCACAGTGACCACGGCCGTGATCGCACTGACATTGATCGCGTTGTTTGCCCAGGAGCGCTGGTTGTTCATGGTGTTCCTGTCGATCTACATCGGTATTTGCGCCTACATGGTGTCCGGGGCGAAGTATCAATACTTCTGGCAGGTCAGCGCCTTTGTCTGTGTCATCGTCTGTTTCGACGCTGGCCCTGACCCGGTCAACGCGTTCGATACCGCAGTGATCCGGGTCCTGCAGACTGGGCTCGGCATTCTCGTCTGTAGCTTGGTTACGCTATTTGTCTGACCAGTCAGCAGCCGCCCTGAATTCGACGCGGCGACTCGCAATCTGGCCTCCACACAGCAGCAGCTTCTTGGCGCCTATCTCAGGATGGTGGGGAAAGAAGACCTGTCGGAGGACGCACAGAAGCTGAGAGGGCAGCAAGCCGCGCAGTTGGGTTAGTGGGACGGTCGCTCGTGGCGGCGAAAATGGAGAGCTACGAGATCCGGGAGACTGCGGCACAGTGGCGGCGTTACCAAACCCTGGCCACGACGTTGGCGGAGACTATGGAACAGTGGCGCGAGAGTTTTGTGGAAGTCCAGGCCCTGGATCTCACCGCGTTGCTGCCGAATCTAGAGGCCTTTGGCGCCGAGCTCGAGCGTCGTCTGGCCCAGGTCGCGAGCATGCTGGCTGCAGAGTTGCCCGGTCGGGGACCACAGCCAGTCGAGCTGCCTCTGGCCCAAGGCAGCGTTAATCAGCTGTCGCATTTCGAGCAGGCCGCGATCACCGTGATGCGCGACCGACTGTTAGATCTAGATCGGGCCACCGGAGCTTTATTCGACGTCGTATGCACGATCAGAGGCCATGGCAAAATCGAGCTGCGGCCGGCAAGAGGGAAGCCTGCGGATACGCGCACGGTCTGGCCCGACCCGGAGCGCCTGGGCTATACGCTCCGCTATTTGACCATCCTATGGGCTGCGTTCCTGGCGCTCATCTATGTCGACGGTCTTCCCGGTGGTGCGGGTCTCGTGGCCATGGCTGGCGGCCTCGGTATTGCAATCGCAACGGCCCCTCAAATACCGATAGCGATGCTTTTTGCACCCGCCACCATCGGCATTGTGTGCGCCAGCGCGATTTATCTGTTCATCATGCCGCAGCTGTCGAGCTTCGCTGGGCTGGGCCTGGTCATCTTCGGGACGACGTTCCTCTTTTGCTATCGCTTTTCCGAGCCGCGACAGATGCTGGGTCGAGCGGGGGGCTCGCTATCTTCTTTGTCATTGCGTCCATCTCCAACGAGCAGACATACAGCTTCCTCACTATCTCTACTGCCGCGATGATGTTCGTTGCGATCTTCGCGATCCTGGCGCTGACCGCCCATTTCCCTATCTCATGGCGTCCCGAGCGGGTGTTCCTGCGCCTACTTCGCCGCTACTTTCGCAGCTGCCAGCACTTGATCTCGACCCTCGGCAGGGATCCGGGCCTGCGGCCCACTCGTCAGGAGCGGCGGATGCAGGCCTTCCACCTGCGGGAGGTCTCCACGATCCCTGCCAAGCTGGCCGGATGGGCGCCGCACATCGGCCCCGCTGCGCTGGCCGACACGCCGGCTGGTCGTGTCCAGGATCTCATCGCCGACCTGCGCGTACTCTCCGCGCGTCTGCGTGCAATGCAGGCGGTGGGCGGCCAGCCGCAGGCGGACGTTCTCGCGGAGAAGCTGCGGGACGATCTCCGTACCTGGAAGGACGGGATGATCAGTGCCTGCAATACGCTGTCAGCGAGTTCGGGGGCAGGTGGCGGTACATTGCGCGACCAGCTCGCCAAGTTCCTCGATCATCTTGAAGAGCGCATAAGGACCGTCATGGACGACGCGGCAGACGGCGAATCCAGGGAACGGGACGCCGAACGGCTCTATCGTCTACTTGGCGCATACCGGGGCGTATCGCAAGCACTGGTGGCTTACCAGGAGAGGACCGACAGCATCGACTGGGAGCGGTGGAGAGACGCGAGATTCTGAATCGATGGGATCATATTTCAAAGGCAGTTCTATGAGCTGTCGGCAACGCAAAGCCTGTGGGAAGCGCGACTGCACCAGCCGGACCGGATGTCAATGACCCGATTTTTATATATGATAGGCGCGCGCTCGCCTAGCCAGAGTGCCAGCGGCGGAAAGAGTCCGGTAGGCAACAACAAGGACTTATTGATGCGTCAGGCTTATCCCGGAAGATCATCTGAGCAGTCAATGAAACGGCAGAATGATCCGCGGGCAGCTGAGAGCCGTGCCTGATGTTCCCGTTGCCGCATGAGTTCGCGACCGGCGAGGTCTGTTTTCCACCCCTATTGATCGCAGCGACACTGGGGCTCCTCAGTGCGGTCCTGACCACAGGTTTGCTGAATCGCTACCGCCTTTCCCGTTTTTTCGCCAACCCGCCGCTCGTGATGCTCGCAATGGTCGTCATCTATACGATGCTGATCGGATCTGTCTTTGTAGGAATCTAGATTGAAGACAGCCGTGAGATACCTGCTGACCGGAGCCGTGGTCCTCGTCGCTGTCTTGCTGGCGCTGTTCAAGTATTGGGACTACGTGGTCAACCCGTGGACCCGGGACGGACAGGTCAAGGCAGATATCATCCAGGTGACCCCGCGAGTGACCGGGCCGATCGTCGAATTGCCGATCCGCGACAACCAGTTCGTCAAGGCAGGGGAGCTCTTGTTCCGCGTCGATCCGCGCACCTTTCAGGCGGCAGTAGACCAGGCCCGGGCGCAGCTCGACGAGACCGGCGACAACGTCCGCGCGCTGGAAAAAAATGTCGACTCGGCACGTGCGGCCGTCGATGTGGCGCGGGGCAATATCGAGCGGGCCCAGAGCCAGATCGCCTCCTACACCTCCACCATCGCCAAGAACAAGGCCGAATATCAGCGCCAGCAGGAACTGCTGCCGCAGAAGGCCACGTCGAAACGCGCTCTGGAGGTGGCCAAGGCCAGTTACGAGGTGTCGTTGCAGGACCAGCGGAGCGCTCGGGCGGAGTTCCTGCAAGCCAAGGCGAACCTGGCCGAATCCGAGGCGATGCTGGCGGAGGCCGAGGCCCAGCTCGGCGGCATCGGCGAAGACAATTCTCAGGTCAAGGCCGCCTTGGCTGCGCTCGAACAGGCGGAGCTCAATCTCGAGTTCACCGAGGTGCGGGCGCCGGCAGACGGATATGTGACCAATCTCAATCTGCGCCTGGGGACCCAGGCCGTGGCCAACCAGGCCGCGCTGGCGCTGGTGGACGTCTCGAGCCTGAGGGTCGATGCCTACTTCAGGGAGAACCGGATCGCGAAGGTGAATGCGGGGGACAAGGCGGTGGTCACGCTGATGACCTATCCCGATGCGCCGCTGGAAGGCTACGTGGACAGCCTGGGATGGGGTATCGCCCAGCAGGATGGCAGTACCGGCACCGACCTGCTGCCCAACGTCAGTCCCACGTTTGACTGGATACGGCTGGCCCAGCGCGTCCCGGTGCGGATCCATCTGACTGAGGTGCCGGACGGGGTGGATCTGCGGGTCGGCACCACCTGCTCGGTGATGGTCATGACCGACACCGCCGGGGATGATGCGCAACGTAAGGTGCCACCGGCGCCGGCTGCGCTGCAGTAGTTACCCTAGCCCATGACCCGCTGCGTACGGCATTTCGCCCTGTTGATGACGATAGCCCTGGCGACGTCCGGTTGCGTGATGCTGGGGCCCGATTATCAAACGCCGACGGCGCCGCTGGAGACCGACTGGCTGGCGTTCGAGGATCCACGACTTAAGGATACCGCTCCGCTCGCGCCGGAGTGGTGGTCGACGGCCCTGCGGGATCCGGTGCTCGACCAGCTGGTACAGATTGCCATGGCCGAAGAGCTGACCCTGCGCTCGGCCGGACTGCGCGTGCTTCAGGCGCAGCAGCAGCTCAACATCGCAATCGGCAATCAGTATCCGCAACAGCAGGATCTGAGTGGTTCGGCGGTCAAGGAGCACGCCAACCGGAATACCGACAACGTCTACGATTTCGGCTTCAACATCAGCTGGGAGGCGGACGTCTGGGGAAGTTTCCGCCGCCAGATCGAAACCGCCACGGCCCTACGGGACGCCAGCCTCGCCAGTTACGATGGCGTGCTGGTCTCGTTGATCGCCCAGGTGGCGCAGACCTATCTGGCGATCCGCACGACCCAGAAGCGCTTCGAAGTGGCGCGCTACAATGTGCAGCTTCAGGAGGAAAGCACGCGGATCACCGAGGCCAAACTCAAGGCGGGCGCGACCAGTGCGCTCGACGCCGAACAGGCCCAGACGCTGCTCTACAATACGCGGTCGTCCGTCTACTCCCTCGAGATTTCGTTGCAGCAGTCCAAGAACGCACTGGCCGTGCTGCTCGGCCGGCCGCCGCAGGATCTCAGTGCCTTGCTGGGCGAGCCGCGGCCGGTACCGACCGTCGACTCAGAGATCGCGGTCGGCATGCCGCAGGATCTGTTGCGTCAGCGGCCCGATATCCGTGTCGCCGAACGCCAGCTGGCTGCCCAGAGCGCCCAGATCGGCGTCGCCATCAGCGATCTCTATCCGCAGTTTTCCATCAGCGGTTCGATAGGCACCATGGTGACGACGGTCGGCTCACAGGGTGCGAGCGATTTGTTCACCAACAACACGTACCGCTACAACGTCGGGGGTGGGTTTCAATGGAACATCTTTAACTACGGTCGCCTGCGCAGCAATGTACGGCTGCAGGACGCGACCTTCCAGCAGCTACTGGACGACTATCGTCAGACGGTGCTCAGCGCGCAGGCCGAGGTGGAGAACGCCATCGTCGCTTTTCTGCGGTCGCAGCAGCAGCTCGCGGATCTCCAGACCGCCGCTGACGCCGCGCAGCGGGCCGCGACGATCGCGACCCTGCAGTACGACGACGGTCTGGTCTCTTACAATACGGTGATTAACACGTTGACTGCGCTGGCGTCGCAGCAGGACCAGCTGGCGACGGCGCGGGGCTCGGTCGCCGGCAATCTGGTGGAGGTCTATCGTGCGCTTGGCGGCGGCTGGAGGGTCCGAAAGACGGCGGATCCGGTCGACCTTGTTCCCGCCGAGACCCGCGAGCAGATGCAGGAACGGACCGGCTATTGGAATCGAACCTTCGAGCAACGACAGACTGGCCCTTAAGAGAGCCCCTTACCTGCTGTTAGCCACGGTGGTGGTGCTCATGGGTCTTTATCAGTGATAACGCCGCATCTGACCAACCAGGACCCCCTGGATCTGCACCCTGTCGGGGCTGAAGTGCATCGCTGAAAGGCTGTTGTTGGCCGGGTGGAGCACCACCTCACTCGCACGCTGCTCGAGGCGCTTGAGCGTGGCTTCCTCGCCGTCCACCAGTGCGACCACGATCTCGCCATTGCGCGCATGGTCCCGATGTTCGATCACGACCCAGTCACCGTCGAGGATGCCTTCCTCGATCATGGAATCGCCGCGCACCTCGAGCACGTAGCAGGGGTTGGCCGTGCGCAGCTGTGTCGGCACGTGGATAGTCTCCGGGTTGGCGATGGCCTCAATCGGCTGCCCGGCGGCAATGTAGCCGTAGAGGGGCAGCGCGTCGCCATCGTCGATCACCTCCGGCTGCTCTTCTGCCAGGCGTATGCCGCGCCGCAGATTGTTCATCGGTTCGACCAGTCCTGCGTCGATCAATGCCTGAATCTGTTTGTGTAGGGAGCCGCGCGATCTCAAGCCAAGGGCGTCGCACAGTTCATCCAGTGTCGGCGGGTGGGGGAAGTCAGCCAGGTGAGCCTGCAGGTAGTCAAAGATCTCTTGCTGACGCCTGGTCAGTGTCGGCGGGACCATGCTGTTCTCCAGGTGTTGTCGTGAAGTTCTTTATCTGTTCTATACTGGGCGTGATTATAGAACATCAAGAGAACTTTGCCATGGCCGCGTTCCCCAAGCCTGCGCAGACCCTGCCGACCGACCCGGTCGATCGCCTCGCCCGGCGCCTGCAGGCCAAGTATGCGGACAGGATCTGTGCCGAACTGACGCTGCCGGCGACCGAGCCGCGGTTGGAGGCATTGCCTCAGGGTCTGGATGAGCGCCTGCGCAGGGCACTGCACGGACGCGCCATCGAGCGTCTGTATTCGCACCAGGCCGAGGCCTGGCGACTGGCGGAACAGGGGCGGCATTTTGTGGTGGTCACGCCGACGGCCTCGGGCAAGACCCTCTGTTACAACCTGCCGGTGCTGCAGGCCGTCTGCCAGGCGCAGGGCAAGTCCCTGTATCTGTTCCCGACCAAGGCGTTGGCGCAGGATCAGGTCGCCGAGCTGCTTGCCTTGAACCAGGCCGGCGGACTCGGGGTACGTGCGTATACTTTTGACGGCGACACCCCGGGGGATGCGCGCAAGGCGGTGCGTACGCGCGGCGATATCGTGGTCAGCAATCCCGATATGCTGCATCAGGCGATACTGCCGCATCACACCAAATGGGCACAATTTTTCGAGGGCCTGCGGTACATTGTGCTTGACGAAATGCACACCTACCGCGGCGTGTTCGGGGCGCATGTGGCGAACTTGATCCGCCGCTTGAAACGTATTCTGGCGTTCTATGGCGCGTCGCCGCAGTTCATTTTCTGCTCGGCGACGATTGCCAATCCGGTGGAGCTGGCGACGGCGTTGCTGGGTGAGGAAGTGGCGGCGGTGACGCGCAGTGGTGCGCCGCGTGGCGAACGCCGCCTGCTGTTGTGGAATCCGCCGGTGATCAATCCCGATCTCGGCATCCGTGCGTCGGCGCGCTCGCAGACCAACCGGATCGCACGCCTGGCCACACGCGGCGGCCTGAAGAGCATTGTCTTTGCACGCTCGCGGCTGATGGTCGAGGTGCTTACCAAGTACCTGAAGGATGTGTTCGATAAGGACCCGCGGCGGCCACCTAGGGTATTTGCCTACCGCGGTGGTTATCTGCCCACCCAGCGTCGTGCGACCGAGAAGCGCCTGCGTGAAGGCAGTGTCGATTGCGTAATAAGCACGTCGGCGCTGGAGCTCGGCGTCGATATCGGCAGCCTCGATGTATGCGTGCTCAACGGCTACCCGGGCAGTATCGCGGCGACCTGGCAGCGGCTCGGTCGAGCCGGGCGGCGCAATCGGACCTCGCTGGGTGTCCTGGTGGCCGCTAGCGAGCCGCTCGATCAATACATCGTGCGGAATCCGGAGTTTTTTCTTGGCGCTTCGCCCGAGCATGCCCGCATCGATCCGGATCAACTGCTGGTGTTGCTCGATCATGTGCGCTGTGCAGCCTTCGAGCTGCCGTTTCGTGTGGGGGAGTCGTTCGGCACCAAGGCCCCGCTCGGCGAGTTCCTGCAGTATCTCGCGGATCAGGGCCTACTGCATCGGGAGGGCGATACCTGGCATTGGGCCAACGAGGCCTACCCGGCGAATTCCGTGTCGCTGCGCTCGGTGGCCGAGGGCAATTTTCTGGTTATTGACCGGGACAACGACGGTCGGCAGGTGATTGCCGAGGTCGACTACAGTTCCGCGCCGGAGACCCTGTACGAAGGTGCGATCTACATGGTCCAGGCCGCACCTTACCAGGTGGAGTCGCTCGACTGGGAGGGTCGCAAGGCCTATGTGCGGCCGACGCGGGCCGACTACTACACCGACGCCGTGGTCTACACGCGCCTGCGGATCCTCGAGCGCTTCGCCGAGCAGCTTTCGGCGAGGGCGCGTATCGCGCATGGCGAGGTGCATCTGGTGCGGCGTTTTGCCGGCTACAAGAAGATCCGTTACTACACCCACGAAAACATCGGCTACGGAAATATCAGCTTGCCCGACCAGGAGATGCACACCACGTCGGTATGGTGGGAGCTGAAGCCGGGCGAGCTGGAGCGGGTTCTGCCCTCTCGGCAGATGGCGCTGGACGGCTTTCTCGGCGCCGCCTATGCAATGCATCACGTCGCGGCGCTGCAGATGATGAGCGAGACCAGCGACCTGGGGCGCGCGGTCGGCGACGGTGACGGGCGCTGGTTTGCCACCCAGGGTGCTACCGGACGCGGGCAGATGCGAGACGTCTCCGGTGAGGAGCTGGCCCCCGATCATCAGGGCGTGTTTCGTCCCGCGGTATTCCTGTACGACAACTATCCCGGCGGCATAGGTCTGTCCGAGCCACTCTACCGCCGGCAGACAGCAGTGATCGAAGGCGCGCTGGCGCTGGTCGAACGTTGTGACTGTCGCTTCGGCTGTCCGGCCTGCGTGGGCCCGGTCCTGGCCAGTGACGAGGCGCGCGGCTATTCCCCACGTGCGCTGGCACTGAGCGTGTTGGGCCTGTTTGCAGACAGCGGCGGCGACCGGCCCGGATGAGTCTGGCGACCAGACTCGATCGACTGCGTGGTCATGCGCCCGCCGCCGCGCAGTGCGACGGGCTTGCGCTGCGTCTCGACCGGATGAGACGCGGACGACCGTCGCCGCCGGACGGACGTATCGATCCAGAGCGGCTGGCGCAGGCATTGGGTGGCGAGATCGTCGAGGACGGCCTGGTGCTGTGTCGGCAGCCATATCGTCTGGCGGGCCCCGGTGCGACGGCAGGCAACCTGGCGATGCTTCCCGAGGTGCACGGCCTGGGTGTAGCCGATTGGCTCTACATCGACACCGAGACCACCGGTCTGTCGGGCGGCGTGGGGAATCTGGCCTTCATGGTCGGTGTGGCGCGCTTCACCGATAGACAGCAGATCGAGGTCCGCCAGTATGTGCTGGGCAACTATGCCGCGGAGCCGGCGATGCTGCGCGTGCTGGGCGAGTGGATCGGAGAACGGGCGGTGTTGGTCAGCTACAACGGTAAGGGCTTCGATCTGCCCGTGCTGAGTGCACGATCGGCGCTGCACCGGATCGATGCAGCGTTGAGCGAGCTGCCGCATCTCGACCTGCTTTATACCGTGCGGCGTGCCTACCGCGATCACTGGCCCGATTGCCGCCTACAGACCGCTGAACGACAGCTCCTGGCGTTGCACCGTGTCGATGATCTGCCCGGCGCGCAGGCGCCGGACGCCTGGCAGGCCTGGTTGCGCTGCGGGGAGACGACGCAGCTCGCCCGTGTGATGCGGCACAATTATCAGGACGTGGTCTCCCTCGCGCTGCTGCATCAGCGCCTCATCGAGATCTATGCGGGTGCGTCGCGTGCCGGTATCGATCACGCGGCGATCGTTCGCGCCTGGTGTGATGCCGGCCAAGTGAGACAGGCACACAGCGTCTGTGAACGTGTGGCCGGGTATCTCGACGATGACGGGCAGTTGCTGCTGGCACAGCTTTACCGTCGACAGGGTGACTGGGCGCGTGCCGAGCAACTGTGGCTAGCGCTGCATGCGCGTGGCCATGCCGCGGCGAGTTTGGCACTCAGCAAGCTCTATGAACACCGTCTTCGGGATTATCACAAGGCGCTCAGCTTTGCGGTTCACTGTGAGCCCAGCGATCATCAAGCGCGGCTGCGTCGGCTGCATCACAAGATAGGCAGCAATCTGGAGCTCCCGCTGTGAGCATCCTAGCCTGCATAGCTCACCGATTTCCTGCTGCGGCCCCCGATACCCTCGCCCTGACGGGCCGCACTCGTTGTAGGCAGTTCGACGTAGTGTCGACTACGCCTTCACCGCCTTCCACTCCGTGCACCCCGCCATAGCGGCGTCTCGGCGTCCTCGTTACTAAAAACGGTGCGATATGCAGGCTAGTCGTTGAAAGCGACAAAGTAGGCGGCGCCATCGGCGCTCGGCAGGCAGCGCTGGATATGGCCGTCACGGCGGGCCTGTAACAGCCGCCGTCCGAGCGGTAAAAAAAGGGTTTCGCGACCATCGTTGCTGGGTGGGTCGAAGCGCACGAGGTAGCTGTCGGCGGGGTTCGCGGTGCGCAGCAACTGTTCGATGGCCTGCAGCGCCTCATCGGCCGACTTTCCCCTCAGATCCAGCTCGCAGTCGGTCGCGCTATGCAGCGGGGCGAGCTTCTGCAAGGGGTTGTCTTCGAAGTAGGGCATAACGATCTTGAGCGGTCGGTCTTGACTTTGGCGGCCGCGGCGAGCCGATGCTTGGCCGCCTCACTGCTCCCGATGCTAACACCGGACGGCGGGCTGCGCTGTCGTGGACAATGAGGCGATCCCTCGGCACCACCGCCGGTTAATCAGGAGGTTTCGTCCAGGATAACAAAGGACAAAAACGTAGTGCCCAGCGCCATGGCGAAGATTATGGCCGGCGACGCCTGCAGGATCATCACGACGCCGCTGGCGATCCAGACATTCTTGACGATTCCCTGTTTGCGCCGATAGCGCGGTGTAAAGCGCCGTCGGTGCGGGTGGTCTTGATCCGGCACCCGGTCCTCGGCCCAAGTCGGAAGAATATGTCGCTGTAACCAATCTCTCGAAGACACGTGCTTGCTCCCTTGCCGGCCGGTGTTTACAGCTAATCGGCTGCTTCTTCAAAACTGTAGACGAATTTGAGGATTCGACATCAAATCAACCGGTGCAATTTACAGGCTAACGTTCCGCAGATCTGAGGTTATGCATTGTGTTAAAAGGAGAAAGCCCGGGCACAGGTCAGGCAGAATACTGTCTCGCAAGCGGAGTGAGCGGCATGCAGGAATATGACGTCGTTGTAATCGGCAGTGGGCCGGCCGGTGAGGGCGCCAGTATGAAGCTGGCGAAGCAGGGGAAACGCGTTGCCGTGGTGGAGATGCAGGACCAGGTCGGCGGCAGTTGCACCCACCAAGGTACGATTCCCAGCAAGGCCCTGCGCCACGCAATCCAACTGTTGGCTGACTATCGACATCACCCCCTGTTCGAACACACCGTCGGCTTCATGGATGTCTCCTGGCCGCAGCTTCTGAGAACCGCCGACGACGTCATCGGGCGCCAGGTAAGCATGCGGCATCGTTTCTACGGACGTAATCGAGTCGATGTGATTCACGGCAGGGCCCGCTTTCGGGACGCCAATACCCTGGAGATCGAGCGCCCCACGGGCACGGCGCTGCTGGTGCGCGGCGGACACTTTGTGATCGCTACCGGTTCGCGTCCGTATCGTCCGCCCGAGCTGGATTTCTTTGACCCGAATATTCTCGACAGTGACACCGTATTGCGAATGGACCATACGCCGCGACGGGTCACAATCTACGGTGCCGGCGTCATTGGCTGCGAGTACGCGTCGATCTTTGCGAATCTCGATGTCAAAGTAAATCTGATCAATACGCGTGATCGTCTATTGTCATTCCTGGACGACGAGATAACCGATGCCCTCAGCTATCATCTGCGAGACCTGGGTGTCGTCATCGTGCACAACGAGACGATTGACACCGTTGACAGTTCTGAAAACGGCGTGGTGCTGCGCTGTCGGTCGGGTAAAGAGGTACGCTCGGACGTGCTCTTCTGGGCCAATGGGCGAAGCGGTAATACCGAAGACATGGGTCTGGGCGACATCGGCGTCGACATCAATCAGCGGGGCCAGATCGTGGTCGACGAGACCTTCCGCACCAGCGTAGCGAACATCTCTGCTGTTGGTGATGTGATAGGACCGCCTGCATTGGCAAGTGCCAGCTATGACCAGGGCCGTTTTGCCGGTCAGCTGATCGCCGATGGCAGCAGCGACTGGGAACTGTTGGGCGATATACCCACAGGGATCTATACCAGCCCCGAGATCAGTTCAGTCGGTCGTACCGAGCGCGAATTGACCGAGCAGAACATCCCCTACGAGGTCGGCCGTGCCGATTTCAAGAATCTGGCTCGCGCGCAGATTGCCGGCCGCAATGTCGGCATGTTGAAACTGCTTTTCCATCGCGAGACCTTCGCCCTGTTGGGCATTCATTGCTTCGGCGAACAGGCATCGGAGATCGTGCACATCGGTCAGGCCATCATGTCCCAACCGGGGGCGGCGAATTCGATCAACTACTTCATCCATACGACGTTCAACTACCCGACTATGGCTGAGGCCTATCGTGTCGCCGCGCTGTATGGTCGAAACCGCGTCAGATAGAAGCTTCAATCATCTTTCTTGCGGCTGGCGGAGGCCGCGTTGAACATGTCCTGCCAGATCTTCATGTTCTGTTCGCCAAGCTTGACCCAATAGTCCATTGGCGTAGTCTCGAGGGCCTTGCCCATCTGTTCCTGGATAACACTCTGCTGTTCGCTGAAAAAGCGCAGGCTGGTATCCAGATACTCTGCAAACCCCGTCTGTGCGGCCTCGCCGTAGTTGCGGATGAATCGCGAGAGCACATCGGCGGAAAAAAGTGGTTCCCCGCCGGATTCCTGTTCCATGATGATCTGCAGCAGGATGTTGCGAGTGATGTCTTCGTCACTCTGGCGATCGACCACCTTGAAAGGGATCTCCTTCAAGACCATCTCCCGCACTTCCTCAAGTGTGATGTAGCGGCTCTCGGTGGTGTCATACAGTCGGCGGTTGGGGTATTTCTTGATTAATCGCTCAGCGGGCATCTCGGGAACTCCGCGTACCGGTAGGTCGGCAGTCACAACAAGTCGCGCCGGACCGCGGTCCGGCGCTCAGGTCGATCAGTGCATGTGCTGACCGCCGTTGGCGGCCAGATTGGCACCGGTGATAAAGCCGGCGTCGTCGGATGCAAGGAACGCGACCAGCCCGGCAATCTCCTCCGGCCGCCCCAGCCGTCCGACGGGGATTTGCGCGATAATTTTCGCTAGCACATCCTCGCGAACCGCCAAGACCATCTCGGTGCCGATGTAGCCGGGCGACACCGTATTGACCGTGACGCCCTTGCGCGCGACCTCCTGGGCCAACGCCATGCTGAAGCCGTGCATGCCCGCCTTCGCCGCGCTGTAGTTGGTCTGACCGAATGCCCCCTTCTGGCCGTTGAGCGATGAGATATTTATCACTCGGCCCCAGCCACGTTCTGTCATTGGCGTGACGAACTGGTGACAGACATTGAACACGCTGTCGAGATCGGCATTGATCACCTGCCGCCATTGCTCCGGCGTGATCTTCTTGAAGGTCGCGTCACGCGTGATTCCGGCATTGTTGACCACGATATCGACGTTATCGCACCCGCGAGATGAGCTCCTCCCGGATGCGCGCGCAATCTTCGTAATTACCGACGTCGCAGGCCATGATCAACGGGTCATAGGCCTGCGCGGCGGCCCAGGCCTTGGCCTTTTCCTCATTACGATAAGTGGTCACGATGCGTGCGCCGGCATCGGCCAGGCGTTGACATATCGCGGTGCCGATGCCGCCGGTACCACCAGTGACCAGTGCTATTTTGTCTTTTAAATCAATCATATCAGTCTACGCTCTCCACGGCCATGGCGGCCCCCTGGCCGCCGCCAATACAAAGTGTAGCCAATCCCTTGTGGGCGTGTTCCCGCCGCATGCCGCGCAGGAGTGTGACCAGTGCGCGCGCGCCGGAGGCACCGATCGGATGACCGATCGATATCGCGCCGCCCGAGATGTTGACCCTTGCGGTGTCCAAGCCGAGTTCTATGTTGATGGTCATCGCCAGGGTCTCTTCGGAAAGACCGGCCCCGATCACTGTCTGGCGCGCGGGATTCTGACCGACACCGGCGGTGAGGACCTGACCCATGATTTCCTCGTCGACCTGATCGGACTTCAGCCCGGTGCGCGCCAGCAGGTCCTTGACTACGGTCGCGCCGAGTTCGTCAGCGGGAATAGCGGCTAGGCTGCCGCCAAAAGAACCCACGGCGGTGCGCGTGGCGGCGGCGATTACGACTGCTTGATTCATGAACTCCTCCAATTTCGATCGGCCCGCGGTTCTCCCAAGTGGGCCTAAAATGACTAGACTGTCAGCGTCGCCCCGGGCAATTCTGCCGCGCCCGGTGGCCTTCGCCGAACTTTGTTGCACTGCACAAGATTGCGTGATAGCGTGCTTTTGGTGCACTGCACAAAATCGGTGCTGACGCCGCTTGACCGGTTAACAGAAGCAACCGCAACACACTACCTGGACCTCCGATTATGAGTACGAACGCGAATAACTGGAATCAATCTTTGATGAATGACTGGATGGCGACCCAGCGCAAGTACTGGGACACCTGGAGCGATTTCGCCAGACAGGCGGGTGGCAATGGCGCCGGTGACACGCAGGGCGCGACCATGAATCCCTTCGCCGCGTTCGGACCCTTCGCGGCCAATCCGACGATGCAGAACCCGTTCGCGAAAAATCCCTTCATGTCGGGTCCGTTTTCGCCGAACCCATTTGCCCAGTTCACCGCCGGCGCGAATCCATTCAACGGCGCGGTCGAGCAATGGTGGTCGTCATTACAGCCGCAGCTCCAGGGCGACGTCGGAACGGTAGCGCAGCGTTTCTACGATATGGGCAAGAATTTCATGTCTATGGCCGAGGGCCTGTTCGGCGCGGCGGGGCAGCAGCAGCCCGAGGCTGCGATGAACATGTGGATGACCTCGATGCATACGGTGCTCGAGCAATGGATAAACCAGATCCAGAACAACATGGACCTCGCGACGCCTGACCTGCCGGGAGTGAGCGGGACGACGCTGAGCAGCTGGGCCCAGATGGCCGATTCGATAGCGCCCTGGTTGAACATGTCCCAGCACTTCCTCAAGGAGATCGCCGAGGGCCATCTGCCAGGCGGTATCGAGATGCCCGGGGTAGGGGCCGCGCAGGAACAGTTCTTCCGCGCACTGTCGATCCCGGGGCTCGGCTATACCCGCGAACAACAGGAGCGTATGCAAGACCTGGCGCGGCATCTGCTGTCGTATCATGAGGCGTTTCGCGCCTACAAGCTCGCGTTCGCCAAGACCGCACTTGCGTCGCTCGATTCGGTGCGCAAGCGCCTGGAGGCAATGCACAAGGAGGGCGAGAAGATCGAATCCTTGCGCGGCCTGTACGACATGTGGGTCGATGGAAGCGAGGAGGCCTATGCCGATTTCGCCATGAGCGACGAATACCAGGTTGTTTACGGTGATCTGGTGAACAGCCTGATGCAGGTGCGCAAGGACCTGAACGAGTTGGCCGAGCACCAGTACCAGCTGATGAACATCCCGACCAGATCGGAGATCGACACCATGCAACACCGGCAGCAGGAGAATCGGCGCGAGGCCCGCCTGCTCCGGCACGAAATCGCTCTGCTACGCGAGCAAGTTGAAAAGCTAAGTGCACAGCCGCCTGCGGCATCATCACCCCGGGCCGCCACCCGGGCGAAGGCACCGGCGCAGAAACGTCTGCCAATCGACGACGTCGAAGAGGATCTGACCGCCATCCGCGGCATCGGTCCGAAGATGATGGAAAAACTCTATGCCCAGGGCATCAAAAACTTTGCCCGGTTGGCGCAGATCAACAAGAAATTTGCCGAAGAACTGGACGAGACACTTAACGCGCAGGGGCGGTTGCTGCGCGATGACTGGGTTGGGCAGGCCAGGAAGCTGCGTAGCTAACCGCAAACCGAGAGAGAGGATTTACCTACGATGATTCCGTTTAAAATGCGTCCCGACGAAGTCCTGAATGAGGCTCGCGGCTTCAACGAAAAGCTGGCCAAGGGTGTCGGCAATCTGATGGACGTCGGTGAAATCCCGACCGGGGTGACGCCCAAAGAGCCGGTCTACAAAGAAGACAAGCTGATTTTATACCGCTTCAAGGGCGAGAAGCCGGCGACCAACAAAACGCCACTGATGGTTGTCTATGCGCTGGTGAACCGCCCCTACATGACCGACCTGCAGGAGAACCGCTCGACCATCCAGGGCCTGCTTGAGGCCGGGCAAGACGTCTACCTGATCGATTGGGGTTATCCGGACGCTGCAGACCGATATCTGACCATGGACGACTACATCAACGGATACATCGATCGCTGCATCAACGTGATCTGTGCGCGCCATGGCATCGACCAGCTGAATATCCTGGGTATCTGTCAGGGTGGTGCGTTCAGCCTGTGCTATGCGGCGATGCACCCGGAAAAGGTGCGCAATCTCGTCACCATGGTGACCCCGGTCGACTTCAAGACACCGGACAATATGCTCAGCCACTGGGTGCAGAACGTGGATATCGATCTGCTGGTCGACACCCAGGGCAATATTCCCGGCGAGATGCTGAACTGGACCTTTCTCAACCTCAAACCCTATCAGCTGATGGCGCAGAAGTACCTCGGTGTGGTCGACCTGATGGACGACCCCAAGGCACTGAAGAGCTTCATGCGCATGGAGAAATGGATATTCGACAGCCCGGATCAGGCCGGCGAGACCTTCCGCCAGTTCGCCAAGGACTTCTTCCAGGAGAACAAACTCATGAAGGGGCAGGTGCAGATCGGCGAATACACGGTGAACCTGCGTGATGTGAACATGCCGGTGCTCAACGTGTTCGCCGAACAGGATCATCTGGTGCCACCGGATGCATCCCGCGCGATGAAAAAATGTGTCGGGTCGAAGGATTACACGGAGCTCTCCTTCCCTGGTGGACACATCGGGATCTATGTCAGCGGCAAGTCGCAGAAAACCATTCCGCCGGCGATCGGCAGCTGGCTGAACGACCGCTGAACTAGCCTGCAACAGAAAAACCGGTCGGCCGTCCGTTCGGCGGGCCGGTTTTTCGTTTTCTGCATTGTACCGCGGGCGCTCATCGCTGCACGATTGGGGGCACGATGATTGCTCCAGCCTATGATGAGGTCGGCGGATTCCCTATAAGAATTTCGTCCGCCGGACTCTTACGCTTACCTCAGGGAAATGCGTAGCACGGAGAAGGGTGTGATGACCGAGCGCGTCTCAGTTGGCGACCTGCAGGTCGCGAAATCGCTGTACGACTTTGTGGAGCAGAAGGCTATTCCTGGCACGGGTGTCGACCCGCAGAGCTTCTGGGACGGTTTTGCCGGGTTGATTGCCGACCTGGCGCCGCGCAATCGGGCGCTGCTGAACAAGCGCGACGATTTGCAGGCGCAGATCGACGCCTGGTGCAAGGCGCACCGTGGCCAGTCCTTGGATATGTCGGCCTACAAGGCCTTTTTGCGAGACATCGCCTATCTACTGCCCGAGGGCGAGTCGTTTCGGATCACGACCGATAATGTCGACCCCGAGATCGCCCGGGTAGCGGGACCGCAACTGGTGGTGCCGGTCAACAATGCGCGCTATGCGTTGAACGCGGCCAATGCGCGATGGGGTAGCCTCTACGATGCATTCTACGGTACCGACGTCATTCCTGATGAAGGCGATCTGAAGAAAGGCCAGAAATTCAATCCGGGCCGCGGTGCGGCCGTAGTGCAGCGTGCGGTCGAATTTCTCGATGCGGCCGTGCCGCTGACCGATGGGTCGCACGCCAATGTCACCGAGTACGCGCTGGCCAGCTTCAACGATCACCTCGGTCTCTCAGCGGTCCTGGCCGACGGCCAGACGACCGGCCTGATTGATCCAGCAAGTTTTGTCGGTTATCGCCAGCGTGATGATCGTCTCAGCAATGTGCTGCTGCGCAATCACGGGCTGCATATCGATATCGTGATCAACCCCGATCACCCGGTTGCCCGGCTTCACTCGGCCGGCATCCAGGACATCCAGCTCGAGGCGGCTGTTACCGTGATTATGGACTGTGAAGACTCAGTGGCGGCAGTCGACGCGGAGGACAAGGTCCAGGTCTATGCAAACTGGCTGGGGCTGATGCGCGGTGACCTGGCAGAGACATTCTATAAACGCGGCCAGCCTGTGGAACGTGCGCTGAACCCTGACCGTGAGTACACCGCCGCGCGTGGGGGAACGCTGGTGCTGCCCGGGCGCAGCTTGATGCTGGTGCGCAATGTGGGCCATCTGATGTCGAATGCCGCGATTCTGGACGGCGCCGGACACGAGGTGCCCGAGGGCATCCTAGATGCGATGCTGACGAGCCTGATCGCGCTGCACGATCTCGGCGGTGGTGGACGTTTCCGCAATTCACGCAGCGGCAGCGTCTACATCGTCAAACCCAAAATGCATGGCCCCGACGAAGTAGCTTTCACCACGGAGCTGTTCGGCCGCGTGGAAGACGTGCTGGGCATGAAGCGCAATACCCTCAAGATCGGCATCATGGACGAAGAGCGGCGAACGACGATCAACCTGATGGAGTGCATCCGTGCCGCCAGCGAGCGCGTCATCTTCATCAATACTGGCTTCCTCGATCGTACCGGCGACGAGATACACACCAGCATGGAGCTGGGTCCTGTTCTACCCAAGGCCGAGATCAAGAATCAGAACTGGATCGCGGCCTACGAGGATTGGAACGTCGATGTAGGCCTGGCCTGCGGACTGGCCGGACGAGCTCAGATTGGCAAGGGTATGTGGCCGATTCCGGACCAGATGGCGAAAATGGTGGAGACCAAGATTGCGCATCCGATGGCCGGCGCCAACTGTGCGTGGGTCCCGTCGCCGACCGCAGCTACGCTGCATGCAATGCACTATCACATTGTCGATGTCGCGCAGCGCCAAGCGGAATTGGCATCACGCCCACGAGCAAGTCTCGACGATATTCTCACGCCGCCGTTGATGGCTGATCCGACGGCATTGAGCGATGCGCAGATCCAGCGCGAATTGGACAACAATGCGCAGAGCATCCTGGGTTACGTCGTACGTTGGGTTGACCAGGGCGTGGGATGCTCCAAGGTGCCCGACATCAACGACGTGGGTCTGATGGAAGACCGCGCTACGCTGCGCATCTCCAGCCAGCACATGGCGAACTGGCTGCATCACGGAATCTGTAACGAGAAGCAGGTGATCGACACCTTCCGACGAATGGCGGTCATCGTGGATGAGCAAAACGCGGGCGATCCCAGTTATCGGCCGATGGCGCCCAAGTGCGATGGCGTGGCCTTCCTTGCCGCGCTCGATCTCGTACTCCAGGGGCGGGTGCAACCGAATGGCTACACGGAGCCGGTGTTGCACGCGCAGCGTGCCAAACTGAAAGCCCGCCCGCAGCGCGTCACCTGATACCATAGCGTTCATGGCCAGACTCAGCCCGTACTTCGCCTACAAGCGCGATCCAGCGGGCGGCGAGTATCTCGAGGTCTACCTGCGCGGCAACCCGCTGCTGCGCATGGCCGCCACCAACAAGGGGACTGCATTCACCCAGCGTGAAAGGCTTGAGCTCGGCCTGGAGGGGATGCTTCCGCCGTCGGTCTGCAGCCTCGAACAACAAGTGGCCCGCCTCTACCGTGGCTATTGCCGCCAGTCTGATGATATCGCCAAGTATCAATATTTGCGTGCCATGCAGGAGCGTTCCGAGGTCCGCTTCTATGCCATGCTGCAGCAGCACCTCGAGGAAATGATGCCGATCGTCTACACGCCTACGGTCGGCAAAGCTGTGCAGCAGTACAGTGATCTGTATCAGGCGCCTCGCGGGATCACTATATCTTCGCAGAACATCGATCATATCGACCAGATACTGGCCGATTATCCGCTGTGCAGTGTACGCATGATCGTCGCTACGGATTCGTCAGCGATCCTCGGCATCGGTGACCAGGGTCATGGCGGACTCGCTATCTGCATCGGTAAGCTCGCGCTCTACACTGCCGGCGCGGGCGTCAGCCCATTTCATACCATGCCCGTCAATTTCGATGTTGGCACTGATCGCAAAGAACTGCTGGAAGATCCGGACTATCTCGGGGTACACGAGCCCCGACTCAAGGGAGACGAGTATTTCGCGTTGCTCGATCGCTTTGTCGCGGCCGTGAAGCAGCGCTGGCCGAAGGCGATCATTCAATGGGAGGATTTTGCTAAGGACGTCGCGTTCAAGGTGCTGGAGCGATACCGAGGAGGTATCGCTTCATTCAACGACGACATCCAGGGGACCGGCGCGGTCACCCTGGCCGGATTGATTTCCGCCTGCAAGGCCAAGGGAGAGTCGCTGGTCGATCAACGGATCGTTGTCGTCGGTGCGGGTGCCGGTGGCGTCGGCGTCGCCAAGGCGATCCAGGACGGATTGGTTTACGAGGGACTTTCACGCGAGCAGGCGCGGCGGCAGATGTTTGTGCTGGATGCTGCCGGGTTGGTAGTCGAAGGGGTATCGGCGCAGGGCTACCAGCTCGCGGTGAGTCAGTCCGCCGCCACCTATGCCGGATGGTCTCTGCAGGGCGAGATCCCTTCATTGCTCGAGGTGCTCGAACAGGCCCGCCCGACGGTATTGCTAGGCCTGACGGGTGTGGCCGGCCTGTTCAAAGAGCCGTTGGTGCGCCGGATGGCCGCCAATACCGAACGCCCGATCATCTTCCCGCTGTCGAACCCTACCGCCAACAGCGAGGCCATACCACAGGATCTCATCGCCTGGAGCGACGGTCGTGCGATGATCGCGACCGGCAGTCCGTTCGCGGACGTCGAGTATCTTGGGCAGCGTTACCCGGTGGGGCAGGGCAACAACGCCTTTGTCTTTCCCGGGATCGGTTTCGCCGCAATTGTTGGACGTTGTCGATGCATCAGCGATGCAATGATCATCGAATCCGCATTCGCACTCGCTGCTTACACGGAGCGCCACTATGCATCGCGCGGTTTGATGTTCCCGCCTATCAACGATCTGCGAGAAGTCAGCGTCGCGGTCGCGACCCGGGTATTGGCTGTGGCGCTGAAAGAAGGATCGGCAGATCGACCCGACCTGGTCGACCTCGACCCGGCCAGTCTGGCGGAATATGTCCGGTCGCGTATGTGGGATCCGGTCTATCTGCCTTATGTGCTTGGCGAGGGCGCGCGTTGAGCTGGCAGCCTGCGTCCCGCGGTGCGCCCGGCACGAACAGGTTCCGACAATAGGCATTTTCAATACTTTGAATTGGCTTTTTGTTGTGCGCCGCACAAGACGATTGAACTATCTTTAAATAGCTGATTATAAAAAAGAAAATATTTCCCCCGCGGGTACGGGCCAGGTCGGCCGACGGCACGTCGGCAATTGATCCCGGAAGGCTGTGCGGTTACTTTTACAGAATTGTTGCAATGCAACATTGTGCGGCGCAGCCAAACCACGTTTAAAGCCGGCGCGGCGCATTCTTGACATACCAATAAGGCAACGACGGAGTTAGACCATGACCCGAGAAGAACAGATCAAGGCACTGGAAAACGACTGGGCGGAGAACCCGCGCTGGTTGGACGTGAGACGCGGCTACTCAGCGGCTGACGTAGTGCGCCTGCGCGGCTCCATACAACCCGAATACACGCTGGCCAAGCGCGGCGCCGAGAGACTCTGGCAGCTGGTGCGTGGCGGCGCAACGAAGGGCTATGTGAACTGCATGGGGGCACTGACCGGCGGTCAGGCCGTGCAGCAGGCCAAGGCCGGGATCGAGGCGATTTATCTTTCCGGTTGGCAAGTGGCTGCCGATGGCAATACCTCAGAGACCATGTACCCGGATCAGTCGCTGTATGCGTATGACTCCGTACCGACCATGGTGCGGCGCATCAACAATGCGTTCAAGCGCTCGGACGAAATCCAATGGGGGCGTGGTGTCGAGCCGGGCGATGAAGGTTATGTGGACTATTTTCTGCCGGTCGTCGCCGATGCCGAGGCGGGATTCGGTGGCGTGCTCAATGCCTTTGAGCTTATGAAAAACATGATCGCCAACGGCGCATCGGGCGTGCATTTCGAGGACCAGTTGGCGGCCGTCAAGAAGTGCGGTCACATGGGCGGCAAGGTATTGGTGCCAACGCAAGAGGCGGTAGAGAAACTGATCGCCGCGCGCCTGGCCTCGGACGTGATGGGTGTGCCGACACTGGTGCTGGCAAGGACAGACTCTGAGGCCGCGAATCTGCTGACCAATGATTTCGATCCGAACGACCAGCCCTTCCTGACCGGGGAACGCACTGCCGAAGGTTTTTACCAGGTGAAGAACGGCCTCGAACAGGCGATCAGCCGCGGCCTGGCCTATGCGCCTTATGCGGATCTGGTTTGGTGCGAGACCGGCACGCCCGATCTAGGTTTCGCCCGTGAGTTCGCGCAGGCCGTGCTGGCCGATAACCCAAACAAGCTGTTGGCCTACAACTGCTCGCCGTCGTTCAATTGGAAAAAGAACCTCGACGATCCCACTATCGCCAAGTTCCAGGATGAGCTGTCGGACATGGGCTACAAGTACCAGTTCATCACCCTCGCCGGGATCCACAACATGTGGTTCAACATGTTCGATCTCGCATACGACTATGCGCGCGGGGAGGGTATGAAGCACTACGTCGAGAAGGTCCAGGAGCCGGAGTTCGCCGCGCGCGATAAGGGATACACCTTTGTCTCCCATCAGCAGGAGGTCGGCGCGGGTTATTTCGACGACGTGACTACCACCATCCAGGGCGGCGCCTCCTCTGTGACCGCGCTGACCGGGTCGACGGAAGAGGAGCAGTTTGGCTGATTCCATGCCGCGCCTGGCCGCGGATAGCGGCGCGTACGACAGTGCCCGTCGCTTTCGCGGTTTCAACGGCTGGGATCGAACGTGAATCGGTAAAATTCAGATGTCTCAGCATATGATCGAACCGCACAATATCGGCAGCTGGAAAGCCGAGACTGGTGTTCGCCCGTTGCAGCCTGCATCATCGGTGATTCCAACGACTGCGCCTGCAGGTCGCGAGCGTATGATAGAGCTGAATGCACGTCGCATCGCCGAGACCATCCTGAATGGGTTCGACCGGCATTATCGGATCTTCCTCGACATCACAGCGGCGGCCCGCAATCGCTTTGAGGCGTGCGACTGGCAGGCGCAGCGTCAGTCGGCCAGTGAGCGCATCAATCTTTATACCCAACGGGTAGGCGAAGCCACGGAGCACCTGAAGAGAGAGTTCGACCTGGCGGACGAGGTCGACGAAGAGCTCTGGCGCGAGGTCAAGCTGCGTTTTATCGGTTTGCTCTACGAGCACAAGCAGCCGGAGCTGGCTGAGACTTTCTACAATTCAGTCTTCACCTATTTGTTTCACCGTCGTTATTACAACAACGACAACATCTTCGTCAGGCCGGGGCTGTCGACGGAGTACCTCGACGATGTCGATCCTGTTTATGACAGCTATTATCCAATTCGCCACGGCCTGACGCGGTCGGTCCGCGAGATGCTAAAGGCCTTCCCCGGTAGTCTGCCCTTCGAGAATCTCGATCGCGATGTGCGTCGGCTGGTCCGCGCCGCAAGGGCGACCCGGCTGCCAGAGAAGGCGCTGCGTCGGGACTTTCACCTGCAAGTACTGCGTGCCCCTTTTTATCGTAACAAGGCCGCCTACATTGTCGGCCGAGCGATCAATGGCGCCGATGTCATTCCCTTTGTTATCCCGGTGCTGAACAATGAGCACGGTGCCGTCTATGTCGACACTCTGCTGATGGACGGCGACGACATCGCCAATCTGTTCAGTTTCGCGCGTGCCTACTTCATGGTGGAGACCGATACACCTGCCGCGGTCGTGCACTTCCTGAAACGAATGCTGCCAACCAAGAATAAGGCCGATCTCTATACCGCGATTGGCCTGCAGAAGCAGGGCAAGACGGATTTCTATCGGGGCTTTCTACACCACCTGTCGCATTCCACGGACCAGCTCGAGATAGCACCTGGCGTAAAGGGGATGGTGATGACCGTATTCACCATGCCGTCCTATCCTTATGTGTTCAAGGTCATCAACGACTATTTTCCGCCACCTAAAGAGGTCAGCCGCGAGACCGTCAAGCGCAAGTACCAGATCGTCAAGATGCACGATCGCGTCGGCCGAATGGCGGATACGCTGGAGTATTCCTACGCGGCTTTTCCGATCTCGCGCATCAACGATGAATTGATGGCGGAGCTTCAGAACAAATGCGCCAAGAGTCTTGAGTTCGAGGGAGACAAGGTTATCGTCCGGCATCTGTATATCGAGCGCCGCCTTGATCCTCTCAATCTGTTTTTCCAGAGTGCAACGCCACAGCAGAAAGAGGATGCGGTGATCGGATTCGGCAATGCAGTCAAGGAAATGATCGCTGCGAACATCTTTCCTGGCGACCTGCTGTTCAAAAATTTTGGCGTTACGCGACATGGACGCGTGATCTTTTACGATTATGACGAAATCGAGTTCATGACGGACATAAACTTCCGGCACATCCCGCCGCCGCGCACGCCGGAGGATGAAATGGCCGCGGAGCCCTGGTATTCGGTGGCCCCGAACGACGTGTTTCCGGAGGAGTTTGCAAGTTTCCTGCTGATCGACCCGCAGCTGCGCCAGGCCTTCATGAAGCATCATCGTGAGTTGCTGGATGCCGACTACTGGAAAGGGATTCAGCAGGACATCCGCGAAGGCCGCGAGCGCGACGTGTTCCCGTATTCGCCGAGCAAACGATTTCAACGCATCGAAGGCGGGGCGTGATCTGCTGCCATGCATTTCAAAACCGCAGATCTTTGCGACGAGTTTTCCGATTCCCTGCAGATCTGTGAGCCGGGTTTCATCAGTTTCGGTGCGCTTACGCGCTTTGCCGGCCAGATCTCGACGATCAAGTGCTTCGAGGACAACTCCCTGGTGCGCGAGGCGGTCGGCGAACCCGGGCTAGGGCGGGTGTTGATAGTCGATGCGGGTGGATCCCGACGCTGTGCGATGCTCGGCGACCTGCTGGCGGCCAAGGCCGTGGAGAACGGCTGGTCGGGCGTGTTGTTGAACGGGATGATACGTGATTCGGTAGACATCGGGACCATGCCGATCGGCGTCAAGGCCCTGGGAACACATCCGCTCAAGAGCGTCAAGAAAGGCGTCGGCGAGCGCGACGTCCCGGTCCGCTTCGGCGGGGTCGAGTTTCTCCCGGGCGCCTATCTGTACGCGGATGAAGACGGCATCCTGTGCAGCCCGGCGGAGTTACCTATCGGCGACCCCTGAGTGGTTTCGATGTAATGGGCCGCTCGCCACCTTGAGCGATCGAATGCCGTCTACACTTGATGTTTGTCGATGGCGGTCTGCAAGGGGGATGGCGTCGTTGACAGCGGTTTCTCGGGGGTTCGACAAGACAACAGGGCCAGGGCGATGAGCAGAGTAGACGCAGCGATTGGCGACCCTTACCGGGCGCGGGTGGTGCACAGATCGGTGGTCGTGGACCAGCCCGGGATGCGGCCTGTCGTCAAGCTGATGTTCAATCTGGCAGCGGAAGGAAACGATTTTGGAGCCGGCGTAGAGATTGCGTTCCGTGCCGCTGACTTCGGCGACGAGACGGCGGCCGGGGGGCTGCGAATGTACACGATCGAGTCCGTCGGCAAGGTGCCATTCGAAGACTCCATCGATGTGACTATCTATGTGCGGGCACACAGCGACGGCCCGGCGTCGAGTGTCGCGCGGCGACTGTGCGCCTTGGATCAGGGGGAATTCGTATCGCTCTACGGGCCGTTTCCCTATCCCTTCTACCCGCCGACGGGCTCGCGCAGCAACATGGTGCTGATCGGTGCGGGTTGCGGCATGGTGCCGTTCCGCTGGCTGGTGCGCAGGCTTCAGGCGCGAAACCTCGACTGGATGGGCAAGGTCCTGATGGTCGAGGGGTCCGAGACTGGACTGGAGCACTTGTATCTGAACCGGCATGGCGCCGACTTGGACCAGTACTTCGACCAGGCGACACAGCATGCCTTCGACGCACTGAAGACCCGCTATTCGGCCATGGCACTCGATGATGTACAGGGTCGCGAGGCGAATATGGCGGCGTTCTGGCGATTGTTGGGCATGGGCAGCGTTTACGTCTATGTCGCCGGCTATCGCGCAGTGGCGGAGGCCCTGGACGAGGCGATGTCGCGCCACCTTCGCCTGACCGGGCGTTGGCAGGAGACCAAATCGACGCTGGTGCGCGAGGGGCATTGGCTGGAGTATCTGTATGACTGAGGGCGCGAGCCGTTCCGTCTATTTCGTCTCCGAGAGCACGGGGATCACCGCGGAGGCTTATGGACAAAGCCTATTGTCGCAATTTGGCGATGCGCGCTTCAGTACACGCTACACGCCGTTCATCAACACCCGTGACAAGGCCCAGGCCCTGGCCAACGAATTTGCGCACCGTGCCGAGGCCGAAGGCGCGAAGCCGATTGTGTTCGCCACCATGGCCGATGAAGAGATAAGCGTTGTCCTCAAGCATGCCGAGTGCCATTACTTCGAACTGTTTGATCGTTTTCTACCGGACCTCGTCGTCGCGACTGGCTTACAGCCGACCCGGAAATCCGGGATCAGCCACGGGTTGGTCAATCTAGAGAACTACGAGGCAAGGATCGATACCATCAACTATGCGCTGAGCAACGACGACGGCATGCGCCTGAACAAGTTTGATCAAGCCGATATCATCTTGATCGGCGTGTCACGCTCGGGCAAGACGCCGACCTGTCTGTACCTGGCGCTGCACTTCGGAATGCGCGCAGCGAACTATCCAATCACCGAAGAGGATTTCGAGGCCGGCGAATTGCCCGACGAGTTGCTTGCGCACCGAAAGAAAATCTTTGCCTTGACGATCGAGCCGGAACGACTTGCGGCGATTCGCGAGCTGCGCCGCCCCAACAGCGACTACGCCAGTTTGCGGCGATGCTACAAGGAGGTGCAGATGGCCGACGATATGTTCCATCGTCACGGCATGACTGTGCTCGATTCCACGACGCACTCGATCGAAGAACTGGCGTCACAAATAAAAAAGAGCCTTTGATCGGGCGAGATAGAGGATAACCATGAGCGATTACGTCCTGTGGCTGCACGAAGTCGAAATGAGCGATGTGGATCGCGTGGGCGGCAAGAATGCCTCGCTGGGTGAAATGCTGCGCAACCTGACTGCAGATGGGGGCGTCAGCGTCCCGGGTGGCTTTGCGACCACGGCCTATGCCTACCGCGAGTTTCTTGCTCATGAAGGTCTGGCCGATCGCATCAATGAGACACTGGGTCGATTGGATGTCGATGATGTCCGGAAACTTGCAGAGACCGGGCAGCAGATCCGCGAATGGGTGATGCAGACCCCGTTTCCCGCTAGCCTCGACGCGGCCATCGCTGACGCCTATGCAACGCTGGAGGCGCAGTACAGTCCCGAGGTGACCTGGGCCGTGCGCTCATCGGCAACCGCAGAAGACCTGCCCGACGCCTCTTTTGCCGGTCAGCAGGAGACTGTGCTGAATGTCTCCGGTCTGGAAGAGGTCAAGCTCGTATACATCAGGTATTCGCATCCCTGTTTAACGACAGGGCAATCTCCTATCGCGTGCATCAGGGATTTGACCATGCGCAGGTCGCGCTATCGGCTGGCGTTCAGAAAATGATCCGCTCGGATATCGGTGCCAGTGGCGTCGTTTTCACGCTCGACACCGAGAGCGGCTTCCGCGATGCAGTTTTCGTCACCGCCAGCTACGGTCTGGGAGAGATGGTGGTGCAGGGCGCGGTAAATCCCGACGAGTTCTATGTCCACAAGCCGACACTTGCGGCCGGTCGTCCGGCGATTCTTCGTCGCAACCTGGGCAGCAAGGCGATCAAGATGATCTATGCCGAGAATGGGGACCACCCGGTGACTACCGTGCCGGTCGACGAAGCGGACCGACGCTTGTTCTGCCTCACTGATGACCAGATCGAGGAGTTGTCCCGTCAGGCGGTGCGCATCGAGCAGCATTATGGCCGTCCAATGGACATCGAGTGGGCGCTCGACGGCGTCGATGGACAGCTGTATGTCGTCCAAGCGCGGCCGGAAACGGTGCAGAGTCGCAGCGGCAGCGTCATCGAGCGCTATGAAATAAAGAGCCATTCCAAAGTGCTGATCGAAGGTCGATCGATCGGCGCACGTATCGGAGCCGGTGCCGCACGCGTGGTCACCAATCTGGATGCCATGGGAGATATTGGCGACGGCGATGTATTGATCACCGACATGACCGATCCTGACTGGGAGCCGATTATGAAGCGCGCCTCAGCGATCGTCACCAACCGCGGGGGAAGGACCTGCCATGCGGCCATCATCGCGCGGGAACTCGGGGTACCAGCGGTGGTAGGTTGTGGCGATGCCACCGAGCGCGTCAAAGAGGGTCAAGCCGTTACGGTGTCTTGTGCCGAGGGAGATACGGGCCTGGTGTACGACGGCATTCTGGATTTCGAACTCAAGCGGATCGAGCTGGATAGCATGCCGGAGCTGCCGGTCAAGCTGATGATGAATGTCGGCAATCCCGAGCGCGCCTTCAGCTTTGCACAGATCCCCAATGCGGGCGTGGGACTGGCCAGGCTTGAGTTCATCATCAACAACATGGTCGGGATACATCCGCAGGCCCTTCTCGAGCTCGAGCGCCTGCCGCTTGAAGTGCGCACCGAGATCGAGACTCGCATCCTCGCCTACGGTGACCCCCGGGAATTTTTTATCAAGCGGGTAGTCGAGGGTATCGCCAGTATTGCCGCGGCCTTTCATCCGCATCCGGTGATCCTGCGCATGTCGGATTTCAAGTCGAACGAGTACGCGAACTTGGTTGCCGGCACCCTGTATGAGCCGGAAGAGGAAAACCCGATGCTCGGCTTTCGTGGGGCCTCGCGCTACCTGGCGCCGAATTTTCGCGGCTGTTTCGATATGGAATGCGAGGCAATCCGGCGGGTGCGCGAAGACATGGGCCTGGACAATCTCGAGATCATGATTCCCTTCGTACGGACGCTGCAAGAGGCCGAGGGCGTTATTCGATTGCTCGGTGAGAATGGCCTGAAGCGTGGGGAAGGCGGTCTGCGCGTGGTCATGATGTGTGAGTTGCCCTCCAATGCCCTCCTGGCAGAGGAGTTTCTGGAGTACTTCGACGGTTTCTCGATCGGCTCCAATGATATGACCCAACTGACGCTCGGCCTCGATCGTGATTCCGGTCTGGTGGCAAGAAGCTTCGACGAACGCAATCCGGCGGTACTGAAGTTGCTCGATATGGCGATCAGCGCCTGTCGCAAGGCCAACAAGTACATCGGGATCTGTGGGCAGGGGCCATCGGACCACCCGGATTTGGCAAAGTGGCTGCTTGAACGCGGTATCAGCAGCATCTCGCTGAACCCTGACACTGTAGTCGACACCTGGTTGTTTCTCGCCGGGCAGGCGGAGCCGGAATGAGCGGCGTCATGTGTAGTAGTTCAGGCCTGATCCGACACCGAATTTTTAACATATGTTTAGGCGAATCCGGGCTAGAGTTTGGCTCGGGCGCTCATGAGCGTTTGGCGTGTTGATTGAATGCACGTGTTGTGTGGCCGAATCTGTCGCCCCGATGAGCAGCGCGGGTAATGGCGGTTGTGTGTTGATCGCTTATTCCCATTCCAGCTCTTCGAACACGCGTTGCGCATTACGGCCGCTCAGCGAGTCGAAATTATCCAGATAACCGAAGCGTGATTGATCGATCTTGCTGATCTCTTCCATGCCATGACCCTCGTCCATAAATGCCTGGACGGCTTGGCGCAGGAAGATCAGATAGTCGTAGCTGTCAGCCGTTGCCTTGGAGAGGTCAGCAGGCCGGCCATGCCCTCCGACGACGATCTTTGGCTGTTTGTCGGCCATTGCCTCATAGGCTGCAATCCAGCTGCGGTGGGCGGAATGCGGACCAATGCGCAACATCCTGTCCGTGTAGACGATGTCGCCGGCGAAGACGATCTCTTGCTCGGGCAGCCAAACGAAACTGTCGCCTGGGGTATGAGCGTGACCGGCGTGAAGGATCTCAATGCGGATGTCGCCGACCGTCAATACCTTCTGTTCGGCGAAGGTCTCATCGGCGTACACGGGTTCGGTACCCGAAAAACCGTCGCTGCCGATCAGATTCTCGAGGCCGGACCGTTGATCTTGCAGGCGGGCCTTCTGATCAGTTACCGCGTGTTCGTTCGCGATAATGTGGGCGCCAAGCGCCTTGAAATAGCCGTTACCCAGCCAGCGGTGATCCTGGCCACCGGTATTGATAACTAATGCGATGGGATCTTCTGTGATCGCGCGCACTGTGTCGTGGATCATCTTTGCGCCTTTGTAGCTGCCTCCTGGGTCGATAAGGACGACGCCTGCGTCGGTGACGATGACCCCGAAGTTTGCATTGTTGCCCAGATTCTGCGGATCACGGTTGGTTGTCGGACCGATTAGGGCGTAGACATGGTCGGCAAGTTTTTCCGTTTTGAGAACGGACTCGGCATGTGCGCCGACAGATGCGCTGACAATGCCAATTAAGAAAAGAAATGCGAATCGATTCATCAGTCGAGTTCCCTGTTGTGTGCAAGTGAATCGGTTGAGGCTCAGAACAGAGCCTGCGCAAGATAGCCGGTAGTGATTGCGATGCTGAAAACCGAGAAAAGGAAAGCGATCAGGATCGGCCAGTGGAACATGCGCTTTAGCATCACCATCTCGGGCAGGGACGCTCCGGCACCGCCAATCACCAACGCAATCACTGCACCGATACCCATACCCTTTGCGGTGAGCGTCAGTGCAATTGGAATCATGGTCGAGCCTCGCACGTAGAGCGGCACGCCAACGATGGCAGCAAGCGGGATGGCCCAGAGATTGTCTTCTCCCGCGTAGAGGATCAGCCACTCGTCAGGGACAAAGCCGTGTGCAAACGCGCCTATCAAGACACCGATCAGCACATGAGGCAAAAAACTGCGGAACTGCCCGACGGCGTCCTCAAGAAGACGCCTGGCCTTGACCACGAGGGACTTTGTTAAGGCGGGGTCGGGTTTTTTCGCGATGCCGAATCCACTTGCGTCAAGGGAAACCGTGATTGGCTCGCCCTGTGGCGTGCTAAAGCATCGCGTGGCGTCGGCCGTCTTCATGTTGGCCAAGGGGGCACCTGCCGAGGGCGGTCTTCTTCCCACCAGGTCATTTTTCAGATGGCGTTCGAATCCGGCGCGGTCCATCAGCCAGGAGACTGCAACCGCCATGCTGAGTGCCATGCATGTATAGAGCACCGTCAGCTCGACACCGAATGTCACCCAAAACAGGGTGACGATGATGGGGTTGACCAGGGGAGAGGTGAACAACAACGTCATTGTCGGTCCAAACCCGGCGCCGGATCTCAGCAGGCCGAGGGTCAACGGGACGGTGGAGCAGCTGCAGAAAGGTGTCGCTGCCCCGATCAGCGCGCCGATCAGATAGCCGTGACCGTGTCTAGCCGATAGGTAACGACGCGTTTTCTGTGCCGGCAACCACTCCTGCAGTGCACCGACCAGAAAACTGATCAACACAAACAGCGCCGCCAGTTCGGCGAATAGCTGGAGGGCGTAGGCCCCGGTATCCATTAAGCGTTGAAGACCTTCCTCTCGCATCTGATTTGCCCATATTTCTAGTATTTTCGAACAAACGAATAAAATTTTTCAGGCCGAACAGTTGCCTTTGCAGCACTCTTCGGTCAGGTACTCGACGGTTTCGTCGAGGGCATCGAACTTGGGAATGCAGTACAGAATCCGGCCGTCGCGACGCTGTTCGACCAAGCCTGCCGAGACCAGCCTGGAGAGATGGTGTGACAGGGTCGAACCCGGGATACCAAGGATGCGCTGCACATCCCCGACGGGGCAGCCATCGGGTCCGCATCTCACCAGATGGCGGAAGATGCCGAGGCGTGTGCTGTGGCCGAGTTCTGCGAGTCTTTTTGCCGCAAGTTCCAATTGCATAGCGCGAGACTAGCGGCAATGGTTAACAGTTGCAATATTCTGGAAATACCGAAATGTGAATGTCTCCAGAAAGGGCGAGAGATCGGTGAGGTTTTGCAGGCTAGGAGCCTGCGCGGTAGCACTCCAATGTGCCGTGATCTGCAACTCAGATGCCGCAGGTGTCGCGGCCATCTGGGCCTGTCGCGGGGATACCAAAGAGCCGATTCGGGATTTCTCAATGTCGACATCTCAAAGAATACAAGAGTAGAAAGGCCGTATTTTTCCGGCATTTCAGACTTGGAACGCTAGAATTGTCGACACAATAAAATCACTGTGGTCCGGGCCGTTCCATGCAGCGGCCTGTCGGCAGGGCATAGACACGCCGCGGGCTGCATCTGTCCATTGATCGCTGAGGGGGATACATGAGCGACTATCAGGCTATTTACCGACGTTCACTGGCGGACCCCGCAGGCTTCTGGGGCGACGCGGCGGCCGCGCTGCATTGGGACAAACCCTGGGATACCGTGCTCGATCTGGATGCCAAGCCAGTGCCGCGGTGGTTCGCCGGTGGCGAGTTGAACACCTGCTACAACGCCGTAGATCGCCATGTGGAGATGGGCCGCGGTAACCAGGCGGCCCTTATTTACGATTCCCCGGTCACAGGTCAGAAGCAGATCTACACCTATGCGGAGTTGCGGGACGCCGTCGCTCGGTTCGCCGGCACCCTGCGTGCGCAAGGGGTCGAATACGGTGACCGCGTGCTGATCTACCTGCCGATGATTCCCGAGGCGGCGATCGCCATGCTCGCGTGCGCGCGGTTGGGCGCCGTGCATTCCGTAGTGTTCGGTGGATTCGCCGCCAATGAACTGGCGACCCGGATCAATGACGCCAAGCCCAAGGTGATCGTCAGCGCCTCCTGTGGCATCGAGCCGAACCGCGTGGTGGTCTACAAGCCATTGCTGGACGAGGCGATTGCAAGCGCGACGCACAAACCCGAGGCCTGCATCATCAAGGCACGCCCACAGGCGGAGGCACCTCTGATTGATGGACGGGATCTCGACTGGGACTCGGCGGTGGCGGAGGCACAACCGGCGGCCTGCGTTGCAGTCAAGGCAACCGATCCACTGTACATCCTCTACACCTCGGGGACGACCGGTGAGCCGAAGGGCGTGGTGCGTGACAACGGCGGTCACGCGGTGGCGCTGCACTGGACCATGAAGAACATCTATAACGTCGAGGCCGGTGACGTCTACTGGGCGGCGTCCGACGTCGGCTGGGTGGTCGGCCACAGCTATATCGTTTATGCGCCGCTGCTCGCAGGCTGTACGACCGTTATGTATGAGGGGAAACCGGTGGGCACGCCGGACCCCGGGGCCTTCTGGCGGGTCATCAGCGAGCATCGGGTCAAGGTACTGTTTACCGCGCCGACCGCGTTTCGTGCGATAAAGAAGGAGGACCCACAGGGCGAGTATTTGCGGCAGTACGATTTGTCGGGTATGGAGACGCTGTTTCTGGCCGGCGAGCGCTGCGACCCCGATACGCTGTTCTGGGCGCGCGAGAAACTTGGAATACCGGTAGTCGATCATTGGTGGCAGACCGAGACAGGTTGGGCGATTGCGGCCAACCCGATGGGTATCCAGCCGATGGAGATCAAGCCCGGCTCACCCACGGTCGCGATGCCGGGCTACGACGTTCGCATCCTGTCGGATCAGGGTGATGAGCTGGCCAATGGCAAGATGGGCAATATCGTTATCAAGCTGCCGCTGCCCCCCGCCTGTCTGCCGACCTTGTGGGGTAACGACCAGCGTTTCATTGATTCCTATCTCAGCAAGTACCCCGGCTATTACTTGACGGGCGATGCCGGGTATTGCGATGCCGATGGTTATCTTTGGATCATGAGTCGCACTGACGACGTGATCAATGTCGCAGGACACCGCCTTTCGACCGGTGCGATCGAGGAGGTGCTTGCCGGGCATTCGGACGTCGCTGAATGTGCGGTGATAGGTGTGTCCGATGACATGAAGGGCCAACTGCCACTGGGGCTGGTGGTGCTGAAGGCAGGCGCGAGCCGAGACGAACGGGAACTGCAGTCTGAACTGTTGCAGCGGGTACGCGACCAGATCGGGCCGGTCGCCGCATTCAAGCTGGTCGCCACGGTCAAGCGGCTGCCGAAGACCCGCTCCGGCAAGATACTGCGCGGCACCATGGTGAAGATCGCCGATTCCGAGGCTTACAAAATGCCGGCGACCATCGACGATCCGTCCATTCTTGACGAAATCGGCGAAGCGCTGCGCGCTCTGGGCTATGCCAAGGGCTGAGACCAAGTCGGGAGGCTTTGACGTGAGCGCAGTGGCTGACGACAGCGGCAACATCCCGGACAGGATCTTCGTGCTGCTCAGAGAGAACATTGTCGAAGGCGGCATCGCCGCCGGCAGCAAGATCAGCGAGCCCGAGCTGGCGCGAGCCTACGGAATCAGCCGCGGTCCGCTGCGCGAGGCAATCGGTCGGCTGGAGGCCTGCGGCCTGGTCGTGCGCCGTCCGAATCTTGGTGCGCGGGTCGTCACGCTCAGCAGTGCACAACTGCTGGAGATATTTCATGTCCGCGAGGCCCTCGAGGGTATGGCGGCGCGACTCGCCGCGAACAACATGAGCGATACAGAAGTTGCGGAGCTGAGGGCACTGCTCGAACTGCATGCCAGACAAATCGATGAGTCTACAGACCACGCCTACTTTCAGCGTGAGGGCGACCTGGATTTTCACTATCGAATCGTCCAAGGCAGTCATAACTCGCGCGTGATTGCGCTGCTGTGCGACGACCTTTACCACTTGGTGCGGCTATATCGCTACCAGTTCGGCATGCCGAGCAAGCGCGGGCCGCGGGCATTCCTCGAACATCAGTATATCGTCGATGCGATTGAGCGCCGGGATGCCGAAATGGCCGAGCTCATGATGCGGTCGCATGTGCGGGCATCGCGCGAAAACGCAGAGCGGCTGCTGGCGGCGCGGACATAATTGGGATTGACACAGAAGGTTCGCACTATGGCAATTGAATCAGCAGGCAGGAGATTCCGAGAGGCAGTTGCGGTAGAGAGGCCGCTCCAGTGTGTCGGTGCCATCAATGCCTATCACGCACGACTTGCAGAGGCCTCGGGGTTCAAGTCCCTGTATATCTCTGGGGGTGGCGTGGCCGCCGGCTCCTGCGGTATTCCCGACCTCGGGATAACCACGATGGAAGATGTGCTGATCGATCTGCGGCGCATCACCGACGTAACGACGCTGCCAGTGCTGGTCGATGTAGACACCGGCTGGGGTGGCGCATTCAATATCGCGCGCGCCGTGCGGGCGATGATCAAGGGTGGCGCGGGCGCGATCCATATCGAGGATCAGGTACAGCAGAAACGCTGCGGTCATCGGCCCAACAAGGCGATCGTTTCGTTGGGTGAAATGGTCGATCGAATCAAGGCTGCGGTTGACGCTAAGACGGATGAGGAATTTGTCATTATGGCGCGGACGGATGCGCTTGCCGTCGAGGGTATGCAGTCGGCGATCGATCGTGCCTGCGTGTGCGTCGAGGCCGGCGCCGACATGATATTTCCGGAGGCAATCAACGAATTGGCGCAATACCGTGATTTTGTCAACGCGGTTAAGGTCCCGGTACTCGCGAACATTACCGAGTTCGGTGCGACGCCCATGTTCACCACCGATGAGCTGGCGAGCGTCGATGTGAGCATCGCGCTGTATCCGCTTTCTGCCTTCCGCGCCGCGAACGCCGCTGCGCTCAATGTCTATCGCGTACTGCGCGCGGAGGGTACACAGCAGCGCGTAATCGACACGATGCAGAGCCGAATGGAGCTGTATGACTATCTCGGCTATCACGAATTCGAGCAAGTACTCGACCGCCTGTATGCGGACGAGTAGTCATAGACAGCGAGGCGCTTAGGTTGCGCTGATATATTTGCGCCGCCCTACCGCGCGGCCATGCAGGAAAAGTCGAAGAGGAGTTAAGCAATGAGTGAAGCCGTACTGCCGAAACCCAAGAAATCGGTTGCCCTTTCAGGGACTGCTGCGGGCAATACTTCGATCTGTACCGTGGGTCGGACCGGCAACGATCTGCACTACCGCGGCTATGACATCCTCGATTTTGCCGAGACCTGCGAGTTCGAGGAGATAGCCTACCTTATCGTGCATGGTAGGCTGCCGAATCGGGCGGAGTTGGCTGCCTACAAGCATAAGCTGCGGACATTGCGTGGACTGCCCGTGGCCGTCAGACAGGCGCTCGAGGTCTTGCCGGCTTCTGCACATCCGATGGACGTGATGCGAACCGGCTGCTCGGTGCTCGGCAGTTGCCTGCCGGAGAAAGACGATCACGCCGAGGCCGAGGCGCGCAACATTATTGACCGTCTGATCGCGAGCTTCGGGTCCATGTTGCTTTACTGGTACCACTATGCGTTCAATGGCCGGCGCATCGACGTGGAGACCGACGACGAAAGCGTCGGTGGCCATTTTTTGCATCTGTTGCATGGCGCCAAGCCGACAGAATCCTGGGTGCGCGCGATGCATACGTCGCTGATTTTGTACGCTGAGCACGAGTTCAATGCCTCGACGTTCGCCGCGCGTGTCGTGGCCGGAACGAATGCAGACATGTACTCGTCCATAACCGCGGCCATCGGTGCACTGCGTGGACCCAAGCACGGCGGTGCTAACGAAGTGGCAGCGCGTATCCAGAGCCGCTACGAAGACCCAGATCAGGCAGAAGCAGATATTCGCGAGCGTGTCGGGCGCAAGGAGATCGTGATCGGGTTCGGACATCCGGTCTATACGATTGCCGATCCGCGCAATGAGGTGATCAAGAGCGTGGCGCACAGCCTCTCGGAGGAGAACGGCGACATGCGGATGTTTCATGTCGCCGAGCGGCTCGAATCGGTGATGTGGGAGATCAAAAAGATGTTTCCCAACCTCGATTGGTTCTCGGCCGTCTCCTATAGTCAGCTCGGCGTACCGACGGATATGTTTACTCCATTGTTCGTGATCGCCCGCACCACCGGTTGGGGCGCGCATGTCATCGAACAGCGTCAGGACGGCAAGATCATTCGCCCATCGGCCAACTATATCGGTCCAGAAAATCGCGCCTTCGTCCCGATAGGGCATCGCCCCTGATCTCGAGTGATCGGCGCGGCGCCTGAAGGCTCGCAATATTTTCGGCGATTTTTAGAAACCCTCGATTAGGAAGGACTGCAATGTCTAAAGCTGCTGTATTGGATGCATCGCGCCCCGATTTTGACAAAGCGATTCAGGATATTGTCGAGTATGTCCTGCACTTTGACGTCACCCAGTCTTCCGAGGCGATGGAGACGGCACGCTATTGCTGGATGGATACCATCGGCTGCGGCCTCTATGCGCTGAACTATCCCGCCTGTACCAAGATGCTGGGTCCGATCGTGCCGGGGGCCGACATGCCGGGTGGCGCCCGCGTGCCCGGGATGTCTTATGAACTGGACCCTGTGCGCGCGGCCTGGAACATCGGCGCGATGGTGCGCTGGCTAGACTATAACGACACTTGGCTGGCCGCCGAGTGGGGCCATCCCTCGGACAACCTCGGTGCCATTCTCGCGCTGGCCGACTACCAGTCGCGGTTGAGGATGGCGCGAGGCGAAGCCTCGTTGACGATGAAAGAGGTCATTGTCGCGATGATAAAGGCGCATGAGGTCCAGGGCGTAATCGCATTGGAAAACAGTTTCAATCGTGTCGGCCTGGACCACGTGTTGCTGGTGCGGATCGCCTCTGCGGCAGTGGCTGCACAGATGCTCGGCTGCGCGCGCGACGAGACGCTGAATGCGGTATCGCATGCCTGGCTAGACGGATCTGCGCTGCGGACCTATCGTCATGCCCCGAACACCGGGTCGCGCAAGTCCTGGGCCGCGGGCGATGCCTCGGCGCGTGGATTGTTTCTGGCGCTGATGGCAGAGCGCGGTGAAATGGGGTATCCGTCCGCGATCACCGCCAAGGGCTGGGGTTTTCAGGATGTGCTGTTCAAGGGCAATGCGCTGTCGTTCAGCCAGGGATACGCCACCTACGTTATGGAAAACATCCTGTTCAAAATCGCCTATCCTGCAGAGTTCCATGCGCAAACCGCGGTCGAGGCCGCGCTGGCGCTGCACGCGGTCGTCAGAGACCGTCTGCAAGATATCGACAGGATCGTCATCCAGACCCAAGAATCGGGTGACCGCATCATCAACAAGACAGGGCCGCTGGATAATCCGGCCGATCGTGATCACTGCATCCAGTACATGGTCGCGATTGCATTGATCTTCGGTCGTTTGACGGCCGAGGACTACGAGGATGCAGTGGCGAAAGATCCACGCGTCGATGCGCTGCGCGAACGGATGGAGGTCGCCGAGGAGGCACGCTTCACGCGCGAGTACCTGGAGCCGGACAAGCGGGCGATCGGCAATGCGGTGCAAGTGTTCTTCAAAGATGGGAGCGCCAGCGAGAACGTGACTATCGACTACCCAGTGGGCCATCGGCGTCGTCGCAACGAGGGCATCCCGCTGTTGAAGGAGAAATTCGAACGCTACCTGCGGGGGCGCATTGCGCAGAAGAATGCGGATCGGATATTAGCGATCTGTGCGGATCAGGAGACCTTCGAGGCCACGACAGTGGATGAGATGATGGGTTTAATGCGGGTCTGAGGCGAGCGCCGACGTTCGCCTATCGCACCCTCGACCACTTTGCCACGCCGATAGCGAGCAGCATGCGGCGCGAGTGCAGTGCGCCGAAGCGCTTGACCTGAGGTAGCGACGAACGCACATTCGGTGCGATGCGCAGAGTCCATGATCGAAGCATAGAGTTTTGAGGACGCCCGCCGGATGCTGGATCATGGTCTGCGCCTGCCTGCTGGCGGGGATTGCCCGCGGCGAAGTGGCGGTTGTGTTCTCGGTGGACGCCATCGAGGGCGATGATTGGCAGGCGCAGGGAATCGCGATCACGCTGCGTTCCTCAGCCGCCGCGACTGCCAGCGCGGTCGTGGAGATCGCACATATCGATCTGCCGGGCGGCCACGGTGCATTGCGTGGCCTGCGGCTCGACTGTCTGTTGTTGCAGTGGATCGATCCGGGCTGGCACTGTGACGAGGGCCGATTGCGCCTCGAGGAGTCGCCGCTGGCTGCGCAATCGGCAAGCTGGCAAGGCATGTTCCAGTCCGCCGAGCATTGGTCGATCCGTATCCCGCAGCTCACTATTGGCCCCGGCACCCTGGCGTTGACGGCCTCGGCACAGGCGGCCGGATGGTCAATGGCGGTGCGGTCCCATCGTGTCCCAGTCGAGCGGATTGATAGTCTGATCCCTGGAGGGGTACTGCCGGCCGACTGGGGCGTGGCAGGCCGCGCCAGCGGTGTCGTTGAACTCTTGGGGCAATCTAGCGATCCAGGACGTCTGATTGCCGACCTGGCGATCGACCGGCTCGACTATGCGTCGCCCGATGGCCGCCAGGCGGCCGAAAACCTGCTCATCAAGATCAGTCTCAGCGGGCGCGCCGACGGCTCGGGTTGGTCCTTTGACACCAAGCTTGCCTGGCCGAGTGGCGCGGCTTACTCGGAGCCGCTGTTCCTCGATGCGTCGCAGACTGCGTTACAGGCGTCGGCCCAGGGTAGCTGGCGGCCGCAGCGAAATATCTTGGATCTCGATGCCTGGGCGGTCGACCTGGCGAATACCGTCAGGGTGTCGGGGACCGGGCGAGCGGATCTGCGCGCGTCAACGATCGAGCAGCTCACCATCGCCGTCAATAGCGAGTGGGCTGGGCAGTTCTACCAGAAATTGCTGCAACCGTTCCTGATCGGGACGGCTGGCGACGATCTGGATGCTACAGGCAATCTCGGTATCGTCATGCATTTCGACGGCTCGGGGGTCGAGCAGGCGGGTCTCGAATTGAACGACCTCCAGATAGAGGATCGACAGGGACGTTTCGCGATTGGCCCGGTTGACGGAAGCATCGCCTGGGATCGTGCTAGCGAGGTGCCGCGTTCTCGCTTACAGGTGGAGCGCGCGCACGTCTATCGGATTCCGTTGGGCAGCTTCGATGTTGAAGCGAGGTTCGCCGGGGATCAGCTCGAGTTGGTGCAACCGCTGGTGATCCCGGTACTCGATGGTCAGGCAGCGCTCGACAGCTTCCGGCTAAGCGGCGCCCTGGTGGCCGGGGAAAGCCCCCATTGGCAGGCCAGTGCCTCATTGCGAAATATCTCGCTGGAACGGTTGACCGGGTCGTTCGGCTGGCCGCCCTTTGCGGGCGTTGTCGCGGCAAGCCTGCAGGACATGCGCTATGCCGATCAACGCCTGTCGGTCGGCGGGGGCTTAAATCTCAAGGCATTCGATGGCTCGATAGAGATCCGCGATCTGCAGATCGGCGATCCGCTGGGTGGTGTGCCGACACTCGAGGCGGACGCGACGCTGCGCGGGCTGAGTCTGGCGAAACTGACGCAGGCGTTCTCGTTCGGCCGTATCGAGGGCCGCCTCGACGGCAACCTCGAAGACCTGCGCCTGGTGGCGTGGCAGCCCGACAGCTTCGATCTTCACCTGTTTACCGCAGCGGACGATGATTCACGGCACCGTATCAGTCAACGTGCCGTCGAGAACCTCACTGAACTGGGTAGTGGCATACCGGCTGGCCTGTCGGCGAGTCTGCTGAGTCTCTTTGAAGAGTTCTCCTACGACAAGATCGATCTCAGGGTCTCATTGCGCGGAGATCGGGCGGAGCTGGACGGGCTTGCACGCGACGATGGTGGGTACTACCTTGTCAAAGGCGCGGGCCTACCCAGGATCGACGTCATTGGGCGTAATCGCAGCGTTGCCTGGAAGGATCTGCTTGAACGTCTGCGGCGTATTCAGGTAGAAGGTGCGGCAGCGAAATGAAAAACTCGGAAGATGGCATGTTGAAAAAGATTCTTGGTTATCCGTTGACTGTCCTGGCGTTAACGGCGTGTGTCACCATCAATATCTATTTTCCCGCGGCGGCGGCGGAAGAGGCGGCGCGTACGATTGTTCGAGATGTCCTCAAGGGCGAGGAAAGCGACGCGCCCTCTCCCCCGGTCCAAGGCGACAAGGAGTCACACCAACGGCGCGCCGGACCATTGATGGTTGCCCTCGGTGTGCTGCTCGAGAATCTGGTGCCTGCCGCGCAGGCCGCGCAGGCGGACATCAATATCAATACGCCTGGCATCCGTGCGATCCGATCCAGTATGCAGGGCCGGCAGTCGAGTCTGGCGCCTTTCTATCGCAGCGGCGCTATCGGCTTCGACAACAAGGGATCGATCAGTGTTCGCGACTTAGGCGCGGTCGGGCTGGCCGATCGCAATCGGCTGAAGAAGCTGGTGGCCGACGAAAACGCGGATCGCGCCAAGCTATACAGTGAGATCGCGAAGGCCAATGGGCATCCCGAGTGGCAGGCGGATGTGCGTGCGACCTTTGCGAAGGTATGGGTGGAAGAGGCGCCCTCCGGCTACTGGCATCAGGGCAGCGATGGGGCATGGCGCCAGCGTTAGCCTGCGAATCTCACCGGCAGCGCAGTGACAGGGATTTCTTGCGCTGCGAGGCCTACTTGCCGCCCTTGATCTTTGCGACGACTCTGGGGGGCAGCAACCAGCGCAGTTCCCCGCCGCCGACATCGATTTGTTGCCAGCGGTCGACCTCGAAATCGATACGCAGCATGCTGCCGGTCGGCACCTTGATGACCGCCTTGCCGATCAGCCGGCCGGCGAGGCCGGACCAGGTCGGTTCATGTCCCGTCAACAATAGGCATTCCGGGTCTGTGTCTAACTCCCTAACCCAGTTGAGAATGCCGCTCGGCGAGTTCTCATACATTGCACTATCTATACGCAGTGGACAGCCCCAGCGCCCGGCACGCGCAGCCAATTGCAGGGTGTCGCGTGCTCGCAACGCTGACGAGGTGATAGCGAGATTTGGAATCTGCTTGGTTTGGCCAAGCATTCGACCCATGCAACGCGCCGCGTCACGGCCGCGGTCAGCGAGTGGCCGTTCGTGGTCCGAGGCCACCGGCTTGTCCCAATCGGACTTGCCATGGCGAAACAGGATCAGACTGAGCACGTTCCTCTCATCGGTTGGATTACTGGCGTCGTCACGCTAGCACGATAAACCAGGTCAAGCCTACGCGCTTTGGCGGTGTGGGAATTGCAGTCCCGCTGAGCAACATCAGGCGGGCGACGGCTTCCGCAACAGGTCGACGCGCGTCGGGTTATAAAACTCCGCGATCCCGTCATCGTTGATATAAGGCAGGAAGCGCGCCTTGACCTCGTCAAATAAGGTTGCATCGACCTCGAACGTCGAATGTGTGGCACCCAGGACGCGACTCTCAAACTCCGCGAATCCCTCGAAACGACTGAGGCTCAAAAAATGGATTTCACGCTCGAGCAGCAGCTTACCGTCGTCGACGGCCCTCACGGTCGCATCGAAAGCCGCTTGTCGCACGGCTCTTTCGTCATTGAACAGTCGCAGTATCTCGTTGAACTCACCAGCATACACCGGCTCGGAGATGTAGAGGAGGCCGCCAGGGCGCAGGACGCGGACGATCTCCGCGAATGCCCGATCCATTTCGGCGATCGGCACGTGGTGCAGTGATTTCAGCATAATGACGGCATCCATGGATGCATCCGCCTGGTCTATGGATTGGGCCCCGCCGAACTGGAACTGGACATTCGGCAGATCCGGAATCAGCCGGTTTTTTTCATGCTGAACGCGATCGACCTCCATGGCGACGATCTCGCTGGCAGGGAAGCGCTCTGCCAGGCGTCGCGTGGTAAAGGCCGCACCGCAGCCGAGTTCCAGCAGGCGCGCCTGCGCCAGCGGCAGTAGGTTGCTGATTTGTTCGAAATCCGATGAGCTTGGCAAACTGCCTTCACTGGCTATCTGCATCATGTCGACGAACTCCCCATCTGCGAAACGCAAGTGTATGCACCTGGTCTGTTGTTTGACAATGGTGTGACAGCGCCTTCTGGCGTGGGGTATACGCCGTGGGTGCAGCGCATGGTACGCAACGGAGGGGCCTGTGCAAGAATCGCGTGCTGTCAGGCGATACGGGTCGCCACTGCCCAGCCGATCAACGAGGAACTCAGCCGTGAGCATCGACTCCCTGGAGCAGCACGAGGCGCTGGTGCAATCCTTGATGGACGAAAGGCGCTGGCCGGCCGGCGGCGGGAATCGCCGCCGAATCGATACCCATATCTCGACGGTGCTCCTCGCCGGGGATGTCGCCTACAAGCTAAAGAAGCCCCTGGATCTGGGATTTCTTGATTTTCTGAGCCTCGCCTCGCGGCGCGCGGCCTGCGTGGAAGAGCTGCGACTCAATCGCCGGCTGGCACCCGAGATCTATCAGGCGGTATGCGCGATCACCGGTTCGGTCGAGGCGCCGGACATCGATGGTGCCGGCGCCGTGATCGACTGGGCAGTGCGCATGCGGCGTTTTGATCCCGACGCCATTCTTTCCAATCTGACCGAGCGACTGTCGCCACGACTCATCGAGCGCCTGGCGCTGCGGATAGCCGATTTTCATGCCCGGGCTGCGGTAAGTCCGACAGGCGAGCCGTTTGGAGCCGCCGCAGCGGTGTTTGCACCGATGCAGCAAAACTTTGTCCAGATCCGCGCCAGCCTGCCGGCAGAGTCGGCAGGGCTGGAACGCATCGCCGCCTGGAGTATGGAGCAACGCGATCGCCTCGCGGGCCTGCTCGACGAACGCAAGGCCGGGGGGCATATCCGCGAGTGCCACGGCGATCTGCACCTCGGCAATGTGGCGCTGATCGCCGGCGAGCCAGTGGTATTCGATGCGATCGAGTTCAATCCCGGCCTGCGCTGGATAGACACCATCAACGACGTCGCCTTCCTCAGCATGGACCTGCATCACCGGCGGCCGCCGCTCGCCTATTGCCTGCTCGATCATTACTTGCAGGCGTCTGGAGATTATTCGGGTCTGCCGTTGCTGCGGTTCTACGAGGTCTATCGTGCGCTGGTGCGCACCAAGATCGCGGCCATCCGCGCAACGCAGGAACTGACGGGTGCACAACGCCATGAGGTAGAGGGCGAGTTTAATGCCTATCTGGCCTTGGCTGACCGCTTGACCCAAGCGGCACACGGGGCGGTGGTCATAACTCATGGGGCGTCGGGTAGCGGCAAGAGCCATGCTGTCCGCCATTTGCCCGAGCGCCTGCCGGCTGTGCGCCTGCGCTCGGACGTCGAGCGCAAGCGCCTGCTCGGGCTCGATGCGCATGTGGACGCCACGACAAAGGGGGCCTACTCGTCCGAACTGACACAGCGAACTTACGCACGCCTCGCTGAGTTCGCCGCGGATGTGGTGCAGGCGGGTATGGTCGCGATCGTCGACGCGACCTTTCTACGCCACGAGCAGCGCGCGCGTCTGCACGCGCTGGCAGACGCCCTGCAGGTGCCGTTCGTGATCCTCGATTGCGACGCACCGGTCGAGATCTTGCGCGAGCGGATCCTCGCCCGTCGGCGGCAGGCGGACAATGTATCCGATGCGGATCTCGAGGTGCTAGAAGCGCAGCTGCGGACACGCGAACCGCTCACCGCCGATGAGCGTCGCTGCGCGATCACCGTAGGGCCGGAGCAGCCGATCTCGGCCGAAGCGCTGATACGGCGGCTGGGGCGCGTTTGGCACAAGCCTTAATGCACCAGATGCCCTTTGTTTCGTTGCGATACGTATCGCTATCGTACTACTGGCGTGCGTAGCCGCTGAGCTCCAGGTAACCAACGCCACTGTGGCTGCCGGATACGACCACGGCGCCTTCCCAATAGCGCACCGTGTGACGCATCTCCTGATCGTCAAAGGCCGCCTCGACGCGCAGATCCATATCCTGCGCGGGAATCTGCAGCCGCCACCGGGTGGGATAGGCGACACCGTCATCGCTGCGCCATTCGCCCAGTGTCGTCAGCGCCACATCGTCCAGCGACAGTGGGAGCACCGTGCCGTCGGCCTCTACCAGTACCCCCTTGCTGAAGCGTTGCGGTTGCCCCTGTTTGTCACGCATGCGATAGAACATCAGGTCGCGGTCGTCATCCAGCTGCAGCGCGAACCAGTCCCAGCCGGCCTGATCTTCGGCCAGCGCCGAACTCGACCATTCACGGTCGAACCAGGAGTTGCCGACGACGGTCAGCCGCCGGTCATCCAGCCGGATCTCTCCGCGGGTCGGCAGTCTGGTGTAGGAGTAGTAATACGACGCATTGCCGGGTGCAGCGCCTTTCTGGGATAGCCCGCGGTCACCCTGCAGCACCATCGGCCTGTCGCCCGCCTGAAGCTGCAGGTCGATCGCCATTTCCGATGTCTCCGCCCGCAGGTGCAGCGGGAACAGCCCCGTGCCGCTGCCCTCGATCGACCAGGGCCCCAGCCAGATGCGCAGGGGCTCGCGGGTGGCGCCGGCCAGCCCCGCGGCCGCCCGACTGAAGCGTTCGCTACTGTGATGGCGCCCTTGCGCGATATCACTGATCGCCAAGTGACCCATATACAGCTGATGGCTGCGCCAGCGTGAATCCTCGACGGGCTCGCCGGGTTTCAGGCCGACACGAAACAAGGTCAGCTGATAGCCAAAGCGTTCGTCGTCGGCGGTACTGAGATTCCCGGTAAAGTACCACCACTCGGTCGCAAACTCAGGATGCGCGCTGTGATCCGTTGGAAACGAGAAGGTGCGCGGCTCGAGCGCGCGTGCGAAGCCGGGGTCCGGCGTGGATCCCATGCGTTGTTCGACGCTGATGGTTGCGGCGACGTCGTCGTCGACAGGGTCGGACGGCGTACAGGCCAGCAGCGGGACGACCAAGATCAGCGCGGCGAGGTGACGCATGCTCAAGATTTCCAGGTTAGTCCTCGCGCAGCTGCGGCGCCGGGTCATGGCGACTTGCCTGCCACGCGGGATAGAGGCCCGCGAGGAGCGCCGCTGCCACCCCCAGCAGCAGTGTCCAGCCCAGCGGGGTGGCGTTCATCAGGAACGGCATGGTCCAGCCGAAGGCGCGGAACTGAATGGCATCGGTCAACACCCAGGCCATCGCGAGTCCGGCTGGTATGGCGAGCAGGGCCGCGAGCAGCCCAAGGACCGCCGATTCGATCATGATTAGCAGGCTTACCTGGCCGCGCGTCAACCCCAGTGCCCGCAGCACGGCAAACTCCTTGCGTCGTTCGAGCTGCACCGCCATCAGTGCGCTGAGGATGCCGACGAATGCGACAGCGACAGACAGCAGCCGCAGTACCTCGGTGATACGGAAGGTGCGATCAAAAACGGCCATCGACTCGCGATAGATCTCGCGCGCGGCGGTGAAGGACAGTTCGAAATCATCGCTGAAACGCGCACTGGCGGCCTCTTGGAGGGCGCTTGCGTCGCCGGTCGATGAAAACAGGGCGATGGTGTTGACCTGCAGGTCGGACCAATGTCGGCGGTAGTGCGCCAGTTCGAGGAACACGCGGCCATGTTCGCTGGCAAAGTCGCGGAAAACGGCAGCGATCGTGAATGGTACATCCCCGAGCGGTGTCGGCAGCACCAACGGGTCACCGGGTCGCAGATGCAGCCGATGCGCCAGGGGTTCGGATATCAGGACCTCGCCCGCATCGAACCCCGTCCACGGGTCGGCGGCTGTCCTGGCCACGAAGTCGAAGCCGCGGCGTGACGGCTCGGCAAGCTGCGTCGCGACCAGTCGGACGCGCCGATCGCCAACCTGCAGCCTGCGGTCGCGATACGCGCTGTAAGCCGATACCTGCGCGAGCAGCGGGGCTTCGCGGACCACCGCGTCCGGCAGGGTCGCGCCGTCCTCGAAGGCGTCCGCGGCGATATACAGATCGGCCGTGAGCAGGTCCTGCAGCCAGTCGCTGACCGAGGTGCGCATGCTCTCGACCATGACCGCGACACCGACGCTGGCGGACAAGGCCACCATCAGCGCGGCGGCGGCGGTGCCGAGGCGCGAGAGGTGCCGGTCGAGGTCGCGCGTTGCCATGCGCCAGACGCCACCCAGCGGCAGTCGAATCAGCAGCCAGTGCAATAGCGGCAGGCCCAACGGCGTAATCAGCGCGGCGCCGAGCAGCAGGATGAACAGGCCCGCGAACCCGGTAACGACGCCACCGGGCAGCACAAAGGCAACCAGGAACCCAAGCATCACCAGCAATGCGCCGGCACCCGCCAGCCGCGGCAGTTGGCGGCGCGTCGAGCGCTCCAGTGCGGCCCGCGACAGCGTGGTCAGCGGCGGCGTGCGCGCGGCCTGCCGGGCCGGCAGCCAAGACGCCGCGATCGTCCCGGCGAGGCCCAGAGCGACCGCCTTGGCCAGCGACAGCCAGCCGACCTGCATCGCCTCGGCACTGACCTCGTAGTACAGCTCGCTGACCGTCGCGGCGACGATGCGTGTCAGTCCCTCGCCCAGCCAGACTCCCAGCACGCAGCCGATCACGGTCCCGATGATGCCGAGGACGACCGCTTCGGCAAGAATCAGGCGCGAGATCTCCCGGCTGTGGACACCCATCGCACGTAGCCGCCCGAAAAGGTTACGCCGTTGCACAATCGAAAAACTCATCGCGTTGAAGATCAGGAACACCCCGACCAGCAGCGCGAGGAGGCTCATGGCGGTCAGATTCAATTCGAACGCCGCCGACAGCCCGACGACTCCCTCGGTCTGGGTATCGACATCGACGAGTCTGACCGACGCCGGCAGGCGCCCGCTCAGCCAGGTCAGGCCGGCGTCGTTCAACACCAGGTCTATATAGGAAAGGCTGTCCGGCATCCCGGCGATGACCTGCGCGGTGGCGATATCCACCACCAGCAGGTCGCGGCTGCCGATGCTGGTGTCCGAATCGATCGCAAACACCTGCAGGCCGTGTAACTTCCCCTGGTGGCGCAAGCTCAGGCGGTCCTCCAGGTCGACCGCGAGGGCGGTGGCCGCGGCGCTGCTCAATGCCACTGCATCGGCGCGCGAAAGCCACTCTCCGAGCGATCTCTGGCCGCGAATCGCATCGGGCAGGCCGCTGCGAAAGGCGCCCTCGGCGAACAGATCCAGCCCGATCAGCCGAAGACGGCCTGGCCGATCCTCGACCCGCACGCGTGTAACGATCACTGGGGCCATCGGCGGGTGGCCGGGCGTCGTGGCCAGCTGTGCATAGAGGGCCTGCGGCACCTCGCCGGTGTTGCCGATCACACGGTGCGTCGCGGCCCCGCGCAGCTGTGCCGAAGACAGCGCGAAGGATGCCTTGGCGGCATGGTTGGCGAGATCCACCGCGAGCACTACGGCGACCCCCATTGCGATCCCGATCAATGCGAGCAAGGCCTGCCAGCGGTGGCGCAGTTGGTAGGTCAGTCCCGCACGCAGCAGCAGTCGCGGCAGCCCGGGGTCGATCACGCGTCCCTCAGCTGGCCGTGCTGCAGCCTCAGGACGCGATCAGCCGCGGCGGCCACCGTGCTGCTGTGCGTGACGATCAACATCGTCGTCCGCTGATCGCGCGCCAGCGCGGTCAGCAGCGAGACCACCGCCTGCCCGCTGTCCTCATCTAGATTGCCGGTTGGCTCGTCCGCCAGCAGGACCTTGGGGCGATGTGACAGCGCGCGTGCCACGGCCGTGCGCTGCTGTTCACCGCCGGACAGGGTCTCAGGATAGCGGTCTGCGGTGTGCGCCAGACCCACATCCGCCAGCAGCTGAGCTACGCGCGACTGAATCTGCGCCGGCGCACAGCCGGTCAGCTCCATCGGCAGTGCAACGTTTTCACCGACAGTCAGGGTGGGAATCAGATTGAAGAACTGGAAGACGAATCCGATGTCTCGGCGACGCAGCAGTGTGCGATCGGGTTCCTTCAGGGCGTGGATATCGGTTCCATCGATCTGCACCTGGCCGGCATCCGGATGGTCGATGCCGCTCAGCAGGTTGAGCAGCGTGGTCTTACCGCTGCCGCTGGCACCTAGCAGCGCCACGACCTCGGCCGTCTCCAGCCGGAAGCTGAGGCCTTCGAAGATCTGCTGGACGCCGGTCCCGGCTCGGTAACCCTTGGCGAGTCCTGATACAGAGAGCATGGCTGGGAAGGATCCTGTTAATAAGCGCAGGCATTAAGACAGAGTCGACGGTCGCTGAAACCCTGGCGATTGGGTTGCTTTGGCGGAGACTCGCACCCGTGCCGGAGGGCGTTTTTCGGGTGCCTCCGGCCCTCTCAATAGCGTGTGCGAAAGGATTGGATGCGAAGAATGCGGTAAAATTACCCGAGATCGATAGTTTTTGACAATCGAGCAGCGTGATTGAGCCCCATACGCCGGCATTGACTTCGCAGCACTTAACCCCACGTTTGGGGTATTGAAATCCGCGTCCCAAGGTCGTTAAATAATACCCGAGCATTTTACTTGGAAATAGGTGCGCAATGACCCCGACCGCAAAACAAATGGACGACCTGGTAGATAAGGGCTACGAGCACGGGTTTGTCACCGATATCGAGACCGAGATCATCCCGCCCGGGCTGAACGAGGATGTGATCCGCTTCATCTCGGCGAAAAAAAATGAGCCGGAATGGGTGCTGGATTATCGCCTTCAAGCTTTCAGGCATTGGCAGACCATGACACCGCCGCAGTGGGCCTCGGTGGACCATCCGCCGATCGATCATCAGGCGATCTCTTACTTCGCGGCGCCTAAAAAGAAGCCCGAGCTGAACAGCCTAGACGAGGTTGATCCCGAACTGTTGCGGACGTACGAGAAGCTTGGGATCCCGATCGAGGAGCAAAAGGCACTGGCCGGGGTCGCCGTGGACGCGGTGTTCGACAGCGTTTCGGTCGCGACGACCTTCCGTAAAAACCTGTCTGATGCGGGCGTTCTGTTTTGTTCCATCTCGGAGGCGGCGCAGGAATACCCCGACTTGCTGAAGCAGTACCTCGGAACCGTGGTGCCCCACACCGACAACTATTACGCCGCGCTGAACGCGGCCGTTTTCACAGACGGTACTTTTGTGTACATACCGAAGGGCGTGCGCTGCCCGATGGAACTATCGACTTATTTCCGCATCAATGCGCAAAATACCGGGCAATTTGAACGCACGCTGATCATTGCCGAAGAGGGCAGCCACGTCAGCTATCTCGAGGGATGTACGGCGCCGCAGCGCGATGAGAATCAGCTGCATGCCGCCGTGGTTGAGCTGATCGCGATGCAGGACGCGCAGATCAAGTATTCCACGGTCCAGAACTGGTACCCGGGCGACGAGAACGGAAAGGGCGGTATCTATAATTTCGTCACCAAGCGCGGGGATTGCCGCGGCGACCGCTCCAAGATTTCCTGGACCCAGGTCGAAACCGGGTCGGCTATCACCTGGAAGTACCCCAGCTGCATCCTTCGCGGCGATGACTCGGTCGGTGAATTTTACTCTGTGGCCGTTACCAAGGGCCGCCAGCAGGCCGATACCGGCACCAAGATGATCCATGTCGGCCGGAACACGACCAGCACCATCGTATCGAAAGGGATCTCGGCAGGTAAGGGCCAGCAGGCTTACCGCGGCCTGGTGCGTATGGCGCAACGCGCCGAGAATGCGCGCAATCATACGCAGTGTGATTCCCTGTTGATCGGCGACCGCTGTGCGGCGCACACCTTTCCCTATATCGAGGTCAAGAATCCGACGGCCAAGGTGGAGCACGAGGCCACGACGTCGACGATCGGTGATGATCAGCTGTTCTACTGTCGCAGCCGCGGGCTTTCGGAAGAGGATGCGGTGTCGCTGATCGTGAACGGATTCTGTAAAGAGATATTCAACGAACTCCCGATGGAGTTTGCGGTAGAGGCACAGAAGTTACTGGCCATCAGCCTCGAAGGCGCTGTGGGCTAAATCAGGAGTCGAACACATGAAACTTTCAATCAAAAACCTCAGGGCAGAAATCGAGGGCAAAGAGATCCTGAAAGGCCTCGACCTCGATGTGGGCCCCGGAGAGATCCACGCGATCATGGGTCCCAACGGCTCGGGTAAAAGCACATTGGCGCACGTGTTGGCCGGTCGCGACGGCTATGAGGTCACCGCTGGCGAGGTCACGCTTGATGGCGAGGATCTAATCGCGCTCGCGCCCGAGGAGCGTGCGGGCCTCGGGGTGTTCCTGGCATTCCAATACCCGGTCGAACTTCCCGGGGTCAACAACACACACTTCCTCAAGGAATCGTTGAATGCGCAGCGCAAGGCGCGCGGCGAGCCAGAACTCGATTCTGTGGCCTTTTTAAAACTGATCCGCGAGAAGATGGGGCTGGTCTCGATGAAGCCGGAGCTGCTCAAGCGCCCGGTGAACGCCGGCTTTTCCGGTGGTGAGAAAAAGCGCAACGAAATCCTGCAGATGGCGCTGTTCGAGCCCAAGCTGGCCATCCTCGACGAGACGGACTCGGGGCTGGACATCGACGCGCTGCGCACTGTGTCGGACGGTGTGAACGCCCTGCGAAGCCCGGAGCGATCCATCATCCTGGTGACCCACTACCAGCGGCTACTGGACTATATCGAACCGGATTTCGTGCATGTGCTGGCGGGCGGCCGCATCGTCAAATCGGGCGACAAGCAGCTGGCCAAAGAGCTGGAAAAGAAAGGCTATGGCTGGCTGACCGGCGAGGATGAAGCGGCATGAACGCGGTGCAGCACGTGGGCACTTCGCTGAACGCGGTCCTGCTGGCAGGACAGCGTGCAATGACACCGAGATCCTCCAATGTGGACTGGCTGACGCCGATCCGCGAGCGCGGCGCCGCCTCGATGGCCGAGATGCCGCTGCCGAGCCGCAAAGACGAGGCCTGGCGTTACACGTCGGTCGGTTTCCTGGAGCAGGCCGAATATCAGCCCCTCGTCGAGGGCCCGTTCGATGCCCTCCAGCTGTCGGATATCGATGACCTGCTGGTGCCTCAGAGTCAGGGCTTACGGCTGGTGTTCGTGAATGGGTATCTTGCTGCAGGGCTCAGCGATCTGGCACACCAACAGGATGGCGTTCAGGTGCGTTCCCTTGCCGGGGGTTTGGGCCATGTCTCAGCCGGTTTACGCCAGCATCTCGACGGGATTGCAGAGCATCGGCACGTGTTCGCCGCGCTGAATAGTGCGTTGATGTCGGACGGGGCGCTGATCCGTGTCGACAAGAATACCGTCGCCCGGGCGCCGATCGAGATACTGCATATCTCCGTCGGCATGGAACAACCCGGGATCAGTCATCCGCGGCACCTGATCGTGCTCGAAAGCGGCGCCCGCGCCGAGGTAACCGAACGCTACGCCTGCCTCGGTGATGCAAGCTATTTCAATAATGCCCTGGTCGAGGTGGCCCTGGGCGCCGACAGCGAACTGCTGCACACGCGCCTGCAGGAAGAAAGTCCTCAGGCACAGCATTTGAGCGACCTGCAGGTGCGGCTGGCAGAGCGCAGCCGCTACCGGCTGGTGCTCGCTGCACTGGGCGGTGCCTGGTCGCGCAGTGATGTCCGCGTTACCTTCGACGGTGAGGGTGCGGAGGCGGCATTGGATGGGCTGATGCTGGCGCGCGATCAGCAGCTTAACGATGTCCATCTGGACGTACAGCACCTGGTGCCGCATTGCACCAGCCGTGAGACCTTCAAGGGCATACTCGACGGCAAGGGCCGGGTGGTATTCGATGGCCGCATCTGGGTCGCCCAAGACGCGCAAAAGACCGATGCCCAGCTGTCCAACGACAACCTGATGCTGTCGCGATCCGCGGAAGTGGATACCAAGCCGCAGCTGGAGATCTACGCCGATGACGTCAAGTGCAGCCATGGGACGACGGTCGGTGAACTCGACGCCAACATGCTGTTTTATCTGAGGTCACGTGGCATCCCCCATGCGCGGGCCAAGCAGATGCTCTGCCAAGGCTTCGCGGAAGAGGTCATGGCACACATCGACAACGAACCGCTGCGCGCCTATGCAAACAAGCTGCTGACGGCACGCCTGGCACAAACGACGGAGTGAGATCTCGTGAGTATGAACGCAGGAGAAGCCTTGGTGACAGACTTTGCAGACGACGAGCGACTCAACCGAATCATCGCCGCATTGCGCACGGTTCACGACCCCGAGATCCCAACCAACATCTATGATCTTGGTCTGATCTATGCGATCGATGCGGTCGGCGATCGTGAGATTGCGATCAAGATGACGTTGACCGCCCCGGGTTGCCCCGTCGCGGGGATTCTGCCGGGGATGGTGGAGAAGGCGGTGGAGACCGTGGACGGCGTCGACCGATGTCACGTCGATCTGGTTTGGGATCCACCCTGGACGAAAGACAATATGAGCGACGAGGCGAAGCTGCAGCTGGGTTTGCTGTAACAGCACGCTCGCGCAAATTTAAGGAGTAACAGGACATGGCTATCGAATTGACCGAAGCGGCCGCGCAACACGTGGCAAAAGAGATTTCGAAGCGCGGCAAGGGCCAAGGTCTGCGTGTGGGCACTAAGAAGAGCGGCTGCACCGGCTTCGCCTATATAGTCGACTATGCCGATGAGATCGACCCGGAAGACCATGTCTACGAGAGTTTTGGTGTGAAAATCGTGGTCAACGACGAGTCGCTGCTGCAGCTCGAAGGCATGGTGATCGACTTCGTGAAGACCAACCAGCTCAATCAGGGCTTTGAGTTTCGCAATCCGAACGTGAAAGACATGTGCGGTTGCGGCGAATCCTTCAGTATCTGAGGCGACCATGCTGACGACCCAAGAGGTGGTGGAGAACTTCGAGCTTCTCGATGACTGGGAGTCGCGGTATGCCTATCTCGTCGAGCTGGGTGAAGCGCTGCCGCCACTGGACGACGAGTACCGCACCGAGGAGAATCGCGTGCATGGCTGCGTCAGCAAGGTCTGGGTGCGTGCTGTCGCCGACCCCGATGACCCGGCGCGGCTGCGTTACGTCGGCGACTGTGACACCGCGATCATCAAGGGCGTCCTGGCGCTGCTGATCGAACTGATGTCCGGCCACACCCCCGAAGAGATCGAGGCACTGGACATCGACAGTCTGTTCGATGAGCTGAAACTGGGAGAGAACCTGAGCCCGAACAGGCACTTCGGCATCTATGCCGTGGTTGATCTGATGAAGAAACAGGCTTCCGGCGAGGAGGCATCGGCGCAGGCCGCTCGTCGCTGAGACGCGGCTCGGGGGGCGCTGTCCCTGACGGCCGTATCACCCTGCTGAGGCGTTGCACGGTCCGACAACCGAGACACCATGCAAGAAGAAGTCAAGCTCTACTACGGCAAGGCCCTCAAAACCTCGGCCGACCTACAGACCAATGCCTGCTGCACCGGCGAGGCGATGCCGGATTACGTCCGCGATGCACTTGGCTTGCTGGCGCCCGAGGTAGTCGAGCGTTACTTCGGCTGCGGCCTGGTAGTGCCGGCCGCGCTGGAAGGCCTGAGGGTGCTGGACCTCGGCTGCGGCGCAGGCCGCGATGCCTATCTGTTGTCCTACCTGGTCGGCGAACAAGGCGCGGTGGTCGGTGTAGATATGACCAAGGAGCAACTGGACGTCGCACGGGCGCACGCCGAAGAGCATGCGCAGCGCTTCGGCTATACGGCGTCGAATGTGACCTTTATCGAGGGCGAACTGGAGCGGCTCGACCAACTCGGGCTGCCTGCGGAAGGCTTTGATCTGATCGTATCCAACTGCGTCATCAACCTCTGCACCGACAAGGCGCGGGTGTTGCGCCAGGCGCATCGCCTGCTCAAGCCGGGTGGGGAGATGTACTTCTCCGATGTCTACGCCGACCGCCGCGTGCCGCCTGCGGTGGCCGAGCACCCCGTGCTCTACAGCGAGTGCCTGGGTGGCGCCCTTTACTGGAATGATCTGATCCGCCTTGCCAAAGATGCCGGATTCGCTGATCCGCGCCTGGTATCGGACAGCCGGATCACCGTCGATAACCCCGAGCTCGCAACGCTGACCGTCGACCTGCGGTTCTTTTCGGCGACCTACCGTTTGTTCAAGCTCGAGCAGCTCGAACCGGCCTGTGAAGACTACGGTCAGGCGGTCGTCTACCGCGGCAGTCTGGCCGAACAGCCGATGCGGTTTCTGCTGGACAAACAGCATGCGTTCGATAAGGGTCGGGTGGTGCCGGTCTGCGGCAATACCTTCGATATGCTCCATGAATCGCGTTTCCGGCAGCACTTCGAGTTCATCGGCGACAAGTCGAGCCATTTCGGGATCTTCGCCGGCTGCGGATCCGTCATGCCGTTCGGCGACGGCGATCCGGCTGAGCCCCCTGCGGCCAGTTGTTGCTGACAGATCGTAAGGGTAGCGATTGGGCAACGTGCTTTCATCGCTGTGGTGCTAATCGTTAGCGCAATTGCCCATCGAATTGATGGCCTGGTTAGAATCGGCGGGTATGTAGTGGCCGGTACTACCTATGCAACCGGTGGCCTGGCCAACTTCTGGTTTATTGAGCGCGCCGCGCAATTTGTTTAGTGCCAAATCAACGCAGCTTCAGCGTCTGGCTAAAAGTGCTCCCAGACTCTCTGTAGAACTACGAACAAGAACGCCGTCGAACAGCCAAACATCAGCAGCCCGGTTATTGCGATCAGCGTGCCGAGATGTCTCCAGGGATACTTCAGCAGGATGTCGCCGAAGCCCAGCGTTGTCATCGATGCACTGCTGAAGTAGGTACCTTCGGTAATACTGGGTAACAGCTGTGTCCAGCGAAAAAAAATGCCCCATACAGCGGCCTCCAGCACGTGCGCCGACAAGAGTGCGAAGAAGCAACCGAGGAGAAGAAGCTTGCCGGTATGTTTCGGTCCCAGATGCTCCAGTAGCCATGCCTTGTAACGGAGTATCTCGCCGATCACATCAAAAATCACCACCACGTGAAAATAAAACAGCACAAGCGCCAGTAGCAGTGCAAAGCCATAGATCCCGCCAATCCTTCTACGGGAAGGAAGAAGATGCTTGTCTATCTTTTTTCCATCTGACGTGTTTTGACGCACATCTCCGTTTTCGGGCAGTGTTTCAAATGGCTTGCTTTTCACTCGTGTAGCCTCCTTCAGGGCTGACATCAATCCCATGGCATCGGGTGCAGTTGTGTCTGGCAATGGCCCGGGTTTTTGTTATCGGTACCTTCTCATTTTCGTGAGCAGCATAAGAAAATGAGAAGGGCGGATGGCCCTTGAACGACAGCGCTCTAACGCGATCAGCCATTACATTGTCTTTGCTACGCCGATGGTGCGAGTCTTCATGGAGTCGTAAATTGGCGAATTGCCCATCAATGTTGGAACGGCCATAGCCGCGAAAGAAGCCCAGAGCATTGGTAATGCCTGATTGAAAGCACCGGTCATCTCGAAGATCAGGATCATTCCGGTAACGGGTGCTCGAACCGTTGCAGTTAGAAAAGCCGCCATACCGGCGATAGCGAAGGTGACTGGGGTGGCACCGGAATCTGCCACGAACTGTGGGCACAGCAGACCGAATCCCAGGCCAAGGCAGGCACCCAACGCAAGGATGGGCGCGAACAGGCCACCCGGCGTGCCCGCGGCATAGGACAGCGGGCCGAGTAGAAATCGAACGGCGAAAATGATCGGCAATGCTGTCAGCCCGATTCCACCGACGAGAGCCTGCTGGGAAATCGTATCGCCGCCGCCGACCATGTGCGGGGCAAACCATGCTATCGCACCCACCAGTGCACCGATAAAGAGTGCCCGAACCTCCGGTCGCCAACGGGTCAAACCGTCAAACAGCGCACAGGTTTTGATAATTAACCGGTTGTACGCAACCCCTGCCAGCCCAGCCAGGATACCCAATAAGGCAAAGATGGGGCCGGTCCAGGAGCTGGGATTGGGGAGTTCTGCCACATTGAAATCAGGTTGCCGCCCGAGCAATAGTGATGCTACCGCGATGGCCGAACAGGAGGTGCCCAGTGCGGCGATGGCAATCCGAGTATCAAATCGACGGACCAGTTACTCCAGCACGAATACCGCTCCGGCTATAGGGGCATTGAAGGCCACGGCCAGCCCGGCACCGGCACCCGATGCGAAAAGCGCAATACGATCAGTGGTTGGCAGCCGGAAAATACTTCCCCAGAATTGGGCCAGGTTGGCGCCCATTTGCACGCTGGGACCTTCCCGTCCGAGCGCTAAACCACCCCCTATAGCGAACAGGCCACCGATAAATTTGATGGGCAGCAGTAGCAGTGGGGCGGCCGGCAACTTGCCCTCAATCACCGCTTCGACGTGGGGAATTCCGCTGCCAGCCGCAGGTTGCCCGGAACGCTGCACCAGCCAGGCAGCAAAAGCGGTGGTTGCTGCAACCGTGGCACAAACCAGAACGAAGCCCAGCACCGGCCACTGGTGGGCCCAGGTGATCGTGTCAGTGCGAGCAGTGTTCATGTAGTCCAGTGCCACCCGAAAGCACCCGATGACAAGGCCAATTGCGGCACCCGTGAGAAGCGACAACAGGGCCAGTTTTGCCAAGCCAAACTTTCCACTTTCACTGGCCTCGACTCCTTCGGGGTTCGTACTCATAGCTGTAAGATTCCTGAGGTTTGAGGGAGAAGTGCTTCAGTCATTAGAAGTGGATCTCTTATATAGGACAGCGCGATAAGTGCTTCCTCGGATCAAGCCGCCAGCCTGGCAGCGTCTTTATAATACACACTACCCGGCGTCCGCCGATCAAGCCATTGCTGCCGTCTTTCTGCGCTGTAAAACGCGAAGTACGCACTCAGGGATTCGCGGGCGGCACCGATGCTGTCGTAGGTTTTGACGTAGCCCCCCTCGTACTTCACGCTGCGCCATAAACGCTCGACAGAGACGTTGTCGACCCAGCCCCTGATACGCCGGCTGCGGATCCGTCATGCCGTTCGGCGCCGGCGATCCGGTCGAGCCCCCTGCGGCCAGTTGCTGCTAACAGATCCAGTCAATGCGTAGCGTGCGATAGCGCCGCGTATCCCACCAAACCGGGCGGTATTCGGTGACATTTGCAAGCTGGCCACCGAACCAGACTGCCGTTTTTCGGTATATTCCGCACTCCCGCTCGATCGCAGCAATCCGCACGGAGCCAATATGCGAAGAATCAGTGCCTCGGTCAGCCCAGAGGGCAGCCTGGAGGTCTTGTCACAGCTCGAGGTCAACACACTGCTCGATACCAGCGCACGCGGCCTGTACCGACTGTTCCGCAACTGCGCGCTGGCGGTGCTGAACAGCGGCAGCCACACCGATGACGCGCGCGAGATTTTCGACAACTACCGCGACTTCGGTATCAACCTGATGCAGCGCAATCAGGGCATCAAGCTGCGCCTGGAAAACGCCCCGGCCTCGGCCTTTGTCGACGGCAGATGATCCAGGGTATCCGCGAGCACCTGTTCGCGGTGCTGCGCGACATCATCTACACGCACAACGAGATCCAGGGAGACCCGACGTTCGATCTGGACCGGAGCGACCATATCACCTCGGCGGTGTTTCACATCCTGCGCAATGCGCGGGTGCTGCAGCCGAGCGTCGATCCCAACATCGTCGTCTGCTGGGGCGGCCATTCGATCGGCCGTGAGGAGTACGACTACAGCAAGGAGGTTGGCTACGAATTCGGTCTGCGTGGCCTGGACGTCTGCACCGGTTGCGGTCCCGGTGCGATGAAGGGGCCGATGAAGGGTGCCGCGATCGGGCATGCCAAGCAGCGCATCAGCGATGGGCGCTACCTCGGCCTGACCGAGCCGGGGATCGTCGCCTCCGAGCCGCCGAACCCGATCGTCAACGAACTGGTGATCCTGCCGGATATCGAGAAACGTCTGGAGGCCTTTCGTCCGTATCGGTCACGGGGTGGTGATCTTTCCCGGCGGGGCCGGTACCACCGAGGAACTGCTCTATCTGCTCGGCATCCTGATGCATCCGCGACAACGAGGGGCATCCGTTCCCGCTGATCCTGACCGGGCCCGAGGAGAGCGCCGAGTACTTCGAGGCGGTAGACCGCTATGTGGGAAAAATCCTGGGCCTGGAAGCACAGCGTCATTATCGCATCCTCATCAACGATCCCAGCGAGGTCGCGCGCTCGATGCGCGAGGCGATGGAGTGCGGTAAAGGCGTTTCGGCATGCCGGCAAGGATGCCTTCTACTTCAATTGGCAGCTGCACATCGAGCGCGATTTTCAGGAGCCCTTCGAACCGACCCACGCAGCGATGGCGGACCTGTCGCTGAAACGCAATCAGCCACCCCACCAGCTGGCCGCGAATCTGCGGCGGGTATTCTCGGGAATCGTTTCCGGAAACGTAAAAGCGGAGGGTATCCGCGCGGTGGAGGCGCGGGGTCCGTTCGAGATTCATGCAGAGCCGGAGATGGCGGCCGCTACCGATGACCTGCTGCAGCGCTTCGTGGCGCAGCGGCGCATGAAACTGCAGGGAGAATACACTCCCTGTTACACCCTCGTCGGCTGATCGGGCAATCTTGATCTGGGACAATGCCCGCCCTTGAAAACCGGGCGGCGAGTCCCTATGTAATATGCAGGAAGGGTGGGCCGAAAGACCCGCCGAGGGCGTCTCGATGACGCGGCCAACAGAGGAGAAAACCGTCATGAGCCTGACAAGATACGAACCCTGGAGCCTGCTGGATCAGATGCGCCGGGAGATGGAGCGTGCCATGGATACGCCAACCGCGGAAGGCAGCAGCGTCGCGACCAGCGACTGGGTGCCTGCGGTCGATATCAAGGAAGACAAGGAGGCCTTTTTGATCGTCGCCGACATCCCGGGCGTCGATCCGAAAGATATTGAGGTCCACATGGAGAATGGGGTGCTGTCCATCAAGGGCGAGAAAGAGTCCGAGAAAAAGGAAGAGCGCGAAGGCTACAAACGCGTGGAACGCAGCTATGGCAGCTTCTATCGGCGCTTCAGCCTGCCCGACACCGCGGATCCGGAAAAGATCTCGGCCAACAGCAACAACGGTGTGCTCGAGGTAAGGATCGCAAAGCAGGAAAAGGTCCAGCCGCGCAAGATCTCTGTGAACACTTGATCATCTTCGGTACCGGCGCCGCAGCGATGTGGCGCCGGTAGATCTCGGCGTGCGCGTTATGAATCCTCCGGGCACTGATGTATGGATTACAAAGACTACTACGCGGCAATGGGCGTGGCGCGTGATGCCACTCAGGACGACATCAAGCGCGCCTACCGTAAGCTTGCCCGGAAGTACCATCCGGATGTCAGCAAAGAGCGGGATGCCGAGCGCCGTTTCAAAGAGCTGGGCGAGGCCTATGAGGTCCTGAAGGACCCGGAGAAGCGCGCTGCTTACGACCAACTGGGGAAAGACTGGCGGGCCGGCCAGGAGTTTCGCCCACCGCCGGGCTGGGATGCCGGCTTCGAATTCTCGGGGGGCGGCTACACCGATGCCGACCACGGTGGTTTCTCCGATTTCTTCGAGACCCTGTTCGGACGCGGCGGAAACTTCCGCGGGGGCGGTCCGTTCCGGGCCAGCTACGGGTCGGCACGCGGCGAGGATCATCACTCGCGCATCGAGGTCAGTCTGGAGGATGCCTTTCGCGGGACAACGCTGAGCCTGCAGCTGCGGATACCCGAGTACGATGCGCAGGGGCGGCTGTCCAGCAAATTGCGCAACCTGCAGGTGAAGATCCCGCGTGGCGTCACCTCCGGTAAGCGCATTCGGCTGGCCGGTCAGGGGGGTACCGGGATCAGCGGCGGTTCGCCCGGCGACCTGTTCCTGGAGGTGCACATCAAGCCGCACCCGCTTTATCAGGTCGACGGCAAGGACGTACTCTTGCCATTACCTATCACGCCCTGGGAGGCGGCGTTGGGCGGCAAGGTTGAGGTGCCCACCCTGGCGGGAAAGGTGGATCTGGCCATCCCGCCCGGGGCGCGCAGCGGGCAAAAACTACGCCTGAAGGGGCGCGGCCTGCCGGTCCCGGGGGAGAACCCCGGTGACCAGTATGCAGTGTTACAGATCGTGACGCCGCCGGCAGACAGCGCGGCAAAGAAGGCGCTGTATGAAAAAATGGCGCGCGAGTTGCCGTTCAACCCACGGGCACATCTGGGAGGTTGACGTGGCTGTTGAGAAACCAGGCGAACAGCCCGAGCTAGAATACCGACTGTCGCTCGCAGAGATCTCGCGCTGCTGCGGTGTGACTGGAGAGCGTATCCTCATCATGGTGAGCGAGGGTATCCTGACGCCGACCGGCACGACGCAGCGCGAGTGGCGTTTCGCCTCCAGCGATCTGGCGCGGGCGCGCAGCGCCTTGCGCCTCGAGCAGGATCTGGGGATCAACCCCGCCGGTGCGGCACTTGCCATCGATCTCATCGATGAGATGCAGCAGTTGCGTCATCGGGTGCATCTGCTCGAGGCGCTGTTTCTAAACGACAGGCGTGCATAGAGAGTGAGAGAAACCATGAGCACATTGGAACAACTACGCCGCAGTCTAGGCAGGACCTGGGACAGCCTCGCCGAGGGTTGGCACAGCCTGCGCGAGCGGGCGGATCAAGCGCTGACGCGCTTCCGCCCGCTGAGCAAGTCGGCCGACATCGACACCTGGGAGGACCAGGTGGTACGTCACTCGGCCGACTGGGGGTTGTTGGCGACGGAGTTGCAGGAGGATGATGCGAATGTCGTCGTGCGCATCGAGGTCCCCGGAATGGACCACGATAATTTTGACATCGATGTGATCGAGAATCACCTGGTCGTACGCGGTGAAAAGCGGGTGCAAAAGGAGCAGCGTGAGGGGCGTTATCACGTGATGGAATGCGCCTATGGAGCATTTGAACGCGCTGTCCCGCTGCCGGCCGAGGTCGACGGCGAACGCGCCAGTGCGAGCTACCGGCGCGGTGTGTTGACTGTCTCTCTGCCGAAACACCCGCACGCGCGCAGCCGTCGCATCCCGATCAATGCGGGCTGATCCCGTACGTCCGAGACCTCCATCTCAACCCACGGGAGCGCTGCGATGACGTCGTCAGTCGGAATCAACGGCTTTGGCCGCATGGGTCGCCTCGGCCTGCGGGCGGCCTTGGGGCATGCGGACTTCAAGGTCACCCGGGTCAACGAGATCGCGACCGATGCCGCCGGGTCGGCCCATCTGCTCAAGTTTGACTCGGTGCACGGTGTCTGGCCGGTCGATTGCTCGGGCGAGGGTGAGGCCATGCAGGTGGCGAGTCAACAGATCGCCTACACCGCGAATAGCACCATCTCCGACACCGACTGGTCCGCCTGCGACATTGTCATCGAGGCCACGGGGAGGCACCACAAGACGCCGCAGAGCCTGCAGGCGTATTTCGATCAGGGCGTAAAAAAGGTCGTGGTCGCGGCGCCGACCGAGGGCGCGCTTGAACATCGTCTACGGCATCAATGACCGACTGTATGATTCACAGCGTCATCACCTGGTCACGGCTGCCTCGTGTACCACCAACTGCCTGGCGCCGGTGGTCCAGGTGATGCATGAAAAGATCGGGATCGTGCACGGCTGTATGACGACCATCCACGACATCACCAACACCCAGACCATTGTCGACAAGGGGCACAAGGATCTGCGCCGCGCGCGCGCCTGCGGTCAATCGCTGGTCCCGACCACGACCGGTTCGGCCAGGGCCATCACCAAGATATTTCCGTCGCTGGAAGGGAAGCTGAACGGCCATGCGGTGCGTGTGCCCCTGCTGAACGCCTCGCTTACCGATTTCGTGTTCGAAGCCGCAAGACCGGTGACTGTCGAAGAGGTCAATGACTATTTTCGCCAGGCCGCTGCAGGCGAGCTGCAGGGCATACTCGGTTATGAAGAGCGGCCGCTGGTCTCGGTCGACTATGTGAACGATCCGCGCTCATCCATCGTCGATGGGCCGTCGACCATGGTCGTCGACGGCACCCAGGTGAAGATTTATGCCTGGTATGACAACGAATGGGGCTATGTGAACCGCATGATCGATATCGTGGCCATGGTCGCGCGCGGTCTTTGACTTTGCAGTCTAAGCTGGCAGCGACGTGGCAACTGGGCGGGCGTTGTCGTCGCCGGGGTATGTTCCGCGCATTGCCGGCAGGTCCCGTTGGATAGCGGCCTGCGCAACTATCTAGTCGTCACCGGTGGCTACTGGGCCTTCACTGTCACCGATGGCGCGATCCGGATGCTGGTGGTGCTGTACTTCCACCAGCTTGGCTATTCGCCGTTCGAAGTGGCGATGCTGTTCCTGTTCTACGAGTTCTTCGGAATAGTCACCAATCTGGTCGGCGGCTGGCTCGGCGCACGTATCGGTCTCAATCTCACGATGCATATCGGTATGGCGCTGCAGGTCGTCGCGCTGCTGACGCTCACGGTGCCGGATGCCTGGCTGTCGGTGGCCTACGTAATGGCCGCACAGGCCCTGTCCGGTATCGCCAAGGATCTCAACAAGATGTCGGCCAAGGCCAGCGTCAAGACCCTTGCGGGCGGTGGTGGCGAGTCGACCCTGTTCCGTTACGTTGCCGTGTTGACGGGATCAAAGAACGCATTGAAGGGCGTCGGCTTTTTTGTCGGCGCCGGTCTGCTCGATGTGGTCGGGTTCCGCGCCGCGTTGGCCATTCTTGCCGGATTATTGTTCGTGGTCTTGCTGGTCACCATGGCGTTGCTGCCGCGCGGCGTTGGCAAAATGAAATCCAAGCCGAAATTCACCCAGGTCTTTTCCAAGCGTAGCGAGATCAACTGGCTGTCGGTGGCGCGCTTTTTTCTGTTCGGCTCGCGCGATGTCTGGTTCGTCGTGGGCCTGCCCGTGTTTCTGTACTCGGTCCTCGGCTGGTCGTTCACCGAGGTCGGCGTCTTCTTCGCGTTGTGGGTGATGGGTTATGGGATGGTGCAGGCTGCTGCACCGCGGCTGCTCCGCCGCAGGGGTCATGGCAGGGGGCCCGGCGGCGCCACTGCACAGCGCTGGGCCGTCGTCCTCGGTGTGCTGCCGGTTGCGATCGCCCTCGCGCTGGCGCAGGGGTGGAATCCCGGGGCGGTGCTGATCATCGGTCTGGTGTTGTTCGGGGTGGTGTTCGCGATCAACTCCGCGCTGCACAGTTATCTTATATTGGCCTACTCGGATTTCGACAAGGTCGCGATGAATGTCGGTTTCTACTATATGGCCAATGCCGGCGGCAGGTTGGTCGGTACCGTGCTCTCGGGCTGGGTGTATCAGACCCACGGCCTCGAGGGCTGCTTGTGGTGGTCCGCGGCGTTTGTCTTTGCGGCCGCCCTGTTGTCACTGAAGCTGCCGGATGTCCCCGCGGTGAAGGTGCGCAATGGTGCCGGTCCTGGGGTATCGCAATGAGCGCACAGACCGATCCGACCCTGCGTCGGCTGCGCTGGATATTCTGGGGGCTGGTCCTGCTGCTCGTGCTGTGGCAGTTCCTGCCATGGATCGAGCGCTACCTGATCGGCATAACCTCGGAACCGCGGTCAATTACGGCGCGCGGGGATCTGGCCGGCGACGAGATCGCGACCATCGAACTATTCGAACGGGCGAGTCCGACGGTTGTCTTCATCAGTACCCGCCAGCGCGTGGTGAACGCCTGGACACGCAATGTGCTGAGCGTGCCGCGCGGCAACGGCTCTGGCCTGGTCTGGGACGATCTGGGCCATGTGGTGACCAACAACCATGTGGTCGAGGGTGCATCGGAGGCAACCGTCCGTCTCAACGACGGCCGCAGCTATCGCGCCGTGCTGATCGGCAGCAGCCCGGCGCACGACCTCGCGGTGCTGCGCATCAACGTGTCCTTCGATCGGCCGCCCGCGGTGCCAATCGGCACCAGCGGCGACCTGCGCGTGGGCCAGAAGGTATTCGCCATCGGCAACCCGTTCGGCCTGGACTACACCCTGACCAGCGGGTTGGTGTCGGCCCTGGACAGATCGCTCGAGGACGACGACGGCACGACCATCGAGCACCTGATCCAGACCGACGCTGCGATAAACCCCGGTAACTCCGGCGGCCCGCTGCTCGACAGTGCCGGCCGCCTGATCGGCATCAATACCGCAATCTACAGCCCTTCCGGTGCCTATGCCGGGATCGGGTTCGCGGTGCCGGTCGATACCGTCAACCGTGTGGTGCCACAGTTAATCGCTCAGGGTGAATACATTCGACCCAGCCTGGGCGTTTCGATAGACGCCGACATCAATCGGGTGCTCACGGAGCAGCTCGGCGTCAGCGGTGTTGTCGTATTGCAGGTCCAGTCCGGCTCGGCCGCCGGGGCCGCGGGTCTGCGCAGCACCCGCGTCGACGCCGACGGCCAGGTCATCCCGGGTGATGTCATCCTGGCAGTGGCCGGCATACGGGTCGACAGTATCCCGGACCTGTTGTCGGCGCTCGACGCGCAGCGCATCGGCGATGAGATTGCGCTTCGCCTATGGCGTGACGGTCGAGAAGTCGAGGTCTCGGTGGCGCTGCAGGCAGCGGACTGATTCGCACGCCGCTGCGCGCTTTGTTGTGGCGCAGTGCGGTATCCGGTTTAAAGCACCGTATCGATCAAGCCCTGCAGCCGCTCGAAATGGCTGCCTTTCCAGTAGATCCGCGCGCAGCCGCGGCAGCGCCAGAAGTCGTGAAAGGTATCGCGGGTGACGGGTTCCAGCCGGTGCAGTATTGCCGCCTTGCGCTCCGGGTCGAGCAGGTCATTGCACTCCATGCAGCGCGTAAAAGGGTGCACGCTGCCGGTCAGGTCGCAGCGCGTTATGACGTACCGCAGCTGCGCAACGGGGTCATCCTGTCGGATATGGCAACCGTGGGTCACCGCGCGCCGCATCAGCAGATCCCGGTCGCGGGTCAGGACGATGCGTCGCTGCGCGACGGCTTGTCTGACCAGGTCGGCATCGTCGATGTCTCTGACAAACAGGGTGTCGAAGCCAAGCAGGCGCAGGTAGCGCGCGAGGCGGCCGAGCTGGGCATCGGCGAAAAAGCGCGTCTCACGCAGTGGAAAGTTGCGTAGGCGCAACAGTGGTCCCACGTCCATTGCCTCCCAGACTGGATAGACACTGATGCGATCACGGTCGCAGACGGTGGCCTCCAGGTCGACCGAAACCCCGTTGATCAGCAGGATCTCGATCTCGGTGTGCGGGACCCGCAGTGTCTCGACCAGATGGCGCACCGGGCAGGGTGGGCGGAAATCAAGCGTGATATCCCGCTGGCGCAGCGCGGCGGGCAGATAGTCATTCAGCTCCGCGTAGAAACGCAGGGTCGCATGCGCCATGGTTTGCCTGCAAGGGTAGGGATCGGCCAAGATCGCGAGATGCGCTGCACACGCCGATGATAGCGCAGGGCGGCTTGACTCGCCGCGCGGGCGGCTCGAGACTCGAACGCAGGGCCGGGCATACTCGCAGGCTGGCCGGGATATCGGTGAGATTTGCAGGCTAAATATGCAAGAAGGCGAAATCGACCACGACAAATGGCAGTATCATGCGTGGCGGGGCCGTCTGCAGTCCCCGGCCTGCGCAGCGGCTGGCCCGCGACAGTGCGCGCATGTGTGAATTGTTCGCCATGTCGAGCCGCATGCCGACCGCAGTGGATTTCTCCCTCGAACGGCTGACTCGCCGCGGTGGCGCCGAGGGGCCGCATAGAGACGGCTGGGGCGTCGCCTTCTACACCGGGCGCGACGCCTTGCTGCTGCGCGAACCCGGTGCCGCGAGCGAAAGCAGCTTGGTACGGCACATCGAGAATCACGGACCGCCAAGCGAGTTGGTCATATCGCATATCCGGCTGGCCTCGTTTGGAGTCCCGGCGCTGCGTAACACCCAGCCCTTCGGGCGTGAATTGGGTGGGTGCGTCCATGTCTTTGCACACAACGGTGATCTGCCGGCGATCGCGGACAACGCCGGCTTCGCGCTGGGTCGTTTCCTGCCGATCGGCGAGACCGATTCCGAGCATGCGTTCTGTCATCTGCTGGCGCGGCTGACGGCGCTCTGGGATGGGGCGAGCGGCGATATCCCGACGTTGGATGCGCGCCTGCAGGTGATTGCAGACTTTGCCGCCGACTTGCGCGCGCTGGGCTCAGCCAACTTCCTCTATACGGACAGCGACACGCTGTTCGTTCATGCGCATCGGCGCACACTGCCCGGCAGCGATCAGGTGCTGCCCGGCCTGTTTGTGCTTGAGCGCAGCTGTGCAGAACAGGTACCGGATCTGTCGGGCTCCGGGGTGAGGCTGGAGACTGCGCAGCAGGCCTTGACGCTGATCGCCAGTGTGCCGCTTACTGAGGAGCCCTGGCAGGTGCTTGCGCCTGGCGAGCTCCTCGCGGTGCGCGCCGGCAGCATTATCGAAAGTCGGTCATCGCCGCACCGAATCACTTGATTTGCGTCGCTCAGGTGCCCTCACGCCACGAGGCGAGATAGCGCTCCTGCTCGTCGGTCAGCGTGTCGATGGTCAAACCCAGCGCGGCGAGCTTGAGTTGTGCGACCTCCTGATCGATGGCCCGAGGCACTTGGTGTACCGCCGTTTCCAACCGATTCTGGGCCAGATAGGCCACACACAGGGCCTGATTGGCGAAGCTCATATCCATCACCGCCGCCGGATGGCCCTCGGCCGCTGCCAGGTTGACCAGGCGACCCTCGGCCAGCAGGCGGATGCGGCGCCCGTCGGGGAGCCGATACTCGTCGACATGCGGGCGTGGTCGCTGGCGCTCGCTGGCCATCGATTGCAGTACGGGAATATTGATCTCGACGTTGAAGTGCCCCGAGTTGCCGATCACGCAGCCGTCTTTCATTACTGCGAGATGGCGCTGGTCGATGACATGTTTGTCGCCGGTGGCGGTAATGATGAAATCGGAAAGTCTGGCGGCCTCCTCCAGGGGCATGACGCGATGGCCATCCATGGTCGCCTCTAGTGCTCGCACAGGATCCACCTCGCACACGATGACATGTGCGCCATGGCCATGCGCGCGAGTCGCGATGCCGCGGCCGCACCAGCCATAGCCGACCACGGTGAAGTTGCGACCGGCAAGCAGGATATTGGTCGCGCGCAAGATGCCGTCGAGGGTACTCTGACCCGTGCCGTAGCGATTGTCGAACAGGTGCTTGGTGTCGGCATCATTGACCGCGATGATCGGAAACTTCAGGGCGCCCTCGCGCGCCATCGCGCGCAGCCGGATCACGCCGGTGGTGGTCTCTTCGGTACCGCCGATTATGTTATCCAGGGCCTCATCACCACGCTTGTGCAGCTCACTCACCAGGTCTGCGCCGTCGTCCAGCGTGATGCGCGGGCGATGCGAGAGGGCGGCGACGATGTGGCGGTAATAGCGGTCGTTGTCCTCGCCGCAAACGGCGAATACCGGTATATCGTGATCACGCACCAGGGATGCCGCGACGTCGTCCTGCGTGCTCAACGGATTGCTGGCGCAGAGCAGGAGATCCGCGCCGCCGGCCTTGAGCACTCGCGCCAGATTTGCGGTCTCGGTGGTGATGTGCAGGCATCCACTGACCCGCAGACCCTGCAGCGGGCGCTGTGCGGTGAAACGCTCATATAGGTGCCGCAGCACCGGCATCTCCGCCCATGCCCAGTCGATGCGCCGGCGACCGGCATCGGCCAGTGCGATGTCCTTGATGTCGTAGTCCATGGGCGCGATCCTCGACGGCTGCAGGCGTATCAGGGGGTCCGGGAATCGACCTTTTAGCATGTTCCCAGGGGTGCGTGTAGCGACCGATGCCGCAGCGCCACTATAGTTAATAGGGGGCTAGCAAGTCTTTCGGACTTGACCGCTATCCAGGGATTTGCGGCCAAACAGTGTTAAGTCCGACAGGTTGCCATCTTTCACAACGGACGCCAGGCCTTATGCAAGATCTCAAACGCATGCTGCAGGATATCGACGCCGAAGTGGATCTCACTCGGCGCTATATCAAACGCGACAAGCTCGACGATGCCGTGCTGGCGGCGATGCGCAATGTCCCGCGGCATGCGTTCGTCGGTGCGGAATTGCGTGGCCATGCGTATGACAATGGACCGCTGCCCATCGGACATGGCCAGACGATCTCGCAGCCCTACATCGTTGCCCTGATGACCGATCTGGCGAGGCCGACCCGAGAATCCCGGGTCCTCGAGGTGGGCACGGGTTCCGGTTACCAGACCGCGATCCTGGCGGAGCTGGCGGCAGAGGTGTATTCAATCGAGATCGTCCCCCCACTGGCCCAGCTCGCGGCCGAGCGCCTGCACAGACTGGGTTACCAAAACGTCCATCTGCGGACCGGCGACGGCTATCACGGCTGGCCCGAACGCGCGCCGTTCGATGCCATCCTGGTGACCGCCGCGGCCCCTGCGGTGCCGCCGCCGTTGATCGAACAGCTCGTAGCCGGCGGGCGGCTCGTCATCCCGGTCGGTGAGCCGGCGTTCGGACAGGAACTGCGGCTGCTGGAAAAGGGGGCCGATGGCGAACTCGAGACCCACGAAATCCTGCCGGTGGCATTCGTACCGCTGACCGGGGGCCATTGATTGGAATTGACCTCGCCAACGTGCTCGAAACACCGCCACCCGATGCAGATACTGTGGCGCGCGCGCCTGCCGTGAAGGCTAGTGCACCCTTCGAGACAGACATCGCCGAATTGATCTGGGACGGCCGCTACCGCTATCGCGTGGGTGGTGTGGTCCGTGATCGCGAACTGCAGGACACCTGGCGTCGCGTAGCGCAGGCGCTGGCCGGCCAGGAGCGACAGGAACGCCAAGAATGGGAGCGGCGTTTTTTCTCCCTGTTGCAGGATTTTTGCTTCCTGCCGGGCGGGCGCATCCTGGCCGGGGCGGGCACCGAATTCGATGTCACGCTATTCAACTGTTTTGTGATGGGTACCATCGAAGATTCCATGGCCGGCATCTTCGAGGCGCTGAAGGAGGGTGCGCTGACCATGCAGCTCGGCGGCGGCGTCGGGTATGACTTCTCCACGCTGCGACCCGCCGGCACCCCCGCCTGGCGCGTCGGCGGTGTCGCCTCCGGTCCAGTGTCGTTCATGCGGATATGGGACAGCATGTGCGAGACGCTGTTGTCGACCGCGGCGCGACGCGGCGCCATGATGGCCACGCTGCGCTGCGATCACCCCGATATCGAGTCCTTCATCGTGGCCAAGCAGCGCGGGGGTCAACTGCGCAACTTCAATCTCTCGGTGCTGATCAGCGATGCCTTCATGCAGGCGGTAGAGGACGATGTCGCGTGGCCGCTGGTCTTTCCGGCCGAAGGCTTGGGTGGTGGTGAGCATCGCGCCGGACGCCGAGAGGTGCTGCGCCGCTGGCCGGGCCATGCCGAGGCCGTGCCCTGTCTGGTGCTGCGCGAGGTGCCGGCAAGGGCATTATGGGACCGCATCATGCGCGCGACCTATGATTTTGCCGAACCCGGTGTGCTGTTCGTCGACCGCATCAATCAGCAGAACAATCTCGGCTACCGCGAGCACATCAGCGCGACCAATCCCTGCGGTGAGATCCCGCTGCCGCCCTACGGAGCCTGCAACCTGGGGTCGATCAATCTCACCCGCTTCGTTCGGGAGCCCTTTACCGCCGGGGCCGTTCTCGATCTGGAGGGCATCGCGCAGGCCGCGGTGACCGCTGTCAGACTGCTCGACAACGTTATTGATCTGTCGCGTTTCCCGCTGTCGGCGCAGGCGCAGCAGGCGCGGGGCAGCCGACGTATCGGGCTCGGCCTCACCGGCCTGGCCGACACCCTGATTATGCTCGGCCAGCACTATGCCTCGGCCGATGCCCGGCAGCTGGCGGCGCGCACGATGCAGACCGTCTGCCACAGTGCCTACCGGGCCTCGATCGAACTGGCGGCCGAAAAGGGCAGCTTCCCCTTCTTCGAACGTGATGCCCTGCTGCGGCGACCCTTTATTCAGCGTCTGCCGGCCGACATTCGCCAGGGCATCACCGAGCAGGGGCTGCGCAACAGTCATCTCACTGCGATCGCGCCGACCGGCACCATCAGCCTGTTGGCGAACAATGTCTCGAGCGGCATCGAACCGGTGTTCGACTTCGAATACCGCCGTCGGGTACGCGGCAGGGACGGCTCCCCCGCCTGGCACAAGCTGACCGACTTTGCGCTGCGCCACTGGCGCGAGCGATACGGCGACCGACCCTTGCCCGACTGCTTCGTCGACGCCCAGCAACTGTCCCCCGATGCCCATTTGGCCATGCAGGCCGCGCTGCAGCCCTGGGTCGACAATGCGATCTCCAAGACCATCAATGTCCCCGCGAGTCTCGATTTCGATGCATTTCACGCGATCTACCTAAAGGCCTACCAGCAGGGGCTCAAGGGCTGCACGACCTATCGACCAAATGCCGTCACCGGCGCCGTCCTCGAGCGATCCGCCGAGCAGGCGAGCGGGTCGCACTGTTGCGATCTTGAACGGGAAAACGATTGACGGCGCGGGCCCGGCGGCGGGTGGGTCTTGTGATCTGCCGGAGAGGTCGCGCCATGATTACCCAGTATGCGTAACCTACCCTTGGTCGGGTGATATTCGCATGACAGATCGCTAGACTATCGGGGCAATGCAAGAGCGTCGCCTATACCCGCGTTATCAGTTCACCCTGCCGGTCGGCGTGCACGGCCCGGATGGCTATCGCGCGTCGGTGCAGTCCTGCGAGATCTCGGTCTCGGGACTCGGTCTAACGATGAGCCGCGCGGCGGTCACTGCACTCGCGCAGGGCGGTACGGTGCTGACCCCGGGCGATCACCTGTGGGTCAGCCTGCCGGGGGTGCCCGATTCTTCGGTGGAGGACGTCCCGGCGGTGGCCGCCGGTCGAGGCCTGGCCTGCCGGGCGGTATTTGTTCGTCGTCTTGCGCTCGATCAGTATGTTGCGGCCGTGGCGTTTGTCGCACCGGATGCTACGCAGCAACGTGCCATCACTGAGCTGGTGGAACAGGCGCGTCAGACACACCTCAAGCCGTAACCTGGAAATCTCACCAGCCGGCCAGGCGTCGGTTCAACCGAAGATCCCCAGCAGTGCCCGCGCGACGCCGCTCAGGCTCTCCCCGGCGATCAATCCAGATGCCGCGGCAATGGTGAAGCGCTGTGCCAGGTTGGGTCGAAAGCGTTCGAGCAGCCTGGCGATCAGACTACCCAGGAACATAGTGATGGCGATCGATGCCGGGATCACCATGGCCAACCCCAGGGCGGGCATATTCGGAAGCCAGCGCGGGGCGCGGTAATGCTGCAGCCAGGCCCCGGCCGCACCACAGACGCCACCCAGTGCGATGGCCCACAGGGCGCTGGTCGGGATCGCCGTCAGTCCACCGCCAAGGCTCTCGGCCACCACCTTCCAGGTGGCGACAGCCGGTGCCGGCCATTCGTCGGTGATCAGCATACCGGCCGGATCCGGGATCAGATGCAGGTAGACTACGCTGCCTACCAGGCTGCCGGTGAGAATGCCAAAGAACTGCGCGACAATCTGCGGCTGCGGTGGTGCACCGATCATATGGCCGACCTTGAGATCGTTGAGGAGATCGGCGCTTTGACCTGCGGCGCCGCCGGCTACGTTGGCACCGATCAGATTGGCGGTGGTCTCGCCGGGTGCGGTGACGCCGGTAGTCAGCTGCGAGACCTTGCCGATGGCGCCGATCGGCGGAATACCCGTCTCGCCGACGACGCGCGATGCCACCATGGCGAGCAGGAACGCGATCGGCACCGCCAGGGTCGCGATCAACCAGTGAATGCCGAAGATCCAGACCTGCGCAACCACCACCAGCGCGCTGGCCGCTGCGAGTCCGATCATCCTCGGGATTCGGGCGCCGTCGCTGCCGACATCGCCGATACTGGGGCGCGAGGCCTTGCGGTTGCTGAGCGCCTGCAGTGTAAAACGCGTCAATGCGGCGCCCACCATTAGGGAGACGCCCGGCCAAAGCAACCACTCGATCATGGTGGCGAACCAGCTGGAGTCGAGGTCATCGACGCCGGGCGCGATGAATCCCTGGGTCAGCCCCCAGGGACCCAGCAGACCCCAGGAGATGATCCCACCGAGGAGCAGTGAGATACCGGCGCGGAAGCCAATGATCGCGCCGAAGCCGGCCAGCATCAGCGAGGGATCCAAGGTGAAGGTCAGGTTCTTCGCGCTGATGCCGCCGAAACCAGACAGCTTGCCGGCGGCCGGCAGGACAAAGCCGAGGCTCGGCCGCGGCAGGCTGAAGAGGCCGCTGTCGAGCCACTTCAGAATACCGGCTATTAGCGTCGCGCTCAGCAGCACCCGCAGCTTGAGCGCGGCCTCGCGACCCCTGTCGAAGATCTCGAGCAGCGTCTCCGCCGTGGCACGACCGGTCGGAAAGGGCAGATCGCTGCGCAGGATCAGCGATGTCCGCAGATACCACGCCACCCAGATACCAAGAAAACTGACCGCAAATACCCACGGGATGAGCTGTGTCGATGCCAGATTGCCGCCCGAGAGCATCGCCAGGGCGGGGATCGGGGCCACCAGACCGCCGGAGATGATGTTGGCCGATGACGAGGCGGTGGTCTGCGTGATATTGGCTTCACCAGCGCCGAGCCGGTCGGCCAACCGCAGGCGTGCAAGCAGGGTCCAGAAACCGGTGGCGAGCAGCAGTGCAATGATGGAGATATTGAACGACCAGCCGATCTTCAGTCCGGAGTAGATATTGCAGGGCGTCAGCAGGGCCCCGATCAGCACGCCGCTGACAACGGCGCGCAGGGTGAGGTGTCTGAAGGTTGGCAAAATCGGGATCCCGCTGCTCTGGCGAACCCCGGACCTTAGCATTACCTAAGGTTGGTCCGCGTGGGCTCCCAGCCCGAAATTGTTGTGACGCCAGCAACGCGAATCGCGGCATGCGCAACGGTCATGGGCAGCAAAATCGCCGAAAGCCCTGTGCGCGACGTGGCTGTCAGCACTGGAAAAATGCGTTTGACACCCGCATATAGGGATAAGACCTGAACAAAATCCCTGTTTGTGTAAACTTCTCGTTTGAGTCAGGAGCCGAACGGCCGTGTTGGTGCGAATTTTCGGAACCCTTGTTCTGCTGGCCAGTGTGGGCCTAGTTTCATGCCAGGCCTTTATCCATGCCTTCTGAACGGCAGAGCCAGCAGATGGATCCGCGCCTTGACGCCCTGCTGAAGGCGGCGCGAGACGCACGCGATCATTTTTCGGCCTGGCGACGTTCGCGCCTGGGGCTGCGCGGCGCGCTCCTCTATGTCCTTGCTACGCCGCTGGCCTTTGCAACCTTGGTCTCGCTGGCCAGCGGTCAGCTCGCCGCGGCCCTCTCGGCCGGGACGGCGTTTGCAATGATCGTGGTCGGAGGCGTGCTCAATCGACGGGGCATCCTCGAGGAGCTCGTCGCGCCGGAGCGCCGCTTTACGCGCTCCTGGGGCCTGCCGTACAAATACCTGGCGGCGCTGGCGGTCGCTGCAGGGACCGCGCTGGCGGCCTTCGGCGCGGTCGGGCAGGATACATGGGTGAGCGCGGCGTTTGGCCTGCTGGCCATTGCGGGTTTTCATCTGACCTATCGACTGCCGCGGCCGCAGGCGGTACTAGGTGCGCCGCGTGCAGCGGTCCGCGACGAGACCCTGCAGAAGGCTCTGGCCCAGGCCGAACTGCGAATCCTGGCGATCGAAAAGGCGGCCTTGCGTATCGGCAACCGGGAACTCGAGCAGCGCCTGCATCGCATCGCCGGTCAGGGGCGGGCCGTGCTCGAGCAGGTCGTTGCGCGGCCAGAAGAGCGGTTTCGTGCGCGCAAGTTCCTCAACGTGTACCTCGAAGGCGCCGAACGGGTGGCGAGCCGCTATGCGCAGACGCACCGCTTGGCACGTGGCCAGGAACTCGAGCAAAATTTCCGCAACGTATTGACCGATATCGAGACCGTCTTCGGGCGACAGCTCAATCGACTCGCCGAGCACGATGCATTCGATCTGGATGTGCAGATCGAGGTGCTGCGCAAGCAGCTCGAGCGCGAAGGCATAACCTGAACAGACGGCACACAGCGACCTGGAGGTCCGTGACCATGCAACCACCCAGCGAACCAAACACCGATTTCCTTGAGCCCGGCGAGCAGGCGGCCTCGCTGCCCGATCCGATGGCGACAACCGGGTCGTTGGAACCGGCCAAGGTCGGCGCCTTGCTGGCCGACCTCGACCTGAACGATAGCCACTCGGTGCTGTTCTTCGGCAGCGCCGCGCAGGAGCAGCTGACTACCGTGTCGGACAGCATGCTCGAGCGGGTGCGCGCCAAAGACGTTGGGCCCGCCGGCGAGGCCCTCAACGATATGGTGCTGACCCTGCGCGGCTTTGATCTCAGCGGTCTCGACCCGAATCGCAAGGGCGGATGGTTCGATCGTCTGCTCGGCAAGGGGCGGGACGCGGCCAAGGTGTTGCAGCGCTACGAACACGTCCGAGACCAGATCGAGGATATCACCGGGCGCCTGGAACAGCACAAGACCGGTCTGCTGGTCGATATCGAATCGCTCGACCGCCTGTATGCGGCCAATCTCGATTATTTTCACACTCTGGAGGACTACATCGCGGCGGGGGAGGAAAAGTTGAGGGAATTGGATAACCAAGTGATCCCGCAGCAGGCCGCGGCCGTCGCCGAGGGTGACGATACGCTGGCCGCGCAGCACTTGCGCGACTTGCGTGCGGTTCGCGACGACCTGGAGCGGCGGATACACGACCTGCGCCTCACTCGGCAGGTCAGCATGCAGAGTCTGCCCAGTATCCGTCTGGTGCAGGAGAACGACAAGGCGCTGGTGGGCAAAATCAACTCGACGCTGGTCAACACGGTGCCGCTGTGGCGCCAGCAACTCGCTCAGGCGCTGACCATCCATCGTTCGCGCGACGCGGCCGAGGCGGTGGCCGCGGCCTCGGACCTGACCAATGACCTGCTGCGCGCCAATGCCGATAACCTGCGTGAGGCCAACGCCGAGACCCGTCGCCAGATCGAGCGCGGCGTGTTCGATATCGAGGCAGTAAGCGAGGCGAACGCGGCCCTGATCGCCACTATCGAGGACAGCCTGCAGATCGCCGATGCGGGACGTGCCGCCCGGGTCAAGGCCAACGCCGAGCTCAAGGCGCTGGAGAAGCAGCTGCGTGATTCCCTCGCTGCGGCGAGCGCGCGCGAACAGGCGATGCCGGGGGCCTCCTGAACACGGTCGCGGAACCCTGTGGCGTCCGAATGGTCCATCTACAAGGTTTTAGGAGAAAGACAGATGATCGATGCAAAACGTCTGCTCGACCAGTTGGTTGGGAGCGGAGCCGCCGGCGGCTTTGCGGGCGGTCTTGCGGGCGGTGCTCTGGCCAGTATGCTGAGTGGAAAAAAGGGCAGGAAGATGGCCGGGTCTGCGCTGAAACTGGGTGGGCTAGCACTCGTCGGTGGTGTGGCTTATAAGGCCTGGCAAAGCTATCAGAGCGGGACGGGGCAGTCCTCGTCGGGCCAGGGGACCGTAGGCGACATCGAAACGCCGCCTGCCGATGGGGTATTCCTGCCGCGGGCAAGCGATGCCGCCGGCACGAACGCGCTGAGCATGCTGCTGGCCCGGGCGATGATCTCGGCGGCCAAGGCCGATGGCCAGATCGACACCCAGGAGAGTCAGACCATCCTGAACCAGATCAACGGGCTCGGCCTCCCCGCCGACGACAAGGCCTTTTTGTTCGAAGAGTATTCGCGGCCCCTGGATGTCGCGGCGCTGGCGGGAGACGTCGATTCGCCGGAGCATGCCGCCGAGGTATACGCCGCCTCCATGTTGATGCTCGAGCCACCCTCGGCGCCGGAAAAGATCTATCTGGATACGCTGGCGGGCGCGTTGAAACTGGAGACCGGCTTGGTCCAGCAGATCCATGCGACGGTGGAGTCCAACCGGTTAGCCTGAGTTCGCCGAAATCGCCTGGCGGTCAATCGGCAAACCGCGCCAGCCGTACTGCACTGGATGCGATTTTTTCGGCGCGATCCGCTGCGATATCACAGGCCGTCGATGCAGAGCCGCAGGTCGCGATCCCACGCCGGTATCGCCAGGCCGAAAGTCTGTAGCAGCTTTGTCGAATCCAGGCGCGAGTTCTTCGGCCTCTGTGCCGGCGTCGGGTATTCACTCGTCGAGATTGGCTGCAGCTCGCACTGCAGATTCAGCAGATCGCGCACCGCGGTGGCGAAGCCGAACCAGCTGGTGCCGCCACCGGGTGAGAGGTGATAGACGCCGCTCAAGTCACGCCGCGACGCCAAATCAACGGGCACCTTCGCCAACACACTCGCGGTCGCCTGAGCGATCGAACGGCTCCAGGTCGGCGCGCCAAACTGGTCGTTGACGATGCGCAGCGCGCCTCGCTGCTTCATCAAGCGCCGCATGGTCAATAGGAAGTTCTGCCCGCGCAGCCCGTATACCCAGCTGACGCGCAGGATGATGGTCGCACAGCCGCTGGCGAGCAGGGCCTGGTCGCCGGTGAGTTTGGTGCGTCCGTAGACGCTGACTGGATTGGTGGGGTCGGTTTCGGCATAGGGCCCATCCTTGTCACCGTCGAACACGTAGTCCGTGGAATAGTGCACCGCCAAGGCATCGTGCGCGGCGGCCCAGGCCCCTATCTCGGCCGGTACCTGGCCGTTCAGCCGCATCGCCCGCTCGGGCTCGCTCTCGGCCTTGTCGACCGCGGTATAGGCGGTAGCATTGACGATTACATCCGGCGCGACGGAATCCAGCGTGGCCCGCAGCTGCGGCAGATCGCTGATATCCAGATGCAGGCCGCTTTTGGCGCTGCGAGAGGAGGTCATCAACTCCCCCAGCACCGACAGTGTCCGTTCGAGTTCCCAGCCGACCTGGCCGGTGGCGCCGAGTAACAGGATACGCATAGCCTAAAATCTGCTCAGTCTGGATTCGGGTACCTCGGCCAGCAAGGGCGCATTGCGGTCCTTGTCAGACAGCACCGGCTCACCTTGCAGCGGCCACTCGATAGCGATCGAGGTATCGTTCCAGCGCACCGAGAATTCACTGCTCGGGCTGTAGATATCGGTGGTCTTGTAGCCGAAAAGCGCCTGCTTGCTAACTACATAATAGCCGTGCAGGAAGCCCGGCGGCACATAAAATTGCAGACCGGTATCCCCGTCGAGCATCACGCCATGCCAGCGGCCGAAGGTCGGTGAGCCGACCCGCAGATCGACCGCGACGTCGAACACCCGGCCGCTGAACACCTGCACCAGCTTTCCCTGGGCGTGCGGCTCCTGGCCATGCAGGCCGCGCAATACGCCCTTGGCCGAGTAGGCCAGGTTGTCCTGCACGAAGGTCTCGTCGATGCCAGCCTCGCGGTAGCGATCTGCCTGCCAGACCTCGGCAAACCAGCCGCGCGCATCGCCGAAGCGTCTTGGCTCGATCAGCTTCAGGCCCGGCAGATCGAATTCGGTGACCTTCATGACGGTGATCCGTGCTCCAGAAGCTCGAACAGGTATTGGCCATAGCCGTTCTTATGCAGCGGCTCGGCCAGTGCCCGCACCTGGGCATCGTCGATCCAGCGGTTGCGCCAGGCGATCTCTTCCGGGCAGCAGACCTTGAGCCCCTGGCGTTTCTCGATGGTCTCGACGAAGCCGGCCGCCTCCATCAGGGAGTCGTGTGTGCCGGTATCCAGCCAGGCCATGCCGCGACCGAGTTGGACTAGCTCGAGCGCCCCCCGCTGGAGATACAGTTTGTTGAGATCCGTGATTTCGAGTTCGCCGCGCGCCGAGGGCTGCAGTCCCGCTGCCAAGTCACAGACGCGGTCATCATAAAAATACAGCCCGGTTACCGCATAGTTCGACTTGGGCTGCGCCGGTTTTTCCTCCAGGCTGATCACCTGGCCGTCGGCGTCGAACTCGGCCACGCCATAGCGTTCTGGGTCGCGCACCCAATAGCCGAACACCGTCGCCCCAGCCGTCTTGTGCGCCGCCTGCTGCAGCAGGCGGCCCAGGCCCTGGCCGAAGAAGATGTTGTCGCCGAGCACCAGGCAGCAGGGCGCGCCGCCGATGAACGTCCGCCCGATCAGGAAGGCCTGGGCCAGACCGCCCGGTTTTTCTTGGATCGCATATTCGATCGCCAGGCCCCACTTACTGCCGTCGCCAAGTAGCTCGCGGAACAGCGGGTTGTCGCGCGGCGTGGTGATGATCAGAACTTCGCGGATGCCGGCCATCATCAGCGTGGCCAGCGGGTAGTAGACCATCGGCTTGTCGTACACCGGCAGCAGTTGCTTGCTGATCGACAGCGTGATCGGGTGCAGCCGGGTGCCGGCGCCGCCGGCCAGGATGATGCCCTTCATGCGGTCGCCTCGGGGGCGTTCGGCGCCAGGCCGAGGCGTTGGCCTGCATAGGTATCGGCCTTGACCGCCGCGCACCAGGCGCGATTTTCCAGATACCACTGCACGGTGCGGCGCATACCGGTCGCAAAGGTCTCGCGTGGTTGCCAGCCGAGCTGATCGCGCAGCTTGCTGGCGTCGATCGCATAACGCCAGTCGTGGCCGGGGCGGTCGGCGACGAAGGTCTTGAGCTGGGCATGCGGGCGATGGGGCGAGTTGGGCACCAGTTCGTCGAGCAGGGCACACAGGGTGTCTACCACCTCGAGGTTGGTCTTTTCGCTATTGCCGCCGACGTTGTACATCTCGCCGGGCTGACCGTGCTGCACCACATGCCAGATTGCGCGGCAGTGGTCCTCGACGAATAGCCAGTCGCGCACATTGCCGCCGTCGCCGTAGATCGGCAGCGGCTTGCCCTCTAGCGCATTGAGGATCATCAACGGGATGAGTTTTTCGGGATACTGATAGGGGCCGTAGTTGTTGGAGCAGTTGGTGGTCAGCGTCGGCAGGCCATAGGTGTGATGCCAGGCCTGCACCAGGTGGTCTGAGGCGGCCTTGGAGGCCGAGTAGGGTGAACTCGGTGCATAGGGCGTCTGTTCGGTAAAGGCCCCGCTCTCGCCCAGCGAGCCGTAGACCTCGTCGGTCGAGACATGCAGGAAGCGGAACGCCGCCTTGTCCGCCTCATCGAGGGTGCGCCAATACGCCAGCGCGCGATCCAGCAGGTTGTAGGTGCCGACGATATTGGTATGGATAAAGTGCGGCCGGGCCGTCGATCGAGCGGTCGACGTGGCTCTCGGCGGCAAAGTTGATGATGCAGGTCGGACGGAATCCCTCGATCAGCGCCTGCACCGCCGCCGGGTCGGCGATATCGCCCTGGACGAAGCGATAGCGCGGATCGGCCTCGATGCCGGCCAGGGTCTCGCGATTGCCGGCATAGGTCAGCAGGTCGAGGTTGGCGACCTCGGCGTCTGTCGAGCCGAGCATCTGGTGGATGAAGTTACCGCCGATGAAGCCGGCACCGCCGGTGACCAGCACGCGAGAGGGCAGTTCGTTAGTCTGTCGGGTCGATTCCATGGCCACTGGGGATTGTCAGGCTGCGAAGCGTGCAATCTTACCCAAGTTTCAGCAGCAATCGGAGATCGCCGGCCGGCTCCTCGGCGTTGGTTGCAGGGCCGCAGCCGGCGTTCATCGCGGAGCCGCACCCGCTCTCGTTTGAGACGGCTATGAAGCGACTCGGTATCGGGGCAGGCGGCTGCCTATCAATACCCGGCCAGAGTGCGAATAAAAAGCCGGCGTGAGCCGGCTATTGAAGTACCCGTATTACGGGGTCCCGGGTGTTCTTATTGTTGTTACTTTTTGTTGTTTTGATTACATAAGCAGGTATTGAGCCAAGTTAGAGTTAATTAATAAAAACAGTGTCTTATGCTTCCTATTTTAGATAATAGATTAAGTCGAGTGTAAAAGGATCTGACACATCGGCGCGGTTGTTCTCCGGTCACTGCGGCTTGCCCAGCGTTTCTTGTGCGAAACGGCTGCGTCTGTTCTGGGCCCGAGGCTTTTGGCCTCGGTCGGCGCCCCCGGACGCTAGGGCGCGACTTGCGCTTTTAACACCTCGCGCACCTCTCGGCTTTGACCTGCGTGGGTCATTCGGCAGATAATCTCGCGCCGTTCGAATTTTCCCCCTCTGGATCGCACAAAGTCATCATGAAACTCGGGATTCCGAAAGAGCGGGTCGCCGGCGAGACACGCGTGGCGACCACGCCCGAGATCGCAAAGAAGCTCATCGCCGGTGGCCTCGAGGTTTTGCTCGAGCGCGGTGCCGGCGAGGCCGCACACTACAGCGACGCCGCCTATGAAGAGGCAGGGGTGCAGCTGACCGATACGGCCGGTGCGCTTGGCTGCGATATCGTCGCCAAGGTGCGCAAACCCTCGACCGACGAGGTGGCCGCGATGCGCGATGGTTCGGTCTTTATCAGTCATGCCGAGACCTGCGACGACGCCGATCCGGTGATCGTGGCCATGCAGCAGCGCGATATCAAGGTGATCGCCATGGAGCGCATCCCGCGCATCTCGCGCGCCCAGTCCATGGACGCGCTGTCGTCGCAGAGCAATATCGCCGGCTATCGCGCCGTGATCGAGGCGGCCAGCCATTTCGGCCGGTTCGTCCCGCTGATGATGACCTCGGCCGGTTCGGCCAAGCCGGCGCGCGTGGTGATACTGGGTGCGGGTGTCGCCGGGCTGCAGGCGATCGCGACTGCGCGCCGACTCGGCGGTGATGTCTACGGCTACGATGTGCGCCCCGAGACGCGCGAGCAGATTGCATCGTTGGGCGCGAAACCCATCGATCTCGACATCGGCGAGGCCGCTGCGGGTGAGGGTGGCTATGCCAAGGAGTTGTCTGAGGAGGGCAAGGCGAAGCAGCAGGCGCTGCTCGCCGACGAACTGGCCAAGGCGCACATCATCATCACCACGGCGCTGATTCCGTGCCGGCCGGCGCCGGTGCTGATCACCAAGGCAGTGGTCGAGCGCATGCGCAAGGGCTCGGTGATCGTCGATCTGGCGGCTGCCAACGGGGGCAACTGTCCATTGACTGAGGCCGACCAGGTGGTGACCCGACACGGTGTGATCCTAATCGGGCTACACGAACTATCCGGCCATGATGCCCTCGGATGCGAGCGCCTTCTATGCCAAGAACATCGCCAATCTGCTCGATATCATGCTCGACAAGTCCGCCGACGGCGTCAGCGCTGAAGGACTTGGATGCCGACGAGATCACCCACGCAGCGCAGCTGCACCCGATGGCCTAGAGCCGCCCCCGATAAACGCTCGATGCTGAGGTAACGGCAATGCCGGACACACTGATTGCACTCTACGTCTTCGTACTCGCCTGCTTCATCGGCTATTACGTCATCTGGGGAGTCACGCCCTCGCTGCATACCCCGTTGGTGGCGTTGACCAATGCAATCTCCGGCATCGTGATCGTCGGCGCGCTGCTGGTGACCGGGCTGGACGCGGTCGGTAGCTTCGCCGAAATCACCGGCTTCATCGCCGTGCTGCTCGCCTCGATCAACGTTTTTGGCGGCTTTTTGGTGACCAACCGGATGCTGGCGATGTTCAAGAAGAAAGACAAGTGAGGCCCTGAGGTATGCAGCTCTCCGCCAACACCCAGGCCGTCGCCTATCTGATCTCGGCGGTGCTGTTCATCCTCGCGCTGAAGGGCCTGACTCACCCGTCGACCGCGCGGCGTGGTAATTTTCTCGGCATGGCCGGCATGGCGCTGGCGATCGTCGCCACGCTGCTCGGCAGCGAGGTGCAGTCGTATGGATTCATCATCGCCGGGGTCTTGATCGGTGGTCTGATCGGCGTGGTCCTCGCGCAGCGCATCCAGATGACGGCGATGCCGCAGCTGGTCGCGGCGCTGCACAGCTTCGTCGGCCTGGCCGCGGTGCTGGTCGCGATCGGCACTTTCCTGAATAAGCGCGATGCCGGACTGCTCAACGCGGTACTGATGGGTGAGCTGTCGGCCGGTGCGATCATCGGTGCCATTACCTTTACCGGCTCGGTGATCGCGTTCGGCAAGCTGCAGGGCCTGATTTCGGGCAAGCCGGTCAAGTTCGCGATGCAGCATCAGCTGAATGCGGCGATCGCGCTGGCGACCATTGCACTGGGCGTGCACTTTGCAATGACCGGCAGTGTGGTTTCGCTGAGTCTGATGATCCTGCTGGCACTGGTACTCGGCGTGACCCTGATTATCCCGATCGGCGGCGCCGATATGCCGGTGATTATCTCGATGCTCAACAGTTATTCGGGCTGGGCCGCGGCGGCCACCGGTTTCACGCTGCACAACAACCTGCTGATCATCGTCGGTGCGCTGGTGGGATTTTCGGGCGCGATCCTATCCTACATTATGTGTAAGGCGATGAACCGCTCGATCATCAACGTGGTGTTTGGCGGCTTCGGCAACGAGAGCGCCGCTGCGCCGAGCGCCGGTGCGGCGGCGATGGAAAAGGGGATCAAGTCGGCCTCGGTAGAGGATGCGGTGTATTGGATGGAAGACGCCAACCGCGTGATCGTCGTGCCCGGTTACGGTATGGCGGTGGCCCAGGCGCAGCATGCGCTGAAAGAAATGATGGAATTGCTCGAGGCGCGCGGCGTCGAGGTGAAATTTGGGGTGCACCCGGTCGCGGGCCGCATGCCGGGGCACATGAATGTGCTGCTCGCCGAGGCCGATATCCCCTACGACCGTGTGCTCGAGATGGACGAGATCAACCCGGATTTCCCCTCCACCGACGTGACCCTAGTGGTGGGTGCCAACGACGTCGTCAACCCGGCCGCAAAGGACGATGCCTCCAGCCCGATCTACGGCATGCCTATCCTCGAAGCGGGCCGGTCGAAGCAGGTGTACTTCCTCAAGCGCTCGATGAACCCGGGCTATTCCGGTGTCGACAATCTGCTGTTCTACAAGGACAACACATCGCTGATTTTCGGCGATGCCAAAGACACCATCGAGGGCATGGTGTCCGCGTTGAAGGGTAGTGCGCACTGAGCCGGATCCGGGTCGCCGCAGTTCAGTGTTGCGCTTCACTTAGTTCATCGCACCCGAGCGGAGATTTTGGGATAACCTGGAAATTTCAACAGCCGGTGAAATTTCCAGGCTGAGGCGAGATCCTGTTCGCTGTTTAGGGTGCCGATAAGCGGAACGCCGTATCGCAGCAGAAATCCACCGTAGCGAAATCAGGCCGAGTGCAGCCGAATCCCCGCGTGTTCATCCTGCGCCTGACGAATCTGGGCCTCGATTCTGCCCAATGGCTCCGGTCGGTGGAGGCCGAAACCCTGCGCGTAGTCGACATCAATCTCTTTGAGGATCTCCAGGATACGCTGGTTCTCGACGAACTCGGCGACGGTGCGCTTGCCCAGTTTTTTACCGATGGTGTTGATGGACTCGACCATGGCGCGATTCACCGGGTCGCGGTCGATATTGTGGACAAAGCTGCCGTCGATCTTCAGGTAATCGACCTTGAGATGACGCAGCTGGTTGAACGACGACAGCCCGCTGCCGAAGTCGTCCAGCGCGAACCGACAGCCGAGGTCGCCGAGGGCGTCGATCAGCGCGGCGGCGTTTGCCAGGCTGCGGATCGCCGTCGATTCAGTGATCTCGAAGCACAGCGAACGCGGCGGCACACCGGTCTCGGCGATACAGTTGCGGACGAAGGCGTGAAACTGGGGGTCAGAGGCAGCGGGTCCGCAGATATTGATATTGATGCGCAGTTCCTCGGCGGTGCGGCCGAGCCCGGCCAGCCATTCGAGGCTGTTGCGCACGACCCAGCGATCGATGTCCGGCACGATCCCATAGCGCTCGGCGGCGGGCAGAAACTGACCGGGCGCGATCATCCCGAGACCGCCATCGTCCTTCATGCGCAGCAGCACCTCCAGTGCCAGCCGGCCGTCATCGAGTTCGGGATGCATCGGCGTGATCATCTGCCCGAACAGCATGAAGCGGTCGTGGTGAACGGCATCGGAAATGCGGTTCACCCAGCGCATCTCGCCGGAGCGGCGGCGCACGGTCTCGGTATTCGTGCCGGCATGGTGCACCCGGTTGCGTCCTTCTTCCTTGGCGGAGTAGCAACAGGCATCTGCGGCACTCATGAGCTCCGCTATCGCAATGGGTTCGGCACCAAACGGAACCATGCCGATACTGGCGCCCACCTTGAAGCTTTGACCCTGCCAGACGAAGGTGAAGTCTTCGATGGTGCGACGGATCTTTTCTGCGACTGCCTCCGCGTCGCTCGGCTCGGTGAAGCGCAAAAGCACACCGAACTCGTCGCCGCCGAGGCGCGCGAGGACGTCCGATTGGCGCAGGCTGTTCGTCAGGCGGGCCGAGAGCTGCCTGAGCAGCGCATCACCTGCCGGATGGCCACAGCTGTCATTGACCATTTTGAAACGGTCGAGATCGAGGAGCATGAGCGCGTGCTGGGTGGGAGCCACGCTGGACTGCTCCAGCGTAAGTCGCAGCGAGGCCTCGAACGCCTGGCGATTGAGAAGCCCGGTCAGTGCATCGTGCGCGGCCTGATGCGATAGCTTTCTATTGCGCGCACCGGCATTCGTGACGACGTAGGCCGCAGTGAACACGGCGATCGCAAACGCCACCATGCCCAACAGGGCAGTCGTCAACACGGCCTCGTGGAAGGTCTCGCTGGCCTCCTGGACGCGTGCCTGGGTCACGGTATTGATGATGCGGACGAGTCCATCGAGGCGGCCCAGCAGACGCAGATGGCCGTCGACGGCGGCCTGTACGGCGGCCTGTACCTCGCTGAGCGATGCTCCCTCGTCGGACAGCAGCCGCAGCGCGCGGGCGTTCGGCACGGCGACCTGTTTGACGGTAGCGTCGAGTTCCTCGAGGACCCTGAGCTCTTGGTCGGTGCTGAGTTTCTCGATCAGCTGTCGTCTCGCCCGGCTGTAATCCGCCGCATGGTCGAAGAAGCGCAGCTTTTCGGCGTCGCGTTCGAAAATATCCGACCGCGCGGCCATATTCTGCAGACTGTCGATGCGTTCGCGCACCGCCTCGCGCAGGGTATTGGCCAAGGTGATCTTGTTCCCGGCCGCAATGACCAGCCTAGAGAGTTCTGTCTTGTGGGTGCTAGTGGTGTGATAGCCGCCGATGATCGAGAGCAGCAACAGGAAAATGACCAGTGCGAAGCCCAGCGATGTGATTGCCTTGACATCGTAGCGGCGGGTCAGTGGATTGTAGGCCGTTTGCTGGGCTGGTTGTTGCACGTCTTTCTGCGCTCTCTGATCGGCGTTGCCGATACCGCGGCAAAACTGCGCGATCCGCTTCTTCTCATTGAATTTAGTGGCGCTTGGCTAGAATTCTTTAATATCGGCCATAGATGCTCGATAGAATCCATGAGGTGATCCAATGAGGAGCCTTCCCGGCGCAGTCTTTTTTTTGTTGATCTTGACGTGGGCCCAGGCGACGGCGCGGCCCGTCGATGTGGCGCTGGAGGATTGGCGAAAGGGCGATCGCGCCGCCGCGATCGCGACCTGGCGTTCGCTGGCGGCAGCCGGCGACGGCGAGGCGGCCCTGTTCCTCGGTTATCTGTATCGCAACGGTCTGGGCATGCCGCGAGATCTCGCGCGCGCGGCGCAGTGGTACCGTCAGGCGGCCGAGCAGGGTCGGCCGGAGGCGCAATATGAGCTGGCGCTGATGTATGAACTCGGTCTGGGCGTGGAGCGGGACGCCGACGAGGCCGCGCTTTGGTACGGGTTGTCATCCGCGCAGGCGTGTCCGGCGGAGTTGACGGCCGGGGGCAGGCTCGGGGATCGGTGAGATAAGCGGGTTAACCCTTCGGTGTTGCGCTTGTCGGGTGGGCTTTGGCTGCCGACAATGGTCGGTGCCATGTCGAGCCGTGTCCCCGCCCAACGCCCTTCCTCGCTGACCGACAGGATCGACAGCTGCCTGCTGCGCGATCGGCCGCGCCTGCGTCGTTGGGCGGTTCGCCTCGAGCAGACCTCGGGCGACGCAGCGGCCTGGCTCGAGCTCGACCAGGCGATCCAGCGCTCGGCCGCGATCGCACAGCGGCGTGCCGAGACGTCGCCTCAGCCGGATTTCCCGTCGGAACTGCCGATTACCGAACGACTAGACGAGATCCGGGACCTGATCCGTCGTCATCAGGTGATCGTGCTGTGCGGTGAGACAGGCTCGGGCAAGTCGACCCAGCTGCCGAAGATCTGCCTCAGCCTGGGTCGCGGGGTGTTCGGCCGCATCGGCCATACCCAGCCGCGCCGAATCGCCGCGCGCAGTCTGGCCGCGCGCATCGCCAGCGAGCTCGGCCAGGAGGTCGGGCAGAGCATTGGCTACAAGGTACGTTTTCGCGATCGTGCCGGCGACGAGACCCTGGTCAAGCTGATGACCGATGGGATACTGCTCGCCGAGATCCGTAACGACCGTGACCTCACCGGGTACGACACCCTGATCATCGATGAGGCGCACGAGCGCAGCCTTAATGTCGACTTTCTCCTGGGCTATCTGCACAAGCTTCTGCCCAGACGGCCCGATCTGAAGCTGATAATTACCTCGGCGACCATCGATCCAGCTCGTTTCTCGCGCCACTTTAACGATGCCCCAGTGATCGAGGTCTCGGGCCGTACCTTTCCAGTCGAGGTACGCTATCGGCCATCGGAGCAGCCCGGCGCCGGCGAACGCGACGAAGCGATGCAGCAGGCGATCGTGGATGCGATCGACGAGTTGTCGCTCGAGGGTAGGGGCGACATTCTGGTGTTCCTATCGGGCGAGCGCGAGATCCGCGAGACCGCCGAGACGCTGCGCAAGCACAAGATGTTGCACAGCGAGGTCATCCCGCTATATGCACGCCTGAGTCCGGGCGAGCAGGGGCGGGTATTTGCGCCAAGCGGGCATCGTCACATCGTGCTCGCGACCAATGTCGCCGAGACGTCGCTGACCGTGCCGGGCATTCGCTATGTGATCGATGCCGGGTTTGCCCGCATCAGCCGCTACAGTGCGCGCAGCAAGATCCAGCGCCTGCCGGTCGAGCGCATCTCGCAGGCCAGTGCCGAACAGCGTAAGGGGCGCTGCGGCCGCGTCGCCGAGGGCGTCTGTATCCGCCTTTACGACGAGGATGACTTCGCGGAACGTGCGGCCTTCACCGAGCCGGAGATCCAGCGCACAAATCTGGCTGCGGTAATCCTGCAGATGGCCACCCTCGGCTTCGGCGATATCGCGGCGTTCCCGTTTGTCGATCCGCCGGATTCACGCCTGGTCCGCGACGGCTACAAGCTGCTGGAAGAACTGGCCGCAGTCGACCGGAGGCACAAGGTGACCCGGCTCGGCCAGCGTCTGGCACGCCTGCCTGTCGATCCGCGGATCGGGCGCATGCTGATCGCTGCCGCCGAGACGGGCTGCCTGCGAGAGACGGTCGTGATCGCCGCCGCGCTCTCGGTGCAGGACCCGCGCGAGCGCCCCGCCGACAGGCGTGCGGAGGCCGATGCGGCGCACGCCCAGTTCGCCGACGAGCGTTCGGATTTCCTGGCCTGGCTCAAGCTCTGGACATTCCTGGAAGACAACCGTCGGCACCTCACCCGGCGCAAGTTCGAGCGCCTGTGTCGACTGCATTTCCTGTCGGCGAGCCGGGTGCGCGAGTGGCACGACGTTCAGGTGCAGATCCGCGTACAGATGCACGAGCTGGGCTACCATGACAACGAGCAGGAGGTCGACTACGCTACCTTGCATCGCGCTTTGCTCAGCGGTCTGCTCAGCCACATCGGCGTGCGCACGCAGGGCGACAAGCGCGACTACCTAGGCGCACGCAACCGCCATTTCTTCATCTTCCCCGGTTCCGGACTGTTCGCTCGGCAGCCCAAGTGGGTGATGGCCGCAGAACTGGTCGAGACCACCAGACTATATGCGCGCGGCGTGGCAGCGATCGAGCCGGACTGGGTGGAGCCGCTGGCCAAACACCTGGTCAAGCACAGCTATTCGTCGCCGCGCTGGCAGGGCCGACGGGGTCAGGTGGGGGCCGACGAGAAGGTCACGCTGTATGGCCTGCCGATCGTGCTGCGCCGGCGGGTCAATTACGGGCCGATCGCGCCCGAAGAGGCGCGCGCGATTTTCCTCCGCTTCGGTCTTACCGAGGGCGATATGAACACCCGCGCGCCGTTCTGGCGACACAATCGCGAGCTGGTCAACACGCTGCGCGACATCGAGGCCAAGTCACGGCGGCGTGACATCCTGGTCGACGAAGAGGTGATCTACGGCTTCTACGCCAACCGTGTCCCTGACGGCGTTTACAGCGTCGCCCAGCTGGAGTCCTGGCTGCGCAGTCTGCCACGCGAGCGCGCCAAGATCCTGCACATGCGGATGGACGACCTGCAGCGCGCCGATATCGACGCCGACTGGGTCGCCGCGTTTCCCGATCACCTCGATCTGAACGGTACGCGCCTGCCCTTGTACTATCATTTCGCGCCCGGCGAGGCGAATGACGGCGTGACCCTGAAGGTGCCGGTCAGCGTGCTTGGCCAGCTGTCGCCGGGCCTGGTCGACCGCCTCGTGCCGGGTCTCCTGCGCGAGAAGGTCACCCTGCTGCTGAAGAGTCTGCCCAAGGCGCTGCGCCGCCAGCTGGTTCCCGTCCCTGAACACGCCGAGCGCTGTCTGGCGGCGCTGCCGGTCTCGGATGCCCCGCTGGTGCAGACGCTGGGGGCGACGCTCAAGCGGTTGACGGGTCTGCATATCCCCGAGGACGCCTGGCAACTGGAGCAGCTGCCCGAGCATCTCAAGCTGCGCATCCGGCTGATGGATGAACAAGGCCGCAGAGCGCTGGCAATATCGCGCGACCTGGCCGCGTTGCAGCGAGAGTTTTCGGGCAGTGCGCGGGCCCTGCCGATTAACCCGCAAGGCGACCGCGAGGAAAGGCTGGTCGACTGGACCTGCGGCGAGCTGCCAACAGAGGTCACTCAGACGGTCGGTCGTCTGCAGATCAAAGGCTATCCGGCGCTCATTGACTGCGGTGGTCACGCGCAGCGGCGGGTACTCGACAGTCTGCCGGCCGCACGGCGCGCCCATAGGGCGGGTCTGCGTCGCCTGCTGTTGCTGCGTGAGGCAAAGACGGCGCGAGGTCTGCGCAAGAACGTTCGCGACCTGCAGACCATGCGGCTGCACTATGCCAAGGTGGCGCCGAGCCCCGATGGCAACGCTGCAGCAGATGCCGACCTGTTGGATGAACTGCTCGAACTCGCGTTCGACCGAGCCTTTCTCGACGATGCCTGGGCCGTGCGCGACGCGACGTCATTTGCGCGCTGCCGGGAGCAGGGGCGGCCGCGCCTCGGACCGGCGTTGCTGGAGATCAGTCTTCTGGCCGGGGAGATCCTCGCCGCGGCGCATCGCTTGCGCTCGGCGCTGGCGACGACCACGCAGCCAAACTGGCGCGTCTCGGTCGAGGACATGCAGGCCCAGCTCGATCGGCTGGTCTACCGTGGTTTTCTGGAGGCGACCGAGCGGGCGCAGCTGGCGCATTATCCGCGCTTTCTCAAGGCCATGGCCCTGCGTCTGGAAAAGCTACCCAGTGCGGCCGCGCGTGATCGACAACGTCTGCAGGAGATGTCCAGCGTGCAGCATGAATGGCTCGCTCGCCAGCAGCAGGCACAGAGGCAGGGCGCGTTCGATCTGCGTCTGGATGAGATTCGCTGGTTGCTCGAAGAACTGCGGGTGTCGTTGTTCGCCCAGGAACTCAAGACGGCGCAGCCGGTTTCAGCGAAACGAATCCGGAAACGCTGGGAGGCGCTGGGGTTGTGATCTGCCGTTGCACGGCGCCGCTCATCATTCCTTTCGCTTTGCCTTCTTGACCTCTTTCTCGATCAATTGCGTGATCCAATTAGACAGGCTCCGACCGTCCGATTCGGCCAGCTTTCTTGCCCGATTCTTGAGTTCGCCGTCGATGCGAAAGTTGATTATTTTCTCTTTCGTCATTGCAATTTGCGCAATTTGCATATATAACTTGTATGTACAACGTGAAGCTTAACATACGGAACCGCATCATGCAGTACGAAGCAGCAAAAATGGAATTACGATCTCCACCGCCCAAGCTCTCTCTGACGGCCCTGGTATCCGAAGTGTTGATTTTGATCGCACTGGCCATCTCTTTAACTTGGTTGGTCTGATCACTCGGCAGGTGATGCGCTAGAACCCCGTCGGTCAGATTTCCGACGGACGGTCATCACATGCAATCATGTCATTGTGGCTCCGGGCAGCCATATAGCGCCTGTTGTGCCCCCTATATCCACGGTGATGCCGCCCCCCAGACCGCAGAGGCCTTGATGCGTTCGCGCTACAGCGCCTACGCCGAGCATGCCATCGAATACCTCGGTGACACCCTGCACCCGGACCACCGCAGCGATTGGGATCGCGACGCGACTCGGCGCTGGTCCGATACGGCCGAGTGGCTGGGACTGGAGATCCTAGCGACCGAGGCCGGTGAGACCGGCGACGAGCAGGGCTGGGTGGAGTTCATCGCAACTTTCAAAGAACGCGGCGAATTCAAGCGGCATCAGGAGCGCAGCCGCTTTCAGCGCCGCGCCGGGCGTTGGTATTACGTCGACGGAGAGATACCGAAGCCGCAGACACAGCGGCATGTCGCACCCAAGGTGGGGCGAAACGACCCCTGTCCCTGTGGGAGTGGGAAGAAATTCAAGAAATGCTGCGGCGCCTGATGGTCGTGATATGCGAGTCGATGTCGTGGCAGTGAACAAGCCGTTCTCCGAATCCTGCGTCCAGAATCGCGCGCCGATCTTCGCGGTGCTGCAGCCGCGCCTCAGAGACTGCGAGCACCTGCTTGAGATCGGCAGTGGCACTGGCCAGCACGCAGTCTATTTTGCGGCCGAACTCCCGCACCTTACCTGGCATACGAGCGATTGCGCGGAGAATCATCCGGGGATCATGACATGGCTGAGGGATGCCCATCTGCCGAATGTCCAAGCACCGATCGCGCTCGACGTGCTGCAGGACCCTTGGCCCGAACGGCCCTTTGATGCGGTGTTCAGTGCCAATACCGCGCACATCATGTCCACGGCCGCGGTCGAGGAGATGTTTAGCGGCGTTGGGCGCGTGCTGCGTCCGGGCACTCACTTTCTGCTCTATGGACCGTTCAATCATGACGGTCATTTTACCTCGCCGAGCAACCGGGCTTTCGACGCCCAGTTGCGCGAGTTCGATCCGGCGATGGGGGTGCGTGACGTCGTCTGGCTGAAGGAGCTGGCCGCGGCCAGCGCGATGTCACTCGCAGAGGATGTCGAGATGCCGGTGAACAATCGCCTGTTGATCTGGCAGAAATCTTGACGGATTGCGTTCGGTGTTGGTCCGAGCGCAAGAAGCTGCACGCCGAGTCGGGACAAGCGGCTAAAGTAAGGCGGGTGACGGGCCGCTAGCGAAAAAGTGCTATTCCTAATCGATCCCTTTTGGGTCGCCATGTCACGTTTCCGACGAACGTGGTGCTAAACTCTGCCGCGAGAGTCCGCCATGCATATCGTGATCAAGACCATTTCTGCCTGCCTGACCTGTGCACTGGCGTTTTCATCCATCGCACTGGCGGACGTCTACAAGTATCGCGATGCCCGCGGCCACATTCATCTGACGGACAGACCGATGAGTGGAATGCAGCTGTTGAGGCGCTATCAGATCGCTACCGGTCGCAGCACGCGGTCGCCGGTAAGTGCGGGGGCGGCGATGCGCCAAATGTTCAAGCGACGTGACGAACTGCAACCGCTGATCCGGCACGCGGCCGCCGAGAGCCAATTGCGTCCGGCGCTGATCCACGCGGTGGTGCGCGCCGAATCCGCGTATCGTACGGATGCAGTGTCGTCGAAAGGCGCTGTCGGTCTGATGCAGCTGATGCCCGCAACCGCCGAACGCTACGGCGTGGACGATCGTCGTGATCCGGCGCAGAACCTGCGTGGTGGTACACAATATCTGCGCGATCTACTGGTGATGTTTGACAATGATCTGCAGCTGGCGCTGGCGGCCTACAACGCCGGTGAGAATGCCGTGATTCGCTACGGCCGCAAGATACCGCCTTTCCAAGAGACCCAGGGATACGTGCGCAAGGTGATCGAGTTTTACCATGCCGCTGGCGGCGACAAGCTGGCCGCACGCTAGCCCGGAAATCTCACCGGCATCGCGGTGGCTGGTGGGATTTCCCGGCTGGATCCGTGCTCCGCGAGCGGCGTGAACCGGGGACGGTGAATCGGGAGAGACCGCGGTTTCCGCCAGTTCCGAAGACCCAACGCTGACTCTATGACAGAACCTCGCAACGAAGGCACTGTGCTGAAACCGCGGCCTGTCCGCAATGCCGGCGGACGGCGATGGGTGCGTTGGCTGCGCGATATCGGGCTGCTGGTGTTGGCGTTCGTGGTCATTCAATGGTGGCAGTCGCGCGATCTCGTCGAGGGCCCTGCGCCGCCGCTGGTCGGTCACCTGCTCGATGGCAGCCCCTATCAGCTGGCAGCTACGCAGCGCCCGGTACTGGTGCACTTCTGGGCGAGCTGGTGTCCTATTTGCCGCCTGGAACAGGGCAGTATTGCGAGTATCGCGGCCGATTGGCCAACGATCACCATTGCGACGACCTCAGGGAGCGCCGAAGAGGTTTCCGGTTATCTGCTCGAGGATGGCCTGACGATGCCGGTGCTGTTGGACGAAAACGGCGAGATCGCGCGGCGCTGGGGTGTGCAGGGGGTCCCAGCGACCTTCATTGTCGACGGCGATAATCATATCCGCTATGCCGCCATGGGCTATGCGACCGAGATCGGCCTGAGGCTGCGCCTGTGGTTGACCCGAATATTGCAAGTGCAAGAAGGTGGGCCAGCATAGTCGGGTGCACCGCGTTCGATGACCGATCAATCCTCGCCGATCACGCGCTCTTCGCGCGGCGCGCTGAGGAGCTTTTCCGCCTCGACCTGATTCTTGGCGAAGATCAATCGGCAGTCGCGGTCACTGCCTTCGGCCTTCAATGCGGCGCGTTGTTCACGCGCCATACTGCGCGCGGCCTTGAAATTGTCGAAGGTGTCGAGATGCTCGAGCAGTTTCTTGCTGTTGTCTGCATGCTGCGTGACGTAGTAGACGAAATAGGGCATGGCGGCGTCGATTCCTGGTGTTGAGAGGCCATCCAGTTTAGCTCATGTCCGACAGGCTGCTAGGCCAGTTAGCGCATGTTTTCACTGCCCGCCGGCCTGGCGAGCGACAGGTTATGCACATGCTCACGCAGCTGTTGCTCTCGCTGTTCATACAGCCGTGTGATCGCACCGGGTTCGAGTTTCCGTCCCAGCCGGTCCGGACGCAGTCCAAGGCTGAGTTCCAGTAACGCGACTTCGCTATCGAAGAACGCCTGCCACGCGCTGATGTTGCGTTCGAATATCAGGCGCTGCTTGGCATCGAGGCGCTGGCGTATCGCCGTCGCCAGCTCCTGGATGCGTTGCTTGAGGCCCGCCTGCGCCTGAGCCTCACAGGCAGCCAGCGCAGCACCGCTCTGCGCGCTGGCGATACAGGCCCGCAGGTCGATCGGACGGGGGTACGGCGGTGCTGCTGTCACACCTGCAGCGTAAAGCAGCGCGGCGACCAGGAAGATGCTGGCTTTGCACCCTGCATTCAGCTTGCTTAATCTCTCGGGCACGTCATTTCACCTCAGTAATGCGCGCTATGATAACTCTCGTTGGGTCAATGTTTCTCCCTCGTATCGTCGTACAGAAGATGGGCATCGGCGGCATCTGCTTCCACCACAGCCACGACGTCCACGGGAAGGTCACCGTGCGCGCTATCGGCCGATGAGCGCTTTCCCAAAAATTCAGACAGCGATTCCCCAGCGGCGATTCCAGTGCGGTGATTTCGCCGTCACCGTGCTGGGTGAGATCGAGAGCGGAGACGCTCACGATTATCGCTTCGTTGCTGCGTTCGTCAAAGAGGGCGAGGCGCAGCCGCGGCTGTTCGTAGTCTCTGAACACCTGCCCCCGGGTGAACGGTCTCAGGGTAGTCATGCGCTGCGCGTGATCAACAGTGCGATGGACCAGGTAATGGATGTCGACGCCCGCTGGGCACGGCTGGAAGAATTTACCGATCAGGCGCTACAGATGGGTAGCCAGATGCTCGGCCTGGAGCAGGAAACGGCCTACCCGCTGATGTAGATCGAACGCCGGGCAAGGCGTGTGCCAGTCCCCATCTTTGGGTGAAACTTTTTCCTTAAGCCGCCGGCTTGTCCGCCGCTACCAAGCGTTGACGGTCCATGACTCGGGCCCTTCGCCTGGAGGGGAAATTCTTGCTCAGCTGGCTAACAAACAGAGCGGCATCGTCACGTGTTCTCGGTCTCGAGATGTACGAGGACGGCGTGGCCATGGCCGTTATCGACCGTAGCAGCGCCGATCGACCGCTGGTGGCCGGCTCTCGCTGGTGTGCATTCGACCCGGCCGAGGATCGGGCAGCGGCCGTCAAACGGGCCGTCCGGGAGCTGGGCGTGCGCGGCTTGCCGGTCGTCGCGACCCTGCCGCATACGGCCTATTCACTCGTTCAGCTCGAGGCCCCGGAACTGGCGACCGAGGAGCTGCGTGAGGCCATGCGCTGGCGGGTCAGGGACTTGATCGACTTTCCGGTCGAGGAGGCCGTGATCGACGTCTTGAAGCTGCCGCCCAGTCGGCGGCCAGGGTCGCCGGAGCTGGTCTATGTCGTGGTCGCCAGGCAGGACGAGGTGGAGCAGCTCGGCGGTCTCCTGGATCAGGTCGGGCTCACCGTCGAGGCGATTGATATCGTCGAGATGGCGATCCGTAACCTGGCGATGTACCTGGACCGGCCGGGTCGCCCGCGCGCCTATTTGCATATGCACTCCGGTCAGACCGTGATCGAGATTGTCGATGGTCCGGAGCTGTATCTGAGTCGGCGTGTACCGCAGGACTACGATGCCGACGCGGACACGGCGCTGCTGCACGCACAGATGGAGAATCTAGCCCTCGAGGTGCAGCGCTCGCTGGACTACTTCGAGAGCCAGTATGCACTGGGACCGGCCGACCAGCTGTCGGTCATCGTCGGCGACGATCGCCTGTTCGACGCGTTGCAGAACGCCGCGCACAGCTTCCTTACCGTGCGGGCCCACCGTTTCGACTTTGCCGGCATCGGCCTGGCCAAGGGTGTCGAGCTCAAGACACTCGGCTGCGGTGCCACCGCCGTGGGTTCTGCCATGCGAGGACTGCCGTGGGCAGCGTAGTGCAACAAATCAACCTGTACCGCGGTTACGCGGCGGCAGCCAGTGCGAGCGACGGCGCGAGGCTGATGCTCTATGCGGGCATCGGGGCCCTGCTGATCGTCGGCGTGCTGGCCATCGTCGGCGAGGTCTATCTCTCCGGCCTGAGCGAAGAGCGTACCGCGGTCGCAGACACGTTGCGACGCCATGAAGCGGAGCTGGCGAAGTTCCGAGCGAGCCTGCACAAGCCGAAGATCGATCCCTTCCTCGAGGCGGAGCTCGCAAATCTGCGCGCGCTGCAGAGGCAACTTGACGCCAATCTGACGGCAATCACACGGCACACCGCGGGCGCGCCGAGCGGCTTTTCGCCGTTCTTCGGAGGCCTCGCGCGAAATACCCTCGACGGACTCTGGTTCAACACGGTTGGTCTTTCGGCCGGCGGTACCGAGATGTTCCTGAGAGGACAGACCACCGAGCCTGCGCTGATCCCGCGTCTGTTGCAGACATTGGCGGCCGAAGAGGCATTCTCCGGTCGAACCTTTCGAAACGTGACCTTTGAACGCCAGGAAGAGTCGCCGGGCGCCGTGGTGGACTTCGAGCTGCGCAGCGCAAAGGCAGAGGAGGTCGGCGATGCTGGCTAGATGGCAAGAGCTGCTTGAAAAGTTTGCCGAGCTGAGCACGCGCGAGCGGATGCTGGTGTTGATCGCGATATTCGCCGTTTCCTACCAGCTCGCTGATCTGGTGATACTGGACCGTCAGTATCAGCAGATGGAGCAGATGCAGAACGCGTCGGCCGAGGACAACGCGGCCATCGCGCGGCTGAGCGGCGAGCTCAACGCGCTGGCGAACAGCGCACAGGATGACCCGAATAAACCACTGCGCGCGGATGTTATGCACACGCGGTCCAATGTCGAGGCACTGCGCCTGCGTCTCGAGGCCGTCACCAGCGATCTGATTTCACCGCAAGACATGGCGCGCTTCGTCGAAGAGCTGCTGCTGCAGGAGCCGAAGCTAACGCTGATTCGCCTGCAGACCCTCGATGCTAAGCCGCTGCTCGATGCCGACGGCACGCTGCAAAGCGCGGATCTGTTGGCGGCTGCGCTGCATCGACACGATTTTTCCATCGAGTTCGCCGGCGACTACATGGCGACGCTGCGCTATCTGCAGGCCCTTGAGGCGCTGCCCTGGCGCTTCTTCTGGGACAGCGTCAGCTATGAGGTGGAAGACTATCCACGTAGCCTGGTGCGTCTGCGGCTGCATACCTTGAGCCTGTCGGAGGATTGGATCGGTGTCTAGGCAACGATTTTCGGTCAGTGGCCTGATTTTGGTGATCTCTATGCTGAGCGTGGGACAGATCGCCGCCGAGCCGGTTTCTCTATTGTCGGATCCGACTCGGCCACAGGGCTGGCGCCCCGCCGACTCAAAGGGTACGCCATCGGCTGGGCCATCGATCGACGGTCTAAAGCTGCAGGGCACCTTCAGTGTTGCCGGACAGCGCAGTGCGATGATCAGCGGCCAACGCGTCATTGTTGGTGACGAGGTCTCAGGCGCACGCGTCATCGAGATCGACAGCCATAAGGTGGTGCTCAGCATCGATGGGCAGACCTTGGAACTGGCCTCGCTGCTGCCGCCGGTAAAGGCGCCGACCAAGTCGCCTGGAGGACGGCAATGAGGGGGCTGCTTATCGTCGTGGTGCTGCTGGCATCTGCCGGCTGCGAGACCCGTGCGCCGGTGGAGCGCACCGCCATGGAGTCGATGCAGGAGGTATTCGCCGAGGGGATTGATGACGCACGCACGCGGCCGGCTACGCCTCCGCCCGAGGTGTCCACCTCGTTGATGCCGGCAATGAATATCCAATTGGGCGGTGACGATCCAGCCAGAGCCGAGCGACGCTTTGACGTCAACGTCAGTGGCATCCCGGCGCGTGATTTCTTCATGAGCCTGGTTGAGGGTACGAGCTACAACATGGTGGTGCACCCGCAGGTCGAGGGCGAGATCTCGCTGGTGCTCAAGAATGTCACCATCCCGGAGGTCATGCAGGTGATGCGCGACGTCTACGGGTATGAATACGGACGTACCGGCAGCGGTTTCAACGTGCTGCCGGTGCGCCTCGAGTCGCGCATCTATCAGATCAACTATCTGAAGATAAAGCGCAGCGGCAACTCGGAGATGCGGGTTAGTACCGGGCAGGTTACGCAGAGCGGCAGTTCCGGTTCTTCGGGCGCTGACGGCTCTGGGTACGGATCCACTGACGAAAACGAGCCGGCGTCCAAGGTGGTCACCGAGACCAGTACCGACTTCTGGGAGGAACTGACGTCGGCCCTTAAATTGTTGATCGGTGATCAGGGGGGGCGTTCCATCGTGGTGTCGCCGCAGTCTGGCGTGGTGGTCGTGCGGGCGATGCCGAACGAGCTGCGCGAGGTCGAGCTCTTCTTGCGTACCACCCAGGGCACGCTGCAGCGACAGGTCATTCTCGAGGCGAAGATTATCGAGGTCCAGTTGGCCGACGGTTATCAGGCCGGCATAAACTGGAGCAAACTCGTCACGATCAACGGCGATACCTTCAAATTCGGCCAGACCGGGGGCGGCAGCGTATTCGACGCAGACCTGGCCGGCCTGGGCAACAGCGGGATCGCCGGCAACCAGGGCAACCTCGATCCGCAGAACCCTCAGGAGATCGACGGCACGGCCGCACAGGCCTTTGGCGGCGTCTTCTCACTGGCGATAAATACCGGCAGCTTTACTGCGTTCATCGAACTCTTGAAGACCCAGGGCAATGTGCAGGTGCTGTCCAGCCCGCGTGTCGCCACGGTCAATAACCAGAAGGCAGTGATCAAGGTCGGCCAGGACGAGTTCTTTGTCACGGATATATCGACCACACCGGTGACCAGCAGCGCGGAGACGAGCACCGCATCGGATATCACGCTGACACCCTTCTTCTCCGGCATCGCGTTGGACGTGACGCCGCAGATCGACAACCGCGGTGGCGTGACCCTGCATGTCCATCCCTCGGTCAGCGAGGTGCTCGATCAGACCAAGAACTTCGTGGTCGACGGCCGGGTGCAGTCGCTGCCGTTGGCACAATCACGGGTGCGGGAATCCGACAGCATTATCTATGCGACCAGCGGTCAGATCGTCGTGATCGGCGGTCTGATGCAGGAGCGAACGGCCGAGGGGCTGGCGGCGCCGCCGGTGCTGGGCGATATCCCGTTCCTTGGCGCGGCGTTCCGTCAGACCAAGCAGGAGTCGCGCAAGAGTGAGCTGGTGATCCTGCTGAAGCCGCTGGTGGTGGACACCCCGGCGGCCTGGGGTGAGACCCTACAGCGTGCGTCGGACGATCTCGATCGGCTCGATCGAGGTTTCCATGTCGGTGGACATCCCGAGATCTTCGGTACCGAGGGCGAGACCCAATGATGTACCTGGATTTCTTTGGCCTGCACGAGGCACCATTCAGCCTGACCCCGGATACCGCCTTTTATTACAATAACCCGTCGCACCAGGAGGCCTTGAATACCCTGCTGGTTGCGCTGCAGATGGGCGAGGGCTTTATCAAGCTGACCGGCGAGGTCGGCACCGGAAAGACCTTGTTATGCCGCAAGCTGCTGCGCGAACTGTCTGACGATGCGAGCTTGGTTACTGCCTACATCCCGAACCCGGCACTGAAGGCGACGGCGCTGCGCTACGCGCTAGCCGATGAGCTGGGCATCAGCTATCACCGCAATATGGGACAGCACAGGGTGATGCAGATGATCAACGATCGTCTGGTCGAAGAGAAAGCGGCCGGGCGCAAGGTGGTGTTGATCATCGACGAGGCCCAGGCATTACCCGAGGACTGCCTCGAGGCCGTGCGCCTGCTGACCAACCTGGAGACCGAGAAGAGTAAGCTGCTGCAGGTGGTGCTGTTCGGTCAGCCGGAGCTGGATCTGCACCTCGGCAGGCCGTCGGTGCGCCAGTTGCGGCAGCGAATTACCTTTTCTTATGTCCTGGCGCCGATGGACATCCCAGCGATCGCAGGCTATCTGAGTCACCGTCTGGCCATCGCCGGCTATCAGGGACCACGGCTGTTCCCGCCGCCGCTGGTGCGTGAGATATCCCGCGTCTGCCAGGGCGTGCCTCGTCTGGTCAACATCGTTGCGCACAAATGTTTGCTCGCCGCCTATGGCGAGGGCCGGGCCCAGATCACCCGACGTCATGTGCGACGTGCTATTGAGGACACGGAGTCCCTGCGGCGGCGCGCACCGATCTGCCTGAAATTTGTCTCCATGGCGCTCGGCGGCGCGTTGTCCGCTGGGGCCGCGGCGTTCGGCGCCTATGCCCTGCTGGGTATGGGCTGATGAGTCTGCTGAATCAGCTGTTGCAGGACCTGGACGCGCGCGCGCCGGCAGCGGTGCACCACCCGGTGCGGCGTGCCGAAGCACCGGCGGTCGTCGACCCGGACGAGGAATCGCTGTTCCAGCGACGGCCTGACTGGCGCCAACTCGTGATTTGGACCCTGGTCGGCGCTGCCGTGATGGCCTGGGCCTGGCGCTTTCTTGCCGTGGACAACGTCAGTGATGTGCCGACGGCGACGGTCATCGAATTGCCCCCGACGGCCGAGGTACAGCCGCCTGTCGCCGCAGTGGATCTGACACCGTCACTGAACACATCGGCCAGCCGGTCGGCGGAGGTGCTGCGGACGGCCGACGAGGCGAATCCCAGTGCCGCCGCGGAGGCGACGAGGGCGCCGGCACCGACCAATGCAGAGGTCTTGCCGATCGCTCAGGATCAGACTTCGGCCACCGCTGCTGGCCCCGTGGCCGACAACGACACAATGCCTTCCGAGCCCTACCTGCCACTGCGCAATACTGTCCTTCCGCAGGCTGCGGATACCCCGGCGACGAGTGCGCGGAGTTCGGCCATCGGGGAGATCAAGATCGCCAAGACCGCGGTAGTGGAGCCGTTGTCCGACGCGCGCATGGCGATTGCGCGCGGCGATCTGGCCGAGGCGGAGACACTGTTGCAGCAGCATCTGCAACGTGCGAGCAACGACTTGGCCGCGCGCGAGTTGCTGATTGGCTTGATGCTGCGCGGCAACCGGCGTGCCGCGGCGATCGCGCAGCTCGACCAGGGACTCATGCATCATCCCCGACATCTGAAGTTCGTGATCATCAAGGCGCGTCTTCTCGCGCAGAACGGGGATACCGCGGCCGCGATCCGACTACTCGAGAGGTCACCGGTGACGGGCCGCGATGCCGTGCAGTTGCGCCAGATGCTGGGCGCTATGTATCAGCAACAGGGCCGCTATGAAGCGGCGGTGGAAAACTATCGCACGTTGTTGGCCTTCACGCCGAGCGCCGGGCCGGCCTGGGTTGGACTGGCGATCAGCCTCGACGCCCTGGGTGATGCCGAGGCGCCAGACGCCTATCGGCGGGCGCTGGTGCTGGGTGGCCTGCCGGTGCCCGCTGCGGCCTATGCGCGGCAGCGGATCGTTGAGTTGGGGGCGCCCGATGGCTGATTTGAGTGCCGATACCAAGGCGGCCGCGCAGGCGCCGCAGCGTAAGATTCGTATCGGTGATTTGCTGGTCAGCAATGGCGTCATCACAGAGGCGCAGCTGATGAGTGCGCTGTCCGAGCAGAAGAAGACCGGGCAGAAGTTGGGTTACACCCTGGTCGATATGGGTGTAATCGATGAGATGCGCCTGTTGGAGTTCCTGTCGCAGCAGCTGCAGATCAAGTTCGTCGATGTGGCCAATCTCAGGGTCGACAGCCAGGTGGTACGCCTGCTACCGGAGACCGTGGCCCGCCGCTACCGCATGGCCGTGCTGGAGAATCGCGAGCACGAGGTGTTGCTCGGCATGGCCGATCCGACTGATCTGTTCGCCTATGACGAGGCCAGCCGCCTGCTGAAGAAACGTGTCAAGCAGGCTGTGGTGCGCGAGGCCGATCTGTTGCGCATGCTGGGGCGCTGGTATCAGGACCAGGAAGATCTCAGTGAGCTCGCCGGCGAGCTGCATCAGGAACTCTCCCAGGGCGATGTCGATCTACAGCAGATGCTGACCGCGAGCGGGGCCGAGGACGCTCCGGTGGTGCGCCTGCTGCAGAAGCTCTTCGACGACGCCGTCCAGCACAACGCATCGGACATCCATATCGAGCCCGAGGAGCGCCTGCTGCGCATCCGCCAGCGGGTGGACGGCGTGCTGCACGAACGTGTGATGAACGAGGTGCGCATCGCGCCGGCGCTGGTCCAGCGCCTGAAGCTGCTCGCAAATCTCGACATCTCGGAGAAGCGTCTGCCGCAGGACGGTCGATTCCAGATCAAGGTCAAGAACCATCAAGTCGATGTCCGTCTGTCGACCATGCCGGTAGCCTATGGCGAAGCGGTGGTGATGCGTCTGCTGGATCAGACGTCGGGCATCCTGAGCTTCGAGGAGCTGGGGGTGCCGGATGAGATGCACGACCGCCTGCGGGAGATCATCCGCCGCCCGCATGGGATGCTGCTGGTCACGGGTCCGACTGGCAGCGGTAAGACCACGACGCTGTATGCGGGGCTGAACGAGCTGAATACACCGCAGCACAAGATCATCACCGTCGAGGACCCGGTCGAATACCGGCTGCCGCGGGTCAATCAGGTGCAGGTGCATGAACAGATCGGGCTCAGCTTCGCCCGTGTCCTGCGCACCGCGCTGCGTCAGGATCCGGATGTGATCCTGGTCGGCGAGATGCGTGACCTGGAGACCGCGCAGATCGGTCTGCGCGCGGCGATCACCGGGCATTTCGTGCTCTCCACGCTGCACACCAATAGCGCGATCGGTACCATCAGCCGCCTGATCGACATGGGAGCACCGGGCTACCTGATCGCAACGGCGCTGCAGGCGGTTTTGGCGCAGCGCCTGGTGCGTCGCCTGTGTCGCCACTGTGCCGTGACCCATGTACCGGACGAACACGAGTCAGCCTGGCTGGCGCGCCAGCGGCAGGAAGATAGCAGTGAATTGCGCTTCAAGCAGGGCAGCGGCTGCGATCGCTGCAATCATACCGGTTATCGTGGGCGCGTCGGTGTCTACGAATTGCTGGAGATGCGTGGCGACCTGCTGGTCGCCTTGCGCAATCAGGACATCGACGGTTTCGCCGCCGCCGCGAAGGCCGATCCGCGCTTCAAGCCGATCGTCACCGCCGCGCTGGAGATGGCGAGCGCTGGCCAGACCAGTCTGGCCGAGGTAATGCGCGTCAGTGGAGACGCGGACCACTGAGGCATAAGCCGGAGCCATGCCGAATTTTACCTATACAGCACGCAGTAACGACGGTAGCCCGATTCAGGGAGAGCTCGAGGCCGGCACGGAGCAGTTGGTCGCCGAACAGCTATTGCGTCGGGGGATGACGCCGATCCGGATCCTGCCACTCAAGGCGGTGGTGAACCAAAGCAAGGATCGCGGGATCTATCTGACTAAGCCCAAGGTGAACCTGACCGAGATCGTGATGCTCGCGCGGCAGCTGCGTACCCTGTCGCGCGCCGGGGTGCCGATCCTGCAGGGTCTGCACGGCCTGGCAGACACTACCAGCAATCCGACGCTTGCCGAGACACTGACAGACGTGCATCGCCAGCTCCAGGGTGGCCGCGAGCTGCACGCTGCACTGGCCCGGCATCCCAAGGTCTTCTCGCCGCTGTTCGTCTCGCTGGTCCGGGTCGGTGAGAACACCGGTAAGCTGGAAGAGGCTTTCGGTCATCTGGCCGACTATCTGGAGATCGAGAAGAACACCCGCGAGCGGATCGCTGCGGCGGTTCGCTACCCGATGGTGGTATTCGGGGCCATCGCGGTCGCCTTGACGATTATGAATATCTGGGTCATACCGACCTTTGCCGCCGCGTTTGCCCGCTTTAACGCGGAGCTGCCATTCATGACCCGGCTGTTGCTCTGGACGTCGGAATTCTTCGTGACCTATTGGCCTGTCTTACTGATCGCCATGCTCGGTTCGCTGTTTGCTTTCCGAGCCTGGACGCGCAGTCCGAACGGGCAGATCGTCTGGTCGGCGTTCCTGCTGAATGCCCCGCTGGTCGGTGGCATCGTGCGCAAGGCAGTGCTTGGACGATTCGCCCAATCACTGGCACTCACGATCCGCTCCGGCGTGCCATTGGTGCAGGCGCTGAGCGTCGTTGCCGGCGTCGTCGATAACGCCTATGTCAGCCAGCAGGTGCACAATATGCGCAGCGGCATCGAGAAGGGCGGCACGGTATCGCGCACGGCGGCCTCTACCGGACTGTTTACGCCGCTGGTCCTGCAGATGCTCGCAGTGGGCGAAGAGACCGGTGCGCTAGACCACCTGCTGCGGGAGACGGCGCAGCATTACGAGGCCGAGGTCGAATTCGAACTCAAGCGGCTCTCCGATGCGATCGAGCCCATCCTGATCACCGTGATCGGCGTGTTAGTGGCCGTGTTGGCGCTGGGTGTCTTTCTGCCGCTGTGGGACCTGTCGTCCGCCGCCCGCGGCGGTTGATGCGGCGCGCGGCCCACCGCCCGCAGCAGGAAATCGGTGAGATTTGCAGGCTACGCATTGAGCCCGATGCCGGTAATCACGCGGGCAGACCGTCTGTCATCCACTCGCCAATCCGTCGATCGGCGTAATACTCGGCCCAGCCGGGCAGCCAGCCGCTGATGAATCCGACATGGCCGCCGCCCTCAGGGATCTCCAGCCAGACTTGCCCCGGCAGTTCCGTTTCCTCCGGCGGCGTGTCGGCGAACATGAACGGGTCGTCACGTGCATGCAGTATCAGGGTCGGGACGCGGATGCGCGGGATGAATTGCCGACTGCTGCAACGCGCATAGTAATCGTCGGCGCTGGCGAAACCATGCAGCGCCGCGGTCACCTGGTCATCGAACAAGCGGAAACTGTTCAGCCGCTCGATATCCACATCCAGGGGCGAGGCAATGCGGGCATACTTGTGCCGATACGAGGCCCTCATGCTGCGTAGCAGGTGGTGCTGGTAGAGGCGTGACAGGCCTTGGTCCAGGCGCCGTGCGGCAGCGCCGAGGCGAAACGGCACCGAGATGGCAACGGCACGCTGCAGCGGCGAGCGTTCGCCTTGCTCACCGAGCCATTTGAGCAGCACATTGCCACCGAGCGATATCCCGACTGCACCAAACGGGGCCTGCCCACGGCTGCGCTGGATGTACTCCAGGACGCGCTGCGGATCATCGGTCTTGCCGCTGTGGTAGCTGATCGGGAGGCGGTTGGGTTCACGCCCGCAACCACGAAAATGCATCAGGCAGACGCGAAAGCCGCAACGGTTGAGCTGCCACATGATCCCGCGCGCATAGTGGGAGTGGATACCGCCCTCGAGGCCATGCATCAACAGCACGACCGGGGCCTGCTCGGGGCCCGACCAGACCAGATCGAGAAAATCGCCGTCGTCGAGTTCCAGGCGCTGCCACGCGAGAGGTAGGCGCCGGGGGCGGCGGAACATCGCCGGCCACAGGGTCTGTGCATGATCGCCGCGCAGCCACCAGGCGGGCCGGAATGCACTGTCGATCATCGGCATCAGACCTCGGCGTGGCGGTATAGGCTGGCGTAAAGACCATCGTTGTGGATCAGGTCCTCGTGGCTGCCGTCTTCGACGATGGTGCCGCTCTCGAAGACCAGTGCGCGATCGGCCTGGCGCACTGCGCTCAGGCGATGCGCAATGATCAGCGTGGTGCGATCGGCGAGGAAGGCCTGCAGGGCGGTATGCAGATGCTGTTCCGTGGTGGTGTCCAGGGCGGATGTAGCCTCGTCGAGAATCACCACCTTGGGGTCGCTCAATACCATCCGAGCCACCGCAAGGCGCTGGCGCTGTCCGCCGGACAGGCGGATGCCGTCGCGCCCGATCAGGGTGTCCGAGCCCGCCCGCTAGGCCACGCACCACGTCCGACAGCTGGGCGACGTCGAGCGCATGCCATAGCTCCTCGTCTGCGGTCGGACGACCCAGCGTCAGGTTGTTGCGCACCGTGTCATTGAACAATGCCGGATGCTGCAGCACCGTGGCGACGTTGTCGCGGACCACATCCAGGCCGATCCGGGTCACCGGCACGTCGTTGAAACAGACCCGCCCGTGTTCCGGCAGGTACAGGCCCAGCAGGATCTGCACCAGCGTGGTCTTGCCGCCGCCGCTGGCGCCGACCAGGGCGACTTTCTCACCGGCGGCGATGTGAAGATTCACGTTGTCTAGCACCAGCGGGCCGTCGCCGTAGCGGAAGCTGACGTTCTCCACCCGAATGCTGGTCGTGCGCACGCCACGGAAGGGGTCTTGCTCGCTCGGGTAATGGGGCTCGAGGCCGACGTCCATCAGCTGGTTGATGCGCGCCAGGGCGGCCTTGGCCGCGAGATAGGCGTACTGGATGTTCAGGATCTCCTGCACCGGCGTCATCATGAACCAGAGATAGGCGTACACCGCCAGCATCTCGCCGATGGTCAGATCCGAAAACAGCACCATGAACATCGACAGTGCACGGAAGATGTCGAAGCCGAACAGAAACACCATGAACGACAGCCGGTTGGCGGCATCGCTCTTCCAGGTGAAGGTGGCCGAGTGGTCGCGAATGTTTGCTGGCCGCATCGATGACCCGCTGCACATAGTGGCGTTCACGATTGCTGGCGCGAATCTGCTGGATGGCGTCCAGCGTCTCGGCAAGCGACTCCTGGAACACCTGATAGGCGCTGTTCTCACGCGCCTTGAGGCGCTTTACGCGGCGCCCGAAGATCGTCGTCAGGTAGATCACCACCGGGTTCAGCAGCAGGATGAACAGCGCGAGCTGCCAGTGCATCCACAGCAGCACGATCGCGGTGCCGATCACGCTGAGCACCGCGACGATGAACTTGCTGGTGGTCTGGCTGACGAACTGGTCGATCGCGTCGAGATCGGTGACCAGGTGCGAGGCAACGGTACTGCTGCCGAGGGTCTCGTACTCGGCCATCGAGAAGCGCTCGAGGCGCTGCAGCAGCGTGCGGCGGATGCTGAAGATCACGTCCTTGGCGATCATCGTGAACTCGCGCGTCTGCCAGACGTTGAAGATCAGGGTCAACAGACGCAGCACCATCGTCAGCACCAGGACGGCGCAGATGTACAGCACCGGGCCATGCCAGGCTTCTGGGAACAGGTCGGTTCATCCAGCCCACGGCGGCCCCGGGTTTTTCCAGCAGCACCTCGTCGACCAGCAGCGGAATCAGCAGCGGCACCGGCACGGCGGCCAGCGCACCGAGGACCGCAATCAGATTGGCGGCGACCAGCTCGCGCCGGTGACTCGCGATCATTTGGATCACCTCCGACCAGGTGTAGACTTCGGAGCGGGGGGTCGGAGCCTGAGCGTTGGTGATTGCCATCTGGGCAGTCTAACAAAGCGATCTGTACAATCCGGTCTTGGTCTGCAAACTACAGGGAAATACGCGGTGCCATTTGCTGCGCTGGGATTGGTCTTACTTGTTGATCTGGTCGCTGCCGCTGGGCGCGGAGGAACAACCGGGCGATGTGCCTTACACGCCTGTCCGGGCGAGGCGATCCAGGGCGGCATGATGGTCGGCAGCACGACGCCCGGCAGCCGGGTGTGGCAGGATGGCCAGGCGGTGCGGGTGAGCGCGCAAGGGAGATTTCCTGCTCGGATTCACGCGCGACGCGCCGGCCACCTCCGCGCTGCGCATCGACCTGCCGAACGGCGAGAGTCGTCAAGCGAGACCTTGCAGGTGGCCGAGCGCGAATACCGCATCCAGCGCATCGACGGCCTGCCGGAGCGCAAAGTGACGCCGCGCAAACCGGAGGATCTGGCGCGGATCCGACGCGACGTCAGTGGAGGTGAAGAAGGCGCGGGCGCGAGACGACGACCGCCAGGATTTTCTCGACCGGCTTCGCCTGGCCAGTGCTCGGCCCTATCACGCGGGGTCTATGGCAGCCAGCGGGTCTTGAACGGGGAGCCGCGCCGCCCGCACTTCGGCGTCGACGTGGCCGCCCCTGTCGGCACGCCGGTACGTGCTCCGGCGCCGGGTATCGTGACCCTGGCCGAGCCGGACATGTTTTTTTCCGGTGGCACCCTGATCATCGACCACGGCCACGACTGACGTCGTCAGCTTCCTGCACCTGCACAAGCTCCATGCCGCTGTCGGCGAGCGCGTGGAGCAGGGAGACATCGTCGCCGAAGTCGGCGCAACCGGGCGTGTGACCGGTGCCCACCTGGATTGGCGCATGAATTTGCGCGACCGGCGCATCGACCCGGAACTGTTGGTGCCGTCAATGCCGTCAGGAGGCCGCAGCGCCGCACGTTGAATTGGGCCGCGATTCACCCGACGGACTCTGATATATTCCGCACACAATTAAGATCGGGGAAGGGGAGCAAGCGTTATGAAGCAGATCGCACTGGCGATTGCATTGCTGTGTCATCGGTATCGGCGCCTCGGCTGCGGATCTGGCGTCGGTGTATGCGATGGCCCAGAAGAATGACCCGACGCTGGCCGCCGCGCAGGCGACGCGCGATGCGACGCTGGAGGCGGAGCCGCTGGCGAAGTCCCAGCTGCTGCCCGGGGTGACCCTGTCGGGAGATGCCAGCTACACGGACAGAGATGTAAAGGATCACGGGCACCGGCACTGGCGACGATAATTTCACCAGCGCCAGCGCTGCACTGCAGTTGATCCAGGCCATATACCGTAAGGACCTGATGGTCCAGCTGGATCAATCGCCGCGACCAGGTCGCGCAGGCCGACGTCGACTATACCACCGCGGAGCAGGACCTGATCGTGCGCGTCACGGAGGCCTACTTCGGGGTCCTGTCGGCGCAAGACACGCTGACGTTCACCGAGGCCGATGTCAAGGCGATCGCCCGACAGTTGGATCAGGCGAAACAGCGCTTCGAAGTCGGGCTGATCGCCATCACCGACGTCAACGAGGCCCAGGCGCGCTATGACCAGGCGCGCGCCAATGTGATCGTCGCGCAGAACCAACTCGATAATGCGATCGAATCCCTTGTGGAGATCACCGGCGGACCGACTGGGCCGCTGGCGGATCTGAAATCGACGGTTGAGCTAAAGCCACCGCAGCCCGCGAGTCTGGACGAGTGGACAGCGACCGCGCTGCAAAACAACCCCGGCGTTGTCTCGGCGAAATACGACGCCGAAATCGCGCTCAAGGAGATCGAGCGGCAGGATGCCGGCGACTCGCCGGCACTCGATCTGGTCGGTTCCTACGCCGTTCAGCGTACCAACGCGGACTTCGATGTCGACAGGAATGACGCGAACATCGGCCTACAGTTGAGTATCCCCCTATATACCGGTGGCGGGGTCCAGGCGGCGACCCGCCAGGCGCGGTTTCAGTATCAGGCGGCACAAGATGTTTTGGACCAGCGGCGGCGCGCGGTGGAGACTCAGGTGCGCAACGCCTACCGCGGCGTGCTGGCCAGCATCAGTCTGGTGAAGGCGTTGGAGGCGGCGGAGGTGTCGTCGAAGAGTGCCCTGGAGGCCACCGAGGCAGGCTTTGATGTCGGCACCCGTACCCTGGTCGACGTGCTGGACAGTCAGCGCGATCTGCTGCGCGTTCAGCGCGATCTGGATCAATCGCGCTACGAATACATCCTCAATAACCTGTCGTTGCTGCAGGCGGCCGGGACGCTGAGTTCCAGCAATGTGCAAAACGCCAATAAACTCATGCAGCAGAATTAGACACTTGTTGCCGTCTCGGCTGAATTTGGCCGCATTCGCTATTCGCGCTCGCGGCGCGCGAACATCAGACTGGTAATCTGCTCAGACACCATCCCGATCAGGAAGGTGAGCAGCGAGGTCATGTAGAGCAGGGCGCTCATGTTGGTGAAGCGGCCCTCGGCGGCAAACGTGTAGGCGTAAAGTAGGCTCGCAGCTCCGAACAGAGAGATGCTGATCGGCAAAAAGAATTTCAGCGGCGAGTACAGCGCCCCGATCTTGAAGATGATGACCAAGAAGCGCACGCCTTCACGCCAGATCTTCAGGTGGCTGCGGCCTTCGCGCTGCTGTACATCGATGGGTTCGTAGGCTGACCGAATAGCCGGAACGAAAAAACGCCATGGTGCTGGTCGTCGGGTAGGAGAAGCCGTTCGGCAACAGGTGCAGAAACTCGCGGAAGCGCCGCGCCTTGCAGATACGCAGCCCGCTGGTCAGGTCGGTGATCCTCTGGCCGGTCATCCAACTCGCCAGGCGATTGAAGGCAAAGTTGCCGAAACGTCTGAACACGCTGGCATGATCGCCGCGATACCTTGCGCCGACGATCATATCGAGGTCTTCTGACTGGAACCGCGCCCACAGGCGCCGCAGATGCTCAGCGCTGTGCTGACCGTCCGCGTCCAGCATCGCAAGATACTTGCCGCCGGCCGCGCGCACGCCGCGCTTTATCGCGGCACCGTTGCCCATGCGATAGGGGTTGCGGACGACGCGGCAGCCATTGGCCTCGCAGATCGCCGCGGTGTCGTCTTGTGAGCCGTCGTCGACGATAATCAGCTCGGCATCGGGAAAGATCCGCGTCAAGTCCGGGAGCAGAATCTCCAGGCTGCGGGCCTCGTTCAGCGCAGGCAGGATGATGCTCAGCTCGCTCGGCGGATCGGTCACGTCCATATGGATTCAATGGGGTCGGTGAGTGGCAATCTCGGCACGTCTCTCGGCTGTCTGCTGTTGTTGTGATTCATTGGCTGCAGCGCCGGCCGCTCGTTCCAGTGCGACTAGCGCTTCCTGGTCTCTCCCCAACTTCTGCAGCACCTGGACCAGCTGCATATGATAGCTCCATTGGGAGGGCCACGCATCGACCGCGGCCGTTGCGTGTTGCACGGCTGCATCGAGATCTTGGGCGACGAACTCGAAATATTTTCGGTAGGCCGCTTCGATGCCGGCGCGCCCGGTGTGATTCCAGTTGCGGATTCTCGAGGGCGGCGTCGAATAGCGATTCCAGATCCTCGGGTGGTGATTGTGCCGACTGCCGCTCTGCAGCCATTTCACCAGGATAGCTGAACTGGCTGACGGAAACCTTGTAGGTCCGACATAGCCCGACCGCAGCGTCTGCTTCAGACGTTGACTAGTAACGGCCGGATCCGGCGGTTTGTTCAGGTGCAGATCAAGCACCAGCAGGCCGAACAGACAGTTGATGCAGCGGCCATCATGGGCCAGGCCGTTGCTGAAGGAATGTCGCGAGCTGCACTTCGCCAAATCTGCTGGCTTGGCCTTCGGCTGTTCTCGAACGCAGAGATCAGCAACTTGCCCGGCCATGAAATTGCTGCGTGGTGAGCGCGGGTGATTCTCGGCGGAACTGAGGATGAAGCTCTTGTAGCTCGACCAGTTGTCGACCCGTGATATAGGTAACCAGGCGCATAGCTGACAGGAGCAGCAAGCCGAGCAGTACCAAGGCCAGCGGCCTGAATCTCGAGGCTTGCTGACGCGGACGGTGACCAGGTAGGCCAGATAGAACAGCGGCCCGAGGCTGGCCAGGTAGTTGCGGTGCTCGAACACCATCTCCAGCGGAAAGACTGCTCGACTCGAGCGCGTGGTTGGCGAGAAAGAACAGCACCGCGAAGGCGAAGACAGGTGCCCTCTGCGCAACAAGAGCGCGGCCGCGCCAGGCCGAGCAGGCCGACGATGGCGAACAGCGTCGTCGGCGGGTTCGATCAGGCCGGTCGACAGCCGAATGTCGTCGTGGAAAAGGCCGAAAGCCGAGACATCCGGGACGAACAGCCACCGCAGGTAGAGCCACAGGACCCGGGTCTGGGTGAGGACACGTTCCTCCAGCGTGAACGGGCGTCCGTCGTAGTTGACATAGCCGGGGTGTGTGGCGAAGTAGACCAGGCCGGCGATCAGCGGCAGGGCGATGAACACTGCCCAGACACCCTGCATGAATACCGCGGCGTGCCGATTGTCGATGCAGACGCTCCGCAGCAGAGTGATTTCGCTGACCAGCAGCAGCAAGCGGCAGCAGCACCGCGTTCTCTTTGCCGAGAAAGCCAGCAAGGCCATGCGGCACCGCCGCCAGCATCCAGACGAGCGCCCGGTCGGCCCTCGGCGATCCGCAGCCGCCCCAGGAAATAGCAGCTCAGCGCGGCAAGCAGGCCCAGGCTGGACAGCTGCGCCATGCGCTGTACCGTGTACAGCACGGTGCTGACGTGCAGCGGGTGGAGCAGCCAGACGGCGGCGGTCGCCGCGGCCAGCAGGCTCCGCGCTGCGGTCGGCGGCGTCGCCCGCGACCGCGCGATAGGCCAGGCGGGTAAATACGAACACCAGCAGCCCGATTAGCAGATGGATCGCCAGGTTGGTGGCCTTGAACGCCCAGGGGTTCAGGCCGGCCAGCGCGTGGTTGATGCCAAAGCTCAGCTGGGCCAGGGGGCGATTGCTGGGAAACGGGCTGAACGAAGAATTCCAGGCCTGGGCGCAGGTCGGTCCAGCCCAGTGACTCGATCTTGACCCATCGGTTTTGGGTGATGTGGATGTGGTCGTCGAACAGGAACGGGCCGTTGAGGCCATTCGTGTAGACGACCACGGCCGCAGACCAGAGCGAGCAGCAGGATCCAGGAAGGGTTCTTCAAGGAGGGCATCGAGGGCCTTTGCATGTGGCTTGCGCTTAGTCGCGATAGGACAGGGTTTCGGCAGGTCGTGCGGTCCGCTGAAGTGCCCACGGACGAAATGTGACATTATTCGCTCAAGTTTTGTACTTAAAAACCGAACAATGCAGTGCATGCTCGATAGCCTGTTCACGTCCAAGATGCGGGTCCAGATCCTGATGCGGCTGTTCCTAAATCCGGACAGCCACGTCCTATCTGCGCGAGCTGGCGCAGGATTTCGATGCTTCTCCCGGCCATGTGCGCAGCGAACTGCAGCAACTGAGCACGGCCGGGCTGTTGACGAGCGAGAAAGAGGGGCGGCAGGTGCAGTATCGCGCCGACCGCTCGCATCCGCTGTTTCCGGAGCTGCAATCCATGGTGCGCAAGGCGCTGGGGATGGATCGGATCGTAGACAGCATCATCGAGCGGCTCGGCAAGCTGGAGGCGGCCTACCTGACCGGCGATTACGCGGAGGGCCGGGATACCGGGGTCATCGATCTGGTGCTGGTGGGCGACATCGATAGGCATAGCCTTTCCGATCTGGTGGAAAAGACGGAGCGGTATCATCACGCGAAAAATCCGCGCCTTGGTTCTCTCCGAAAAGGAATTCGAGCGCATGGCCGACACGGATGCGCTCCGGCCCAGGCTGGAACTGTGGCGTGCGATCAGCCGGTTCGCCTGCAGTGGCGGTGTGCATGATTGAGGCGGCGCAGTGTAAGCAGGTCTGCCGGCACGCACGGGGAGAATCTGATCGGGTGACGGGTCCGGTGCGTGAAACGAGACAGCTGCGGGGCGCCCGCCAATGATGATTATGGGCCTGTTGAAGCATCGCGGCCTCCTTGCACAACTAATCAAACGCGACGTGCTACTGCGCTACCGTGGGGCGATGTTCGGCGTGTTGTGGATCTTCCTGAGTCCACTGCTAATGCTGGCCATCTTCGCCTTCGTGTTCGGCCAGATCTTCGAGGCGCGCTGGCCGCAGCAGACCGAGGGCCTGCCGTTCTGGTTGCTGCTGTACTCCGGGCTGATCGTCTTCAATGTTTTTGCCGAGTCGGTCTCCCGTTCACCCAGCGCGGTGCGCGGATCTCCCAGCTATGTGAAAAAAATGATTTTCCCGGTCGAGTTACTGCCACTGGTCCCTGTGGGCTCCGGCCTGATCCATGCGCTGTTCAACCTGCTTATCCTGGCGGTTGCGCTCGCCTGGACCGGGCATCTGACCCTCGGAATTCTGCTGTTTCCGCTGCTGCTTTTGCCCGTGCTGCTGTTCGCCGTCGGCCTGTCATGGTTCCTTGCCGCTTGGGGCGTGTTCATCAAGGACATGAACCAGATCGTGCCGCTGTTCGTACAGATGCTGCTGTTCCTGTCGCCGGTTTTCTACCCAGTATCAGCCGTCCCCGCGATCCTGCGTCCACTTTACCAATATAATCCCCTGGGTTCGGTTATCGAGGCCGGCCGTGCGGCGATCCTCGGCGTGCCGGTGGCTTGGGCGGCCTGGTCGGTAGCATTGGCAGTCGGTGGCGCGGTGTTCGCGCTCGGTTATGCCTTCTTTCAGCACAGTCGCGACGAGTTTGCCGATGTCCTCTGACGATATCGCGATTGCAGTCCGCAACCTGACCAAGTCCTACCGGCTGTTCGACCACCCCGGTGACCGGGTTAAGCAGTTCCTGAGCCTGGGGCTTAAGCGCTACCACCGTGAATTCACGGCATTGCACGATGTCACTTTCGACATTCGCAGGGGCGAGACCGTCGGCATCATCGGCCGCAACGGCACCGGCAAGAGCACGCTGCTTCAGATCATCTGCGGGATATTGAAGCCCACCTCGGGCAGCATGCGGGTCGCAGGCCGCATATCCGCGCTGCTCGAACTGGGTTCGGGATTCAATCCGGAGTTCACCGGGCGCGAGAACATCGATTTCCAAGGTATGTTGATGGGCTTCAGCAAGGCGCAGATGGACGAGCGTTTCGATGACATCGCCGCTTTCGCCGACATCGGCGACTTCATCGACCAGCCGGTGCGCATGTATTCGAGCGGCATGTTCGTAAGGCTTGCCTTTGCCGTAGCGGTCAGTGTCGATCCGGATATTCTCGTGGTTGATGAGGCACTGGCGGTGGGTGATGCAGCATTTCAGGCGAAGTGTCTGAGTAGAATCGACAAGATCCGCGGGCGGGGGGGAACCATCCTTATCGTCACCCATGCTATTGAACAGGTTGCTCATCACTGTGACCGTGCGATTTTGCTCGAAGATGGCCATCTGCGTGCCGATGGAGATGTTGCCGCTACATTGCAGGAATACCTTGTGCGGCTGAAGTCCGAATCAAGGGTTGCGAAGGAGTCGGTAACAGGAGCTAAAGTACACAAGATTTCGAGTGACAGGTTTTCTGAACATCCCGCCTATAATCCTGCAGAAACCCGATGGGGAGACCGAAAGGCACTAATAGAGAATATTCGTATCGTTCAAAGTGGTCGCACTGACCCGCAGACCTTGGTGCCGGCAGAGGTCGCTGAAATATGGCTAGAGGTAAGTTTTCATGCTGATATCGAACGACCGATCTATGGACTGGCAATAAAATCAACCCACGGATCCATACTGCTTTCAACTAACTCTCGCGAGGTCTGCGGGAACGCCTGTTTCCGAAATCAGACCGCGGGTGATCGGGTAAAGGTTTGCTTTACCTTCAAACCATTCCTCGAAGGTGGCGACTACCGATTGTCTGTCGGAGTTGCGAGTCAGGCATTGGACAGAATCGAGCCACATGATCGCCGCTACGATTCGATCTTTCTGCAAGTTGCCATACCGTTGAATTCTTCTGGTGACATAGACATGAGCCCTTCGTTCAAGAGGATTGATGTCCCATGAAGCGCGAAGCAATCTTGCTGTCCGGACCGCGCCGCAGCGGCACCTCAAAGCTTCCAGGAGCACTTTCCCGTTTTAGCGCAGATCTCAGCGCATCCTTGATTGTCGCCGAAGAGGGGGTCAATGCAAGTGGCTCCTCGGGGCACGTCGACGTTGATTCTCTGCACGAGTGGCTACCGAATCATTATGGGACAGGTTGGGGTGATTTGAGGTCGTTGCCTGAATACTGGGGGGGATCGGAGGAAACCGGACCTTTCCGGCACAAAATCCTGTTCGTGGTTTGTCGCAAGTTACGAGAGTCGCCACTTTGGGTCTTGAAAGAAGTACGCATGTGCCGCTGGCTTCCGTTATGAGTAGAACTGATGCGTGAACCGAACTGCCGATTCCAGTGTGTATTATGTTCGCGGTCTACAGCTGAGGTTGCCGCGTCATTGCTTAGGAGAGATGAAATAACTGGGCTAGAGTCCTGCAATATATGGTTCTCGAATGTGCATGAAGCAGATTTTCATACTCGAGACGATCCCCGAATCCTCGCCTCATATGAATTCTTGTCGGACTGCCGAGGAGTGGTCAGCGATATAGCCAGCTCTTTTGACCTCGTTCGGTCGGTTACCTATGCGGAGGCGGGCGGTGATATTGATGATTTTCTCGGCCCGACCTTGCGCCATTTCAATCCCCGGGACGGGTTAGCGCCGCACCCTAAATGTCGGTTGACTAAGGAATGGAGAGATCTTCGTGTCGCAACAGGCGAATAGAACACAAGCGATTATCGTTCTCGGTATGCACCGTAGTGGGACGTCCGCACTTACTGGGATGCTCAGTCTTCTGGGCAATCACGTAGGCTCATCCTTGATACCACCTCATCCAGAGATTAACCCAAAAGGTTATTGGGAGAATCCCGATATAGCGAGTATTCATGACAGGGCCTTGGGATACCTGAGGTCGTCCTGGCACGACGAAAGGAGTCTACATTCTGACCAATGGCAGCAACCGGCGATGGAAGGCTTTCGTAAAGAGCTGCTGGAGATCATACGGAAAGACTACCGCGGCTCTCGTAGGTGGATAGTGAAGGACCCACGCCTGTGCCGGCTGCTTCCCCTTTGGGTGCCTTTACTGAAGACCCTAGCGGATGAAACGAAGATTATCATTGTTGTCCGCCATCCGAATGAGGTTGCGGCATCGCTCAAACAACGCGATGGAATCTCATTTGAGCGCGCCTATTTGATGTGGATCGGGTCCATGATCGATGCGGAAAAGGCTAGTCGAGCTTATCCGCGTACCGTTGTCTCCTACGACACTCTGCTGAAAGATTGGCGCGCTGTTGCCAACCAGATTGCGACAGTCTTAGACCTGCCGTATGCGTCTGATGATCTCGAGCTAAAATCTAAAGTCGATGATTTCCTCGACCCTGGGCTGCGACATTTCGTGGCAACCCGGCATTCCGAATCAAGATCTTGGCTAAGCCTAGCGGAAGCCATATATGACGCGCTCCTGAATACGCCGGATCAATTGCGTTTGCAGGAGGAGATGGCGAGATTGGAGGTGCCCTATCTTGCTGTGCAGGATCAATACCAATCGTGGTCTGAAGAAATCCAATCACTTTGGGAGACGCGCGGTCGCGTCCAGGATAAGTTATATGAATGCCAAGCTCGGCTGTCCATGAGCGAAGATGAACTCCTGCGCGTCAAATCGACACTATCCTGGCGAGTCACTAAGCCCCTAAGGCTTATCGCCAACCTCCCGCGATTCCTCCGGCGGTGGTGCAGGCAAAAAGCCCCAAATGCCGGGATCCGCACATGAACGTATTCAGCGCGATCATACAATATGTCGATGATAACGGCGGAGGCGCACGGGCAGTCGCAAGAGTAATTCGATTGTCCTGCAATTTGCTAAGAAAATCCGGTTGGAGAAGCCTTCTTTCGGAGGTTCGTGCGACGCTTTCTGTCAGGAACGCTCAAGTGGAAAGATTGCGCCGAAAGCGTGCACTTGAAAGGGCTTCGAGCTCAAAGAATATTGTTATTCTAACGACGCCTCATGCTTTGTATGTCGCCAACATGCTATATGTCTTTCTGCGAGGCGAGGGGTTTCGATCGGAAGTGATCTTTTCGCGCCCTAATGGTGGCTATAGCGACGACCTCCATATCGCATTGTGTCCCCAGATGTTTCCACGACTGCCAAAGAACATGGTGTCATTCCAGCTGGAGCAGTCGATCAGTAAACGTTGGTTTGAAGAGAAGTACCTCGCGACTCTTAGAAAATCACTAGCGGTGTTCGACTATTCCATAAAGAATATAGGGCATCTGGCAGAGTTGGGTATACCGTATTCACATACCTTTTTTTTACCCATCTGCATCATCCCGGCCTATCAAAAAGTTCTGATTCAGTTGGGTATCGGAGACTTTTCAAAGGAACCCGAAAAAACATATGACGTTCTGTTCTACGGCGATGTAAATATTGAACGTCGACAAATGATACTGAATAATCTCAAAACGAAGTTTTCTGTAAAAATTATTAACAATGTGTTTGGCAGAGAGCTTTATGAAAATATTATGAAAGCCCGAACGGTTCTGAACATTCATTACTACGACAATGCAATGCTGGAAACTACACGTATTTATGAATGTCTATCTCTCGGGAGCCGAGTAGTCTCGGAGACCAGTGTTGATATTGAGAGTTATCCTGAACTTCAATCCGTCGTGGATTTTGTGGATGTAGGCGACATTGAGGGAATGATCCGGGCAATCAGAATGAACCAAGGTAACAATACTTCTGCGGAAATGCGTATCGATCGTTACGTACAGCATCTCGCCGAGAAAAGTTCGCAGGCGCGCTTTTTCTTCAGAAGGTTTCTGCTGGCGCACGACATCATTGACTTCCCGAGATTTCTCGATGACACGGAATATCGGCCCGACATTTTAGAAGGCAAGGTATGTTTGAGTCTCCCCGAAACTACTAAACGCCGTTGCGGATTTTTGTCGCAAGGATGGAACGGCTTTCGGATTTTCGACGGGCTTCGATATGAGGAAGGTTGGGTGGGTTGCGGCCTTAGCTATAAGTATTTAATGATGTGGGCAAAACGGGAGGGTCTTGGTCAATTGTTGGTTTGTGAGGACGATGTTTCGGTAGCCGACAATGACCTCAGTGCGCTGGAAATCATTGAAGCGTACCTCAAGGAAAAAAAAGAGGGTTGGGATGTATTCGTGGGCATGATTGCGCACGTCGATCCTGACTTGATTGTGACCAGTGTCGAGGAGTACCGTGGCCTGAAATTCCTTCACGTTAATAAAATGACAAGTACGGTTCTAAATATTTACAATGCAAGTGTGTTTGATCGAATTATTGCCTGGAACGAATCAGATCGCGACAGAGATAGAAACACAATAGACCGCTATCTGGAGCGTGTCGAAGGACTTCGGATTGTAACTGTAGTACCGTTCGTCGTGGGTCATGAAGAGGCGGTAGATTCCACTCTTTGGGGCTTCGAGAACTATAAGTATTCCGAAATGATCTCTCGTAGCGAGAACCTTTTGTTGAGCAAAGCACAAGAGTTTGAGGAACAATCGGGTTGATGATGTTTCTCGAGGTATCGCTGAAGGTTAGCGTGTTCCGCTAAGCTTTGAATACGAACACCTGACCTGGGTGGATCGCAATCTTTTCAATGCGCGAGTAGGCTCGGTGAGCTTGCGGATTCCCATGACCTGCTCTGGTGATATCTCCCCAGGCGACATGATCAATAAGTTCCTTAACAAAACCGACCATCCCGAAGTTGTGTGCAGAAAAATCGGGATCAACGCTGTTCTTTCGCATTTCCATTCTGTGATAGCCGATTATTGAAGCCAGTTTCGCAATTATGCGAGCGCGTTTGGCCTTGAAGCTCGAGTATTTTTCATCAGATAACGGATAGTGAGGATGATAAAGGTGGCCATCGGGCCAAGTGCCCCAGTACCCGGTTCCCCAGTCCTCGATGACATAGATTCCACCTGATTTGAGATACTTGGAGAATAGTGCCGCAAAGGACCGACGGGCGAGATTGCCGATGTGTGCGGCATCGTCAATAATGATATCAAAGCCTTCCGGTGCTTCATGTTGTGCAATTCGTTCTAGGGCAGATTCGTCGTCTTGTGACGCTTGATAGAATTGAACTTGGTTTGGCGTGGTTTGCAGAGGGTTTGGTTTTATGTCTATTCCGATAATTCGACCGTTTGGGAAGAAATCATTCCACATCAACAGGGATCCACCGCGATAAACGCCAATCTCTAATAAACGAATAGGTTGCTCCCGAAGATGGGAAAAATATTGGGTGTAATTATCTAAATATCCTGAGGGGTCGTTTTTATCGGTATCATATTGGTCTGCGATTTCTTTCAGCGAATTTTGCATTGTTTTACCTTACACGGCTATGAACGGGATCAGGAATAGGGCTGATCCGGCTTGAGGTCCTAGGATTGGTCTTATGCAGATGTTGGTATATGTGGGCGCGCGTGCAATTGGTGTCCGGGATGGGGAGGTGTGGGCTGAAACACCGCTCTTGCGTCTGCCATCTCACGGCGCGTCTGCTTTCTTATGGAGTGTCGGGAGTCCATATTGCGAAAGTAACTGAAGTTTTCTTGGCATGATACGAAAGGTTTTTAAAAACTTCGATGTAGAAATAGTGCGCCGTGCTTGAATTGTTTTTCGATTACGGTAGAGGTGCCAACGTTTTCTCCAAATGGATGGGAGCAGCGGCCGATAGATTGATTGCCATAGGGTCCAATCGTTTTTGACAAATGCCAGCAAGATTCCTTCCAAGTAGACTGCAACCAAATGCAGCGGTAGTAGAGGTAAGAGCATCGGAAGTGGATAAGTCACGATGATAGCGTATGTCTTGTTGCGTTCGCTAAGTGCGCGGCGTTGGTAGGTGGTTGCAAGTCGCTTGTTGCTTGATACCTTACCACCTCCGAAACTCGCCCCCACATGGTGGAGGTAGCCGGAATGGCTCACCGCTATTACGGGGTAGCCAGCCAGTCGGGCAATGCAGCACAGATAGAGATCCTCGGCTATAGAGCCGAACCAATCGGGAAATCCCCCGAGTTCATCCCAAAGATCTCTTGGGATCCAAAGGCACGCACCCATAATCATTCCGACCTCGCGGTGATCGGGGCTCCGGTTGGGAATCGGATTCAGGAATGGGTCGAAGAAGCTACCGATATCCAGGAGCGTTTTGGTTTCCAAGTCGTACTGCGGAATGCCGAGGATTGCAGGATGGTCGAGTTGATTGGCTGAGTCGTGTAGTGTTGCAAGAGCGTCTGGCATAAGGGCGGCATCGTTGTTTAGCAGCAGTATGTAGGCGCCAAGTGCTACAGCGACCATCCGGTTGTTGGCGACGCAAAAGCCTACATTCTCGGTGCTCTCGATGAGATTAACGTCAGGGTGGCTGGCGCGAATATGCTCGGCGGAGCCATCCGTGGACGCATCGTCGTGGACGATAATCTCGTAGGAAAAACCGCAATCCTGGGCGCGAACCGACTCGATACAGTCGTCGATCATGTTTGCGCCGTTATAGTTGGCGATGCATATTGAGACGAGCGGCTTCATGGTGCACCTTGCTTTAACCACGTCCAAGTCTGTAGTAATCCTTCTTTTAGCGTCACGACAGGCGTCCAGCCGGTAGCGAGACGTAGTTTGGAACTGTCGAGCACTATGTGGTGCACGTCGGTTTTCCGGGCGGGCCTCTCCATTATTTCCAAGGGGCGACCGGTAATCTCGGGAACGTATTCGATCAGGCTTTTGATTGACGTGCCGACTCCGCTGCCGGCGTTGAACGGCCCGATAGCCTTAGAGTCGTTGATTAAGCGCAGGAGGGCAGCAACTGCATCGTCGATGAACAGATAGTCGCGAACGGCGCTTCCGTCCCCCCACATCTCAACTGTCCTGCCTTGCAGGGCCTTTTCAAGCAGTGTCCGGACGAGACCGAAGCCATTACGCAGGCACTGACCTGGCCCGTAGATGTTTGACGGTCGCATGATCGCCAACGGGACACGGTTGGCTTGGGCGAAAACAGTGAATAGAGCCTCCAGCGCAACTTTCCCTGCGGCGTGATAAGACAGCGGGTTTGGCAAAAATGATTCATCGACGGGTAATGCCTTAGGATTGCCATAGACAGCGCCGCCACTAGATACGAAGATCAGGCGCTCTGGCGGGGAGTCGCACAAGCGTTCGATGAGCACAGCGCAGGGTTTGACATTCTCCGCGGTATCCATCTCGGGTATGCGAGCCGAGGATCCAGGGGTGGTCGTCGAGGCGAGATGGACGACGGTACCGCAAGCCCTCAGCAGTGGCGCAACAGTAGCGTCGTCGCCCTGATCACCGCGATGGAAATTGATCCCATGGCGTCTACCAGGCTCTGTACTGCGCGAAAGAACGTGTACTTCGCGATCGGCCTTTACAAGAGCCTTGGCCAGGGCGCTGCCGAGGAACCCGTTGCCACCGACTAGCAGGATGCCCTCTCTAGCCGACATTCAGCGATTCCGGTTGCAGCAGTCCGCGATAGGCATCCATACAGCGGAGTGCGCAGTCGTCCCAGGTGCCGATGTGCTCGCGCATCCAAGTCTGTGCCCTGCCCCCGACATCGTCAGCGATCGATGCAATTTCGGCCCGGCCCAGCGCCTCGACGAGTTCCTCGCGACTATCGACGACCCAGCCGGTCTCGCCATGCTCGATCAGGTCTGCATGGGCCGCGATGCCACTGGCGATCACTGGTAGGCCGGCGGCCATGGCCTCGATCATGACCTGCGGTCGGCCCTCGTCGTGCCGACTGAGAGTCAACAAACCGGCAGCTCGGGGGAACCAGCGTCCGTGAAGACTGGCGGGGTCCGTCGGCCCGTCGTACTCGATCCAACTGGGCAGTGGTATCTGTTCCTGCATCGGACCGAGCAGTCGCAGCCGGCGCGCGCCGTCGAACAGCCCTTCGCCCCATTCGATGAGGTCGCCGAGCTTTTTGCGCGTGACGCGGGAGACCACCAGCCATTCTCTCGGCACTGAAGGTTCGCGCCGGATCTCGAACCAGTCGGGGGAGACACCAAAAGGGTTGGGCCGTATATCCGCAACCGCGCCAAATTCGGCTTCCAGCCTGGCCGTCATCCAAGCGGCATTTGGAGCGAGCAGCGTGCGACGCCGCGCGAAGGCGCGCCGCAACAGCGTCACCATACCAGGCAGCCGTAGCAGGCCGAAGTCGCTGCCGAGTACGCTGACATAGACGGGGCGGCCGTCATCTGGCAGACCGAGCGCAAGCTGCAGCCAGTTGACATGGTATAGAGCTACGCGGTTAGAGCGACAGGCCGCGCGCAGCCGGGACAGGATGCCGGCAGCATCGATGAGGCCACTCGCCGGATGTCGTCGCAGCAGGTGCGCAATGCCGCCTCTACGGTTGATTCGCTGCAGCCAGGCGGAGTCATCTTCGGAGTTTGCGCTAGTGACACCGCCGGGTACCTGACCAGGAGGCCCCAGAGCCGCAGGCGCACTAAACCCGTCCGGTCCAGGGCAGCCGCCAAATCATGTATGAAGCGACCCCTCCAGTCGGCCCGGTCCGAGGGAAAGGACGTTGTAACCATCAGAAGGTCAAGGCGTGCTTCAGTAAGTGAGGATTCGCTCATGGGCTGTTCGGTAGGAGACGTTAGCACGAAACTGACGTTCCTTATATTCAGCGGCCGGCGACGCGGGAATTCAAGCGAGTCTTGGATGGCGGACTGCTGGGAGCATCGTCAAGCCCGCCAGTTCGGAGAGGCGGGCAGCCGCGCCGGTCGACATTGTGCGGCTCGAGGGCGTTCGACTCACTTATTCCCGGGGCGGCAATAACCCGCAATGCAGCGAGTTGGTCCAACGCGGCGCGGAAGATTTGCGCCTCACGCGGCGAGTGCTTTTTTGGTCACGGATATGGGCGTCGATCAAGTCCTCCAGCTACAATCCGCACCATGTCTGGAAACACCATCGGAAAACTCTTCACCGTGACCTCGTTCGGCGAGAGCCACGGCATCGCCATCGGCTGCATTGTCGACGGGTGCCCGCCGGGTATGGCACTTGCAGAGGCGGACATCCAGCCCGATCTGGACCGGCGCCGGCCGGGTCAGTCGCGCCACACCACCCAGCGGCGCGAGCCCGATGAGGTGCAGATCCTGTCCGGCGTGTTCGAGGGCAAGACCACGGGTGCGCCGATTGGGCTGCTGATTTACAACCAGGACCAGCGCTCCAAGGACTACGGCGATATCGCGCAGAAGTTCCGCCCTGGGCATGCAGATTACACCTACAAGCAGAAGTATGGCATCCGCGATTATCGCGGGGGCGGGCGTTCGTCGGCGCGTGAGACCGCTATGCGCGTCGCGGCAGGGGCAATCGCGAAGAAGTATCTGCGCGAGCGTTTCGGCGTCTCGGTGCGCGGCTATCTGTCGGCGCTGGGTCCGAATTTCCCACACAGCTTTGACTGGGAACCCGTAGAGCAGAATCCCTTCTTCTGGCCGGATGCTGCCCAGGTGGCGGAACTCGAGGCCTATATGGACGCACTGCGCAAGGCCGGTGACTCGGTCGGTGCCGAGGTCTCGGTGGTGGCCAGCGGCGTACCGCCGGGCTGGGGCGAGCCGGTCTTCGATCGTCTGGACGCCGATGTGGCCCACGCGATGATGAGCATCAATGCGGCCAAGGGCGTGGCGATCGGTGCGGGGTTTGCCAGCGTGAGCCAGCTCGGCACCGAGCATCGTGATCAAATGACGCCGGACGGCTTTTTGACCAACAACGCCGGCGGGATCCTCGGCGGGATCTCCAGCGGCCAGGATGTCGCGGTACGCGTGGCCTTCAAGCCGACCTCCAGCATCCGACTTGGTGGGCAGACCGTCGACGTCGGCGGAAAGGCGACCGATGTGATCACTAAGGGTCGCCACGACCCCTGTGTGGGTATCCGCGCCGTGCCGATCGCCGAGGCGATGCTGGCGATCGTGCTGCTGGACCACGCGCTGCGCCAGCGCGGGCAAAATGCCGACGTGATAAGCGGCACGCCCGTGATTCCGGCATCGCCAGGCGAATAGACCGAGTCCTGGTCCGGCCTCCCCCAACCGAGCCCACCGGTGCCGTCTCTGCGCGTAGAGCTTGCCGTGATTTTTCCTGATGCTACCCGAGCAGTCCCAGGGGCCGCCACCCTGAGGCCAGGCGAAGCTGCTGGCACCGCCAATCAGCCGATTGGGCCGATCGGTGGGGGCCGCCCCTGAATATGCCTTACTGGCGCCTGTCCGGATTCTATTTCTTCTATTTCGCCCTGCTCGGCGCGCTGGTCCCCTACTGGGGGCTGTTTCTGCGCGAGCGGGGCTTCGATGCCGTCGCCATCGGCGAGCTGATGGCCATCCTGATGGCGACGAAAATGGTTGCCCCCAACCTGTGGGGCTGGTTGGGCGATCACCTGGGGCACCGGATACGTATCGTGCGACTGGCCGCGATCGTGTCGGTGATCACCTTCGCCGGCATGTACTGGGCGGAGGGCTTCTGGTCCATCGCGCTGGTCATGACCCTGTACAGCTTCTTCTGGAACGCCTCGCTGCCGCTGTTCGAGGTGATTACCTTCAGTTACCTGAAGGAACGGGTAGCACGCTATGCGCAGATTCGTGTCTGGGGATCCATCGGGTTCATCCTAACGGTAATCGCGCTGGGCGCCTTGATCGACTGGCGTGGTCCGGAGTTCGTGCTGCCGGCAGTGCTGACCATCTTTGTCGCGATCTGGCTAAGCACGCTGCTGGTGCGCGATCCGTCGCCGGAACCGCATCCGCACACAGAGCAGTCCCTCACCACCATCTTGAGGAAGCCGGCGATCATCGGTTTCTTCGGCGCCGTGTTCCTGATGCAGGCCAGCCATGGTCCCTACTATGCGTTCTACTCGATCTTCATGAACGACCAAGGCTACAGCGAGACCTTGATCGGTCAGCTGTGGGCGCTCGGGGTGCTCGCCGAGGTAGGCCTGTTCTTGATAATGCACCACCTGCTCGATCGCCTCGGCGCGCGCCGGGTGCTTATCGCCAGCCTGGGTCTGGCCGGCCTGCGCTGGTTGATCATCGGCTATTTCGCGGACTCTTTGGTGGCGATACTGCTTGCGCAGCTGCTGCATGCGGCCACCTTTGGCACCTTCCATGCCGCAGCCATCCATCTGGTGCACCATTATTTCCGGGGCCGCCACGAGGGAAGGGGACAGGCGCTTTACAGTAGTGTCAGTTTTGGGGCGGGCGGCGCCGTCGGCAGCCTGATCGCCGGGTATGCCTGGGCAGCGCTCGGCCCGAGCGTCACCTTCGCGGCGGCCAGCGCGGTCGCGGCGCTCGGCGCCGTCGTCGCATGGCGCTTCATCGACAACGAGCATGATTTTTAGGGAATGAGGAGATGAGCGGACATACACTGGGGGACATCGCACGCGCCATCGACGCGCGCCTCGAGGGCGTCGCAGAGCGTGCGGTGGCTGGGATGGCCACGCTGGCCGAGGCCGGTCCCAGTGAACTCTGCTACGCGGCGTCGTCCGAAATGGTTGATCAGGTCATCTGCAGCACGGCGGCCGGGGTCATCGTCGACGAGGATTTTCCAAAGATACCCGGGCGCAATCTGCTGCGCAGCCGCGATCCGAAAACGGCCTTCGTGCTCGCCATGGAGATGTTTGCGCCAGACCGGCGTCTGTCCGGCATTCACCCGAGCGCGGAGATCGCCAAGGATGCCAAAATCGCCGCCGACGCCGCCATAGGCCCCTGCGCGGTTGTCGAGCCTGGCGTCGTCGTCGGCGCGCGGAGTCAGATTCGGGCCGGGGTCTACCTCGGGCGGGGCGTTCGTATCGGTGCCGACTGCGATATCGGTCCGAATGCGGTGCTCATGGACGGCACACTGATCGGTGACCGCTGTACCCTGCACCCCGGCGTGGTCCTGGGCGCAGACGGTTATGGCTTTCAATGGACGGATGACCATCACCACAAGATCCCGCAATTGGGCCGCGTGGCGGTCGAGGAAAACGTCGAGATAGGCGCCAATACCTGTATCGATCGGGCCACATTGGGCGAGACGCGTATCGGCCGGGGCAGCAAATTCGACAATCTGGTCCAGGTGGGGCACAACAATGGTATCGGCGAGCGTGTGCTGATGGTTGCTCAGTCCGGCATTGCCGGCAGCAGCAGGCTGGGCAATGGGGTGGTGGTCGCCGGACAGGCGGGGATTACCGACCACGTCGCCGTCGGTGAAGGTGCGCAGATCGGCGGTCAAAGCGGTGTGACGGGTGATCTGGAACCCGGGGTCAAGGTCTGGGGGACGCCGGCACGACCACTGGCGCGCGTCCTGCGTGAGCGCGCAGCGCTGGCCAGACTGCCTGAACTTTTGCGCGCCTTTCGACGTCAGGCGGAGGAGCTGGACGAATTGCGTGATCGCATCGCCAGGCTCGAGCTGCGAGAATCAAAATGATGCGGCCGCCCCGCCCCCCGACCGCGAGCATGGGACCGGATTTGGATACCACTGTCGAGAAACAGCCGCCCCAGGCCCGGCGTCACAGGCGCTGGTGGCTGCCGCTGCTCATCCTGCTGATGGCGAGTGCCGCGGCGACCGCGTTGATCGCCGCTAAGCCGAAGCCAGACCCTGTGAGTGTCGCTGAACGCGCCTGGCTGGTCAGCACCCAGACCGCCGAGCGCGCGCGCCATGCGCCCGGGGTCACCCTGTACGGGCGCGTAGAGTCGCTATGGTCGAGCGAATTGACTGCGGGCGTCGCGGCCGATGTCGAGGCGGTACCCGTGGTCGAGGGCGATCAGGTCGTGCGCGGACAGCTGCTGGTGCGGCTGGATGACCGCGACATGCGCCTGCAGCTCGCCCAGCGAGAAGCCGAACTCAGACAGGCCGAGGCCCGCATTGCCTCGGAGATCAGTCGACATGCGGCCAATCTCGATTCCTTGCCGCGCGAAAAGCGCCTGCTCGAGTTGACCCGCGATGAAGTGGGTCGACTGCAGGACCTGGTGCAGAAGAAGGTCGGCGCTCAGTCGCAGCTGGATACTGCGCGCCAGGCCGCCGAGAAGCAGGCGATCGCGCTGTCGGTCAGACAGCAAGCGGTCGACGAACATGACGCCAGACTGGCCGAGGTCGAGGCTGCGCGTGCGCGTGCCGAGGCCCTGCGCGACCAGGCCCTGCTCGAACTCGAGCGGCGCGAGATCAAGGCGCCGTTCAATGGCCGCATCGCGCAGGTCCTGGTCTCGCCGGGTCGACGTGTCCGCGTCGGTGATCCGCTGGTGAGCCTGTATGACACCGACGAGATGATATTTCGCGCGCAGCTGCCCAGTCGACACCTCCCGGAGATACGCGCAGCGATCGCAGATGGGGCGGAGCTCGCCGTCGCCGGTATGATCGACGGCGTCGCGGTACGTGGCCGTCTGCGCAGTCTTGCCGGCGAGGTGTCCAGTGGCACCGGCGGTGTCGATGGGCTGTTCACGGTCACCGAAGGCGGCGAGCTGATCAGCCAGGGACGCTTTGTCCGCCTCGAGCTCGCGCTCCCGGCGCGTGATGACCTGATCGCGCTGCCTCACGAGGCCATCTACGGCACCGACCGGGTGTATGTGCTCGACGCCGAGAACCGCATGCGGCCACGCCGGGTGCAGCGGGTCGGCGAGGTCGCGATCGCGCCAGGCGACACCCGCGTGCTGATGTCCGCCCCGGATCTGCCCGATGGGACGCAGGTCGTGACTACCCAGCTGCCGAACGCGCTCGACGGCCTGCTGGTGCGCGTGGTCGAGGGTCAGTGAGCAGACCATGACCTTCAGCCATCGCAACGATTTCATCGGCATCTTCGCGCAGCACAAGGTCGCAGCGAACCTGCTGATGATCATTATGCTGCTGGGCGGTGTCTGGGGACTCGCCAACCTCAATGTGCAGTTTTTCCCCAACTTCGAGGTCGAGGTCGTTACTGTCAGCACCGCCTGGTCCGGCGCATCCGCAGAAGATGTCGAGCGTTCGATCACTATCCCGCTCGAACAGGTGTTACGCACGACGGACAATCTGGAAAAGATGTCTTCGACCTCGAGTCAGGGCCTCAGCGTGATTAGGCTCGAATTCCCCGAGGACACCGACATGGGGGAGGCGACCAACCGGGTCGAGGAGTTGGTCAATTCGGTGCGCAACCTGCCTAAAGATGCCGAAGCCGACCGAGGTCAGCCATGTCATGCGCTACGAGCAGGTGGCCCGCCTACTGATCCACGGTCCCGAAGACATCCGTGAGTTGCGACCTCTGGTGCGGCGGATCGAACGCGAGTTGCTCGATCGCGGTATCGCCAAGGTGAATATCACCGGGCTGCCCGAAGACGAAATGGCGATCCAGATTCCCCAGGCGATGCTGGATGACCTCGGTCTGTCGCTCAACGATGTCGCGTCGCGGATCGCTGCCGAGTCACGCGACCTGCCCGCCGGGACGGTCGGCCGCGATGATGTCGGTCGCGAAGTCCGGTCCGCTGAACCAGCGCCGCAGCTGAGCCCGAGTTCGAGCAACTAGTGCTGCTGGCCGAGCGTGAGGGCCGACTGCTGCGGGTCGGCGACGTCGCCGAAGTCGAGCGGCGCCCGCGACCCAACCAGGTCGAGCTGACGTTCCGGGGAGAGCCGACGGTCGAGCTCCAGCTGATGCGCTCGGCCACCTCGGATTCGCTGGTCTCGGCGCGGCTGATGCAGGAGTGGGTCGCCGAGGCGGCCGGGCGCTACCCGCCCGACGTCTCCATTACCGTATACGACGAGAGCTGGACCCTGATCGAAGACCGCATCAACCTGCTGCTCAAGAACGGCCTCAGCGGATTGATTCTGGTCGTTGGCATCCTGTTCCTGTTCCTCAACGGGCGCGTCGCGTTTTGGGTTACGGTCGGTATCCCGATCTCATTCATGGCAACGCTGGCGATCGTCTACATGGCCGGCGGCAGCATCAACATGATCTCGTTATTCGCGCTGATCATGGCGCTTGGCATTATCGTCGACGATGCCATCGTGGTCGGCGAAGACGCGCTGACCCATTACCAGACCGGCGAGGGCTCGCTCGAGGCCGCCGAAGGTGGGGCGCGGCGCATGTTCGCGCCGGTGATGTCATCGTCGCTGACGACGATCGCGGCCTTTATCCCGCTGTTCGCTGATCACTGGCTTCATCGGCAAGTTCCTCGGCGACATCCCGTTCGTTATCGTGTGCGTCATCATCGCCTCGCTGATCGAGAGCTTCCTGGTCCTGCCCGGGCACCTGCGGCACAGCTTTCAAGGGTCTGCATCACGCCAAGCCCGGGGCGATTCCGACAACGCTGGGATGCCGGTTTTGCGCATTTTCGCGACCATTATTTCCGCCGCCTGGTGACCTGGGCGGTCAACAATCGCGTCGCGATCGTCGCGATCGCGCTGGCATTCGTGATCGTACTGGTCGGTCTGCTGCGCGGCGGCCGCATGGGTTTCGCTTTTTCCCCAATGTCGAAGGCAACGTGGTGATCGCCAGCGTGACCTTTGTCGCCGGCACGCCGCCGGAACGGGTGGAGGCATTCGTCAACGAGATGGAGAACGCGCTCTACGAGACCGACGAGGAGTTCGGTGCCGAGCTTGTCCGGGTCGCGAACGTCGCAACCGGTCGGGGCTATTTTTCGAACGGGCGCAAAGCCCAGACCGGCGACCAGTTTGCGTCGGTGACCGTGGAGCTGATCCCCGTCGGATCGAGCGCGACGTTCGCAACGAGACGTTTATCGATGCCTGGGAGTCGCGTCTGCGGACAACCGCCGGGGCTGGAATACCTGACGATCACCTCGCGTACCGGTGGTCACCCTGGGCGCGATCTCGAGGTGCGACTCACCGGATCGGATATCGATGCGCTGAAAGCCGGGGCGCTCGAGCTTTCGGATGCCCTTGGTGCCATACCCGGGATCAAGGCGGTCGAAGACGACATGCCGTTTGGGCAACAACAGCTGGTCTTCCGGCTCAGTCCGTTCGGCGAGAGTCTCTGGGGCTGTCGGTCGAGGCCGTTGGTCGCCAGCTGCGCGGGGCTTTCGATGGCGAGCTTGCGCAGATCTTCAATGAGGGTGATGACGAGATCGAGGTCCGCGTCGTGCTACCCGATGTGGAGCGACACCGGCTCACCGCGTTGGAAGATTTCAATATGTTTTTGCCAACGGGGGAGACCGTCCCGTTGATGTCGGTGGTCGAGCTCGAAGAGCGTCGCGGCTTCAAGGCGGTGCGGCATGCCGAGGGGCGGCTCGCGGTCACCGTGTTTGCCGACGTCGACAAGCAGCAGGCCAATGCCAACGATGTCCGCGCCCAACTGCGTGACACCTTGATGCCCGAGTTGGCAACGGATCTTGGCCTCCAGCTGGGAATTCACCGGGCGCGCCGAAGACCAGCGCGATACGGCCGATGACATGAAACGCGGCGCCTTGTTCGCGTTGGCGATGATCTACATCGTGCTGGCCTGGGTGTTCGGCTCCTATGGATGGCCGTTGGTGGTCATGGCGATCATCCCGTTTGGCATCGTCGGCGCGCTTTATGGTCACTACTTCATGGGCATCACGCCAACCATCCTGTCGATGTTTGGGCTGTTCGCCCTGTCCGGTATCGTGGTCAACGATTCGATCATTCTGGTGGTGTTCTATAAACAACTGCGCGAAAAAGGCATGGCCGTCAAAGAAGCTATCGTCGAAGCCGCCTGCCAGCGTCTGCGCGCGGTGTTGCTGACCTCGCTGACGACGATCGCCGGCCTGCTACCGCTGTTGTTCGAAACGTCGTTGCAGGCCCAGTTTTTGATTCCGATGGCCGTATCGATCTCCTTCGGCCTGGCGTTTGCGACCTTCCTGGTCCTGTTGATGGTGCCGACCTTGCTGGCGGGCATGGAAAGCGCCGGATTACGCCTGGCTACGGTGTTCGCGCGCTAATCGCCTGATTCCTGCATTGTCAGCGTCAGGCAGGTTTCGATCATTCGTCGTCCTGCATTGGAGAGGCTGCGGTTGCGATGTGTCACCGCGCCCAGTTGCCGAGAAAGCGTCAGACCGCTCACCACGACGCGATGCACATCATCATTCAGCAAGGTGGCCGGCAGCAAGCTCCAGCCGAGGCCCGTAGCGACCAGCATGTGCAGGGTTTCGAGGTAGTTTGTCGCCATCGCCACGTTGAGGGTCGACGCCGCCGTGCACGGCCGCTTCGAGGATCCCGCGGGTGTAGGTCGTGGGCCCGGGCAACACGGCCGGTAGCGCAGCAGTTCCGTCGGCGACACGGCGATCGCGGCCGGCGAGGGGTGATCGCGGGCCGACCATGAATGCCAGCGGGTCGTCCCAGATCACCTGCAGCCGCAGCGCGCGCGGTTGGTCCGGCGGCAGCGTGACGATGGCCATCTCGAGTCGCCGACCTCGACCGCGCGGCAAGCGGCCTCCGAGTCCATGAATCGGATATCCAGTTCGACCTCCGGGAACTGCTCGGTGAATGCGTTTCAGCGGGCCGGCAGCCGGTGCAGACCGATATGGTGACTGGTGCCCATCGCCAGGCGGCCGCGCACCTCGCCGGACAGATCATCGACCAGTTCGCTTGAGTTCGCGCGCGTCGTTGAGCAGGCGGCGCGCGCTGCGGCAACAGGCGCTGCGCCGCTGCCGGTCAGTGTGACGCGCCGCCCGATGCGGTCGAACAGGCGGGTACCGAGTTCGATCTCGAGCTGCGCGACCCGCTTGCTGACCGCCGGCTGGGTAAGAAACAGCGCCTCGGCGGCCGCGGAGAAGGATGCCGGTCGGCCACCTCGACGAAGGCCTGCAGTGCGGCAGATTTCCATTATTCCTTTTAAGAATTCGATAAATTAAAAACATGAATTTGCGTTATTCATTGTAGGCGCTATGTTTAGCTTCGACGTCTGCAAATCAGGGAGAGAGACTGCGAATCCATGAAACCGAGAACGCTCTACGACAAATTGTGGGACGCCCACGTGGTCCGGGAGGAGATCGGACGGCACGGCGCTGCTCTACATCGACCGTCACCTGGTTCACGAGGTCACGTCGCCACAGGCGTTTGAGGGGCTGCGGCTCGCGGAGCGGCCGGTATGGCGGGCCGATGCGAACCTCGCGACCGCGGACCACAACGTGCCAACCACTGACCGGGAGCCGGGTATTGCGGACCCGGTGTCGCGACTGCAGGTCGAGACCCTCGACAGAACTGCGCCGAATTCCCGATCACCGAGTTCGGCATGAATGATCCACGCCAGGGCATCGTGCATGTGATCGGACCCGAGCAGGGCGCGACGCTGCCCGGCATGACGGTCGTGTGCGGCGATTCGCACACCTCCACCCATGGCGCCTTCGGCGCGCTGGCGCACGGCATTGGCACCTCGGAGGTCGAGCATGTGCTGGCCACCCAGTGCCTGCTGCAGAAGAAATCCAAGTCGATGCTGGTGGTCGGTCGATGGGTCTGCGGGTCCCGGGCGTCACCGCGAAAGACATCGTGCTGGCGATTATCGGCAAGATTGGTACCGCCGGGGGGACCGGATACGCGATTGAATTCGCTGGCCAGGCGATCCGGGACCTGTCCATCGAGGGCCGGATGACCCTCTGCAATATGGCGATCGAGGCCGGTGCGCGAGCGGGATTTGTCGCGGTCGATGACAAGACCATCGACTACGTGAAGGGTCGCCCGTTTGCGCCCGGACCGGCGCACTGGGACCAGGCGGTGGCCTATTGGCAGACCCTGCACAGTGATGAAGGGGCCGAGTTCGACAAGGTCGTGGTGATATCCGCGGCGGACATCCAACCGCAGGTCACCTGGGGTACCTCGCCGGAGATGGTCGTCGCAGTGACCGACAGGGTGCCGGATCCCCAGGACGAGACGGATCCGGTCAAGGCCGATGGTATGCGCCGCGCGCTCGACTACATGGCGCTCGAGCCCGGTACCGCGATCCGCGATATCCCGGTCGATAAGGTTTTTATCGGTTCGTGTACGAACTCGCGCATCGAAGACCTGCGCGCTGCTGCCGTTGTCGCCAAAGGGCGTAGGGTCTCGGATCGGCATGAAGCAGGCGCTGGTCGTGCCGGGCTCCGGTCTGGTAAAGGCCCAGGCGGAGCAGGAAGGCCTCCACAAGATATTCATCGAGGCCGGCTTTGAATGGCGTGAGCCGGGTTGCTCGATGTGTCTGGCGATGAATGCGGACCGGCTGGAGCCGGGTGAACGTTGCGCCTCTACCTCGAACCGCAACTTTGAAGGCCGTCAGGGCAAGGGTGGACGGTCCCACCTGGTCAGCCCGGCGATGGCGGCGGCAGCGGCGATCGCCGGTCATTTCGTCGACGTGCGGGACATGACATGACCGCGGGGAAAGCGCAGGTGCCAAGCCTTGCGTGTCCCTCGCCGTCTTCGCAGTGAGAGGTAACGCTGATGGATAGATTCGAGACAGTGACCGGGGTCGTGTGTCCGTTAGACCGTTCCAATATCGATACGGATGCCATCATCCCGAAACAGTTCCTGAAGTCGATCAAGCGGTCCGGCTTTGGCCCGAACCTGTTCGACGACTGGCGCTACCTCGACCATGGCGAACCGGGGATGGACAGCAGCACGCGGCCGCTGAACCCGGATTTCGTACTCAACGACGCGCGCTACGCCGGTGCGAGTATCCTGCTGGCGCGTGAGAACTTCGGCTGTGGCTCATCGCGCGAGCATGCCCCGTGGGCACTCACGGACTACGGTTTCAAGGTGATCATCGCGCCGAGCTTCGCGGACATATTCTTCAACAACAGTTTCAAGAACGGCCTGCTGCCGATCGCACTGGATGCGGCCACCGTCGACCGCTTGTTTGAACAGGCGGTCGGCGAGCGGGCCTTGCAGCTGACTGTCGATCTCGAGGCGCAGCAGATTCGCGGTGCAGCAGACGGGCCGATTGGGTTCGAGGTCGACCCGTTCAGCAGGCACTGCCTGCTCAACGGCCTCGACGATATCGGCCAGACGCTGCAGCGCGTTGACGAGATAAGGGCCTACGAGGCACGCAGACGGGCTGTCACGCCGTGGCTGTTTTGATTGCCCGGTCGGAGGATGCGAAGCACTGCATCGTGCCTTCGCTGCCTGGTGCGAACGACCGACGCCTGGCGCCCCATCGTTGCGTGTGCGTCGAACAAGAAAGGGAGGATACGGCATGAGCAAACGAGTCCTAGTGCTGCCGGGTGACGGCATAGGTCCTGAGATCGTCGCCGAGGCCCTTAAACTCCTGGATCGACTGGCGGGCGAGGGCCTCGCTATCGAGCTCGATGAAGGCCTGGTGGGTGGCGCGGCTTATGATGCACTGAGTACGCCGCTGCCAGAGGCAACGCTCGCGATGGCGAAGGAGGCCGACGCCGTGCTGCTCGGCGCCGTCGGCGGGCCGAAGTGGGAGCCCCTCGACATCGCCTTGCGCCCCGAGAAGGGACTGCTCGGTCTGCGTGCCGGCCTCGGGCTGTTTTCCAATCTGCGCCCTGCGATGCTCTATCCCCAGCTCGCCGATGCCTCTAGTCTGCGGCCCGAGATCGTCGCCGGATTGGATATCCTGATCGTGCGCGAACTGACCGGCGGCATCTATTTCGGCCAGCCACGCGGTGTGCGCACGCTGGACGACGGGGAGCGCCAGGGGTTCAATACCCTGGTATATGCTGAACACGAGATCGAGCGTATCGTGCGTTCGGCCTGCGACATCGCGATGAAGCGCAGCAAGCGCCTGTGCTCTGTTGACAAGGCCAACGTGCTCGAGTGCACCGAGTTGTGGCGCGAAGTGGCGACGCGTGTCGTCGCGGCCGAGTACCCCGAGATCGAGTTGACGCATATGTATGTGGACAATGCCGCGATGCAGCTGATCCGGTGGCCGAAGCAGTTCGACGTGATGGTGACGACCAACATGTTTGGCGACATCCTTTCCGACGCGGCTGCGATGCTCACGGGCTCCATCGGGATGCTGCCGTCGGCATCGCTGAACGAAAGAAGTCAGGGCATGTACGAGCCGATCCATGGCTCGGCCCCGGACATCGCCGGTAAGGGCGTAGCCAACCCACTGGCCACCTTGTTGTCCGTGGCAATGATGTTGCGCTACAGCCTCGATGAGGGCGAGTATGCCGACCGCATCGAGGCGGCCGTCACGCATGTCCTCGATCAGGGTCTGCGCACGCCGGACATCATGTCGGAGGGCCTGACCGAGGTAAACTGCGAGGGCATGGGCGACGCCGTCGTCGCGGCGCTGTGACACGCATGTTCCACCACGCAGGGCATTGCAGGTGACGGTGTTCGCCCTTTGCCGTTAATACATTCCGGGTAGGTTAACGATGAGACGAGTAGGCTTTGTAGGTTGGCGTGGCATGGTCGGTTCCGTGCTGATGGACCGCATGCGCGAGGAAAACGACTTCGCGCAGATCGATGAACCGGTCTTCTTCACGACCTCGCAGGTGGGTCAGCCGGGACCGGACATCGGCAGGGACGTACCGGCGCTAAAAGATGCCAAAGACATCGCGGCACTGGCGCAGATGGATGTGATTGTGAGCTGCCAGGGCGGCGATTACACCAAGGGGGTGTTCCCCGAGCTGCGCAGGGCCGGCTGGAAGGGCTACTGGATCGACGCCGCTTCGGCGCTGCGCATGGAGAGTAACGCGGTGATCATCCTCGACCCGGTGAACCAGAAGGTCATCGACCAGGCGCTGGCCGAGGGAAAGCGGGACTTCATCGGTGGCAACTGTACGGTCAGCCTGATGCTGATGGCGCTCGGCGGCCTGTTCAACGCGGATTTGGTCGAGTGGGCGACCTCGATGACCTATCAGGCCGCCTCGGGCGCCGGCGCCAAGAACATGCGGGAGCTGCTGGGTCAAATGGGCGCGTTGCATGACGGTGTAGCGCATCTACTGGCCGACCCCGCATCGGCGATCCTCGATATCGACCGTCAGGTCACCGAGACCTTGCGCAGTGCGGCCTATCCGACCGAGAACTTCGGCGTGCCGCTGGCCGGCAGCCTGATCCCGTGGATCGATGTGGCCCTGGAAAATGGTCAGAGCAAGGAAGAGTGGAAGGCGGTCGCGGAGACCAACAAGATCCTCGGCCGGAGCGACCGTCCGATCCCGATCGACGGAACCTGCGTACGCGTCGGTGCAATGCGCTGCCACAGCCAGGCCTTGACCATAAAACTGAAGCGGGCCGTTCCAATCGACGAGATCGAGCAGATTCTTGACGAGGCGAACCCCTGGTCGAAGGTCGTGGCGAACGACCGCGCACAGACTGTCCGCGAGCTGTCGCCCGCAAGCGTCACCGGCACTTTGTCGATTCCGGTCGGGCGACTGCGCAAGATGAACCTCGGCGACGAGTTTCTAAACGCCTTCACCGTGGGCGACCAACTCCTGTGGGGTGCGGCAGAACCGCTGCGCCGAATGCTGGGTATCCTGCAGCGTCAGTGACCCAGTTCACAACTTCCCGCGAGATTTTGCCAACAAGATAACCGAAGGCGTTTAAGTCTTCGATCCGTCGGCCGTTAGTGGCATTGGTAGAAGATTTCCACTCGGCTATAGTAAGGCCGAAATAAATTCATCGATTAGTGGTTGCAATGACCGGATCCGGATGGATCGGGCAGTCACGAAATCGGGGCGGCGAGGCACCTGAGGGGGTTATTCATGGTCCGCAAGTTGGCGTTAGCGGTTTCATTCGCACTGGGGACGATCAGCGTCCCGGTCTATGCGCTGGGTCTGGGCGAACTCAGCTCGAAATCCACGTTGAATCAGAACTTTGAGGGCAATATTCCGCTGCTCTCGGTACTACCCGAGGAACTCGACGGGGTGCGAGTCAATCTGGCGGATACGGCGATCTTTGAACGTGCCGGTGTCGAGCGTCCATTTTATCTCTCGCTACTCAAGTTCGAGCCGGTCCTGACTGACAGCGGGAATACGGTCGTCCGCGTGACCTCCGAGTTTCCGGTTCGCGAGCCCTTTCTGAACTTCCTGGTCGAGGTCAACTGGCCGAAGGGGCGCTTGGTGCGTGAATACACCGTGCTGCTCGATCCACCGACGACCACTATGCGTCGAGCACCCAAGGTATCGCCGGCGGCGACCGCGGTACGTACCGCGGTGCCACAGTCGAAGCCTTCCGTCGCCGCCTCGCCGGCAAGCACTGCCCCTGTGGCCAGTGCGTCAGGCTCCGAGTACGGTCCGGTCAAGGCCAACGACACCGCATGGCGCATTGCCGAGCAGGTGCGGCCCAGCGGTGTCAGCATGGAGCAGATGATGATGGCGCTGCTCGAGGCGAACCCGCAGGCGTTCATCGACGGCAACATCAATCGACTGCGCAAAGGACAGATCCTGCGCGTGCCCTCGGCGCCCGAGATTCAGCAGCTCAGTCGTCAGCAGGCCCGTCAGGCATTTCGCCAACAGCAGGACGCCTGGTTGGCTCAGCGCAATCAAGGTCCCCAGGCCACCACTGAGGCAGCAGAGGCTTCCGGCGAGGCCGAGGTGGCTGTGGGAGACACTGCCACTGCGCAGCCCGACGCCGACCAATTGCGTATTGCGACGGCACGTCCGGAGGGTGAAGGCGAGGCCGGCGCGGGCGACGACGCCGCCGAGTCAACGACCCCGACCGATCTCGAAACGCGCCTGATAGCCGCGCGCGAGAATGCGGAGACCTCACGCCAAGAGGCGGAGATGATGCGTTCGCGGGTAGACGATCTGCAGGCGCGTCTGGAGAAGATGCAGAAACTGCTCAGCCTCAAAGATGAGCAGCTGGCCCAGTTGCAGGACCGCGTTGCGACCGAGGGCGTTGCCGCTACGCCCGAGGCGGTGCTGGAGGAGTTGGCCCTGGCCAACCAGATCGACGCCGCTGAGCAGGCCGCCGAGGGGGTAGATGAGGTTCCGCCATCGACGGTGGTGGCTGAGGAACTCGCTGCGCCCGAGATAGCGCCGACCATGATTGTGCCTGGTAGCGACTACCAGATCGAGGATATCCCGCCGCAGATCGATCCAGACCGGATTGTCGAAGCCGCTGAACGCGGTGAAGACTTATCCGCCTACCTCCCGGCCGAGGTGGCCGGCGAGGGCGGCTTTGAGGTAGCCGAGGCGATGGCGCCCGAGGTGCTTCTACCAGGCGTCCAGGCAGACGCCGAGATTGTCGTGGATGCCGATCTGCCCGTTGCGGACGAGATAGTGGTCGGCGTCGAGACGAGCGAGGCAGAGTCAGCGATGACGCAACCCGCGCCGCCAGTGCCGGATGCGGCGCCCACACCTGAATCCCCAGCTGCGGCTGATTCCGGCCCGACGTCGCTAATTCCGCAGCCGATCGCCCGTATGATCGAACAGAATATCCTCCCGATCGCGGGGGCTGGCGTCGCGCTGCTTGCCCTCATCGGTTGGGGAGCAACGCGCCGGCGGCGTCAGGCCCAGCCTGCAGCCAGCCCGGCGCCGGTTGCCCCGGCGGCGGCAGTGGCAGTGGCCGAAGCCAAGACCAAGGCCCCCGAGCCGGCAAAGCAGCCGGTCGATCAGCCCGCGGTCGATAAGGCGGCGCTGGAGGATCTGCCCGACAGCACATTGCTGGATGACTTTTCACAGAGCGACATCAATGCGCTGCAGGATGAGACGGGCGAGGTCGATCCGGTCTCGGAGGCAGACGTCTATATCGCCTATGGACGTTATCAGCAGGCAGAGGAACTCTTGCGGCAGGCGCTCGGCCGCGATCCGAACCGCCTCGCGCTGAAACATAAGCTGCTCGAAGTCCACTATGCGACCAAGAACAGCGGAGCATTTGCAGCACTGGCCCAGGAGATGGTCGAGGCCGGACAGGACGCAGCAGATGCGCGGGCCTGGGCGAGGGCTCGCGACATGGGGCGCGACCTCGCGCCTGACAACGCGCTGTTCGGGGACGCGGGCAAGGAGGCGTCCGGCGACCGGGCCGCCGCTGCTGCTGGCGCGGCGGTAGCGACCGTGGCGGCCGCCGCAACGGTGGATGATGACACCCTGACGCTCGACGATCTCGAGCTTTCGGAACTGAATGCCGCCTATGACGACGAGCCGGTTGCCCCCGACGACATCGAGGCGCCTTCGGAGGTATCCATCTCCCTGGACCTTGACGAACCCTCGGAGTTGACAGAGCTTGTTGAAGACGACGAACCATCCGTCGAGACGGTAGCGATAGCGGATGAGCTGCCCGCTTCGATTCAGCTGGATGAGCTGGACTCCATGGAGTTCAAGTTGCCCGCGGCAGCAGAGGGCGGCGGCATGGCCGCGCAGGCGTCCGGGGCGGAGGGGCCGATAGCAGCAGACTCGCTCGACCTCGACAGCATGATGGCAGAGGCAGAGGCCGTTGTGGATGAGGCCGAATCCGAGCTGAGTCTGGATTCGGAGTTCAGTGCCGATGACCTGCAGGCGCAACTGGACGAGCTGAGCGATCTGTCGGTGCTCGATTCGGAGCTGCAGGAGGCATCCGAAGGCGACGCCGAGCCAAAGGCGACGCTGGGTCTGGTGGCGGAAGACGCCACGCCCAGTGGTGACAACCTGGACCGGCCGATCAGTCTGGACGAGGCCTTCGCGGTAGAAGAGCCGTCCGAGGAGATAATTGCGCTCGACGAACTGGTCACCGAGGGTGAGAGCGGCGACGGCGATGATGTGGCCACCAAACTGGACCTCGCAAGGGCCTACGTGGATATGGGTGACGAGGACGGTGCGCGCAGCATCCTCGAGGAGGTCGTGGCAGAGGGCAGCGACTCACAGCGTGGGGATGCCGAAAACATCCTGGCCAAGCTTGGCTGAGTCGATTTTCCAATAATTTGACCGGACTGGGCGCCTGCTGGCGCCCTTTTCATTTATGCGAATCGCTCTGGGTGTGGAATATGACGGCAGTGCGTTCAAGGGCTGGCAGTTGCAGCGCCACGCCGTGCGTACTGTGCAAGGCGAGCTCGAGGCCGCGCTCTCCCGGGTCGCGGCCCATCCGGTGCGGGTGATCTGCGCGGGACGCACCGATACGGGTGTGCATGCGGTAGGTCAGGTCGCGCACTTCGATACCACGGCCGAGCGTGCGCCCCGCAGCTGGGTGATGGGGGCAAACGCAAATCTTCCGACGGATGTCGCCGTCAGCTGGGCCTCGCCGGTGAGGGACGAGTTTCATGCACGCTTCGTGGCGCAGTCGCGCCAGTATCGCTATCTCATATTGGATCGTCCGACCCGCAGCAGCCTGCTGGCCCGGCATGTCACCTGGGTGCATCAACCACTGGATGTTGGCGCGATGCATACCGCGGGGCAGGTCCTGGTGGGCACGCATGACTTTTCCAGCTACCGGGCCTTGGGCTGTCAGGCAAAGAGTCCGGTCCGCACGCTGCACAGTCTGGTGGTGGTTCGCCGCGGTGAACTGATCGACATACGCGTGCATGCCAACGCCTTTCTTCACCATATGATTCGCAATATCGCGGGCGTGTTGATGGCTATCGGGCGGGGCGACAGATCGATCGACTGGGCCGCGCAGGTGCTGGCCCAACGCGATCGTACCCAAGGCGGCGTCACTGCGCCGCCGGACGGCCTGTATCTGGAGCGCATCTGGTATCCGGACGACTATGCGATACCCGCACCGCCCCCGATCCCGCTGATTCCAGCCCAATCAGGGCTTTGACGCGGACAATGTACGTCGTCTTGGGACGAAAACCAGATCCAAGGTGCGTCATAATGCGGCACAATGCGAACTCGGGTTAAAATTTGCGGGATAACGCGTGAACAGGATGCCTTGGCGGCCGTCGAGTCGGGCGCCGACGCCATCGGTTTCGTGTTCTTCAAGGCCAGCCCGCGGTGCATCGATGCCGATCAGGCGGCGCAGATCGCGCGGCGCCTGCCGCCTTTTGTCACCAGCGTGGGACTGTTCGTGGACGCGGATGACGAGTTTATCGCCCGGGTCGTGGCTGAGGTCGGCGTCGATTTGCTTCAATTCCACGGGCAGGAGACCCCGGCGGAGTGCGGGCGGCATCGACGGCCCTGGATTCGCGCGGTGCGTATGCGTCCCAACACCGACCTGATGGCGGTCCAGGCGGACTACGCAGCAGGGCAGGGGCTGTTGCTCGACGCCTATCGCCCCGGCCTACCGGGCGGCACCGGTGCGACATTCGACTGGGCGCGGATCCCGCCTGCGCTCGCCTCCCAAATCGTCCTCGCGGGCGGGCTGGGACCCGACAATGTGGCGGATGCCGTCCGCCGGGTGCGGCCTTTTGCCGTGGATGTAAGCGGTGGTGTTGAGGCCGAGAAAGGCATCAAGGACCCGCGCAAGATCAAGGCCTTCATCGAAGAGGTGCGACGTGCAGAACAATGAAATGCGTTTGACTGACCTGCCGGACGAGCACGGTCACTTTGGGCCCTACGGCGGTATTTTCGTCGCCGAGACCCTGATGGAACCGCTCGATGAGCTGCGCCTGGCCTACGAGAAATATCTGCAGGATCCGGATTTTCTGGCCGAGTTGGATGCCGACCTGCGCGACTACGTCGGCAGGCCATCGCCCATCTACCACGCCGAGCGGTTGAGTCGCGAACTCGGCGGTGCCCAGATTTACCTCAAGCGCGAAGACCTCAATCACACCGGCGCACACAAGATTAACAACACCGTGGGTCAGGCGCTATTGGCCAAGCGCATGGGCAAGACGCGGATCATCGCCGAGACCGGCGCCGGCCAGCATGGTGTGGCCTCGGCCACGGTGGCCGCGCGTCTCGGCTTGGAGTGTGTTGTCTATATGGGCGAGGTGGATGTCGCCCGACAGGAGGCCAACGTCTATCGTATGCGACTGCTGGGCGCCGAGGTGCGCGCGGTCTCGTCGGGTTCGAAGACCCTGAAAGACGCGCTCAACGAGGCAATGCGCGACTGGGTGACCAACGTAGACGATACGTTTTACATTATCGGAACCGTTGCCGGACCGCATCCCTACCCGGCGATGGTGCGCGATTTTCAGGCAGTCATAGGGCGTGAATCGCGGGAACAGATGTTGGCGAAGACCGGTCGTCTGCCGGATCTGCTACTCGCCTGTGTCGGCGGCGGTTCCAACGCGATTGGTCTGTTCTATCCCTTCCTCGCAGATCAGCAGGTCGCAATCTGTGGGGTGGAGGCCGCAGGCAGCGGTCTCGACAGCGGGCAGCATGCCGCGCCGCTGTGTGCCGGCACCCCCGGGGTGCTGCACGGCAATCGGACCTACCTGATGGAAGACCGCGACGGTCAGATAATCGAGACCCACTCGGTCTCTGCCGGTCTGGACTACCCGGGGGTCGGCCCAGAGCATGCGTGGTTGAAGGACAGCGGTCGGGCCGATTACGTAGCCGTTACCGACCGCGAGGCCTTGGCCGCGTTTCATCGCCTGACCCGCAGCGAAGGGATCATTCCGGCTCTCGAAACCAGCCATGCGATCGCCCAAGCGATCAAGGTGGCGCCGACGATGAACAAAGCGCAGACGATACTAATCAACCTGTCCGGCCGTGGCGACAAAGATATGCACACGGTGGCCGGGCAAGAGGGTATGACGCTATGAGCCGCATCGCCGGGGTGTTTTCCGCGCTGCGCGATCAGGGCCGACAGGCCCTGATTCCTTTCGTCACCGCTGGTGACCCCAGTCGCGCGATCACCGTGCCGTTGATGCATGCGATGGTCGAGGCCGGCGCGGATATCATCGAGCTGGGCGTGCCGTTCTCCGACCCGATGGCCGACGGACCGGTCATCCAGCGGGCCAGTGAGCGGTCGCTTGAGCACCATACCAGCCTGCACGACGTAATCGACTTGGTGAGCGAGTTTCGCACCACCGATCCGCACACGCCGGTGGTTCTGATGGGTTATCTCAACCCACTCGAGGTGATGGGCTATGCGGCATTTGCGGAGGCCGCCTCGGCGGCGGGTGTCGACGGCGTGTTGACGGTCGATCTTCCCCCAGAGGAGGCGGAGGGCTTCGTCGAGACGATGAAGACCCATCAAATAGACCCCATTTTTTTGCTGGCGCCGACCAGCCACCGGGCGCGCATCGAACGCATTGCCGCAGCGGCAAGCGGCTTCGTTTACTACGTGTCACTGAAGGGCGTTACCGGCGCGGGACACCTGTCGCTGGACAGCGTGCGCGATAAACTCGCAGAGATTCGCAGCTGCACCGGGCTGCCAGTGGGCGTTGGTTTCGGCATCAAGGATGCGGAGACCGCGGCGGCCATGTCCAAACTGGCCGACGCAGTCGTTGTAGGCAGCGCGCTGGTGTCGCGTATCGAGGCCAACCTCGAGCAACCGCGGCAGGCGATCGCAGACATCAAGACGTTGCTTGGCGAGATGCGCAGCGCCATGGATGCGGACTGACTTTGCTAACATCCGGTGGAACAGGCGAGCAAGGTAGTGCATGAGCTGGTTTGAGAAACTGATTCCCAGTCGTATCCGCACGGAGGGCGGCAACAAGAAGGCCGTGCCCGAGGGTCTGTGGGCCAAGTGCCCCAGCTGCAATGCTGTGCTCTATCGGGCGGAGATGGAGCGGAACATGGAAGTTTGCCCCAAATGCGCGTATCACAATCGGGTTGATGCGCGACGTCGTCTTGATCTGTTCCTCGATCCTGAACCGCGTGAGGAGATCGGCGCGGATCTCGAGTCTGCCGACCCGCTCAAGTTCAAAGACACCAAAAAATACAAAGAGCGGCTCAGCGCTGCACAAAAGAAGACCGGTGAGAAGGATGCACTGGTGGTGATGCGTGGACAGCTGCAGGGACGCGAGCTGGTGGCCGCGGCCTTCGAGTTCGGCTTCATGGGCGGTTCCATGGGGTCGGTGGTCGGTGAGCGTTTCGTACTGGGAGTCAACGAGGCCATCGCACGTCGTGCGCCGATGATCTGTTTCGCGGCCAGTGGCGGCGCGCGTATGCAGGAATCTCTGTTCTCGCTGATGCAGATGGCGAAGACGTCGGCTGCGCTGCAGCGAATGTCGCGTCACGGAATCCCTTTCATCTCAGTGATGACCGACCCGACGATGGGCGGCGTGTCGGCCAGCTTTGCGATGCTGGGCGACATCAATGTCGGCGAACCGGGCGCACTCATTGGGTTCGCCGGGCCGCGGGTCATCGAACAAACGGTGCGCGAGACCCTGCCCGAGGGGTTTCAGCGCAGCGAATTCCTGCTCGAGCACGGTGCGATCGACATGATCGTCGACCGGCGTGAAATGCGCGACCGCCTGGCCAATATCCTGGGCATGTTGGCTGGCGAGAGCCTGAACTGACCGATGCGCTGCTCCTCGCTTGAGGCCTGGCTGGCGTGGCAGGCCGCGGCGAGCCCCAGAGAGATTGAGCTCGGGCTCGAACGGATCGGTCTGGTCTGGCAGCGCCTTGGTCGTCCTGCACTGGATGCGCCTGTGATCACGGTGGCCGGCACCAACGGCAAGGGCTCCAGTGTCGCGTTCGCCGAGGCCATACTGCAGGCCGCCGGCTACCGTACGGGCTGTTACACCTCACCGCATCTGCTGCACTACAACGAGCGGATTCGCGTCGATCAGACGGACGTAGAAGATGATCCTATCTGCGTCGCCTTTGAACGTATCGACCAGGCGCGCGGCGACATCCCGCTGACCTACTTCGAGTTCGGCACCCTCGCGGCACTGTTGATCTTCGCCGATGTACGGCTCGATGCCGTCATCCTCGAGGTCGGACTGGGCGGGCGGCTGGATGCGGTCAATCTGATCGACTCCGATGTCGCCTTGATTACCAGTATTGGAATGGATCATCAGGACTGGCTGGGCAACGATCTCGAGGCGATCGGCGCAGAGAAGGCGGCCGTCATGCGCCCCAACCGGCCCGCCGTGTTCTCCGGACGCCAGATACCCGCAAGTATCCATGACCATGCCCGCGCGACGGGCACGCCGCTGGCGATCGCCGGTGAAGACTATCGGATCGTGCGCCGCCCCGAGGCCTGGGATCTGATCGGCGAGGCCACGGAGCGCCACGCCCTGCCGCTGCCCAATATGCGCGGCGCCATGCAGCTCGACAATGCGGCCGGCGTTTTGGTCGCGCTGGACTGCCTGTCGGCGACGCTGCCTATTGATCAGCGTGCGGTGCGCACAGGCCTGCTGGCGGCACGCGTGCCTGGGCGCTTCGACGTGCGGCCGGGCACGCCGACTTGGGTGCTCGACGTGGCGCACAATCCGCAGGCCGCGGCGACGCTCGCTGACATGCTAGGCGATCTTTTTACCCCTGGGCGAAGGATCGCGGTGCTCGGAATGCTCGCAGACAAGGACGCCGCCGGGGTGGCAGGGGCACTTGCCGGGCGATTCGATAGCTGGTATGCGGTCGATTTGTCCGCCCATCCTCGTGGCTGCACGGCCGATCAGCTGGCCGAGGCGGTGAGGCCAGCATTGGATCGCGTTGCCGTGATCATCGGCACCCGCATCGAAGACACCCTGACGCAGATCAGCGCCGAGTCGAACCCCGACGATCTGGTGGTCGTTTTGGGTTCCTTCCTGACGGTGGCGGGGGCGATGGCGTGGCTCGAACGAGCTGCGACAAAGGCGGTCAAAGCCTGACCACCGGCGTATAATTGCCTATTTGAACACGGCTGAAAAAGCGATGGATGATGGGCTGAAAAGGCGGTTGATCGGTGCGGCGGTGCTGGCCTCGCTCGCGGTGATCTTTGTGCCGATGTTGTTCGAAGAGCCTCCGGTGCGGCCGCCGCCGCTGCCGCCGCTTCCGCAGCCGCCACCGGTGCGTGATTTTGCCTCCGAGATGCTGCGCGACGAGGTGTCCGCGGTGACACCGCTGGCACCACCGCCGGTTATCGAGGAGGCGGCCGCAGTGCGGTCTGCACCCGCCGAGTCACCGCCCGAGCCACGCACGGCGCTGACTGCATGGGTGGTCCAGGCGGCGAGTCTTTCCAGTCGGGACAACGCTGAGAAGCTGGTGGCAAGCCTGCGCGAAGCCGGCCTGCCTACCCCGGATCCCGAGCGCGTAGAGATCAGAGGCCAGCGGTATTACCGCGTCAGGGTCGGCCCGGTGATCGAACGAGAAGAGGCATTGGGCATGGTGGAGAAGGTGAGTGAGATCGCCGGCGCCAAGGCTGAGGTTCGACAGTATCCCTGATGATCTGTGTTGAGCGCCCCCTTCCGTCGAGCTGGCGATTGCTCGGACACTTGGCATGGTTGCGCTGACCCGTGGTGTGGCTGGATTTCCTGATCATTGGGATCATTTCGCTATCGGCATTGATCAGCCTGCTGCGCGGGTTTGTGCGCGAGGCCTTCTCGCTGGCGATCTGGGTGCTGGCGTTCTGGATCAGCTGGAGCTTCTTTCGCGACCTCGCGACGGTGCTGCAGGATTGGGTCGGATCCCCGACCGCGCGGCTGGGGTTGGCGTTTGCGGCGCTGATGATCCTCACTCTGGCCATTGGCGGCCTGGTCAACTATCTGCTCATCCAACTGGTCCAGCGTACCGGAATGTCGGGTACCGATCGACTGATCGGCATGGTGTTCGGTGCCGCGCGGGGCATCTTGCTAGTCGCGGTACTGGTGCTGTTGGCGGGCCTGACGCCCCTGCCGGAAGAGGACTGGTGGATACAGTCCAGCTTGGTCGCCTATTTCGAGGAACTGGCCTTTTGGTTGCGTGATCTGCTGCCGCCTGAGATCGCTGACCGTTTCCGTTACACTGCCTAGCCAGGCGTTGACAAGAGGGTGCACGCGAGATGTGTGGAGTCGTCGGAATCGTCGGGTCAGGACTGGTCAACCAGTCTTTGTACGATGCCCTGCTGGTCTTGCAACATCGCGGACAGGATTCCGCCGGGATCATGACCTGCCACAATGGAAAGTTGCATCTGCGCAAGGACAATGGCCTGGCGCGCGACGTGTTCGACAACCAGCACATGATCAATTTGCCTGGCAACATGGGCATCGCGCACGTGCGCTATCCGACCGCCGGTTGTTCATCGTCCGCCGAAGCACAGCCCTTCTATGTCAACTCGCCTTACGGTATCTGCCTGGCGCACAACGGCAATCTGACCAACGCCGATGAGCTGAAACAAGATCTTTTCCGTGAGGATCGGCGGCATATCAACACCGATTCTGACTCCGAGATCCTGCTCAATGTCTTCGCGCATGAACTGCAAGCCGAGACCAGCAATCTCTCTCTGGACGAAAACGATGTGTTTCGTGCCGTCTCGCGTGTGCACAAGCGCTGTCGAGGGGGATATGCCGCCGTCGCAATGATCCCCGGCTATGGGGTCATCGCATTTCGCGACCCCAACGGCATTCGGCCTCTGGTGTTTGGTGTGCGCGACGGCGGCGACGGTCCGGAGATGATGGTGGCATCGGAGAGCGTGGCACTGGATACGCTGGATTTCGACCGCGTGCGCGACGTGGATCCCGGCGAGGCGATCATTCTGACGCTCGATGGCAAGCTGCATACCCGGCAATGTGCCGAGACCTGGCAGCGCAGTCCCTGCATCTTCGAGTTCGTCTATTTCGCCCGACCCGACTCCATCATCGATGACATCTTCGTGCACAAGGCGAGACTGCGCATGGGCAAGAAGCTGGCGAAAAAGACCGAGCGCGTGCTCGGCAAGGACAAGATCGACGTTGTTATCCCGATCCCCGATACCAGTCGCACCTCGGCAATGAGCCTGGCGCATGAACTCGATGTACGCTTCATCGAGGGCTTCATCAAGAACCGATATATCGGGCGAACTTTCATCATGCCGGGACAGACAGCGCGCAGAAAATCGGTGCGCCAGAAGCTGAATCCGATCGATGTCGAGTTCAAGGGCAAGAATGTGCTGCTGGTCGACGATTCCATTGTGCGTGGCACAACCTCGCGCGAGATCGTGCAGATGGCGCGCGATGCCGGCGCCAGGAAGGTGTATTTTGCGTCAGCGGCCCCACCGGTTCGCTATCCCAATGTCTATGGCATCGACATGCCAGCGGCCTCGGAGCTGATTGCGCACGGGCGCACCGAGCAGGAGGTTTGCGCATGGATCGGGGCCGATGGCCTGATCTATCAGGATCTCGAAGATCTGATCAATGCGGTGGGAAAGAAGGGCAAGACCGCGGTACAACGCTTCGACACCTCGGTATTCAACGGCGAGTACGTCACCGGCGACATCACGGCCGATTACCTGGAGCGCCTCGAGTGCGATCGCAATGACGATGCGAAGACATTACGCAATCAGCAGCGCCCGGCTACCGTGATTGGTCTGCACAACGACCGCTGATCGCTAGCCTGCAAAATACCGCTAAAGCGAGGGAACACCTGCTTTGGCGCCAGCCGTGGCGGTTTTTTTTGGACACTGTGTATGCGGCAGTGAGCGGAGGACGTGCGGTGAACGAAGAGCATGAGGATTGGGCGCAGGAGACCCTCGGGATCCGGATCGGTCACCACCGCACCGGCGAGGGCGAGCACAGCGAGCCGATCTTCGCCACCTCCAGTTTTGTGTTCGGCAGCGCGGCGGAAGCGGCCGCGAAATTTGCGGGCGAGAGCTCGGGGAATATCTACTCGCGCTTCACCAACCCGACGGTGCGCGCGTTCGAGGAGCGCCTGGCCGCGCTCGAAGGCGGCGAGTCCTGTGTAGCGACGGCCTCCGGGATGTCGGCGATCCTGGCTACCTGCATGGCCCTGCTGGCGCAGGGTGATCATATCGTCAGCTCGCGCAGTATCTTCGGCAGTACGACGATGTTGTTCGACAAGTATCTCTCGCGGTTCGGTATCACTACCGATTACGCGACGCTGAGTGACGTGTCAGACTGGGCAAAACGCATCACGTCGCGCACCCGTCTGCTGTTCGTCGAGACCCCGTCCAATCCGCTGACGGAGCTGGGCGATATCCGCGCATTGGCCAAGCTCGCCCAGGCGAACGGTTGTGTGCTGGTGGTCGACAACTGTTTTTGTACGCCGGCGTTGCAACGTCCACTCGAACTCGGTGCAGACATCGTGATCCACTCCGCGACCAAGTACCTGGACGGCCAGGGCAGGGCCGTCGGCGGGGCCGTGGTCGGCGACAAAAAACGCGTGGGCGAAGAGGTCTATGGCGTCCTGCGCACCACCGGCCCGACCATGAGCCCCTTTGCCGCCTGGATTTTTCTCAAAGGCCTGGAGACCCTCAGCCTGCGCATGCATGCGCACTCGGCCAGCGCCCAGCGGCTGGCCGACTGGCTGGCTGCCCAGCCCGGTGTGACCCGGGTGTACTACCCGGGCCGTGCCGATCATCCGCAGCATGCCCTGGCAAAGGCGCAGCAGAGTATGCCGGGCGGGATAGTGTCGTTTGAGGTGGAGGGTGGCCGAGCGGGGGCCTGGCATCTGATTGACGCCACACAGATGCTGTCGATTACCGCGAATCTGGGCGACGTGAAGACCACCATCACCCATCCGGCAACCACGACCCACGGGCGGTTGAGCGGGGAACAGCGCGCGGCTGCCGGGATCAGCGACGGCCTGATCCGGATCGCGGTGGGGCTGGAGGCGATCGACGATATCTGTGCTGATCTGCGGCGCGGTATGGCCTGATCGCAGAAGGGTGTATTAGGGCGCCGGGGGATACCGTCTGCCCGGTCGACGCCACATGCGCCGAGTGCTCGGCTAGCCCGCAAATCTCACCGATTTGCTGCTGTGGGCGGCGATGCACTCGCGCTAGCGGGGCGTACTCGCTACAGCCGGTTCGACGTAGTCGGCTACGCCTTCAACGACTTTCACTGTGCGCGCGCCGCCATGGCGGCGTCTCGACACCCTCGCGACGAAAAACGGCGAGCCTTGCGGGCTAGCGGCACCGACCTTGATTTGGAAGGTAAATTAGCGTACTCTTATATAACTTTAAACGCTCAAGGATGGGACCGGGCTGGTTCCATACAGCACGCTGGATGCCGCGAAATTCCTCTGAGCCCATCGGTTATCTATACTGCACGTGGGCGCGGTGCGCTGCACAGCGATAGATACAACATTGAGGAGATCTTCATGGCGAATTATCGTGTCTTGGTTGCGTCTTTGCTGTTGGCGGGCAGTCAGATCGCCGCGGCGCAAGAGGCGGCCCCGCAAGCTGGCGCTGCCCCCTATGGTGCGCCTGCCTACGGTCCGGGTCCGGCCCCCTACGGCGGCGGACCCTACAATCGCGGTCCCTATGGTGGCGGGCCTTATGGCAATGGTCCGTACGGCGGCGGTCCCTACAGCGGCGGTCCTTACGGCGGGGGTCCTTACGGCGGGGTCCCTACGGCGGCGGCCCGTTCAACAACGGCCCCTTCGGCGGCGGCAGCCCCATGCGCGGCGTGCCGTTCATGCAGAGCTTCGACATGTCGCGGCCCGACAGCTTCAATCCGATGCGCCCGCGCGTCTGGGGACGTGGTCCGCAGACGTGGATGAACCCTTACGATCCTAAAGATGGCCTGTCTGACGCCTGGGACGATATGATGAATGCACCCTCCCGCATGGGTCGGGTGCCGCCGGGCTGGAAGGCCCCGACCATCGATATCCCGAACCCGATCGACGTCGGAGACGAGTTTGAAAAGAACGCGCGGCGTGCGCCTCACATCGTCCGCGACAACTTCACCTTCAACTGAGTCTGTCCTACGGATCTTGAGCAACCCCGCCGCGGCGGGGTTTTTACTGGCTGCCGTGTGAAACCTCTTGACTATGTCGCTGCGCATCGCTCTGTTGATCTCGGCGTCAGTTCATCTGGCCGTGGCGGCGGTACTGTCGCTGTCTTGGCGTGCTGCGCCGGTGCCGGCGATTACGCAACAGGCCAGTCCGACCACACTGCGGCTGACGGTATTGCAGCCGTCGCAGCCGGCCGTTGTCGAACGACGTCCTGTCGAGGATGCAGTGCCCTCATGGGCCGCAGTCGAGCCCGAGCGGCCGCGGGTCGTGAAACCCGTCGAACAACAACCGTCCGTTGACGCCGAGGGTCTTGTAGAAAGAGCCAGACCCTTGCAGCCCAGGCCGCAGCGACCGGTTGCCGGACCCGTGGACGGTCCCCGGCTGACCCCCAAGGTGGGCGAGTCTGTCCAGCGGGAGGTGGAACAAGCTGTCGCGGCGAAGGCTGCGCCGATCGAGCCAGTGAAACCCACGGCGCCGGCCGCCGATGCACAGCAGAGACAGCACTATCTGGCGGCCCTGGCGGCAAGCATCGATCGCCGTAAGTACTACCCGCGTGTGTCGCGGCGCCGCGGTGAAGAGGGCAGGGTCGTGGTTAGCTTCGTGATTCGCAAGACCGGCGAATTAACCGATCTCACGGTCACCGAGTCTTCGGGTTCGCGTCGCCTGGATGAGGCTGCATTAAAGACCTTGCGGCGTATCTCCCCGTTTCAACCCATCCCCGAGGCCTTGGCCCGCGATGCCTGGTCGATCACGGTACCCATCGCCTTTCATCTCAGCGGTTAGTTTTTAGAACCTAAGAGCCCGGCGCTGGGCCGGGCTCAGCTAGCGCAACAGCGTTGCTGGGGTCTGGCCTATCTGTTCTCGCGGTTTTCGATCAGGTGATCGACCACCGAGGGATCGGCCAGGGTTGAGGTGTCGCCGAGGTTTTCCAGCTCGTTGGCGGCAATCTTGCGCAGGATGCGGCGCATGATCTTGCCTGAGCGCGTCTTGGGCAGACCGGGCGCCCACTGGATCAGGTTGACCTTGGCAATCGGACCGATTTCGGTGCGCACCAGTTTGACCAGCTCGGTCTTGAGTTCGTCGCTGCCTTGCTCGCCGGCCATCAAGGTGACATAGGCGTAGATCCCCTGGCCGGTCATTTCATGCGGATAGCCGACCACCGCGGCCTCGGCCACCTTGTCATGTAACACCAGTGCGGACTCGATCTCGGCGGTGCCCAGGCGGTGCCCAGAGACGTTGAGTACGTCATCGACACGACCGGTGATCCAGTAATAGCCGTCTGCGTCGCGTCGCGCGCCGTCGCCGGTGAAATAGTAGCCTGGGTACATCGCGAAATAAGTCTCGAAGAAGCGTTTATGATCGCCGTATAAGGTGCGCATCTGTGATGGCCAGGGGTATTTGATCGCCAGATTGCCCTCGGCGGGATTACCCGCGATCTCGTTCCCCTGATCGTCCAGCAGACAAGGCTGTACGCCGAAGAACGGCTTGGTCGCCGAACCCGGCTTGAGCGGCGTGGCGCCGGGCAACGGGGTGAGCATATGTGCGCCGGTCTCGGTCTGCCACCAGGTATCGACGATGGGGCAACGTTCGTCGCCGACGACGTGGTGGTACCACTCCCAGGCCTCTGGATTGATCGGCTCACCGACCGTACCGAGCAGGCGCAGTGATGCGCGTTTGGTCTTCTTGACCGGCTCGTCGCCGGCGCTCATCAGCGAGCGGATCGCAGTCGGCGCCGTGTAGAAAGTCGCTACCTTGTGCTTGTCGCAAACCTGCCAGAAGCGCGATATGTCGGGGTAGGTGGGGATTCCCTCGAACATCAGCGTTATCGCGCCGTTGGCGAGTGGACCATAGACGATGTAACTGTGGCCGGTGACCCAGCCGATGTCCGCAGTGCACCAGTAGACCTCGCCGTCCTTGTAGTCGAATACGGTCTTGTGGGTCATTGCCGACTGCAGTAGATAGCCGCCGGTGGTGTGCAGCACACCTTTGGGCTTGCCCGTCGATCCCGAGGTGTAGAGGATGAATAATGGATCATCGGCCTCCATTTCCTCAGCGGCGCAATCGGCGGAGGCGGCGCCAACCGCCTCGTGGTACCAGACGTCGCGACCCTCCACCCAATGTACCGGCTCGCCGCCACGCCGAACGACGATGCAGGTATCCACCTGCGGACAGGATTCGATCGCCTTGTCGGCGTTGGTCTTCAACGGCACTTTCTTGCCGCCACGCATCGACTGATCCGAGGTGATTACCACCTTACAGTCGGAGTCATTGATGCGGTCTTTGAGTGCATCCGGAGAGAAGCCGCCGAATACGATCGAGTGCACGGCCCCGATGCGGGTGCAGGCCAGCATCGCCACAGCCGCCTCAGGGATCATCGGCAGATAAAGCGAGACACGGTCGCCGCGCTTCACCCCACGATCCTTCAGCACATTGGCGAATCGGCACACCTCTTCGTGTAGCTCGCGATAGGTAATCTTGCGATCTTCGTTCGGATCGTCGCCCTCCCAGATGATGGCTATCTGGTCGCCTCGGCTCTCGAGGTGACGGTCGAGGCAGTTGTAGGAGACGTTCAGGGTTCCTCCCTTGAACCAGTTGATGTGGAGGTCTTCCTGTCCGAATGACCAATCCAGCACGGTGTCCCATTTCTTGAACCAGGTGAGATATTGCTCGGCCTGTTCGCCCCAGAAGCCGGCCGGGTCTGCGACCGAACGGCTATACATCTCCTCGTATTGTTCTGCGGTGATATTGGCCTGGGCTGCGAAATCCGCGGGTACGGGGTAGGTCTTGACCTCTGACATGGCTCCTCCTCCAGGAATGTGTAATTTGAAATTATTCGGACATTGTTTGTATTGAGAAAAAAACCTGTCAACTCATCTGGCATTAAAGCGCTAAATGATGAGCATTCCGCGTCAGGTTTTCGCACCATCGATACTACGCCTTTTGTGCTAGTCCGCCTATCGCATGGTGTCTAGCCCGCTTATCTAGACGGGTTTCGTTGCGAGGGCGGCGAGATGCCGCTGCGGCGGGGTGCACGGAGCGGAAGGCGGTGAAGGCGTAGTCGACACTACGTCGAATCGCCTGCAACGAGTGCGCCACGTCATGGCGAGGGTATCGGGGGCCGCAGCAGGAAATCGGTGGGATATGCAGGCTAGCCTGCAAATTGCACCAGTATCCGGGATGATCGCGACGGCCAGGTGCGGTTGGACGCTGCTCTGGAGCGAAAAGCATAGCCGTAGCTATGGTTTGAGCGAAGAGCAAGTCCAGGCGTGCCTGGACAAGCGAGGGCCCGGATAGATCACAGGCAATCTACCGATTGTATCTGGAGCGAATGGCGACGATCTCAAGATTTGCCGCATCGGAAACGGCATGAATCGACTTGCCTGTGATCGACTGGTGCAATTTGCAGGCTAGGCGTGCAGACCGTGCAGGCGCTGCGCAAAGGCGGCTGCCGCCGGGGAGAGTGTGGCTGCGCGTCTCGCGATCACGGCCAGGCGACGTTCAATGCGCAGACCCTGAACCGGCAGCGATTGGACGTCACCCCCCTGCGGCATACCGAGCTGACTGACAAAGGCCAGATTCCCGGTCGTCGACACCATCCGCAGGATCGCGGGGATCGATCGCAGCTCCATGACCACTTTGACCTCGACGCCCGCATCGCGCAGCTTGCTGTCGATTATCTGGCGCAGGGCACTGCCGGCCTCGAAGGCGACGAACGCCTGGTCTGCGAGATCCTGGATGCGCACTCGGCGTCGTTGTACCAACGGGTGATCGCGTCGGGCGACGAGCACGATGCGGTCGGTGGTCAACGGCGTGACATGGAGTTCACGGTCGCGCACCGGCAGCGTGACGACGCCCAACTCCAGGTGTCCGGCCACGACGTCCGCGGCGATCTCACTGCTCCCGGCCTCGCGCATCTGGAAGCGCACCTGTGGGTGCGTCGCCTGAAACGCGGCGATTGCCTCCGGCAGGATAAAAGACACCGCGGTTGCGCCGCCGCCAATGCGCACGCTGCCGGCCGCCAGACGCTGATGATCTGACACGATCTCGCGCATGTGCTCATAACGCGCGACGATGGCTTGGGCCTCGGATTGCACAAGTCGGCCGATCTCAGTCAACACAGCGCCTTTGCGGCCCCGTGTCAGCAGTGCGACGCCTAGATGATGCTCCAATTGCTGGATGCGGCGCGACAGGGCGGGTTGGGTGATACCGATCTGCTCGGCGGCCTCCGTGATAGCGCCGGACTCGGCTACGGCGAGGAAGGAGCGAATTAGCGTTAGGTCCATACATGCGTAACTAACATGTTATGCATGCAAAGTATCCATTGTACGTATGGTTTTTCCTTTGCTATTTTGCGTTTAATACAAGCCATAGGTCAGTTCGCCCATTACCCGCGGCGGTCGGCACTATGCGTGGGCTAAGCTGCCGCTGCCCGGCGGTGGCCGTTATCTCTTGGTCAGCTACTGAGGTCCGATTATGCTCGAAGCCTACCGTCAACATAGCGAAGAACGCGCTGCCCAGGGCATCCCGCCGCTGCCGCTGAGCGCCGAGCAGGTCAATGAACTGGTCGCGCTGTTGAAGACCCCGCCGGCCGGCGAGGAGCAGGCGCTGGTCGAGCTGCTGACCGACCGCGTGCCGCCGGGCGTGGACGAGGCGGCCTACGTGAAGGCGGGCTTCCTGGCCGCGCTCGCCCAGGGTGAGGCTGCATCGCCGCTGATCGACAGGCGCAAGGCCGTCGAGCTGTTGGGGACCATGCTGGGCGGCTACAACATTCATCCGCTGATCGCCCTGCTCGACGATTCCGAAGTGGGCGAACTGGCGGCCGAGCAGCTGAAGTTCACGCTGCTGATGTTTGATGCCTTTCACGACGTCGAGGAGAAGGCCAAGGCCGGTAACGCCAACGCCAAGGCAGTGATTGAGTCATGGGCCGATGCCGAATGGTTCACGCGCAAGCCACCGGTACCAGCAGAGATCAAACTGACCGTTTTCAAAGTGACCGGCGAGACCAACACCGACGATCTGTCACCGGCCCAGGACGCCTGGTCGCGGCCAGATATCCCGCTGCATGCGCTGGCGATGCTGAAGAACGCGCGCGACGGCATCGAACCGGATGATGCCGGCAAGATCGGCCCGATGAAGACGATCGAGGCGCTCAAGCAGAAGGGGCTACCCCTGGCCTATGTCGGTGATGTGGTTGGAACCGGCTCTTCGCGTAAGTCGGCCACCAACTCGGTATTGTGGCACATGGGTCACGATATCCCGTTCGTGCCCAACAAGCGGGCGGGTGGCGTGGTGCTCGGTGGCAAGATCGCACCGATCTTCTTCAATACCGTCGAAGACTCTGGTGCGCTGCCGATCGAGTGCCCGGTCGATAACCTGAACATGGGTGACGTGATCGTGATCAAACCCTACGCGGGTACGATCGAGGATGAATCCGGCAAGGTCATCAGCGAGTATTCGCTGAAGACTGAGGTGCTGCTTGACGAGGCGCAGGCCGGTGGGCGCATCCCGTTGATCATCGGTCGCAGCCTGACCGCCAAGGCGCGCGAGTTGCTGGGCCTCGGTCACAGCGAGGTCTTCCGCCGCCCGGTCGATCCGGAAGACAGCGGCAAGGGTTTCACGCTGGCGCAGAAGATGGTCGGCAAGGCCTGCGGCGTATCCGGCATCCGCCCGGGCACCTATTGCGAGCCGCGCATGAGCACGGTCGGCAGCCAGGACACCACTGGTCCGATGACCCGCGACGAACTCAAGGAACTGGCCTGCCTCGGCTTTTCCGCCGACCTGGTGATGCAGTCCTTCTGTCACACCGCGGCCTATCCGAAGCCGGTCGACATCAACACGCAGCATTCTCTGCCGGACTTTATCCACACGCGTGGCGGCGTCTCGTTGCGCCCGGGCGACGGCATCATCCACAGCTGGCTCAACCGAATGTTGCTGCCCGACCAGGTCGGCACCGGCGGCGATTCGCACACGCGTTTCCCGCTCGGTATCTCTTTCCCGGCCGGCTCCGGTCTAGTCGCATTCGGTGCAGCGCTCGGCGTGATACCGCTGGACATGCCGGAATCCGTGCTGGTCAGGTTCACCGGCGAGATGCAGCCGGGGATCACGCTGCGCGATCTGGTCAACGCGATCCCTCACGCAGCCATCCAGCGCGGTCTGCTGACGCTGGAGAAAAAGGGTAAGGAGAACGTGTACAACGGCCGGGTTCTAGAGATCCAGGGGCTGCCGAACCTGACCGTGGAGCAGGCCTTCGAGCTGTCCGATGCCTCGGCCGAACGTTCCGCCGGCGGTTGTACCATCGAGCTGTCCGAGGAATCAGTCGCCGAGTACCTGCGTTCAAACGTCGTGATGCTGCGCTGGATGATCGATAATGGCTACCAGGATACCCGCACGCTCGAGCGGCGCGCCCGCGCGATGGAGGAATGGCTCGCGAATCCGACACTGATGCGGGCCGACGCGGACGCGGAGTACGCCGAGGTGATCGAGATCGATATGTCGAAGATAACTGAGCCGCTGCTCGCCTGTCCGAACGATCCGGACGACGTGAAGCCGCTGTCCGAGGTGGCTGGCGACAAGATCGATGAGGTCTTCATCGGTTCGTGCATGACCAACATTGGGCATTTCCGCGCTGCCGGCAAGCTGTTGCAGGCGGCCGGTGGGGTAATCCCTACCCGGCTATGGATTGCGCCACCGACAAAGATGGATGAGCACCAGTTAATGGAAGAGGGCTACTACAACATCTTCGCAACATCCGGCGCGCGCACCGAAATGCCCGGCTGTTCATTGTGCATGGGCAACCAGGCACGGGTCGCGGCCAACTCGAGCGTGGTCTCGACCTCGACTCGCAACTTCCCCAACCGCCTGGGGCAGGGGGCCAATGTGTACCTTGCCTCTGCCGAGTTGGCAGCGGTTACCGCAGTGATGGGCAGGCTGCCGACGGTCGAGGAATATATGGCCTATGCGACCAAGATAGACAGCATGGCGCCCGAGATCTATCGCTACATGAACTTCGACAAGATGTCAGCGTTCGTCGAATCGGCGAAACGCGGACAGGAAGTGGTACTCACGCTGGCTATGTGAAGTCGAGCCACCCCGGTCGAGAGGCCGGGGAATCTGTCTGGCCCGACCACGCCATCTCGCTCTGCGTATCTTGAACCCTAGCAGCCTGTCGGACTTGACCGTTTGCGGCGAAACAGTGTCGAGTTTGACAGGCTGCTAGCCTGGTTCGGGGTCTGCACGGTGCACGGAACATGAACGTTATCTACGGCCTGACCATTCTGCTTGTATACCAGCTGGTGGGAGAGGTCGGCGCGCATTTTCTGCAGGTCCCGATTCCAGGCCCGGTGTTGGGTATGGGGCTGCTGTTTCTAACCCTGTTGATCCGCGGCGCTGCGACGGCCGCACTGGACACGGCCGCTGCGGGCCTGCTGAGTCATCTTTCGCTGCTGTTCGTCCCTGCCGGCGTCGGCATGATCGTGCATTTCGACCGTATCCGTGAGGAATGGCTGCCGATCGTTGTTGCGCTGGTCCTCAGCACCGTGCTGACGATGGCGGTTGCCGCGGGCGTCATGCTCGCGGCGCAGCGGCTGATAACCCGGTGGAGCGGCGACCGTGAGTGATACGGGTTTGTCATCGATCTGGGTCTATCTGTCTGCGTCGCCGTTGTTGGGCCTGACTGCAACGTTGGTCGCCTACAGCTTGGCGTATGGCCTGTATATGCGGGTCAGCTCAAACCCGATGCTCAATCCTGTGGTCACGGCGGTTGCCGCGTTGATCGGTTTTTTGCTGTTGACTGGCATTCCCTACGAGGCCTACTTCGAAGGCGGCCAGTTCGTGCATTTTCTGCTCGGTCCCGCAACCGTCGCACTGGCGGTTCCGCTCTATCAACAGCTGTCCCAGCTGAAAAGGCTGTGGCTGCCGGTGCTTGTCGCAGTTGTCATAGCGGTCTTGGTCGGCGCCCTGAGCTCGGTCGTCATTGCGGCCTTGCTGGGCGCCACTGCGCTTACGCAGATATCGCTGGCCCCCAAATCGGTGACGGCGCCGGTTGCGATGGGTATCTCCGAGCAGTTGGGCGGCCTGCCGTCGTTGACTGCGGTATTGGTGGTGGCCACGGGTATCCTTGGCGCCGTGCTAGGTACCGGGTTGTTTTCGTTGCTTCGCATCCGCGATGACAGCGTCAAGGGTATCGCCATGGGCGTGACGGCCCATGGCATCGGTACGGCACGGGCATTTCAGGTCAGCCCCCGAATGGGCGCGTTTTCGGGTCTCGCGATGGCGTTGTCGGCGCTGTTTAGCGCCGCCCTGCTGCCGGGACTGCTGGGGTGGCTGCGGCTCTGAGGGAGGCTTAATCGGCACGAAGATTTTGGGAATTAGGGGTAGTGAGTAAAGCTGTTGGGTCGACCGGCCGCTAGAGCATGGCAATAGCGATGGTTTGAGGGAATTCGGCGCAGGTGCGAAGCGCAGCCTGAGTCCGCAAACAAAGGACACATTGCAACCCAGTTGCAAGAGTCAGGTGCGAATACAGACTCTGAGAGATTCAATATCGGAGTTGGGCCAACGGGCGGCGCCTGGGCGCACCTGTTTCTCGCACACCACGCAGTCGGCGCACATTAGTGGTGCAATTTGCCGCGATGATTGATCCCGGCAATCAGACGAGAGATCCGTATTTTCTTTTTTTTCAGCGCATTGCATGCGATTTCTCAATGCAGGCACGTTTGCTGCAGTGCACAATTTCAAGGATAGATTGCCTGCACTCACAGGCGTCCTGTCGGCGACCGGCCGGCAATTAACTCAAGCAGTACCAGAGGCGGTGAACACATGCTCCCGAATGAACCGACACAGACAAGATATCGCGAAACCGATCAGCAAACGGACGCCTCAGAAGATGTCACCCGGCCGCACCGGGATCAGTACGGCCAATACACCCACGAGATGCCGGATGACACTGCAGAGGCGTCTGCACGTCTGCTGACCCGCGCAGTGCCGTTGATCTACGGCGGCCTGCTCGGCGGGTTGATGTCCAACATCCTCCTCGGACTCTCCCTCGGTCTGGTGCTGACCATGGCGCTGGACCTGAGAATGGGCGACAAGTCGATTTTTCGGGTGATTCTCACGCCTTTCGCTAGGCGCAGCTGCCCAGTGATCGCCGCGCTGGTGCCCCGGCTAGCCCGAGTTATCGAGGGCCTCGGCCTGCCGGTGCCGGCCGCGCTACACGATCTAAGGTGCCGGCCTAGCACCGAGCGCTAATCGCACGCAGCGACCCGCGATTTCGGGCACCCGTTGTCGTTGCATCCTTGTTAAGTTCCGGAGGTGGCCGAGGCGGCGAGGCCGACGGCCTGCCCGGCGTTTTCGGATATAGTCGCTACGTCCGATCTGAGGTGCCCGAGCTGTCGCATGTCGGCGCGGTGAGTTCGACCGCCAAGTGGATCGCCATCGCACCTGCGGCAGGTAGTTGATCATTGAGTAACGACATGGACGAACCGCTAAAAACACGGCGTCGGGCCTCTGGTTTCAGCGGTGCCAATGCCGAGTACATCGATCAGCTGTACGAGGCGTTTCGCGATTCACCGCAGAGCGTGGCCGCAGAGTGGCGCAGCTTTTTCTACGGTTTCGAGCATGGCGCAGGTGGCACGTCACGCGAGACGCAGCTGGCCGATATGCCGAGCGCGCCAGACAAGGCCAAGGCGCCCTCATCCGCTATCGAGCGGCTGATAATGGCCTATCGCATGCTTGGGCATCTGTTTGCCGACATCGACCCACTGGGTCTTATGGAACGGCGGCGTCCCAAGGAACTCGCCGCGGACTACTACGGGCTCGATTCCCGGATGCTGCAGCAGAAGGTGGATGTGGTGTCTATCGATGCTGAGCATGCGCTCCCCGTGCATGAGGTGCTCGATACCCTTGAGCGGGTGTACTGCGGCACCCTGGCCAGCGAGCATATGCACCTTTCCGCTTCCGACGAGAGGCGCTGGATTGAACGCCGTCTGGAATCGACACGCGGTCTCTGGGCGGATCAACATTCGGGACAGGAGCGCATCGATGCGCTGCGTGATCTCACCGCGGCAGAGGGCCTCGAGCAGTTCCTGCATCGTCGTTATGTCGGTCAGAAGCGGTTCTCTCTCGAGGGCGGCGATTCGCTGATTCCCGCGTTGGACGAGATCGTGCAGGGAGGCGGCAAGCGCGGTGTCACAGATATCGTGATCGGCATGGCACACCGTGGACGCCTGAACGTCTTGGTCAATCTCCTGGGCAAGGCGCCGCGCGAATTGTTCTCCGAGTTCGAAGGAATGCGCGACGCGGACCCACGCGAGGGCTCTGGCGACGTCAAATACCACCAAGGCTTCTACTCCGATATCCAGACCTCAGGCGGTCCGGTGCATCTTTCCTTGGCCTTCAATCCTTCGCATCTGGAGATCGTCGCACCCGTTGTGCAGGGGGGCTGCCGGGCTCGACAGGACCGCCACGAGGAGGACGCACGCGACCTGGTCCTGCCCGTCATCGTGCATGGTGATGCCGCCTTTATCGGTCAGGGCGTGGTCACAGAGACCCTGAATCTATCCAAGACGCCGGCCTATGGAACCGGCGGCACCATTCATCTGGTGATCAACAACCAGATCGGGTTTACCACCAGCCACCCACAGGAGGCCCGTTCGACGCTCTATTGCACCGAGGTGGCGAAACTGATTCAGGCGCCGATCTTTCATGTCAACGGGGATGATCCGGATGCCGTATTGTTCGTGACCCGCCTCGCGCTCGATTACCGTCTGACGTTTCACAATGATGTCGTTATCGACCTGGTCTGTTACCGGCGGCATGGCCATAACGAGGCCGATGAGCCGATGATGACGCAGCCGCAGATGTATCAGCGCATCAAGCAGATGCAGACCACGCGCGCCCTCTACGCGCAGCGGCTGGTGGACGATGGCTTGATCGACGAACGCGAACCGGCCGCCCTCAGTGAGGCCTACAGGACATCGCTCGACCAGGGACAAGTCGTGGTGCGGGAGTTTCTGCATGGGTCGCGCTCAGGTTACGAGGCGCATTGGGAGCAGTACCTGATTGCGCGCCCCGATGAAGCGGTCGACACCCGCGTGCCGCTGGCGCAACTTCGTCGATTGGGGGAGCGCGCGTTGGCGCTACCCGAGGGATTTGTGCTGCAGCGCGGCGTCGAGCGGGTGATCGACGAGCGACGACGGATGCTCGCCGGTGAGGTGGCCGTGGATTGGGGTATGGCGGAGACACTGGCCTATGCCACGCTGCTGCTCGACGGGCATGCGGTGCGGTTATCAGGGCAGGATTCCATACGCGGCACTTTCGCCCATCGTCACGCTGCGTATCACGACCAGAGCGACTTCCGCAGCTATATCCCGCTGGCGCATCTGTTCGAGGGCCAGCCGCGTTTCGAGGTTATTAATTCGCTGCTGTCAGAGCTCGCGGTGCTCGGCTTCGAGTACGGTTATGCGACCTCCATGCCGAACACGCTCGTAATCTGGGAGGCGCAGTTCGGCGATTTCGCGAATGGCGCCCAGATGGTCATAGATCAGTTCATCGGTAGCGGCTATCTCAAATGGGGCAGGCTATGCCAGCTGACGCTTTTCCTGCCACATGGATTCGAGGGCCAGGGCCCGGAGCACTCCTCGGCGCGGCTGGAGCGCTTCCTGCAGCTGTGTGCCGAGCTCAATATGCGGGTGTGGGTGCCGAGCACGCCGGCACAGTTTTTCCATTTGCTGCGGGACCAGATAAAGCGGCGCTTCCGTCGGCCTTTGGTGGTAATGACGCCCAAGAGCCTGCTGCGCCACCCCTTGTCCAAATCATCCATAAATGCGTTCGTCGGCGGCGCCCTGGCGGTCGTCCAGCCGGAGATCGATGGGCTGACGTCAAATGGGGTGCGTCGCGTGGTCCTGTGCAGCGGAAAAGTCTATTTCGACCTGTTGGGCGCGCGACGCCAGCGCAGCATCGACGATATCGCGATCCTGCGTATCGAACAGCTTTATCCCTTCCCGCGACGTCGCCTTGGGGAGCTTTTGGGCCAGTATTTTTCGGCTTCTGAGATCGTCTGGTGTCAGGAGGAGCCGAGAAACCAGGGCGCCTGGTACCAGATTCAGCACCATCTCAGAGTCCTTACCGGCGACCGCCAGACATTGGGGTATGCAGGGCGGGCGCCCTCGGCCTCGCCGGCCTGTGGCAGTGCGGTTCTGCATCGAGCGCAGCAGCAGGCCTTGGTCGACGCGGCGCTGTCGGAAAGCAGGGTCGAGGACCCGGGCGAGCGCCTGGAAGATACCGACGAGCATCATCTCGACTGGTGATGCGCAGCCTCGGTGAGCGCCTCATGATGGCGCGAATGGGGCGCTGGGGATTAAAGGGCGGCGCATCGCGAATCGGGCGATGTCCCTCAGGCGTCGTACTCGTTCAGCCGCGCCCGCTGTGGATTCCACGGGATACCGAGGATGGCGAGCAGGGCATAGGGTAGGACGAGGCTTGTAAACAGCGAAATGAGTGAAAGCGGACTGAGGTCGGCCAGGTCCTGACCCGGTCCCAGATCATCGTGCAGCGCGATCGCCAGAAAGATCAGGGGCAGATGCAATGCGCCGATCAATCCGACGGTCAATGGGCGTCGCAGAATTTTTCTGATCACCCCGTACGCCCCCGTGTTCCGGCTTTCGCTTGCATGTGAGCGTTAGCGCCCAGAATAACGGTGGCTTTAGATAGCGAATTGTCTTCCTAGGCGGCGCGCCGACGATGGCCACAAAATCCGTTAGTCACGCAACAGCAGCGAGATGCCGCTGACCATCAGCAGCAGGCTGATCGCGACCTGAAAGGCACGTTGGCTGATGTTGGTATGAACGTGACCGCCGAGATATAGACCGATCGCCATGATCGGCAAAGATACGGCCGCCATTAGCAGCCACTCGCGTTCGAAGTAGCCACCGGCCAGGTAGCCCAGCAGTCGGCCGGCGCCATCCAGCAAGAACACCGTGGCAAATGTTGCGCGAAATTGGGTCTTCGGCAATCCCCGGTGCTTCAGGTAGGCAACATAGAATGGCCCACCGGTCCCGAACAGTGTTCCCACCAGGCCGCCAAGGCCACCGGCCGGGACGGCCCATAGCGGGGACGCCTTGCTATTACCGTTTTTCGCGAGCAATGAGTAGATCGCATACAACACGACAAAGACGCCCAGCCCATGAGCGAGTAGCACGGAATCGATCGCCTGGAACAGATAGAGACCGGTCAGCACGCCCAGGGCGCTGAAAGGCAGTAGGGGGAAGATCTGATGCCACTGAATCTGTGCGCGGTCCTTCAGGCCGTGGCTCGCCGACGCAACATAGTCCAGAAATACCACTAGCGGGACTACCAGGGTCAGCGGCAGCACCAGCGCCAACAGCGGGATGGCGATCAGACCCGATCCAAAACCGGCAACCCCGCGCACGAAATAGGCGATCGCCAGCGTCGCGGCGCCGAACAGCCAGAATGGCAGAGAGACCGTGTCAAACACAAAGACCGCCTTTGAATGCCGTGTGGTTCAGCCGACCCGACGTACCAAGTCAACTCGGTACGTCATTGCCCGTTCAGCGGGCTGCTTGTCGCCTTGTCCCTTTGCTTGCGAATCTTGTTATTCGGCACCAAATTCTTGTAACGCTATTTCATAGTCTTAGCGAAGGTATTGCAAGCCGTTTATTGATAACTGGTGAACCAAATTCCTCGGCTAGGGATATGATTGCGTTCTGGATGAACCCGGAGCTGCTCAGGACGCCAGTTGCGCGCGCCGGATCATCTCGTCGGCATGCCGACGTGTCTGCTCAGTGATGTCGACGCCGCCGAGCATGCGCGCGATCTCTTCCACCCGACCGTCATCATCGAGGACATCGATTCGAGTCTCGGTCGTCTTGCCGTCGGTCGCTTTGTGCACGCGCAGATGCTGGTGGGACTGGGAGGCCACCTGAGGGAGGTGGGTAACGCAAAGAACCTGGCGACTGCTGCCCAGACGACGCAGCAACTGGCCGACGATCTCCGCTATCGCGCCGCCGATGCCGACATCGACCTCGTCAAAGATGAGGGTCGGTACCGTTCCGCAGTTGGCGGTAGCGACCTGGATCGCCAGGCTGATGCGTGAGAGTTCACCGCCAGACGCCACGTCTGCCAACGGCGCCTCGGGTTGGCCGGGATTTGCCGCAACCAAGAAGCTGACTTGATCGAGGCCGTGGACACCGGGTTTTGTGGCCTCGGTCTCGCAGGCAACCTGAAAATGGCCGCCTCGCATGCCGAGCGTTTGCATGCTTTCGGCCACGGTCTGCGACAATTTCTGCGCGGCCGCGGCGCGCGCCTTGCTGAGCCACTGTGCGCTGCTCAGGAAAGCGGCCTCTGCCGCCTCTTTGCGCTGTTCGAGTCTGCGCAGCTCGTCATCCGCGTTCTGCAGCGTCTCCGCCTCGCTGCGCAAGGCCTCTAGCAGCTGGGCCAGTTCATCGGGGCGAACCCGATGCTTACGTGCCGCATCATGCAGTTGCCCCAAATGCTCATCGATCTGCTGCAGCCGTTGCGGATCGAGCTCGACGCGGTCCCGGTAGTGGCGCAGCGAGTTCGTCGCCTCATCGATCTGGATGCCGGCCGTCTCGATCAGCTCTTGTGTCTCTTTCAACGCCGGATCCAGATCGCTCAGTGCCGCCAAGGTGTGTGCGACACGATTCAGCGACGACTGCAGCGAGGGTTCTTCGGTAGCCAGCTGCGCCAGCGCCGCGCCAGTTTCGCCGAGCAGGCGGTCGGCATGGGCCAGTCGCGTATGTTCTGCCTCGAGCCCGCGCAAGGTGTCTTGATCGCAGGCGATGCCCTCCAACTCTGCTATCTGGAACTGGAGATAATCGAGCCGGTTGGCGCGGTCCTCGCTGGCCTGCTTGAGCGCCTTAAAGGCGACACCTGCATCGCGCCATGCATGGAATGCCTGGGCTGTCTGCTTTGCTTGTTGCTGCAATCCGGCATAGTCATCGAGCAGCTGGCGTTGCGCGCGCGGCCGCAATAGCGACTGGTGTGCATGCTGGCCATGGATATCGATCATCAGCTCAGCAAGCTCGCGCAGCAGTCCCAGTGGTGTAGGCGTTCCATTGACATAGGCTCGGCTGCGCCCGTCGCGAATCAGGACGCGTCGCACCAGGCATTCGTCGTCGTTCGCAAGATCGTGGGCTTCCAACCATTCGAGAGCGGCCGCCTGCGAGCTCAGATCAAAGCTCACGGTGATCTCGGCCTTGTCTTCGCCGGCGCGAATCATGCTGTTATCGGTCTTGTCGCCGAGTGCCAGGCCGAGTGCATCGATCAGGATGGATTTCCCGGCACCGGTCTCACCGGTCAGCGCAGTCATGCCCGCTGCCAGCGGCAGATCGAGCGATCTGACGATCACCAGATTGCGGATGGTTATTTGGCTCAACATCGTGGGGGGCCGAATTGGTGCGCCGAATTCAGGTCTTGGGCAGCTCACCCCAACCGAGCTTGGCGCGCAAGACATCGAAATGGTCGTGGCCGACAGGATGCAGCAGGCGCACCCGGGTGGGATGACGAGTCACGCGCAGCGTGTCGCCCTCGTCGATGGTCAGGCTGATCGCCCCGTCACAGGTGATACGCACATCCCGCGGGTCTGTCTGGCCACAAACGGAGATCTCTATCCTGCTGTCGGCACCGACGACGATGGGGCGGTTGCTCAGGGTGTGCGGACAGATCGGTACCAGGGCGACCGCATCCAATTCGGGCATCAGCAGCGGCCCACCACCGGACAGCGCATAGGCGGTGGAGCCGGTAGGGGTTGAGATGATCAGACCATCGGAACGTTGCGTATACACAAATCGGGCGTCGATCCATGTCTCGAAATCGATCATTCGAGCGATATTCCACTTGTGCAGTACGACGTCGTTTAACGCGAGCGCCGTCGGTTGGTCGCCCACCTGGGCCTGCAGCAGAAACCGCTGATCTTCTTCGTAATGCCCCTCGAGTACCGCGTGCAGCGCATCAGCAATATCGGGCGGTGTAATGTCGACCAGGAAGCCGAGGCGTCCCAGGTTGACACCGAGCAGCGGGATACGACGATCGGCGAGCTGTCGCGCAGCGTGCAACAGCGTGCCGTCGCCGCCGACCACCACCGCGAGGTCGCAGTTCGCTGCCAGTTCCTCGATCGACAGACCGGCCCCGAGCTTGAGCAGGGTCGCGGTCCGCTGGTCGGGCAGCAACGTAAGCTGGCGGGAGTCGAGCACCTGCTGCAAAAGCTGCAGCGTTGATGTCAGGTGGCCGGCGGGGTCGGGCTTGGCGATGACCGCGATGCGTTGAAACTGGTTAGCCGAGTGGTTCACGATTCTGGTCCATCCGCCGATGCCGGGCCAAACGGCAAACTGGACTGCAGGCTAGCATGCGACCTTGCGGTCGCCAAGGCCGCGAGCATGTTCCTTGACACGGAAAATTGGGCCTACTCATAATCCTTTCGAACCCGGTCGGTTCTGCAGGGTCTACAGTATGGTCTGAGGAACGGGTGAAGGGCATTGGCGACAGGTATACCGGACAACGCAATCAGCGAGAGAGCTCAGCACTTCCTGAAAGTGCTGATCGAACGCTACATTCGGGACGGGCATCCGGTCGGCTCGCGCACCCTGGCCAAGGACGCCGGTCTTGATCTCAGCCCCGCGACTATTCGTAACGTGATGGCCGATCTTGAGGACCTGGGTTTCGTCGCCTCCCCGCACACCTCAGCTGGACGGGTACCGACAGTGACCGGTTACCGGATGTTTGTCGACTCCCTATTGTCGCTGAAACCGCTCGATCAGGACCTGCTGCGCCAGGTGGAACAACAACTGGACATGCATGAGCCGCCGGCAGACCTGGTCGATTCGGCATCGCGGCTGTTGTCCAGTCTGACCCATCTTGCTGGCGTCGTGATGGTGCCGAAACACAATCAGATCAAGGTCAAGCAAATCGAGTTCGTTCCGCTCTCGGATGTCCGGGTGCTGACGGTGATCGTGACATCGACCGGTGAGGTGTTCAACCGCATCATCGAGACGTCGCGGGTTTTCAGTCGCAGCGAACTCGAACAGCTCAGCAATTACATCACCAGCCATTACGCGGGCCACGACCTCGAGGGAATCCGCAGTCTGGTGTTGCGTGAGATGCGCGAGACCAAGCGCAACCTCGACGAATTGATGGTCCAGGCCCTCGAGATGGCAAGTGCCGCCTTCGCCGGTAATGACGACACGACACCCGATCAGGGAGATTTCGTCGTCGCCGGGCAGACCAATCTGATGGATTTCGACGAACTGGCCCAGATGGATAGCCTGCGCTCCCTGTTCAATGCCTTCACCGAGAAACAGGAGATCCTGCATCTGCTTGATCGGAGCCTAGAGGCCGATGGCGTGCAGATCTTTATCGGCGAAGAATCTGGCTATGTCACCCTCAAACACTGTTCGGTGATCACTTCCCCTTATCAGATCGATTCAGAGGTGGTGGGCGTACTCGGCGTGATCGGGCCGACGCGGATGCCCTACGATCGGGTCATTCCGATTGTCGATATCACCGCCAAACTCCTCGGCAGCGCACTGGCGTCGCGGTAGCCCGCAGTTGAAACAAAGGCGGACCGAGCCAACTGCTGCGTCCATTACGCCCTGATTCCCTAGACTGTCGTGCGATATGCGGGCTGATTCCTCGGCGATTCCCCGCCGGGGCTTGTATTTCCCGTCGTTGCCCCCATCTCCCCCAAGTTGGCGCCCGATGCACTCAATGGCCGGGCAAAGAAATCGATATGAAACAAAGGCATGTATGAGGTTCTTATGAGCGAACAGCAGAATCGGCCGGCGGGTGAGGGTCGGCCGGAAGGGGATGCGCCGCAAGCCGTAGGGGAGACTTTCGACGAGAGTGCCGCGGAGATGGAGACCGATAGTGACGTTGCAGAGGGCTCTGCGGAGGATCTCGTGAACTTGCTCGAGATGGCCCGCGCCAAGGCTGACGAGCACTACGACCAAATGATACGGGCGCATGCCGAGCTGGAAAACCTGAAGCGGCGCCACGCGCGCGATCTGGAAAACGTGCACAAGTATGCCCTCGATAAGTTCGTCGCGGAGTTGTTAGGGGTATGGGACAGTCTGGAATTGGGCCATAACGCGGCCCAGGACGAGACCGCCGACGTGTCGAAACTGCGGGAAGGCACGGAACTCACGTTGAAGATGCTCAGCGATGCGATGGGCAAGTTCGGGGTCGAGCAGATCGACCCGCTGAACGAGGTCTTCAATCCCGAACTTCACCAGGCGATGTCGATGCAGCCGCGTGCCGACGTCCCCGCGAATATCGTTGTAGCCGTCGTGCAAAAGGGCTATACGCTGAACGGGCGGCTCGTACGCCCGGCCATGGTGATGGTCTCCCAAGCGGCTGCTCCGGCGTCCTGAGAAACGCCAGCGACGACTTGAAAACACACGATAAAGCACCATTTAAACACCAGTTTGAAAAGAATTCCTGATCCGGAGACAAGACATCATGGGCAAAATTATTGGCATCGACCTTGGCACCACCAACTCCTGCGTCGCTGTGATGGAGGGAGACAAGCCCAAGGTCATAGAGAACAGCGAGGGTGATCGCACGACGCCGTCCGTTATCGCTTACACCAGCGACGGTGAGGTCCTGGTCGGCCAGAGTGCTAAGCGCCAGGCGGTGACCAACCCGCACAACACCCTGTTCGCGATCAAGCGGCTGATCGGCCGCCGTTTCGAAGACAGTGTGGTCAAAAAGGACATCGACATGGTGCCCTACAAGATCGTCAAGGCCGACAACGGCGATGCCTGGGTCTCGGTAAACGACAAGAAGATGGCACCGCCGGAGATCTCCGCCAAGGTGCTGCAGAAGATGAAGAAGACCGCCGAGGACTATCTGGGCGAGACGGTCACCGAGGCGGTAATCACCGTACCTGCCTACTTCAATGACTCGCAGCGCCAGGCGACCAAAGACGCTGGCCGTATCGCCGGCCTGGACGTCAAGCGCATCATCAACGAGCCTACCGCAGCGGCCTTGGCCTACGGCTTGGACAAGTCCAAGGGCGACAAGAAGCTGGCGGTGTATGACCTCGGCGGCGGGACCTTTGACGTATCGATCATCGAGATCGCCGAAGTCGATGGTGAGCATCAGTTCGAGGTGTTGTCGACCAATGGCGATACCTTCCTCGGCGGCGAAGACTTCGACATGCGCATCATCGATTTTCTGGCGTCCGAGTTTAAAAAGGACCAGGGAGTGGATCTCAAGAACGATCCGCTCGCGCTGCAGCGTCTGAAGGAGGCCGCGGAAAAGGCCAAGATCGAGCTGTCTAGCAGCCAGCAGACCGATATCAATCTGCCGTACATCACCGCGGATGCCAGCGGTCCGAAGCACATGAACATCAAGTTGACGCGCGCCAAACTCGAGTCGCTGGTCGACGAGCTGGTGCAGCGCACCCTCGAACCCTGCAAGATTGCGCTCAAGGATGCCAGCCTTTCGGCGTCGGAGATCGACGACATCATCCTTGTCGGCGGTCAGACGCGTATGCCGAAGGTCCAGGAGTTGGTTGAGAAGTTCTTCGACAAGGCGCCGCGCAAGGACGTAAACCCGGATGAGGCGGTTGCCGTGGGCGCGGCCATCCAGGGTGGTGTGCTGGGTGGCCATGTCAAGGACGTGTTGTTGCTGGACGTCACCCCGCTATCGCTGGGTATCGAGACCCTCGGCGGCGTGATGACCAAGCTGATCGAGAAGAACACGACGATCCCGACCAACGCCTCGCAGGTATTCTCGACGGCTGACGACAACCAGACCGCGGTCACAGTGCATGTGCTGCAGGGCGAGCGTGAACAGGCGTCGGCCAACAAGTCGCTAGGTCGCTTCGACCTGGCCGATATTCCGCCGGCGCGGCGCGGTATGCCGCAGATCGAGGTTAGCTTCGACATCGACGCCAACGGCATCCTCCACGTATCGGCCAAAGACAAGGCGACCGGAAAGGAACAGTCGATTCGGATAACCGCGTCGTCCGGGCTGTCCGAGGACGAGATCAAGAAGATGGTTCAGGATGCCGAGTCGCATGCCGATGAGGACAAGAAGTTCCATGAACTGGTCCAGGTGCGTAACCAGGCAGATGCCATGATCCATGCGACCCGCAAATCCATGGAAGAGATCGGCGACGATAAGCTGGAGGCCGGTGAAAAGGAGGCGATCGATAAAGCAATCGCCGAACTCGAAGAGGCAATGAAAGGCTCGGACAAGGACGCGATAGAGGCCAAGACCAAGGTCCTGACCGAGGCCTCCGGCAAGATGGCTGAACGGATGTATGCGAAGCAGGGCGACGCGGCCTCCAGCGGTGCAGCTGGTGGTGCCAGCGAGGCGGGCGATGCATCGAGCAAGTCGGATGACGATGTCGTCGATGCCGAGTTCGAAGAGGTCAAGGACGGCAAATAGGTTCGATGGCCTGGCGGTCGCTGACCGTTTCCGCTAAAGACCGTGCATCGGCCCCGAGGTCGATGCGCGGTCTCGTTTTTGGGTCGCCAGTCGATGTTTGATTTGAGACGATAATGTCAAAACGCGATTACTATCAGGTCCTCGGTGTGGCGAAGAACGCCAGCGAGGCCGAGATCAAGAAATCCTACCGGCGGCTGGCGATGAAGTTCCATCCGGACCGCAACACCGGCGATATGTCCGCCGAGGCGGAGAAGACCTTCAAGGAAGCCAAAGAGGCCTACGAGGTCTTGTCGGATGCCCAGAAACGTGCAGCCTATGACCAGTTCGGGCACGCAGGGGTCGATCCGTCGATGGGCGCCGGGCAAGGTTTTGGTGGCGGTGCCAGCTTCAGTGACATCTTTGGCGACGTGTTCGGCGACATCTTCGGGGGTGGTCGAGGGGGCGGGGGGTCGCGCGTCCAACGCGGCGCCGATCTGCGCTACAACCTGGAGTTGAGCCTAGAGGACGCCGTTGCCGGCACCAGCGTGAAGATCACGGTGCCCACCTGGGTGCAGTGCAGCAGTTGCGGCGGCAGCGGTGCCAAAAAAGGGTCGTCGCCGAGCACCTGCGGCACCTGCCAGGGTGCTGGCCAGGTTCGCATGCAGCAGGGCTTTTTCTCGGTCCAGCAGACCTGTCCCACCTGCCATGGTCGAGGCATGGTCATCGAAGATCCCTGTCCTGCCTGCCGCGGTCAGGGCCGCCTGCAAGAAAACAAGACGCTTTCCGTCAAGGTGCCGCCCGGCGTGGATACCGGCGACCGGATCCGCCTTGCGGGCGAGGGTGAGACTGGCGATCATGGGGGGCCGCCGGGTGATCTCTATGTGCAAGTACACGTCCGGGAACACCCAATCTTCACCCGCGACGACAGCCATCTGTATTGCGAAGTCCCCATTGCATTCACCACTGCGGCGCTCGGTGGGGAGCTGGAAGTCCCGACCCTAAATGGCAAGGTGATGCTCAAGATCCCGGAGGGCACACAGGCCGGTAAGATGTTCCGTATGCGTGGCAAGGGCGTCAAACCAGTGCGCGGTGGACCGCAGGGGGACCTGATCTGTCGCGTCTTGGTGGAGACGCCGGTCAAACTGACGGAGCATCAACGTGGTCTATTACAGCAGCTTGACGAGTCGCTGAAGGGCGGCGGACGCAAGCACAGTCCGAATGCGCATTCCTGGGTAGACAGTGTGAAGGGATTTTTCGAGAAGATGGGGCTGTGACGTGCGACTACCGCAGGTAATCGCTGCCAAGCATGTTGGCAGGCGCAGTCTCGCCGGGTGATGAACTCGCACGCTGATGCGCGAGACCAATAGCAGGAAAAATGCATGATCCGAGTGGCTGTCGTTGGCGCCGCAGGGCGTATGGGAAAGACTTTGATCGAGGCGGTTACGTCGACCGACGGGATGGCGCTGACGGCCGCGACCGAGGCGCCGGATTCCACGCTCGTCGGGGTCGACGCCGGGGAGGCGTCCGGCATCGGGAGGCTGGGTGTAATTATCTCGCACAGCCTGACAAAAGTCGTCGACGACTTCGACGTTGTCATCGATTTCACGAGCCCAGCGGCCACGATGATTCATCTGGATGTCTGTCGTCAGCATGGCAAAGCGATAATCATAGGCACTACTGGCCTGGCTGAGCCGCAGAAGGTGGCAATCCAGGCGGCGGCCAGCGACATTGGGGTCGTGTTTGCACCGAACATGAGTATCGGTGTGAATCTCTGCTTTCGACTGCTCGAAATTACTGCTCAAGTGTTAGGTAATGACGCGGATGTAGAGATCATCGAGGCGCATCACAGGCACAAGGTGGACGCACCATCCGGCACCGCATTGCGCATGGGCGAGGTGGTTGCCGAGGCATTGGGGCGGGATCTTGCGAAGGTCGCTGTCTACGGCCGCGAGGGCCAGACCGGCGCACGCGACCCCCAGGCGATCGGTTTTGAGACCATTCGTGCGGGCGATGTGGTCGGCGAACACACGGTCTGGTTCGCGAGCGACGGGGAGCGCGTCGAGATTACGCACAAGGCATCGAGCCGGATGACCTTCGCCAAGGGCGCAGTGCGGGCCGCCGCCTGGCTCACTGGCCGGGGCAAGGGCCTGTACGATATGCAGGACGTCCTCGGTCTGCGCTGAATGAGGCTAGCGATCGCTGCAGCCTTGCTGCTGCTGTCGGCCTGCGGCGGGGAGCAGTCCAGCCCCGAGGACGCGGTAAAGTCCGTGATCGAGGCCTTGGAACAGGCTGTCGAGGCCGGCTCTCTCAAAGGGGCCGATGCGTTCCTGCATCCGCAATATAAGGATCGCCGGCATCCGAGCAAGCGAGCCGCGCTTGGCTCTTTGTGGGCCTACAGGCAGCGGCACCGTACGATTCATCTGTTCAGCGTCGTCAAGGCTGTCGATGTCTTACCGGCCGAGCGCAGGGCCAAGGCTGTTGTCTACGTCGCCATGACCGGCGTACCCGTTGATACGGTTGCGACCCTGGTCGCCGTGCGCGCCGATCTGTACCGCTTTGATATCGAGTTCATCGCAGAAGGCGATGATTGGCGAATCCTGAGCAGCGCATGGCGACGTGCAGATCTGTCGATGCTTCAGGGGTCCTCGAGCGACTAAACCGGGACCCGCAGCATCGGTGTGGGTACGACACTGATGACGCCATTCGCGCGCAGTAACGCGACAAACCCAGCTGTGTCGGTCCGCCCTGGTGCGAGATGCGGTTTAGACTTGTGTTCGATGTTGCGTCAGGGCTCGGCCGGAAACGTCATCTCCCGAATGGAATCGCGTGTGTTTTCGACTTCGCGGGGAGTTGGCTAGTCACCCAAGAATTCTCGAGGCCTGGTACCTGATGCAGCTGTCTGTCGTCGTCCCTGTTCTGGCAAACCTATCGCTCTGGCTACCTAGTGCTGCGTGACGTCTTCTCCTGGAGACCGGGGCCCGACGCCGCCGGCAATTGAAAGCGATCCCGTCTATCGCACCCGACGATCATGGGCCGAACGGTGCAACGCGCAACGGCGGTGGGTGGCCGCCTCGCGTCGTCTGCTGCTAACTGCCTAATTCGCTGGTGCAGTGCGGGCAGCGGGTCGCCTTGATCGGGATCGACGTAAAACAGTGCGGGCACTCCTTCTCAGTCGGCTCAGCCGGTGGCCCCTCTTGCGTTCTCTGCAGCGAGTTCATCCCCTTGATCAGCAGGAACACCGCGAACGCCACGATGGTGAAGCTGATGACGCTGTTGACGAACAGACCGGCGTTCAGGGTCACCGCGCCAGCCTCCTTGGGCGCGAGCACGGTGGCATAAGGCCCTGCCGTGGCGCCGTCCTTCAGCGTGACGAACAGGTCAGCGAAATCGACCCCGCCGAGCAGCAGTCCGATCGGCGGCATGATCACGTCATCGACCAGGCCCTTGACGATGGTGCCGAATGTGCCGCCGATGATGATGCCGACCGCCATATCGACGACGTTTCCGCGCATCACAAATTTCTTGAACTTGCGCAGCATCAGCTGGCCGCCGGGGTGCAGGTCACACCGGGCCGCGGCGTCGTCTAGCCCGCTTATCTCACCGATTACCTACTGCGCGGCCCTCCGGCCGGGTCAGCTTCGACCATAGACCGGGACCGCCGCGCCGGTGACACAGCGCGCGGCGTCAGAGGCCAGAAACAGCACGACATCGGCCAGCGCCTCCGGCGGTACCCAGTGGCTGAAATCGGCGTCTGCCATATCCTGACGGTTCTGTGGTGTATCTATCGTGCCGGGCAAAATGCAGTTGACGTTAATGTTGTGGAACTTGTTCTCCGCGGCCAGCGACTGGGTCAAGGTGAGTACTGCGGCCTTCGATGCACAGTAGGGTCCCATACGCCCCTTGCCATGCTCTGCCGCTCGCGCCGACACATTGATGATGCGGCCGCCGCGACTGTCGAGCATCGCCGGGATCACCCGTCGACAGGTATGAAAGACAGAGCGCACGTTCAGATCCATCATAAAGTCCCAGTCGCGATCCTCGGTCTCCTGAATCAAGGGCCCCATCGTAAAACCGCCGGCGATGTTGGCGAGCACGTCGATCCGTTGAAACGCCGCCAGTACCTGAGCGATGCTCTCGTCCACCGCCGCCGCGTCGATCAAATTGGTTGGGAACACCTTGGCGGACGCCTGTCCGGAACAGGCGTCGATCGTCTGGTGCATGCCGTCGACATTGCGGTCCAGCAGGGCGAGATGGGCGCCGCGTGCAGCAAAGGCCTGCGCGACCGCCCTGCCGAGGTTGCCAGCAGCGCCGGTGATGATCACCACGGATTCGTTGAATTCACTCATCTAGGATCTCTGTTTAATGTGTTGGCGGATCGGAACCCGCATATTGCACGAAGGCGGATCGATGCAGCTACGTGTACCGCATTATTCTCGGTGGTGGCGTTCGCATCTGCGCCGATCCGCCTCAAACCATAGCTACGACTATGCCTTTGATTCCGGGCGTCCTGCCCTCCACCCCTTCGGGGCCAGTGCAGCGCACTGTTCAAATCCGCTCCCGGCGGATTTGTCGGCCGATCGACACACCTGCTTTGCCCATCACGCCCTGATTCCCGAAACCTTCGTGCAACATGCGGGTAACCGAGGGTCGCCATCCAAGAAAGCGGGTCGCTGTCGGGATATGCCGATTGGCACAAAGCCTGCTTTGAAGCTGTGGCAAACAGTCGGAGCGGATGCACAGAGATGTTTCAGTTGTCGCTTTTCGGTGCGATGGTGCCGGGATTGGCGGAGGCGCAGCGCACGGTCGGCCCATCGACCGGTGGGGCCTTGGACGGACTCTTCCAGGATGCAGATGGGCTCATCCTGGGGCTGTCCGGCGAGCTCCATGCGATGCTGGCCCAGCTGTCTCCGGCGATGCTCAACCGGCTCGAGGATCTGATCGGCGGCGGCATGACTTTGCCGCAGGCGGCCAAGGCCCTCCTCTCCGATGGCGGGTTGAGCGGCCCTAGCGGCGGGTTTGCGCAGCTGATGGAGGCCGAGACCTTGAACGTCGGTCAGGCAGCGGTGGCCGACCCGGAGACGCCGGGTACCGAACTCGGCTCGCGTGTCGTGCAACCCATCCAGAATCTGCCGGCCGGCACCATTCGACCGGTTGATGGCTTCCAGTTGGTGCTGCCGACAACGGTATTTGCAGCGGTGACCCCGACTGGACAGCTGCTCACGGGCCAGGAGTTCCCGAAGCATTTGGCGAACAGCCTGCTCGACATGGGGGTGCCACAGGCTGTCGCGACTAGGGGGTGGGGCGCCGCGATCGGCGAGCGCCTGATGTGGATGGTAAAGGGCGACCGACAGGTCGCACGCCTCAAACTCAATCCACCCAATCTGGGCCCGCTGGAGGTGCGCGTCAGCGTGAATCAGGATCAGACCAGCGTGTCTTTTATGGCCCAGCATGCCGCTGTCCGCGACGCGCTGGAGGCCGCATTGCCGCGCCTGCGCGAGATGTTCGATCAACAGTCTATGCAGCTGGTGCGCGCCGATATCAGTGACCCTGGCGCCAAACAGGGTGACAGGGCGCAGGATTCACCGCAGCGGCATAGCGCGGCGTTTGCCGCCTGGGCCGATGATGGCGGTCAGGAAGAGTCCGTTCCCGTACAGCCGCTGTTGGTTGGCGGCGCCGACAGTCTGGTCGACCTATTCGCTTAGCAGCCTGTCGGACTTGACCGTTATCCAGGGATTTGCAGCCAAACAGGGTTAAGTCCGACAGGCTGCTCGGTCGCTGATCCCGAGTCCGGGCGCACGGGCGTTGCGCGCCTGGCGCATGCCGTTTCCCGTTCCTTGCTATCATGCGACGTTGACGCATGGCGCGTTTTCGGGGAATTCACCTTGGTCGTCATCAAGCTGCTACTGTTGCTGGCGTTAATGCTCCTGGGCGCAAGTTTTGCCATCATTAACGATGCGCCCGTGATGGTCGATTTCTACTTCATCAGGCCGGAGCTCCCGCTGTCAGTCCTGCTATTGCTCGTTCTCGGCGGTGGCATTCTGCTCGGCGGTCTGGCGGGGATGGTCTACTTCCTCCGGGTGAAGAAAGAGAATGCTGACCTGCGACGAAAATCGCGCTTGGTCAACGAAGAGATCAAGAACCTGCGAGCCATGCCCGTCAAAGGGCGCTGAGCCTGTGCAGGAACTCCTCCTCTTGTTATTGCCTGTCGCGGCGGCCTCCGGTTGGTTGGCGGCACGCAGGAGCGTGCGCGACCAGAAAGACAAGGCTACCGGCGAGACCGGGACAGTCTATTTCCGCGGCCTGAATCATCTGCTGAACGAAGAGCCAGATAAGGCCATCGATGCCTTCGTCGAGATGCTCGAGGTGGACAGCAGTACCGTCGAAACCCATCTCGCGCTCGGCAATCTGTTTCGCCGCCGCGGTGAAGTGGAGCGGGCAATTCGAATCCACCAAAATCTCATCGCGCGTCCGGCGCTGACCCGCGAGCAGCGCGCGCAGGCGCTGCTGGAGCTGGGCCAGGACTACATGCGCGCCGGTCTGTTGGACCGGGCGGAGAATCTGTTCCGCGAACTCAGGGAGACCAGGTTGCACGTAAGGCCTGCGCTGCAGAACCTGCTAGTGATCTACGAGCAGGAACGCGACTGGCAGGCCTGCCTCGAGATCACCGAGGCGCTCGAGACGCTGATCGCTGAAGATATGTCGCTGCAGAAATCGCACTACCATTGCGAACTTGCGTTGTCTGCGCAGTCGGAAGGCCGGACCGCGGATGCCCAAGCCAGCCTGACGAGGGCGTCGGCCACCTATCGAACCTGCTTGCGCGCACATCATCTGCAAGCCCAGTTCGCGGCGGCACAGGGCGACCATCGATCGGCCATTCGCGCGCTGCGCCAGGCGGCGGAACGGGATGCGAACTATCTGCCCGAGGTGCTGCCGGAGATTGTGAACAACTATCGGCAGCTCGGGGATCTGCCGGCACTGCGCCAGTACCTCGAGGCGATGGCTACCGCGCATCCCTGTGCCGGGGCGGAACTGGCGCTGGCGGACCTGCTCATGGAACAGGAAGGCGCGACAGAGGCCGCCGACTATCTGGCTGCGCGACTGGCTGAGCAGCCTAACTTGACCCTCTTGTTGCGCAGCCTCGAACTCGATGCGCGGATGACGCAAGATCGAGCGGCAGAATTTCTGGCGAGCCTTCGGCCGCAGATCCTTCAGCTGTTGGAGCAGCGACCCATTTACCAGTGTGCGCACTGCGGCTTTGCGGCGAAAACGCTGCACTGGCAGTGCCCAAGCTGCCGCCGCTGGAGTACGATCAAGCGCAAGCCCGGCTGCGATAACGCGCCGGGACACAGCACACCGTGAACTGCCTGTGAGCCTGAGAGATCCCAAAATCATCGTTGCCCTGGATTTCCCTGCCGCGGCACCCGCGCTCGACCTGCTTGCGCGAATCGATCCGTCGCAGTGCCGGGTCAAGATCGGTAAAGAGCTTTTCACCCGCGCCGGTCCGGCGTTTGTCGAGAACGTGGCCAGCAAGGGGTTCGAAATATTTCTCGATCTGAAGTATCACGATATCCCCAATACCGTGGCGGCGGCCTGTGCAGCGGCTGCAGATCTCGGCGTATGGATGATCAACGTTCACGCCTCAGGAGGACGTCGCATGATGCATGCCGCGGCCGAGCGTCTCGCGACGCTGAGACGGCCCCCCCTGTTGATAGCGGTGACCGTACTGACCAGCCTCGCTCGGGAAGATATCGTCGAGATCGGGCTCACCGGGACACCGGGTGAGAATGTGCTGCGATTGGCCACGCTGGCCCAGGACAGCGGCCTAGATGGCGTCGTGTGCTCACCGCTGGAGGTCACTGCCTTGCGCGGTGCCTGTGGCAGCGGGTTCCGGCTGGTCACGCCGGGCGTTCGCCCTGCCGGCGCTGCCTTGGATGATCAGAGACGGGTAATGACGCCCGCCGATGCCATGCGTGCCGGAGCGAGTTATCTGGTGGTGGGGCGGCCGATCACGGCGGCGGCCGATCCGCGCGGCAGCCTGGACGCGATCAATGCGGAGGTCGCGGCGGCCTTGGCCTAATAGGCCGACCAGGCAGGATGTTTCCCGGTGCCACACGCGCCAGCCCTCTCGCGTCCCGGTCGAGTGCCAAAGCGACGATTTTTACCGCTGCATAAAGAGAACCATGGCGCGCCGCCCGGGCAGGTCTGATAGCTTAACGCTGCTTTTTATAAGGTAATCGAAAGTCTGCTAGCTATTACTAAGCTAAAACAAGCTCTTCCGAGTACCAATCAACATCGGGGGCGGGCCGACAGAACCGTCCCGTAACGCTCTCAGGAGGCTCCCGCATGATCAAGCCGGTCGGTTCCGACACCTTGCAACCGCTGTTCGTTTACGATTCGAGCAGGCACGACGCGCTCAGCCACGATGCCGAGGGCCTGCCGTCCGTTGTCATTAGTTCCCAGGCCGCCGGCAATGCGGTGATGATGGGGGCGGGGTACTTCAGTCCCCTGAAGGGCTACATGAACGTCGCTGACGCCATGGGTGCCGCAGAGAAGATGACCCTGACCGATGGGTCTTTTTTCCCGGTGCCGGTCATGTGTCTCGTCGAGAGTACCGGTGCAATCGGCGACGCCCGACGTATTGCGCTGCGCGATCCCAACGTCGAGGGCAATCCTGTCCTCGCGGTGATGGACGTGGATGCCATTGAGGCCGTTAGCGACGACCAGATGCGTGCGATGACCGAAAAGGTCTACCGCACCGCTGATCCCGAACACCCCGGGGTGGCGGCATTCAACTCACAGGGCCGCATCGCCCTTTCCGGTCCGATCCAGGTGCTCAACTTCTCCTATTTCATTACAGACTTTCCCGATACCTTTCGCACCGCCGTCGAGATTCGCAACGAAATCGCGGAGCGTGGCTGGCACAAGGTCGTAGCCTTTCAGACTCGAAATCCCATGCATCTGGCGCATGAGGAACTCTGCCACATGGCAATGGAACGCCTGGGCTGCGACGGCCTCGTGATTCACATGCTGCTGGGAAAACTAAAGCCCGGCGATATCCCCGCCCCGGTGCGTGATTCCGCTATTCGCAAGATGGTCGAGCTCTACTTCCCGCCGAATAGCGCAATGGTCACCGGCTATGGCTTCGACATGCTGTATGCCGGCCCGCGTGAGGCCGTGCTGCATGCCTACTTCCGGCAGAACATGGGGGCTTCGCACTTCATCATCGGTCGCGATCACGCCGGTGTCGGTGACTACTACGGCGCGTTCGACGCACAGACCATCTTCGACGAGGAAGTGCCCGAAGGGGCGCTCGAGATCGAGATCTTCAAGGCGGATCACACAGCCTGGTCGAAGAAGCTAAATAAAGTGGTAATGATGCGCGAGGCCCCGGACCACACCAAGGAAGACTTCATCCTACTGTCCGGCACCAAGGTGCGGGAGATGCTCGGCAAAGGCGAAGCGCCGCCAAAGGAATTTTCGCGACCCGAGGTGGCACGGATCCTGATCGACTACTATCAATCCCTGAACTGAGTTGCGCCGAACGCTCTGTTCTTTCGGCTCAGGCTACTCTGTGATCGGCCGGTCGTGCGTGGCGCGCCCGCGGCACCGCCAAGGGGACGCATCGATGACGCGGGAATACGAGCTGCTCGAAAACCAGACGATCCTCGACGGCTTCTTCCAGATGAAGCGCTATCGGCTGCGCCACTCGAGCTTTCATGGCGGTTGGTGTGCCGAGATCACCCGCGAGCGCATCGAGCGGTTGGCGGCGGTGTCGGTATTGCTCTACGACCCGCTACATGACAGCCTGGTCCTGGTCGAGCAGTTTCGCGTCGGTTCGATGGGTACAGTCGATCCGCCGTGGACGATCGAGACGGTGTCTGGCTTCTGTGATCGTGCACATGAGATCGCCAGAATCCGTCGCGCGGCGTGAGGTGGTCGAGGAGGCCGGCTGCCAGCTCATCGCATTGACCCATATTGGTGAGTTCTTTGTTAGTCCGGGGATGTCGGTCGAACGCATCAATCTCTACTGCGGCAGGGTCGATGCTGCCAAGCCGGCGGTATTCACGGCCTCGAGCAGGAAGGCGAAGAGATGCGCGTGGCGATTATGCCGCGTGAGGAGGCCGTGGCGGAGTTGTTCGGTCGGCTGAACACCACCAGTGTGATCATGGCCCTGCAGTGGCTGGAGGCCAACCGCGACGCCTTGCTCCAGAAATGGGGGATCCCGGGCTAAGCCGCATATTGCTAAGCCCACGCCCGAGGGTTTCAGTCGATCGCCAGGACGCGCAGTTCGAGTTGTCGGTCCTGCGTACGATGCGTCTGGAAAGAGCGGCCGATGGCATTTCCCGAATCGCTCGCGGTACCGCCGATTGAACCGAGTGTCAGCCACTGGCCAAGACTGCCGCGCAGCACAGTCGCTGCCTGCTGGTGGTCGAAACGACCATTATAGCTTGGCCTTTCCTGCTGCTGAAAGATCTCGACGGTCACCTGATCGCCGTGCACGCGCGGCAGGGCGATGAAGCCGCTGGCAGTGTCTCGATAATCGACCTCGTATCCCCGGGCAACGGGGTAACGTCCGATGTACTCATAGGCCTGATAGACGGGCACCGACTGTCCGACACGGATCGTGGCGGGAAGTCCGTCGAGCGCCTGGACTCGCTGCAGACCGTCGTCGCGGCCGCGGGTCTGGAGACCCTGAAAGCTGATGCTCGCATCACTGCCCGGCGCCACCCGCCCAAGGCGCACGTTGTCGGTATGCACGCCGTAGCCGAAATCCTTCGACGACAGCGACTGGCTACCGAGTTGACGCACCTCGATGAGCAGGCGGCGTGCTGGACGATCGAGATCGCGCAGCAGTGTGCGGATGGCGTCTATCTCGGCCCGGGTGCCTTTGACGACGAGTTTGTCGTGGTGGGCCGATACGCTGCTGTGCTTGCCGATCAATGGAGTGAGCATATCTATCAAGGTCGCTGCAGGCCGGCTCATGATCTGGATTACTTCGACCTGGGTACCGTCGGCGAGAATACTGCCGCTGAGGCAGAGCAGCGCGATGACGATCAGACGTCGCATACGACCTCCTTGGGGGGGTTAGCTGTCGTAATTTGGAATAGCGGCACGCATGCGACGATGTGAAATCCCCGCATCTTGGAATTCCTCGCCCTCGGCGACGAAACCGAGTCGCCGGTAAAACGGCTCGGCCTGACACTGTGCGTGCAGGAACACCTCGCGCCGGCCTTGTGCGGCCGCGATCTCGATGAGTCGGCGCAGCGTCGCGGCACCGATGCCGCGGCATCGCCAGGCAGGCAGCACCGCCATGCGTCCGATGTGTCCGTCCGCGAGCATACGGGCAGTCGCGATGGGTTCACCGGCCTGACTGGTTACCAGCAAGTGAATCGCGGCGGGGTCGTGATCATCCTGCTCCAGTTCCGCCGGCACGCCCTGTTCGTCGACGAACACAGCAAATCGGATCGCCAGCAGCACCGACTTCTTCTGGTTCCAGTCCACTTGCGCTATCACGGCGTCCATCGATCATTCCTCACCAACTTCGAGAATACCTTCGTTGACCACTCTCAACAGCAGTGCGTCGGCCTCGGGCGTCGCGGCGATCAACTGGGTGATCTCTTCGGCCTCTATGAGACGCCGTTCGGCAATCTGTCTGACCATGGGTTGCAGCAAGGACGGCAGCGTCAGGTCCTCTCCTTGCATGAACAAGACCACCTGGGCATCGTGCAACAATGTCCAGGCAATACGTGCAAAAGGATGCCGCCGCAGTGCCTGTCCCTTTTGGAGGCAGTCCGCGAGGTCTGCGTGCTGCCATGCGGGATTACGCGGCGGGATCTCAAACTGCGCCTTGGGTTCGGTGAGATAGCGGCCGAGCCAACGTCGAAAGTCGTCGGAGTGCGTGTCAGGCAGCTCGTTCAGCAACTGGGCCGCGCGCCGGAATACACCAGCAGTCAATTGTGCACGGCTGTCGGCCTGCAGATCGTCGGGGTCGTCCAGGCGACGTTCGTCGCTGAGCGATACGAGGTGCTGAAACCAGTCGGATGCCAGCTCCTTCTGACTGGGGGCGCGAAATCCGAGCGAATAGGTCATGCATGGACCCTCAGCGGTCCCCCAATGCGCCACTCCCGGCGGAAGATACAGCACGTCGCCGGGCTCGAGCATCCATTCCTGGGCGGTGTGAAAACGCGCCAGGATGCGTTGATCAATGCCCGGCAGGAGGTCGCTTTCCGTGTAGTGCCGGTCACTGATCCGCCAGCGCCGGCGGCCGGATGCCTGCATGAGAAAGACGTCATAGGCGTCGCTGTGCGGGCCGACGCCACCCTGGTCGGTGGCATAGCTGATCATGATGTCATCGATACGCCAATCAGGCACCATGTCGAAGGACTCAATCAGAGAGACCGTGTCTGTGATGTGTTTGTCGACATCCTGGACCAGCAGCGTCCAGTGCGATTCTGGCAGTGCGGCGAAGTCGGCCTCATCGAAGGGCCCATGGCGGACCTCCCAGCGACTCCCGTCGCCCTCGATAATGAGGCGGGACTCGAACTCCGGTTCGCAGGCCAGTCCGGCGAGTTCCTCGGGAGTAAGGGTGAAGCTCTGTGTGGGTAGGGCCGCCGGCATCAACAGCGGCTGCTTCTGCCAATAATCGCGCAGGAATGTCTCGCCATCGAGCCCCCGGGGAAACCGCAGCCGTTCTCCGCTGCCGTTCACCGCTGCCTCCTGCGCCGGAAAAAAAGGACTGACGCCTACCCTGGCGGCAGTCCGAGCGGGAGTCACGAGTCGGCCGGTCTGCTGGCCGGAGAAGAGGCAACCCAGACAACCAACCAGTGCAACTCCAGCCTAGGCGGATCGTGTTGAGCGTGCCGTGGCGCAGGTCACAAAGCCGCATTGTGCGGCTGCTCATGCAAAGGATCAGAAAATTAACAGAAGGTAACATTTGCGATAGATTGCTCGGTCAGAGGGGCGAGGATGCGGCAAAATTTGTCGATTCTGCGCACTGGGGGCTTGCAGTCCGGGAAATTGGTGGTCTAATGCGCGCGGAGGAGCCCATTAACCGCCGGCGGCGGCACATTGGCCTCGTTCCACAACTCCGAAGAACATTTCCGCGAAGAATTTTCAAGACCTGGGGAGATAAATCATGTTTCACAAAACGAGTAGATACCATACCAGCGCGTTCGCCGTGCCGCTGAGCCTTGTCATCAGTCTATCCGCCGGCGCGGTCATGGCCGCGGCCCACGGAGGGCCCGAATTTTTGTCTAACCCCAGCGGGGAAGGCGTGAAGACCAACTACGGCGAGTGCTGGAACGCCCAGGGCGGCAGCATGGACGCCATGGGCTGTGTCGAGGAGGTGATGGCCGAGGCTGAGCCGGACTCGGACGGCGACGGCGTGCCGGACAGCAGAGACAAATGTCCGAATACCCCTAAGGGTGTGGGTGTCGATGCAAATGGCTGTCCGGTAGACAGCGACGGTGACGGGGTACCGGATTATCTGGATCAGTGCCCGGGGACTCCGGCTGGTGCCAAGGTCGATGCGAACGGCTGCGAGATCATCGCCAGCATGAGCATCCAAGTGACGGCAGACCATTTCGACTTCGACAGCGCGGTGCTGAAGCGGAAGATGCTCGATGAGCTGGATGACGTCGCCGCCAACGTCAAGGCGTCGAAGGGCAACGAGATGCTCGAGATCGTGGGCCACACCGACAGCACCGGCCCGGAGGCCTATAATCTGGGTCTGTCCGAGCGTCGTGCTCAGTCGGCTGCGAACTATCTGGAGGGTAAAGGCGTGAGCATGTCACGCATTACCGTGAAGGGCATGGGCGAGAGCGCCCCGGTCGCCAGCAACGCCACCCGCGAAGGGCGTGCAATGAACCGTCGTGTGGAGATCAACACGAAGTAAGCGGCGTAGCGCGAACCGAGAAGGCCGCACCCTGCTTGGGTGCGGCTTTTTTTGCGCACGCGACTCCGGCGCCGTTCAGACTTGGCGCGCCTGGGATGCCGCGTTGCCGATATAGGTCTGGGGCGTCAGCTTCTTCAACTCGCTCTTCACCGCTTCCGGCAGTGACAGGCCGTCGATAAACGCCTCGATACCGGCCTGATCGACGCGCTGACCGCGCGTCAACGCCTTGAGTTTTTCATACGGTTGTTCGATGCCGTAGCGTCGCATAACGGTCTGGATGGGTTCGGCGAGCACCTCCCAATTCGCGTCCAGATCTGCCGCGAGGCGCTGCGCGTCCACCTCGAGCTTTCCAATGCCTCGCAGCGCTGATTGCCAGGCGATTAGCGAATAGGCAAACCCCACTCCGACATTGCGGAGCACGGTAGAGTCGGTCAAGTCGCGCTGCCAGCGCGAGATGGGCAGTTTACCGGCGAGATGGTCGAACACGGCGTTGGCCATGCCGAGATTCCCCTCGGCGTTCTCGAAATCGATCGGGTTCACCTTGTGCGGCATGGTGGAGGAGCCTATCTCACCGGCGACCGTCTTCTGTTTGAAATAGCCGATCGCGATGTAGCCCCAGACATCGCGGCAGAAATCGATTAGGACGGTGTTGAATCGGGCAATCGCATCGAACAGTTCGGCCATGTAGTCATGCGGCTCGATCTGGATGGTATAGGGATTCCAGACGATTCCCAGCGACTCGACGAACTGTCGGGCATGTGCGGCCCAGTCGACATCCGGGTAGGCCACCAGGTGCGCATTATAACCGCCCACGGCACCGTTTATCTTGCCCAGCAGTGTGACGCTGGCGATCTGTTGGCGCTGTCGCACCAGGCGCGCGACGACGTTCGCCATCTCTTTGCCGAGTGTCGTCGGCGAGGCGGGCTGGCCATGCGTGCGCGACAACATGGGTTGCTGGGCATTGGCATGGGCGAGGCGGCGGATCGCCCCGATTATCTCATCGGCCAGGGGCAGCAACTGGCCATCTCGGCCCTCGCGCAACATCAGCGCATGTGACAGATTGTTGATGTCCTCGGAGGTACAGGCGAAATGGACGAACTCGCTGACATTTTCGAGTTCGGGGTTGGCCGCGATCTTCTCCTTGATCAGATACTCGACCGCCTTGACATCGTGGTTGGTGCTGCGCTCGATCGTCTTGATGCGCTGCGCATCCACGACGCCAAATTCGGCGACGATGCGTTCGAGTTCGTCGCGCGCCTGTGGGCTGAACGGCGGCACCTCGGGGATGCCGGGATGGTCCGCCAGTGACTGCAGCCAGCGGATCTCGACGGCCACCCGGTGGCGGATCAGCCCGAACTCACTGAAGATTGGGCGCAGATCGATGGTCTTATCCGCATAGCGGCCATCGAGGGGTGAAATCGCCGTGAGGCTGTCGAGCTCCATGAGACGCAATCTCCAGTCGCAACGCCAAACCGCGGATTATACGGCCTCTGCTAGCCTATATGTTGCTGCGACGCATGCGCCCAGGGCGACACAAAAAAGCCCGGCCTGGGCCGGGCTACTAGCCTGCAAATCTCACCGATTTCCTGCTGCGGGCGGCCGTCATTGGCCGGGCTGCATCATCTCCCCGCTGCCCGCCGGCTCCTCGACCACGGGCGGCGGCTCGCTGACCTGGTCCATCAACTCGGTGCCCTCGGCCTTGGCCGCGTCATATAATTCAGCAGATGTCTCCTTGGTAGTCTCATAGCCGCTCGCGGTGGTCTCCTTGGCCGTCTCATAAAGTTCACTGGATTTCTTCGCGGTCGCTTCATAGCTGCTCGCGGCGGTTTCCTTGGCGGCCTCGTAGAGCTCGCCGGATTTCTCTTTGGACTCCTGATAGGCGCCCGCGGTGCTTTCCTTGGCGGCCTCATAGAGCTCACCCGTCTTCGCCTTGCTCACCTCGTAGACTTCGACCGCCTTTTCCTTGGTGACATCGACGATCTCACCGGTCTTCTGTTTGGCGGAATCATAATATTGTTGCCCCGTATTGGCCGCGCTGCTGGCGGCATCCTTGGTGGATTGCCAGGCGGTCTCACCGAGTTTCTTCGTCTGCTCGGTCCACGCCTTTGCCTGGTCCTTGAGTTCGCTGCCGGCGTTCGCGTCGTCGGCTGCCTGTTCAGTCGGAGATTCAGAGCAGCCGGTCAACGACAGCGGCAGGCTCAACAGTAGGATCTTTAGAGTCTTCATTTTGGTCTCTCGGCAAGTCTGGAATTGTCCGGCGCAGTCAACCACCCGCTCGGCCAGGATTCAAGGCGCGTCTTTATCGATCTTGTGAGTCAGTTCACGGGCTGTAGAAATGATCGTACGGCGCCGCAGCAGCATCTGCCATTTCTTGCCACCGGCCTGCCGCCAGAGCACCCCTGCACGTATGCCGGCGAGCAGCGCGGCACGAATGCGTGTGGTGTTCTCCGGATTCTGAAGATGCAGTGGTTCGCCACGAATGATGATGCGCGGCCCGAGCACGCTGATTCGATCCTGATAGATCTGCGCGAGTTCTTCGTGCTGCACTGACTCGGCCAGTTCGATGTGTTCACGGCGGCGGCCCAATGCGGTGAGGTCATCATGCAGCTTCTGCATCGAGGGCCCGCTGCGAACCAGCCGGTCGGTGAGATGCAGCAGCGCAATCACATAGCGAGATATCTCGAGATCACGCTGTTCCGGGTGCGCTAGCTGCTTCGAGAGCGACTGCAGCCCGAGGGCAATGCCCTGTGGCCCGCCGAACACGGCGATCACCGACGCCGGCGTGAAATCGAACAGCGACTCACGGCTGGCCTCGAAGGCCGCGGCGTCGCACATGCCGTTGCGCGCGATATCGCGTGCCAGTCGTGCCGCCTGAAAGACACCGCCCAGGGCGACAGTACGATCGGCATCGGAGTATTGCGTCATGGGGTCTGCTCGATAATGGCACCCCCCAGGCAGCGGTCGCCGTCGTACAAAACGACTGACTGGCCCGGGGTGATGGCACGCTGAGGTTGATCGAACTGAAGCCGTAAGGCCGAGTCATCGACAGCGACGCTGCAGGGCTGCAGTGGCTGTCGATGGCGGCAGCGGGCTGTGCAGCGAAACTGTCGTGCCGGCGCGCTGCCACTGATCCAGTGCAGTTGTCGTGCGGTCAATCGATCGTGATACAGCACCGGATTGTCATGTCCCTGAGCCACTGTCAGTACGTTGCGCCCGAGGTCTTTGTCGATGACATACCAGGGGTCATCCGACGCATCGGCCATTCCGCCGAGACCGAGGCCATGGCGCTGTCCCTGGGTGTAGTACATCAGTCCCTGGTGGCGACCGATCACCCGGCCATCGTCCGTCTCGATATCGCCCGGATTCGCGGGCAGATAGCGCGCCAGGAAGTCCCGGAATCGGCGCTCGCCGATAAAGCAGATACCGGTGCTGTCCTTCTTTTTGTGATTCGGAAAACACGCTTTCTCCGCCAGCGCCCGCACCTGCGATTTCTCCAGGTCGTGCAGTGGAAAGAGGCTATGGCGCAATGCGTGCTGTCCCAGCATGTAGAGAAAATAGGTCTGATCCTTGCGCTCGTCGTGCGCGCGCAGCAGCTGGCAGCCGGAATCTGCGCAGCGCAGACCGGCGTAGTGACCGGTCGCAATCCGGTCGGCGCCGAGCTGCAATGCGTAATCCAGAAAGGCCTTGAACTTGATCTCACGATTGCACAGCACGTCGGGATTCGGGGTGCGGCCAGCGCGATACTCATCGAGGAAATAGGCAAAGACGCGATCCCAGTACTCTGTAGCGAAATTGACCGTATGCAGCGGAATCGCGAGCAGGTCAGCGACGGCCTGCGCATCGGCCAGGTCCTCTGCCGCGCTGCAATAGTCCTCGCTGTCATCCTCCTCCCAGTTTTTCATGAACAGCCCTTCGACCGCCCAGCCCTGCTCGAGCAGCCGCAGCGCGGCGACCGAGGAATCCACCCCGCCCGACAGGCCGACCATCACCTTTCCCGCGCTCATGAAGGCCCGACCGCTGAGTGCGCCGATGCAGCCTCAGCAACCGGCCCGGGGAAGCAGCAGGGACTACAGAGATAACCGACCATCACAAGGTTCAGGGGCTTCACGCCAGGGCATGCAGGACATCCAGCCCTAGGGGCGGTCGTCGCAGCGTGTCGTGGATACACCGCAGGACCAGGGGGCTGCGGGTCGGCAGTGTCCCGGTTGCGATTTCGTCGACCGACAGCCAGTGGGTCGCATGGATTTCTGGGTCCAGCACCGCGCCTGGCAATGGCGCGCTAACGCTGCCGCAGAAGCAGAAACGCAGGAAACTACGCGCGGTGTCAGGCACCGTCCATTGGTAGACGCCGATCAGCCCGGTGGGCGTGAATCGGCGCCCCGTTTCCTCCCGCACCTCGCGCTGCACTGCATTCAGCAGGCTCTCGCCGAACTCGAGGTGGCCTGCCGGTTGGTTGATGACCGCATGGCCCTCGGGTCTTTCCTCGACCATCAGATAGCGATCCTGCTCGCGGATCACGGCGGCAACAGTAACAGAGGGGGCCCAACGCATGCCGGCAGTCTATCAACTTCCGTATCTTCGGGGACGTGGTGGTGTGCCGGCGGGCCCTCCCAGGGTCGGCCGAGCGTCTGAGTTCTCACCATTCGCCGGACTGCAATGAATCCCGTCCCCAGCCAGTGCTAGAATCCAGACTTTCCACAGACCCACAGCGGACGGTTTCGATTTATGGCATTCGACAAAATCCAGGTACCGGCAGACGGTGAAAAAATAACGGTCAACGCGGACTAATTCATCTAAACGTCCCGGATCAATCCGATTATCCCCTTCATCGAAGGCGATGGCATTGGGGTCGACATCAGCCCGGTGATGATAGAAGGTGGTCGATGCGGCGGTAGCACAAGGCCTATGGCGGGCAGCGCAAGATCGCCTGGATGGAGATCTATGCCGGTGAAAAATCTACCAGTCTCTACGGCGAGGGTGTCTGGCTGCCGGAGGAGACGCTGACGGCGGTGAAGGACTATGTGGTCTCGATCAAGGGACCGCTGACCACGCCGGTCGGCGGGGGGATTCGATCACTGAACGTTGCCCTGCGACAGGAGCTGGATCTGTACGTCTGCCTGCGACCGGTGCGTTATTTCGACGGCACGCCCAGCCCGTTGCGGCATCCGGAGCACACCGACATGGTGATTTTCCGCGAGAACTCGGAAGACATCTATGCGGGCGTCGAATGGCAGTCCGGGCAGCGCGGAAGCGAAGAAGGTCATCGATTTCCTGATCAACGAGATGGGTGTGACCAAAATCCGTTTCCCCGAGACCTCCGGTATCGGCGTCAAACCGGTGTCCAGCGAAGGCACCAAACGCCTGGTACGCAAGGCGATCCAGTATGCGATCGATAACGGCCGTGCCTCAGTGACCCTGGTGCACAAGGGCAACATCATGAAGTTCACCGAGGGCGCCTTCAAGGAGTGGGGTTACGCAGCTGGCCAAGGAGGAATTCGGTGCGGTTGAACTCGACGGCGGTCCATGGTGCACCTTGAAGAACCCCAAGGACGGACAGCGACATCGTGATCAAGGATGTGATTGCAGACGCCTTCCTGCAGCAGATCCTGCTACGGCCCAAAGAGTACGATGTCATCGCGACGCTCAACCTGAACGGCGACTATGTCTCCGATGCGCTTGGCCGCGCAGGTGGGTGGCATCGGGATTGCGCCCGGCGCAAATCTCTCCGATTCGGTGGCGATGTTCGAGGCGACGCATGGTACGGCGCCCAAGTACGCGGGCCAGGACAAGGTCAATCCCGGCTCGCTGATTCTCTCGGCAGAAATGATGCTGCGCCATATGGGCTGGATCGAGGCCGCTGATCTCATCGTTGGCGCCATGGGAAGGGCCATCGGCGCGAAGACGGTCACCTACGATTTTGAACGCCTCATGGACGGTGCCACCTTGCTGAGTTGTTCCGAATTTGGTGACGCAATGATCGCCAAGATGGAATAGGCAACGCAAAAAAAAGCCTGCCAGCCGGCAGGCCCATTACACACGCGCCGCTGGGCGGCATCCAACTGCCTACATGGCAGCTGCGGCGGTATGCAGGTTTTGTGCGTGCAGTCCCTTCGGGCCCTGCTCGACCTCGAACTCGACACGCTGGCCTTCCTTGAGGGTCCTGTATCCTTCCATTTCGATTGCGGAAAAATGGACGAAGACGTCTTGCTCGCCGTCGTCCGGGGTTACGAAGCCGTACCCCTTCGCGTTGTTGAACCACTTAACGATACCGGTGGCCATAGGCACTCCTCCAACAAATTTTCTACCACTTTTGGTGCTTGCTTTTGAGTTGCGTGGCCACAATCGAGACAAGGGCCAGCAACGCATTGATTTATCTGCACCAAAATTGAGTATATCGGTACACGAAAAATGGTCAACAAAACTTAATGTAGTTTATTATTCAAGGCAATAAACAAATGCTTAAATTAATTTAATAACAAAAGGTTAGTGATTAAATCTAAAGCAATTTCGTTGAATTGCATTCAACCTTATCCTGCCTCGCGCTGGTGCTTTTCGTCCTGCGTCCAGCGCGGAATTGCACACCACCGGTGCCGCGTCGTGTTCAGATCCGTGCCTCGCCGATTACCGCGCGGCCACAGCGGGTGGAGGCAGGCGCGGCCACTGCTAAACTTCGCGGGGGTGGAATAACAGCACGGCTGTTGGACTAGACTGTAGGCTGTAAAAAATGAGTACGGACAGCGAGAAACAAAGGCGGGGATGGCGACGTCGCGGTAGAGCGCGCGCAGCCCAAACTGAAGCGCCCGCCGCTTTACAAGGTGTTGCTGCTGAACGATGACTACACTCCTATGGAGTTCGTCGTGCACGTCTTGGAACATTTCTTCGGAATGGACCGGGAAAAGGCCACTCAGGTCATGTTGCATGTCCACACTCGTGGGATGGGGGTATGCGGGGTGTTTTCGAAAGACGTCGCCGAGTCGAAGGTGGCACAGGTAAACGACCACTCGCGGGCAAACCAGCATCCCCTGCTGTGTACGCTGGAGGAGGCCTGACAGGGCGAGGGAACCCCAGGTCCGTCTAAAGATCAGAGCGTGAGACGTAAGCCGTAAACTGGAAGCGAGAGCATGTTGAGCAAAGAGCTGGAATTTACCCTCAACCAGGCATTCAAGAGCGCCCGGGAAAAGCACCACGAGTTCATGACGATCGAGCATCTACTGCTCGCGTTGTTGGACAACCCCGCGGCGGCCCAGGTGCTGCGCGCCTGTGGGGCAGACATCGAGGCCCTGCGCAGAGACCTGGACGGCTTCCTCGAGGAGACGACCCCGCTGATCCTCGATGACGACACCCGGGAGACCCAGCCGACCTTGGGCTTTCAACGTGTCCTGCAGCGTGCGGTCTTCCACGTCCAGTCGTCGGAAAAGAAAGAGGTGACCGGTGCCAACGTCCTGGTCGCGATCTTCAGCGAACAGGAATCCCAAGCGGTGTTCTTTCTCGACCGGCAAAACATCACGCGCCTGGACGTTGTCAATTATATCGCGCACGGCATCTCCAAGGTGCCGAGCGATGACGCCAACGAGCGCGGTAACGACGCCGTCGGCGGCGAGGCGGAGACGGGCGAGAGCCGCCAAGAGAGTCCGCTCGAAACCTATGCGAGCAACCTGAACGAACAGGCCAAGCGCGGCAAGATCGATCCGCTGATCGGTCGTCAGAGCGAGGTCGATCGCACGATCCAGATCCTGTGCCGGCGGCGTAAGAACAACCCGTTGTTCGTCGGCGAGGCCGGCGTTGGCAAGACCGCCATCGCCGAGGGCCTGGCAAAAAAAATCGTCGACGGTGATGTGCCGGAGGTGCTGGCCGGCTCGACGCTGTATGCGCTCGACATGGGCGGCCTGGTGGCCGGTACGAAATATCGCGGTGACTTCGAGAAACGCCTGAAGGCGGTGTTGGCGGATCTCAAGCGCCAGCCGCACGCCATCCTGTTCATCGACGAGATCCACACCATCATCGGTGCCGGGGCGGCGTCCGGTGGTGTGATGGATGCCTCCAATCTGATCAAGCCGGTCTTGGCATCGGGCGACCTGCGCTGCATCGGTTCGACCACTTACCAGGAATACCGCGGCATCTTCGAAAAAGACCGCGCGCTGGCGCGGCGCTTCCAAAAGATCGATATCAACGAGCCCTCGGTCGAGGAGACCTTCCTGATCCTGAAGGGGCTGAAGACGCGCTTCGAGGACCACCACGAGATCAAGTACACGACCAAGGCGCTGCGCGCGGCGGCCGAACTGGCCGACAAATACATCAACGACCGGCATATGCCGGACAAGGCCATCGACGTGATCGACGAGGCCGGTGCTGCCAACCAGCTGCTGCCGGCGTCAAAGCGCAAGAAGAGCGTCTCGGTTGCCGATATCGAGATCGTCGTCTCCAAGATCGCACGCATACCGCCGCGCAAGGTCTCGGCGACCGACACCGAGTCCTTGCGCAACCTCAAGCGCGACCTGGAGATGGTGGTCTTCGGTCAGGAGGAGGCGATCGAGGCCCTGTCGTCGGCGATCCGCATGAACCGCTCCGGCCTGGGCACCGACCATCGGCCCGTAGGCAGCTTCCTGTTCGCTGGACCGACGGGTGTCGGCAAGACCGAGGTGACGCGCCAGCTGGCGCGGGTGCTCGGTCTCGAGCTGATTCGCTTCGACATGTCGGAGTACATGGAGCGACACACCGTCTCGCGCCTGATCGGTGCGCCGCCCGGTTATGTCGGTTTTGATCAAGGCGGCCTGCTCACCGAAGAGATCAACAAGCATCCACACTCGGTGCTGCTGTTGGACGAGATCGAAAAGGCCCACCCAGACGTATTCAATCTGTTGCTGCAGGTCATGGACCACGGCACGCTGACGGACAACAATGGGCGAAAGGCCGATTTCCGCAATGTGATCGTCGTGATGACCACCAATGCGGGGGCCAGCGAGGCGGCGCGGGCCTCGATTGGATTCGCAACCCAGGACCACAGCACTGACGCGATGGCGGCCATCCGTAAGTTTTTCACGCCCGAGTTCCGCAACCGCCTGGATGCGATCATCCAGTTCAATGCCCTGGAAAAGTCCACGATCCTCAACGTGGTCGACAAGTTCCTGTTTGAACTCGAGCAACAGCTCGAAGAGAAGCATGTGTCGATCTCGGTGGCCAGCGAGGTCCGCGAATGGCTGGCGGACCGCGGCTACGACCCACAGATGGGCGCCCGCCCGATGGCCCGCGTGATCCAGGATCGGATCAAGAAGCCGATGGCGGAAGAGCTCTTGTTCGGCCGACTCTCGCAGGGCGGCAAGGTGCGGGTGGAGCTATCCGACGGGGAACTCGAGTTCGAGTACGAGGATGTAGCCGTTCACTGACGCACGCAGCGCCGTAGCGAACAGCAGGTAATGACGTTATCGGTCGGGGACGTCCGGGGATTTCAGCGCTCGCGGTAGACGATGCGTCCTTTGCTAAGATCGTAAGGAGTGAGTTCTACTTTCACCTTATCGCCGGTCAGTATGCGGATGTAGTGTTTGCGCATCTTGCCGGAGATATGCGCGGTCACCACGTGACCGTTCTCCAGCTCCACTCGAAACATCGTGTTGGGCAGGGTGTCGACCACTGTGCCATCCATTTCGATTACGTCTTCTTTCGCCATTCATCCCATCCAGATTACCGCAGCGCTGCCAGCGCAGCGCTTAAGAGGCGCCGGAGTATAGCAAAGGCGCCAGCGCGCTGGAAACGTTCAGTCGGGTAGGGGATCGTCCAGGCCAAGTCGGCGCCATCTGCCGCCATAGCAAAGCTCTATCGGCCGAAACTCGGTCTTGTAGGCCATCTTGCGACTGTCGCGTACCCAGTAGCCGAGATACAGGTAGGGCAGTCCGCGGCGCCGCGCCAGGTCGATCTGACTGAGGATGGCGAAGGTCCCGAGCGAGCGCTGCGCCAGGTCGGGATCGAAGAACGTATAGACCGCGGACAGTCCGTCGGGCAGCACATCGGTGACCGCAACGGCCACCAATTCGCCCTCCCGCGAAAATTCGAGGAAGCTGGTGTCGCACCAGTCGGCACGCAGAAACCCGAGGTACTCTGCCGGCGAGGCGTTGGCCATGTCGCCGTCCTGGTGGCGTGCGCGCGTGTAGGCCTGGTACAGGTCATAGTGTGCACGATTGAACTTCGCGGAATGCTCGTGCAGCGCGATGTCGTGGTTGCTGCGCAGTATCCGGCGGTGTTTACGCCGCAGCGCGAAGGCGTCGACCGGAATGCGCACTGAGACGCACTGACTGCAGTCCTCACAGCGCGGCGCATACACCACGCGGCCGCTGCGGCGAAAACCATAGCGCAGGAGTTCGCCGTAGGTGCGCATGTCCATCGGCTGCGCAGGATCGGCGAACAGCGTATTGCTCTGCCTGTCGGGCAGATAACTGCAGGGATGGGGCGCGGAAAGGTACAGCGGCAGATGTCGCGTGGAACGGTTCATGCCGCCCAACGCAGTGCATCGGCCCGGCAGCGTGGCAGGGCGCCGAGCGGTGTTGTTGGACGCTCGAGGGCCTCTTCGAGGGTCTGCTGAAACAGCGCACGACTGATCTCGCGCGCGCCGAGGCTCGCCAGGTGAGCGGTGTAGATCTGACAGTCGATGAGGCGCAACGGCAGCGCCTCGGCGATCTCCACCAGCATGGCCATGGCAACCTTGGAGGCGTCCGTCTGGCGACTGAACATCGATTCGCCGAAAAACACCTCGCCGAGCCCAATCCCGTACAGACCGCCGACGAGCTCCTCGTTCAGCCACACCTCGATGGAGTGCGCATGGCCGCTGCTGTGTAGTACCTCGTACGCCGCAATCATCTCCGCGAGCAGCCAGCTGCCCGGCTGTCCGTCGCGCGGTGCGGCGCAGGCGCGAATCACGCCGCCGAAGGCCTGATTGACGCTCAATTCGAAGCCTCGCCGACGCATGGACCGGCGCAGGCTGCGTGACACATGAAAATCGGCGGGGTAGAGCACCATGCGTGGCGCCGGACTCCACCACAGGATCGGCTGGCCGGCGCTGTACCAGGGGAAGATGCCGTGCCGGTAGGCGCTGAGCACGCGCGTCTCCGACAGATCGCCGCCGACGGCGAGCAGGCCGTTGGGCTCCGTCTCGGCGAGCAGGGGATCGGGGAAACCGATGTCCGGAGGGGTGCCGTCGAGGTCAAAGATCACTTCATCTAGCCCGATAGGGGCTGTGGCTTTGCATCTCTTGCACGTATTCATGCATGCCGGCGCGTTCATAGTCCAGGTGTTTTGCGATTGCCTCGCGGAACCTTTCATCGGCCAGCCAATGCGCGGACAGGGTCTCGGTCGGCAGGAAACCGCGTGCGACCTTGTGCTCGCCCTGGGCTCCCGGCTCGAAACGCGCCAGGCCGTGGCGGATGCAGTAGTCGAGCCCCTGGTAGTAGCAGGCCTCGAAATGCAGCATGTCGAAATGCTCGCTGCACCCCCAGTGGCGCCCGTACAGGGTATCCGTGCCGACCAGGCAAAAGGCCGCGGCGACCGGCCGGCCGTCCGACTCGGCCATCACCAGCAGCACGCCCTCGGGCATGCTCCGAGCGATCGCCTGGAAGAACCCCAGTGACAGCGTCGGGATACCGCCGCGGCGATGAAAGGTGGACTCGTAGAGCGCATGGAAGATCGCCCAGTCGGCAGCGCTGGCGCTGTTGCCGTCGAGCAGACGAAAGGCCACGCCGGCCTCAGCGACGCGGCGGCGTTCCTTGCGAATGCTCTTGCGCTTGGCCGAGGTCAGGGTCGCCAGGAAGGCATCGAAGTCTTCATAGCCCCGGTTTTCCCAATGGAACTGGCAGCCGACGCGGCGCAGCAGGCCCTTTTGCTCCATGGCCGCGGTCTCCAGCGGTGTCGTGAACAGCCAGTGCAATGACGAGACGCCGGTCTGTCGCGCCAGCTCCAGGCCGGCGGCCATCAGCAGGTCTCGGGCGTTGTCAGGCGCGTCCGGGTGGCACAGCAGCTTGGGTCCCGTGGCCGGCGTGTAGGGCGACGCGCCGACCAGCTTCGGGTAGTACGAGAGACCGCTGCGCTCATAGGCATCGGCCCAGGCCCAATCGAAAACGAACTCGCCGTAGGAATTGAACTTGAGATACAGCGGGGCGGCCGCCAGCAGACGCCCCTCGGTATTCCATAGGGTGAGATGCCGGGGCAGCCAGCCATAGCGTTCACCCAGACAATCCTCCGTCTCAAGTGCGGCCAGGAACTCGTGGCGCAGAAAGGGGTAGTCTGCGGCACCCAGCGTGTTCCACGCAGCGGCATCGATGGCCGCGATATCCTCGATCACCTTCAGGCGCACGGGTGAACCCGACTGCTGCACGGTCGACGTCGTCATGCCACGACGCTAGGTCGTGGCGCCACGCCGGTCAAGGGTAGAAAACGCAGGGGGAAACCGCAGTTACCGCAGCAGGAAGTCAGAGAAATACGGGCTAGTTACCGGTCTTCTCGAGGGCGTCGAGATATTTCTCGGCGTCCAGCGCCGCCATGCAGCCGCTGCCGGCCGAGGTGATAGCCTGGCGGTAGACATGGTCCATGACATCGCCGGCTGCGTACACGCCCTCCACCGAGGTCGCGGTCGCGTTGCCCTCAGTACCGCTGTTCACCTTGATGTAGCCGCCGGCCATGTCGAGCTGGCCCTCGAAGATGTCGGTATTGGGCTTGTGGCCGATGGCGATGAACAGGCCGTGGACGTCAATATCGCGGCTGCTGTCGTCCTTGGTGCTCTTGATGCGGATGCCCGTCACGCCGCTATCATCGCCGAGCACTTCGTCCAGCGTACTGTTCCAGGCCATGCGTCACATTGCCCTTTTCGGCCTTGTCGAACAGCTGCTTCTGAAGCATCTTCTCGGCGCGCAATGCGTCCCGGCGGTGCACCAGGGTGACCTCGGAGGCAATGTTGGACAGATACAGCGCCTCTTCGACCGCGGTGTTGCCGCCGCCGATCACGGCTACCTTCTGATTGCGATAAAAGAAACCGTCACAGGTCGCGCACGCGGACACGCCCTTGCCCTTGAAGGCCTCTTCCGAGGGCAGGCCCAGGTATTGCGCCGATGCGCCGGTGGCGATGATCAGGGCGTCGCAGCTGTAGCGCTGGCTGTCGCCCTGGAGCTCAAACGGGCGCTGACTGAGGTCGACCGAGATTACATGGTCGAAGATGATCTCGGTCTCGAAACGCTCGGCGTGTGCCTGCATGCGCGTCATCAGGTCGGGACCCTGGACGCCGTCGTTGTCGCCGGGCCAGTTATCGACATCGGTCGTCGTCATCAGCTGTCCGCCCTGTTCCATCCCGGTGACCAGGACCGGGCTGAGGTTGGCGCGGGCCGCGTAGACCGCAGCGGAATAACCGGCTGGACCGGATCCCAGGATCAGCAGTCGGCAGTGCTTGACGTCGCTCATGCGGGAATCTCCTGTTTTTAGATGACCTCGGCGCCCGCTGCCAGGGGTCGCGCGGGGTGACGCAGGGTTTGGGCGCGCCATACTATAGGCAACCGGGTCTGGAGGTAAAACCATGAGTCTTCGGGTTGGCGTTCCAAAAGAGATCAAACCCCTGGAGGGTCGTATCGCATTGACGCCGGACGCGGTCGGCGAACTCGTCCGGTGCGGTAACGAGGTCGCCATTCAGTGTGACGCCGGGCGCGGTAGCGGTTACCCGGACAGCGCCTATCAGGCGGTCGGTGCGCAACTGCTGCCCGATGCCGATGCGCTGTACGCCTGGGCACAGCTGGTGGTCAAGGTCAAAGAACCGATCAGCGACGAGATCGACCGGCTGCGCAGTGACCATCTGCTGTTCAGCTATCTGCACCTGGCGGCCGCCCCGGAACTCACGCGGCGGCTGTGTGCTATCGGGCTGACCGCAGTGGCCTTCGAGACCGTGGTGGATCATGGCCGTCTGCCGATTCTGGCGCCGATGAGCGATATCGCCGGGCGCATTGCGGTTCAGGTGGGTACGCACCTGCTGCATACGCCGCACGGCGGCAAGGGCATCCTACTGGGCGGCCTGGCGAGTGTGTCGCGCGGCAATGTAGTGGTGCTGGGCGCCGGCAGCGCGGGGGCTGCGTCCGTGCGCGCGGCGGCCGCGATGGGCGCGAATGTCACGGTGTTCGACACAGATCCCCGCAAGCTCGAGGCCATGCATCAGCTGGCCCCGAACATCACTGCACTAATACCGACCGCCGACGTCCTGGCGGATGCAGTCGTCGCCGCCGATCTGCTGATCGGTGCGGTATTGTTGCCGGGGGCGGCCGCGCCGCGCCTGGTCAGCCGGGCGCAGGTCGCGCAGATGCAGCCGGGCAGCGTGATCGTCGATATCGCGGTCGATCAGGGTGGCTGCATCGAGACCACGCGGCCGACGACCTACGACGCGCCAACCTATGTCGACGAGGGGGTGGTGCATTTCTGTGTGACCAATATGCCGGGCGCGGTGCCGCGCAGCGCCACCCAGGCGCTATCGGCGGCCATGCTGCCCTACCTGACCGCCCTGTTGGACCCGAACTGGCGCGAAGACGCCCGTCTGCAGCAGGCCATCAATGTTGCCGACGGCCAGGTGGTGCATCCGGCGCTGCGTTGACCCGCATATGGCACCAAGGCGGACCGAAACAGCTGCTTGGTCCATCACGGCCTGGTTCCCGAAACCTTCGTGCCATATGCGGGATCACCGGAAATCGGGTGCGTGATGATTGTCGTTGTTCGTCGGCCTGTGCAATAATTCTCAAACTACCTGCAGAAAGCGGTATAAATTGCTGTTTCCTAGTTGTTATTCGGTGGTATAGACATGCATGCCTCACTGAGCAGACGACTCAAGGAGGGGGGCTTCCTATTGCTGCTGGCGATAGGGGCCTATTTTCTGATGGCGCTATTCTCTTACTCGGCGGACGATCCCAGCTGGGTGTTCGAGAGCGCCAAACAGCAAGCGGACAACGCCGGCGGCGTGGCCGGTGCCTGGTCGGCCAGTGTGCTGTTCCTGCTGTTCGGCAAGGTCGCCTACGTATTTCCGTTGATGATCGCCTGGGTCGGCTGGTTGATGTTCCGCGAACGCGACGAACAGCACCACAGCATCCTGCTGCGGATTGCGCGCTGGATGGGCTTTGTGCTGACCGTGCTAAGCGCCACCGCGCTGGCGTCCCTGCACTTCGGCGCGGCGGACGAACTCCCCGAGGGACCGGGCGGCATCACCGGCGACATCATCAGCAGTTCCGGTCAGGCGGTGCTGAATTCGGCCGGCACCAGCCTGTTGCTGCTGGCCCTGTTGCTGGTCGGGTTCACGCTGTTTACCGGCGTGTCCTGGTTGACGGTGATGGATGGCGTGGGCGGTTTCGTGCTCAACGCCTGGCGTCAGGCGGGCATGCTGATGGGTCAGCTGGCCGAGCGACGCGATGCCAACCGCATGAAGCAGGAACGCCAGGAGGTGATGAAGAAGGAACAGGTCCGCCTGCGCGACAAGACACCACCGCTGATCGAGAAAAAAGAGCCGACCATCAAGACCAGCGTCCGGGTCGAGAAGGAAAGGCAGATGACCCTGCTCGAGCCCGAACCCAATACCGAGCTGCCACCGCTGGGTCTGCTCGATCCACCCCAGCAGAGCGGCAAGGGATACTCCACCGAGGCCCTGCAGGCGCTGTCCGGCCAGGTCGAGCGAAAGCTGGCCGATTTCGGCGTGATCGCAGAGGTGACCGCGGTGCATCCGGGGCCGGTCGTGACTCTGTTCGAACTGCAGCTCGCGCCCGGCACCAAGGCCAACAAGGTCACCAATCTGTCGAAAGACCTGGCGCGGGCGCTCTCCGTGGTCTCGGTGCGCGTGGTGGAGGTCATCCCGGGCAAGACGGTGATCGGCCTGGAGATCCCCAACGAGTATCGCGAGATGGTGTACCTCAGCGAGACCCTGCGCTCCGAGGCCTATGACAGCTCCAAGTCGCCGCTTACGCTGGCCCTGGGTAAAGATATCGTCGGTGAGCCGGTGGTGGCGGACCTGGCCAAGATGCCGCACGCGCTGATCGCCGGCACGACCGGTTCCGGCAAGTCCGTTGCGGTCAACGCGATGATCCTCAGTCTGCTGTACAAGGCGACGGCGGAAGAGATCCGCATGATCATGATCGATCCCAAGATGCTCGAGCTGTCGGTCTATGAGGGGATACCCCATCTGCTGACACCGGTGGTCACCGACATGAAGGAGGCGGCCAATGCGCTGCGCTGGTGTGTTGCCGAGATGGAGCGACGTTATCGGCTGATGGCCGCGCTGGGCGTGCGCAACATCGCCGGCTTCAACAAAAAGGTCAAAGAGGCGATCAAGGCCGGCGAGCCGATCAAGGACCCGTTGTTCAAGCCCGAGCCGGACCCGATCACCGGCGACCTGCCGGAGATCCCGGACCTACAGACCATCCCCTATATCGTGGTCGTGGTCGACGAGTTTGCCGACATGATGATGGTGGTCGGCAAGAAGGTGGAGGAGCTGATTGCCCGCCTGGCGCAGAAGGCGCGTGCCGCCGGCGTCCATCTGCTGCTGGCCACTCAGCGTCCGTCGGTCGATGTCATTACCGGCCTGATCAAGGCGAACATCCCGACCCGGATCGCGTTTCAGGTCAGCTCTCGCGTCGATTCACGTACCATCCTCGACCAGATGGGGGCGGAGGCCTTGCTGGGTCATGGCGACATGCTCTATCTGCCGCCGGGCACCAGCATCCCGCAGCGCACCCACGGGGCCTTCGTCGACGATCACGAGGTGCACCGGGTCGTCAACCATCTGCGGCAGAGTGGCGCGCCGGATTATGTGGACGAGATCCTGCAGGAACCAACCGAGGCGATCCCCGGTCTATCGGCTGACGCCTCGGGTGTCGAGACCGAGGACCAGGATCCGCTGTTCGACGAGGCCGTCAAGATCGTGACCGAATCGCGGCGCGCCTCTGTCTCGGGTGTGCAGCGGCGGCTCAAGATCGGCTACAACCGCGCCGCCCGCCTGGTCGAGGAGATGGAGCGCATCGGCATCGTCACCGCGGCCGACGAGCGCGGCAATCGCGAGGTCCTGGCACCGCCACCCGTGGAGGTCTGATGTCCCTGAGACCCTGGCTGTTTGTACTCTGTCTGACGTCGTCGCCGCTGGTCGTTGCCGGTGACGGCCGCGCCGCGCTGGATGCGTTTCTCGACGGCCTGACGACGCTGCAATCCCGGTTCGAGCAGACGGTGCTGGATACCGAGAACGCGACCAGCGGGCTGCTGCGCGGCGAGTTCCTGCTCGACAGGCCCGGCAAGTTTCGCTGGGATTACGCTGCGCCGAACAAGCAGGTGATCCTGGCCGACGGACGCGACGTCTGGATCATCGACGAAGACCTCAAGCAGGTCACCCGTCACTATCAGTCCTGGGCGTTGAAGGGCACGCCGGCCGCGTTTCTGACCATGCAGGCCTCGATCGAAGACGACTTCGAGGTCGTCGAGAAGGGCGAACGCTCGGGCACGCAGTGGTTGGAACTGATCCCACGCGATCCGGACAGCGACCTGAATCGGGTACTGCTGGGTCTCGCCGACCAGGAATTGCGCCAGATGGAACTCAATGACAAGTTCGGTCAGATCTCTCGCTTCCGCTTCTTCGACGTGCAGCGCAATGTCCCGATCGACCCCGAGCTGTTCGTCTTCGAGGGCAAAGACGACTGGGATGTGCTGCAGGCCGACTGAGCGCTAACCGCACCGAGAACCAACCGTACCCCTACGGGATCGGTAAACTCCGCCCGATGGCACAAGACGACCTTTTCCCCGATGACCCCGCCCAGCTGCGTCCGCTGGCCGACCGTATGCGGCCGAGCGCGCTGCAGGACTTCATCGGCCAGGGACACCTGCTCGGCGAGGGCAAGCCACTGCGCCGCGCGCTGGAGAGCGGCCGGCTGCACTCGATGATCCTGTGGGGGCCGCCGGGCACCGGCAAGACGACGCTGGCACGCCTGCTGGCCGGGATCTCGGGCTATGCCTTCGAGACCCTGTCGGCGGTGCTCGCCGGGGTCAAGGACATCCGCGCCGCGGTCGACCGGGCGCGCCAAGTGCGCGCACAGAGCGGGCAGGGCACGGTGTTGTTCATCGACGAGGTGCATCGCTTCAACAAGGCCCAACAGGACGCCTTCCTGCCGCACGTCGAGGACGGCACCTTCCTGTTCGTCGGCGCGACCACCGAGAACCCCTCGTTCGAGCTCAACAACGCGCTGCTGTCGCGCGCCCGCGTGTATGTGCTGCGGGCACTCGAGGCCGATGCACTCAAGGGCCTGCTGCAGCGTGCGCTGAGCGATGCGACGCAGGGCCTCGGGGCGGGCGGGCTGAGCATCAGCGACGCGGCGCTGGACCTGCTCGCCGAGGCCGCCGACGGCGACGCACGCCGTGCGCTGAATCTACTCGAGATCGCGGCCGATCTGGCGGTCGAGGGTGAGATCAGCGATGAGGTCATCAAAGAGGTCGCCAGCGGTCAGCTGCGGCGCTTCGACAAGGGCGGCGAGGCCTTCTATGACCAGATATCCGCGCTGCACAAGTCGCTGCGCGGATCGGCGCCCGACGCTGCACTGTATTGGCTGTGCCGCATGCTCGACGGCGGCTGCGACCCGCTGTATGTCGCCCGGCGCCTGGTGCGCATGGCCTCCGAGGATATCGGCAATGCCGATCCGCGCGCGCTGGAGATCGCCCTCAACGCCTGGCAGGTCCAGCAGCGCCTGGGCAGCCCCGAGGGCGAGCTGGCGATCGCTCAGGCGGTCGTCTACCTGGCCTGCGCGGCCAAGAGCAACGCCGTCTACACGGCCTTCAATCAGGCGATGCAGAGCGCGCGCGCCTCCGGCTCGCTGGAGGTGCCCCTGCATCTGCGCAATGCGCCGACGCGCCTGATGAAAGAGCTCGGCTACGGCAAGGCCTACCGCTATGCGCACGATGCGCCGGGCGGCTATGCCGCCGGCGAGGACTATCTGCCGGAGACGCTCGCGGGGACGCGCTTCTATCATCCGGTCCCGCGCGGACTGGAGATCAAGATCGCCGAAAAGCTGGATCAGCTGCGGGCGCTCGATGAACAGGCGCGCGCCGCCTCGGACGAGGCCGACTGAAGGCTAGCGGCGGAATTGCGGCTGAAGCCGACCGGCGCTTTTTGTAGAATGCGCGCTTTGGTCTAGCCTGGAAGATAGCTTGAATCAGACCCTCGCCATCGCGGCCGGCGGCGCGCTCGGGGCGCTGCTGCGCTTCTGGATGTCGAATGGCGTCTATGCCCTGTTGGGGCGCGGCTTTCCCTATGGCACCCTGGCGGTCAATGTGCTCGGCTCGCTGGTGATGGGTTACTTATACATCGTGATGATCGAGCGCCTGGCCATCGGCGCAGAGTGGCGGGCCTTCGCACTGGTCGGTCTGCTGGGTGCCTTTACCACCTTCTCGACCTTCTCGATCGAGACCCTTAACCTGCTCGAGCAGGCCGATTACGCCAAGGCGGTGGCCAACGTGTTGGTCAGCGTACTGGCCTGTATCGCGGCCGCCTTCGTCGGCGTGTCGCTGGCGAGGCAACTATGAGACAAGAGGACATCATCCTCGTGCGCGTGTACTGCAGCGAAAAGGGTCACAAGCATCAGCAGATCATCGACCTGCTGCATCGCGATCACCGCGTCGCCGGCGTGACCGCCTTCCGGGGTATCGCCGGGTTTGGCAAGTCCGGTCACATCCACGAGGCCGGGTTGCTGGATGTCTCGCTGGACCTGCCGGTGATCGTCGAGTTCTTCGACCGTCCCGAAAAGATCGCAGCCGTGCTGCCCCTGCTTAACGATCTGGTCGGCGCGGGGCATATCGTGTCCTGGCCCGCCCAGGCCAACCTGGACTGAACCATGCTGGACCCGAAACTGCTGCGTTCCGATCTCGACGGCGTCGCCAAGGCCCTCGCCAGGCGCGGCTTCACGCTGGATACCGCGCGCCTCGCCGAACTCGAGGCACGGCGCAAGGCCGTGCAGGTCGAGGCGCAGGAGCTGCAAAACGAGCGCAATACCAAGTCCAAGTCGATCGGCAAGGCGAAGGCCGCCGGCGACGATATCCAGCCGCTGCTCGACGAGGTCGCGACCCTGGGAGATCGCCTGAAGGCGGCCAATGAGGCCCTGGCCGAGGTACAGGAGGCGCTGCGCACCTTCGCGCTCGGCATGCCCAATCTTCCCGATTCGAGCGTGCCCGACGGCCAGGACGAGAACGACAATCGCGAAGAACGCCGCTGGGGTGAGCCGCGCGCATTCGACTTCGACCCCAAGGACCACGTCGACCTGGGCGCCGCGCTCGACATGCTCGACTTCGATGTCGCGGCCAAGCTGACCGGCTCGCGTTTCGCGGTGATGAGCGGGGCGCTGGCACGCCTGCACCGCGCATTGACCCAATTCATGCTCGACACCCACACCGTCGAGCACGGCTATACCGAGGCCTATGTGCCCTACATGGTCAATCCGGACAGCCTGTTCGGCACCGGCCAGCTGCCCAAGTTCGCCGAGGACCTGTTCCGCCTCGAGGGGTCGGACTTCTACCTGATCCCGACCGCCGAGGTGCCGCTGACCAACCTGGTGCGCGATGTGATCGTCGACGACGACTACATGCCGCGACGCTATGTCGCGCATACGCCGTGTTTCCGCTCCGAGGCCGGCTCGCACGGCAAGGACACCCGCGGCATGATCCGCCAGCACCAGTTTGATAAGGTCGAGCTGGTGCACATCGTGCGCCCGTCAGAATCGATCGATGCGCTCGAGGCGCTGACTGGGCACGCCGAGGTGATCCTGCAGCGGCTGAATCTGCCCTACCGGGTGGTCACATTGTGTACCGGCGACATGGGCTTCTCGGCGACCAAGACCTACGACATCGAGGTCTGGCTGCCGGGGCAGCAGAAATACCGCGAGATCTCGTCGTGCTCGAACATGGGCGATTTCCAGGCGCGGCGCATGCAGGCGCGCTGGCGCAATCCCGACACCGGCAAACCCGAGCTGGTGCACACCCTCAACGGCTCCGGGCTGGCAGTCGGCCGCACCCTGGTCGCGGTCATGGAGAACTACCAGCAGGCCGACGGCAGCATCGACGTCCCCGTGGTCCTGCGGCCCTACATGGGGGGTACTGAGCGGCTGCAGGGCGGTTAAGCAATAACACCAGCACCATCGCCGAAAGGCTGCGCGAGAGCTTTGCCAACGCGATGCCAACAAACGCATAGAGTTCGAGGTACGGGCAAGAAACGAGTATTTCGATATCAAGCCGTACCTTGAAGAGTATCGAAAAGGACAATCGAATTGACGGATGCAGCGCTGATCGAAAAAAGCTGGGCTTCATCGAGACCTGCGTCCGCGAATTGAGAGACCTGGTGCAAGTGGACCGGCTAGACAGCGACATTCGCGAGCAGCGGTTCGCGCAGCACACGCTTCAGATGGCGATCCCGGCGCATAAACCGATGATATGAATTTAAGTCATAAAGCCAGGTTATCAGGTTTGTTTTTCGCTTTTTATAGAGTACATTACGTTTAGGCTTCAAACGTACGCTGGGCCACAGGAGTCTTGAGGTGAGTACGCATACATTTAACGCCGAGGGATTCTCGTCAATTCTGCTTCCAGCCCTCGTGCTGGCACTCGGAATTGCGATGTTCGTCGGGGCATCGCGGCCAGCGGTTGCTGGTGTGGTCCTCGATCAACCCATCCTGGGCGGGCAAATGAGAGTTGCCCACGACGGTGACGTTTGGGCCAAATTTCTCGGTAGCGACGCTGGCTACTTCAACACGCTATTTCTCGACGGGTACGACTCCGTGCTGTTTGACAAGTCGTCCCCCCTCGACAGCGAAATCCTTCTTGGCTCCTTTAGCGCGGGGACTGAGTTGGTCTTCCGCATAGACGTTACGGATACGTCGCAAAGCTTTTTCACCGGCAATGCGAACCGCAATCCCGATGGCCTTGCGCATGCGCTGGCAATCACGACGTTCGACGCGTCCGCCGATACCTACGTAACAACCGTGGGCTTCGAAGACCTCCTGGGTGGCGGCGACCTGGATTTCAACGACTTCATGTTCCAACTCACCAACGTCATCGATCCACCTATCCCGGCACCGTCTGTTTTGCTGCTGCTAGGGATCGGCCTCGCCGGGCTCAGCTACCAGCGGCGCAAGCAGCTCAAAGCGGCGTAAGTCCCTTTCCTTAGATCTCGACGCGACTGCAGCCACATCCCATGGCAAGGGGTCTGACCCCGACGTGTAGAGACCCCGTCCGCCCCATTCCCCGCGCTGCAGACCTCAACGCGACGCAGCCGAAGCCCGCTTAGGCAGCCAGCGAGCCGAAACTGACCGAAGCCTGGTCGGCAAAGTCAGGTTTCAATGGTTCACTGGCGTTGCCCTGCGCCGGGATATACGCTTGACATATCCATTTTTCGGGCGAAGTTCTTTTGAATCCCCAAGTGAGGACCCAATACGAATGAGCAAGGCCCACACCAAGGTGTTCAAGAGCAACAAGAGCCAGGCGGTCAGACTGCCCAAACCGGTAGCATTACCTGATGACGTGATCGAGGTTGAGATCGTTGCGATAGGCAACACGCGCATCATCACGCCGGCCCATGGGTCTTGGGGTGACTGGTTCGAAGGTCCGGGCGTTAGCAGCGACTTCATGGAGACCAGGGAGCAACCGGCGGATCAGGAGCGCGAGTCGCTGTAGTGCTCAAGTTCATGCTCGACACGAACATCGTGATTTACACGATCAAGAACCGACCGGCCGCGGCTCGCAAGGCCTTCATCCGACATGAAGGACAGATGTGCATCTCCTCCGTTACCTGGGGGGAACTTGTCTATGGCGCGGAACGTTCATCGCAGACGGAAAGGAATCTGGTTAAGGGGTCAGGGTTAAGGGGTCGGTGACAAACGCGTCCTATTCTCAATGGATTCCCGAGCGGCTCGCGCGTAAAAAACGCATAAAATGGTAGAGCGGTCCAGGATGGACGAAGCAGCGAAAGGAGATCGCTATGCCTCGCAAGCCAAGGATGTATTTGGCCGGCATGCCCTGCCATGTCGTGCAACGCGGAAACAATCGCGCTGCCTGTTTCTTCACTGACGACGATTACGCGTTCTATCTCGAGGTCTTGGCTGATGCCTGTCGACGGTATCACGTGCACGTTCATGCCTACGTGCTGATGACGAACCACGTCCATCTGCTGCTGACGCCTCAGACCGTGGATGGTGTGTCGCGTGTCATGCAGTCGGTTGGACGTCGCTATGTTCAGTACGTAAACAAGACTTATCGGCGTTGTGGCACCTTGTGGGAGAGCCGGCACAAGGCGAGTCTAGTGCAAGCGGAACGGTATCTTCTGGCTTGCCACCGCTACATCGAATTGAATCCTGTAGCGGCCGGCATGGTGAAGCATCCGGGAGATTACCCTTGGTCCAGTTATGGTGGTAGCGCATGTGGCAAACGGGATAGCCTTTGGTCGCCGCATGCACTGTACCTCGCGCTCGGCGAAGACGCATTGGCCCGACAATCACGCTATCGCGAACTTTTTGCCAGCCATCTACCGAGAGAACTGGTGCATCAAATCCAGACTGCTTTGGATTTCTCGATGCCGTTGGGCAATGATCGATTCAGGCATCAGATCGAACGAGAACTCGGTCGCTCAATCGGCCAGGCAAAACGTGGCCGACCATCCGCTCGGCCGGCGACTAAATGCGAATGATGTGCATTTGTCACCCTTTCTCTCTCTTACTCTCACAATCCAAAATGCTCCAAGGACGCGATCATCTTGCTAAGATTGAGTTGGCAATCCAAACGATGAAAGGCATGCATAAATTCGACCGCATAACGAGTGTTCCGGAGATACTAAACGGGCAACCTTGTATTCGCGGCATGCGGCTTAGCGTGCGGCGCGTGGTAGAAGCGGTGGCGCTCTATCCGGATCGGGCTGAATTGCTCAAACAGTATCCCGAGCTTGAAGATGAGGATATCAAGCAAGCGCTCGAATTCGCGGCCGCTGCGCTCGATGACGAGATCATCAATCGGGGAGCCGCTTGAGGCGATTGTTGCTGGATCAGGGATTGCCCAGATCAACTGCAGAGATCCTCAGGGACGCCAGCGTCGATGCTCTGCATGTTGGCGATGTTGGGCTCTCGCGCGCTACTGACAAGGAAATTCTCGAATATGCAGCGCAAACCCAGCGTATCGTCATAACGCTGGATGCCGATTTCCACACGATACTTGCTCTGCAAGAAGCCAGCAGCCCGTCGGTGGTCCGGTTACGGATTGAAGGTCTCAATGGTCGGGAGCTGGCGGCATTACTCTCAACATCGATGAGGCAATCGCTCAGGCGGTGTCTGCAGGTGCAGCAGTATCGATCACACGAGACAACATCCGTATTCGCCGGCTGCCTATGGCAGATTCGACAACATCGTAGGGTGCCGATGAGCAAAGCGAATCGCACCAATTGCCTACCGAACCCACCGTAGGGAGCCGGTGAAGGCAGCGAACCGCTGATGCGATCGTCGTGCTCGGTGGGGCACTGTCAGGCGCGCATTGGCCCAAGCTCCCGACTTTCGATCTACACCCGGCCGCTGCGTGTCTGGTTCGCCGCCGCGCTGTACCGGACCGGCAAGGCGCCGTGGGTGTTGGTGGCCGGCGGCAGTCGTTATCCGATCGTCGGTCGGCAGGGCGAGGCTATACGCGAGATGCTGCTACTCACCCTCGGCGTGCCGCGGGCCGCCATCGGCGTGGCAAGGGGGCTGACCCCGATTTGTGCAAATGCGAATGATTTGCAATTGTCACCGACCCCCTAGACTCTGGAGATACTTCGCCGGGTCGAGGCCACCGGCGAGCCTGTTCTCGTAACAGACCACGGAAAGCCGACCATCGAGATGCGCCGACATCGCGCCCTCGAGCGTTCTCCGCTCGACCTGCTTCGGGGCAGCGTCGTAGATTACCTCGACCCGACCGAGCCGGTCGGTGAGCAAGAATGGGAGGCGCCGACGTGATCGTCTTGGACACCCACGCGTTGATCTGGTGGGTGAACGACGATGAGCAACTCTCCGACAAGGCGCGCAAAGCGATTGAGAGGGAGATCAGCAGTGAAGATGGACAGGTGTTTATCTCGACGATCACCGCCTGGGAAATCGCCTTGCTTGTACACAAGGGTCGTCTGACTTTGACGATGGATGTTAAAGACTGGATCGATACCGTGACGGCTATCGAGGGCGTTCGTTTTGTCCCCGCAGATAACGAAGTCGCCCTTCAATCGGTGAGGCTGCCAGGTGAATTTCACCCGGACCCCGCCGACCGAATGATCGTCGCGCTGGCCAGGCGTCTATCGATCGCTCTGGTCACCAGCGATGCGAAGATCCAGGCCTACAAACACGTAAAGACGATCTGGTAAACAACCCAGTTAGACAAGACGTTAACCGGCATTTCTATTCTCTGCCGGGAAATGCTCGCCCTAGATAAAACGGGTCGCCCACTTGGCATTGAGGCATTAAGGCATTAAGGGGTCGGTGACGAATGGCACTTACTTAAGCGTAACTAATTGAAAGCAGTACAAGAACGACCGGTGTGACGTTAGGCTTCAAATCGCCAAACCATCCACCTACATCAGGGACCGGTCAAAATGCATCATACCGCCGACGCCATTCGCGCCCAACGACGTCTTTTCCATACCCAGCGCCGTTACAGCGATTGCCTGGGGATCTTTAACCTTCTGACCAGCGACCTTTTGTTCGATGAACTCGAAAGCCGGCTGCCTCAGCACCGGGAGCGGTGCTTTCCCCCCACTGAAACGCTGGCGATGTTTGTCAGCCAATCGCTCAACTCGGATCGATCCTGCCAGCAGATTGTCAATCAGGCAGCCGTGCAGCGTTTGCTCACGGGTCTGCCAGTGTGCAGCACTCATACCGGGGGTTACTGTCGGGCGCGCCAACGGCTGCCGCTTGATTTGGTGTCGAGTTTGGCAAGTCATGTCGGACAACAGATTGATCAGCAGGTGCCCGACCGATGGCGTTGGCAGGGACGTCGCGTCCGTCTGGTCGACGGCACCACAGTGACGATGCCGGATACCTCGGCCAATCAAGCAGCCTATCCCAAGCACGGTGGCCAAAAGTCTGGACTGGGGTTTCCGATTTGCCGGGTTGTCGGTATCACCTGTTTGTCCAGCGGCGCCCTGTTGAACGCCGCTATCGGTCGCTTCAACGGCAAGGGCGGTGATGAGCAAACCCTATTGCGTTCCATCCAGGACACGCTCGAACCTGGCGATATGCTGCTGGGGGACGCATTCTTTCCCACCTATTTCTTCCTGGCTGCCATGCAGGCGCGTGGTGTCGATATTTTGATGGAGCAAATGGGAGCCCGGAAAAGGACCACCGATTTCCGCCGAGGAAAGCGGCTCGGCGCCCGGGACCACCTGATCACACTCCACAAGCCCAAATCCCGTCCAGACTGGATGACCGACGCCGACTTTCAGTCTGCACCCAAGACCCTGACGGTGCGAGAGTTCAAAGCTGGCGGCAAGATTATGATCACCACGCTGAACTGTCCCGGCGATGCCCCCAAAGCTGAGTTGAAAACCTTGTACAAACAGCGCTGGTCCGTCGAACTGGATATACGCAACATCAAAGAAACCATGGGGATGGATGTGCTGAGCTGCAAAACGCCCCAGATGGTGCTCAAGGAAATATGGGTCCACCTCCTGGCCTACAATCTCATTCGCCTTCTGATAGTTCAGGCCGCGTTGGCTGTCGATACCACGCCCAGGGAGATCAGCTTCAAGCACTGTTTGCAGCTTTGGTTGGCATTCAGTCTGCAACTCGACACGTCGAGTGATGAGCAGATGGGCGTGTTACTCATCCTCATCGCCCAACAACAGGTCGGCAACCGGCCTGGAAGAATCGAACCTCGTGCGGTAAAACGACGGCCCAAACCCTATCCCTTACTGAGTGTTCCCAGAGCTCAGGCTCGCCAAACCGTCAGAAAATTCGGGCATCCCGAGAAGCTTAAGTAAGTGCCATTCGGGTCGGTGACAAACGCGTCCTTTTCTCAATAGATTCCCAAACTTCTCGCGCGCGGAAAAAACGCGTAAAAGGGCGAGGCGGTCCAGGATGGACAAAGCAGCGAAAGGAGATCGATATGCCTCGCGAGCCGAGGATCTATTTGGCCGGTATGCCCTGCCATGTTGTGCAACGCGGAAACAATCGCGCTGCCTGTTTCTTCACTGACGACGATTACGCGTTCTATCTCGAGGCCTTGGCTGATGCCTGTCGACGGTATCACGTGCACGTTCATGCCGCAGGGCAGAGGGTAGACCCCTTAAGCGCGTATCTAATGAATAGACTAGACTAAGCTAAGTCTTTCAGAGAGTGCGACATATGACCAAGCAAGTCAACATGCACGAGGCAAAGACACAGCTGTCCAAGCTCGGCGAACTGGTGCAGCGTGGCGAGCGTATCGTGGTTGCCAAGGCCGGCAAGCCCGTCTTCGATCTCGTCCCGCATCGTGATCCCGGGGTGGAGCGGAAGCCGGGCCGGTTGGCGGGGAAGATCGTCATTGCCGATGACTTTGATGAAGTGGACGAGGCGGTCCTCGCCGAATTCGAGGGCGAGTGATGCGCCGCCTTCTGCTGGACACGCACGTGTTCCTCTGGTGGCTTGCGGATCACCCACGGCTGGGGACAGAGGCCCGAGTTGTGATACGGGACCCGGCCAACGAGGTTTACGTCAGTGCCGCGACTGGCTGGGAGACCGCAATCAAGCGGCAATTGGGCAAGCTGCAGGCGCCGGACGATCTGGATGCCGCGGTCGAGGCAGAGGGTTTTTCTCACTTGCCGATCAGCTTTTTCCACGGTGAGCAGGCAGGCCTATTACCCAGCCATCATCGTGATCCTTTCGATCGTATGCTGGTCGCGCAGGCACAGGCCGAAGGGCTGGTGATCGTCACTGCAGATCCGAAGCTGGCCCTTTATGGCCTGCGAACGCTCGATGCCGAGTTGTGATCAACTGGTGGCGTGTTCCGCCCTCAACCTAAGCCGGGGGCGTAAGAAAAGCCATCGCAGCGATGAAAAAGGAGTCTGAACTTCTCTGCTGTTGAGAGTCGGAATGCGAATGATTGGCGATTGTCACCGACCCCTTCCCCTTTCGACCATCGATTCAGGCATCAGATCGAACGAGAACTCGGTCGCTCGATCGGGCAGGGAAGACGTGGCCAACTGTCCGCTCGGCCGGCGAATAAATGCGAATGATGTGCATTTGTCACCGACCCCTTTTCGGCAGTTATGTCTGGGCACTGAGCGTTTTTCTGGCGCGGTAGATCCGCGTGGGGCTGGCAGCGGTATCGCCAAGCCTAGATCCTGATGGGTGACTGGTGCGTTTCAGCTTGAAACAGCACGACCAAACGAAAAGACAGGCGCGCTATCGGTGATCTGCAGATTTTACTGGGGCGAGGACTCGTCAGAGTAACGCTCGCCCTGTTGACCGGAGGCGGCTAATGGGCGACCCCTTTAGCTCGCCGAGAGCGGCATCCTCCTGCGCTCCAGTCTAGAATGAAGCCATGCGCCTGAGCCGAACCAATGCCGCGATTGTGAAAGAAGAGGTCGAGAACGTTTTCGGTCGTGAAGCGCGCATTTGGCTGTTTGGTTCGCGCGTTGATGATACGGCGCGGGGTGGTGATATCGACTTGCTCATCAAAGCGGATGTTGGCATCGACGAGGCCCTCGACAAGGAGCTTCGGCTGCACGCCCGCTTGGTACGCCGTCTTGGCGATCAAAGAATCGATATTGTGGTGCACCGGCTCGGTGCGCCTCTGCTACCGATCCATAGGTCCGCGTTCCGATCTGGGGTGCGGTTGTAATGGCCGCGAATCAAGACCTGATCAGGCTAGAACAATTGCTGCGGCTCGTTGCCAAAAAAGATCATCACTTGCGTGCGGTGCGCGATCGATTTTTTCCCGAGGGCATCGAGATTAACCTCGCCTGGCTGACGTCGGCCTTGGAATCGGACATCGGCGTGGATCGGCTCGAATCCTTCAGCGCCAAGTTCGCGCGCATGCAAGACACCGTGATAGACAAGCTGTTGCCGCAATTGCTCAAGACAGCGGGTGAAACGCCAATGGCGGCGATCGATAATCTCAATCGCGCTGAACGGCTCGGATTTCTCGCAGATACCGACACCTGGCTGCAAATGCGCAGGTTGCGGAATCGATTGGTCCATGAGTATTTTGAAACATTGGATGAAATGATTCCCGCGCTAAAGCGCGCCGCATTGTTCACTCGCGAGCTTCACGACGCCGCCACGGCAATGGCGGACTATGCCGTTAATCATCTCGATGTGCGCCGGGATGCGGTAGGTCGCAACGCTTGAAGGATAGGTCAGCGAGTTTGCTCAGAAGGCAAACTCACAATGCCGCAGGGCACCGACGATACCGCTGTTCGGTTGCTCCGGGGCAAGGGGCCTGACCCCGATTTGCGCGCAGACTGCTCTGGATTTCTCGGTGCCGTTGGGTAACGACCGATTCAGGCCACACATCGAATGAGAACTCGGTCGCTCGAGCGGGCAGGGAAAACGTGGCCGATTGTCCGCTCGGCTGGCGCCCAAATGCGAATGATTGGCAATTGTCACCGGCCCCTTTCGCGTTTTCTTGTCAGAATTTTTTACACTTTGTTGCTCGTTTGCAAATTAGGTCACGGTTTTTCGTACGGCCATCAATTAGTTGCGGATGCGGTACGATTCTTGCTTTTTTAGAGTTTGCTAATAACAATGTGCCGAGCTCTGCGAAATTAATCTGGCAGCTCGATGATTCAGGGACAAGGGCCCCTCTTGAAATGCTCAGGAGGCAAGAGCTAACGCTCGAACTTACGTAAAAGCTGAAGAGCCGAGGTAAGAAATGAAAAGGAGAAGTTTGAAAAAAATGAGGTCTGTTTCCAAATTGGCACTTGTTGCCGCTCTGCTCCTAGGGGCCGCATCGGGCGCTCAGGCAGCAACGGTAATCTGGGATTTCAATTTGCCGGCTACCGGGATTTCCAGTCTGAATCCACCGTATCCATCTTTAGGCCTGCTTACGCTTGAGGACTCAACATGCGGAGGTTCGAACTGTGTAAAGTTTACCTTTGATCCGAATGAAGGCAACCCAGGCTATAATCCGGGTGGTGCTACATCTACAATAGATCGCCTGACTGTTGGATTTAAAACCTCAGAAAGCGACGAAACCGCACTCCAGAGCGTTCATCAACTAACCTCTATCACCGGGACTGGGATGGTTGCCGTGGATAGTTGGGACTGGTCACAGCGCCCCCCCGCGAATGATGACAACTTGGACGCCGGCTATGCTACTGGAGAAGGCCAGTTCTCAATGAATTGGAATAATCCGAATTTCCCGGTAGAAGATATAAGCATGTGGACAATATTGAACACGACGATAGCATCTAACTTCTCAGTCATGGGGACTGCCAACAACAAGCCGAGCCCGACATTTGGAGTTCTGTCTGTCTCCCCGAAGATTGTCGTGCAAGATAGTGACGGTGATAACGTGACCCCGACACCTTCCAACTGGGTGACTGGCGAGTCTGCACAGCCCCCTGCAGTTGTGCCTATCCCCGCCGCTGCATGGCTCTTTGCCTCTGCGCTCGGTGTCTTCGGATACTTTGGAAAACGCAAGGCAATGGCATAAGTAAAGAAAACGCGGACAGTCCGTGTCTTCATCGCTGCATTATGTCCATTAAGTCAAGAAACGGCCCCGTCAGGGGCCGTTTCTTTGTCTGACAAGCCTGGAAGTCGCTCAGCGCTTCTTCTTACCTCTCCCCCCACCGCCCGGTCCGGTGTCGCTGCTCGTACCACCGACGGTGAAGCTGATCTGACTGACACCCTCATTGCCGGCGGCATCCCGGGCGACCGCGACGATCGGGTAGGTGCCGTTGGCCACCTTGCGCAGGTTCCATGTGCAGGAGACGCTGCTGGTCGCCGAACAGATCACCTTGCCGGCCGCGGACATAGTGAGTTGGGTGACGCCGACGTCGTCACGCGCGTATGCGGACAGGGTCACCCGGCGTGTGCCGCTGCTGCCATTCGCCGGGCTGGTGATAGTCACGTTGGGGTCCCGTCTCATCGGCGGTGTTCGTCACCTGCACGGTGACATCGCTCGCAAACCCGGTGTTGCCTGCCTCGTCGACCGCGCGGGCGCCGAGGCGGTAGTTGCCGTCATCGACCAGGGTGGAATCCCAGCTAAAGCTGTACACGTCATCCAGCCCCTGCGTCGCGCTGGCCATCACACGGCCGTCGACCAGGAAGTCGACCCGGGCGACACCAAAGCCGTCACGTGCCTCGACGGGTACGCTGACGAGATCGGAGACCACCGCGTTGGCACCCGGAGCGAGCAGCGCGACCTCTGGGGCGAGGGTATCGGAGGTCTCGACGCTGGCTGCCATCTCGGCTGCGGCCTGGGCGTTCACCCGGCCGAAGCCATAGGCCGGATCCCAGCCCGGATCGCCCAGGTCGACCGCGGTGTTGGTGATCACCGCCAGCACGTCGGTCGGCAACAGGGCCGGGTTGGCGGACATGATCAGCGCGGCCACCGCGGCGGTGTTCGGGCTGGCGAAGGATGTCCCGCTGACCGAGCTGTAGCCGCCGTTGCGCGCGGTGGTGAAGATGCCCGAGCCGGGTGCGGCGATATCCACGAAATTGCCGAAGCTGGAGTAGCCCGCCCGGAGGTCGCTGCTGGTGGTCGCCCCGGCCACATACAATGACGGGTGGTTGCCATAGCCGTAGTCGGTGTTGTCGTTACCGGCCGAGACCATCACCACGCCGCCCTTGCTCATCATGTAGCTCGCGGCGTTGGCGATGGTGGCGCTGCCGGCCGCGCCGCCGAAGCTGAGGTTGGCGACGCGGGCACCGTTGTCGGCGGCCCACACGATGCCCTCGGCCATGTCGCTGAAATAGGCCCAGCCATCCGAGCTGTTGGTGATGCGAATCGGCAGGATCTTCGCGCCCGGGGCGACCGAGGCCCCGCCGGTGAAGTTGTTCGCCTTGGCCGCGATCACGCCGGCCACCCAGGTGCCGTGATTGTTGATATCGGCGGTATCGGTGTTGTTCGATACGGTGTTCCAGCCGCTCAGCACCTGGCCGGCGAGATCCGGGTGGTTCGGGTTCACGCCGGTGTCGAGCACGGCGACGATCACGCCGCTGCCGTCGGTGACCTGCCAGGCGGCGTCTGCGCCCATGGTCGGCAGGTGCCACTGGCGGCCGAATTCCGGGTCGTTGACCACGGCATCGGGCGGGATGCGCTCGTCGAGTTCGGCGAAGGCGATATGGGGGTGCTTTCTCAAAAGCCGTGCAATGGCCTTCTCGGCCTTCGGCGGCACCTCGATCATCTGCACCGACGAGCCGCGCAGCTTGCGCTTGATCTGGGCCTTCTTCTCAATCTTCTTTAGGATCTTCTCGAATTTGTCGGTCGCCAGACCGGCCGCGGGTTGGACCAGGACACGACCCTCGGCGAAGTCGGCGGCGAGGGTAGCGCCGCAGAGCAGAAGGCCCAACAGCAGGGCCAGGAATCTCATTCGGTTCAATTCTTTTGCGAGCATTTCTCAACCTTGTCAGCTGCAGGTGGTCGTGCCCGGGGTTTCGGCCGACGGGGATTCAGCTAGAGGTCGCGTGGTGTTGGGTGGGTCAACTTGAGAACAGAGACACGGTGGGGTGGGAAGCCGAATCCTGGGACACGCGGGACAGACCCGAATGCCGACAAGCCGGTCATTTGTTGATGCTTCCCCAACCCAGTGCCATTCGAGTCCGACCCTGCAAAGCGTCAGGAAATTTTACGACTGCTACGCCTGGGAAAGACGGCGAGAGGCGAAAGAGTCATAAATTCAGTGGGCTAGGTCTATTGGATCGAATCTTGCTGACTTGTCTGAGACCCGCGTCTTGCGTCGGTGGCGGCACCGCAGCCTGCCGCGGGTCACCGGCCCCGTCGAAGCTACCGAGGAGACGTTCCAATGAAGAAAATCCTGCTCATGGGTCTGCTGGGTGCCGGATTGGCGGCTGAACAGGCCTTCGCCGGAACCGTGACGGTGCCCGAGATCGACGGCGGCGGTGCGGTTCTCGCCATCGGCCTGACCGCCGGCCTCTTGGCCCTCATCAGAGAACGCAAAAGAAAGAAATAGCGTCATCCGGCTGGATGCAGAGCGCGCTGAGCCATTGCGCTTGACCCGAACAACAAAAGGAAACTCGGCATGAAGAGTACCCTGATCCTGACTGCGCTCGCGGTCGTCTCGATCTCGCAACAGGCCCTCGCGGCAGTCACCGTACCGGAGATAGACGGGAGCAGCGCGATACTCGCCCTGGGATTGACGGCTGCGGTGGTCGCGCTGATTCGAGAACGCATCAAGAAGTAACCACCCCGGGCCCGCACCGCTGAGGATCGGTCGCGCCGCGTTCCTCTGGCGGTGCTATCCGGATCCCCCTCTGCGCGAGCAGTGGGCCATCGGGTGCGCGACACCCCGCTGTGATTCCTGAATGCGACAAACGCACGGCATGATATCGCTGTCCATCGCCGCGCTCGAACGTCGGCCACTGATCCTGCGTGTCTCGGTGCTTGTGATCCTCTTTTTTCAGCAATACGTAACTGAACGAAAGGCACCAAAAAAAAAAAAAAAAAAAAAAAACCAATTGTTTATCATAAAAAATTTGAGTTGGAATACTCCGGATACCAAAACGCTGTGCTTGCTCCCTATGTTCCCAAACATCAATAAAAACGATTGAGGCCCGACCTGCATATTCTTTTTGAAGCTCCGCGATGATGGGAGCCATCATTTTGCAAGGGATACATTTGTGTGCTCCCAAATCCACCATCGTTACTAAACCTGGTGTAGGAACAGATGGTATATTGGATTTTTTATAGGTCATCAGCAAATACTGTCACTACACAGCATATAAGCAATGTTTCGATTAATGCGAACCACTTCAATTTTATCATCAATTTTCCTTTCAATATGCTATTTACTATGCAGGCAATCCCTCGGGGAGTTTGAGCACAAATTGTCATATTTTATCTCTTAGCAGACTCAAACCCGGCGTTGCACTTTGGCCGGAAAATATCTTTTGTATAACCTGAAAGCAACATGGCTTTTCCTCCCGCAATGCAGATTTCAGTCACTTACTTCCCAATCCAGGATTTAATATCTTCCTTGCTGGGAATCTTACCAACTGATTTCACCTCGCCATCCACCACTACTGCAGGTGTGCCGAATACTCCATATCCAGCGATTTTCATTACGTCAGTGATCTTTTCCACATCAGCAGATACACCAGCTTCGGCCACAGCTTCCTTAACCACTTTCTCGGTCTGTTCGCATTTAGCGCATCCAGGCCCCAGGACTTTGATCTCCATTTTAACACTCCTTTATCTAATGCTATATCGTTTACTCTATTTCTGACAATCGCAAGCAATGTTGCCTGCAATGATCTCTTTCCAATCCCCGATGACATCGTGAGTCCAACAGTCATCAGCACCGGCAGCTTCACGCATGACCAAGGCCAAAATATATGCCAACTCTTTGACAGTTGCACCAGCCTCTAATGCTCCTTTGAAATGTTTCAGCACGCAAGGTTTTGATCTGCCCTTTATTGAGAGTGCAAAACAAATGAACTGGTATGTTTTTTCATCAATGCTGCGTTTGTCGGCATAAAGCGTATCCATTTCATCAAGTTTTTCGGTGAATTCCGGAAAAAATTCTGATAGCATCCTCATTGTTTCTTCTCCTTTCTTTGTTAAGGTTCCTTAAAAGAATTAATGCAACCCGAAGTCGGTTGCATCGAAATTATGTAGCAATATAACCGTATAACATACCGGCGATCGTACTCATGATGACAATGATACCGCAAAAAGTTGCTGTCTTTTTCACTCCCATCACGCTGCCGATCACCAGCATATTCGGCAGGCTTAACGCCGGTCCCGCAAGCAGTAGGGCCAGTGCAGGTCCTTTGCCCATCCCAGCCCCCAGAAGACCTTGGAGAATTGGCACCTCGGTCAGGGTTGCAAAATACATCAATGCTCCGGAAAGTGATGCGATCAAGTTGGCCCAAACAGAGTTGCCACCCAAAAGGGACTGCACCCATTGTTCAGGAATCAAGGCTGGATGTCCGGGACGACCCAGCATGAAACCGGCCACCAGCACACCGCCGCCCAGAAGAGGAAAAATCTGTTTCATGAAGCCCCAGGAGGACTCAACCCAGTTTTTACACTCATCTTTTGTAAACCATGCTTTAAGCATGAATCCTAAAATGATCAGCAAGGAAACTGTAATATACCATTTTGCGGCAAAGATAACCGGCCAGAGCCCGGTTGATCCAGGAGCCGGTTTGGCGAATGCGGCGAATACCAGGATTAAAACCATCGTCAAAATGTATAAGGCATCCTGCACCAGTGTCCGACCTGTGGCGTCTGGGTCAGGCACATAGATCTGCCCTTCGGTACGTGAGGCATCATCCTTGCGAAAGATTAACGCCATCAGTAGACCAGTTACTACAGCGAAAAATACCGCGCCAACAGCCCGCGCCAGACCCAGTTGCCAGCCCAATATTTTTGCCGTCAACGAAATGGCCAACACATTAATTGCCGGTCCTGAATAAAGAAACGCCGTTGCTGGACCAATTCCTGCCCCACGAGTGTAAATGCCTGCGAACAAGGGCAATACCGTGCAAGAGCAAACCGCCAGGATAGTCCCGGAAACAGAGGCTACAGAATATGATAAAATCTTATTAGCCTTGGCTCCAAAATACTTAAGAACCGATGCCTGTGATACGAACACGGCAATAGCCCCAGCAATAAAAAAAGCGGGTACGAGACAAGTCAGAACATGTTCCCGGGCGTATTCCTGCAGCATCATGAAGGCTTCCAATCCGGATTGCCGGATAATCGGATGGCTCCATGGAACATAAAATGCGATCAAAAAGGTCCCCACAATCAATAACAGCTTGGTACGTTCTTTCATTTATTTCTTTTCCTTTTTAACGACCTCTTAGGAAAAATTAATCTATGGCCGTAATTGTCATTCATAATTCGTCATGTAACGATATATAAGGCCAAAAAAATTAGTTTCCGCAGATATCTTCCCGACGAATAGTTGGTAACTGTTCGACGATGGCCGCTAATCCGGGGTCATCGTCAAGCCAATGTCTTAAACTGCCTAATAAATTAGCCGCATACGGACTATCAGTGCCATCGGCCAGGCTATAATTCACCCATAATCCATCCTTAAAATATGTTATCAAACCGGCTTCTTCCAGTATTTTAAGGTGCTTACTTGCAGTGGACTGCGCCAGGCCCAAAGCTGCCTGAATTTCACAAACACACATTACCTTGTGCTGAAGAAGCTTAACCATTTTTACACGGTTAGGTTCAGATAGGGCTTTCATAACTTTGATAAATGCTCTCATAAGACCTCCATATCGTTAAATCGGAATCTATCGACTTTATGGTATGTTGTCAACACAAAAAACAGAACTAAGAGACGGCGGTTATCGGGAATGAAAACAATTCACTTTACGCCTGAATTCTAAATGCCTATATTTACCACGTGATCAATGGGCCATGAGTGCACTGAAAACTTACGATGAATTAGAAGCTGGCAAAATCCTAAATGCTGATATAAGTTGTCATGATAAGAACACCAGCTGAAACACTCGCGGGCATGATACCCAATCTCAAAGTTGAGGGGCTAGACCCCGTATTATGTAAAGGGGTACCCTCGGAGTATGATTTTATAGCTCTGGACCAGCCGGCCGGCACGATTGCGCAAAGGCACAAGGAGAATGATTTTAATTAGGATTTATGATGATATGACATCTAATCGAATGGAGGGTAACCATGAATAAGAAATTTTCTTTTGCCTACGTGTTTATTCTTTTAGCTATTTTTGTTTTTCCTCTTCAACCTCTATATGCCGGCGAAAAAAGAGGGTTGTCTGACGGACAAACTCTTTATGTTCCTGCTTATTCACATATTTACAGCGGCAATCGGGAAGACCCATTTTTATTGACGGTAACACTCAGCATCAGAAACGTTGATCCTCACCATCACATCAAAATCACGATAGTAGACTTTTATGAAACACAAGGGAAGCTTATAAAAAAATATATAGATACTCCGCTAATTCTAAAACCGCTAGAATCTTTGCGCTATATTATACCGGAAAAAGATAAAAGTGGGGGGTCTGGCGCTAATTTTATGGTTGAATGGAAGTCAGACAAATTTGTCAACTCGCCTATTGTTGAATCAATAATGATTGGTACGCAAAATCAACAGGGCGTTTCTTTCACCTCACGGGGTCGTGTCATCATTGCGCATGAGTGATAAGGAGTGCAAAAATATACGGCCTTTTTAACTACACGGTGGTATTTTTTGAATTAATGGCAGTGAAACACATAAAGACAAGATCATTGAGGCGGGCCAGGAATACATCGAGGGTTACCTAATATACTTTCATTTTAAGGAGTTATTTAAATGAAAAAAAGGAAATATTTTGGAAACAGATCAAAAGGATTGTTTCGATGAATCCGGCAATAAAATCCCCTGTTCAGGTTCGGGTCAAGATGCGGAACATAAGAAGGGCGGTATCGGCGTCAAAAACCGGTTTAAGGTTCTTAAGGATATGGTAGAGGATAACCTTACAGGCTTGTCTTGGTGCAGAAACGCAAACTTATCCGAAAGATTCGAAATAAAGGAAATTTCTGTACACGACCGTTTAACCGGGCTGATTTGGCTGAAGTATGCAAATTTGACAGACCAACCTGTCAGTTGGAAAGAAGCATTTAGTGCCGTAGAACGACTAAATAGCAGAACAATAGGTGGGTATAGCGATTGGCGTCTGCCAAACATACGAGAATTAGAAAGCCTTACGGATATGTACTCTCACTCCCCAGCGCTGTATATCAACCTCCCTTCTTACAAGGTCATTGACGGGTATTGGTCATCAACTACAAGTGTATATGAACCAAGTTATGCTTGGGTTCTCTATACCCGGGATGGTGCTATCGGAGTGGGTTATAAATCACTCCCAAAGTTCTACATTTGCGCCGTAAGATGTGGTTCAGGTTGAAAGAAGGAAAAAAACCGCAACCTTCAATGCTGTCACGAAATCTAATTGATTTTTAAGCAAATTAGAAAAAGGAGGCATTAAAATGAAAGAGCAACTATCTTCCACTCTAACACTCTCACCATGGTGGCGCCGCAGCGTTTTACTGGTGTTTGTTATCGGGATGATCGGTTTGATCTTCATGTCGGTGCAGGCCTATCGTTATGCCCCGCCCATTCCGGAAAAAGTAGTCGATTTCGATGGAAAAACAATATTCAGCGGGCAGGAGATTGAAGCGGGTCAAGAGGTTTTTTTAAAATACGGCCTTATGCAGAACGGCTCGATCTGGGGCCATGGCTCCTATTTAGGCCCGGATTTTTCAGCCCAGTACCTGCACGGACTCTCGCTGGAAACCGGCCAGGCTATTGCCAGACAAGAATTGGGCGCGGATTTGTCTGCCTTGGATGCATCACAGCGGGCACTGGTGGATTTAAGGATAAGGAAAACTTGAATTTATTGACCTACGTCAAATTCACGATGGCAGTTTGCTGGTAGGATGGCGGCCATGAAAGCGCTAAATACAGATAAAGTTGTCGGCCTACCCGTGAACACCCAGCGGCAAGTTATCAAAGAAGTCGTCGACCAGTCTGGAACCGACATCAATCGCTGTCTTCATTGTCAAAGCTGCGGCGGCGGATGCCCGGTTTCGGATGCCATGACCTACCGACCCAACGGCATTATTCGCCTGTTTCAGCTGGGGTTCATCCAAGAGGCGCTGGAGTCCTCCGACATCTGGTTTTGTATCGGCTGCAACACCTGTTCAATGGCCTGCCCCCAAGCCATTGACATCGCTTCCATGATGGACGCTGTTAGAGAAATGGCCATTCAAGCGGGGGTTAAGATCGCCGAACCGGGCATTTTCAATTTTCATAAGGAAGTCATCAATTCCATCGAGCGGCATGGCCGAACACATAAACTGGAGATTATGATGCGGTATAAGATTCGTACACGCGATTTATTCTCCGATGTGGATCTGGGGGTAAAAATGCTGGCAAAACGAAAGCTCGATTTGCGGCCTTCAAAAGTTAACGATCGCCGCGGGATTGACGCGATTTTCGCAAAGCATGGAATTCGTTGAATTGAACACCATGGAATCAATGAAGGACATATCCTATTTTCCCGGGTGCTCGTTGGCGACATCCGCGCGGGAGAACAATCTTTCACTGATTGAGGTTGCAAGGCACTTGGGATATAACCTTGTCGAACTGGAAGACTGGAACTGTTGCGGCAGCTCCTCGACCCACAGCATCAAAGGAGACCTCGCATTTCAGCTGGCATGTCGCAATCTTTCTCTTTGCCCGAGCGATCGTCCGTTGCTGGTGGCCTGTCCGAGCTGTATGCTGAGATTGAAAACGGCTCAATTACACCTGAAAAACGATCCCGATCTTCAACGCCGGTATCAAGACACCTGGGCACGTCCGGTGGATATGGACCTTGAGATCATCCACTATTTCGAACTGTTGACCCGGCATTTTTCCCTGCAACCTCGATCCAGTGCACCGAATACGCTAAAAGGCCTCAGATTTGTACCTTATTACGGCTGCATGCTCAATCGACCGCCGGAAATGCGGCATGAAAAAAACTACTATGGTTTGGTGGAAAAAATACTCACATACTTCGGCGCTGAGTCCCTTACCTGGTCGTTCTCATCCAGATGTTGCGGTACATTTCTATCCGTGGCCAAACCGGCTGTGGTCACGCCGATGGTCAACCGGATTATGCAGGGCGCCATAGATGCCAAAGCGGATTGCGTCATTACCGCCTGCGCGATGTGCCAGTTAAACCTTGAGATTCGTTGCACTTTGAAAAATCAAATTCCAACCTTCCATTTTTCCGAAATCCTATCCATGGCTTTGGGATTGGGGATCAAAAAAAGTTGGCTGTCAAGTCACCTGGTAGATCCCCGGCCTTTGTTAAAAGCCAAGGGGTTCATTTGAAAAGCTCAGGGCTTTTACAGCTTTATATTTGAAAAAAGAAGGAAACATTCCAATATAGCTAGACGTTTTCCGGTAAATCCAAGTTACTTTAAAAATTCTCCTGTGGGAGCGGCTTCCACAAGCAATATTACCTGTTTTTTCCAGATAGACGGATAAAATTATATTTGACTTGCAGGGTATTTGTAAGGTAGGCAGATTGGATTCGACCCAAAAAATAGCTATCGGCAGTTCCGCACGACCGTGTATCAGAAAAAAATAAAGCCACACCAGGTTAAGGGTTTCAGACGAAATCAGCTCTTTTCCCGCTGAAGGGGTATTGAAATGTTTGAGCATATTTATCAGATCCTGGCTAAATTCGGCTATACTCACCCACTCCACCCGGCCATCAATCACCTGCCCATTGGAATGACCATGGGGGCATTCTTGTTTATGCTGACTGCTTTGGTTTTTCGCAAAACCAGCCTGGCTCAAACCGCCAGACATTGTGCTGTGCTGGCATTTTTCGGTGCAGTACCGACTGTACTTTTAGGTCTTATGGACTGGCAACACTTCTATGGCGGATCACTCCTGTTTCCAATCAAGATGAAACTCGCTCTGGCCGGTATTTTAATTGTTTTTCTGATTCTTGCGATTATTTTTGGATTTTTAGGTCACTCTTTTTCGAAAATCCTCATTTCATTATACATAATGTGCGTGTTTAGTGTTATCG